>DHVG01000002.1:0-204699 GCA_002412545.1 Elusimicrobia bacterium UBA5214 | reverse complement strand
GACAAAAAAGGTCGTTACCAAGCACAGAAAAAAATAACACTTCCGAAAATATAAAATATAAAAAAACACTACTTTTTGTTATGGGGGGCATAAAATATGAACCTAAAAGATAATCTTATAAAATTATTTGAAGAAAATAATATCAAAGTTAAGAAATTAAAGGGAAGACAGAGAACCCTATATAAAGTTAATGGAAATTTATTGTATATTACATTTAAAGAAAGAGTCGGTGAGGCAAAAGAAAGTGAAAATTACTATTTACAAGTAAACAAAAAATTAGTTCAAGAATCGTTAGCAAAACAAGAAAATTTAACCATATTTATTATATGTGGTTCGCTTTCTCAAATTCTTACAATTGACGGGAAGGATTTTTTACAACTAACCAAAAAAACAAAAGTCTATCCAGATGGAAACATAAAATTTAATGTTTTAGTAACGAAGAGAAAATCTGACTTCCGCATAAGATTCACTGAATTAGGTATTATAGAGGCAAACAAATACGTCAATGCATTTGATAAGTGTTCATTGACGGAAAAAGTGGCGAGTGTTGTTGCAAAAATTCAGAAAGAGCCGGAATATGAGGTGTTACCACCCGAAAAGAAAGTTGAAATCCCTCAAATAAGAGTAATTCGGAAAGAAAAAGCCACATTTACTGAAGTAAAAGTAAGAGAACTTTTGAGTTCTGGAGAGGGTGATAAACTTGAGAAATTTGTTTTGAGCCTATTTGAATTTTGGGGATTTGAAATAGATAAAGAAACAAGCAGTCAAAACGGAGAACTCGACATTATTTGCATATCACCTATTTGCCTTGGTATTGAGTGTCGTTCAACAAAACAAAGTGTTGGAGTTAATATTATAGATGAGTTAAATAGGCATATTAGGCGATACGAGAATAAGAGTGGACTGTCAAACTTTATCGGACTCGTTATATGCGATACTCCCACTTCACAATTGGCTGAGGATATAAAAACCGAAAAAAGATTTTTAATGAGTAGCGAGACAATTATTACTTTGATGCGATTTACTTTCAATTATCCTTTATCTCCTATAGAATTCCAGTATTTTTTCAAAGAATATGGTAACATAAACGCAAGTGTGAAAATTTATTTAGACCTAAAATTAGAAAAAATTAAAATAGGAGAGACTATAATCTCAATTTTTAAGAATGTTGGCGAAGTATTGGATTACGCTGACATTAAAGCCCACTTGAAAGTACTTGGTTTTAGAGTTACTGACGATGAATTAAAGGAATCTCTAATTGAACTATCCTCCCCATTAATAAATTGGCTAGAGAAAAACAACAATCAGTATAAATTAATTTTTTCTGAGAAATTTTGGGGGAATCAACAACAAAAATCAATGGAGGTACTAAAATGGCTACAATAGAACCTGTTAACATTGAATGTCCTGAATGTGGAAGCTATGAATATGCTTCCTTCCATGAAGAGTATGACAATGAATGGATTAGTTTAATGTGTGAATGCCTGCGTTGCGATACTAAGTTTCAAGTAGATTATAGAGCAGTAGGCATTGGCAAAATAAAAGCTGGTATCAAATTACCTTTTTAACGAGGGTGCTAAAATGGATACGATAGAAACTATAGATGTTATTAAATGTCCAGATTGCGAGTCTATTAGCTATCTCTCATACCAAGAACTTTATGATGATGAATGGATTAGTCTGCAATGTAATTGTTTAACCTGTAAGGCTAAATTCCAAATTAACTATAGAGCGGTTGGTATTGATATAATAGGACCCGACAGGGAACAACGAGAAATTAAGAGACAGTTAAGAAAAATCTTTTTAGACTTACTAAAAAGAGATAGGGATTTAAGAATAAAATATGACCAACTTATAGATTCGGAATGTGAAGAAAACAAACTCAAGGAAATTGTAAAATATTTGCTTAATGAATATTCTCCCGCTTTTGAGGACAAATTGTTACCAGGAAGGGAAGAAAAGGAAAAATATTTAGCAGATGCAATTCAAGTCCTATACGAGATAGACCCGTAATTTTTAAATATGAGAAAGTAACTGAAAACAGAAGTAATTTATCTGCGGTAATCAGCGAGATGCTTCCCCCCACCGCTTTGCTTCGCAAAGCGAAGCAGCGGGGGTCAGCACAGCGTCTGCGGAAATCAGCGTTAAATAAAAAAGGAGGAAATAGAAGATGCCAGTATTTATTGGGAGAGATAGAGAAGCACGGAGAGCTTATGGGTTTGATGAAGTAGCAATTGTTCCCGGAACGACTACGATTGACCCGGAAGATACGGATATTTCTTTTAAGTTAGGTGACCTGAAATTAGAAATCCCTTTCTTAGCCAGTGCAATGGATGGTGTAGTAGATGTGAAATTTGCAATTGCGATGGGTAAATTAGGTGCTTTAGCGGTTTTAAATCTTGATGGTATCCAGACGAGATACAGTCATCCGGAAGGAATTTATAAACGGATTTCGGAAACTTCCGCTGAAGAAGCAACCCACTTAGTACAGGAGATTTATCGTGAACCAGTGAAAGATGTCCTGATTGAACAACGGATTAGAGAAATCAAGTCAGCAAGTGTCTTAGCGGCAGTATCTACTATTCCCCAAAATGCGGAAAAGTACGCTCCAATTGTGCAAGATGCTGATGCCGATATTTTCGTGATTCAAGGAACAGTTACTACCGCAAAATATCATTCTACCCGGAATTTGGGTATTGATTTAAAGAAAATCTGCCAAAATTTAAAAATTCCCGTAATTATTGGTAATACCGTAACTTACCAATCAGCATTAGAACTGATGGAGACCGGCTGTGCCGCAATTTTAGTCGGTGTCGGACCGGGCACTGCTTGCACAACCCGTGGCGTCCTCGGTATCGGTGTACCGCAGGTTACCGCAACGATTGACTGTGCCTCAGCACGGGATTATTATTTCAAAAAGAGCGGTCGGTATGTAAGTGTAATTACTGACGGCGGAATGAATAGCGGTGGTGATATTTGTAAAGCTTTTGCCAGTGGTGCAGATGCAATCATGGTTGGTAATGCTTTCGCCCGGGCACAAGAAGCACCGGGAAGGGGTTATCACTGGGGTATGGCCACACCACATTGGAATTTACCCCGAGGAACAAGGGTCTATGTCGGAACAACCGGGACATTAGAAGAAATACTTTACGGTCCAGCAAAAACTGATGATGGGACACAGAATCTGGTCGGAGCTTTAAAAACCTGTATGGGTTTAGTGGGAGCAAAAACGATTAAGGACTTACAATTAGCGGAATTAATTATTGCCCCGGATATAAAAACTGAAGGTAAACTTTTCCAGAAAGCACAACGTGTCGGTATGGGCAAATAAAGTTTAGAGTGCTTGCCCCGTTAGACGCAAAGCGTCTATACGGGGTAAATGTAAAGTGTAAAATTCAAGAAGAAAAATGAAAAAATTTTTTTTACTAGTTATTGGTTATTGGTTATTAGTTATCAGTTATTATGGTTGCGCTGGTCCTTACCAACAAAACAAAAGACGCACGATAACGATTAAAGGATCAGATACGATGGTAATTCTCGGACAGCGTTGGGCAGAAGAATATATGAAAAAAGTCGCTACTGAGCGACCGCAAGTCGGTGCTGACCGACCGCAAGTCGGTGCTGAGCGACCGCAAGTAGTTATTCAAGTAACCGGTGGTGGTTCGGGAACGGGTATCGCGGCTTTAATTAACGGTGGAACCGATATCTGCCAATCATCTCGTCCGATGAAAGAAAATGAAAAAAAAGCATTTTCTGGAAAACAGAAAAAAGAAGTTAAAGAAATACCGGTTGCGATTGATGCAATTTCCATTTATGTGCATAAGGATAACCCGCTTAAAGAATTAACCTTAGAACAAATCAAAAATATCTTTACTGGCAAGATTGTCAACTGGTCTAACTTAATCAAAGGTTGGGCAGATAAAAAAATTGTTGCTTATAGCCGGGAAAATAATTCCGGCACTTATCTTTATTTCAAAGAACATATTCTTAATAACGAAGATTTTGCTACCGATGTGCAAACTCTACCCGGAACCGCCGCGGTAGTTAATGCGGTAAGTAAGGACTTGTATTCAATCGGTTACGGTGGTATTGCTTACGGAAAAGGGATAAGATTCCTCAAAGTAAAGAAAGATGAAAAAAGTTCAGCCGTTGAACCTACTCCGGAAAATGTTTATAAGCGAACCTATCCGATAAGTCGTGAACTTTATTTTTATCTTGCTGGTGAACCGCAAGGTGAAATAAAAAATTTTATTAACTGGGTTTTAAGTGCAGAAGGACAAAAAATTTGTGAAGAAGTAGGGTATTTCCCTTTAAGATGAAAAAAATAATTCATTTTCGGGTGAAACCACGGATAAAAGAATGGATAATTGAAACTCTAATCCGTTCAAGTGCAGTAATTGTAATTGTTTCTTTGATTTTAATTTTTCTTTTTGTTGGTAAAGAAACATTACCAATATTTTTTTCTTCGGAAATAAAACAAGAAGTCAATCTTAACCGCTTGTTTTTACCCCAAGCAAGACAAAACGAAAAGTTCGTCTGGCAACCAATCTCTACCGTTCCTAAATATTCAATAATCCCGCTTATTATCGGAACATTGAAAACAACTATTATTGCTTTACTTTTTGCTCTTCCTTTAGCTATCGGTGCCGCAATTTTTACCTCCGAATTTGCTCCCACCTGGCTACGCGAATTGATTAAACCAGCAATAGAACTTTTAGCCGGTGTACCTTCGGTAGTTTTAGGTTTTTTTGGTTTAATTGTTTTAGCTACCTGGCTACAGAATATTTTTAGTTGGACTTTCCGGCTTAATGCAATCACTGCGGGTATTGCTTTAGGTTTAGCCATTCTTCCGGTTGTTTATACTGTAACTGAAGATGCTTTATCGGCAGTACCGAACAGTTATCGTGAAGGTTCACTTGCTTTAGGAGCGAATGTCTGGCAGACCGCTTGGGGAGTAGTTCTCCCGGCTGCTTTACCGGGTATATTCGCAGCTTGTGTTTTAGGTTTTGGCCGAGCATTCGGTGAAACGATGATTGTTTTGATGGCTTCCGGTAACGCAGCAATAACTTCTTTGAAATTTACTGACTCGGTAAGGACACTTTCGGCAACGATTGCTACTGAATTAGCCGAGGTTGTTGTCGGAAGTGCACATTATTATACACTCTTTTTCATCGGCACTTTTCTTTTTGTGTTTACATTTATCAATAATATTTTAGGTCAATGGTTTGTCCAGCGGTTAAGAAAACGTCTTCACGGTGAAACTTAAAATGATTAACGCCAAAACGCTAAAGCTAACGCAAAGTATTTTTAGCGATTTTGCGGAGAATTTTTTTGGCGATATTGCGAATTGATAAAATGAAACGTATATTTATAAGTTTAATTAGTAAATTCTATACCTCGCTTACCGGATTAGCTTCGGTTTTAATTATTTTTATCGTAGCGATTATCTTAGGAAATATAATTTACAATGGTTTACCGGGTATTTCCTGGAAATTTTTAACTAATGCACCGGAAACAGGGATGACCGGTGGCGGTATTTTCCCGGCAATATTTGCTACCGTTGCTTTGGTAATTTTAATGACCCTTGTAGTGTTACCGTTAGGTGTATTTACCGCAATTTATCTCCACGAGTATGCTTCTCAAGGGTCAAAGTATGTCTATTGGGTACGTTTAGCAATACATAATCTTGCTGGTGTACCTTCAATTGTTTTTGGTCTTTTTGGATTAGGTTTTTTTATCCAATTCATCGGTAAAAATATTGACAATATATTTTTTGCTCATACTCTTGTCTATGGACAACCAGCAATAATTTGGGCAGCATTAACTTTGGCTTTACTTACTTTACCCACGGTAGTAGTAACTACTGAAGAAGCATTACGTGCTGTACCTGACAGTTTTCGTGAAGCCGCTTACGCTTTAGGAGCAACCCGATGGCAGATGGTTCGGCATGTTGTCCTCCCGCAGGCGATTGGTGGAATACTTACTGGTGGTATTTTAGCGGTAAGTCGGGGTGCGGGTGAAGTTGCACCGATAATGTTTACCGGTGTGGCTTATTATTTACCCTATCTCCCGACGCAACTTAATCATCAGTTTATGCATCTGGGGTATCATATTTATGTTTTAGCTACACAATCACCGGATGTAGAAGTTACTAAACCGATTCTTTACTCTACTGTACTGGTACTTTTAGTTTTAACCGTTTGTCTAAATTTTGTTGCTATTCTTATTCGGACGAAGACAAGACAACGTCTCCGTGGAGAAAGATAGAGGTAATCACCTCAAATGGAACCAATTATCCTTGCGAAGAACCTGAACGCATATTATCACGAAAAACTATTTATTAGGAATCTTAATCTTGATATTTTACCAAATGAAATCCTCACAATTATTGGTCCGGCAAATAGTGGGAAAACAACTTTTTTGCGTTGTTTAAATCGGCTTAATGACCTGATTCCTTATTTCCGTCTTGAAGGTGAAATATTTTTTGCTGGACAGAATATTTACGCTAACGGAATTGATGTTTCTTTACTCCGTAGACATATGGGTATGGTTTTTGCTAACCCGATTCCTTTGCCTTACTCAATTTTTGAAAATGTTGCTTTTGCTCCGCAACTCCATCGGCTGAAAGATAAAAAACAACTTGCACAATTAGTAGAGAAAAGTCTTAAAGCAGTGCATCTCTGGGATGAAGTTAAATCTCGTCTCCCGGACTCGGCACTTAAACTTTCCGGTGGTCAACAACAACGTCTCTGTTTAGCCCGGGTTTTAGCTCTTGAGCCACAGGTTCTCCTTCTTGATGAACCGACAGCTGGACTTGACCCGATATCTACGGCAAAAATTGAAGATGCTCTGTATGAACTGAAAAAAGAATATACAATTATTCTCGTAACTAATAATATTAAACAAGCAGCACGGGTTGCCGATAAGGTTGCTTTTTTCCTGATGGGTGAATTAGTAGAATACGATACAGCAAGAAATATTTTTACTGCACCCAAGAATAAAAAAACTGAAGAGTATCTTTCCGGAAGATTTGGATAGTTATGGCGGATAAAATTGTAGTAAAAAATTTATTTGTCTACTACGGTAAATTTCAAGCACTTAAGGAAATAAATCTAACTTTTACTGATAGAAAGATTACTGCTTTAATCGGTCCTTCCGGGTGTGGTAAATCCACCTTATTGCGCACACTTAACCGGATGAACGATTTGATTAAAGGAGTCAAAGTTGAAGGAGAAGTATACTTAGACGGTGAAAATATTTATTTGAATAATACTAATCTTGTAGAATTACGAAAAAAAGTCGGGATGGTTTTCCAGCGACCCAATCCTTTCCCTTTGACTGTATTTGATAATCTCGTTTACGGTTTACGTGTCCGGGGAACAAACAATAACCGTTTACTTAAAGAAATCGTAGAGAAAAGTTTAAACAATGTTTGGCTCTGGGATGAATTGAAAGATAAACTGAAAAAACCGGCACTCTCTTTATCTCTTGAGCAACAACAACGTCTTTGTTTAGCCCGTTTACTTGCAGTAGAACCGGAAGTAATTCTTATGGATGAACCTTGTTCCGCACTTGACCCAATCGCTACCGGTAAAATTGAAGAACTGATGTTTGAATTGAAAAAAGAATATACGGTAGTTATTGTTACCCATAATATGCAACAGGCAGCAAGAGTTTCTGATTTTTCCGGTTTTCTTCTTTTAGGTGATTTAATTGAATTTGGTGAAACCGGCAAAATTTTTACTGCTCCTAAAGATGAGAGAACACAGGACTATATTACCGGTCGTTTTGGATAAACCAATTAGACTGTTATGTCCGTTGAGACCGTTTTGACCGTTGAACCGTTAACATATACTCAGAACGGACTAAACGGACTTAACGAAATTAACAGCAATAACGGAGGTGTGTAATGGATAGACATTTTGATGAAGAGTTAAAAGAATTGAAAGAGAAATTGCTTTCTATGGGTAATCTTGCGGAAAAAATGATTAATCAGGCGATGGATGGATTAGTCAAACGGGAGCCAATTTTGTTTAATCAGATAAATAACTGGGAAAATGAGATGAATTTTTTACACATTGAAATTGATGATGCCTGTCTCAAATTACTCGCTTTGCGCCAGCCAACTGCTACTGATTTAAGGTTCATCACTGCCGGGATGAAAATCAACTCGGAATTAGAAAGAGTCGGTGACCAAGCAGTAAACATTTCCCAAAATGGTACTGAATACCTTAAAGAACCGCAACTTAAACCTTTGATTGATATTCCTCGGATGGCAAATATTGCCAGCAAAATGTTACAAGATGGACTAGACAGTTTTGTCCGCAAGGATGTAGAATTAGCAAAATCAGTATTGGAACGAGATGACGAAGTTGATGAACTGAAAGACCAACTTTTTCGTGAACTTTTAACTTTTATGATTTCCGACCCAACAACAATTAAGCGGGCGTTAACGCTTATTCTTATTGCACGTAATTTGGAACGCATCGGTGACCATGCAACGAATATCGCTGAAGATGTAATTTTTATGGTACTTGGTAAAGATGTCCGCCATCATGCTGCCGAAAAACCGAGAAGTCCGGGTGTTTAATTGAGGTAATCACCTCTATGGAAAATTTCGTGCTTAAAGAAACCGAATTGAAAGGTATACCTTTATTTTTCCGTGGTAAAGTGCGGGATATTTACGATTTAGACGATAAACTCCTGATTGTGGCTACTGACCGTATTTCAGCATTTGATTTTATCCTGCCAACCGCAATACCGGATAAAGGTAAAATTCTTAATCAGATTTCTATTTTCTGGTTCAATTATCTTAGCGACATAACCACTAACCACTTAATCACTGCGAACATAAATGAATACCCGGAAATTTTGCGTACTCTGCCGGAAGCAGAGATTCTTCGTGAACGGTCAATGCTGGTCAAAAAAACAAAAAGAATCAATGTAGAATGTGTCGTCCGTGGTTACTTATCCGGTTCTGCCTGGAAAGAATACCAAGAAAGCGGTTTGGTCTGTGGGATTAAGTTACCTGGCGGATTAAGAGAATCGGATAAATTACCTGAACCAATTTTTACACCGGCAATCAAGGCAATTTCCGGGCATGATATTAATATCAGTGAACAACAAGTAATTGATAATGAAGGTTACGAAGTAGCAAAAATACTTAAAGAAAAAAGTTTAGAATTATATGTGAAAGCAACAAAGTATGCTGAAGAAAAAGGGATAATTATTGCTGATACAAAATTTGAATTCGGAAAAGTAGAAAATGAAATTATTCTGATTGATGAAGTGCTTACGCCGGATTCTTCACGGTTCTGGGATAAAGAAAAATATAAACCGGGAAGAGCACAGGAAAGTTTTGATAAACAATTTGTCCGTGATTATCTGGAATCAATTAACTGGAACAAAGAACCGCCGGTTCCGGAATTACCCCCAGAAATTGTAGAAAAAACAAAAGAAAAATACTGGCAAGCATACAATCGGTTAATCGGTTAATCGGTAGTCGCTAATGAAATTTTATGGAAAAAATCATTAAACATTCAGGTGAAAAGTTCAAAATTAGACACTATTTTGATGCTGATGTAAAAAAATCAATCGTTGACCCAGATACAGGCGAAATTTATGAGAGACGATTAGGTGACATTGAAGGAATAGAAATTTATTCTTCCACCGGTGAATTACTTGGTTCTTTTGACTATGTAGATTTTGAGAACAATAAATTAATCAAAAAAGTAATTGGACAAATATATTGATGTTCTACTTCTTGTTCAAAATATGAGAGACCTTGAGCGGGAACTTCAACCGAAGAAAGTAACCTTAAAAGCAATTGGAATTTTCTCTGCGTTCTTTGCGGATTTTTTGCGTAATCTGCGGAAAAAAGGACTAATCTTATGAAAGTATTAGTAATTGGTGGTGGTGGAAGGGAACATACAATCGTTTGGAAACTGAAACCGAGTAAACAGGTAGAAAAGATTTATTGTATTCCGGGTAACGGTGGTATTGCCGAGGATGCGGAATGTGTAAATTTAGAGATTACCGATTTCCCGGCATTGATTGGTTTCGCTGAAGAAAAAAATATTGATTTGACTATTGTCGGTCCGGAAGCACCTTTAGTCACCGGTATCGTTGACGCCTTTAGAGAAAAAAATCTGAAAATTTTCGGACCGGATAAGAAATCAGCACAACTTGAAGGTAGTAAAATATTTGCAAAAAATTTTATGAAAAAGTATAATATGCCGACCGCTGAATTTAAGGTCTTTGATAATTCTCAAGATGCAATAAGTTACATTACACATTACACTTTACACGTTACACCTTCTTTAGTGGTTAAAGCCGACGGTCTGGCTGCGGGTAAAGGAGTAATTGTCTGTGCTACATTTGACCAAGCGAAAGAAGCAGTTGAACAAATGATGGTAAAAAAAATTTTTGGTCAAGCCGGTGAAAAAATTATTATTGAAGAGAAACTTAAAGGAGAAGAAGCAACGGTTCTGGCTTTCTGTGATGGCAAAACGCTTATTCCCCTTCCCGCTTCACAAGACCATAAGCCGATTTTTGATAATGACAAAGGACCAAATACTGGCGGGATGGGTGCCTACGCACCAGCACCGATTATTAACGAAAAAATTAGAAAAAAAATAGATAAAGAAATATTTGCTAACTTTATAAAAGGGATAAATGCAGAAAAACTGGACTATCGGGGGATAATCTATTTTGGTTTAATGATTACTGAAGAAGGACCAAAAGTTTTAGAGTTCAATTGTCGTTTCGGTGACCCGGAAGCACAGGTAACTTTACCTTTGCTTAATGAAGATTTAGTTGACCTCTGTTTAGCCACAATTGACAAAAATTTGTCCGATTACCAATCACTAACCACTAATCACCAGTCTGCTTGTTCGTCAGTTTGTGTCGTCCTCGCTTCTGGTGGCTATCCGGGTGATTACGAAAAAGGTAAAGAAATATTTGGTCTTGAAGAAACGAAAAAAATGCAAAATATAACTGTTTTCCATGCTGGCACTAAACGGTTAACGGTGAACGGTGAACGGTCAACTTTAGTGACCAATGGCGGGAGAGTGCTCGGTGTAACTGGTTTAGGTGAAAATATAGAAAAAGCGATAAAGAATACATATAGCGCGGTAGAAAAAATAAAATTTGAGAAGATGCATTACCGAAGAGATATCGGGATAAAAGCAGTTAGGAAGTTAGGGAGTTAGATAGTTAAAGAGTTAGAAAGTTAGGAAAGTAAGGAGAGATGGAGAGTGAAAAAAGTATTAGTGGGGATTGTTCTTGGTAGTGATTCGGACTTACCAACTGTAAAATCAGGATGTAAAATTTTGGAAGAGTTAAATATTCCTTACGAGTTGACTATCTCTTCCGCACATCGAACACCGAAACGCACCCGGAATTATATCCACCAGGCAGAAAAGAAAGGAATTGAAGTGATTATTGCCTGTGCTGGTGGTGCTGCCCATTTACCGGGAGTAATTGCGGCAGAAACCGTGTTGCCAGTAATTGGTGTTCCCATGGAAACAAAATATCTTCAAGGGAAAGATTCACTCTATTCAATTGTGCAAATGCCTTCGGGTATACCGGTCGGAACAATGGCAATTGGTGAAGCGGGAGCAAAAAATGCCGCAATTTATGCGGCAGAAATTCTTTCTTTAAAGTATCCACAAATAAGAAAAAATTTGCTAAAATATCGGGAAAAGTTGACTGTTGAAGTAATCGCAAAAGCAAAAAAGGTTAAAGAATCGCTGCGAAAGTAGGAGTAGAAATGGAATTTAAGAAAAAGAAAGTTTTAATGACCGCTAAAGAAATTGGTAAAACTTTGAACACTCTTGCCCAGGAAATTGCGAAAAAAGAAAATTTAGAAAAAGTTGCTTTAATCGGAATACGTTGCCGTGGGGTGCCTTTAGCCGAACGTTTAGCCAAAGAGTTAGAAAAACTCGGTGCAAAAAATCTGTCCTTGGGAATACTTGATATTACTCTTTACCGTGATGATTTAAGTCTGGTTGCCAGTCAACCGATTGTGAAGGAGACAAAATTGCCTTTCGGTATAGATGAGAAAGTAATTATTCTGATTGATGATGTCCTTTTTACCGGGCGGACAATTCGTTCGGCTTTAGATGCTTTAATTGATTTTGGTCGTCCGCAAGGAATAAAATTAGCGGTCTTGATTGACCGGGGAAATCGTGAATTACCAATTCAGGCGGACTATATTGGTAAAAAAATTTCTACCAGTTTAAAAGAAATGGTCAAAGTTGAACTTAAAGAAGTTGATAGTAAAGATGAGGTAAGTCTTTGGGAGAAATAAAAGTTGCCACTTAAAAGCAAAGACCTCTTAGGTTTAGAATATCTTACCAAAGAAGAAATTGAACATATTTTAGACACGGCAAGCCCGTTTAAAGATTTATTTACTCGTTCAGTAAAAAAAGTTCCTACCTTACGGGGTAAGACTGTGGTTTTACTCTTCTATGAAGCTTCTACCCGCACCCGTACTTCTTTTGAACTTGCCGCAAAAAGGTTGAGTGCGGATGTAATCAATATTACCGTTTCGGCAAGCAGTGTAGTCAAAGGCGAAGGTCTAATTGATACCGGCAAAACCTTAGAAGCGATGAAATCAGATTTTGTGATTATCCGTCACGGGATGTCCGGCGCACCAAATGTCTTGGCAAGGAATATTACTGCTTCGGTAATCAATGCGGGTGACGGTTTACATGAACACCCAACCCAAGGATTACTGGATATTTTCACGATTAGAGAAAAGAAGAAAAGGATTAGAGGTAATCACCTCAAAGGTTTAAAAGTAGTAATTGTTGGTGATATTTTACACAGTCGGGTAGCAAAATCTAATATCTGGGGTTTAACTAAACTCGGTGCCGAAGTATGTGTGGTCGGTCCAGCAACCTTAATCCCACAAGGAATAGAAAAAATAGGTGTAAAGATATATTACCGTCTTGAAGATGCTTTACCCGGAGCGGATGTAATTAATATCTTACGGGTGCAACTTGAACGACAACAACAGAGTTACTTTTTCCCTTCCTTGCACGAATATACTTTACTCTACGGAATAACTAAAGAACGGCTGGCTGCGGCAAAAGAGGATGTCTTAGTAATGCATCCCGGACCATTGAACCGAGGAATAGAAATTTCATCGGAAGTTGCTGACGGTCCATCTTCAGTAATTCAAGAACAGGTAACTAACGGTATTGCGATTCGGATGGCAGTGCTGTATCTTTTAGGCGGAGGTGGTTAATGAAGTTGCTCGTTAAAAGTGGTAGAGTAATTGACCCGGCAAGTAAAACGAACAGAATCACCGATATTTTAGTTGAAGATAGCAAAATTGTTTCTATCGGTAAGCCATCAGCCATCAGCCAACAGCCATCAGCCATAAAAGTCATTGATGCTAAAGGTAAAATTGTTATTCCCGGACTTATTGATATGCATACCCATTTGCGTGAACCCGGACATGAAGAAGAAGAGACGATTGCTACTGGGACACGGGCAGCAGCAAAAGGTGGTATTACTACCGTCTGTTGTATGCCAAATACTCATCCAGTAATTGACGACCAAACCACGGTTGAATTTATTCTGCTCAAAGCAAAAAATGAAGGTGTGGTCAATGTTTTACCAATTGGTGCAATCACTAAAGGTTCGTTAGGTGAAGAATTATCCGAAATTGGTGAATTGAAAAAAGCCGGCATCGTAGCAATTTCTGATGACGGTGAAACAGTAATGAATAGTCTGATTATGCGTCGGGCATTAGAATATGCAAAAATGTTTGACTTGCCAGTAATTTCCCATTGTGAAGACAAAAATTTATCTAAAGATGGAGCAATGAATGAAGGATACTATTCTACAATTTTAGGTCTCCACGGGATACCAAAAGAAGCCGAAGAAGCAATGGTAGCAAGGGATATAATCTTAGCTGAACTTACCAGTGGGCATTTGCATATTGCTCATATTTCTACTGCTGGCTCGGTAGAACTAATCCGGCAAGCAAAAAAACGAGGTATCCGGGTTACCTGTGAAACTGCACCACAATATTTCACTCTTACTGAAGAGAAAGTTTCTCAATTTGACACAAATACAAAAGTTAATCCTCCTTTAAGAACGAAAGAAGATGTGGAAGCAATCAAAAAGGGATTAACAGACGGAACAATTGACTGTATCGCTACTGACCATGCACCACATACTGAAGAAGAAAAAAATAAAGAATACGATTTAGCACCGTTTGGGATTATCGGTTTGGAAACTTTACTTTCCTTGGTGGTTACTGAATTAGTAAATAAGAAAATTATCTCGTTAATGGAAGCAATCGCCAAAGTCACGATTAATCCGGCACAAGTTTTGAAACTCAACTCCGGACAACTGAAACCTGGTTCTCCAGCCGATATTACCATTGTTGACTTGAACAAGAAATGGAAAGTAGAAAATTTTGTTTCCAAAAGTAAAAATTCACCTTTTCTTGGCTGGCAGGTAACGGGTAAGGTAGTCAATACTATTGTTAACGGCAAAATTGTCTATTCAGAATAAAGTTTATCATTTACAATCCTTAATCACTGACCAGAAAGAAATCTCATCCGGCTATTTTCGTTTAATTTTTTCTGCCCCACAGATTGCCCAAATTGCTCAACCGGGACAATTTGTCCATATTTATTGTGGAGAAGGTACTTACCTTCGTCGTCCTTTCAGTATCGCGAAAGTCAAAAAAAATCAGGTTGAAATAATCTACAAAGTTGTCGGTAAAGGAACTGAACTCTTATCCCGAAAGAAAAAAGGTAATACTTTAGATGTGCTTGGTCCCCTCGGTAACGGTTTTACTCAATCACTCAATCACCCAATCACCCAATCACCCATCCTCATCGCCGGTGGCACCGGTGTCGCCTCACTTCTCTTCCTTGCTCAGAAGTTAATTACACTTTACACTTCACACCTTACACCTTTAACTGTTTTCCTTGGTGCAAAAACAAAAAACGACCTCCTCTGCATTGATAATTTCAAAAAACTTGGTTGCCAGGTTAAACTCGCTACTGAAGACGGTTCCCTTGGTTATAAAGGTCTTGTCACTGACCTGTTCAGAAATTCACTCATAACTCATAACTCATCACTCATAACTAATATATATGCTTGTGGTCCCTATGCAATGCTAAAAGAAATTGCTAAAATTACACAAAAATACAAAATTCCCTATCAGGTATCTTTAGAAGCAATGATGGCTTGTGGTCTTGGTGCTTGCCGAGGATGTGTTGTGAAAACCAGCCATCAATCACTAACCACTAGCCACCAGCATTTCGTCTACAAGACCGTCTGTAAAGATGGACCAGTTTTTGAAGCAAATCAAATAATCTGGGAATGAAATTTGAAAAAATGTTAAAACTAACAAAAATAGTATTCTGGTTAAATATGTTATTTATTTGTTGTAGTATTTGTTTTGGTGAAGATTTCCCGCCTCAATTTGTTCCTCTTTACCAAACCGATGGAAAAACAATTTGGTTGCCTAATACTACCGCAATTAATGGTGCCGCGGCAGTAGAATTCGAAGGAAGATGGTACCTACCTCTTACAAGCGGTTTAGGTGAGTTTAATCCTTCGGACAACGGCCTTTTGGTATACCGACTGCCAAAATCAGAGAGTGGAATTTCCTCACTTGCCAAAATAGAAAACAAATTATGGGTGGGAACTTGGCGCGATGGAATTAAGATTTTTGATTTAACCAGCAAACAATTTGTAGATGATTTTAAGGTAAGTCAAAGCACGGAATTCGGAGCAAATGAAAATTTAAAGTTTGTATATGACCAGAAAACAGAAACCATCTGGATATCAAGTTTCCATCGTATCGATATTTATGACACTAAAATCGGTCTGTGGGAGAACTTGAATCATATATATACTAAATTAGGAATAGATGAACCACCGGGTAATAATTATGCAGTTATTGAAACTACTTTCGTATGGATTGTACCATTTGCTGAGAGGAGGTCAAAGGGTGTATTGCTTTGCTACAATAAAATCTCTGGGGAATGGAAGACTTATCATCATGACGAATTAATGGGGGATCAAAGTCCATATGCCACTATAGACTGTTTTGTTGTATCTCCTAAATATGCTTGGGTTCTTGTTGGTTTCCAAAATTATTATGATACGAGAATAGCGGAATACGACAAGAATAACGGAAAATGGAAGATATTCCGACTAATTCAGACAGAAGAAACGATTGACAGGTTGCTCAACGATATTTCTATGATTAAATCTTACCCAAGATTTGACTTAGCAAGATTTCTAAGAGGATACCAAGATGGCTACAAACGATACCATCAAGATTCAGACCTAAAAAAATATTTTGAAGATTACTCTGAAGAAAAAATGGAAAAAATTGTAAATAAATTAAGTAAAATTCCACAATTAGATATGATGGAGAAAATTCCTTATTTCGGTATGCATAAGAATTTTGTGCTTAGAAATAAAATATTTTCCCTTGATGAACAGAGATGGATAATGGAAATTGCCCAATTTGTACAAGAACCCATGAGGTATGAAATACTAATTACTTCTCTTGGAAAAAAAGTGCTTATGCAAACGAATCGTGGGTTGGATATATTAGACTTAGATAGCTTAACTATCAAACATATAAGTGGTTCAAATAACTACAGACTCTACTCCGCACCTGACAGGAACTATGTACTTGGAACAGAAAATTTAATTTATATTTTGAGAATCTACCCTGAAATGGAAGGTGAGAAGTATTCCGAAATTGATGAAATAAATGTTTCAACTTTGGCTCTACGAACGATTTCGCCTAATTTTTATGTAGAAAATATTTATTTGAGTGATGGTATACTCTATGCGCAAGGTTACAAAACAAATTGGGAACCTTGGCATCAGGGTATACTTTATCCGCATAAAATTGAACAAATTGCTAAATTTGTAGAAGGAAACTGGGTGAAAATAGATAAACTACCTGAGCAATTGATTTCCGCCAAAAGCGTAGAAAAAGATTTATTAATAGACAAAACTACAAAAATATTAATAGATAAATATGGAATCACGATTTTGAAATGATATACATAGACATACTGAAAGATTCGGTTTGTGAAGAGGAACAAGAATGGTTAATTTATCAACTGAAATTGCCAGAATAAAACTAAAAAATCCACTCCTTGTTGCCAGTGGAATTATTGGTTTTGGTGAAGAATACAGTAAGTTAATTAACCTGAATGTTTTCGGGGCGATAACTACAAAGACAGTTACTCTTAAACCGCGTGCGGGTAATCCGTCGCCGAGAATTGTAGAAACAATGGAAGGAATGATTAATTCAATTGGTCTGGAAAATCCGGGTTTGGAAATTTTTCTAAAAGAAAAATTACCTTTTTTAAAAAGAAAACTTAAAATACCAATAGTCGTAAGTATTGCTGCGGAGAACGCAGAAGAATTCGCTGAGATTTCTCGTAGATTAGACAAAGAAAAAGGTATATCTGCTCTGGAATTAAATCTTTCTTGTCCGAATGTTCGTAGCAAAGAGCCAAGAGCAAAGAGTCCCCCCCTGCTTTCTTGCCCGCCGCCCCGACTTGCGTCGGGAGACGCGGGGGCAGGCGAAAGCAAGAATGGGGGGATAAACTCCGAGCAAGGAGTAATTTCGCTTATCTCGCAGGATGCAGAACTGACTTACGAGGTGGTAAAGAGAGTAAAAAAGGTAACCAAATTACCGGTAATTGCTAAACTTACCCCTAATGTTACGGATATAACTGTAATTGCCAAAACTGCCGAATCTGCCGGTGCCGATGCTCTCTCTTTAGTCAACACTTTCTCCGCCCTTGCCTTTCCCCACTCACCACTCACCACTTCCCACTCACCAGTCTTTGGTGGTTTATCTGGTCCAGCAATTAAACCAATTGTTTTACGGATGATTTACGAAACTTACCAAAAGGTTAAAATACCAATTATCGGTATGGGTGGAATAAATAGTCCTCAAGATGCAATAGAATTTTTTCTTGTCGGTGCAAAAGCAATTGCTTTAGGTAGCGCTCTTTTCCGTGACCCATTTTTACCACAGAAAATACTTATCGGTCTAAAACAATATCTTAAAATACAAAAAATTACCTTGAGTAAACTAACCGGCAGTATGATACACGAATGATCGCAAAAAATGTTTTGTCCGTTTTGTCGGTTATGTCCGTTATGACCGTTGAACGGACCAAACAGAATTAACCGACTAAACCGAATTAACTGAGTAAATGATTAAACTGCGTGGACACCATCTCATCTGTTTACATTTCTTTGAAGGTGAAGGATATAGTAAAAAGTTTATATCTAATCTTAAAGGTATCATCAAAAATTTAGAAAACGATACAAAAACAAAAATTGTTGACGGTGCAGATGCAGTATGTGCGTATTGTCCACATCTGAAAACAAATATCTGTATTTATAAACCCGGTTATGAAAAAGAAATAGAAGCACTTGATAAAATGGCATTAAAATTGTTAAATTTAAAAAAAGGAGATGCTCTTCTCTGGAGAAAAATAAAAAGTAAGATATCAAAGATATTACCTAAATGGCAAGAATTTGCCTGCTTTTCCTGTGACTGGAGGAAAGTCTGTTTTACGAAACTATGAGATTGAAGAATATTTTTATCGGAATAATCTTATGGATGGCAATTATAGTTTTAACTCTGAATTTATTTCTCGGGCTAATACCCCGGATAGGCAAAACCGGTAGCATCATTGGTATCTTGGTTGCTCTCGGATTACTTGTTTGGGAAATAGTAAAATATTTATTCCCCAACGAAGAGAATGCGACTACAAAAAAAGAACTTAAACAGAAATAAATACTGAAAAATGAATTATCTACTTTATGTTCATTTTAACAGTCCTATTAAATTCAGAAAATACTTATTACACTCGTTAATCAAAGTATTTTTGTAACGAGAAGGATGGTTTATTAAATGACGGAATTGATTGTTGCTTTAGATGTCGAGGAGAAAAAGGCAACCGAGTTAGTAAATCTTCTTAGTGAAGAGGTGGAAATTTTTAAAATTGGTTTCCCCCTTTTTTCTACCTGTAGTCCAGAATTTATTAAGAAACTTCAGGAAAAAAAGAAAAAAATATTTTTTGATTTCAAATTTCATGATATTCCAGCAACCGTGAGTAGAGCAGTGCTTGCCCTGATGAAATATAAACCTTTCGCTTTTACTTTACATATTTCCGGTGGTGAAAAAATGCTTAAAGAAGCAGTAGATACCGTGAGACATCAGCCGGTAGTTATGCGACCACTATTGTTTGGAGTTACGGTTTTAACCAGTTTAGAAGAAGAAGATATAGAAGTTCTGGGCTTTAAAAGAAAATTGAGTAATCAGGTAGTCCGTTTTGCTTTATTAGCAAAAAATGTTGGACTGAACGGTATTGTCGCTTCGGGTAGAGAAATTGATTTAATCCGTAAAGCTTGTGGGGAAGATTTCCTTCTTGTCGTTCCTGGAATAAGATTAGCCGGTGAAGAAATCTACGACCAGAGAAGAACGATTACTCCGGCACTTGCATCAGCCAAAGGGGCAAATTATATTGTTGTTGGTAGACCAATCACTGAATCTGAAGAACCACTGACAATAGTTAAGAAGATTAAACAAGAAATTTAATTCCCCCTCACCCCGTCCCTCTCCCTCAAGGGGAGAGGATTAAGGAGAGGGTGAAAATATCATAAATCTTATCAAACAGATATGAAAAAAGAAAAAATACTAAAATTATTTGAAGAAAAAAAAGCGTTACTTAAAGGACATTTTTTGCTTTCCAGTGGATTACATTCGGATACATATTTACAATCTGCTTTGGTTTTACAATATCCCGATTTAGCCGGAAAACTTGCCCGCCTCATTGTCCATAAACTCACCCGCTCAAAGATTGATACTGTTGTTTCTCCAGCATTAGGAGGAATAGTGATTGGACAAGAAGTAGCACGGGTTTTGGGTTGTCGGGCAATTTTTACTGAAAGAGAAGAAGGAAAAATGACTCTCCGACGAGGATTCCAAATTAAGAAAGAAGAAAAAGTCTTAGTTGTGGAAGATGTAATCACTACTGGTGGTTCTACACAAGAAGTAATCAACGTGGTCAAAAATGCTGGTGGAAAAATTGTAGCCGTGGGATGTTTAGTTGACCGTAGCGGCGGACAAGTAAAATTTGACTATTCATTGATTTCTTTACTTAAATTAAAAATTAAAAATTATCAATCCCAGAGGTGTCTTTTATGTAAAAAAAATATACCTTTAGTTAAACCCGGTAGTAGAATAGCCGCAAAGAACGCAGAGTTATCGCAAAGAACGCAGAAAATTTAATGACCTTTTTGCGCTCTCTGCGAGAAAAAAGATGGAAATAAAACTTAAATACGGTGAATCTACACAAATTTTGAAATTAGAAGAAAAAAATCTGCTCCGAGTTTTAGAACTATCTACTCAACGAGAAAAAATTACTAATCCTCGGGAAGAGATAAAAAAAGTTTTAAAAAATCCTATCGGTAGCGAACCATTGAAAGAAATTGCAGAAAAGATAAAACCAAATAATCTCGTAATTATTGTAGAAGATATTACTCGTCCTAATCCGGATTACCGGGAAATTCTTGATTCCTTGATTGAAGAACTTAAAATTGCTGGTATTTCTGACGAAAAAATAAGATTCATCATTGCTTACGGCACACACCGGCAACATCGTGCAGAAGAAAATAAAAAAATTTACGGAGAAGCGTTAATCAACAGGTTCCAATTTATTGACCATAATCCTGATGCTGATGACCTTATCTCTTTGGGTAAATTATCTACTGGCAATGAACTATGGATAAATAAGTATGTTGCTCAAGCTGACTTCTTGATTGCTACCGGTAATATTGAACCTCACGCTTTTGCTGGTTACGGTGGCGGTCGGAAAGCAATTCTTCCCGGAGTAAGTGGTAGAAAAACGATTACCAAAAACCATAGTAAAGTATGCCGGCGAGGAACCGAAATCGGTAAACTGGAAAATAATCCTATCCACGAAGAAATGTTAGAAGCTGCACATCGGGTAGCAAGCACTAAACCTTTTTTTATTCTTAATGTTATTCGTAATAGTACGAAGGAAATTATTGGTATAGTTGCTGGTGATTTTGAAAAAGCATTCTTTGCTGGAATTAAAATTGCTCAATCACTTTATTCAGTTACTGTTCCTGAAAAGGCAGAAGTAGTAATCAGCAGTTGTGGCGGTTATCCTAAAGATATAAATTTATACCAGTCACAGAAAACCATAACTGCAAGCGCAGAAATAACCAAAGAGGGAGGAACTATTGTTCTCCTTGCTGAATGTCGTGACGGTGTCGGGCAACCTGTCTTTGAGAAATGGTTAAGAAAACATCATCTTGAAGAAATATTACACAAAAAAGAAGAAGATATTGAAGTAGAGGGACATCGTGCATATTTAACTGCTAAAATACTAAAAAAATGTGAAGTAATCGTGGTTTCTTCTTTGGCAAAAGAATTGGTTGAAGAAATGCATTTTTCCTACAAGAAAGATATAAATGAAATATTGAGTTATCTGAGAAAAAAACACGGGAATAATTTTAAGACATATATTATCCCTAACGGTGCGGCAATCTTACCAATAGTGAAATGAGGCTATTAGCCTTTAACGAATAGCCGTTAGCCATCGGCTCTTAGCCCGGGCATCTGGCTGAAAGCTAATGGCTAAAGGCCAATAGCCAAAAGGAGCTTAATAATGGTAACTTACAAACAAGCGGGTGTAGACATTGACAAAGGTAACCTTTTCGTAAAAAGGATTAAAAAAATTGCTCCGGTAATCGGCGGATTTAGCGGTTTATATCCATTAGATAAGAAACATTATCTTTCTGCTTCCAGTGACGGTGTCGGCACAAAACTTAAACTCGCTTTTCTCTTAAATAAACACAATACCGTCGGGGTTGATTTAGTAGCAATGAATGTCAACGATGTAATCTGTTGTGGAGCAAAACCTTTATTTTTTCTTGATTATTTCGCTTGTAGTAAATTGGATTTAAAAGTTGCCGAACAAATTATCAAAGGTATAAACGAAGGATGCTGTCAGGCAGATTGTATCCTTCTTGGTGGTGAAACTGCTGAAATGCCCGGATTTTATCATGAAGGTGAATACGATTTAGCTGGTTTTACCGTCGGTTTGGTAGAAAAAAATAAAGTTATTGATGGTAGAAAAATTAAACCCGGTGATTTAATTATCGGTCTACCTTCAAGTGGCTTACATTCAAACGGTTTCTCCTTAGTGCGCAAAATTTTCTCCAAAAAAGAACTAATTAAATACGGTGAAGAACTCCTCACCCCTACCAAGATTTATGTCAAAGAGATATTATCCGCCATCCGCCGTCAGCCATCAGCCATCAGCGGAATCGTCAACATCACCGGTGGTGGATTCTACGACAATATACCTCGTATTTTACCCAAGAATTGTCAAGCGGTAATTGATAAAAAAAGTTGGCAAGTACCGGAAATTTTCCGCATCATTCAGGATAAAGGTAAAATTCCGGAAAAAGAAATGTTCCGTATATTTAATATGGGAGTTGGCATGGTGATAATAGTTGATAAGTTTACCCTGAACCGTTTTGGTTCAGGGTTGATAAGTTCACGAGTTCATAAGTTACTGAAAAACTCGGTTATTATTGGTAAAATCGTTTCCGGTAAACAAGAAGTAAAACTTATTTAAAATGGAATCAATCTTAATCTAAAAATGTGACAAAGTATTCTCTCTATCTGGCAGTTGGTTTTTCCTTGTCACAACTTTTTCATACTTTAGCATTCTACCAAGTAAAATGGGCAACGGTGATTGCTTTTCCTCAATTCGCACTCCCTTTGCGTTATACATTTATTTTCTCTTTAACTATTGGAGTTGTGGTCTTTTTGATTTTGAAGATTGGTAGACGCGCAATATTTGACAAGTTGCCGTTTTTCTTGACCGTAGCAATAATTTCGTTACTAATTTCTCAAATATTTAGTAGAAGTCTTATAAAACTTGGATTTGAATCACTTTTTTGGCTGATTATTTTGCTTTCTTTCCGTTTGGACAAGAATTATAATCTTGATACATTGAAGAATAATAATCTCAACCTTTTGAATCTGCGTTATAATGAATTATGGGGATTCCTTAACCTTGCCATAACGATTTCGTTACTTTGGCTTGGAACAGCAGTAGCAATTTTTGGTTTAGGTGTCTTATGGGAAAGGTATTTCCGAGCAAGAGAACCAGTAGTAATAGAATATCAAATGTTGAGATGTGGGATATTGTTTGTCTATTCAATGCTTGGTATCGGGCGGTTTATTTTCTATCCTTTATTATCAAAGTTGTATTTTATAAAACAAAACATTTTGCATTGAGATAGCGATACGAATTATCAGTACTAACCTTAGAATCTTTGTAATCAATTTATAAAAATGAAAGATGTAATTGGTTTTGGGGCAATAAATTTAGATTTAATCTACAAAGTTAAAGACGAAAATTTACTCAAGGAACTTAAAATTAGTGAAACTGCAATTAGCGGAGATAGGTTTGAGGAACTAAAAAAACTCTTGCGTGAAAAAGCAGAATTGAAACTAAAAAGTGGTGGTGGTTCAGCAGCAAATACGGTCTATGCTTTAGCAAGAATGGGATTTAAGACCGGCTATCTGGGTAAAGTGGGCAAAAATGAGGAAGGAAAATTCCTCATTAAAAACCTTTCACCTGTAGATACAAGTAGAATTTGTTTCGGTAAAAAAAGCGGTATTTGTCTTGTCCTGGTAGATGGTAAAGAACGAATTATTCATATTTTGCCGAACAGTAATAATACCTTGACTTACGAAGAAATTGACCTTACTTATGCACGGAAAACAAAATTTCTGCATTTAACTTCTTTTACTGGTGATTTACCTTTCCAGGCACAAAAAAGATTAGTTAAGAAAATGTCTGGCGGCACTTGCCGCCTAAGTTTTGACCCGGGAAGATGTTATGCCCAAAAAGGTTTAAAAGCACTTTTACCAATAATTGAAAAGAGTTATATAATTTTCCCCAGTGAAGAAGAAGTGAGATTATTAACTGGAGAAAACTATAAACAAGGAGCAAAAATTCTCTTAAACCATGGGGCGAAAATAGTTGTTTGCACGCTCGGGGCTAAAGGGTCATATATCTTAAATAAAAATGAGGAGTATGAAATCCCTACGGACAAAAAAGTTAAAGTTGCTGACCCAACCGGTGCCGGTGATGTTTACGCTGCCGGTTTCTTAGCCGGGTTACTCTTGAATTTAGCGCTCAAGAAATGTGGTCAATTAGGAACAAAATTAGCTGAAGTAAGTATTACTGGTTACGGTAGGAATAGGTATCCAACGAGAGAAGCGCTACAAAAAGTGGTTAAGTGGTTAAGTGAGTAAGTGAAGTAAGGAAGTTATTAGGTTTAAACTAACTACCTGACCACTTAGCCACCTAACCACCTTTTTTCTGAAACGTAGTGAACAAAAGCAAAGTGCAAAAGCGTTGACTGAATTTTTGAGAGTTGTACCGAGACAGTAAGGATTAGATATGTATAAAATTGGTTGGTTTTCAACCGGAAGAGATAAAGCAGCAAGGGATTTATTAAATACGGTGGTTAAACAAATTACAAAAAACGAAATACTAAATACGGAAATTAGTTTCGTTTTTTCTAACCGTGAAGAAGGTGAAAATCCGGAAAGCGATAAATTTTTTGCTTTAGTAAAGAAATACGAATTTCCTTTGGTAACTTTTTCTGCATTAAAATTTAAACCGGATTTACGGAAAGAAAACCTGGGAAAATGGCGTACCGAATATCATCATCAAGTAATCAAACTCATTGAAAAATATCCAGTTGACCTGATTGTTCTTGCTGGATATATGTTAATTGTCAATGCTGAAATTTGCCGAAGGTATAAAATGATAAACTTACACCCAGCAAAACCGGGTGGACCGAAAGGCACCTGGCAGGAAGTAATCTGGCAACTGATTAGAAATAAAGAAAAAGAATCGGGGGTAATGATGCATTTAGTCACTCCCGAACTTGACGCTGGTCCTCCAATCAGTTATTGCACCTATCCAATTGTGGGTAAAGAATTTGACCGTTTGCGGAGACAGTTGGAGGCGAAACTGAAAACACCCCCCCATCCTCTCCCTCCCCCACAAGTGGGGAAGGATAAAAGGAAGGGGAAAGAAATTGTGAAGATGTTTACTCCTAAAACTTTAGAGCGGATTATTGAAGAGGAAGGTGAAAATGAGCCACTTTTCAAAAAAATCCGTGCTGAAGGTTTAAAAAGAGAGTTCCCTTTAATCATTTCTACCATAAAAAATCTTGCTAACGGAAAAATAAAACTTAACCAGAAAAAACCTACCCGGTTAACCATCTAAACTTACCCACACTTTAGGGTTCCTCTGCAGCAAAAAAATCTTTCCAAAAAACCCTTGACAAAAACAGTAAAAGCGGTATAATCTGATTAAGCGGTAAAAACAGCAAAAGCGGTAAATAAATGGCGGAAAAAACATACAGCACTTTTGATATCAGTGAAATTTGTGGTGCTTCTCCTACCACCGTAGCTGATTGGATTGATGCCGGTGAACTCAAAGCTTTCTACACACCCGGAGGACATCGCCGGGTAAGAAAAGATGACTTACTTGAATTCTTGAAAAAATACGCTATGCCTATTCCCAAAGAATTACTTGAGGATGGTAGAAAAAAAATTTTAGTTGTTGATGACGACCAAGCGATTATTAATCTTATCACTCGTTTTTTGAAAAAATTACCGGAAAAATATCAGTTTGCTTCGGCTATGGATGGTTTCCAAGCCGGGCAAAAACTTTCTGAATTTGAACCGGATTTAATCATTCTTGATTTAATGCTTCCCGGAATTGATGGTTTCCAGGTCTGTCGGAATATCCGCAGTAATGAAAAGACAAAAGAAATGAAAATTTTAGCAATCACCGGCTATGATTCGCCGGAAAATCGGGAAAAGATATTTGCTGCCGGTGCTGACGATTATCTTCCTAAACCGTTTGGTACCGAAGAATTAAGCGAGAGAATCGCCAAATTACTGGAGGAATAAAAGATGAATAAAGAAGAACAAATTAGTCAGCAATCTTCAGAAAAAAAGGGTTATCATCTTCTAAACAGTCTAAAGACAAAATTATTCCTTTTTTCATCATTTCTAACCGGAATGATTGGACTTACTTTAAGCATTTTTTTTCTTCTTCAAATAAGAAATGTTTTAATAAAAAATATGCACGAGCATGGAATGCATTTAATTGAGATATTAAGTTCATCAAGTGCGGTAGATTTATATCTGGGAAATGCGGACCGACTCAATTCTTTAGTCCAATCTTTTGCTCTTGACCCTAATGTGGCTTATATATCAATTATGGACAACACCGGTAATGTCTTAGCCCATAGTAACCCTCAAGAAATTGGGAAAGTATATCAAGATGAACTTGACCGAGAGACCATTTCTACAGCAAAACCAAGTATTCATTATCATCAGCGGAGTAAAAAAGAAGGTAAATTCCTTGAGGTCTGTAGTTTAATTATCCCTTCTGCGGGGACGGTCGTAGAAAAAGCATTAGAATCGGAGCAAGGAGAAGGCAAAATAAATGCTCTTGGATTAGTAAAAATTGGTTTCTCCCTTAAAGGGATTGGAATAGAAAGAAACAAGATTTTTATTTCCAGTATAGGTTTTATTTTCTTATTTATAGTTATTAGTGCGGTTATTTCTTTCCTTCTCTCTTCAGGAATAACTCGTCCTCTTGACCAGTTAGCCGTGGTTACCGAAATAATCGCCGGGGGTAATCTCGCAGTAAGAGCCAAAATAAAATCAAAAGACGAAATCGGTAAACTTGCTAATTCTTTCAATTCAATGGCAGAAAAACTGCAGATAACTACCGAAGAATTAAAAGCGGCTAATCTTTTCTTAGAACAAAGAGTCAAAGAACGGACAAAGGAATTAGAAGCATCAAGAGATGAATTGAAAAAAGAATTTGATGAATTACAGCGCTGGAAAAAGACGGTCGTTGGACGGGAACTGAAAATGGTTGAACTGAAAAATGAAATTGCTCAACTTAAAGCAAGAATAGGAAGCTGAGGTGAGAATAATGCAAATGGACAAAAAAATAAATGTTTTAATTATCGGCGCCGGGAAAGGTGGAAAGGCATTAATTGAGTTATTTCATAAAGAACCGTGGTTAAATATTTGCGGCATTGTGGACACTAATGATGACGCACCGGGAATCAAATTAGCAAAAGAATTGGGACTACCGACCGGGAAAGATTTCTCCCCCTTCTTAAAAATTAGTGGTCTCAATACAGTTATTGAGGTAACCGGTAACCCCGAAGTTGAAAAATCGTTAAGTAAAATGTTACCTCCCGGTGTAGAACTTTTAAAAGGTGCCTCGGCAAAACTAATCTGGACAATGATTGAAGAAAGAGAAAAAGAAATCGCTGAATTAAGCAACGACCGAAAAGCAATACTCAATATCTTAGAAGATGTTGAGGAAGCAAATAAACAGTTGAAAGAAACGCAAGCTAAACTTATTCAATCGGACAAGATGGCGGCAATCGGTCAATTAGCTGGTGGTATCGCTCACGAAATAAATAATCCGATGGGTGTAATCTTAGGTTTTGCCCAGAGTGTAATGAAACGAATTGACCAGAATAATCCTCTTTATCTGCCTTTGTCCTCAATTGAAAGAGAAGCGCTGCGCTGTAAGACCTTAGTGCAAAATCTTTTGGTTTTCTCGCGTTCAAGCGGAACCGGGAAAACATCAATGGAAATAAACCAAGCAGTTGAAGAAACCTTGTTACTGGTTGAACATCAAGCAAAAATGCGCAATGTTGTAATAACCAAAAAATATGCCCCTGATTTACCAATGATTTTTGCCAACCGTAACCAAATCCAACAGGTAATTATGAATTTGGCGAACAATGCTCTTGATGTAATGCCCGATGGTGGAACAATAACCATAACCACCACCCTCACCATCCCCTCTCCCCTTGAGGGAGAGGAAAACCTGTCCACCGTAGCTTTAGCAAAGGTGGAAGGTGAGGGGAAATTCGTGGAAATTCGTGTAGAAGATACCGGGGCAGGTATCCCGGAAGAAGTCAAACATAAAATTTTTGAACCATTTTTCACAACCAAAGAACCGGGTAAAGGAACTGGTTTAGGTCTAAGTTTATGTTATGAAATAATGCAGAAACATAATGGAACAATTGATTTTGAGAGTGAAAAAGGTAAAGGAACAACTTTCACCATTAAACTCCCTATTATTGAAGAATTCACTGAAAAGGAAAAGAAAAAAGTACTCGTTGTGGATGATGACCGGGCAATTATTAACCTGGCAATTGCTTTTTTGAAAAAATTCCCGGAAAAATACCAGTTTACCTCGGCTACTGATGGCTTCCGTGCTGGGCAGGCAGTTCTTGAGTTTAACCCAGACCTAATGATTCTTGACCTATTGCTTCCGGGAATTGACGGTTTTCAAGTCTGCCGGAATATCCGCAGTAACGAAAAAACTAAAGGAATAAAAATTTTAGCCATTACCGGTTATGATTCACCGGAAAATCGGGAAAAGATATTCACTGCTGGCGCCAACGATTATCTTTCCAAGCCGTTTGAGATTGAAGAATTAGGCAAGAGAATCAGTAAACTCTTAGCGGAGTAGTCAAAGAAAGGAACAACTTTTACGAGAAAACTACCGATTTAGTGATTGATGATTGTTGATTGACGATTGACATCGTAAATCTAAAATCGGAAATCGGAAATGAAAAAAATATTAGTTGTTGATGACGAACAAGGAATACGGGATTTGTTTAAATTTCTCTTAGAACCAAACGGTTTTGAAGTATTTACCGCTAACGATGGGTTAGAAGGTATAGAAATGGTAAAAAAAGATACTTTTGATATTATTTTTTTAGATGTGCATATGCCGAGAATGCGAGGACCGGAAGCACTGAAAATTATCAAACAATTACGACCGACCCAGGTTGTAGTGATCTTCAGCAGCAGTTCAGACCCTGCCTTTACTTTTGAAAACAAGGCAAAAGAACTCGGTGCTTATACCTGCCTTTATAAACCGGTTGACATAAATGAGATATTCACTATAATCGAAAAATCTACTGTCTATCAAAGAGGTAAGGACTAATGGGAAGTAAACAAAAAATTTTAGTCATTGATGATGAAAGGGGGTTGCGGGATTTACTTACTTTTGAATTGGGTTCACGAGGGTATAGTATCGTTACCACTGCTGACGGTCTTGAGGGAATAGAAAAAGTTAAACAAGGAAAGTTTGACTTGGTTATTCTTGACTTAAAAATGCCAAAATTAAGTGGCACGGAAACCTTGAAAGAAATAAAAAAAATTGACCCGACAATAGAAGCAATTGTTGCTACCGGTTACGGCACGGTAGAAACGGCAGTAGAATGTATGAAAATGGGTGCTTATGATTACATCGCCAAACCGTTCAATATTGATGAATTAACTACTCTCATTGAAAAAGTTTTAGAAAAGAAAGAATTAAAATTTACCCTTGCCCTTTACGAAACAAGTAGGGCAGTATTCTCTTCGCTAAAGTTAGACGACCTGCTGAATATAATCGTTGATTTAAGTATTAGGACTTTCCGTGCTGACGAGGTATCAATTATGCTTTATGACGAACAAGAAAAACTTTATCTTGCTGCTTCTTCTGGATTTGATGGAGAAATTGAGAAAGAAAAAAGGTTAACCCTCGGTCAGATTATTGCTGAGAAGACCAAACAGACAAGAGCACCTTTACTTTTAGTTGAAGGATTCGGCAACTATCCGGAATTTAACAAATTTGTAGATTACAATGGAACAAATTCGGCAATTCTTTTTCCAATAATACGAGGGGACAATCTCCTCGGGTTAATCAACCTGACGAGGACCCAAACTAAAGAAAATTTTAGTCAAACTGACCTTCAGATGGTTTCGGTTTTTGTCGCTCAAATCAGTCAGGCAATAGAAAACGCACATCTTTATAAAAAATTAGAGGAGAAAATCACCGAATTAAAAGAGGTATGCCGTAATCTTGAAATATCACAAGCAAAACTTATCCAATCGGAGAAATTAGCCGCTCTTGGGCAGTTAGCCGGAGGAGCGGCTCATGAATTGAATAATCCTTTAAGCGGGATACTGGGTTTTGCCCAAATACTTATTAACGAAATACCCAACGATATTCCTTGGAAAAATGACCTCAAAGAAATTGAGAAATCTGCTCAGCGCTGTAAAAAGATTATTGCCAGTTTGTTAAGTTTCTCCAGGCAATCCCAATTTGATTTTAAACCGGCTAATGTTAATGAAGTAATTGAAGAAACATTGAAGTTATGTGAACATCAAATTACACTTGCTAATGTAAAAATAGTCAGGAATTACGCTCAGAATTCACCTTTTATAAATGCAAGTACAAGTCATTTACAACAGGTATTTTTGAACATCATTGTAAATGCACAACAAGCGATGCCTAAAGGTGGCACCTTAACCATAAATACATACTTCAGAGAACCGGATTCAATAGAAATTTCTTTTATTGACACCGGTATAGGAATTGAAAAAGAGAATTTGAAACACATCTTTGAACCGTTTTTTACTACCAAAGAAGTAGGCAAGGGAACTGGATTAGGACTTTCGGTAAGCCACGGAATCATTCAGAAACACCAAGGAAACATTAGAGTAGAAAGTGAAGGTAAAGATAAAGGTGCAAAATTTGTAATTACTTTACCAATTTTGAAAGGATGATTACTTTGCAATTAAATTAATGGATAGCAAAACATTATTACTCTTAATCATTGATGATGATGAATTAATCCAGGCGGTATTATCCCGTTTAATTCAGAAGTACGGGTATAAATACGAAATTGCAGAAAATGGATTGAATGGTATTGAAAAAGTAAAGCAAGAAACTTATGACCTTGTCTTTCTGGATACGGTTATGCCCAAGATGGACGGGGTAGAAACTTTAAAAATTATTAAACAAATTAAGCCCGAATTACCGGTGGTAATTATGTCCAGCAGTGCAAAACAGACATTAGAAGAAGAAGCAAAAAAGTTAAATCCATATCGGTTTTTTCTTAAACCATTTGAGATTAAAGAACTGGCTGAAGTTATTGAAGAAATTGCCAAAGCAAAGTCTTCCACTACAAGCAAATAAATATTTAAACGGGGGTTGAATTTCATGACTACGGCAAAAACGGGACTTAAAGTTTTAGTTATTGACGATGAAAAAATTATCCGTGTTTTTTTTGGTCGTCTTTTATCGGCACAAGGGGTTGAAGTAACCGAGGCAGAAAACGGTTACCGTGGGGTAGAATTAGTGAAAGAAAAAAGTTTTGATATTTGTTTTTTGGATGTAAAAATGCCGGGGATGGATGGTTTAGAAACATACCGGCAAATACGGAAAATCAATCCCGAAATACCGGTAGTAATGATGACCGGTTATGCCGTAGAAGAAACACTGGAACAAGCGAAAAAGGAAGGAGTGCGTGATTCAATCTACAAGCCTTTTGATATCACCCAAGTTAATACAATACTCAGCGATATCCAGTTGAGTAAATTTACGACCAAACCACGCATCCTGGTTGTTGATGACGATGAGAATATGCTTGATTTCTTTTCCAATTTTTTAGGGAGAAAAAATTACTCCTTTGAAGTAGCAAACAACAGTGAGCAGGCGGAAAAGTTAATTAAAGAAAAGGAATTTGACCTTATCTTTCTGGATATCGTTCTCAAAGATACCAGCGGTATAAAATTATATCAAAAATTTAGAGAGGTATCTAATAAACCGCAAGTTATCTTTATGACCAGTTATCCGGAAAAATTAGAGGAGGCAAAACAATTATCCGGTATTCGGGGTTGTCTTTCTAAACCTTTGGACATTGAAAAAATATTCGGTTTCCTTAAAAGTGTAGAACAAAAAATAGAATAAGGTGATGTTAAATACTTCTTCGGATATAATTCCGATTACCAACCAAGAAGAAATTATTGCCGAAAATAGACACCTGAAAGAAGAATTAAAACAAAGAATTTTTGAGTTATCCATCCTCTACGAACTGAGTAATGCCATAAGTTATACTCTTGACTACGATGAACTTATTCATCTTTTGGTGGATTCCCTCCATCGGGTCGTGAATTACGATTTCTGTGCTTCTTTACTTATTGCTGGTAAGGATGAGAAACCGCAAATATCAATCCGAACTACCTTTAATCCGGAACAATCCTTCTTAGAAGAAATTAGAAATAATCTAATCATAAAGTTTAACACTCTTGCTCTCCGGAATATCAATTTAGAACAAAAAGATTGGGAATTGAAAACTAAAGTAGCAGGAAATTTGATTGTAAAAGAACAAAAAGTTAAATCTTCATTTGATGTACCTCTCTTTGTGCGGGATGAAATCGTCGGTATTTTAAATATTGGTAGTATTAGGGAAATAGAATATCCGGAAGAGACAATAAAACTTCTTTACACTATTGCTAGCCAGGCATCGGGTGCGATTGAACGATTACAGGCAGTAATTTCGGCAGAAAAAAGCAAGATGAGAATAATGGTAGAAAATATGTCCGAAGGAGTAATTATGACTGACGAAAAGGATGAATTGATTATTCACAATCCAACCGCAAGAGAAATGCTTGGCTTCAACAAGAATGAAAAATTAGATATAACGAAAGTGAACCAGCGATTTAGAGAATTGAATATTTCAACTTCCTGGGAAACGCTTAAAGAAGAAATGGATAAACCTACAATTAAGGAAATAGATTTGTTCCAACCGTATCCAAGAATTGTCCGGTTTGAAATGACTACCGTAAAAGATAGAGAAGATAAAAAGATTGGCACACTGCTAATTTTGCGTGATGTTACTGAAGAACGAAAAATTGACCAGATGAAGTCGGATTTCGTTTCTATGGTCTCACACGAGTTACGCACACCTTTAACCGCAATCAGAGGAGCAATGGACAACTTACTTGATGGTATTGCCGGTGAAGTAAGCGAATACCAGAAGAGTTCATTACTCATCATCAATCGTAATATTGACCGTTTAGGCCGACTCATTGATGACCTTCTGGATATTTCACGAATTGAAGCAAATAGATTGGAATTGAAAAAAGAAAAAACTAATCTTAACCAGTTAATCAAAGATATTGTCCTCTTTTTGAATGAATCGGCAAGTAAAAAAAATATCTCCTTATTCATTGATGCCGATGCGAACTTACCCGAGATAAATATTGACTCGGATAGAATTAATCAGGTAATTACTAATCTTATTGGTAATGCAATAAAATTCACCCCGGAAAATGGAACAATCAAGGTTATTGCAAGAATATCTGAAGAAGGTGTGCAAGTTGAGATTGTTGATAACGGAATAGGTATACCGTCCCAGGACTTGGAAAAAATATTTGATAAATTTTATCAAGTACGTTCTTCCGCCAAAACAAAAATAAAAGGGACGGGATTGGGCTTGGCTATTTGTAAAGGAATTATTGAAAAACATCACGGTAGAATCTGGGCAGAGAGTGAACTCGGGAAAGGTAGCAAATTTAGTTTTCTTCTCCCTCGGGAATAAAAAATGCCGAAAAAAATTTTAGTTGTTGATGATGAACCGGATATCTTAGAAACCATAAAAATGCGACTGGAAGCTAACGGCTACAATGTCCTTACCGCAACCGATGGAAACGAGGGCTACAAAAAAGCAAAAACTGAATTGCCCGATTTAATCATCTTAGATTTAATGCTCCCGGGATTAGACGGGTATCAGGTCTGCCGATTACTTAAATTTGATGAAAATTACCGGCATACCCCAATCATTATGCTCACCGCAAAAAGTCAAGAAGAGGATAAAATGTGGGGTGAAAAAGCTGGTGCAAATTATTATCTGACTAAACCGTTTAGACCTAACGAATTGTTACAAAAAGTAAAAGAATTACTTGGTGAAACCCAAAATGGCTAACCCGGATAAAATTACCAGTAATATTCCTTTTATTGAATTAAACAGTTATCTTATTGACCCCGAGGTGGTAAATATTATGCCGGAAAAATTGGCAAAGAAATATAAAATGGTGCCTCTCTTCAAAATTAAAGATACATTAACCGTAGCGATGTCTGACCCGATGAATATCATTGCTATTGATGAAGCACGACTGATAACCGGATGTAATATCCAGCCAGTGACAAGTAATGAAACCGATATCTTTAAGACAATTGAACAGTTTTATGGAGTAAGCGATTCAATGGACGAAATTATCAAGAATATCGGGAAAATGGGCATTACATTCGCTAAAGAAGAACACCTTGACCTTCTTAGGTTACAGCGGATAAGCGAGGAACCGCCAGTAATCAAATTTGTAAACCTGCTCCTTTCCCAAGCAATCAAAGAAAAAGCAAGCGATATTCATATTGAACCGGAAGAAAATACAGTAAAAATACGGTTCCGTATTGACGGTATCTTACATGAGTCTATTTCTTTCCCTCAACAATTGCAGTTGCCGATTATCCCCCGGATAAAAATCGTCGCTGGTTTGGATATCGTTGAACGCCGTCGTCCGCAGGATGGACGTTTCCGTGTGCGCATAGAAGACCGTGAAGTTGATGTGCGAGTTTCCACTTTTCCGGTGGCTTTTGGCGAAAAAGTAGTCCTCCGTATTCTTGACCAAAAGGAGACAAATGTTAACTTAGAAAAACTGGGATTCCCAACCGACACCTTAGAAAAATTTAAAATGCTGATTAAAAAACCCTACGGTATTATTCTTGTTACCGGTCCGACCGGAAGCGGAAAGACAAGCACCTTGTATGCTGCCTTGCAGAAAATTAACTCACCAGGAAAAAACATTATTACTTTAGAAGACCCGCGTGAGTATTTCCTAAGAGGTATTAATCAAGCGGAAATGAATCCGGAAGCTGGTTTCACTTTTGCTGACGGGTTACGGGCAGTCCTGCGTCAGGACCCGGATGTGATTATGGTTGGAGAAGTGCGCGATTTAGAAACCGTAGAAATTGCTATGCGAGCAGCATTGACCGGTCACCTGGTTCTTACTACTCTCCACACTAATGATGCAATCGGTGCGGTTACTCGGCTTATTGATATGCATGTTGAGCCATTTCTCATTTCTTCGGCACTCATCGGTGTCCTTGCTCAGCGTTTGGTCCGGACTATCTGCACAAACTGCAGGGAACAATATAAACTTTCAGAAGAATTAATTACTACCCTGGAAATGCAACAATTGAATAAGGATATCGTTTTTTACCGAGGCAAAGGATGCAAAATATGTCATCAAACTGGATATCGTGGTCGGACCGGTATATTTGAACTGATACTCATAGATAACGATTTGCGCGAACTGATTATAAAAAAAGCAACCCCGACAATACTAAAAGAAACTGCAAGAAAAAAAGGAATGAAGACCCTTCGGGAAGACGGCTGGGAAAAAGTTGTTCAAGGTATCACTACGCCGGAAGAAATCCTCCGGGTAACTGAAAGTTAACCCTTCTTGCTTCTTGTTTCCCCCTTTAAAAAATCAGACAACAACTCCAAAAAATGAAGCTCCCCGCCCTAAGGGGCGGGGTATCAGAGCGGAATTCTCCTTCTCCTCGCCTTCATTTCTGTCCCAATGTTACATCGGGGGGGTATTCTCGGTAGACCATGACCTATCGGGGCGAAGGAGAATAAAATTTGCTAAAATAGTCATTGTTTTACTATACTTGTTTTTATAGGAAACAATGATAAAAATGGAATTACCTATTTTTGAGGTTCTAATTAGAAAAATCACTACCCGGCGACATCTGCAGGTAAGCGGACTTGCCGGTGGGAGTAAAGCATTTTTTCTGCTTGGTTTAGCCGAAAGACTTGATTGTCCGATAGTTGCCGTAACAAAAACTGAGGAAGAAAGTGAAGAACTTACTGACGATTTGGAAGCATTAAAAATATTTTTTAAGTTAACTAAAAAGATATATTTATATCCCGAAAAAGTCCATCAGGCACAGATTGCCGGTCTGAATGAAATTTTAGAAAATAAGGTCTCAATTCTGGTTACTTCTGCTCAAATTCTGGGAAAAACTATCCCGAAAAAAGATAAATTCATCAAATTTTGTCGGGAAATTAAACTTGAAGAAGAAATCAGTCGTGATGAATTCGTCAATTATTTAACTTCTGCCGGATATGAACGGATAGATTTCGTTGAACAAAGCGGTGAATATAGTGTCCGCGGCGAAATTGTTGACCTCTGGGCAGCAAATTTTGTTTTACCCTTGCGGATTATTTTTTTTGAAAATAAAATTGAAGAAATACGTCTTTTTGATGTCACTACCCAGCGTTCAAAAGAAAATATTCAAGAAGCAAAAATTATTCCTGCTTCCATAGAAAAACAAACTCCACTTGCCCTGAACCGTAATGGTTCAGGGTTTGCCGAGTATTTTCCCAAAAATACCTTAATTTTCTGGGATATTGATGTAAAAGAAACAGTGAAGTCAAATGAATTTTCCGATTTTAAGCAAGTAGAAAATGTTCTTTTGCCTGCTCACGAAACGTTTAATTTTGGCGCACAAGATTTACCAAGTTTTAACGGTAAATTTACTCTTTTTTTAGAAGAACTGGAAACTTGGATTAAAGAAAAATATAAAATTTATCTTTATGCACAAAACCGACAGGAAGAAGAAAGGTTGTCTGCCCTTTTAGAAGAAAAAAAACCGGAAATAAGTTTACCCATTTTTATTGGTCCTTTAGTAAATGGTTTTCTTTTGCCCGAAATGAAATTAGTTATTATTACCGGTAACGATATTTTTGCCCGCTATAAAATTCATTACCGTTTACCAAAATTCCGCAGTGGAGGCATCCTTGAACATCTGAGTGAAATCCAACCCAGTGACTACATCGTTCATGAGCAGTATGGTATCGGTATCTACCGTGGATTAAGACATCTCCTCATTGAGAATAAATATGCTGACTTCCTTTCTCTTGAATATAAAGGCGGTGACAAACTTTATGTGCCAATTACTGATTTCCGTTTAGTCCAGAAATATATCGGTCCGCAAGGACATCGTCCAAGAATTTATTCCCTTGATGGTATTTCCTGGGAACGACTTAAACAAAAAATAAAAGAATCACTCTATAATTTTGCTCGTGAACTTCTCCAGGTTTATGCCCAGCGTCAAATTTTACCCGCTTATTCTTTCCCTCCCGACTCCTATATTGAAAAAGAATTTGCGGCCAGTTTCCCTTACGAAGAAACACCTGACCAGGCAAAAGCAATTGAAGAAGTGAAAACTGATTTAATCTCTTCCAAACCGATGGACCGGGTAGTGATTGGTGATGTCGGTTATGGTAAAACTGAAGTAGCGATGCGTGCAGGATTAAAAGTTGCTCTTGCTGGTAAACAGGTAGCCCTGCTCGTCCCGACAACAATTCTTGCTGAACAACATTACCGCACTTTTACTGAACGGTTCAAAGAATACCCGGTAAATATTGAAATGCTTTCCCGTTTCCGGACAAAAAGAGAACAAGAAAAAATTCTTTCCGATTTAAAAAATGGGTTAATTGATATCATTATCGGCACACATCGTCTCTTGCAGAAAGATATTGGATTTAAGGATTTAGGTTTAGTAGTGATTGACGAAGAACATCGTTTTGGTGTAGGTGCAAAAGAAAAATTAAAAAAATTGCGTTTTTCTGTAGATACACTTACTCTTTCCGCAACACCGATACCCCGGACATTATCTATGACTTTAAGTGGACTCCGTGAAGTTTCGGTAATTGAAACACCACCGGAAGGACGGTTACCAATTGAAACCTGCATCTCTATTCACAATGATGGAATAATTAAGAAGGCGGTTCTTTCGGAACTTAACCGTGGGGGACAGGTATTTTATGTCCATAACCGGATTGAGACGATTCTAACCGTAATCAACCGGCTGAAGAATTTTCTCCCGGAGATAAAATTTGGTTTAGCCCATGGGCAAATGTCCGCCCGGGAACTGGAAAAAACAATGCATAAATTTTTGACCGGTGAATATGCGGTACTTGTTTCTACAAGTATCATTGAGTCCGGTTTGGACTTGCCCCGGGTTAATACTTTAATTGTAGAAAATGCGGAAGAATTTGGTTTAGCTCAACTTTATCAACTACGCGGACGCATCGGTAGAGGCGACCAGAAGGCATATTGTTACCTTTTTTATAATCGTGACACGCAACTTACCGAAAGTGCGTTAAAACGGCTGCAGGCGTTAACCGAATTTACTTCTTTAGGTTCGGGAATGCGTCTTGCTTTAAGAGATTTAGAAATCCGTGGTGCTGGGAATGTCCTCGGTCCGCAACAGCACGGTTTCATTGGTGAACTCGGTTATGACCTTTACTGCCGCCTCTTAGAAGAAGAAGTCAAAAAACTTAGAGGCGAAACTGTATCGAAAGAAAAAGAACCGCTATTTGATTTTCCTCTGGAAGCGCATTTACCGGAAAACTATATCCCGGTTTCTTCAATAAGAATTATCTTTTATAAACGCATTCTTTCGGTGTCTTCAACGAAAGAATTAAAAGAGATGAAAGATGAACTCCTTGACCGTTTCGGTAAAATACCCGAACCAACCGAAAACCTTTTCTCTTTAGCCGAGTTACGCATTTTAGCAAAGAAACTGATGATTAAAGAAATCAAAAGTAAAAAATCCCTCCGTGGCGGATTGGAAATAAGTTTCTTTCCTGAAGCGAATATTGACCGAGAGAAAATAAAAAGATTTACCGAAAATTATCGCGGGAAAGTTTTTTTCCTCCAAGAAAAATTCCTACATTTAAACCTGCATAATTTCCCCCAGGAAAGAACAATATTTTTTTTAACAAAATACTTGCTAAATCTTCTTGAAAATAGTAAAATTTAAATAATTATGAAAAGAGGAAAGGAAATATGAAGAAATCCTTGAAATTCGGTTATTGGTTACTGGTTATCGGTTATTGGTTACTGACTCAGTCAGTCCTTGCTCAAGAGAAAACGGTGGTAAATAAAACTATCGCTATGGTTAATGGTGAGGCAATCCTTCTCTCCGAGTTAGAAAAAAATGTCCAGCCATTAGTTGAACAATATAAACTTTTAACCCCGGCAAGTGAACAAACTACGGAAAAAATCCGTCAGTTAAAAAAAGATGTCCTCAATCAGATGATTGACGAAAAAATCTTACTTCAGGAGACAAAGAAACGCAAAATTGTGGTTGCCAAAAGAGAGATTGAGGATGGGGTCAACGAAGTAAAAAAACGTTTCCCTAACCCGGAAGATTTCCAAACCGAATTAAAAAAACAATCTTTAACTGAAACTGATTTTGAAAAAAGAATCCAGGACCAATTGATGGTGATTAAACTTATTGATTTAGAAATAAAAGCGAAAGTGGGGGTACCCAAAGAAGAAGAAACTACAAAATTGTACGATAAAATTGTTGACCAAATTGACGGGAAACAAGACCCAAATCTATCCGCTGAAGAAGAAAATGAAATTGCCAGTTTAGCCAAATTCTTTCAGCGGCGCACTGCTGAACGTGTCCGAGTGAGACATATTCTTATTCGGGTAGAAAAAAATGCCAGTATGCAGGATAAGACAACTGCACTGAACAAAATCAAAGAAATCCAACAAAAGATTAAAAACGGTGAAGATTTCAGTGAATTAGCACGAAAATATTCTGAAGACCCGGGAAGTAAAGAACAAGGCGGCGACCTCGGTTTTTTTGTCCACGGCGATATGGTTCCCGAATTTGAAAAAGTTGCCTTTTCCTTACCGGTGGGCGAAGTAAGCGATATTGTGGAGACTGATTTTGGTTATCATTTAATCAAATGTGAAGAGAAAAAAGCAAAAAGTAAACTCACTTATAGCGAAGTGAAGGAAGAGTTACAAGAGTATCTCTATCGGAGTAAAGCAGAAAAAATATATCAGGATTTCTTAAAACAATTAAGGAGTAATGCTACAATCAAAATTAGCGAAATTGAGTAAAAAGCCGTCTCTTGCAATCACAATCGGTGACCCTGCAGGTATCGGTCCGGAAATAGTCATCAAAACACTTGCCAAGAAAGAAGTTTACCAAATTTGCCAACCGGTAGTTATCGGTACAAAATCAGTTTTAGACTTTTATCTTAAAAAATACCCTCCAGTCGTTTCCAATAGAGAATTTGAATTAATCAATATCGGCAAGATTAGGAAACTAAACTTCGGTATGACTAACTCTGAGTATGGACAATTAAGTTATGAATATATCAAAAAAGCAGTAGAATTGGTGCAGAATGGACAGGTGGACGGTTTGGTTACTGCACCGATATCTAAAGAAGCATTAAACCGTGCCGGATTGAATTATTCCGGACATACCGAAATCCTTGCTGAATTAACCGGGAAAAAGAATTTGCTTATGCTGATGGTGAACAAAAAACTTAAAGTAGCAATGGTTACCCGGCATTTACCTTTAAAAGATGTCGCTAATAGTTTAACTAAAGAAAAAATTATTTTGGCAATTAAACTTGGAGCCAAAGCATTAGAAAAATATTTCTCTATTGCTAAACTAAGAATTGCGGTTTGTGCCTTAAATCCGCACCGCGGCGAAGGCGGAGTTCTCGGTAAGGAAGAAAAAGAGATAATCATCCCGGCAATCAAACAAGTTACAGGTTACAAGTTGCAAGTTACAGGTCCTTTACCGGCAGATACGGTTTTCCAGTGGTGGAAAAAATATGATTTAATTATTGTAATGTATCACGACCAGGCAATGATACCTCTAAAACTGCTTGACCCTTATTCTTTAGTCAATGTTACCCTTGGTTTGCCCTTCATTCGCACTTCACCCGGACACGGCACTGCTTTTGACATTGCCGGTAAAAATCTCGCTGACGCACGCCCGATGTTCTCCGCAGTTAAACTCGCTGCTGAGATGTGTTTAAGAGAGAGGGAAAAAAAGAAAACTAAACATTGAAAAGAATAAAATGTTGAAAGCATATTTAGAAAAAATCTTTGGAGTTGCCCAACATGGAGACGCAAGGGAAGAGAGTTACTACTCAATCCTTGAAGGATTACTACAGGAATATATAGAATCGGTCGGCAAAAAAAATATCCATATTACCACTCTACCAAAGAAAACTGAAGCCGGTAATCCTGACTTCAGGGTCTGGGATGGAAGTCAGCATATCGTTGGGTATATTGAAGCCAAGGAACCAAAGAACGAGGATTTAGACCAGACAGAAGAAACGGAACAGTTAAAACGCTATCGGCATACCTTCCCCAATCTTATATTAACTAACTTTTTTGAATTCAGACGTTATCACAACGGTACTTTAATAGATAAAGTTCTTATTGGTAGACCCTTTATTGTTCATAAACTTAAAACAGTGCCACCTGTTGAAAAAGAACAGGATTTTGTTAAACTGCTTGAGAAATTCTTTTCTTTTTCTTTGCCAAAGGTTTATGATGCTAAAACACTAGCAATTGAATTAGCAAATAGGACACGTTTCCTTAGAGACGAAGTCGTTGCCCAAGAACTAAAAGAAGAAGAAGAAATAGGAAAAGGATTTATTTTAGGATTTTATGAAGCATTCAGAAAATATCTAATAAGTGGTCTTACAAAAGAGGATTTTGCTGACCTTTATTCCCAAACCATTACCTACGGACTTTTTGCTGCCCGAACTCGTTCAGAAAACGAGTTTAATAGAAAACTTGCCTACGATAAGATTCCACCAACTATAGGTATTCTAAGGGATGTTTTTCATTTTATTTCACTGGGTAAACCTTCCCAACAAATGGAATGGATTATTGATGATATTTCAGAAGTATTAGCAGTTACTGATGTAAAAAATATCCTTCACAAATATTTTCATGAAGGCAAAGGTAAAGACCCAATTGTCCACTTTTATGAAACCTTCTTGGCTGAATATGACCCACAAACAAGAGAAAAGAGGGGCGTATATTACACACCAGAACCCGTCGTATCTTATATCGTTCGTTCTTTGCATCGTATTTTGAAGGAACATTTTAATAGAAAGGATGGATTTGCAAGCGAATTAGTTACCGTTTTGGACCCTGCGGCAGGAACACTTACTTTTTTAGCAGAAGCATCTAAATTAGTAGTAAATGAATTTGTTCACAAATATGGAGAAGGTGGAAAAGAAAATCTTATCAGAGAACATATCCTCAAAAATTTTTATGCTTTTGAATTGATGATGGCACCTTACGCAGTAGGACACCTCAAAATGTCTTTTCTCTTAGAAGAACTCGGCTACGAACTCAAGGATGACGACCGGTTTAAACTCTATCTAACCAATACTTTGGAAATGGAAGAACTCGCCCAGACCGAACTTCCGGGTATGGTTTCCCTTTCTGAGGAATCTCATTTGGCAGGCAAGGTAAAAAAGGAAACACCAATTTTAGTTATTTTTGGCAATCCGCCTTATTCGGGACATTCCTATAATGTAGGTGAATGGATTTCAAAAGAAATTAAAGTTTACTATCAGGTGGATGGTAAACCGCTTGGCGAAAAAAATCCTAAATGGCTACAAGATGATTATGTAAAATTCATTCGTTTTGCCCAGTGGAAAATTGACCAAGCAGGTGAAGGAATTTTAGGATTTATTACCAATCATAGTTATCTGGATAATCCAACTTTTAGAGGAATGCGACAATCCCTGATGAATAGTTTCAATGAAATTTATATTTTAGATTTGCATGGCAATATTACGAAAGAAAAAGGGAAATGTCCTGACGGGTCTAAAGATGGAAATGTCTTTGATATTCGACAGGGAGTAGCGATTGCCCTTTTCATAAAAAAGAAAGATGAAAAGAGAGAGTGCGAAGTTCATCATTCAGACCTTTGGGGATTGCAGGAAAAAAAGTATGATTGGCTTTTGAAAAATGATATAAAAACAACTAAATGGCAAAAAATATCACTAAAATCGGAGTTTTTTTATCGTTTTATTCCAACGGAAAGAAAACTTTTCAAGTTATACTACTCATATCCAAAGATAACTGACATCTTTCTTGCTAACAGTGTAGGGATAGTTACGGCGAGGGACAATTTGACTATCAAATGGAAACCGGAAGAAGTTTGGCAAACTATTTTAAACTTTTCAAAACTTGATCCGGAATTGGCAAGGCAGGCTTACAGCCTTGGTAAAGACGCAAGAGATTGGAAAGTTGAACTGGCTCAGAAGGATTTAGAAGAAAGTGGATTAGACAAAAAGAAAATAGTACCAATTTTATACCGACCTTTTGATATAAGATATACCTATTACACCGGCAAATCCCGTGGTTTTCATTGTATGCCCCGTCCAGAAATTATGTACCATATGCTGGCAGGAGAAAATTTAGGTTTAATTACCATTAGACGGTCAAGAAGTGTAGAAGATTGGAGATATGCCTTTGTTACAGATAAAGTTGTTGCAGGTGCAACATCTATTACTGCCCTTGATATAAATTACCTTTTCCCTCTTTACCTATATCAAGAAAAAAAGGATAATCCTAAAAAACGGTCTTTAGGCAGTGTTATAATGCTCTTTGAACCACAAGCAGATTACGGAGCAAAAAAACCGAACCTCTCTCCGGAAATAGTCGAACAATTAACCAAAGAGTTTAAAAAAATACCGTCTCCGGAACAAATCTTCTTTTATGTTTATGCTATTCTTTACTCAAATATCTACCGAACAAGATACGCCGAGTTTCTAAAGATGGATTTCCCGAGAATTCCTTTAACGAAAGATTACAAACTTTTCAGTAAAATGGCTGAATATGGAAAAAGGCTGGTTGACTTACATTTACTTAAATCAGCGGAACTCGACCCACCGGTTGCTAAATTTCAAGGTAAAGGAAATTACAAAATTGAAAAAGTAAAATATGAAAAAGGACGAGTTTATATAAATAATGAACAATATTTTGAAGGCATAAAACCAGAAATCTGGAAATACCAAATCGGAGGTTATCAAGTTTGTGATAAATGGCTGAAGGACAAGATAGGAACTACACTTAACGACATAAAACCTTATTGCAAGATTGTCACCGCTCTTCAAAAGACAATTGAAGTCCAGAAACTAATTGACGGCATTTATCCGAAAGTGGAAAAATAGAAAAGTGAAAGGAAAAATTATCAATCTACTTTACAAGTTATTATGGAAATGGTTTGTAGGAAGAAAGGAAAAAAGAAAACTAAGCGTTCTCAATTGGCTGAGGAAAGAACAACAAAAAGTACCGGGAACCAGAGTGTTTTCTCGTGAGGAGATAGCCCAGGCATTCTCGGATATACCGACTGACGAACTTGACTATATATTGTATCAACTGGAAAAAGAAAAATTAGTGAGGTATGAACACCATTTATCAACATACGAGCTTTATTCTCCTGAATTGCATACTGGACAAGAAGAAAGATACTCATAAATGGGATTGTTATATATATCTATTTATAAGCAAGTTTTTCGGGAAAAAGGACACTTGTTGACTCTGTTGCCAGTTTTCGCCAATCACACGAAGCACGCATAAAAACAAAAGAACTTTTATCCGAAGCTAAACAAAAAGTTGAAAATATAATTTCGGGAGGGGTAAACTATGAACAATGAAAGTGATAGTAAAATAATTAAAGGAACTACATGGGGAAGTTTAGAACAAAGTCAAAAATCTTTAGCAGAATTAATTATACGCTTACGAGAATCAATAGATAAATTCAATTGTAAAAGCAGTTATTTATCAGGAGCCATGATTTTTCTTGGTATTATCCAAATTATTTTTATTATAATCCAAATATTACAGATCAGAGGGAATTAAAAAATTGTCAAGCAAACAAGAAGTAGAAAAAATGATTTTAGGGGAAAACTATGGAGATAATGAAAAGAACTTGTAGAACCAGCAGAATTATTTATACATACAAATGGTTATTAACAGCGTCAAAACATTTTTTGGAATTGTCAAATGATATGGCCGGGCAAACATATAAAATTATGGCTACTTGTCTTTTTTGTGCTTTTACATTAGAAAGTTATTTGAATCATTTAGGCAATCTAAATTTCAAATGTTGGGCTGACTTAGAGAGGTCATTGTCTCCAAAAGCAAAACTTAAAATTATCTGTGAAAAATTACATTTTCAAGTTGACAACAGTAAGCGACCATTCCAATCATTCGATTTGATATTTAAACTGAGAAACAAATTAGTACACTCGAGAACTGAAGAAATAGAAAGCACTTCTGAGAATTCACCTTTAACAAGATGGGAAAAATTATGTACTCTAGACAATGCTAGAAATTTTGTGGAGGATACGGAAAAAGTTATTGATGTTATAGACAAACAAGCAAAAATGCCGCCCGTACCCATGGAATGGACAGATAAATATGAACAATTGGAATGACTTTTAGACTATCAAAAAATAGGAAATTGGGACAGAGGGAATTAACGAAAAGGGGACGCTACTTGACAACTGTGACGGAAAAGAGGTAGCCGACCCTTAAGGGCCGGCTACGCTTCTACGCTTTACGGAATAAACATTGAACAGGGAGAATTGGGACGGAGGAATTAAAAAACGGTTCAATCCCTTTACCGTGGTGAGCAATGCCGAACCATTGTCAGGTGAAAAAAATGAAAAAAGATGAAAGCACAATTCAAGAAATAGTTCCACAAGAAAGAATAGAAAATAAAATCTTTTTAATAAAAGGATTAAATGTAATTTTAGACCGGCACATTGCAGAACTCTACGGAGTAAAACCTATCGCTCTAAGACAACAGGTAAAAAGAAATAAAGACCGTTTTCCGGAAGACTTTATGTTAAAACTTACTAAGGAAGAAGCAGAAATCTTGGTATCACAAAATGTGATACCATCAAAAAGGAGTTTAGGAGGATATCTCCCTTACGCCTTTACTGAGCAGGGTGTGGCTATGCTTTCCAGTGTATTAAATAGCAAAAGAGCTATCTATGTGAACATCCAGATTATGAGAACTTTTGCAAAATTGAGACGGATATTATCAACACACGAAGATTTGAAAAGAAAAATTGAAGAAATGGAAAAGAAATATGACCGTCAATTTAAAGTCGTCTTTGAACTTATAAATAAATTACTGGCACCACCGAAGCAACCTGAAAAGAAAATAGGTTTTCGTGTAGATTGATAAAATCAGCACAGAGATAATTAAAAAGAAAACAATTTTTTATTCCTGGATATAAGGTCATAAGTTGTGACCTTAAACGAAAAAGAAGTAACAATTTCAGCGTCAAATTGGTTTTCGGATAGAGGAGAAAAATGAAAGAAGAACTGATTAAAAAAGCAGAAAGGGCAAAAAGTGCTTGTCGGAAATTAGCAAATTTAAGTACTGAAATAAAGAACAAGGCACTTTTAGCAATAGCGGATGCTTTAAAGAAAGAAAAAACAAAAATTCTCTCTGCTAACCAAGTTGATTTGAATAATGCTAAAAAGGTAAATCTTTCTTCAGCACTGATTGACCGTCTTACTTTAAATGAAAAAAGAATTAGTGAAATGGTAAAGGGGCTAAAAGAAATTGTTGATTTGTCTGACCCGGTAGGTAAAATTATTGCTGAATGGACTAGACCTTTCGGCGGGCTCAAGGTAAACAAAACCGAACCGAATGGATTAAAAATCCAGAAAGTATCGGTCCCGCTGGGTGTAATTTTAATGATTTACGAATCCCGCCCCAATGTTACCATAGAAGCGAGTGGTCTATGTTTGAAATCGGGTAATGCGGTAATTTTGCGTGGTGGTTCGGAAGCAATCAAGACAAATACAATCTTAGCAAAAATTATTGGACAAACTGCTTATGCAAATGGTATTCCAGATGGAAGTATTGAGTTCATTGAAACTACTGAACGGGAGGCAATTTCTGAGTTAATTAAATTAGACCAGTATATTGATTTAGTCATTCCCCGTGGTGGTGAAGAAATGATTCGGGCAATTCGGGAGAAAGCGACCGTCCCGGTTCTTGCTCATGGTAAAGGTAACTGTCACACTTATGTAGATAAGGAAGCAAATATAGAGATGGCAATTAAAATCTGTTATAATGCTAAGGTTCAGCGTCCGGGTGTATGCAATGCAATGGAGAAATTACTTGTGCATCAAGAAATTGCCAAAAAATTCTTACCCTTAATGATTGAGGAATATAAAAAAGCCGGCGTAGAACTCCGTGGTTGCACAAGGACACAACAAATTATTCCTGAGGTTAAACCAGCCACTGAGGACGATTGGTATCGAGAATATCTCACTTTGATTTTAGCAATAAAAATTGTTGATTCGGTAGAGGAAGCAATTGAGCATATCAATAAGTATGGTTCCGGACATAGTGAAACAATCGTTACCGAAAATAAAGAAACCGCAAAAAAATTTTTGCAGGAAGTTGACTCGAGTGCGGTATTTCACAATGCTTCTACCCGTCTGCATGACGGTGGTGTCTTCGGGTTTGGCTCGGAAATTGGTATCTCTACCCAAAAATTACATGCCCGGGGGACGATGGGTCTTAATGAACTTACTTCAACCAAATATATTGTTTTTGGAAAAGGACAGATAAGAGAATAAGCGTTAAGTCCGTTTAATCCGTTTAGTCCGTTCAGCCCGTTCAACGGTCTCAACGGAAATAACCGACTAAACGGTCAAAACGGACTCAACGGAAATAACGGAATGATGAAAATTGCATTATTCGGTGGTTGTTTTAACCCAATTCATTACGGACATTTGATTCTAGCCGAAACCTCAAGAGAATACCTCAATTTAGACCAGGTTATTTTTATTCCTGCGGGTAAGCCGCCACATAAAGTTTCTGACCTTGCTCCAGCAGAAGACCGCTACCAGATGGTAAAACTGGCGATTCAAAACAATAAATACTTTTCTCTTTCCCCATTTGAATTAAAGAGTAAAGGTAAATCTTACACTTACAAAACAATAAACTTTTTTAAACGAAAATACCCAAAAGATGAACTTTTTTTTCTTATTGGTTCGGATACACTGCTTGAAATTGATACTTGGGAAAAAGGAACAAAAATATTAGAATTATGTTCATTCATTGTCGGTATGCGCCCGGGAGTTCCAACTGAGAAAGTAAAAAAGGAAATCCTTAAAAAGGTCACTGTTTTCCCCCTTCTTGGTTTAGATATTTCCAGTAAAGAACTTAGAGAATATATCGGTGAAGGGAAAAGTATAAAATATTTTGTCCCTGGGAATGTAGAAGAATATATTTACCAAAATCGGCTCTATGGAAAAAAATAAAACAATTTTCTCCCAATTTCAGACCGAACACTATATTTTTGCAATTTTCCTGTTACTGATTATTTTTTCTTTATATTTTTCCTTAACCAGTCCGCTTACTAAAGCAATCAGTAAAAATGAAACTATCTACGGTTTACTCCTCGGTTGTGACGAAGTTGCTTACGCTAAACATGCGGATACGATTATTGTCTTTAGTTACTTACCCAAAGAAAAATCTCTTAATTTACTTTTCATCCCGCGGGATACAAGAATTGAATCTACGGTACCAAGAGGTAACTACTTCAGAAATAAGAGAATTAACGAAATTTATGCTTATTATTGTCGTCAGGAAGGGAACTCGCAAGCTCCCGCTTCTTTCAAAAAAGTAATTGAAGAATTCCTTTCTTCGGAAGAAAAGCAAATTGTTATCCCTTATTATTGCCAGTTAGACTATTCATCATTTGTCAAAATTGTTAATTTACTCGGTGGCATACCAATCAAAATAGATAAAGTTATGGATTATCATGATAGTTGGGGAAAGTTGGATATCCATTTTGAGCCCGGTGAATATATTCTCAACGGCAAAAAGGCACTGGAATATGTCCGTTACCGTGATGAAAGCGGTGATACGGAAAGGACTGTCCGCCAACAACGGTTTTTACGCAGTATCTTTGCTAAAATAAAGAATCCTTTACTTTTTTTTAGGTTACCTTTACTCCTGAAAGAAGCCGTCGCAAAAATTCAGACGAATCTATCATTCTGGGATTTGCTAAATTTATCTTCGGAAGTAAAAAATTTCTCTCCGGATAATTTACGTATTCTTTATCTTCCCGGAAGACCCGACTCTAATTTATGGATACCCGATAAAGGAAAAATCGGTCCGGTAACTGAATTGCTTTCAGTGAGCAGATTAGAGGAAATAAAACCGGAAGAAAAAATTTCAACTGAAGAGACAGTTTTACCTACCGTAACTGCTGAAGTATGGAATGCTACTGAACAACAAGGATTAGCTCTCCGGATGACCCGTTTTTTACGGCGCCAGGGGGTAGATGTAATTAAATGGGGTAATTATGGGGAGAAAAAGCAATCTACCCTGATTATTGACCGGACTGGTGATTTAAAAAAAACCGAAAAGGTAAAAAGTATCTTTCCGGGTAACGATTTAATTAGTAATATTGAACCGGAAAGGATGGTTGATGTAACTATTATTCTTGGTGAAGATTGTTTAAAAGATAAAAAAATTCTTAAGTAGTCATCAGGGAGGTGATTGATATCTCGTGAATTTCCGTCAATTAGCAAAAAAAATTGCTTTATTGCTTCGGGCAGAAAAAGCAGAAAAAATAGTTATCCTTGATGTCCGTAAGTTGACTTTCCTTACTGACTATTTTTTTCTCGCTAATGCTACTTCTTCCTTGCATTTAACGACTTTAAGAGAAACTTTAAACGAAAATTTAAGTAAAGAAAATATTTCTCCTCTCCGTGAAGATGGCGTTTCGTCCTCTTCCTGGCAAGTTTTAGATTACGGTGGATTGATTGTTCATCTTTTCCTGCCCGAGATACGTAATTTCTACAATTTAGAAAAATTCTGGAAGGGAGCGAAAATGGTCTCTTGGGAAACAACGCAAAAACGCATCAAGAAACGCCAAATCGCAAAAAAGAAAACAATTCGCAAATATTCGCGAGAAAAGTAAAATTCGTGTTTATTCGTGTATAAGAAATGATTAAAGAAGAAATTTATACTTTTATTGACCAGCTGATTGAACAACTAAAAAAAGAAAAAATTATTCCTGAGAATAGAAAACTACCAAAACCTACGGTAGAAATTCCACCTGCACACATTTCTGCTGATGGGTCATGTAATATTGTTTCAATTATTAGTCAGGAGATAGATAAACCAGCCGTGGAGATTATGGAGATTACCAATAAAATTATCCCTTCACTTATCACTCCCTCTTCTCCGTTCGTTAAAGTCGAATTTATGCCCCCGGTTTTTCTCAATTTTTCTCTTGCTCCAGAAAGAGTTTATCAAGAATTAAAAACAATTTTAGGACAAGGAAAAAATTATGGAAAAACAAACTTAGGTAAAAGAGAAAAAATACTTTTTGAATTTGTCTCGGCAAATCCTACCGGTCCGCTCCATGTCGGACACGGCAGAGGTGCAGCAATCGGTGATTCTTTAGCCAGAATTTTTTCTTTTCTCGGTTGGGAAGTAAAAAGGGAGTATTATATCAATGATATCGGCAACCAGATTGAAAACTTAGGTAAAACGGTAAAATTAAGAATAAAAGAATTCATATTTAAGAAGAAATTAACACCGGAAGAAGAAGAATGGTTAAATAATGCTGCATACCGTGGGGAGTATATAAAGGATATTATAGAAATGGCTACAAAGATAGCCCGTCAAGAAAGAGCAGGAGTTCTTACTCCAGCCGATATAGAAAAGAAACCAGAAAGTTATTTTTCCAAAATCGCTATGGAAGAAAACCTTGAAGACATCAAAAAAGATTTGGAAGATTTTAGTATTAAATTTGATATTTGGTCCACCGAGTCCGACCTTTACCAAAAGAAAAAAGTGGAAGAGACAATTTCTCAACTGAAAGAGAAGGGATATGCCTACGAAAAAGACAATGCTTTATGGTTCAAATCTACCTTAGGGAACGATGAGAAAGACCGGGTTCTGATTCGTGCTGACGGCCGTCCAACTTATTTAGCTGGTGACCTTGCCTACCACCGGGATAAATTGGAACGAAAATTTGACCGCCTAATCAACCTCTGGGGAGCTGACCACCACGGATACATTGCCCGGATGAAAACCGGAATAAAAGCCCTCGGTTACAAACCGGAGCAGTTACAGATTATTCTTTACCAGTTGGTAAGTCTTATCCGTGAAGGACAACCGGTAGCAATGTCTACCCGGGCAGGTGAATTTGTTACTCTGCGACAATTACTGGATGAGGTAGGAAAAGATGCCTGTCGTTATTTCTTTCTTACCCGTTCACCGGAAGCACAATTACAATTTGACCTTGACTTGGCAAAGAAACAATCCCCGGAAAATCCGGTCTACTATATCCAATACGCACATACGCGTGCAGTAAGTATCTTCCGTCAGGCAGAAAAAGAAGGAATCAACTATCAACTATTAACTATCAACTATCAACTATTGAAAGAAAAATCAGAACTTGACTTAATAAAAAAACTTTCTTTTTTCCCGGATATTCTGGTAACTTGTGCAGAAAATTTAAGTCCGCACAATTTAGCGGTCTATCTCTTGGAGTTGGCTAATTTGTTCCACCGTTATTACGAAAAATATCGGGTAATTTCCGAAGATAGGAATTTGACTTTAGCCCGGCTAAGTTTAGTAGAAGCAGTAAGAACAATTATCCGAACCGGGTTGGACTTAATCGGTGTTTCTGCACCGGAAAAAATGTAAAACGCAGATTACACAGATTAGAGACCAGATTACGCAGATTTATCCGTGGTCATCAGGGTCTTTATCTGTAGTAATCAGTGCTAAGAGGAATTACTTCAAAATGAAAAAAATCCTCATTTTAACCGCAAGTTATGGTTCAGGACATCTAACTGCCGCACGTTATCTCAATGAAGCAATCCGCCAAATCGGCGGATACCCGGAAGAAGTAGAAACTGAGGTGCTTGATTTAGTAAAAATTGGTAATCCTTTAATTACCAATTTTGCCCGTAACTACTACGAAAAAAGTGTTGAATATTGTCCTTCCCTCTGGGACTTAACCTACCGTCTTACCAACTGTAAACAGATATTCCGGATTATGAACATTTTTACTGAACCTTTTTATAAACCATTTTACCAACTTTTCAACGAAAAGAGACCGGACCTGCTTATTTCTACTCATCCTTACTGGAATTATATCCTTGAAGTATATAACGAAAAGTTTAACCAAAAAATAAAATATTTAATGGTAATTACTGACTCAATTTCTATACACTATTCGTGGCTAAGTGAATTAGTCAATTACTATTTTGTTCCGAACCAAGATACTGCCGAAGTAATTATAAACCAAGGGGTTAATCCGGAAAAAATCAAGGTCTTTGGTTTCCCAGTAAATCCTGAACTTGGTGAACCTTTCAATCGGAACAAATTCCTTAACGATTTAGGATTAAACTCGGAAGTGCCGACTATCCTTTTCACCCTTGGTTTAGGAAAAATAGAAAAATTGCTTGCAGTAATTAAGAAGTTAAGCAATTATGTAGGTCTACCTGGACAGATTATGGTAATCTGCGGCAAGTATGAGAATGTTTACCAAGAATTAAGCAAAAGAAAATATTTCCCGTCAACACGCATTTTCTCCTGGGTAGATAATATGGCTAATTACTTACGGGCAGCGGATTTAGTGGTAACTAAAGCTGGAGGAGCAATTGTAACCGAATGTCTTGCTGCTGGTAAACCGATAATCATTACCCATATTACTCCCGGGCAGGAAGAAGGTAATGCGGAACTAATTAAGAAACATGAACTTGGTTATGTGGAGACCGAACCGGATAAAATTGTCTCTTTGATTGTCAAACTGGTTAATTCACCGGAAAAAATTAAGGAATTACAAAATCGTGTAAAAAAGTTTTCTCTCCCTGATGCTGCCTGTCGAATTGCTAAATTCGTTGTTAACAAATTCTACTGAGGGACGGTGTTGTCCTGCCTGCAGTTCTTTATCTTTTTGAGAAATGGTCACACCTATTTCCCCAATTTTCGTGGATAACCGGTGAGAACAACCGGTCCCTCGGCACCAACAACTACCGTGTCTTCCACGCGCACACCCCAAGGACCAGTATACAAGCCGCAATTACCTACCGAAATGACTACATTAGTTTCTAAAGGTGGTGGTTCTTTTTCACCGTGGAAAAAAGCATGTCCAGGTGGTAAAGGTGCTTCTTCAAACTCTATACCGACACCGTGAATCGGTGGACCGAAAATATGCTCACTATGTCCAGCGTTTTTAAGCACTCCGTGCAATGTCTCTTCAAGCTCCATTATCTTGACCCCGGCTTTGATTTTGCTGATGGTTGCCTGTTGTGCTTTTAAATACAAATCTTAAGCGGTTTGCTGCTCTACCGTTGGTTTACCCACGCATACTGTCCGACACATATCCGCACTGTAACCATTAACAATTGGATGAACATCAATCATTACCAAATCACCGTTTTGCAGTTTGCGTAATGTAGGTAACCCGTGAGCAATATTTGTCCGCGGACCCGAGGAGACATAAGTTCGCCAAAAACCTTCAGCACCGTTCTGCCGCATTGCATACTCGGATTCGGCAGCAATTTGGCTTTCGCTGAGACCTGGTTTCACCGCTTTTACTGCCGCATCCATTCCCACATCAGCCACTTTTGCTGCTCTCTGGATATTTTCAATTTCCTCGGCATCCTTGACTATACGCAGTTCAGACATAATATGGGTACAGTCCTTGACCGTTACCCCTTTCGGCTTGGCATGGGGATGGGTAAACATTCCCATCATTACTTGAGTGAGAAAAGTATATTCCAGCCCCAATACACCTTTACTAATATTAAAATGCATAAAGTAATGCGCAATAGAATGTATCATCCCCACCTCATCTTCAAAACCAACAAGATGGTCAAAATGTGCCACCTGCTTGACATCTTCCACATCGGTCTGCGGAACACCAAGAGCAACTTTACCTCCTTGCGTAACCATCGCGTAGGCACAGAGACGACCGTCACCGGTAAGATAAAACAGATTAGCCGGTTTACTGAGCAGAATAACATCCAGTCCGGTTTCTTTCATCAAATGACCACATCTTTCTAAACGTTTCTGATAGCGCGGATTTACCATTTCTCCACCTCCTCATTGTTTCATTTTTTCTTTTCTTTTGTTCTCGTCCGCAGTTCTTCAGCGATGGTTTTAATCTCGGTGAAGTCACGCTGCATTTCACTCCAACCATACCATAATGCATAATCAGGATTAGCGTGAAATGTCCCCTGGAATGTTCTCATCCGATGTTCCAGATACATCACAAAAAGTTTCTGTTCAATCACTGTCGGTGCATCGTGGAAGGTAAGCAAGTCGGGAAATGTGTAAGCATAATTCTTCGGTTTGGCAAGTATACCATCATTGTATAAATCCGCAACGATGCGAATTGCCTCAGCCATCAAACGGTCCGCTTCTTTAATCATCCGGTCACCTTTTTCTAATTCCCCTTTCACAAAGTTGAGAGAATGACATTGATTGCAGGTTTTCAGCATCTTATCCCGTTCTTTTTGCCAATCCTCTTGAGTCAACCGGGCAACATCGGCTGCTTTAACAATATCCAACCGGGCAGTTGGTTTACCTTCCGGGTCAAGCACACCAAGCCCTTGAAGAACAGTTGCACGGTCAGAAGCCCATTCTTTATCCTCAGGCATCGGCAGGCGCACCGCAAGGAATCCCCAAGCGGTTTTGACTTTATGATTACCTTCCTGCAGATGACAGGTTTGACAAGTTGGTGCAGCAACTGTCTCCGGAAGTACTTTATTTTGTTTCAATAAGTAGCGAACACCATGTTTGGAAGTGGAATACATTTCCCATTGTGGATGGTCAAAACCCATATGGCAGGTTTCACAGGCTTGTGGCTGACGAGCTTCTTCAATGGAGAAAGTATGCCGAGTATGACAAGCATCACAGGAAGCAAGACCAAACCCGGGACCAGTTTTTTTTAACTCTTTAATTTCATCCTCGGTTTTTAATCCAATCTTATGACATCCACCACAACCTTTCATCCCTTCCATTAGTGCCATTGGTTGCCAATGAGCAGTAGGCATCGCTTTCATTGCTGCCCAAGCGAAAGCATGTTTCCCTCCCTTAAACTGTTCAAAACGTGTTTTGTGACAGGTGGCGCAGGTCTCGGGTAGAGGAATTTTCGCCTTCGCTACATCTTCTGCAGATTTATGTTCGTTACCGTGACAGATTGAACAACCAATCCCAATCTGACCGTGCTTGCTTAATTGCCAGTCAGAGACAATGTTTGGGGTGACCTTTTTATGGCAATCAACACATTCTTGTGTTGATGCGCCGGAAACGAAGATAAAACTAACCATTACAATAAAAATTGCACATAAATTAAACCTTCGCATCTGAACTTCACCTCCATTAGTGTTATACTTATTATAGACGGTTAGTGTTTATGTTCCGGTTCTTTCCCTTCCGGTTCACCGTGATGTCCAGGGGCACCGTGGGCAGTAAGATGGAGTCGTTCTACATAATGAGTGAACTCAATATATGCTTCTACATATTCTCGTCCTGCTTCAACACTTTCGTCCATATGTTTTTTTGTTTCAATGACACGATTAAACCGTTCACGAATCGCCGCAGCAGTATGGTCGGTTATATTTTTTACTAAACCATCAACATTACCCATCTCCAATGCTTTATCCGCTGCCGCTACCGGAGGTTCTACGGCACCAGCAGGTTTAAGACCAGTGTAAGGTGCACCTTCACCAGCACGATGTAGCCGTACTAATGTTTCAAAGAAATACATATCGGCAAGTTCTTTTGCTTCCGGACTTTTACCTCTTACCGCCAGTGTCTTCTTAAACAAGTCACGAATTTCATTTTCATATTCTTTACTCACCCACTTGAGAACCGGAGTTACATCACCCTTCTCTAAAGCCGTCTTTGCGGTCGTTACTACCGGACCATCAAGCGTATCACAATGAGTTCCAGCAATACGCGGAATGAATAACCCAATACCAATACCGATGGTAGTCACCAATACAACTTTGAGAAAATTTGCTCTTGTTCCCATTTCTCTCACCTCCTTCCTCTTTTAGTTATGTTAAACTTATACTCGGATGAATGTTTTTCTTTTCGTAAAAATATAAAAACCGCTATTTCAGATTTTTCTGAAAATTAGCGGTTTAAAAAATCAAGTAAAAAATTCATCTGCCATTTTTTTGCTCTCCTTTTTCAAACAAGACAAGGAAAACAAACCAAAAGCAACGAATTTTACTGATTAGGTTATATTATATCTTGACGGGGGGGTGGTGTCAAGGGGTTGAAGAAAAAAAAATTTTTTGTAGACAAATCACCGCTAAAGCGGGATCTCCGACTTGGGAAAATTGGTAAGATTGGACCATCATTATGCAGGAACGACATTGCCAGAAATTGGTGCTGGGGAACTAAATTTGGTCTCTCTGAATTTACCCGCAGAGTGCATTTTTTGAAACTGTTCCGGCTCGCTGCACTTAGTTAATGCTTCTTCGTAAGTAATCAGTTTTTCTTCACATAGTTTCTTCAAAGCAAGGTCAAGTGTCTGCATTCCTGAAGAAACACCGGTTTGCATCACCGAAGAAATCTGAAAAACTTTATTCTCCCGGATAAGATTGCGAATCGCCGGAGTAGAAATCATAATCTCTAAAGCAGCAACTCTTCCTTTACTATCCGCACAGGGTAAAAGAATCTGAGAGATTACCCCCTCCAAGAGTGTAGCAATTTGCAACCTTACCTGAGATTGTTGAGTTGGTGGGAAAACATCAATAATCCGGTCAATGGTTGCTGCCGCACCCGTAGTATGCAAAGTAGAAAAAACTAGATGCCCGGTTTCCGCAGCAGTAATCGCTAAAGCGATTGTTTCCAAGTCGCGCATTTCACCAACTAAAATTACATCCGGGTCTTGTCGGAGGACATGTTTCAAAGCATTAGCAAAGGAGAGAGTGTCACTACCTAACTCGCGCTGGTCAATATTACTCAATTTATTTTTATGCACAAACTCAATCGGGTCTTCAATAGTAATTATCTGACAACGCCGATTAACATTGATATAATTGATGATTGCCGCGAGAGTTGTTGATTTTCCGCTTCCCGTCGGACCGGTGACCAAGACCAAACCTCTCGGTTTAAGAGCTAACTCCTTAATCACTGGTGGAAATCCCAATTTATCTAAGGTAGGAATATCCCAGGGAATCGCCCTTATTGAAACACCAATTTGTCCTCTTTGTAGATAGGTGTTTACACGAAATCTTGCTAAACCGGATAGATTATAGGCAAAATCTAATTCTTTTTCCTGAGTGAATTTATCTTTTTGCTCTTCGCCAATCATCTGGCAAACCAGTTCCCAGATTTCTGCACTGGAAAATTCAGGTAATTTATCCTCGGGAATCAGTTCTCCGTCTATCCTCAATAAAGGACGAGTGTCGGCTTTCAAATGCAAATCTGAAGCACGGTTTGAAACCATCAAACGCAATAAATCATCAATTTTCATTCTTAATTACTCCTCCTCTCCCCTCAAAATAAAAGCCGAGTTACCTTATTCAAATTTTGTTTTACTTTTTATCGTTTTTTCGGTAACTCGGCGAGCATATCCACTGCCAAATGAATGATACCTAAATCTTTTCGGCAGCCCGGCCAACTTATCCACAGACAGTGGATTTAGCCCCGTAGCTTTGCGTCCTCCGATTTCTCTCCCGAAGGTAAACCATCGAGATCCCCCAAAGTTACAACGGGGGAGGAGTTTGCCCTTATCGTTTCCTAATTATAAGTATAATCTATTTTTCTATTTTGTCAATGGGTAAAAAATACGGTTGGCTATTTTCAAAACAACACGTTTTACTTATATATTAATTAGAATTATTAGAATAATTTGATTTATTTTGGTGCAAGTTCTTGGGCACGTTTCCGTGCTTTGAAGAGGGCTTGAATAAATATTTCTTTGAATTTCTTTGCTTGCAGATACTTTGTTGCTGCCTCAGTAGTGCCACCAGGAGAAGTAACTTTCTGTCGGAGCATTCGCCCTGATTCACCAGTAATTTTGAGCATTTTTCCTGCACCAAGAATTGTCCGGGTGACTAATTCACAAGCAGTTTCTTCGGGTAGATTCATTTTTTTTGCTGCTTCATCTAAAATTTCAGCAAGATAGAAAATATACGCCGGACCTGAACCGGAAAGAGCAGTAACTGCATTAAGTAATTTTTCGGGTAATACAGATACATAACCAACTGCAGAAAAAATTTTCTTCGCTATTTTTAAATGCTTTTCATTTGTATATTTACCCGGTGTAAGCACAGTAACCCCTTCACCAACTAATGCTGGTGTATTTGGCATTACTCGGATTAGCGGTACTCTCTGCTGGAAAAATTTTTCAATATATTTGGTAGGAATACCAGCCGCAATTGAAATTACTAACTGCTCTTTTCTCACCCAATCACCTATTTCACCTAATAACCCCTTTATCTGTTGTGGTTTGACGGCTAAAACAATTATCTCCCCTTGTTGAACTGCTTTTTTGTTATTTTCACTAACCTGGATTCCGAATTTTTTCTTTAAATAAACCAGTCTTTCCGTACGAATATCGGTAGCAATAATCTGTCCCTTACCGGCTAAACCGCTGTTTACTAACCCGCTAATCAGCGCTTCCCCCATATTCCCAGCACCAAGAAAGACAATCTTTTGTTTTAACATTCTTTAATTCCTATTTGTGTTCTTTATGTAATTTTTTTAAACCGGCAAGAAACTCTTTTTTTCTTTTTTGCCATTTTTGAATAATCAAACTACCTTTAAAACGAACCATTCCTAAATAAAATTTACCCTTAATTAAAAAGGTTAAAGACTTGAAAAAGGAATAAAACTTACGCATCGCTTTGATTGCTTCTTTCTGTAACTGATAGGCAGTCATCTTTACTGGTTGAAAAACTACATGGAGCCCATCGTAGAGATTCCATTCCGTGGTTAAGAGACGGTTTTCTCTCTTCATCTGGTTATATACTTCAGTTCCCGGAATCGGTGTAAGAATTAAATATTGAACCGTATCAATTTTGTTTTTCTTCACAAAACGTGTGGTATTCTTAATAATTTTCACATCATCCTCATCAGAACCGAGCACAAACATACCATGGATTCTAATCCCATAATTATGAATTATTTTAATTGCTTGGCGTATTTCGTCAACTAATTGCCGTTTATTATAGAGTTTCAAGGTTTCGGGGTTAACTGATTCAAAACCAATATAGAGGCACTGGCAATTTGTCCTTTTCATTAAGTTCATCAATTCGCGGTCTCTCACTACATCGGAACGGGTCTGAGCAGTCCAGGAAAATTTTATTTTTTTCCGTAATATTTCTTCCAGGAATATTTTTGTCTGGTTCGGATTAGCCGTAAAATTATCATCATAGAAGAAAAACCAAGGTGGTGAATTAAAACTCTTTAGACGGAAAATAATCTCTTCAATTACATTCTCCATATTCCGAAAACGATATTTTCTACCAAACATTTTTGTTACCGAACAGAAACTACAGTTAAAAGGACAACCGCGGGAAATTTGCAGAGGAATACTGGAAACCCTTTCTATCCCCTGAATAAGGCTGAAATCAGGATAAGGATACATATCCAAATCTGGAATCAAAGGACGCTGGGGATTATGCAAGTAAGAACCATTATTTCGGTAGGAAAGACCTAAAATATCTGCAAAGTGTTTGCCATCCTGAATACTATCTACTAACTCTAAAAGCGTCTCCTCACCTTCACCACGAACTACATAGTCAACATATTTCAATGCCTCATCAGGTAAAAAGGTTACATGACTGCCACCAATTACTACCGGGATGCCTTTCTTTCTCACTTGTTCAGCAATTGAGTATGCCCGTGGCGCGGTAGAAGTGATACTGGAAATACCGACTAAATCAGACCGGTAAACCTCATCGTAATCAATCGGATGTAAACCTTCAACATAAATATTGACTTTATGTCCTTTCTCCTTAAGAATTGTCCCTAAAATTGGTAAACCTAAGCGTGGCAAATGAAACATACTGAAAATATGATAATCTGGTGCTGAAGGTTCAATAAGAGTTATTTTCATTTAAGTAATTTCACAAAAATAATATCCTAATTTCGTTTCTGACTTGCGAACCATTTTTCTCACTCTATAATTTATTTCCCAGAAGCGAAGAGTCGGAAATAAATTCAAAGTCGTTTGAAAAAGGTTCGCAACTCTTTAAGTAAGCAATTTGTTGAGGGGTTCCTCTCTGAACGACATCCCGATAGGTCATGCCTGCACCTGTGAAGCCTGCACAGGTATCGCAGGCACAGGTGGTCTACCGAAAAGTTTTTGACACCTCTTGTCTCTGGTCAAAAAATTATAAAGTGAAGAGAGGGTTCCCGAGACAAAAATTGCTTAATTATTTTTGTGAAATTACTTAAATATAGCTGTGCCAATACGCAACATATTTGCACCTTCTTCTAAAGCAATAGTAAAATCATTAGACATACCCATTGATAAGTAAGTAAGCGAGTAGCGAGTAGCAAGTAACGAGTAGCATTCAAATGCTTGACGGAAATAGGGACGAGTCTCTTCGGATTTTTCAAAAAACGGTGCCATTGCCATTAGACCACGAATACGAATATTCGCTAATTCGCTAATTCGCTCAATTAACTTTTTAACTTCTTCCGGTTCGGGTGGACAACCGTATTTAGTCACTTCCGGTGAAACTTTTATTTCAATTAGACAATCCTGGATTTTACCAATTTTTTTTGCCTGTTTATCAATTTCTTCGGCTAACTCAAAATCGTCAACTGAGTGAATCAGGTCAAATATTTTCAAGGCATATTTTACTTTATTCTTTTGCAAATGTCCAACCAGATGCCATTTAACTTGGCTGATAGCTGATGGCTGATGGCTAATGGCTAATTCGCTATACTTCTTGAGCGCTTCCTGCACACGGTTTTCACCAATGTTTATTACATCTAAAAAAATTACTTCTTTAATTTTTTCTACCGGCACATTTTTTGTTACCGCAACTAAAATTATTCCCTCTGGATTACGTCCAATTTTCTGACAAGTAAAATTTATTTTTTCTTGTACTTTTTTTAGATTATCACTAATCATTTGCAATTTTATTTGATTATATAATTTTTTGGGAAAAAAGCAAACTCGTCACATAAGTTGTCTTCTTGGAAATAAAAAAGGCGACCCGTATCACATCGGGTCGCCTTTTCCTAATTCTGTGTAATCCAGTTTTTTATCTGCGTAATCCGCGTTTTTAAAATTTTGCTGAGAAAGAAATACGATGAGTAAGCCCAAGACCGCCATAAGGTATAAGCGCATAATCAATCTGATAATTTTTAAACTTATACCCTATTCCTGCACCGAAATTGCCTAACTCACCCCCTATTTCTCCACCTAAGCGAAGAGCAAGTTTCCCTGCATACCAATACTCCGCACCGAAACTTAAACCGATTTTATTATCTACAGGGATAACTAAATCACAAACCAAAGTTAATCTTTCTTCATAAAGTTTATAGCCTGCACCGAGAATATAGGCAACCGGTAAACTATCATCACCTAAGGAACCACCGAGATTGCGTAAACTCAAGCCCGCAGTTAAATTCTTTATCGGTGTATTGTATAACCCACCGATATCTACCGCTATTCCGCTGACTGTATCTCCATCAATGTTATCAGAAATAGATTTGATACTTATTCCCGCAGAGATAATCTCCGAAATTTTACGACTATAGGCAAGAGTAATCGCCATATCGCTTACTTTATAGGTTCCCTCTTTTTTGTAGCAAGGATAATCGTAAGTTTCGCTAAACTTATCAATATCCGTGTAAAGATAAGCAAGGTTTACTCCCAATACGCCGATATTTTTCAAAACCTGAGCGTAACCGATAGATTCGTAACTAATCTCTTCTAACCACACTAAATGGGTAAAAGTTGCTTCTTTAGCAGTGACCTTGCTTAATCCCGCCGGGTTAGCATAGATAGCGTTGACATCATCAGCGACCGCAACTTCCGCTTCACCCATTGCACTACCTTTTGTGTTCGGTGTAATCTTTAAGAAATTAGCCGCAGTTGTGCCTACCTCGGCTTCACCGGCTAAAACTAAATCCGGAATAACTAAAAACAGAGTAAGAAATAAAATACTAAATTTTTTTAAGAAATTCATCTTCTCCACCTCCCCATTCATTGAGTTAATCTTCGTTTCATTTCACTACCGCAAATTTTCCTCTTACTTCATCCCCACCTGATTTAACCCGATAGATGTAAATACCACGAGCGACAATTTTTCCATCTTCATTTTTACCATCCCATTCTACTATCGCGGAACTCGTAGGATTTTCTAAGGTGTAAACCAGTTCACCGGTTAAAGTATATATCTCAATTGTCGCATCCGCCGGTACATTAGCGAACTTAAGTAAACCTGTCTTGGGATTAAATGGACTGGGATAAGCAACTACATTTTCTACTATCCTCGCCGCCGGTGTCAGTGTCACAAAAACTAAGTTCTGATAATCCTTCTGCCAAAAATGTTCCTCCCCACCACTATTATCCATCACCGCTACCGCAAAAGAATATTCTTTGGTTAAATCGCTAAACTGAACATCTTGGTCAGTAGTACTGGTGAGCAGTGCTCTTTTAAATTCAGAGGTCCAGATTCCATTTTCCCAAGTAGCCGCTTGTTCTATATTCCCTCGACTACCGGATGGCTCTTTTAGAATATTTTCCGGTACACAGGCATTAAAACTACTGTATTTACTCCAAGCAGAGGTAACTGCGTCATCACCAGCATACGCACCGGTTACTCCGGTGGTATCAACAATAATCGTCTCACCGTTGTTAATTTCTGTTTGAGTAAGAATCATCGCATCAATGTAATTATCCGGATTAGATTCCATATACTTAGGTGAGGTTTTGATAGCATTTCGGTTATCCGTAGTAGCACCGGAACCACTATCTCCTCTTCTACCGCCATCTTTGTCAGCAACATACTCTGTAGTATGCTTATCATCACAGTAGCCAATTAAAGTAACTTTACCGCCGGTTACCTCGTGGGTAGTAGGATTTACCACCACAACTCCTGATTGTGCTGCACTTTTTACACCAAGAAAACGTGCTGCTTTCATATGCCATTTATCTGCTCTTTCACCAGTTTGAACATAACATTCATCTTCCAATCCTGTGGTTGAAGGATGATTATCCTTCATATGACATCCTGCCGTATAACAATCAGGATGAGCATCCGGCATATGACATTTTGCTCTACAACCGATACTCTCAAATTTGGGAACATTGATTGGCCACCAAAAGGCAAGCCTATCTTCCGCCTGACCACTGTGTTTAGTCCAGGCAGTTCCAGTCCAATCCCATCCACCCCCTCTGGTGATACTTAAGTCTGAATCTGGCCAGGTAGCCAGGACATAAAGGGTGGTATCGGTATAGAGTGCCTTAAGTTTAACCCAGGGGATAGTTATCTCCGTTGCTGTTCCCCCTCCCTGCCCCGCCACAGTTACGGGGCTTGTTGCCCAGCTTCCATTTATAGTTACCTTTAATTCCGGGGCAGTTTGCCACACTGCATCCGAGGCGTCACCATCAAGCATAGGGGGAGTAGTAACCTTAATCGCATTGAGTTTAGGCACTGAAGATGCTCCCTGAAGCACAAACTTAGATAGAAACACTACGGCTAAAGGAACAATTACCAAAATTGTTCCAATGATGAGTCGTTTGTTTCTTCTGCTCATTTTTTTACACCCCCTTAAAAAATTTTTTTTTGGAATACTTCTTCCTTTGAAAAATAAAAAAACCGAACTATTCTTCCCGATGACCATCGGGGAGAACAAATCCTGAACCATACGATTCAGGACAAGTTCGGTTTAAAAACATCTGCCGAGCAAACTCGGCAACTACATTATTCGTAAAAATTCGTGATTGAATTCGTATAAATTCGTGCTGATTAAGACAAAATACTACGAGAGAGAAAGAGAGTTTCTCATCATCCATCAAAACGCCCAGAAATTAAAATAAAAACTGCTCATCTGTCAATTTTTTGGATTTTACAAAATTATATTTTTTTTGTCAAGACCTGTAGAAAAAAATTTTTTATTTTACGGGTCAAAGGGGCTTTCTAAAAAATTTTGTTGACTTCTCGGAGATCCCGCTTTAGCGGTGGGAGGTAATAGAACAAGTTGTTTCTTGCAAACCCCGTTAGAAATTTCGTGAGCATTTTGATATTGCCGAGACTTCTTCGCACTGAGCTTAATTTATCAGAATTTCTAACGGGGCAAACAAAAAAGGCGACTCAAAAAAGTCGCCTTTCTGTGTTAAACCGTTTTAACTATTAACTATACACTAATAACTATCAACTATTTCTTAATATTCCGGCGGTGGATAACCACCCGGTGCCATCATCTCTTTTTTCTTCTCCGGAATATCAGTCACCAAAACATCGGTAGTCAAAAGCAAACCAGCAATGGACGCTGCATTCTGTAATGCCGTACGTACAACTTTCGCCGGGTCAACAATACCAGATTTAATCATTTCCACATATTCGCCAGTTTCTGCATTCAGTCCACAGTTGTAGTCCATCGGACGCACTTTACCTACCACTATTGAACCTTCCAAACCAGCATTTTCGGCAATCTGGCGAATCGGTTCTTCTAAGGCACGTTTCACAATATTGATTCCGGTTTGTTCGTCTACATCAGTCCCTTTTATCTTATCTAAAATTTCTTGTGTCCGTAGAAGTAATATACCCCCACCCGGGATAATTCCTTCTTCTACACCGGCACGGGTAGCGTGCATCGCATCTTCAACTTTAAATTTTTTCGTTTTCATCTCGGTTTCGGTTACGGCACCTACATTGATTACGGCTACTCCACCAACGAGTTTGGCCAACCGTTCCTGTAATTTTTCTTTATCATAATCGGAAGTTGTTTCGTCAATTTGTCGCCGAATTTGGGCAATCCGTTTTTCAATCTCTTTCTTCTCACCCGCACCACCAACAATGGTTGTATTTTCCTTGTCAATGGTTACCCGTTTACATTTACCGAGCAGGTCTAATCCAACTTTATCCAATTTTATTCCTAACTCTTCAGAAATCACCTGTCCACCAGTAAGCACGGCAATATCTTGAAGCATTTCTTTTCTCCGGTCACCAAAACCGGGTGCTTTCACCGCGGCACATTTAAGTGTGCCCCGTAGTTTGTTCACCACCAAAGTCGCTAACGCTTCACCTTCTAAATCTTCCGCAATGATAAGAAAACTCCTACCAGTCTGAGCAACTTTTTCTAAGAGTGGTAGAAAGTCCGCCATCACACTTAATTTCTTATCGGTAATTACGATATAAGGGTCTTCCAGGACTGCTTCCATCCGTTCGGCATCAGTAACAAAATAGGGTGAAATATATCCCCGGTCAAACTGCATTCCTTCCACTACATCCAAGGTTGTTTCCGCTGATTTACCTTCTTCAACCGTGATTACCCCATCTTTACCTACTTTTTCCATCGCATTAGCAATTAAATCACCAATTTCTTTACTATTAGCGGCAATAGAGGCAATCTGAGCAATTTCTTCTTTTCCTTTAACCTGTTTTGCTTGTTTTTTAATTTCTTTAACTACCGCTTCTACCGCTTTATCAATACCACGTTTAATATGAATCGGGTTAGCACCAGCAGTAATATTTCTCAATCCCTCACTAATAATAATCTGGGCTAAAAGTGTAGCCGTAGTTGTCCCATCCCCAGCAACATCGTTGGTCTTAGAGGCAACTTCTTTAACTAATTCTGCACCCATATTTTCAAACGGGTCTTCCAGTTCAATATCTTTGGCAACAGTTACTCCATCATTGGTCACCGTCGGTGAACCAAATTTTTTATCTAAAACCACATAGCGACCCCGTGGACCAAGCGTAATCTTTACCGCATTAGCTAATTGGTCAACACCTTTCTTAATTGATTTCATCGCCTCATCCCAAAATTTAAGTTGTTTTGCCATTTTTATTTACACCTCCATTTACTTCTAAATTATTGATTACAGCGATTTCTTAAGACTGATTACAGTGATTAAACCAATTCGTTATACCCGAAAAATCTCTGTAATCGCCCTCTATAATCACCGTAATCATTCTATTATACCAAGAATATCATCTTGGTGCATAATTAAGTGTTCAACATCATCAATTTTTATTTCTGTACCTGAATACTTCCCATAGAGAATCCGGTCGCCAACTTTTACTTCCATTTTGATTGGTTTACCATCCTCAGTAACTTTACCCGGACCGACGGCAATTACTTCGCCTTCTTGTGGTTTTTCTTTTGCGGTATCGGGAATAATTATTCCACCTCTTTTTTCTTCGGTTACTTCTTTTGGTTTAACAATTACCCGGTCGCCTAATGGTTTAATTTTCATTTTTCATCACTCTCCTTTCTTCATTTTTTTATACTTATTTATTTAGACGCCGAAAGATAGAAAAGGATTCGCTAAAAATTAGCACTCTTAATTTGAGAGTGCTAATTTTAGCATAATTAAAATTTTTTGTCAAGACCAGCAGAAAAAAATTTTTTCTTCCCTATAGGTCAGTGGTACAGGCAGGAGCTACCGAGCAAGTCGGTTCATAATCCCGCACTCATTCCCGACTTCCGTATCCTTGAGCTTGATAAATAAATGCTTCCAATTTGGTCTTCAGAAAAGGGTCGTCCTGGGCATCGTAAATAATACTTAAACAAGGAAAACCAGTATAATCCTGTCTAACTTTTTTCAAGATTGCCGTAGCTATCGTGCCAGGCATACAAGTAAAAGGTAATACATTGATTATTCCTTTAAGCCCGTTTTTCAAAAATTCAATACTTTTACCAATACTCAAGATTGCTTCCCCTTCATAAGAAGGATGAAGGTAAGGACTCGCATAATTCAGTATTTCTTTAGTTGAAGGTTCCTTACCATTAGAGAGAATATCAGCAAAACAACATTCCAAACTATGGGCATCGGACTTCTGATATTTTTCCTTAATCCAGAAAGAGAGAAATTCTAAATAACTTTTCTTTCCCCAGGAACGCCGCTGGTTGAGATAATTGACATAATATAACCATTCAGTAGTTGGCGTCAGATAAACTTCCGCACCCAAATCTTCCAAAGTGCGGATTAAGTTGTAGTTACTAAAACGATTTGAACGGATATATATTTCTCCAACAATACCAATCTTAGGTTTTTTCTTTTTACGGTCAAGGGGAATATTTTGAAATTGTTTGTTTATTTTTTTCATTACCCCTAAGAGGTCTCCTTTTTCTTTGACTACCTGATATATTCCCCGCAAAGATTCTTGATATATTTTATCGCTTTCTCCTCGGTTTATCTCATAGGGACGAAATTTACAAAGAGTTTTGAAGAGAATATCTCCAGCGACTATTCCCTGCCAAGCTAAACGCACAAAACCGTTGCCACCAACAATACCTAAGTCACGAAAAATATTCTCATCTTGGTTAGGAGCATATATGGGTATTTCCGGATAACCCAACTCTTTCAATACTAATCGTTGACGATAATTGTATTGTCCAAAACGACAAGGACCACATCCGGAAGGCATAAAAAATGCTATTTTTTTTGGATTAAAATCTTTACTTTTGATAATTTTCACCATATCTCCGGTAGTGAGAATACAAGGATAGCACTCTTTGCCGAGAGTATATTTCTTACCCCAGCAGATACTTTCTTCGTCGGATTCCGGAAGGACATCTGCATCTACTCCGAATGCCTGAAATGCCGCTGCTAAAATATGCGCATGGTCACACATATTAGGAATGTAAAGAGTACAATTACGGTGTAAGGTGGAAGGAGTAAAGTGAAAACTGGTAGCCATAGAAATCTGAGATTTGAAATTTGCCCGTCCTCCGCAGTCCCTCCCGCTTTGCTTCGCAAAGCGAAGCAGGGGGGACGGAGGATGGAGAATTTGGAATTTGGAATCACTAATACTGTCAAGAAAAGCTTCTAAACGGGTAATAATTCCTACATCGGAACTATGTTCATCAATTTCAATTTCCAAGAAAGGTTTAGGTAAAATTTTTTCTCTAAAATATTTAAGAATAAAAGAATCCGGACCGCAGGCAAAATTTGTTAAATAAAGAGGATAGAGACGTCTATCTTTTTTAATTATTTCCGCTGCCGCTAAAAACCTTTGTCCAAAAAGCCAGTACATATTCGGGAATTCTTCGGAAATATCCACATTGTCTAAAGGGAGAAAATCAAGCGGTAAAGTAAGTATCCCGAGATTATTTATTTTTTTTACTATTTCTAAATTCATCCCCCGATCATAACTATTGTATGAACGACCTACAATAACGAAAATTTTTTCATTTTCTGACAATTGTTCTAATATTTCTCTACCGCGTTCTTTCAATTGCTGAGAAAAAGTATTTTGTATTTCCAGTCCCCGGAGGAAAGCTTTTTTTATTTTCTTTCCCTTAAAACCCAATTGTTGGGCTATCCTTTTCATTGCTTCAAACAATAACTTTTCTTCCCTGAAATACAGTATCGGCTGAAGAATTTTTACCTTTTTTTCTTTTATTTTTTCTTCTAAACTTACTTTAAGCACATAAGGTAAAGTCTGCACATAAGGACAAGTAAAACTGTTATTAATACTTTTCTGAATTGCTGGAAAATTAATCACACTCGGTAGAAATAAATAATCAACATTTTTATCTAATAAATTCAAAATATGTCCATGACTTACCTTATGGGGAAAACATGATTCTACCGGTACATTCTCTAAACCTTGATTAATAATCTTGCGGTTGGTTGAATCAGAAAGAACTACTTGCAGACCTAATTCAGAAAAGAAACAATTAAAAAAAGGGTAAAATTCATAAAAAGTAAAAAAGCGGGGAATACCGATACGAATTGGTGAGTGGTAAGTGGTAAGTGGTGAATGGTAAGTGCTAAGTAAAAGTTTCTCTCGTTCAGCAAAAAGGTCAGGAATATTTCTTTTCACTTTAAAACGGTTAATTTCATATTTTTCGCATCTTGAACCATAAAATAAAGATTTCTCGCCTTCAACAACAACTTCTTTTATTTCACAATGATTAGCACAGTCCGGACAGACAAAACTCTTCAGTTCGTATTTTCTTTTTGCTAAATCAAAACCTTTAAAGTTAGTGGAAAAACAATGCCCGGCAGTTGAACTACACGCATTTTCTAAAGCAATCAAGGCACAACCAAGTGCACCGGTAACTTCGTGATGCTCAGGAACAGTAAATTTACACTCACCAACTCTTTCCTTAAGCACTTTTTTAAATGCTTCCACTACACCATGGTTGAAAGCAACACCACCCTGGAAAAATATATTTTTACCAATCTTTTTTTCACTAACTACACGATTCAAATAGTTCTCTACTATGGAATAACAAAGTCCAGCAACTAAATCTTCTTTTTTTACTCCCTGTTGTTGCTGATTAACTAAATCTTCTTCCATAAATACTGTACACCGCTCACCGAGACGTGCCGGTGAATCCGCGGCTAAAGCTAATTGAGAAAATTCCTGCTCAATTTCCATCCCTAACCGTTCCGCTTGTTCTTCAAGAAATGAACCCGTTCCGGCAGCACAGACTTTATTCATTTGGAAATCAGTAATCACACCATTTTTAAGAGTGATAAATTTTGAATCTTGTCCACCAATTTCAAATATTGTATCAACTTGCGGGTCAATTTCTTTAGCTGCAGTTGCCTGAGCAGTAATCTCGTTTCTTACAATATCCGCACCGAGAAAATCAGCCGTAAGATAGCGACCTGAACCAGTAGTGCAGACACCACAAATTTTTACTTTTTTCCCAACTTCGTTATCTATTTCACTTAAACCTTTTTGGATTGCTTCTAAGGGACGACCGGCAGTCCAGAGATACCGTTTTGCTAAAAGGTTCTTTTGTTCATCAATTACCACTAAATTTGTACTGATTGAACCGACATCAACACCTAAGTAAGCGTTAATCTCTTCTGATAAATTAGAAAAATTTAAAAGATTATTATCTGTCTTTTTTAAATTGTCCGCAAAAATACCCGAGCTAAGAGGTGGGAGTGTCTTCCGTCTAAAGACAACTTGCGAATTCCTTAATTTTTCCAATAGCACGGTTAAATTAGTTTTCTTTGCTTTACTTTTAGAAAATGTTGCCCCAAAAGCATTAAAATAAGAATATAATTCAGGAATAATTAAAGCGGTATCATCTAATTCAAATATTTCTCTTAAAGCCCGGATTATCCCTGGATTTGCGGCTACTCCACCATGAAAAAGGATTGGTTTTTCAATTTTCCTCCCCCGTAAAATTGTTCCTTGGAAATTACGCACCAAAGCGAAACATAACCCAGCAACAATTTCTTCTGCCGGTGTCGCCATTTGCTGTAAATGAATCATATCCGTTTTTGCGAAAACACTGCAACGACCAGCAAGACGAGAGATATTTTTTGCTTTCACCGCTCTCTGTCCAAATTCGTCAATTGATAGACCTAACCGTCTGGCTTGCTGGTCAAGAAATGAACCCGTCCCTGCCGCACAGATACTATTCATACCGAAATCATTTATGTTCCCATTTTTACCATCACCGGTAAAAAATATAACTTTCGTGCTCATTCCCCCGATTTCTATAATCGTTTTCACTTGCGGATATAAAAATTCCCTTGCCTTTGTCTGAGCGATAATTTCGTTTACATATTCTGTATCTAAAAGACGAGCAAAAAATTCACCTCCTGAACCAGTAAAGCTGAGAGACAATTGATTATCTTGACTAACAAATTGGTTAGAAAGTTCTTCTACAAAAGAAGTTACAATTTCTAAAGGTTGTCCTTCGTGTTTAAGGATACTTTTCCAGATAATTTTATCTTCTTGGTCAAGAAGAACAATTTTTGTATTTATTGAGCCAATATCAACACCAATTCTCATATAGATTCACGATGCAAACAGATAAATGGGACAACTCAAACAAGATAACGACTCGGATTCAAACGGATAAAAATCTATTTGAATCATTTTTACATCTGTTTGAATCAATCCCTTATCTGTCTGAATCGTCTCAACTAAAAGTTTATTCCTACGCCTACCTCACCACCAAAAATACCGTTATAGGAACCGATACCAATGTGGAGATAAGTCGTTGGTACAAGTTTCAAATTTACTCCTCCAATTAAACGCCAACCAGAAGCAGTTGCTTCCAAATGTTCCGGTAAAACTCTTTCCTGTACCGTAGTACTATCAATACCTAACCCAAGATAAGGGGTAATTGCCGGTAAACCGATAGAAACTACACTGTTGAGAGTAAAATTATAAACATTAAGTTTTTCATGTTTCAACTGATTAGCTAAAACTGAAAGTGAGACCGCTGGAGTTAGTGGAACCACACCCGAAAGTAAAGAATATCTAACCCCGATACCAAAAATCCCTCCTCCAGATTCACCAAGATAAAAACCTCTCAAAATTAAATCATACGAAGGTACAGGAAGAGCAATTTCTGCTTGAACCCAAGGTAGACCATACATCTGTTCTGCCGGTAGGATTTTATTCTCTTTACTTGGTTTACTAATCATTGGTAAATGTCCACCAATGTCAAATCCCGGAAAACCACAGGATTTACCCGTATGAAAAGAACCCCCACCAATAATACTCCCGACATCTTTCGCTAAAGGTTCAAGGTATTCGGTTTTAACAATTTCTTCACTTTTACCTTCAATTTCTGTTTTCAGCTCTCCCCATAAATCACCAAATTGTGCATAAACTATTCTTACTGAAAATAAACTAACAAAAAAAATTAAAAACCAAACAAATCCTAATATCAATTTCTCTTTCTTCACCGCTTTTTACCTCCCTTTATTCGCGTTTTTATTAAGTTCCCAAATTATCCGTAATCCTTCCAAAGTAAGTTCAGGAACTACCTTTTCAATTGTTTTAGTCTCGTTAGCAATTAGTTCTGCTAATCCACCAGTAGCAATAACGTTTATTTTATCAATTGATTTAGCTAATTGCAAATGAATAAGTTCTTTCTTGCAACACTGAATAAGATATTCAACTAATCCGATATATCCATAAAATATTCCTGCTTGCATACTTTCTACTGTATTTTTACCGATAATTCTTTCTGGTTTAATGATTTCTACACGGGGTAATTTCGCTGTATGTGTATATAATGCTTCCGCAGAGATATTTATTCCCGGTGCAATCATTCCACCAATATATACTCCCCCGAGGTGAGTCCCCATCTTACCAATACAGTCAAAAGTTGTTGCGGTGCCAAAATCAACAATAATTAAAGGGGCACCAAAAAGATGGTAGCCAGCAACTGCGTCCACAATCCTATCCGCACCGATTTCCTCCGGATTAGAGTAACAAATTTTTAAACCGGTCTTCATTTTTACCGTAACCGTCAGTGGCTGACGATGAAAATATTCTTGACTAATTTCATTAAATGCTCCAGTAAGCGGTGGAACGACATTGGAAATTATCACATCTTTAATCTTTTCCGTTCGTAGATTAACCTTATTCAATAAAGACAAAATTTTTAATCCGTATTCATCACCGGTAATTTCTTTATTAGTTGCCAAACGCCAGGAATATAATAATTTCTTACCCTTGAATACGCCAAGACAAATATTCGTATTCCCAATATCAATCGCTAAGAGCATATTCCCTTCTCCCTTCTAAGAATAAATCATTACCATAAATATCGTTAGCTACAATTACCGGAAAATCTTTTATTTCTAAACGATAAATTGCTTCCGGACCAAGTTCGGGGTAAGCAATTATTTCGGCTTTTTTTATCCGTTTGGAAAGAAACGCACCGGCACCACCGACGGCAACGAAATATACCGCTTTATTTTTTTTCATTGCTTCCACTACTTCTTTAGACCTTTTCCCTTTACCAATTGTTCCTTTTAAACCATATTTTAACAAAGTTGGTGTATAAATATCCATCCTTAGAGAAGTAGTCGGACCAGCCGAACCAATCGCTTGTCCAGGTTTCGCCGGTGTCGGTCCGCAATAATAAATTACGGCACCTCTAAGTTCAAAAGGTAGTTTCATTTTTGAACCTTTAACTTTTAACTTTAAACTATCAACTATTTTCTTATGGGCGGCATCCCTCGCCGTATAAATTACTCCGTTTAACAAAATCTTATCTCCGATTTCCAATTCAGAGAGTATTTTTTCATCCAAAGGCATAAAGAATCTTTTCATTTCAGAACCGGGCTACTTCATGTCGGCAGGCATTACATTGTAAATTTACTGCTACCGGCAAGGAAGCGATATGGCAAGGATAAGTTTCAATAAAAACATCAAATGCAGTTATTCCTCCTCCAAAACCTTGTGCACCGATACCAAGAGCATTTATTTCCTTCAAGATTTCCTTTTCCAATTGTGCATAATAAGAATCTTGATGTCGTAAACCTAAAGGACGGAGTAATGCTTTCTTCGCTAACAATGTGCAAGTTTCAAAATTACCGCCAATACCGACTCCCACAATTATCGGGGGACAGGAAGTATATGCGCCTTTTTCAACTGTTTCCAGGACAAATTTTTTTACCCCTTCTTCCCCAATACCCGGCAGAAGGTTTATATAAGCACTGTTATTTTCACTCCCGGCACCCTTTGGCATTAAATTGATTTTCAATTTGTCACCCGGGACAAGTTCAAGATGGATTTCGGAAAACCGTTTGGCGTTAGACCGTTTGTCCGTTCGTCCGTTGGTTTGGCGAAGCGGGTCAGTTACTACTGAATCACGAAAATATCCTTCTTTATATGCTTGCCTTACTCCTTTTTCAATTGCCTGATAAAGATTACCTTCAATTTTTACCTCTTCACCTAATTCTACAAAGATAACCACAAAACCGGTATCCTGACAGACCGGTATTTGTTCTCTTTCCGCAATCCGCAGGTTCTCCAAAACTTGTGCAACTGCCCATTTACATAAGGGTGATGATTCCCTTTTGTAAATCTTTCTTAATGCTTTCTCTACATCGGGACGGATACGATAATTGGCCTTTAAGGCTAAATTCCTTACGGTTTTGCTTATTTCTTCAACTCTTATTTTCCGCATCTTTTTATTTGATTCAAACAACCAAAATCCAAAATTTTGAACTTTGTTTTGGATATTTGATATTTTAACAGAGAGTATACTCAATTTAATGGTAAAAATCAAACTGGAATTTAATCCTTTGTTCTCTGGATTCAGTTAAAATATGCTCAAATTTTATCCAGAAGGCGATATTTTTAGTTAATTTCTTTTCAATAAGAAAATAAAACCTTTCTCCTTTTTTCTTCGGTAAAAGTTGGGACAAATAAACATCATTCCAGTAAGGTTCAGTTTCACTTAAATAAATATCTCTTGCATCAAAAAGTATTAATCTTGCATTCAAATTAAATCCAGGGACAATCCGAGAAAGGACATCAAAATAATAAAGTTCACCGCAATCCTTCTGGTTTAAGTCCGGATATCTTTCTTTTTTTGTTTCATAACGCATACGAAAACGCAAGTTTTCTTTTCTCTGCCAGGTTAACTGATACCGGGAACGATAACGGTATTGAGCAACCTGTGTCCCAGTTTGTGTCTTGGAGTCATAAAAATACCGTTCTCTACGGTCATTCCATTGACGAAAATACAATTCCAAATTTTTCCATAGTTTCTGGCGGTATTCAAACCAGATTCCCCAAGCATCCGCAGGGTAACGCGGCGAATGGTTAGTTGAATACCCTGACCACAATGGTTTAGGAATACTCGCTAAACGATAAGTAAGAAAGAATTCTTGACTTTTACTTTTGTATTTCATCCCACAAACTGCCCCTTTTTGATTCTGCGTAACACTATCGGAAAAAAGTATTTCTCCTTTAGAATGCCGATTAAAATATTCCGGTGAATAATTATAAACACTGCCAAAAAGGTATGTTTTCTTAAAGTTCAGGATTGAACCGACAAGCCAAGCGTCACCTTTAACTGTGACTGCGGAACCGCTGCCATTTGAATTAGAATACGCATATTCGCCAAAAAAGTTCCAATGCTTATACTTTTGGCTAAAATCAAAACCAAAGACACTATTTTTTTCGCCACGAAAAATATATCCCCATTTTTCACTTTCTGCGCTAACTAAACCTTTATAACCATTGTCAGTTTTATCCGGATTGACTAATGGGTTATATTTTGCTTCATAACCGGTTATCCCAAGATAAGTATTCTCGTCAAGTTGATAAGCAAACCGTCCACCGTAAAGATTTTCTTTGAGATTATTATTCTCTGCCAAATCTGTCTTCGTCTCTAAGGAACCATAGTTTTCGCGTAATTCATTCAAATCATCATCAAAACTATCATCAGTATTCTTTTCACCATCTAAATATACTGAAGAATAAAAAATTGTGGTTAGCCAATTTTTTGTTTTCTTTTCCCAAGCAAATCCACGCAAATAGGTATTTTCGTTTGTTCCTTTCTCCACAGTTAAACCGGAAGGTTGAATTTTTATCGGTCTCACCAATTCGCTTAAAGGTGTATAGAAAACTAATCCCTGTCCGTAAGAAAGTGCATAGTTACCAATAACTATTTTATTGTCTTGGGTAGAATTTTCTATTTTTAAGTAATATTTTTTTAATTTATAACGCCAGAAATTGTGCCAATCAAATACCGGTATTTCTTCATTCCTTTCTAAAACTGTCCAACCTAAACTTAATTTATTGGTGATACCCAAACGGGTGTAAATATAGAAATAACCGTCTTTAAAACGAAGACGAGAATTAAACGAAGAAATTTTTATTTCCCAGGCATTCTCAATTTCATCAGATTCACCACTAATTGTCTCTTCAAGAGAAATCCTTTCTTCCTCTTCCGGTTCAGTTAAAGTAATTATTTCTTCTTCAGCAAAAGAAAATGTAGAAAGTATAGAAATTAGGAGAAAACAAAGGAGGGATTTTCTAATAAACTGCTTCTTACTCAAGCCGAACTTCCTTTTTTAAAGGTAAGGAAATACTCATTGTTTCAAATATACCGGCAGCTAAAGCACCAAGATAGTATAACCACCACTGGTTAGGAATTTTACCAAATAACCAGAGAAAACCAGCAGTCAACATTGATAAACTAAAACAAAAAGTGCCAATTGAAGAAAAAATAAGTTTTCTCGGCATATTGTCATATATTTCCCGCATTACTTGAGGATAAGTTAAAGCACGATGTAAAGCAATCACTGCGGCTAAAAAAAGAGTAATTACCGGGTCAGTTATCCGAATAAGGAAAAGAAAACTCATCAGTTTCTGTCCTAAAGGGTCGGGATTTTTGAACCAGATACCATCATAGGCAGGATAATTGCCAATTTTGAAAATTACTTCACTGCCACCAATTGCAAAAATATTAATAATACAAAAAGAAGTCGCTAGAAGCAGTCCGAACGAAAATACCGCAATTCTCTGCCAGGGTTTAATTTTTCGTTCTCCACCGTAGGCAAGACCAACTAAAGCAAGAAATATACCCGGTCCGAAAACACCAATCATAAAAAATTCACGGATATTGTTCACAATTAAAGGTAACGGATGCGGACCTAAAAGGATTTGCACTGGACGGGTCGCTAAATAAAAACCAAAAAAGATAAATCCCCAGAAGGCACTTACATAAGTAACTCTACCCATCGCTAAAGAACGCATCGGGGTAATATAGCGCACATACCCGGCAAGAGCAAAAAACATCCCGCCGGAAATTATCGGAACAATTACATTGACAATAACCGGTAAAAAAAATCCAGAAGTGGTCATTTTTTATTCTACTTTTTCATTATATGTTTTAAGCAGTTCTTTTTCAACTTCTTTCTTCAATTCTTTATCCAAAATAATCGCCTGTTTTATCCAACCTTCCCCGGCAACTGATGAAGGACGTGTTGGCCAAGCAACCCAAAGGACATCTTTCTTTCCGGACATAATTTTGCATTCCACGGTTACTGCCTGATTAAAAGTTACTGAAGCAAAAGCTTCTAATTTTTTCCCTTCGTAGGGTAAAATTTTTGTAACTTCAAATTCTAAAGGGATAACTTCTTCTGAAATTTTACCATTTTTAATCGCTTCAAGAATAGTTTCATTCGCTTCTTTGGTATGAATAACCACCTGTGGATAAACTCTACCTTGACGGGAGACATAAGTGGGGAATTTTAGTTTTGTTTCTCCAGCAATTTCCAGAACCTGTATATCTCTAATTTTCAAACTTCCATTAAGCACAATTTCGGCATAACCTTTCAGATTTTTCTTCCCTTTTGCGGGTTTACTCTGGAAAGAAACCGAGTCAATTTTTACTTCGCTAACGACAATACTTGTTGCTTGTGCTTCGGTTTGCGCATAGAGCAAAGAATTCAAAAAGACAAAAATTAAGATAGGAAAGAAAAAAAGTTTCTTTTTCATCGTGTTTATATTAAACAAAAAAAAATCTTCTACGTCAAATTCACTTGATTAATGCAAATTTCTTTATCTGGTGGAATGTTCCATCCGGTGTTTCTGTTTCTACTTTCACTAAATAAACTCCGCTGGCTAAATTTTCACCGGAATCATTAGTCAAGAATACCTTCTTATGATTACGAATTCCACCAGTAAAATCCGAAAAAGTAACATTTTTTACCTCTTCACCAACAAGATTATAAATTTTTATTTCTACATTTTTTACATTATAGCCCAGGTTGAAATTAAGATTGACATAATTCACTGCCGGGGAAGGATAAACAATTAAGTTTTCTATCGCTTTCTGGTTAGGATTAGTTACTCCACCGGTCTGACGCCAGAGTTTAAGAAATTCCCGATAATAAATTTCGGCTATTTCCGGTGAATAGATAATTAAGACATTTTCATCATTCTTTGTATTCGCATTAACTGACCAGTTAAAAGAACCGGTAAAAAGTTTAGCTGAACTAAGGAAAGGGTCAATTACAGCAAACTTATGATGCATTTTGTACTGATTACCATCAATCGTGATTTGTGTCCCGGCAGAACGAAGTTTGTCGTATTCACTATAAATACCATCAGAGCCAACTTGTTCTAAATCAAAAATACCGTAAACTTTTTTCCCTTTATTCACTAACTCAATTAAACTATCACCCAGGGTATCTTCCGTAAATGAATAAAGAGCGAAATATACACTTTTTTCTGTCCCCTCAAGAATAGTTTTAAGTGCTTGATTGGTTTCTTGAGGTAAACTATACGGTGAAAAATATACTTTAATTTTTATCCCTTCAAGGTCAATTTCTTTACCGTTATTCTCGGTCTTGGTTTTATCACTACCAAATCTACCTTGCCACATTTCTAAGAATTCGGTCTCATAAATTTTTGCTAACCCGGAAGAATAAATTACCATCGCATTATTATTATTTTTTGTCGTATCATTATCCGTTGGATTCCAGGAACCAGTCCAGACAGCGGAATCTCTAAGGACACAAAATTTGTTATGCATCAGTCCGCTCTTATTGCCAAGAGTTTTACTTGATACATTTAACTGCCAGTAAAGAGAGTCTTTATCTTGCGGGTCATCGCAAATAACATAGACCGTGCAACTACGATTTAATGCAGAATTCAACGCATAAGTGATTGTAGTCAGGTCAATCCGATAAAAAGCTGCATAAATTTCAGTATTACTTGCAGAATCAATAAAATTTTTTAATTCTTTTTCAATGTTTCCGGAAGAATACGGTGGGTCAGTAAAATAAATTTTTATATTCGGTAGGATATTAGCATAAAGATTAAGATTGAGATTAAGAAAACAAATTAGAAAAAATAATTTTTTCACTAATTAAATCTGTGTAATCTGTCTTTTAAAAAATCTGTGTAATCAGAACTCTACATTCGGACGGAAAAGAAACTGGAAATAGTCCTCCTTTTTTACTCTTGCTAAAGAACCGGTATATTTCTCTTCCCCTTCCCAGAGAAAACCTAACCGTAACTTGAAGACAAGTTTCTTCTTCGCCACCGGCGAACCCAGCGGGAAACTCTTACCGGCAAGGAAGAAATGCCGGATTATTTTCCAATTCTGCTTATTTACATCAAAACGATACTCAAATTCGGTATTTTTAAAAAATGACAACTCACGAGTTTGATAATCAATTCTATCCCGGCGTAAAGAAAAATAGATTACATCTTTTATTCCCGGATGCTCATGCAAGATTGCCCCAATCCGGAAACTCCAGCTCATTTTTCTATCCGGAGAAATCCGGTCACCTTTAACTTTCCACTCTAATTCATACCAGTTATCTTTAATTAATTCGCTGTCTTTAATATGGTAATTCCCTACACTAAATAAATATCCGGAATAACCTTTTCCTTCGTAATCTTGAGTTTGCCGTGGGATAGATTTGAGCTCACCCTCACCAAGCGGTGAAGAGCGGGGTTTAAAACTTACCAGATTACCTAAAAAAATTGATACCGCGTAAGGTTCTTCAAAACCGCTGCAGATACTCTGAATCAGATTTGCATCTTCACCAATATTGGCACTATCATAAAACTGACGATGATTTTTTTTAAGATATACACCTAAACAAGGAAGCGGGTAGGCACTTAATTCCAGAAGGAAAAATCTCGGAAGGGGTGAATCATATAATAAATTTTTGTAGATAGCTAATTCGTTCTCTTCACCTAAAAAAGGCACCGGACGCTGGGTTAAACTCAAATAAAAGGCAACATCGCTGTAATAAGGGTCAAACTCAAATTCAAAATTGTATTTCTTTCCTTCTTCTTGAGCCGAAGAAAAACTTACCGACAATAACAAAATTAAAAAAAACCAAAATTTATCTTTCTTGAACAATTTTTGTTTTTCTAACTCTTATTCTTCCGGAAACTTTCTTGGATTTGTCTCCGCAATTCTTTCGCCTGTTCAATTGTATCTTGCAGTTGCTTCTGTGCTTCCAGAGGTAAATCATCCGGACGATGTAACCAAGCATTTTCTAAAGCATCAATCGTCTTATCCGCATTCTCCAATGTTTTCTGAAGAATTATTTCCGGTGGTGCATTCCGATATTTCCAGCGTAAATAAAAAAGTTTAAGTTTTTCTATGAACATTTCGTTCTTCTTCCTTTTTTTCTTCTCCTTCCACATCAATAATTTGCCGATATTCCGGCTTACTCGGAGAATGAAATTTATAAAAACGCATCCTTGTATTTTCCTGCGAACTAATCAATAAACTCAAAAGGAAACTAATGATACTGAAAAGTAAAGCACCCCAGAAAGCATTCCAAAAACTACTTACCGTAAAACCCGGCACAAGTTTGGAAACTAAATAGAACATAAAACCGTTTATCACCAAGGTAAATAATCCTAAAGAAAGGATATTCAAAGGCAGAGTAAAAAGAATTACCAACGGTCTTAAAAACGCATTAACTAACCCGAGCATAAGTGCCGAAAGAATCGCTGTCGTCCATCTATCCACCTTTATTCCCGGGATAATTTTTACTACGATTAACAGTGCAACTACATTAACCAGCCATTTTATGAAGAAATTATCCATTTCAATCCTCTTGACAGATTATCAATTCTGGCTATACTAAATATTGGAGTTACTTGAGCCCTTATAAGTCGCCACTATGGCGCATCTCTTAAAGGAGAAAGGACTCAAGTTTTTTTATCTCTTCTGCCTGATTTATCTATCTTATTCTATTCCAATATCAAAACATGTAATAGTCCCGCTCTTGAATTCTTGAACTAAATTTACATAAGTCAAAATCGAGGATGGCACATTTTCTCTCCAAATTTAGAAAAGATGTTCTCCAGCGGGAATCCAAGAATTTGGGTTAACTTCTTTTCTTTCTCAAAAAATAATATGTAACAGTGCCCCTCTTGAATTTTTGAATTAAATTTACTTAACTCAAGAAGAACCAATGCTATCGAGTTTTAATGATTAAGTCCCCAACATTTCTCACATTGATAATATTTTTTGTTTCCCGCTTTGCTATGAAATCTAAAAGTTTTATTACCACAATACAAACAACCGTTTCGTGGGTTAAATGAATGACATCTTGGTCTGTCGATTAAATGCGGAACAAAAATCGTAAGACCACTAAAATTTCTTTGAATAATTTTATCTGCCTTCATAGTTAAATCCTTTGTCAGTTAAAGTATAATTTCCTCTTGATGAACGGATAAATAAAAACATATTTTGCGGATGTATACTATCCTTTTCATTTCTATTTAATTCTCCTCTAAGCGAATTCCTAAAGGTATCCATTTTAAAATTGTAATTTTTTTCTTTTACAACTTTCTCTGCTTCTTCATAAATCATTTCAATAGGGACTTCTTTTAATCCTTCTGCAAGTTTTGTCTTAATAATATCAATGATAATTCTCTTTAAAGTCGGCACAGTCCCCGGCAAAACAAGTTCTTCGTTTCTTAATCCCTCAATTTTTTCTTTTAAACTTTTTTCAATTTTCTCGCCAGAATTGTCAAAGGTTTTCTTTACATCTGCATATCGTAGAATGTAATCTTCATTGGGAATAAAAACGGAATCGGTAAATTTGATTTCGTTGTAAATAGCTACTAATTGAGAATAGTATCTGGGTTCATCTTCTCTAAAAATTGAATTGACCTCAAAATTTTCCGATAAACCACCACCGGTTAAATTTGATGAACCAATTATTGAAGTATATTTTGGGTCGTCCTGATTTTGATTGTTAAACAAATAAATTTTCGGATGAAAAATTAAATCATTGAAATTATCTCTTTTATCTCCAAAACAATAATAGGTAAATCCTTTATATGCTGTTTTGATTTCGTTAAGTGTCGCCAATGCTTGATAATCGGTTGTCTTGAAATCTAAACCAACGATGAATTCAATATTTGCAGCGTTTTTTGTTAAGGCATAATCCAATGCACTCTGGATTTTATCAATTCCAGATTTACGCAAAAAAGCAACGGCAATTTTTACATCTTTACTTTCGAGCAACTCGCTTTTCAATACATCAGCAAGAGGATAGTTAGTGTTTGATAAGATTTGAATCTTTGTTTTCATTTAGTTTACACCCCCCTCTAATTCTATAAAAAAGTCGTCGCTCCAAGGATTCGGAAATTGAAGTTTCAAAAGGGATTTGAAAAAAATGTAGCCAATGTCATAGTCACCAGTAATAAAACGATTCCCTAACTCGGTGATGATAATATTCCCTTCTCGCTCTCTTGCAACACAAAATCCCAGTTTGTTTAACGGATTTACTGACTGTCTGCCCCGCATCGCAGGGTCTTCATATTTCTGATGGTAAAAGATTTCTTCAGCCACATTATAAGGCATTTCTAATTCGGGGGTATCATTGTATTTTCTATACTTTGCAGGAATGTTGGTCGGAAAATATAATTTGTGCTGTATGAGTAGTATTTGATATTTCTCTTGGTTGGCATTGTTGAATGGCTTCCCTTCCAGTAACTTCAAGATTTTTAAGAAATCCCTTAATCTTTCAGGATTTCTAACAGTCGTAGATATAGACCAAGGTTTCATAGTATTATATCCTTATCCGTTATTGAAAACATTCTGTAACAAAGGTTCTACACCCATTTTGAGGTCTTCTTCGGTTTTTGACCGGTGAGCAACTTCTTTTATCTCATCTGCTAACTTCTCTACATTTATTTGCCAGTATTCTTTTTCTTTCTTCTCTATTTTTTCCATTTTTTATTCGGTATAACTTGCTGAAGAAGTGTCACTTTCCCAGACGGTAACCTTTGAGACCGTGTAACGTGTAACGTGTAACGTGTAACGTAACTGCTCAAAGATATATTTAGCAATATTTTCGGCAGTAGGGTTGAGTTTGGTAAACGGAGGGACTTCGTTTAAGTATTGGTGGTCAAGTTTGTCCAGAACTTTTTTTAATGCTTTTTTAAGTTCTACAAAGTCAGCAAGCAGACCGTTCTTGTCCAGTTTTTCACCACGAATGAATACCTGCACACGATAATTGTGCCCGTGCAGATTCTCGCACTTGCCTTTGTAGTTACGTAGATTATGTGCCGCTGAAAAATGGTCTTGAATAGAGAGTTCAAACATATCTGTTTAGTCCGTTTTGTCGGTTAAGTCCGTTTAGACCGTTATGTCCGTTAGTCCGTTGAGACCGTTAGAAACTTTTTAGGTGGATAGGGGCAATTTTTTTGTAATCAGAGCCGAGGAAATGTTTACTTAAGGACTGAAATTTTTCCGGTGCATCGGAAACATAGAATAAGTGTCGTGGTGAAATTCTGTTTTCCCGGAGTAAATTTTTTTCTTCCAGCAATCTTTTTACCTCTTTAACCGTTTCACTGGCAGAATCAATAATGGTTACTTCTTCACCGACAACTTTATGAATAACTGTCTTGAGAAGTGGGTAATGGGTGCAACCGAGCAAGAGAACATCAATTTTTTCTTTTTTTAAAGGTGAAAGATATTCTTCCGCAATACGGTAAGTAACTTCTTTAGTCAACCATCCTTCTTCTACTAAAGGGACAAATAAAGGGCAGGGATGACTGAAAACTTTTATTGAACTCTTACCTAAATTTAATTTTTTGAATGTCCGCTCGTAGGTTTTACTTCTAATTGTCCCTTCGGTGCCAATCAGACCAATTTTCCCGGTAGAGGTCTTCTCTAATGCCGCGCGTGTCCCGGGTTCAATTACACCAATAATTGGTATTTTTTTAAATTTATTTTTTAATTCATCCAAAGCGTAAGCCGAAGCAGTATTACAAGCAACAATGATTAGTTTGACTTGCTTTTTCTGCAGGAAATGAACAATTTCTAAAGAAAAACGGGTAACTGTCTCTTTAGATTTTGTTCCGTAGGGAACACGGGCGGTATCACCGAAATAAATTATTTTTTCATTCGGTAACTGCTGGAATATTTCTTTAACTACAGTCAGTCCACCGATACCGGAATCAAATACACCGAGAGGGAGATTAGAAAAATTCATTTTATTTAGCCATCAGCTATTAAATCTTTGTTTATTCGGTAAATAAGTCCTTGCAACATTTTGATAATTTGCTGAGTGTCTTTTTTCAATTCTTCATAAGTTTCATTTTGTATAAATTCTAACTCTTTCACTAAATAAATATAATAATCTAACTCATTAGCAGAACTTAATGCTGTTTGTAAAAAGTGAAGATATTCTTTTTGGCTTTTTCTTCCAGCACCTTCAACAATATTTGCTGGTATTGATACAGCAGAACGTCTCATTTGAGAAATAAGACCTAACCATTCAGATTGGGGAAATTTTTTTGTGACTTTGTATACCTTTATTACCAGATTATGTGATACTTCCCATACTTTCAGTTTCTTGTAGTCTCTGCTCATTCCTGTACTTAAAAGCTTTCGGCTATCGGCTGTGGGCTTACAGCTGAATTAATTTATTGTATACTTGCTTTTTTGGAATTATTGTTTTTCTGGTAATACTGATATATACTTTCCGCTAAATATTTAGCGATTTGTTTCCGATACTTTTGGCTACGTAATTTCGTTTCCTCATTACGATAGGTAAGAAAACCAACTTCCACCAAAATTGCCGGCATCCGTGCACCACGGAGAACCGAGAAAGATGCTTGACGCACACGCGGATTAATAATCTCAGTTTTTTTCTCTATATGTTGTGCAAGTAAACCAGCAAGTTCACTTGATTGGTTCAAGAAAACATTTGTCTCCATTGAATAGAGTATTTTTTCAATTTCTTTTTGTTTCCAAGAAGGTATTTCTTCTAAAGCAAGTGCCGCATTCTCTCTTAAAGCGACTTCCTCGGCTTCGGAGTCGGTTGCTTTTTCGGATAAGAAATATACTTCAAAACCGTTTAGTTTGCGTGAACGAGAAGCATTACAATGGATACTGACAAAAAGGTCAGCATTGACACGATTAGCAATCTCTGCACGGTCGTATAAAGGTAAAAAAATATCATCTTTCCGAGTAAGGATAACCTCGTAACCATAATTTCCTCTTAAAATATTAGCCAATTCTTTAGCTACAATTAGATTAATTTCTTTTTCTTTCGTTCCCCGACGACCAATTGCTCCCGGGTCTTTACCTCCGTGTCCAGGGTCAATGACAATCCGTAAAATATTTTTTTTCTTTTCCGTAGGGAAAACTTGTTCAATCTTACTTAGAGAAATTGAAGAAACCCCTACCGCTGGGATGGAAGATAAATCGGTAGTTTGTGGAAATAATTGCTCAGTAGTTACTGAAGGGGGCGGTTTTCTTGTAAAAGTAAGTGTATCCTTAGACCAGTCCCAGGAGGTTCTACCTGCGGTAATTTTTTGCCAACTCGGTCCTTCAAGGAGATTAATCGGGATAAACACTTCGTCGTTAATTAACTTTATCGGGTCATCTAACTTCCTCTGGATACCGTTAACCAGTATTCTTTTTGTTTCCACAAGAAATTCTACCTTGCTACCATTGAGATTAAGAGTAACTTTACCCGATACCGGATACCAATGAACCTTCGCATCGTATATCTTTTTCACATCATCTAAAGAAATATAGTCGGCCTCTTCACCGGTGATTAGTTTGATTCCAGTAAGTGTCTTTTCGTCAAGAACAACTTTTATTTTTTTCTCAACAATCTCAGCATTCAATCGGGTAGAAAATAAAAAAAGAAATAGAGAAAAGAGGAGATAAGTATTTTTCTTCTTCATTTGCAAAAATTATATACTAAAGACGAAGAAAAATCAATACGGAAATTAGGGTGAGAATTGCAGCGTAGAGGAAAGGAAGAGAAAAATGCAAATTCCAGAGAAGACCAGCAATTATCCCGCCGGGTAAAGTAGCCAGACTGAGCATTGTATGCAAGGTTCCTAAAGCTAAACCTCTTTTTTCTGCACTGACAAAATCTACCGCATAGGCACGCTGGTTTGCTTCAATAAAAGCGTAGGCAATACCGTAAAAAGCAAAAAGAAAAATAAAAAGAACCGTAGAGTTAGCAAAACTAAATCCGAGACAGGTGAAGAAAAAGATTATATAACCAAGAATAATCACTTTTTTTCTACCGATTTTATCGGAAAGAATACCTCCGGGTAAAGAAAAAAGTGTATAAAAGATATTGAACCAGATATAAAGCAAGATTGGAAAAATGTTTGCTAAATGTTCAGGAAAAAGGTGAAGAAAATATTTTTTTGCTCTTAAGATAAAAAACATATAAGTAAAATTACCTAAAGCAAAAATGGTTACCACAAATAGATAATGCTTGAATTGAGGTTCCAATGCAGTAATATTCAAGCGAAGGGAAGAAGATAAAAAATTATTTGAAGAAGGTGAACCCGACTTTTTCTCTTTTACAAAAAATAGAGGAACAAGTGCAGAAAAGGCGGTTACGCCGGCAATAAGAAGTATTCCTCTAAATTCAAGTTTTAACAACCAATAAAAGATTAAAGCCAGAGACGCACCGAGGAATGCACCTAAAGTATCCGCGGTACGATGGAGACCGAAAATTTTACCCCGTATTTCAGGAAGAGAAGAATCAGCAAGTAAAGCATCCCGTGGTGCTTCGCGTAAACCTTTACCAATGCGTTCAATTGGTCTTAAGATAAGTAAAACTGGCCAGGATTGTGCCAAAGGAAAGAAAAGTTTTGCTACTGCGGAAGAAAAATATCCCCAGAAAACGAATGGTTTCCTTTTTCTGGTCAGGTCAGACCAGTAGCCGGAGAAAACTTTTAAAATACTGGCAAGACTGTCACTTAATCCACCGATTAAACCAACCGCTAAACCACCACCACCTAAAGTAGTAATAAATAACGGTAAAATCGGTAAAATCATCTCTGATGAAACATCAGTAAGAAAACTGGCAAAAGCAAGAAGAACGATGTTTAAACTTATTCCAGCAAACAACCTTTTTTTAGACATACTCATTTTGATCGGTAGACCATGACCTATCGGGAAGTATAATTTTTCTCCCTTCAGAAGTCAACTTTTTTTGTGGTAATTTAAAACTTTTTTGTTTACATATTGACAAAAAGGTTATTTTATTATACAATTACAAAAGTTTTATCTCCGAGTTCTTTGCCTAACCTTGGTCAAATTTGACTAAGTATGGCAAGTGAACCGATAGGGTATCCCGAGAAATCAGGATGCCTCCCGTGTTAGGAAAGGAGACGAGATATTTTTTTCTTCTTTCCGACCGGGTAGAGGTCGGATTTTTTATTTTCCCGAGAAATTATCGGGGAAATACACCCCTGCCAGTTTCGCGTGTGAAACTAGGGGTGTGGTGATGATAAGACCCTCGGTAGTTTTGCCTGCAAAACTGGGGGTGCGTTCAGATACTTAACCCTTTAGGGTAGGGATGTTTATTTAATGAAATCTAATTTTTTGCGTTTAATTAGTTCATTGCTCATTGTCTTTATTTTGTTCGGAGAGAATAGTCAATCTTTTGCTAAACAAACCCGCTTCGACGAAGCTATAGCGAGGCGAGAACTTACTCTCGCCTCAACCACTTCTACACTTGATTCCGGTCTCTTTGATGTCCTCATCCCGCCTTTTGAAAAGAAATATAACTGCAGTGTAAGAATAATTGCAGTGGGTACCGGACAAGCAATTCGTTTAGCACGCGATGGTAATGCGGATGTGCTTTTAGTGCATGACCGCGAAGCAGAAGAAAAATTTGTTGCTGATGGCTACGGAGTAAAACGGTTAGAGGTAATGCACAATGATTTTTTTATCGTCGGACCAAAAAATGACCCCGCCGGGATAAAAGGTTTAAAAGCGTTAGATGCTTTCAAGAAAATATTTGAACTGAAAAGATTATTTGTTTCCCGGGGCGATGATTCGGGAACACATAAGAAAGAGCTATCTTTTTGGAAAAAGTTAAATCTCAAACCAGCAGGCAGCTGGTACCTTGAAAGCGGAACCGGGATGGAAGCAACATTGAGAATTGCTAATGAAAAAATTGCCTATACCTTGTGTGACCGGGCAACTTGGCTTGCCCACCGGAAAGAAGTAGAGATGCTGGATATTCTTGTTCAAGGTGACTCGGAATTGTTCAACCCTTATTCGGTGATTGTGGTTTCGCCAATAAAATATCCTTGGGTCAAATATGACCTGGCAAAAAAATTTGCCAATTTTTTGAGAAGTGCGGAAGGACAGAAAATCATCAGAAATTATGGTGTTGATAAATTTGGTGCACCTTTGTTTTTCCCGGATGTAAAGTCCCGTTAGGGGCAACGCCCCTTTACGGGATGTGATAAAAAAATTATGGATTATATTCTTGAAGGGATTAGACAGGGTTTTAATCTTTTATTCCCACCGAANNGTAGTAATCGGTCTTCTGGTTTACATTTTTCTAAGCCGGCGTGGACCTCTGGGTTTTTGGGGATTTCTTTTTACCCCTTATGCGATGGTTATTGCTCAAGCATTCCTTGCGGCACCGATTGTTACTGCTTTGACTCTTTCGGCATTGAAAAATATTGCTAAAGATACAAAAGATATCGCTTATTCTCTCGGTGCAAATAGATGGCAGATGGTTCTTACCATTATTAGAGAAGGGAAGTTTGCCTTTTTAACTGCAATAATTACCGGTTTTTCCCGGGTGATTGGTGAAACCGGAATGACCCTGATGGTCGGAGGAAACATTAAAGGAGCAACCCGAGTTCTTACTACCGCAATTGCTTTAGAAACAATGAAAGGCAATTTTGAAATCGGTATTGCTTTAGGAGTAGTTCTCTTGGTGGTTGCCTTGGTTATAAATTTACTCCTCCAGTTGGTTCAGGGAGGAGGCAGAAGTTAAGTAATTTTGTAAAAATAGCACCATGTTTTGTTCTTTTACTTTGCGAACCATTTTTTTCACTCAATAATTTATTTCTAAAGAGCATAAAGTCAGAAATAAATTTGATATCGTTCAAAAAATGTTCGCAAAGTTTTTCAAGCAAGCAATTCGTTGAGGGGTTCTTCTCTGAACGACATCAAAGTTTTTTCGGTAGACCATGCCTGCGACACCTGTGAAGCCTGCACAGGTGTCGCAGGCACAGGTGACCTATCGGGAAGCACACCCCCAGTTTTGCAGGCAAAACTAAGCGGGGGTGTTCTCCTCACCTTCATCCCCGCCCCGATGTTACATCGGAGGGTATTCGGCGAAGGAGAATAAATATGCAAATCCAAACAATTAACTTAACCAAGAAATTTGTTCATCTCACAGTTTTAGAAAAAATAAATATTACTCTCAATCCGGGGATAGTTACGGTGTTCATTGGACCTAACGGTGCGGGTAAGACAACTCTCTTGCGTTTGCTTGACCTTTTAATTCCGCCAACTGAAGGAGAAATTCTCTACAACGGTAAACCAGCAAATATAAATAAACTTTTAATCCGCAGAAAGATGGGTTTTGTTCCTCAAAATCCAATAATGTTTACTGGTACGGTCTGGGATAATCTTACTTATGGACTAAAAGTTAGAAAAATGACCGAAGTAGAAAAAAATGCTGACAAAGTGTTATCTTTAGTTAACTTAGAAAAAATGCGCTCCCAACCGGCAGGGACACTTTCCGGAGGTGAAAAACAGCGTTTAGCCATTGCCCGGGTATTGGTCTATGACCCAGAGGTAATTTTTTTTGATGAACCAACGGCAAATCTTGACCCTTTAAGTACGGCAATTATTGAAGAACTAATCCCACAACTAGCCAAAGAAAATAAGACCATCGTTCTCGCTACCCATAATTTATGGCAAGCAAGACGCTATGGTGAACAAATTTACTTTCTTTCTCAAGGTAAAATTATTCAGCAAGGAAACGGAGAGAAAATTTTCCGTCAACCGGAATCACTTACGGTAGCGGAATTTACTGGAATAACCAATATCTGGCATGGTTATATTGATGGACAATCCAACTTCATTATTGGAAAAATAAAAATTGCGGTTGCTGCCGAAGGTGAAGGACAGGGCTACGCTTTCTTACGGGCAGAAGAAATCCTGCTTGCTCGTGAACCAGTTCATTCTTCAGCAAGAAATTGTCTTCTTGCCGAAATAAGCCGGACCAGAGACCTCGGTTATGCAGTAGAAATTACTGCCCAGGTAGGTGACTTAGAAGTTTACGCTTTGATTACCCGCAATTCTCTGGAAGAATTAGCACTCACCGTCGGAAAAAAAATATATTTAGTCTTTAAAGCTACCAGTGTCCACATCTCACCACTTTAAAAACTACTAATTTTTATTTTGTAGGGTCAACCCCGCCCCTAACGCAGAAAATCCAAATTTCAAAATCCAAATTTCAAAATTTGATATTTGAGCTTTGGTATTTGGATTTTGGATTTCATTTGTCATTTGGAATTTGATATTTTAATTTTTGCAGTGGCTAATAGGGGCGGGGTCAACATGCACCACTGAAGATACACCCAGTTCCTCAAATAATTTTTTTTCAACAAGGTCAGCAATTTTATGGCTGGTAACTAAGGCGTAACCTTTATTTACTTCAATATGGAGAGATACCTCTAAACGGTTCCCATAATTATGTACTTGAATATCATGGACATTGACTACCCCTTCAACCGATTTTGTACATCGTTCTACTTTATTTACTAAATCTTTACTTGGTGCTTCACCGAGAAGAAAACTTGCCGACGATTTGGAAAGGTTAATACCCACATAAATTATAATCAAAGAAATAATTATTCCGAATAAAGCATCAACTTTATGATAACCAAAAATTGATGACACTATGGCTCCGGCAACTAAAAAGGAAGCAATCGCATCACTACGATGATGCCAAGCATCAGCAATCAGGGTTGAAGAATTTATTTCCTTTCCTAAATCAATAGAAAAAATTGCCATCATCTCTTTAGCCAATGCGGAAAGAATTAATAATCCGGCAATTAGCCAACTACCTTTTACTACCTGGGGATGAATAAGCCGATTGAAAGAAAGTTTAAGGAAATCTACTCCGACAATAATCAGCAGAATACCGATAATCAGGGTAGCAATACTCTCCCCGCGTCCATGTCCATAGGGGTGTTTCGTATCCGCTGGTCGGCGACTGGTCCTGAATCCGAAAAGAACTACTAATGAGGTTATTACATCCGAAAGAGTATGAAAAGAATCAGCAATCAGAGAAATACTGTTCAAGACGAAACCGAAGATTATTTTAAACCCAAAGATAACTATATTTCCAATAATACTAATCCACGCTTCCAGAAAACCGTATTTAACTCTTACATTTGGTTCTTTAGTATTTTCGTAATCTTTAATAAATTTTTTTAAGATGATTTTTGTAAGTTTATTCATTAAATTGAGCAACTACAATTTTTTACTTTAAGGATACCTAAAAGGTGCGGGGCTTACCATGCAAAATTATCCTAATTCTTTCGGTTATTTTTACTGCCCACTGGTCAAAAATGATATAGACAATTGGTAAAACAAGCAAAGTCAAAATCGTGCCAATGGTCAAACCACCAATAAGGGTTACCGCAACTACACTTCGTACCTCACTACCTTCGCCACGACTGTAAACCATTGGAATAAGCCCAAGAATTGTGGTAATTGAAGTCATTAGCACTGGTCTCAATCGTGTCGCCCCAGCTTCAATTATCGCTTCAATTGAGGTGATTACCTCTTTTTCTTTACCACGATGTCTTAACTGGTTAATGTAATCAATAAGCACAATCCCATTGTTCACAATAACCCCACTTAAAATAGTCACACCCATACCCATAGGTAGAGAAATACGCTTACCGGCAAGGATAACGGAAAAAACTACACCAATTATCGCAAAAGGTACAGTGAACATAATTACTAAAGGATGAATCAAGGATTCAAATTCTGCGGCCATGACCATATAGACCAAAAGTAACGCCAAAAGAAAAATTAAACCTAAATCACGAAATGTTTCATACATCTGTTCCGCTTCACCAGCATATTCAACGAAATATCCTTCGGGAAGGGTAATTGCCCTCCCAAGTTTACTTTTTATATCTCTAATCGCACCACCTAAATCACGTCCACTTAAGTTCGCAGTTACGGAAATTGTTCTTTTTTGATTTTCACGAGATAACCTTATTGGACCAAAGGTAAAAGTAAATTTTGCTACTTCACCAAGAGGTATGGTTACACCGCTCAGCGTTGGAATACTTAAATTTTCAATATCTTTAAATGTTTTACGGTCTTTTGCTTGTAGTCGTATTCGCACATCTATCTCTTCACCGCCCGAGTGAAACCTTGTTGCTACTTTACCCTGGAAAGCAGTCTGAACCGTGGAAGCAACCTGCCCGACAGTTAAACCAAACCGTGCCGCTTTTTCGCGGTCAACCCTGAGCAGTAGTTCAGGTTTACCTCTGACTAAGGTAGTATCAACATCATAGATACCTTTTATTTGACGAATCTCTTCAATGATTCTCTCTGCTATTTTGTCAAGTGTCTCAATATCCTTACCGAAAAGTTTTATCTCTATTGGTTTATTTGACCTTCCTCCACCAGTCATGATTGCTGTTCCCATATCCATAAATTCAAATTTTACTCCCTCCAGTTCCGGTATTTTCTTTCTAAATGTATTGATAACTTCATCACTACTTTTTTCCCGTTCAAGTTTATCCTTCAGACGGATAAAAATTTCTGCTTCATGAACACCAGTTGGTCCAGTACCATAAACCGCATCGGATTTCCCATATTCAGATAATCCTACTTGGGAAAGAACCGTCAGTACACCCTTTTCCTCAAGAACGACATCTTCAATTCTTTTAGTAATCCGGTCCGTCTCTTCTAAAGTTGTGCCCACTGGCATTCTTACCATCATCAAAACCATATTATTGTCAACCTTAGGAAAGAATTCTCGTCCACTGAAATAAGCGAGAATAATACTGATAATAAACACAGTAACCGTTGCACCGAGAACTTTAAAACGATTTTTCAAAACCCAAGTGAGCACCTTACGGTAAAAGTTACGCATTGGCTCCGTGATTCTGGTCTCCCAACTTAACCGCCCTTTTGCTAAATCGGCACGCAAAATTTTTGATGTAACCATCGGAACAATGGTTAAGGCAACAAATAAGGAAGCCATTAGATTTGCGGTAACGGTTAAAGCCAAGCCCCAAAAAAGTTTACCGGTTATACCTTTCGCAAAAATTAAGGGTAGAAAAACTACGACCGTGGTAAGTGTGGAGGCAGTAATCGCCATTCCGACTTCCGAAGCACCAATAATTGAAGCGTTAATCCGGTCTTTACCTTCTTTAAGATGACGAAAAATATTTTCAATGACGACGATAGAATTGTCAACGAGCATACCTACACCAAGCGCAAGACCAATCAAAGTGATAAAATTTAAGGTATACCCTAAGAAATATAAAGGGATGAAAGTTGCTAAAATAGATAAGGGTATACTTAAACCAATAGTTAAAGTCGGACGCCAACTGGCTAAAAATAAGAAAAGAACCGCGGTGGCAAGTATTCCTCCAACTAAAGCATTAGAACTCGTCACATTGACAATCTGGTTAATCATTCTGGATATATCAAAAACAGTATAAATTTGAATATCTCCCGGGAGTATGTTCTTTATCTTTTCCAATTCTTTTTTTGCTCGGTTGCTGACAATGACCGTATTTGCACCCGACTCCTTGCTTACAATTAACATCACCGCATCTTTCCGATTTGTTCTGGATAAAGCGCGTAACTCTTTATAAGTATCTTCAACTCTACCGATATCTTTAAGATAAATCGGTACCCCTTCTCTCAAGGTTATCGGTAAATTTTCCATCTCTTTTAGAGAAGTAAATTCACCGGTAGTGCGTAATAAGTATTCCCGATAACGGTCTTCAATATGACCACCGGGTAGATTAAGATTTTCTGCTCTTAATTTAGCCATAACTTCGTCTAAAGTTAAGTGATATGCTTCCAATCGTTGCTTGTCTATTTCTAACAAGATTTCTCTTTCAAATCCACCAAAGAGCATCACACTGGCTACACCGTCAACTTGTTCCAACCTATCCTTAAACATGTCTTTAGTCAATGAACGTAAACTGAGTAAATCTCTTTCCCCTTCATCCTTCGCAGTAGCACTGCTACGGAGAACGGAACTCACACCATAAACCATTATCGGTATCATTGAAGGGTCAAATTTATGCACTACTGGTTTACTTATATCTTCAGGAAGAAAATCTCTAATTAAATCTATACGGTCACGAATATCCTGTGCTGATAAATCCAAATTTGCTCCCCACTCAAATTCTACCAATATTCCGGCTAATCCTTCTTGCGAGAAAGAATTTATCTTTTTTACATTCTTTACGGTCGCCACTATTTCTTCTATCGGTTTAGTGACCATATTCTCTACATCTTCTGAAGAAACACCGGGATAACTTACCGCAACCAAAAGTACCGGATAAGTGATATCCGGCATCATATCCAAACCTAAACGGGTAAATGAAATTATCCCTAAGACAACAATGATTAAAATTATCATCAAGACCGTTACCGGTCGTTTAACCGAAATTTCTGGTAATCTCATCTTTTTACTCCTTGTAGTCGTAAGTTATTGCGTTACTTGCGTTATTGAGTTGCTTTTTTAGCAGGTCATTGCGACCCCCACTGCTTCGCTTTGCGAAGTAAATCGGTGGGGGGTGGCAATCCCACGAGGTCATTGCGAGCTAAAGCGAAGCAATCTCGTCATATAAATCTTCACATTCTCGGTTCATACCCTCAATTAACTTGATTTTCTTTTTCCTTGAACCTGCTTTTATTTGTTTCTCCCTTGAAATAGCACTTTCTGGGTCGTCAAATATTTCGTAATAAACCAATTTATTGACATTATATTTCTTCGTAAATTCTTCCACAATCTTTTGTTTATGTTCGTATATTCTTTTTACCAAATCCCCTGCAATACCTGTATATAAAACTGTATTTCTTTTGTTAGTCATTATATATACGTAATATTGCTTGTTCATGAGATTGCTTCAGTCACTTTGTTCCTTCGCAATGACAATTTATTTAACGCATTTGTATTAACTAACTTAACTAATTTTCTTGCTTCCTGCCAAACTTCTATCTCTTCAAATCTTTTAATCTTCATAACTCAATAACTCTATAACCCAATAACACTCTAACTGTTATTTAATTACTTCTACTTCCGTTCCTTCAAGCAAACCGTAGTTTCCTTCAACAATCACTCTTTCTCCAACTGTAAGCCCTCTTTTTATTTCCATATTTTCTTCATCATTTATTCCGGTCTCTACAGGTAGCATCTTGGCTTTATTTTCTCTTACGGTAAGGACTATTTTTTGTTTTCCTCGGTCCAAGACCGCTTTCAGAGGTACGGTCAAAATATTATCGTATTCACGAACAATAATTTCTGCCCGTCCAAACATACCTGGTTTCAAGTAGAACTCTTTATTCGCTACCTCAATTCCTAATTTTAACTTACGAGTCAAAGGATTGATTGTCGGAGCAATCTCACTAATTTCACCCCAAAAAATTTTTTCCGGAAAAGCATCAACAAAAATACGCACTTTTTGTCCTTTTGCTACTTTAGCAATATCTTTTTCACTTAAATGTGCTTCAAGTTTCACTTTGTTTATATCCGCAATAGTGAAAACTGGTTCCCGGGGCATCGGTTGGGCAGGAAAAACGTCATCACCGATATCCGCAAAATATTTGGTAATTATACCATCAATTGGTGATTTAATTTCTGCTTCGGTATACTTCAATGCTGGCTCATCACGGTTAACCAAAGCAACCACTTCGTTTTCTTTAACCATTTCACCTTCATCTTTCATCTTTTTTGCTAATCTTCCGTTCACTTTTGTATAAACCTTTACTTCCCGCCAACCATAAATATCCCCAACAAGAGAAACGGTTTCCTCAATTTTACCAATTTTTACTTTAGTGATTTTCACTAATGCTTTCTTCTCTATCGGAATATCCGTGTTGGCTACTTTTTCTTTCTTCTTCCCACAACCATAAAAAAAGAATAAGTAGAGAGTAAGTAAAAATAATTTTTTCTTCATTTCTTCTCCTCAAATATGAATTCTCACAAACCCGTATGCGAAATCAAAACAAATTTTTTATTCGTGAAAATTCGTAGTATTTTTATTCGTGTATATTCGTGATACCTGTTGCCTTTTCTAATTTCACTAAAACAATCAAATAGTCGGCTAACACTTGATAATAATTTGTCTCTGCCTGAGTTAAGGTCAATTCAGCATCACGCACTTCCACATTAGACATTAAACCTAATTTATATCGTTCCTGAGCAATTCTGAGGTTTTCTTTAGCGGTTTCTACATTTTCTTTTTGTGCTTCAATACTTTCTTTTGCCTGTTGAAAATTTAAGAACGCTTGTTTCACTTCCAATTTTATACTTTCGGTAATTAAGTCCTCAGTCAACTGTATTTGCTTAAGATTAAACTCGCTCTGTTTTACTTTTGCCTTGGTAGAAAAACCATCAAACAAAGGAACATTTAAGACGAGCAACGCTTGCCAGGTATCATACCAATCTTTTGTGCTCAGTTGGTCATTCTGCCAATCATAATTACCGGTAAGAGCAATGTTCGGTTTATTCCCTGCTTTGGTTAATTTGATTAAACTACTACCGATTTCTTTTTGCAATGCCATCTGTTTTATCTCCGGACGATTAGCCGATGCCTCTTTTAGAACAGCATTCAGGTCAATTTCTGCTGGTAAATATTCAAGTTTGCCTTGGATATCTACAGCATCGGGAATTTCTTTATTCAGCAGAAAAAACAAACTTTCTTTAGCCAATTTTAATCCATTTTTTGCTTTAATTAGACTAGTTTTTGCATTGGCAAGTTGCACTTTAACTCGGGAAACATCGTATTGAGAAACTTTACCTTCCTGATATAACGCTTCCGTAACCTTAAGATGTTCTTCAGTAACCTCAACTGCTTCCTGAGAAATAGAAATCATTTGTTCAGCTAAAAGTAAATGATAAAATGACTCCTTAATCTGAGCGATAAGTTCATTTCTTACCTTAATATATTCCTCCTTTGCGATTTGATAAGCAAGGATTGCCTGACGGTTCACTTGATAAATCTTACCCCAAGTGTAAATTGGCTGCTCCAAACTTAAACGACCAGTATAAATTTCATCAGCAAAGGCAAGCGAAAATGAACGCGATTTCATTGCCTGCAAAATGGTTGGGTCAATTTCAGTTTTTTTCTTACGCAGATAAGTACCAGAAACACTAACTTGTGGTAAATATCCAGCAAAGGCTTCATTTATTTTCCATTGTGCCGAGAGCATTTTCTCTTCACTGATTTTTATTGTTTGACTGTTCCCAAGCGCAAGTTCAATACATTTCTCTAAAGTAAGAACTTCTTCTCCATAAATATCGTGTAAGGTGTAAGGTTTAAAGTTTAAGGTTAAAAATAATAACAAAATCTTTACCCCTTTACACTTTACACTTTTCACTTTACACCAGTTTTTTTTCACTTCCCTACTCCATTTAAGAATATTTGCAAAATTTTGTCTGTTTGTTTTGGTAAGGGTTGGTCGGTAAGTCCGTGTATCCTCAGTGCCGCATAGGCATGAATTATTGCCGTTAAAACAAATGTCCCTTCACGCGGTTCAATTTTTCCGATCAACTTTTCTTTCTGACAGATTTTGATTAAGGCAGCGATTGAATCAGTAATTTGTAGATATTTTCCTAAAATGACCGTATTCCATTCTTTCGCAAAAATTTTACTCAGCGAGGCGATATCCTGTCCTAAGATACTAAAAAGTTCTTTATTTTTTTCAAAAAACGCTAAATCCAGTTCAATAAATTTACGTAATTTATCCAGACCATTCCCAATAGTATTTTTCGCTTGTTCAATAAACCCATTTGCTTCAGCAAAGAAACTGTCTACCAGTTCGGCGAGCAGTTCCTCCTTACTTCTAAAATAAAGATAAACTGTCCCTTTACCTATTTTCGCTTCTTCGGCAATATCGGAAACCTTCAGTCCCTGGTAACCTTTCTTAATGATTACCCTTTTTGTTGCCTCAATTATTCTTTCTTTCATCTTCTATCACGAATGAACACGAATTAGTACAAATCGTTCTTTACCAAATCACCTAATAACCCAATCACCTATTCACCCAGTCAGTTGACTGACTGGTCAGTCATTAAATTATACCCAAATAAAACACTTTGTCAAGACCCATAGAAAAATTTTTTTTCTTTGCAGGGTCAAGTGTTTTTTAAAAAAATTTTTACCCCGTTAGAAAGTTTAGAAAGAGATTTACCCCCAAACTATCAATTTTTTTATCACCGTCCTTATGGACAGAACTTTTTTCTAACGGGGTTTATTTAGTAAAATATTCTACTACTTGTTCAGCAGTTTGGGTAGCGTTGTTGATACAATCGCTGATACCGATTCCGCGGTAGGCGTTACCAATCAGATAAAGTCCGGGATATTGTTTGACCCTCTCTTCAATAAATTTAACTTTTTTCTCATGTCCTAAAGTATACTGTACCATTGAACTTGGCCAACGATAAATTTTAGTGAGTATCGGTTCAACATTGATTCCCATCATTTTATGAAGGTCTTCTTTTACAACTTTTAAGAGTTGGTCATCTTTCTGGTAAACCATCGTTTCATCTTCTGCACCACCAACAAAGGCACGAATCAGGACATATCCTTCCGGAGCACGCTGATTAAATTTTGTGGAAGACCAACTTATTGCTTTCACCTGGGTTTTCTCACTGCGGGTAACCAGGACACCAAAACCACGCAAAGGATGCGGGAAACTTTCCTTTTTGTAAGCAAGTGTAATCGTTGCACTGGATACATAAGGTATTCTCATCAAGATATCGGCTAAACCGGTATCAATACTTTTCACAATTTCGGCAGTAGCATAGGATGGTGCAGTTGCCAGGATACAAGCATCGGACTCAACTGATTTCCCGTCATCAAGAATAACGGTAAACCGTCCCCCGGGATTGGTTTTTAGATTAAGCACGCTTCTGCCGGTCAAGAAATTTACATTCTCCAGATTTTTCTCCAGTGTCTTGGTTAGTTCACTCATCCCTTCTTTAAAGGTCATAAAAACCGCTAATTTTTTCTTTCCGGAATCGCCCATCTTCTTCCGCATTCTTCTCCGGGCTAACATACTCCGAATTAAACTACCGTATTCCTTTTCCCACTGGAGCGCTCTTGGCCAGCAACTTTTTACACTGATATTTTCCGGGATACAGGCATAGATACTCCCAAAAAGTGGTTCAGCAATACGGTCAAATATTTCTTTACCGAAACGGCGTTTATAAAATTCAGCTAAACTAATATCTTCTCTTTCTTCTTCCCAGGGCGGAATAACCAAATCAAGCCCAGCACGCAGTTTACCCCGCCAGGTCAGGAAAGGACAAAAAAGTAGTGAAGAAATCCGTGTCGGAGCAAGAGCGAGTAAACCTTTCGGCAATTCCCATAATTTACCATTCCAGAAAACATAAGTAAGATGGGCTTCCTCATTCCCGCCGATTATTCGTTCAGCAATACCTAATTCTTCCGCTAAAGCGAAAGTGTGTGGTTTTTCTGACTCAAAACAGTCCGGTCCGCCTTCAATTAAAAAACCGTTTATTTTTTCGGTAAGAAAAACACCACCCAACCTCTTTTCTTTTTCAATCAGGGTAATTTCAATCGGTAAATTGATTTCTTTACTTTTCTTTCTAATTTTGTAAGCACAAGTTAAACCGCTAATTCCACTACCAATAATTACTACTTTTTTCATATTTTTTATCCTTTCTATTCCAAGATGATATTACTTAGTGCTTCAATAAATTTAGGTGAAGTATTTAAACAATCAGTACGAACAAATTTTAGTCCTTTCTCTTCCGCATATTTTTTATAAACAATATCAATATCGTATAAAGTTTCAATGTTGTCGGAAATAAAACTGAGCGGCACAAGGAGAATATTTTTCACCCCCTTCTTTGTTAACTCGTCAATGACCTCTTTCACTTCGGGTTCAAGCCATTTTTCTTTATCTGAACCGGCACTTTGAAAAGCAAGTTTCCAGCGCGGATAAGCCGAAATCTTGAGAATACTCTCAATACTCGCTTTTACCTGTTCGAGATAAGGGTCACCTTGGTCAATAAGTTTCTGAGGAATACTATGCACACTGAAAATTATATGTAGATTTTCTCGTTCTTGTGAAGAAAATTGTTTTAATCCTTCTTCAATCTTTTCTATTAAAGCACTAATATACAAAGAGTGATTGCCAAAATTTTCGGCAATTAACATTTTAACAGTTGGTTGAATTGTTTTGATTGCTCGGTTAAGTTCTGTAAGATATACTCCGGTGGTTACTTTTGAATAATAAGGAGCAAGATTTAGAACAATAACTTGTGTTATTTTATTTTTAACTATCTCTTTTACTGATTCTTCAATTGTTGGTTGTGAATGACGAAATCCAACATAGACCCGGTATGAACCAGAACGGTTCATACCACGATATTTTTTCTCTAAAAGATTCAACTTTCCTTCAAGTAATTTTGCCTGCTGTAAAGTAATTTCGGTTAATGGTGAACGACCGCCGATAAGTCCGTTTTCCGTAGTACTACGAAGGATGAATTTATACCTCTCAGTTACTTTTGCTAACTGTTCCGGGGAAGGTTTTCTACCGCCGATTATACTGGTGAGAAAGGACTCAATTTCATCCAACGACCGCGGTCCACCGAAAGAAAGCAGCAAAACTGCTGTTAGTTCGCTGGTTGGTTGGTTAAAAGAAGTCATCGTTGACTTAGTTTATGTACCGTATCGACGAGAAAAATTACACTATCTACCGGTGTATTCGGTAAAACACCGTGTCCGAGATTAAAAATATGTCCGGGACGGTTATCCGCACGGGTTAAAATATCTTTAACTCTTTTTTTGATTTCTTTTTTTGGAGCAAAAAGTACTGCTGGGTCAAGATTACCTTGAATACCGACATCGTAACCAATTCTTTTCCATGCCGCATCAAGATTAATCCGCCAATCAATACCGATGAGGTAATTACCTCTGACATCGCCACCTGCATTTCTCATCAATTCCAGTAAGCCTGCGGAACCAGTAGCAAAATGTATCAGAGGGATACCTAATCTTCCCAATTCAGTAAATATTTTTTTTGAATACGGAAGGACATATTGCCGATAGTCATTAGGAGCTAAACAACCAACCCAGGAGTCAAAAATTTGGATTGCTTGGACACCGGCATTGATTTGCATTTTTAGATATTCAATTACTAATTGAGCAAGTACAGTCATCAACATCTGCCAAATTTTCGGTTTCTGGTACATCAATTTTTTTGTTTTTAAATAATTTTGTGAATGTCCCCCTTCAATAAGATAACTGGCTAAAGTAAACGGTGCACCGGAAAAACCAATCAACGGCACTTTACCGGCAAGTTCACGATGAAGTATTTTTATTGTCTCTACTACAAAATAAAGTTTCTCTTCCGGAGCATTTATTTTTAATGCCTTAATTTCTTTTATTTTATTTAAAGGATTAATCTTCACTCCTTCCTTATCGGTAATCTCAAACTTTATCCCGATTACTTCCAAAGGCAGAAGAATATCAGCAAAAAGGATTGCCGCGTCCAGATTAAGTCTTTTTAGCGGTTGGAGAGTAACTTCTACCGCAATTTCCGGTGTTTTACACATTTTAAGAAAAGACATTTTCTGGCGAATTTTTCGGTATTCCGGCAGATACCTCCCGGCCTGACGCATTAACCATACTGGCGTAAAATCAGTTTTTTCTCTCCGACAGGCTTTAAGAAAAGAAGAAGTTTTAATCATATTGATAACCGAATAAAGCGAATAGAGGCAAAAAGATTGCTTAATTCGGATAATTTGCTCTCATTTGTTTAATTCATTGTTTACTAAGGATATAATACTAAATCGGGTTGGGAAAATCAAGAAGAGAGGAAAGTTTTCTTAATAAATTCCGGAAAGGAGTAAGAAAACACTTAAAATTAAACCAAAAATAATTCCGACGAGACTAATCTTTTTGGTGGCTACGATTAGATAGATAAAGAGAACAATTACCGCATATTTGGCAAGATTAGTAAGAAAATAATAACGACGCATTTTCCCGCGAGTTTCATACTGCAAGCCACGAAATGTCGTATAAATGAACAAGCGCATATTGAACACACCCAGTAATAACCCGATAACTAATCCGGAAGTAAAGAATAATTTTCCGGTGAGCATACCCAAAAGAAGGATAACCACACTTACTACCGTAATGATTGTAATTTTGACAATTTTATTCTTTTCCATTTAGTCATTTGTAGTAGGGTTGACAAGAAAAATAAAATCTGCTAAACTAATTAACACTAAATTCAATAAAGAACAACTGATTTACCCCTCTTCTTCATCCTCTCCCTCAAGGGGAGAGGAAAGAGGTGAGGGTGAAGGAGAAAAAAAATGCCAAAAGATGTAACTGAAGAAGAAGTAGGGATGCGTTCATTCCAGTTGCGTAAAGGACGTGCCGTAGAACGAGCAATTGAAAAAATCCGTCAGAATCTTGGTACGGATTGGATAAGACTAACCCTTTCGGATATTGAAGTAATTCAGTGGTCACTTGGTGAAGTCTGGGCATTCATCGGTCGTAACGAATGGGACAATTTAGCTTTCAGCTCTACTACTCTTGAAGATACAAAAAAAATTATCCAGATCGGCCACGAAATTATGGAACATAAAAAAATTGGTTCAACCGGTCTGGACGAAATTTATAAAATCATCAAGAAAATCCCAACCTAAGCTTGGACTTTCTCCTCCATTGCTAACTTTTTCAATTCAAGTTTTCTTTTTACTCTTTTTAAACGGAAAAGGTCTTCCCGTGCTCTTTCTTCTAAGGTCATCCGGATATATTTCATCTGTTTTTGTGTTTCCGGAATAACTATCTGCTCTAAAGCATTTACTCGGCGGTTTGTTTTTTGAATTTCATCACCAAGCCGTTTCAGTCGTGTCTCTACATCGGCATTCTCAATTAAAATATCTAAAACTTTTTCAAAATTTTCTGCAGTTTCATCAATTCTACTGCTTGCACCAGTAACACTATAACCCCGAGTCAAAAGTGAACGCACTGGTGAATATTTCTTTTGCACCACCGGTATCGCTACACCCATAATTTTTGTTCCACTAAGGTCAATGGTTATTTCACCTTTTGTGGCTAAAGCCACTGATTTGACCGTAACTCCACCGTCAACTGCTTTCGCTACGGTTAAGGCATACTGCGCATTCGCTACCGCTCTTTCCAGCAGAGAACTCAAGCGCAAAGTTTCATCCATTACCGCCATAAACTCTACCAGGAGCGCATCACGTTTCTCTTTTAAGAGATTACAACCTTGCTGAGCAAGAGCAATCTGTAATTTTAATTTTATAAGTTCTGACCTGGTTGGACTTACTTCTGCCATAGGATTACAATTATAAGTTATGAGTTATGAATTTCTTACTCTCTACTTACTACTCGCTACTCTCTACTAACTACTACCTACTTACTACTAACTACTGACTGCAGTTTTCTTGGGATAATATTTCTCAATATGTTCTCTTTTAACTTGTTTCAATTCTTCAGTTGGTAAAACTGACAGTAATTCCCAGCCAATTCCTAATGTTCTTTCAATACTGCGGTCTTCATCCGCTCCTTGGGCAATAAAATTCTTTTCAAAATCATCAGCAAATTTTAAATATTTACGGTCAAGTTCGGAAAGTGCCTCTTCACCGATAATTGCTACCAAACGCCGTAAATCTCTTCCCTTAGCATAAGCCGCATAAAGTTGGTTAGCTACACCGCGATGGTCTTCCCGGGTTTTCCCGGCACCAATACCGAGGTTCATCAAGCGGGAGAGACAAGGTAAAACATCAAATGGTGGAAGGATACCCCGTCGGTGTAAGTGACGGGAAAGTACCAGTTGCCCTTCGGTAATGTAACCGGTTAAATCCGGTATTGGATGAGTAATATCGTCATCCGGCATCGTCAAAATGAGTAATTGCGTAATTGAACCTTTTTTTCCTTTGACTCTTCCGGCACGTTCATAAATTGTAGCTAAGTCGGTATACATATAACCCGGATACCCGCGCCGACCCGGCACTTCCTCACGAGCAGTAGAAATTTCTCTCAATGCTTCGCAATAGTTGGTCATATCAGTGAGAATAACTAACACTTGCATTTCATATTCAAACGCAAGAAATTCAGCAACGGTTAACGCACAACGCGGGGTAACAATCCGTTCAATGGTTGGGTCATCAGCAAGATTAAGAAAGAAGACCACCCTCCTTAAAGCACCAGTCCGGGCAAAACTATGTTCAAAGAAACTTGCTTCCCGATGAGTGATACCCATCGCTCCAAAAACAATGGCAAATTCTTCCGCTTCACCGCGCACTTTCGCTTGGTTAATAATCTGAGCAGTAATTTCATTCGCCGGAAGACCAGCTCCGGAAAAGATTGGCAATTTTTGTCCCCGCACCAGTGTGTTTAATCCATCAATTGCCGATATACCAGTTTGGATAAAATCTCGTGGTGCATCCCGTGCCGATGGATTAATCGGTGAACCAATAATCGGTAACCTTTTTTCCGGTAAGACCTTCGGTCCGCCGTCAATCGGTTCACCAATACCATTCAGGACACGACCTAAAAGTTCTACCGAAGTATCAATTTTTGCTACTTCACCCTTAAATTTTACTCTCGTTTTTTTTGCATCTAACCCTTGAGTTCCTTCAAATACCTGGACTAAAGCCATCTTTTCGGTAACTTCTAAGACCTGCCCGGTTCTCTTCTCACCAACTGGAGAAACTAACTCTACCATTTCACCATAGGCGACATCATGCACACCTTCAACAAAAATTAATGGTCCGGTAACTGAATTGATTGTACTGTAGTCAACATCAATTAAAGAAATCTGCGTTATTTGTTCCATTGTTACATTGCCTCCAGAATCGTTATTTCTTTGGTAACTCGTTCGTTAATATCTTTCAAATTATCTACTGCTTTATCTAAAGGTAATTCTTTCATTCGTGAAATTTCCGTCTTCAAAGGTAAACCGAGTATCTGGTGCAAAACTACACCACGCCGTAATGCCTCTAAAGATAATCCATAGTAGTTAAGAATAACTCTCAGCATCCAGTACTGTTTTATTGGTGGACAAAAACCGTCAATTTCATGGAAAGCAAACTGCTGCAAATAATCTTCACGCAACATCCGGGCAACTTCTAAGACCAATTTTTTATCTTCCGGTAAAGCATCCGGTCCAACCAGTTGCACAATCTCCTGCAGTTCGGTCTCTTCCTGCAGTATTGCCATCGCTTTATCCCGTGTTTCTTTCCAATCTGAGGCAATATTCGCTCTTGCCCAATCCTGGATTAAAGGTAAATACAAGGAATAACTTTTTAACCAACTTATTGCCGGGAAATGTCGCCGATGGGCTAAATCGGTATCTAAAGCCCAGAAAGTGCCGGTAATTCTTAAAGAATTCTGGGTCATCGGTTCGGAAAAATCACCACCCGGCGGTGAAACTGCACCGACCACGGTTACCGAACCGGTTCGCTCTTCTTTGGAACCACTACAAATGACCCTTCCGCTACGTTCATAAAAATTGCTTAACCTGGTAGCTAAATATGCCGGATAACCTTCCTCACCGGGCATCTCTTCCATTCTTCCGGATACTTCTCTTAATGCTTCTCCCCAACGACTGGTAGAATCAGCCATCAAAGCTACCCGGTAACCCATATCCCGATAATATTCGGCTAAAGTAATACCAGTATAAATTGACGCTTCTCTTGCGGCTACCGGCATATTGGAAGTATTCGCTACTAAAACTGTCCTTTGAATCAAAGGTTTTTTTGTCCGCGGGTCAATAAGTTCGGGAAATTCAACCAATACTTCGGTCATTTCATTACCCCGTTCACCACAACCTACATAAATAATAATATCTGCTTCTGACCATTTAGCTAAGGTCTGCTCCATGACTGTCTTCCCGGTGCCGAATCCACCCGGGATAATTGCATTCCCTCCCTGGGGAACCGGAAAGAAAGTATCAATTATTCGCTGTCCGGATACAAAAAGTGAATCCGGGTCAAGTTTCTTTTTATAAGGTCTGCCCACCCGTGCTGGCCAAGCTTGCATCAGTTTAATCTCTACACCGTTATTCAATACTGCCACCACATCAGTAACAGTAAATTCTCCTTGATAAATTTCTTTTATTTCACCTTCTACACCCGGAGGTACCATTATTTTATGTTTAATCGTTTCCGTTTCCATTACATAGCCAACTGCATCGCCTCCAGTGAGATGTTCACCTTTTTTAACCGTCGGGATGAAACCCCATTTTTTATCTCGGGGTAAAGCATAAGTGCTTACTCCTCGGGTAATATAGGAACCATGTTCCTGGAAAAGTTCGGGCAAGCGTCGCTGAATACCGTCATATACCGAACTAAGCAAGCCCGGTCCCAACTCAATCAATAAAGGTTGTTCCGTGCTGGTTACATCTTCACCAACTACTAACCCGGAAGTATCTTCGTAAACCTGGATTGTTGCCTGGTCTTCGTCAAGACGAATAATTTCACCGATTAAACCTAATCTACCTACTTTTACCACATCATACATCTTTGCTCCACGCATTTCTTTAGCAATAACTACCGGTCCGGAAATTTTAGCAATTAAACCTTTTAACATTTTTTACTCTACCCCTTTTTATTTTCTCCTTAGAGTTAAATCAAAACCGACTGCCCGGCGAATAAGACGGGAAAGATATGCTCTCCTTTCTTCAGCGAGCATCACTTTCTTTTTTACCGGTAAAGGGACAACTATTGGACGGTATAAATTATCAATTTTTTGTCTGGTGCGGTCATCAACCGCATTAAGAAATTCTTCATTTATCGCAATTATCCCCGTGGTATCTTCGTTAATTAAAGTATTGAGCACCTTTCTTGCTTCCATGGGGTCATTGGCAATATAAGTATCTACCCCGGATAATTTAAATCCGGTAGCCGTATCCGGGTCAGTAAGAATTGTTAATTTAAACAAAGATTAATTCCTCCCGGATTTTTCTCTCCGGTACACCCATAATTTTACAACGAGTAATAATGCGTAAATTTACCACTTCTCTAAATTTCATCCAGAGGTAGCCGACAATTATCCCGATACAAAGCGGTCCTTTACGATAGGTACTGATTGCTTTCTGGGCTAAATATTCTTCCAATTTCCTTTCTAAGATTGAGAGAGAATTGGTTTCTTTATACCGTTCCATACCACTGCGTAAAATACTTCCATAAGAAGTATTCCGTAAATGTTTTAATATCGCTTCTACATCTTTCTTCCGTGCTAAATTAATAAAATCGGCAAGTTTTATTTCTTTACCTCCCGGAACAAAAAGTACCTCAATCTGTTCTTTCACCTGTTTTTCAACTTCTGCCTTTTCACCCTTAAGTTCAAATTTCACTCCCTGCAAACGAAGCAAAGTGACCAAATTACGGATATCAATTTCCATAATCATCAAGTCGTGAACTATTCGTGCATGCAGTGAATCACCGCGAGATTGCCGCGCAACCTGTTCGTAGTAGAACTTATCCAAAGCAATTTCTAAAGTTAGAAGTTCTTTTTTAGCTAAATAGCGGGGTAAATTCTCAACTAAGGGACGGGCATAGGTTATCCCCCAGGTGGCTAAAAGGTCAACGATACTCGCAACATCTATCGCCCGCACCAATTCATTGAGTAAAGCTTCATTAAGTTCACCTGCCGGGATAAGACCTTCTCTAATTTCGTCTTCGTTCGCACCAATGTGTTTACCCCGCAGGATTGTTTTCAGATTATGTAAATCCCAGCGCGCAAGAAGCACTTTCACCAATTTCCCGGCCTCACCGGCAACAAAAGTTGCTACCTTATTGAAAGTTTTAGCAACATTTCTTTTCAATGCTTCATCAATTATTTCGGAAGTAGTTGTTTTCAGCAATGCTACTTCTTCAATTTCTGTTTTATACGGTGTTTTCTCTAAAGTTTCCAAAATCGCATTGGGGTCATCAATTCTCATCAGGTGTTCATAAAAATCCTCACTCAAAAGTGCTGATTTCATCGCGCGCACACGAGCATTAGCATAACCGTAATCTTCAAACTTTACTTGGTAAGTCATTGGTTAATTTTTGCTCTCCGGGAAAAGTAAAGTAAGCAGTTCGGTCTGGAGGACTTGAATCGCTTTCTCCAGTCGTAAATCCAAGGTATTGACAATCGTAATTTTTCCTCCGTCAACATTTATTTTTAGCCCACCGGCGCATTGCAAATCCGGATACAGTTCGTAATTAATTTTTGTTTTTGTTAAGATTTTTTGCGCTAAATTGGTATCCCTCTTATCAATAAAAAAGTCAATTTTCACCCTTTCCAGAGGGAGATTGCGGACGGTTTCTTCAAATAGGGATTCAAAAACGGTAGGATAGTTTCTCTCTTCCCGAAAACGAGCTGTTTTTTCTTTAACAATTGTAAAAACCTTGGAGATGATTTCTTCTTTTGTTCTAACTATTTCTCTTTGATTGGCTAATCTTGCTTCGCTAAGGATACGAGTTTGCTCACGACGTAAAGAACTGCTTATTTTTTCAATTTGTTCGTCTTTTATTTTTTTTGCTTCTCGTTCCCCTTCTTCAATTATTCGTTTTTCCTGTTCTTTTGCCTTGTTAATTACTTCTGCCCTTTCTCTCTGTCCTTCCTCCTCCAAAGTTTGAAAGATTTCTTCTAAACCCATATTTTTAGTTAATAAGTTAATAAGTTGATCGGTTAATACGGGAAAGTTCTACTTATCACTTATCAACTTATCACCGTATCACCTTATCAACTGATTTTTTTCTCCTTTCTATTTCACCATCAAAATAATCATTGCCGCAATAACGAAACCAAGCACGACCATCGTTTCCGGAATAGCGACCATAATAAAAACTGTCCCAGCGACTTCCGGTTTTTCGGCCATTGCTCCCGCACCCGCCGGACCAATCTTCGCCTGAGCAAAAGCGGTTGCCCAAGCACTACCAACAATTGCTCCCATTGCCCCAAGTACAACCCAGAGCGTTTTCCACGCTACGGCGGAAACTTCCGGTGCTAAAGCAACTGCTTCCTTAGTTTCTGCTGCGGCTGCCCAAACTGCTGGCACTGCCATCAGCATTGCTCCCACTGCAAGAGATAATCTCCTCCATACTTTTGCTACCAAATCAATCACCTCCTCCTTTTTATTTTAAGATTGTTAAAAACCTAACTAATCTCCACAAAAAAGACCGCAAAAGCGCCAAAAAAATACTCTCAATTATTCTTGTTTACAGCCCACCTGCCCAAACACTCCGTCATTGAAGTCCGCCCGCTGGCGGATGGAAAGCATAAGCGACCAATTGGTTTAGAACAGGTGTTTGGCGTTTTTGCGCGTGTTCTCCCAAAGATTCTTCTTCAGGATTTATATTTCGCTTCTCTGAAAAGGTTGATAAACCTTTTTCGCTGGTTCAAAGAACTTCGTAAATGCTTCTAACAAATTTAAACGCATCGAATGTATTGATGCGGAAAGACCGTGTAAAACCACATTAATTGAATGCAGGAAAACCGCTAAAAAAATACCCAGAGCCGAAGCAACCATCCCACCAATCCCACCAATTTCTTTGGCCAATTCATTGGAAACACTGGCAAGAATCGCTCCGGCTACTCCCAAAGCCATAAGACGAGCGTAGGAAAAAATATTACTTAGTGTACCAAAAATTTCGATGATTCCTTTTACACTACCTCCGTAGGCAGTAGCCCCTACTCCGAGAACAATTAGCAATCCACCTATTTTAACTAAGAAACTTTTAGTCATTATCCCCACGAGAAGAACTAAAGGTCCAAATACAAATATTGAAAATAACCCAGCTTTCTCAAAGGAATGCTTGGGTTGATGTTCCTGTATTCCATTGATGATACCAAAAATCAATCCGATGCCGACATGGAGTATTCCTACCGCAATGGCAATCACCAGTAACGGTAAAATTGCTCTCTCCCGCAACAAGGGTAAAGTAAGAACACCAAAAAGTTCAAAATGGGGCATCGGTATATGTAACGCGTGGATGATTTTTTCTCCTAAATTACCAAATAGTTCAAAGAAAAGAATACCCCAGATAATTGTACTTATTGATGCGAGACGCATTATACTGGCTAATGTCTGGGTAAATGGACGGCCGACATATTTTTTCTTTAACCAGATACTGGTAAAAAGCATAACCAACCCGTAACCAGTATCACCAATAATCATTCCAAATAAAAAGGGGAAAAAGAAAGTTAAAAAGAAAGTCGGGTCAACTGTCCCGTATTTGGGTATACCCACAAGTTTATAAAAGAATTCAAATGGTTTCACTAATTTCGGATTACTTAGAGCAACCGGTGCCTCTTCCCATTCATGGGAAGTAAGTTTTACTTCATGGAGATAAACCCTACCGGAAAATTCTTTTTCTAAAGTATCCTTACACCAGGGTATATCTTTTTTTGGCATCCAGCCAGTAATTACAAAAGCATAATTCGTTTCACCAAATTTGGGAATCAACTTTATTTCTTCAACTTTATTCCGCAGTATTTCCGCAATGGTCACTAAGCGCAGATACCAACTCTCGGATATCTCTTTCAACTGGCGGTTAATTTTTTCCAATTCTACAGGTATATTCTTTGATTTCTCCCGAACCGTAGCTAAAGCATCCTCAAAATGCATCTTTGCTAAATCCGGCGGCAGACGCACCTGGGTAACATTTTCCAAAGAAAGAAAATCGTGCACTGCTTTAGTATAAAGCCGATTGAAAACTACAATCGCTCCGGTAGTTTCTTCGTCAAGGTCAGCAGTGATCAGTTCACATTGTTTTTTAGTAATTTTTTCCAGTTCTTCTTTCAATTCATCAAGTCCAGCTTTGAATTTACGGTCAACTAAAAGAGCGATTGATTCAAAACCTTCATATGTTTTTAAATGCCTGGTTAAAGGATGTATTTTTGCCAGCATCGGTTCGTATTTTGACAAGGTGGCTATTTCCATTTCCAGATTGTATTTTTCACTGGCTAAATTCCTGATTTGTTCCTCCATACCGGTAATTGCACTATCAATTTCTTTAGCCATATCCGCACTGCTTTCTCTCCAAAGTTCTTTATAGAGTAATTCTTTTTTACTGTGGTCAATTTTTTCGGCCGGAAGATGAGCGAGAGTAGAATTGACCCGGGTAGAGAGACCTTCTAATTGTTTAAGTTGTTCGGCATGTTCTGGGTCATGAACCATCGGACGAAAAAGTGTCTTTTCTTCTTCACTACGATGCACTACTTGTTCAATATGGAGAATACCTAAATGATGTAAAACACCAAGACAATCAAAAAAATGTACCTTGGGACCAATAATTTCTACTTTGGCCATTCTGGTAATCATTTCTATTTTTCTCCCTTCTAAATATTGTCCGTTTATCCGGGAATAACTATTTTTGTGACCAGGTCAACTGCTTTTTGTAAATTCTTTTCGCCTACTTTTTTAATCTGGTCAATATCTTTTTTTACGGTTTTTCTTATTTCTTCTGCTTCTTTACGCGTTTTTTCAACTTCTCCCTGATAGTATTTCTGTGCCTCAATTATTGCTTCTTCTTCTGCCCGGCGCTTAATTTCAGTCGCCTTTTTCCTCGCCTCGGCAACAATTATCTCTGCTTCCTTTCTCGCCTCCATAAGTTTACCCTGCAATTCCAATTCTTTTTCTCTCAAACGCACTAAAGGCGTAGCCGTACCTTCCGCAATTTGCCGGTGTAATTTTATTTTTTCTACTTCGTGTCCTTTTTCAGTCATAATTCTTGAATTATATTTTAAAGATTTTTATTTGTCAAGTCAAATTGAAAAATTTTTTTCTTAATCTATATCTCAATTATATTATAATACATTTATTGTCTTTTGTAAAGGGTTTTATTCTCCTCCGCCGAATACTCCCCAATGTAACATCGGGGTGAGGATGAAGGCGAGGAGAACACCCCCGCTTAGTTTTGCCTGCCGATAGGTCATGCCTGCACCTGTGATGCCTGCACAGGTGTCGCAGGCACAGGTGGTCTACCGAGGAAGAATTCCGCTCCGATAACCCGCCCCTTGGGGCGGGGAGCTTCATTAAACCCAGAAACTGCGGTCTAAAGAACGATACTGGATTGCTTCGGCTAAATGTTGTGACTCAATATTATCCTTTTCTTCCAGGTCAGCGATTGTCCTTGCAACTTTGAGAATCCGGTCATAAGCACGTGCCGAGAGACCAAGTCGTTCAATTGCATTCTTGAGTAAATTCTCACCTTCCTTATCAATCGGACAATATTTTTTGATTAACTTCGGGGTAAGATGAGCATTAGCATAAATATTTTTCTCATTGTTATAACGGTGTTGTTGTATTCTTCGTGCCTTAACTACTCGTCCACGTATTTTTTCTGACGGTTCACTATCCATTTTATCAGTGGGATTTTCGGATGAGACAATTATTTCTTGAACTTTCAATGCGGGAACTTCAATATGGATATCAATCCGGTCAAGTAAAGGTCCGGAAATCTTATTCATATATTTCTGGATTTGGAAAGGTGTACAGGTGCATTCCCTTAAGGGATGACCAAAATAACCACAGGGACAAGGATTCAGCGCACAAACCAGCGTAAATCTCGCCGGATAAGTTATCGCACTTACTGCCCGGGAAATAGTTACATTACCTTCTTCCATCGGTTGTCGCAAAACTTCTAAAACATTACGATGAAATTCGGGTAATTCATCAAGGAATAAGACACCGTGATTGGCTAAAGATACTTCACCGGGCTTCGGATAAGTTCCACCACCAATTAAGGCAATATCCTCTGCATTGATGCAATTGGACTTTCCTCTTTTTGCGCTTTTTCTTCAAAGACCGGTATCATTCCTTCTATCTCAATCGAGTGCATGTCTGTGTCAGCATCATAGTCAACAATAATCTTGCTCACTATGGTATGGAGAAGGTCGTATTTTTCCTGCTCTGTGTAACTGTCAAGATTCTTGCTTATTTCTGAAGCAAATCTTTCTACCTTTTCCAGAGTGGTTTTTGCCTCTTTTGCCTTCGCAATTCTTTCAAGTATGCTTTCTCTTCTTTTCAAAAGTTCATCCCTTTCTTCTTTTATCTTTCCTATCCTTTCGTCAAGTTGCTCTACTGTCAGTTTTTTTGCCTTTATGTAGAGGTCAAGAGTAGCATCTGTTTCCTGCTTGTTTGCTTCTATATCTCTGTTTATTTTTTTCAGTTTTGCCTCGAGAATTGCCCTGTCGACAATAGCGCTGTTTCTATGCCGCTTTATTGCCTCCCTCAGCTTTTGGGAATTCTTCAGCATTTCCTTTACGTTTTCCCAAACAGCATTGTTTAGCTTGTCAATATTAACATTTTTCAAGCCGCAAAACCTTGGGTCAGGGTCTGCTCTTTTGCTCAAGCAGCAATACACCCTCATGCCTCTGCTTGGCTTTATGTATCCAAAAAGTTTTCTCTCACACTTTTTGCAGTATAGCAAGCCACGTAGCAGATAAAAATGCACTTTGTTGTTTCTTCCCGCATTGTTATAGTTAGAATCTAACTGTTTTTTCACAAGCTCAAAATCTTGCTCTGAAATCAAGGCAGGAACTTTTATCTCATGACCGCGATATTTAAAGCAACCCTTGTACAAGGGATTTGTAAGAATTCTATAAACCGTGCCTGGCTTCCATTTAAAATTCTTTGCTCTAGATGAATGTTTCGACCTTTCTGTCGGTATGCCAAGTTCATTCAATTTTCTTGCTATTTTCAGCGTGCTATTCCCTTCTAGGCACCACGAAACTATCTTCTTATATATTTCTACCTCCTCATGGTCAGGCACCAAGTAGCCTTCACTGTCCTTTTTATAGCCAAAGGGAAGTATGCTGCCCACCCATTTTCCCTTCAAAGCCGTGTTGAGCTTGCCGGACCTTGTTCTTTCTCGAATTAATTCCCTTTCAAAATCAGCGAAGCCACCAAGCTGGACAAAAAACATTCTTCCCGCTGCTGTTGAAGTGTCATAAGGTTCTGTTGCTGATTTGAATGTTAGTCCGAGCCTTTCGAAATCATCAAGCACAAGTCTTACGATATCTTTTATGCTTCTGCTTAACCTGTCAGTTTTGTAAACCAACACTACCTTGAATTTTCCTTTTTCAGCATCTTCAAGCAGTCTTCTCAAACCAGGCCTTTCGAGAGAAGCACCGCTGCGTTCGTCTTCATAGAAGTCATAGATCCGAAGCTTGGCTCTTTCGCAAAATCCCTCTATTGTTTTTTTCTGCGTTACAATTCCTGTTCCCTTCTCTGCTTGTTCGTCAGTCGAAACCCGAACATACGCAGCCACATATGTTGCATTGTTCTCTTCAAGACTTTCATTCATCCTTGCGTCACCTCTTGTTTCTTAGTGAAAATCAAAAAACAATTCTCTCATCAGGTTGTCTTCCAATTGACAACCGCTTGCACTATCCCAAACAATTTCTTCTTTGAATTCAAAAGCATTTCATCTTCTTTCAAAGGGTATTGCTACTGTATATGTTCTGCCGGGCATTTTGCCATTAACGCATATGCATTCCTTCCTTTCCGGATGCTCTGAAGGAGGAACTTTCAATATTTTTTCTTCGTCGCCAAGCACAAGCCAGCTTTCAAGAACTGTTACGCATGCCGTAACGCCTTTTTGCTTGAAAAACTTCTCCAAAGAAGAAAACTGCTCGTGTTTCTCCTCAGCGTCCTTGAAACTCAAAGGCACACCAATTGCTTCACCGCTTGGTAGAATGCCAAACACAACAGGCACAACCTTTCCGTCTTGCAACAAATTTTTCTTTGCCTGCTCCTTGAAATTATTTACTTCTGCTACTATATCTAACATACTTTTTTCCTATTTTCTTGAGCTTCTTCACATCGGCTTCTGTGTAATAGCGGTAGTTGCTTATCGCATCCCGCTTCGGCTTTGGTAACTTGCCGGCTTTTTCCCAGTTTATTAGCGTTCTTTTACAGATTCCGAGAGCCTTCAACACATCCTTGCAAATATGAATCTTTTTATCTGCCACGGTCAAATTTTATAATACCTATGCAAATTTGTCAAGAGTTTTCCAAAAAAAATTTTGCAGATTTCAGCATTCAAGTCTGCCTCAGTGCTTTCCAGAAGAAGACTGTTTTGCCAAATTTCTTTCTGACTGGGGTGATAATAATTTTTCCACGATTGATGTTTCTTCTTTTTCGCGAAGAATCAACCTTATTGCCTTTTCAAACCTTGCTTGTGTGTTTGGCATTTCAACATATCTGACAGAAACAATTCTTATTTTTCCGTTTTTTCTTTCTTTTGCTGATTTCTCTGTTCCCATCTTTTTAATGCTTTCCAATTCCGCCAAAATTTTCACCCCGCGTTTTCCTCAGGAATGCATCAATACCTTCTATATCTTGACTCGAGCAACAGCCACAACAGAAAGAGGAAAAATCACCGAGAACACTGTCCTCAAGGTCGACATCAATTTCCTCGTTAACTATTTTTACTCTTTTGCCGTTGGTTGACGCGAAAACTACGAAACTGCCGCATTTGCATCTCATTGCCATCACCACCACTTAAAGTTTCTTCAAACATTTCTCGAGTAAACTTTCTTCCTGGCTCAGCAGAGTGCTTGGAGGAAAAACAGCTGAAAAATGCAACCCGAGTTTTGAAAGAAATTCTTCTTGTTCTTGCAATTCCCTTGCTTGGATATCCGGATGCAGTTCTCCGGGTGCAAAGATAATTGATACGCGGCAAAAAGGCAAATAAGAAAATGTTTCGAGTCCTGGCTGATTCCTTTTAGCCCTATGCCCCATGTCTGAGTAATAGATGAGAGCACATTTGAGTTTTTCTGCAGAAATTTTGTTCGCTCTGCAATATCTGCGTAGATATGCCTCTGTGTACTCATAGGTTCCGTAGATATCTGTTGCGCACTCAATGGGTAATTCCAAATCCTTAACGAATTTCAGAATCTGTAAAATTTCCTGCCAAGTGTTTTGAGAAAGCTCAGTCGCAAGCAAGCTCATTGGTTCTTCACCTATAATTCCAATAAAAAGGTGATGCTTTTGGAAAGGATTTTTCTTCAGCAAAAGATTACGCACACCATTACTGAAATCTTGAAGCATCCTGTCTTTGCAAACGCGGAAGCTGCCGGTAGCATCCAACCAAACGCAAACAATTTGTGTACTTGTGAAATCTTCCGCCACTTTTTTTACAGGCACGCAAGAACAGAAGAAAAAGCAAAGCAAAAGAAGAAAAATTTTTTTCATTTCTTTCCTCCTGTCATGAATTTTGACAAAGCCAAAAACAAAAAGTAAGGCCAGAAGAGAACAGCGACAAACGAAAGTTTCAGCTCAGGGAAAAATTGCTTTATTCTCACTCTGTTTATTATCCAGAAAGCAATAAGCAAATTTTTTATACCAAGGTTCGGTTTAAGGTATTGTTTCCAGCAAGGAAATGGTCTTTTGGAGAAATCAGCAAGAACAGAACATCCTATTGGTAAAGCAATTGTCACAAAAGGCATGACAAGCGCAAGCGCGTATCTGAATGTTTCGAAAAATGACGCTTTGTGAAAAGAACTTTCTTGGAACATTGCGATGAACAACATCTGATACAGCATGAACCTGTGAAGATTGATGGCGAAATCAATCGCAAAGACAGTTATCAGGATTATCAATGCGGTTTTGAAAATGACGTTTCTGCTAACGTATGCCCTGGCTTCCCGAAACGAAAACTTCCTGGTTGCGAATTTTGTATTCTTGTATTCTTTAAGTTCTTCGAAAAGGTAATAGCTCAACAGGCATTCAACGAGAGTAATTGAAAAAGCCAACAGGAAAATGAAAAACCAATTTTCCATTCCAAAGGCTTTTGTGTAATGAATTGCAGTAAAGACAATTGCGCCATTCACGAGCAGGCCAAGAAGCATGAACAACGTTTTTGGATGAAATGTCAGCCTCAGGCAATAAGCTACTGAAGAAACGAAATAAGAAAAAATTGACCAAACAAGATAGAAGATTATCCAAATTGGCAATGAAGCAGTGAGGAAAAAGCTGAAGACAATTGAAATTATAATTAGCAGTAGCGAGAAACATAACAAAACAAAGGATTCAATAACGCTTCTGCCGTTAAGTTTCACTTCTAAAAAAGAACTCCCTGTGGAAAGCTCGAGCAAGCGGTCTACGAATGCAAAAACAAAGGCAATAACATGCCACCAAAACAATATCTGTAAAATCAATGGTAATGAGTTAATTGAATCAAGAATGTTTGTTGTCATCGGTAATCTCCTTTATTGTTAGAGTCCTCTTTCTTCAAAATATTTTGACCTAACGACTGCGCGTAACTCTTTGCAATTAACTATTTGAGATAACAGACAGAAACTGACTTTCTCCCTCACCTCTTTGGGGTAATCGCCAAGCGTTTCCGTTGCCTTATTCAAAGTATCTTTTTTGCCGTTCAAAACAAGAATGACCAAAGAGCATTTTGCTTGGTTAATGTCTTTCTCCATGTTGTTTTTTATAGTTTGTGAATCTGCCTCTGTTTCCATTTCCAGAGCAATGAGTTCTGTGTTATTCTCGGGAAAACTTATGACGATATCACAAAATTTGCCATTAATCTGTCGTTCAATTGCGACATTCCAATCCTTTCTCATTTTTTTCAGATGCTGCGAAACTATCCATATCATGAAGTCGTGTAGTAACGAGCCGCCCCGGCTAATGCCCTTGCTTGCTAGCTCTAATAACTCCCGAGCGAGTGTCGTGAGTGAATCCAAAATTGTTGTTCCACCTTTGGGAGAAAGATAAACATTGTGCGTATTCAAAAGTTTCTTCTCAATAAGCTTTTTTACAATCCTATGCCCTGAGCCGAGAGAGAGTCCAAGAGTTTTGTATCTTGTTGTTCGCGAAATGTATGGACGATTTTCTACATCGTGCAAATAGTTCCTCTCTTCAGCAGTCAAAGAAATATCTTCTGTGTCAGCATCCATAACCGTCTTCTCATTTTCTTTATGACATTCATCAACTTCTTGTTTCTTTTCCGTGCCTTTTTCAAAAAGTTCATTTTTTTCTGCTGTAACGATGTTTTTGTCAAGCTCTGCAATCAACGACTGCATGTGCTTTTGAACTTCCTCGTCGCCTATTCTTTGAGGCAGGGTATGAGGAAAAAATTTGACGAGAAATGGATGAGGATGACCTGCACGCCTAACTATTCCTTCACCCGGCTTTAGCTGATAGTCGTACTCTTTCTGCTCAGTATCAAGAAACATTGACTCGGACATTCTCTTGAGGCTTGTACCTCCTGGAAGACTCAACAGAATTTGCGTATGCACGTCATTTATTACAGAACGAGGCATCCCTTCTGGATCGTGACAGGCATAAACCATGCAAATCCCGAATTCTCTTGCCTGTCTGTCAAGCGAGCAGACAGTAAGCCCTCCGGTCATCTCATCAAGCCGCCTGTCATAAATTTCGTTTGCCTCATCTATTATTACAAGAATGGCCTTGTGTTTTTTGTTCGGATTTGAAATCCTGTATCTGAAAATCTGAGCGAGTATCAAACTTATGAGAAAAATTCTTCCCTTCTTACCTAGATTGTCAAGCTCCATGACAATGTTGCAGTCATCAAGTAACTTTTCAATTTGATAGCCAATCTTGTAGTTGAATGCCTTTCCCATCCTCAGGAGAATGGAGTTCAGCCTGTTCAACGCGCTTTCCCTGTATCTTGCATCGCGAGTTATGAGCGACTTCCTGTCCTTCTCTATCTTCCAATACAAATCCCAAGGCGTTGGAAAATTCTTGCTTCCCTCAAAAATCCCGTTTCTTTTGTAAAGTTCGTAAATGTGGTAAGCAATGTAACTTGATGTTCCGACATAATACTCATAGGATTCTTCTGTAATGTCACTCACGTCTGATATCTTGGACAAAGGGTCTACCCCTTCAGGCACCTCAAGAAAATTGTACTTGAACCAATCGTGAGTCATGTCGCACCTGAAAACAAGCGTGTCCTTGTTGTTTGCAATTTGATTTCTGCCCTCAAGTTTCACTTCAAAAGTCAAAGTATGCGTTCCTAATTTGCTTGCTCCTCTCGAAAGGAGATAGCAAAGAGTGGTTTTGCCGCTCCCCTTTCTTCCCGTGACAAGAGCCCCTTCTTCTAATTCGGGTTTCAATGACAAGCCAAACCAAGCATTGCTTCCTTTGCATATTCCAAGCTTGATTTCTCCGGAAACTTCTGTTCCTACAGGCTCAGGAACAAATGGATGACCTTTCAACTGCTGCTCAATTTCTTTTGCCTGAACTATTTGCAGAATCCTTGCCCTTTCGCGCTCAAACACCTCTTTGTTATGCGAAAAAACACTCATTATCTTCAGAGAATTATTGATGACAGGGTCATTAGCAAGCCCGAGTTCTTGAATCCGAGAATAAATCCTCTCGTATTCCTTCATTTTATAAGCATCAACAAGATATCTTTCCTTCATCTCAACTCTTTCGTTCATCTTTTCCATCTCTCCTGTCTGTCTTCCAAGCTAAAAAACTCTCCTGCTTTTCTCATGTATTCCCAAGTGTCAAAATCAAATCCTCTCCTTCTGGCATGTTCCTCGCAGAAGGGAGCTTTTCTGCCTGGTTCCTGCACAAGCTCAAGAAAAATTCTGCACCTCACGCACAACCCTTTTCCGCAGACATCCTCAAAGCAATTGACCCAGTGCTCTTTACATTCAAACAAGCCGCACGAGTCACATCTGCCTGCAATGTCTTTTTCATCCACCAAACTGCCGCACGCAACAAGATACTTGCCTTCTGCGACAACTCGCGTCAAGCAACCTGGTTGAGTTTCTATTATTTTTTCAGCGCTCTTGAAAAAACCTTGTTCTTTTGGCACAACTGGCTTAATCAAGCGAATTTCCTGTGAGATTACCTTTGGATATTCTCCATTTCCTTGAGCTTTTAACTGGCTCTGCGCAGCAGACTCCATAAATATTTGGTCAGGATCGTAGCCGGAATCTCGCAAATATTGCTCAAAAGCAAACAATTCATCTTGTGCTCTTTCGTCAGGCGCATTACCAGTGAAAATGTCTTCTACTAGCTTTTTCCTTTTTCTCAGGTAATCTTGAATAACAGCATCAATTTTTTTCATCATTTTGCTCCTTTTGCTACAAAAATTTGAATCACCGTTAACAAAAACAGGAAGATGTAGAAAATTTTTGATAGCAAAATCTGATAGCCTAGTTTAGGCACAAGGTAAAATGCGATAATTTTGGGTAGAAAAATCATTGCCAAGCAACTGGCTAAGAAAAAGAAAGTGTAAACATATGAACCAATTTTCTGAATTACGAAGGCAAAAAAGTTCGGACCGATAACCAGGCACAGATAGCTGACCAAGACGGCTGTCGTGATCTGCAGTGCCATAACTCCAAATGTTCGCTCCCACATTCTTCTTGTAGAGAAGTACACAAGCAAAAGCCATACGAGCATTTGCAAGAAATAAATCTTCAGTGGTTCTGGGAAAGACCATACAAAATTGATGAACTCGCTAATTGATGTTGATGCTACAACCATGTTGCACCTCCTTTCTTAAGGCAATCGCTTTCGCTGAAAATGTTGATTGCCTTCAGGGTCAGTAAACACTTCACAGTCACCCCTGTCTTCTACTTTCCAAACTTCTGCTTCCTCTTCTTCCTCTTCTTCTACCTCTTCCACATCAGCCAGAGTGATTTCTAAAATCAATAAGGCGTCTGATTCGTCGCTGGTTTCTTCACTTGCTGTGTCGCTTGTCTCTGAATCTGCACTCAAATCACCACACTCTAAATCATCCATTTGTTATCGCCTCCTTACAGAATTACATTTACTTGCCTCTTTCCTCTCTTGCTTCAAGGAAACGCATCAACTCTAATTTCTTTTCCCAAACCTTTCCATTCAGTTTTAGAAAGATATGGAAATGCTCAGGATGCGCTAATTCAAGAAAAATCATCATGAAGTGTGAGTGAATGTATTTCGTCAAGAAATCAACATCGTATTTCTCTGCAACTTTGTCAGGGAATTCTGTTACAAAGGAAAATCCTGTCTCTTTATCAAGAATTCCGATTTTCATTTCGTGTTCTCCTTATGCTTAAGCATGAACCAAATGATACATCCTCATTTTTCTGCTTCTCTTGAACCAAGTTGGCCTTTCGCTCCGAGCAACTCTTTTCTGTAAATCTTTTTCTGCCCAATAGTTTGTTTCATCTCATCAACCTCTTTTTTTTCGTCAGAAGACTTGACAAATTTTTCTTTTAGTGTTAAAATTTTCACAGTTAACGGGGCACTAAACGAAAAGGGGTCTATGAGTTGCCAGCTCTGACTCTGAATAGTTTGTGTCCCGGTTTATTTTTTTTCGGTTTTTCCTTTTTTTGATTCTTTTGTTCTACTTCACTTTTTCTAACTCGATTCTCTACGATACCTTTCAAGAGCAAACATAAAACTTATGTTCAAGTGCTTTCCCCTGAAACGCTCTAGGCCTCCAACTAGTCCTCGTCCCAGCCGTTCAAGTGCTTGCTGAACGATTTTCTCCTCATTATCGCCGGTCAGTGTGGCAAGAACACCGAGACAAAAAACGGTTGCAACGCAGTTGAGGATTTCTACACTGTCGTCACATTCAAGTCTGCCGGCTTCCTTCTCCCCCTCCCATGCTTGTTGAAGTAATTGCTCAATCGTTATTACTGCCATCTCTTTTACCTCCTGCTAACTGGAAATTTATTTTTTGTTGATGTCTTTACCTTCTGGGTTAGTTACCGGAATGTGTCCCATTCTTTCGAGCACTTTTTCAATGTAGACAACTCTTCCAATGATTGTGTTTTGTTTTTCTTCGCGAATTCCCTTGTTTCCTCAAAGCTTTCAAAAGTTTTTCAACTTCGCTTTTGCCAAAAATGGTTTTCATTTCTTTTCATCTCTGCGATTAGATTTTTTTTCTCTCAACATTAAAAATCTTGAGCAACTCTCTTTTCATTTGCCAGACTCTGTAGGAGAAAAATGTCTTTCTATCTCTCTGCAATATTGTTTATGGCAAAACTACGAAATTAGTTCCCCGATTTCTAAAAAATTTTTAGAAAAAGAGTATTGGAAAAGACATCCGGGAAAGTGTCCAATTAAGATAAGTGTTGTTGGAAAGGAAAAAGGTAGGTACTACTCTATGACAAAGACAGCCAAGTTGGTATAATGGGAAGTGTTTCTACTTTTTATTTTTCTTTCATTGCTTCAAGCGAACGGGCAATCTCCATGTCAATTTCCATATCTTTCTTGCAGAATTGACACGAAGATAAATGATTTTTTATTGTTCGTATTTGCTCGGGACTCATTTTATCTTTTCTTTGAATGTAGTTATCTAACACTTCGTATGGGATGCATCCCCTGTCAAGAATGTACTTTATGTACTTTTTCTCCATTCTTCTTGTGTGATTTTCTGCGAGCCAACAGTACAAATTAAAAAGTAAACGAACGATTCTTTTCCTTTTTGCCGCATTATCAAATCTCACTAATCTCTCAATATTCTGCCCATAACTTTCATGTATTTCTTTTTGGCTCTTGCCTTTCATGCAATCTGAATACTTCCCAAAAAAACTTTCAAGACCTAGGAACTCCGGCACACCAGAGTATACAAAGAAAGTTTTGGCTTCATGAAGTATGTCTTTAATTTTTTTCATTTTTTGTATTTTTCCTACTATATCGCTTTATATTTTGTTGCAATTATGAAGTAACTAAGGTTTATAAATCTTTCGGTTCACTGTCATCCCAATGGAAAATGATAGCAAGACAATAATACATTCGCTGTGTTTACTCCCAGAGTTTTTTCAATAACTCTTTTACCCATTCGGTGCTTGATAACTGTTTCCAGAGCCTGAGCTTCTCGGTTCTAATTCTTTGAAAAAGCTTTGGCCGGGCTCGCGATAGTCTTGACTTGACTGTTCCTATTGGTATGCTTAGTTCATCACTGGCTTCTTTCTCGGTGTAGTCTTCCATTTCTGCAAGCCATAAGACTTCACTAAATTCTGCCGGCAGCATTCTTATTGCTTCTTCTAGTTCCTCTTGTTTTTCTTGGTTTATCATTAGCCTCAATGGTTCATCCTTCGTGAAATTCTTTTTAGCCGGTTCGGCTACTTGGTTAGGTCCGAGTTGCTGGCTAAAAGTGCTTGCTTCAGTATTTCCCTGCTCGTTCTTCTTTATATGGTTATTCAAAGAAACCAATAATTTCCTTTCTTGCGATTCTTTCTTTATCTTTTCATGGCAAACATTATGAACAAAAGAGTACACGAAACTCACGACCTTACCCCTTTCACAATCTTTTATTCTCAGATACAATCTAATCTGAGCTTTTTTCCATAGGTCTTCCCAGTCTTCAAATCCTGTTCCTAGACCATGCTGCGCGACAATACTTATCGCTAATTTCTGGAACCTTCCAATAAACACTCTCCATGCGGTTTGCTTCTTCTGTTGGCAGGCAAAAACTAAATCGTCATCGCTGAGTGTACGATAGAAATTTTCATCAGGTTCTAACTCTTCCGTAAAACCTAATGGAACTGGTGATATTCTAACTGGGAACAACCATTTTTTTATTCTCTCAAGCACTGTTTCCTTCAATAATTTTTTCTCTTCTTCAATTCTTTCCTTCTTCACAGCAACAGAAAGAAGTCTTTCATACCTAAGTAGCAAAAATAATAATTCGCTGTAAACAATTTTTTCAGCCGGCAGTCTGTCTTCGGTAGAAACTCCTATTGCTCTTTCTATTTCTACCTCTTTCCTACAGAGTGCACATTCTTGTAAATGCTTCTCCACTTCCTTTTTTTGTTCTTCCGAAAGTTGTCCCGATGCATAGTTGGTAACCGCGTAATCCGAGAGACAGTTTCTGAGAAGTGCCCATGCTTCTTCTTGTTTTCTTTGGATCTTGTTCAAGACCAACAACAAATTGAGAGCCGCGATTTCTCTAAGAAGTTTTGTACACCCGAGGCAAGAATCCAAGTGCCTTGTCGCTTTCCTCAAGTTAACGTGTTCCTCGTCTTTGTTAACAAAAGCAAAAATTTGTTCTTCTGTTAGATGTTTCATTAAGCTAATCCTGCGAGTGTTCCGCCCGCTTCCCTCATTAGTCCAAATTTCAGCGCTAAGCCTAAGGTCATTCTCTGCTCACTTAATAGAACTCGAAGAAGATGCCAAGAAAGTGCATTCACCACAAGGAAGTGTATCGGTAGCGCTTGAAGAGAGAAAATTTTGTCCAAACAAAACGAAGTCACTAAAGAAGGCGCATTATTTTGGATTACCCTAACTACCGCATAGGGTATCAGCACAACAAAAAAGTTTCTTATGTAAATGTTTTCATAAAATGTTACCAGTATAGAATTCACGAATAGAAGAAACCTTTTCGATTTAGCTTTCACGGGTTCAACCCTAGTATTCAGAACTTTTGCCACGTTTCTCTTTATGCAGATTATGAACATTTCAAAAGCTCTTCTGATGGGTGTATCTTCGAAAACTCCTCTAAATACCGAGCGTAAAGGCGGGGTTTCAAGTCGAGTAGAACCAGCCACTGCTATTCGTACTCCACGGATGACATAAGTCAGAATCATGACCACATAAAGAAGGGATGTGTAAGCTGTGCCAATCTCACACATAATACGTGCCTCACCCAGAACCGAACCAAAAAAATCAAAGGCTCCTGGAACCATTCCAAAAATAAAACAACTTGCTGCAAAAATATGTAACATTTCAGGTAAAGAACGCAACAAGTTACTGTCTCGTCCGGTGTAACCCTTTCTATTTGTCTCTAAGAATCGCAGCCTTTCCTTGAATGAGGGAACCCATTCTCTGATTCCGGAAATATAGTAGTAGATGTCATGTTTTAGGATGTCCTTGGCGTACTGATGTGATAGTTCTGGAGTTTCCCAATCAGAGACTTGTGATAACCCTCGCATCTCCCCGTCATCTGTTCCAAATCCAACAGAAAAATTCAACTGCGGAGAAGCGAGCATCGCCATCTTTTTTATTACACTAATCATGGTTTCATATCTAACCCCCATTTTTATCGCAAAGTCGTCGGCGTTTTGCTCCCTCTCACGGAAAACTTCTGCTACACTCGTCCAGACTTGGGCTCTGAGGGTGAAAATCACAAGGAAGAATAGAATTGGCAGCAAGGCGATAAAACCCAATGGCAAAAAAATTTCCATGCCAGAAAAATACCACGGCAGTAGGGCATCACCCGAAGTAACAACGAACCCAAAAGTGCAAAAGAAACAAAGCACTAAAAAAGTCAATGTCATTCTATATGACTTCGACCGACTGAATACCCGAAGCCACAGGGGTAAAAAGAAATCTCTATTACAAACATGACAAATTTCGTGCAACAAAATCGCCTTGAGTTCTACTTTCCCCATAATCCTATTGCGAAAGTAGTCTGCGAACTCATCACTTACAATAAGCAATAGTCCCTTACCTTTACCAACTACTCCACAGTCTGAATAAAGAGCCGACCCTTTTTGTTCTTTTTTGATAAAGAAAAACCTCGGTGAATCTTTTACTCCGCTTTTTTGCAATAGCTCCAAAAACACTTTCCTTATTGTATTTTTTACTGGGTCAAGTTGGAACTGGTGTGGTAGTAGTTCACAGTCTTTTAGCTCTTGTAGGACTTTCTTGTAGGAAAAGAAGAAATACCAGATTGCCGCTGCACACGGTGTTACACACCCTAGAAATAAAAAAACAAGGGAGAATACAAGGAAAGCCCAAGCCACAGCTGGCCAAGCAGGCGAGGTGCCCTCAGCCATTCTACCAACTATGGACAGGTGGAAGATATATATAGTAGATAGATAAAAGAAAAGAGGAGTCAGCATTAGAAAACAGACAAGGAAAATTCTGACCTTCGTTTCCCTTCTGTCATAGAAAGGAGACAGTCCCCTATACCAAGACAATTTGAACCATTCGGGAGATATCCAAATTAAGAGATACCAAATGGGCGCAAGAATGCACAAAATAAGTGCAAAAGAGGTCATTAAGGCATCGATATCCATGTTATGCTGCAATCTCTAGAGGAAGCCTCAGTTTTGTTGCCAATGTCTGAGCTTAACTTCCGGTTTTATTATAGAACCTTATCTTCCTTCTTGTCAAGAATTTACATGTATCAGATATCTTTCCATCAATGTTTCTCAAAGAAGTCACAAGTGGTATGTACGCCTCACCCTCGCGCAATTAAATCAAATTTCGGAACAAAACTTTCATTTACCGAATTCTTCGTTCTGAGCGAAAATCCCTTTTCTATATGACTTCGGTATTAATAATATAACTTGCCTTATTGTCTTGTTTTCATGTCATCTTTCAGATGGACAGAAAAAAGAAAAGAGGTTCTTCTGAAGATGACAAAACCAAAAACACCCTCGGAAATTAGGCAAGAATTAGGAACAGAAAACACGCATGTAAATGTAACGCTAAAACAATTTATTCAGCACGGAATAGCAAGAATTTTGAATGAGAAAGAAAAAATAGGAAGACTCTATGGATTAACTGAAGAAGGCCAGAAAAAATTAAGGGACTTTTGCACCGAGAAAAAAATAGAATATGTTTATTGTGAACCAGCAATAAACTGGCAAAAATATAGCTTGATAGTTCGTGGAAGGAACAGGAAGAAGGTTATCAAAGTAATGGATGAGCCAAAAACATTCAGAGAAATCAGAAAAGAAACAGGACTGCCGGCAAAGCGAGTGTGCGATGTGTTAATGTGGTTTTGCGAAAAGGGAATCGCAAAATCAACAGAGAAAGAAGAGTTAACAGGAAGAGGATGGAAAAAGAAAGTCAGAGTAAAAAGATATGAGCTCGTCGGAGATTTTAACGAAATCAGAGAGCAGCTACTGAAAAAATGATTACATATGTTTATAGAAAAACAAAATACTTTCAGTAACACTACACGCTAAACAAGAAAGGAACAAGAATTAAGGAACAGACGGGAAAAGGCGGGATTGTTTATGTCGTGCGTTCAGTAAATAATCCTTCAATAATCAAGATAAGAGGATTAGCGTATTGAAAATCAAATGAAACCATCCCCATCATTATCAAAGCCATCTGAACATGCTTCCATCTTTCAATCTTGAATTTTGTTATTAATGTCAATGCAAAACTAAACCAATTGTTGCAAATATTCTTACTTCAAGCCAAATGTCCATTCCACCCCAACAATCGCCCATGTTGGTTTTTGAGTTGTTTTCACTTCAAGCGTGCCATTTGCATTCAAATCCTCTTGGCCTATTCCAAGCTTGAGAGCAAGATTTTCTTTGAAGTAAGCAACTGCCTGCAAAGCATAATAAATCCTCTTTTCAGTATAATCTTCATAAACAGGAGTAGTTGTTTCTGTTGTTGATGTCTGCTTGAGCTTGTCGTTGTCAATGTCAACACTTAACCTTAATTCAAGCCCCTTCAAATTTTTCTTGTTAATTTCCTTTTTCAATGCAACTTCATTCTCAAGGCGAGAGCCTGACAAGTCATATTCTCTTTTTACAGAAGTGCCTGTCGTTTTGTTTCTTACTTCAAATGTTTGCTCGCCATTGATTTTATGTGCGTATTTCGTTTTGAGTGCAATGTTGACGGGCAAACCATTGTATTCCAATTGACCCCCCACTATCAACTCTTGATTTTTCCTTTTGGATGAGCTTTCTAGTAATATAGGACTCTTCGTTGTTTTTATTGAAATACTTCCACTATCATCTTTATTTCTCAATCCAAAGCCCCCCGCTATCAGACCAGATAATTTTTCTTTGAGTTTGGTTTCTTTTTCAACTGTTAGCTCAAGATTATTTTTTGAATAGGAACCTTCTCCGAAAGCATCAGTATAAGAAACATCCCCTGCTTTTTTCTCATATTTATCATCCAATCTTACTACACAAGCGCCACGAAGATTCATGGTGGCTAAACCATATATTGTGAGCTTATCTAAATTTTCTTGTCTATCATCATGAACTTTACTTCCTTCGTAACCTGTAGCAATGATATCATATTTGCTATTTGATTTTTGACTAAATCCCCCACCTATTAAAAAATCAACTTTTTTTGCTTCAATTTTATTTGTTAACAATAGTAAACCCAATCCTGCCAAACCCCCGATTATAAATTTTTTAACTGACATATATTTATTACGCTTTATGGGTATTTAAATCTTTCGTTTTAGTAACTACATGAAAATGATAAAATCATGTACATTTCCCCTTTGGTGGGACCAGGGTAATTGTAGTGCATGTGTGTGAGAAACATTCACTACCATCACCAGTTGGGTCACATGACTGATCTTTCTTCAACTTGCACGCAATCGCCCAATCAGCACACTTTTCAAAAGTGTGGTCGCAGTTGCCGTTTGTTGTTATTATTTCTTCCTTGAAATCATCTGATTGTCTGCATGATATTGGTGTTGTTGTAGCATCACAATGCCCAATCTTGCCTGTCTTGTTATGATAAACATCAATGTCATCCAAGGCAACATTGGTTATGTTGCAATAATTTCTTCCCCAAGTGCCTGAAACATCAAGAGCATTGCAATCCTGCTCTATTGTTCTGTATTGTTCGCCATCGCAAGTGCTGCGGATTGTAACATCATCGTTGTAACATTCTTTTGTTTCTGAAGTCACTGGCTTGCTCGGCCCTTTTTCCTCCTGCCACAGGAAAATTTTCATTACAGTTGGCTTGAAAACTGTTAAGTTTGCTGAGAAAAGATAATCATCTGCAAAGATGTCTTGCTTTATTGCTTGCTTTTCGCTGTATGAAAGATTGCAACTCATGCCAGGATCGCAGAGCTTTATTGCGTAATTAAGATAAGGAGCAACTTCACTCAGCCTTTTCCAAACAAAATACTTCACAGGGCAATTGTTCCTTCCAATGACAGCATTTCTGACATCTTCTTCATGTGCAGCTTCTTTCAGCAAGTATCTTGCCTGCCTCTCAATCTCCTCGCTTATTTCGTGCTTTGGTGTTTGTCTTTGAATCATGTAAATGCTGAATCAAGCCTTTTGAATAAAAATTTCGTTCTTACGCTGCAGACATGCTCTTGTTTGCAATTTGTTGTTTAATAAGGCATAATTTAAAACAATGAAAAGCATTCATTTTAATTTTACTATTATTGACTTCAGGATGTCAAAAAGCAGAAGAAGAAATCAGCTTCAAGAAGGTGAAAAATGTTATTAACGAGTCCTGCTTTTCAAAATGGAGCAAGAATTCCTGCAAAGTATACTGCTGATGGTGAAGACATTCCTCCTCCTCTGAAAATAGAAAATGTTCCTGTCAATGCGAAAAGCCTTGTGCTGATTGTTGATGACCCTGACGCACCCATGGGAACATGGGATCATTGGATAATCTTTAATATTCCACCGACAAATGATTTCATATCTGAAGGAACAACTCCTAAAGGAATTCTTGGCACGAACGATTTTGGAAAATTGGAATATGGCGGCCCTGCTCCTCCGAGCGGAACGCACAGATACAAGTTCAAGCTTTATGCTCTTGATGCTGAACTGAATTTGAAGGAAGGCTCAAGAAAAAAAGAAGTAGAAAGAGCAATGAAAGGACACATAATTGAAGAAACGGTTTTGGAAGGAAAATATAGTAGATAAGATTCCAATCCTATTATTACTTGAACTCAACCGCAAGTTCTTTTGTGTCTTCTATTAGTTTGCTTTCGAATTCCTCCATGTATTCGATGACTACACAGCCAGAAAAATCCTTTGCTTGAAGATGATTCAAGAATTTCTTGTAAGGCACACATCCCATGCCCAAAGGCAAGTGCTCCTTGCCTTGTGAGGCATCGCTTAGATGAACAACAGCAACCTTTTCTGAAACCTTGTCAAATTCCTCAATGCAGTCTGCAGGCTCATCAAGATGGCTCGTATCGAATGTCAATGCAAGGAAAAGCAAATTGAATTTTGAATGCATTTCAGCCGGTAGATTTATCCATTTTCTCTTGCTTACGTAAGAAGGAAAATTTTCGTACGCCAATGTAATTCCCAAATCTTCTATTGCTTTTGCATATTCTTCAAATTTTTTCATTGCCTCATTACTTTCACCTTTTTGCGGATGTATGCTTATAACTTCAATGTCGTAAACTTCTTTTATCCTGCCAAGAATTTGCAAAAAATCCTGATGAAAAACATCAACAGTTGGAGCGTGAACAGTCGGAATGCCTATGTTGAGAAAGTTGCAAACTTCTTTTATCTTTTTATGGTCTATCAGGAGAAAATCTGTTCTCTGGAAAAAAGATAACTGAATTGAAGTGTTCTTGAATGGAGTCAAGACGTTTTCCAGATTCGGAAGGTCTTTCGGATAGAGAAATTTTGAGGCGAGGATTTTCACTTTGATTATTGAAACTAAGCAATCAATTCAGGAATTATCATCCAGGTAATTTGCCATTTGCCTTGCTCACGCTCAAGGCAAACAATTCCGGCTTGTTGAAAAGCAACCAAATCTTGAGATTCAGAACCTGTCAGAAGCAAGGAAGCAAGTTTCTGAAGAAATGGAAGATGACCGACAATCATCAAGTCTTTCTCTCTCGAAGCGAGTTCCTCTTTAAATGTTCCTACAGAGTCGTTAGGAGTCAAGCCTTCTTTCTGCTCAATATTTTTTGCCTTAATTGCTTCAGCAAGAATTTCTGCTGTTTGGATGGCGCGCGTTTTTGTGCTGTGCCAAACAGTATCTATTTGTATCCCCGCCTCCTCAAGAAATTTTGCCACTTTGGAAACATCCTTTCTTCCTTTTTCTGTAAGCGGTCTTGATGGATCGACTTGCTCGGGATGTGCTTCCCCATGCTGGACTAAATATAATCTCATCCACTCTCTACACTTAAAAGTAGTTTAAGGTGACTATCATTTGACCAAGTATTTTTGGCTGGGCTCACCCAGACTACAAATTTTCTCCAACTTTAAAAGCTCGTACAGCGACGCAAGATTCATTTTCGCAAGAACTTCTTAACAATCTTGAGTAACTCGTAGTTTATTTTATTGGTTTCCCTCTTTAGTACCTTCAAATCGTCTTTTTTCTTCCGTCGCTTTGAAAATGCATCATAAATCTTCTCTGCACGTTCTTCTGGAATTTTCATTTCGAAAGGATAAAAATGTATTCTATAAGTTTTGTATTTTTTCTCCAATTTTTTCCCTTTTTCAATAGATTCTTTTACCCATTCTCTTCCACAAAGAGGATAAAATGCCTGAAACAGGACTGTATTGTCTGCCCATTGTTGTTTTATAATGGGTCCTATAGACTCCCAGTTCCACCAGAAATTACCGCCACCAGTCTCGATTTCACCCAAAAGAAGGACATTTTTTTCGATATTTTTCTTCTTAAAAGAGCGGCAGTATATATCAGGTCTGTGTCTCGTGGCTCCCAGTTTCTCATCACACCTTCGCTTGAAATAAATTTCAATTTCGCGGTACAGAAAGTCGTCTGGAAGTATTTCTCTCTTTAGAAAATTATGCAGTTTTGATTCAGCCATATGACTTATTCACTTAAAGCCGAGTGAGGTCAAGCACCGACACTCAAACATTATTTGTTTCAACAATTTCTTTTATCTCAGCCAGCAAACTGTTCAATGCGGCTTCTGATTGCTTTCGCACCGCATTCATAATTCTTTCTTTGAATGTACCTGCTGCGGGAAAAATTCTTGCCACTGCTTCAATTATCTTTTCAATCTTTTCGTATACATTCATCTGATTTTCGCTCTCCTTCCTGCTTCTTTTCCAAGAGAATATATTCCATAGGTGTATAAACCTACTGCTACCATTTTTCTTATTGTCTTGATTAATTCATCATTTTTTTTCTTTTGGACCCAATTCCTATAACTACCCATCACCTGATCTACTTTATATTGTATCTCATCATAATCTTGGATGTTTAATGGTACCTTTGGTTTGCCCCAAATTATACCTTCTAATGTTACATCTCTATCATAAAACACAAGACATGGTTTATGTGGGTACAATGATATTCCCGCCTCAGCGTGAATCCATGCTGGGGTTTTCCAACGTCCATCAACAGTTCTATCGCGTTTGGTAGCAATGCAAATTACTCCGTCAGACTTTTTAATTTCATTAACAATTATTTTCTCTAATATTCTAGGGTCTTTGCTTCCCTTGACATTAATACCAACAGTAATAGGTTGAACTGACCAAGCTCGAATCAAATCCACTATCGGATCAATTATTATCCTGTCAGAACTTTCTATGCTTCTGCTTACAAAAACTCTATATTTTGGAGTTGGATGTATTACAATTCGACAACTATTTGTCCATATTAGCTTTCTATATTTTACTTTTAGGTATGGATCAAACCCAATACAATCAACAAAAAACTTAAATGTATGCGATCCTGTAATATTTGTAGGAATTCCAAAACAAATAATTCCTAATCCATACTTCCTTCGAGGTTGTATTGGTAAGTCTTTATTTACTACATAACCTTGCGTTTTACTCTGCCAGTCAAATTGAATACCCATTTTTCTCAGATAAAATGGACTTCTTCCGGTATTTATTATTGAAACACCAATTTTTCCAGTCTTGCCCGGCTCGTACGATTCCTGAATGAAGTTTGGGATTATTTGAAAGAATACCCTTTTCTCAACTTGCATATAGTATCCTATTTGGCATTTTGAGAGTCCTTCTCAGGATTAAGTATAACATCTTGCGTGTTTCCGGTCAAATGCGCTTGGCTCGCCTTTGACCGCTTTGACTCAACTAATCGTTTGGACTCCTCTCTCGATATACGAAACTTGCGGACTGCAATGAAAACTCTCGCTGTTGTTGAATTTCTCCAGGAGCTAAGAAATTTCTCTTGTAGATTCCTGGCTCCTGTGTCTATTGTACAGTTCCCTATAATCTTCAATGCACCATTTTTCACCGAATTTGTTGATAATATTATGGGTTAGTTTAGTCACCTCGGGAATGTTTTTTGAGTAGAGAGTTTCAAGAACCCTACTAATTTCTTCCTTTGAATTGATTGGTGGGGATTGAGAGTTGTCCAGCAACAGATCAAAAAGTTTAGCAACAATCTCAGCGTATTTTTCACAATTATTCCCAAAGAATTCAATTGCCTCGTCAGTTTTATTTGTCAGTTCAGCGTATTGCATTGACTTTCCCAACATGTTGTAAACTTCATCATCAATTTTTACTTGTTCAAGGTCAATAAACTTGGCTAAGTCAACAAAATGAGAAAACTCCTTCTTGTTTGTTTCTTCTTCCTTTACTTTTAAACTAAATCTATATCGCCAGAATTCCACTATTTTCTTTCTATACTCATTAGAGTCATTGACAAAATCTAGTGTAGTAATGAACCAAATACATTTTCCAATATCTTCTTCATCAGCCAACTCTACGTATTGTTTAAACACACTGTCTTTTGATTCTATGTCTTCTTCGCCGTAAAGGTAAGCCAAAACTAGATGTTGTGCTAACCTTTCTTTTGCATAATAAAATTCCAACGGTTTTCCCACAGCAGCTCTGAATTGTTCTCTACCCAGTTTATAGAGATGTTTATAAAAATTTTTCATAGATAAATATCCAGCAAAAGCAGCAATCCAAGAATTTTCGTGCTTGCTTGCATCTGGAAAGATATTCTGTATGTTTTTAGTCACCCACCCATTATCCAAGTAGTTCAAATTTGGCAAGAACCAACCGCAAACTGTATAAACATCTATTGTTCCTTCTCTTTTACTCAGTTCAGTTGTGAAGATATTTTCAATCTCCGGTTCCCATCGTTTGTTGACATCTTCTTTTCTTGCATACCCAGTCCTTGCCAAACGCAATGCATAAGTTATGGCAGCAATCAACATTCTACCCTTAGGTGAGTTCAGCACAGATGCTGTTGGATCCTTTTTATCATAGTGAGTTTTTGTTTCTCTTTCTGCCATTCTTATCAAAATATCTCTGGCGATAGGCAGTAATCTTTTCTCAAAAGCACGCTCGTCTACCTTGGTTCCAGATTCAATCAAGTCGGCTATTTCAGAAACTACCCACAGCCTCTCTTGTTCTTTTCTTTGCCAGAACTCATCATCTAAAACCAAATCGTGGCAGAAGTTCAACACGCTATTCCAATTGATACTCTTTCCTTCCTCCCACGACATTCTGAAGGCAAACAGTATCTCGTAGATGTAGTGGCAAGGCACATTCTTGAATTCATTAAGGCAATCTTCAAATTTCTTAGGCTCTTTGCTAACGGCATTTCGCAAAGCTTCCGCAAGGCCTCTTTTGGATGGCGTTTTGAAACCTTCTCCTTTTTGTTTGAATTCTCTTAATCTTCTTGTTATTTCTTTTGCATCCCAACCCAATAATTGGTCGGCGGTATAGGGACTGACAGACCCAGTAAATAATTCCATGTAGGCGGTAAAATCCGGATGTTCTATCCTGACCTTGGTTTTCTCTGATATTTTTGCGTAAAGTTCATCTGCTGGCTTAAACTCTTTATCTTTTATTCCTTCTAGCCACTCTTGTTTCCAGACGTTCGTTGACTGCTCTTTTTCTTCTGCTGTCAAGTCATCCCTAATAAAAGTAGGTCCTTTTTCTATCCCATTCAATATTAGTTGTTTCTTATCCGGAGATAGCGAACCGAAGTGTATGCTCAAGAACCTAAAAAGTTCATGCCTAACATTGATGTCATTTAACAATTCATAGATTTTTTCATGTGATATTAAATCTTCGTTTACTACATTTTTATACTTTTCTTTGTTTTCAGTAACAGTATGTATCCCCAACCTTCTAAAAATTGAAAACTGATGATTGAGAAGCTCCTTCAAGTATTCACTTATGTCTCCTTTTACTGCGAGCACCACTAGTAGATCGCGAATCAAAATGACTAATAGTTCTTTTACGCCATACAAACTCAAATTTTGTGAATGCTCTTCAATTGCGGGCCGCCAGATATAGGAATAGTCAGACTTATTACTTTCAAGAACTTCTATTTTTATGGCTTTCTCCAAATTCTTTGACACGATTTTTCCAATTTCTAAAGGATAAGTTTCCTTCATTAAGCCCAAGTTCTCGTCAATCAACTCCTTCAAAGCGTGTATGTCCATGATGGATTTGGCCTTTGGTACTTCCCTATCCAGCAGGCCCTTTTCTCTTTCACCCTTAACATCGGTCACAATTTCTATGAGCTGCAAAACCGCTTCCCTTTCATTATTCTTGAGGAGATAGGTGAGCAGACTGCTAACTTCATAAGATTGCACTGTAGTGTGAAATCTACTCTCAAGCCAGTTTCTCACCAGAGGAACTACTTCTATGACTTTGTCTGGGAAGAAATTAACTGCCATTTTGATGAATGCTCGATATACGTGATAATTATCAACTTTGGCTTGGGTTATCCTTTTCATTATTTTGACCATGTCTTCTGTAAACTCGGGATACTTTGACATCCGCACCAAGCAATCAAGTCCAGCCCAGTAAGGAACTTTGTAATATCCTTTTTCAACTTCAACTGGATTAATTACATCAGCAGGGATGTCAAAGACCCCTTCTCTAAGGAATAATTCAAACCATTTTGCAATAAACTTCGTAGATAATTTGTCGTCTCCGAGTTTTCTAAAAATATACCGAGCAAATTTCTCTTGTCTAATCAAATCTAGGACTTGTCTTTGCTCCTCATTTCCCGGTGAATCCTTTTTGATTATCTCGTCAATTCTATCTGCAATATCAAAAAAACGCTCATCCTTATCAACTAATTTCGACATGCCTTGCATCTCCTTCTTTACCAGTAATAGGTTTTAGTTTCTCACATAATTCCATAATTGCATCTACAAAACCCGAGTAAGATTCATTCCTCTTGTGATAGCTAATCACTCCGATACCGTATTGATTTTTGTATAGTTCAGACATCTGTGGATTTATTTCGTCACTTGGGAAAAGCACAAAATGGTAAGGACTCCGTCGGTCGCCGGGTGTCAAAAAATTCAGAAAAATAAATTCCTTGAGTAATTCAAATTCTCTGAGACTGTAACCTATAATTAGAAGGGTGTAACTTCCTAGTATGTTATTTAGGAAGAATTTTGTCGTATTAGTGTTTTGGTAGAAATTGTTGTAGTCTTCCGCGGTGAGAATTGCACTTTTTACGTTCTTTCCATGTAGATGAAATATACCGCCCATATACAACTCATGAGGATTTAACCGGTCTTTATCAAAAGACCTACCATTGAAAAGCTTTAACATTTCTAGACAGCTATCAATATTTGTGGTTATGACACTCACAGGATTTGTTGATTCGAACAGGATTTTCATAATCGGCTTGTAAACCTTATCAAGCTTTTCAGTTTCAGGGATAACAGATTTTTCAACTACTTGGTAAAAATTTTCGTTCAACCTCCTCTTACATTCACCAAGTATGGCAGGAATTTCTTGGGTTGGATAATTTTCCTTTTTTTCGCCACAAAGATTCAATAATTCTTCCACCATTTCGTCCCAAGATTTGCATCCTGCTATCCGTGAAACTCCCGCCCCAATGAGGATAGCTAACCTTTTCCTGCCTCTTGCTCCCATTAAAGACTTCAACTGTTCACCTGTTATCTGAAGAATTGACATGATTGTTCCATACTGTAACTTTCCGCGTTATTCCTTCCTATCCGGAAAAGAATACGTAACTGAAGGTTAGATTTAGTTCTGCTTCATTAAATAACAATGTTTATCACGTCGCACCAACGCTCAATTTCATCGATACTCTGGGCTAAAATCTTCTTTTCAGAATCTGTGATATCCTCCAATTCCGAAACAAGTTCAGGGGCCGCCTCAATCTTGGGTGTAGCCTTAGGATACAGTTCTCCGCAATTTGAGCAAAATCAGGGTGCTGGACCGGAGTGCCCACCCACAGCCAAGACAACAGTGTTTTTTTCACGGTATTCTCCATGGGTCTAGACATTGCACTTCTCACAAGCAGGAATTGTCCGAGAACCGCACTTGTTACAAAATTTCTTCTTGAACTGCGGGGACTATTTCACGCAAGGATTTATGACACTCCCGTTCAAGCAAATTTGTGCGACATCATACCAGCCCATTCTAAACCTTCCTTATAATCAATTCAATCACTTTCACATGTTTCAAAAAGATTTTCAACCTTTATAGGATTTATTATATTCTCATCCGCCCTTTTTGTCAACAATTTTTGACTTGCTTTGGCTAATCGGAAATCTACCGAAAAGTAGAATGCTTTTTGACAAGACACCGCCACTGTTTCTAACTTCCTGGGAAAAGCATCGGACGAGGAAAAACATAAAAAACCTTCTTCCTTGAAGAAGGCTTCGTCGTCAATTCACCGCCCACCCGAGCCATTCCCCTCTTGCCGACTTCGTCTTGCGATATTTTAAGCTTTTCGTTTCTTGCGAAACCCCGAGGGAACACGCTCCGTTTTTGTCATTAACAGCCTTCAGGCATCGCAAGGAAAAACTCCGCTTTCGTTCCATCTCGGTCTCGCCCTTGCTTTTCTTTTTTGATAATTGTTAAGGCAATCATAAGGGTTTGCCAAAATTTATCATGAAGGAAGGTTCTCTTCCCGAGCAAAATGAAAGGAGGTAAATAAAAAATGGAAGATGAAAAAGTCCAACGCTATGTGGAAGAGTTCAATGCGATCTTCGAGAAGTTAACCGGAAAAGGCAAGACGCAAGCGGCAATCGGAATATTGCAAGAGATGGGCAAGGACAGAAGGTTTCAAGAAATTGTCAACAGGAAAAACGGCAACAATAATGAACAGGCAACTGAAAAACAGAAGAATTTCTTGAGAGGACTTGGGGTTGAGTTTCCGGAAAACATAAGCAAGAAAGAAGCATCAGCATTGATAAACGAGGCATTGAACGGAAACGGACAGACAACGCATTAAGATTGGAAAATGACAGAAGCACAAGAGGAAAAAGCAATAACAGATAAGCAGTTGAATTATCTACTGCTACTTGAGGATAGGCTCAAACTGCCTCTCCTCAAGGAAATTGTTTATGCAGAGTTATCCTGTCATTTCCTTTTATTTTTTCTCTGCGATTATAACGAGTTTATCAAATCTGTATTCCATCGGAACAGGTTTCCTTGTTGTACTATACACAACTTTAAATCCAGATTCACTCAACAGATTTTTCATCTCATCTATTGTAAATAGAGTTAGTAGGCACTTCTTTTCTTTCTGAAATGGAAATGAAATAATTTTTTCTCCTTTACCTTTTTGAAGTGCGAGTAAAATGACTCCACCAGGTTTTAGTATTCTACATAAATCAGTAATGATAGTACGCACCTCAGATTTAGGTAGATGGATTAAACTTTCTAGTGCCATAATCCCATCAAATTCGTTATCAGAATAATTCAACTCGTGCATATCCATTATTCGAAAAGTAGCCGTCGGATTATTCCTTTTAGCTATCTCAATCATTTTCTGAGATAAATCGATACCCTCATATCTAAACCCCTTACCTATAATAAATTTTGTTTCTATTCCCGGACCACATCCTACATCTATGATTTTCCCTCCTTTTTTTACAACTGATAAGAACTTTTCCAAATAAAAAATTTCTGCCTGCAAGGTTTTAGGATTAAAAAATGTTGTTGTATATTGTTCAGCCACCTCATTATATATGGCAATAACATTCTCTTTTTTTTGTAAAGAATCGTCTTTATAATTATCATCGATACCCCATTTTGAATTATTTATGATATTACTCACGTACTCGTAATATTTACTACCTTTCCATGTTTCTCCTAACTTATAATCTTTCCAACATTTTATTACTTCTGGGTTTGTCATTATCCCCCAAATATAAGATTCATTTATATCCAATAAAGACCTTTTTCTATCAATAAAATCTTCCCACCACTCTAATATTTTTCCTTCTTTGAACAATTTTTTGATATAAGGATTTAGCTTTAGATATACACTTTTTCTTTCTCCTAAATTATAAATCATAGCGAACTGGTCAAATATAAATAGTGATAATGCTCGCTTTCGAAGTTCATCTTCAGGTAAGTTTTTCAGTTCTTCAAAGGTTTTTTTATCCATGAACATTTTGTGAAGTGCTGGGTTTTCCACCTCCAATTTGTTTATTTCTAAATACCTTGCATAAATTTCTCTCACAGCGGTTTTTCGCATTTCTATTCTTGTTAACCAAGTCTGCCATATCATAACTAAAAGAGTAAATATCATAACAATCATGGTTAAAAATAGCATCAGAACCTCATCACTCATTTGTAACTCACCCCGTAAGGCTTATTAGATATATTCCCACTACTGCAATGATAATACAGGCAAACCTAATTAAAAAATATTTTTTATCCCCGCTAGTCGGAACGGTGTTCGGCCTAATTTTATTCACGATGTTTATAAATATTAGAACAAATAAAGGCTGTATAGAAATAATTGCTGTTACTAGCGATAGGGGTCCCGAGTAATATGCAGAAATTAAGATAAAAGCAGCGGTCATATCCAAGATTTCATTTATTAAAGATATGGGAATTATATGAGGTATGAAACGCAGAGTCCGGATAAAATCTTTTCTTGGAGATTTGGGGATCAAAAGAATGCACCCAGTTGCTATAAGAATACCAACTCGGTTCCAATAAAAAAGTGTGATTTCATTGGTTTGCATAAGAATGTATTTCTCCAGGGTATAATCAATACTTGTTAGAATTGCTGATATAAACATTAAGACAAATGCCGGCGTTAGAGTTAAAGACCAATTCTTTGTTCTATTTTTACCCTCTCTTTTTTCAAAGGATGTTCCAAGTACGCCGCCAATAACGAGAAGTATACCCCCGTATGTATGGATATGGAATCTCTCATGAAAGAGAATCGTTCCCATGAAAAGAGATATGACAGGAACCAATAAAAGTAGATTTGCGACTACAGGTGCATCGCTAATTTGAAGTGAACGGAAAAAAAACCAGGTATAAAAAATATAAATGCTACCTGTGGCTATGGACAGTAAAATGAGCGAAACACTTATTTTATCAAAGTTACACCATAGTGGTAATAAAGATACAGGTATCAATGTTGCAAGTCCCGTAAAGATTAGATAGACTATTGGTCTATCTATATATTTACCAACAACAATTTTATCTATAGTATTAACGCAAGCCCAGATAGCGGGGGGGAGCAATGATAAATAAAACCACATCATTGGTATGTTACTCCTCATTACTTTTTAAATATTTACCCATTAATTTAGCATATAGTTCGACCCAATGAGACGGTCGCGCACCACCACCACAAGCAATGACCGGCGTTTTCTCTTTCAACATGCTAACGGTCTTATGGAAATTTTCGCACCTATATAAAAATGCTCTATATTGTATGTCATCAATAGAGTCATTTCTAATATTCCCTAGAATGAAAGGTACATATTTTTCTTCTAAAAACCACCCGCAACCCAATCCTGTGATAGTATCAACAATACAATTTCCTACGTGATCTATTCTGAAATCTGAGATAACACCGGGACATAATGGTCTAAAGTAAGAATAACCGAGAATATCTGACACCTTATTATGAATTTCTTGAAGATCAACTGTTGATACTCTTAAATCAGGGAGGTTTTTTATAGCATTACCTGATGGTTCCATTTCACCTATCGCAGGGTAAATTGAATGCTTAAAACAGTATCTTACTACTTCAGGTATAGAACTCAAATTTAACGCCGTTGGAACTATTGAAAGTGCAAGATTTGTCTCATTGTTTGATTTGACTTTGACAAAACCATATAATAGAAGTGATTCCAAAAAGGAATATATTTTTTCAGCTGTCCCTTTTTTGCCTAATAAACGATTAAAAATGTCCCCATGGAACGTATCAAGCTTTAAAATTAAGTTGGCGTCACACTCTATCAAATTACGAATGTCATTTTCTGCAAAACCTAAGCCATTTGTAAAGAAGCTAACTCTTATTTCCCTTTCTTTCAGATAAAACAATAATGGCTTGAGTTTTTCATCTTCACTCGGTTCTCCCAAACCACAAATAAAAATCCATCTTAACCTTTTATTTACCAATTTATTTATTAGAGATTTTATTTCATCTAAAGAGAGTTCATTTTCAAGATTCATGCGTTGAGGGGAATCGCAATATAAACAACGACATTTAGTACATTTTCCGGATAGTTCTAAATACATAACAGGCAATTCTCTTTTGTCATATCCATTAAGTACTAATTGCAAATTCGATGGACTCCAAGGTGCATAAACGGTTTTATTTGTTGTCATTCTCTTGACTATGTATAAACCTTTCGTCCACAATTTCACTTCAGGTCTTGCGGATAAAACAATTTGCCGAAGTCAATCTCCAGAACGACAAGGACGATAGCCCACAACATATACCCAAAAAATGCGTGAAAACGCCATATTTTTGACCTATGTTCGTTTGTGACAGTTTGCCGATTCTTAGCAGATTTGTAAAATTTTTCATGTTTGTTCTATTTTTGTATTTTATCTCAATGATGCGAATTTGTCAATAGTCGCTCAATAAAGATTGGTTCTATTGAGATTGGGGCATTAAGCGATAAAAAATGTTTGCTACTCAAAAATGTTTCTACTGCATGGTTGGACTGTTTCTCCTTCCAAGTCCTCTAAGATGCTCGCATTCTATATATTTCCGCTAAACACTCACCTCTTTGCCTTGTGCTAAAGGAGTGAGTGTTTTTGTCTTCAGTTTTCCTTGCTTTCGCACACTCAAACCTTGACAACTGCTCGCTTTCGTTTTTGCTCAAGCAAGAACAAATGTCATTTCTCTCCGAGAAACCGCTCTGCTTAACATATATTCTTGCTCTCGCTCCCTGTCTTGAAAAATTCCCTCCTTCCGCACATTTGCCTGTCGTGCTCAAGACTCGAGTGCTTCGCCTCGAGCCCTTCGGGTTTGTTTTTTCATAATCCTTGGCTTGTGGCTCACTAAATTATTCCCTCTTGCGAGGTCGTGAGTTTTTTCATGCGGAAGAAAAAACTCCCTAAAAATTTATGTATCCACTATCGCCGTTGACACTCAATTATGAAAAACAAAATTATTGAGCACGACGCGATGAAGCAAATGAAAGGAGGTAGAAAAATGGAAGAAAACAAAATAACTGATAAACAAAAAGATAAGGTCTGGAGACTTTGTGAACTGAACGGCTATACATGGAAAGAATGCGAAGATATCAAGGCGCTTACTTGCGTGCATTCAAGAAAAGAGGCTTCTCTCTTAATAAGAATGCTTTCAAGAAGAGCCAAGGAAATACAGAGAACTCAAAACAAAGTTAGGGAATTGTTTGATAGTGAAAGGTCAAAGTCAGTCTTTGACCTGCCTGATGAAAACACAACAAAAGATTTGGAAGAAGCACAAGCCAACTTTCCAAATTTGAAATGGCAAGAGCCTGACTATTATGAAGCTTTTGCTGATGAAGAAATTGCAGCAGAGCTGAAGGGTCAGCAGATGAAGAGAGGCGCAGAATTGCAAGCTGATGAATTGCAAGATCATCTGAAAGCTTTAAATTATGAAAAATGACATGGTATAAGTGGAATCCTGAAAAAAACATCCTCATAATGATGGAGGATGAATCAGAGTTTCCAGTTGCCGGTTTTGGTTGTGTTTGTGCAACCCAGCCAAAAGAGATCTGCGCTTATCACTCGAAGCTCAAAGAGTTGTTGAAAAAAAATGAAAACTGAGATTTTGAGTGAGGAAAGGCTGAGAGAATTTCTCTCGCAGTTCACAGGAACAGAAGAATATCACAGAACGAATTTCGGCCTGCTGTGTTTGACAGATGGAATGTTTTCCTTGTGTGAAGCTGCAGGTTGTTATTGGTTAATTGACATTGTTGAATCTGTTCAGAGTGAACAGGACATCAAAAACAACAAGGCCTTCATTGTCTGGAGGATAGAAGTCAATGAAGACAAGTCTTTCAAAGTGACTGCTTGGAGCGACAAGCCTTATGAAAGCGAGTTGTTGTATGAGCAAAAAGGCACTTACACGGATTTCCCTCTTGCTGACTTTGAGTTTTATCAGTGTGACAGTGTGTTGGTTTTGAAAAGCGAATACTAAAATGAGCATGCCGGTTTACTTTGTGGTGCTTTTAAATGAATCTGGATACAGAATATCCGGAAACATGACACGACTAACATTATTAAGAATCTTGATGCAGCATGGGTGGAAGATTGAATTCCAGCAACTGTTGAAGGAATAAACGCAGATTTTTTGTCTGGCAGAGTTAGGAATTGTTGTCCTGTCTGCCATTTTTTATTCTTGTTTTTCGACAATCTGCAATCATTGACTAATGCGATTTGAACCTATACGATTTAGCCGCGAATCTGGAACAGAAGGATTTCTACTATTTGAAAATTCACAAGAAATTTTGACATGACAATAAATTTTTTCTAAACTATAAAACTAGATTGCGAAGTTGCAAAGAGGAAATTGAAAGTGGCAGTAGACCAAAATTGCAGGCTTCTGACAGAATGGGAAATGAAGGAAATAATTGAAATATTGAAAAATGAAGGAATAGTCTCACACGACATAGCGGACTTGCAGAATTGCACTGTGAAGTGGACAACTTCTTTTCTCAGGTGTCAATGTACACTTTCTGGCTTGTCATCGCTTGCACTTGGTGTTGCATGCAGAGATTGTTCAAAACAAACTGTTTTGTCTTTTGTACAACGAAAGTTGGCATCATGGCCAAAAGAAACACAAGAAAGAGTTAGCAGAAGAATATACAGTCTTTCTGCCACATCATCAGAGGAAGTAAGGAGGTCTATTCCAATGGAGAAGAAAGACATACAAATCGTCGGAAGCTACGAGGAAGCTACCGTGATTGCAGGTGCACTCAGGCCCTATGATGGTTGGTGCCAAACAATCGGAGCTCATGTGCCGCACCTCCCAAAATTCAAAATTGCAAAGACCAAGGACGGATATCAAATAGAAACATGGTATATCTGTACCGGATGTGGTGGGGTGAAAGGTTAGTTCCTATAAAACTGTTTATAGATATTTTCATATTTATCATTCAGTTGTTTGCTTTTTTTGCAATCTTTCGAACACCAGTCGTGCTCTGTATATTTATTTAAGCCATCGTCTTCAGGAGGAGTGTGTCTCAACTCTTCAGGACATTTCTTTATGCAGCAACTAGGAAAACCATAAAAAATTCCCAGGATTCTATCCCTCGTTTTCTTGTCGAATTTATCGTCCTGAATTTTCATATACTCCCTGAGGTATGTGCTAAGGAGACCTTTCAAACTATTTTTCTTTTCAGCTTCTTTTACAGCTTCTTGATTGTAAAACACATAAACACCGAGCCCCTGTCTTTTCCATAATTCATAGTCAAATCCTTTGTATTCAAAACCAAAATTCCCATTTTCCGAAGCAATTTTTTTTAGCAAGCTAGTCAATTCTTCTTTGTTTTCTGCGTTACAAATTATTGAGTCTCCAGGCTGCGCACCGAAGAAAACTTTAACCATGTCAAAAGACTTCTCTCTACCGACGAGTGTTTCGGTTCTTCTCACAACATCTTCCAATTTTTCGTTTTTCATGGCTTTTCTCATAATTTATTTAGGAAACAAGGGTATTTAAATCTTTCGGTTTGTAACCATCATTGTGTGGTTACAAAAAATCCAACAACAAAATGGACTAACAGATTTGCCAGAACAAGAAAAAGAATTAACATAATTCCCAAAATTGCCAGAGTGAAAAGAATTAGCAGAACTAACAGAATTAACAGAGTTAGAAGAACTAACAGAATTAACTTTACCCCCTGTTGAAAAAAATTTTCGTCGTGGTCTTTTTCCAAAAACAAAAAGGGTGAATCTATTTAGGCTTTTCCCCTTCGGGTCGCTTCGCTAAAAGCGTAAATATTTCACCCCTTGAACTCAAACATGAAAAATAAATATTACCACGACGGAATGATGCAAATGAAAGGGGGTAAAGAGAAAATGAATGAGAAAAAAGAATTAACAGAAGTTAACAGAGCTAACAGAAACAATAGTGCTAACAGAGAAAACAATGCTGTTCTTGTAATTGATGACAGATTCAGCAGATTGAAAAAATCAGCAAAGCGAATTACATATGCGCTTTACAACTTCGCTGACATTGAAAACATTCAGCAAAAAGAGCTTGAATGGATTGAAAACTGCCTGCTTGTTGCAGAAGAACTGCTCTGGCGTGTCCGCAAGAAGCAACAAGCATTTGGCGAAATTGTCTACAAAGAACAAGGAAGAGTTTACCACCAGAACTCTCGCCTTCCTAATTGAGCAAGCAAAAAGCATCTAAAAAAGATGCACTCGTGACTATCTTGCTTCAATTTTACCAAGGGCAAAGCATTATGCTACGCAAAAATCCAAACGCAAAACAAACAAATTAAAAATACATTAAAAAACAAAAATCAATTAAAAATAAAAATATTACCGCCTTCGCTTCGCTTCGGCGGGATACCGCGTGGCGCCCTTCGGGCGCCCCAAACAAAGGTTAAATAACCATAAAAAAGTACCAATACGGCCATGAATAGACCAAAATATGAATGGTTAATAGAAATATCATATAAATACCATTTCCAGACGAGAAGGAGGGGATAATGAGCCCAAGAAATGGAAATGGAAAACCCATAAATTGACTTTGCCATCTTTTGCCATATTTTATATCAGCCGATGAAGGCTCTTTCCGTCCTTGGCCGGATCCCTCTGCCACTTCCTACCAGAATAAAACCTGAACAGGCTCAAGGACATGGGACTATCACTTGTTTCGGTATAAGCTTTTTAATCCCTGCTTCATTGCCATTACCACTACAAAATCATTACAGAGGAAAAATGTACGGAATTATTTATCCAGCGTATGGGAAACGGTCTTCCTACCAAGGAAACCATACCTCCACTTATTCCTTTCTTAAAGATTTTGATTCAAAAGGAAAGGTGTACTACCTTGATAAACCAGTTGGCTACAAGCAAAAATCTTTGTCAGAATCTGAACTTATCGGACAGCTTCTTTATTCAAAACAGCAGGACCTTTCTTCCCAAGTGCTTACAGAAAAAGTTACTTTGAAAAAAGCATCTCTGATTCAACTTTTGCTCTTGATTAAGGAAAGAGAAAAGATAAAACACAAGAACCTTTCAGAAATTGAAAGAAGGCTTGTTGACAGCCATTCAAACCATTACAAGGCAACTATTACCGGGGCCATGCAAGCAAGAGGCTCGCTTGAAAGGGTTATTGCTGATTTGGAAAAACAAAGAAGGACAGAGCAGATAAGTTGCTGGCGAGACACCTTGCCATTAAGGCAGGAGCTGCTGAAGATGCTTGAAGAATACAAAGGAAGCGTGAGAAGGGCAAACCTTTTCCTGAGCGAATATTAAAATGGTCAATGCTGATTTCAAAACAGAGAGGATAAAGCAATTATGCAGAAAACTAAAGCCGATACTAGGTTCAAGAATAGACAAAATCTGGCAGACCTATTCGCTTGAGGATGAGAAAGGAAAAGAAGAGATTGAAGAGTATCTGAAACTCCTTGCGATGAAGGTTATAGGCAATGACCTTGAGAAAGAAACCATGCTGCTTTATCCTCCAAAAAAGGAAAAAGTAACCGGTGATTATTTCATAGGCAACGTAGTTTACAACGATGACGAAATTTATCCTTTCGGTTTGCGTGAGGATGAATGGATCCAGCACGTTGGAATTTTTGGAAGAAGCGGAGCAGGAAAAACAAACCTCGGTTTTCATGTTGTCCGGGAACTGGTAAAGAAAAGTAAGCCATTCATCCTGTTTGATTGGAAAAGAAATTATCGTGATTTGACAATAGTCCCGGGTTTTGAGGACATTCTGATTTTTACATTGGGCAGAAAAGTCTTGCCTTTGAGATTCAACCCTCTAATTCCTCCCAAGGGAACTGATTCTCGAACGTGGCTCAAGAAATTAATTGAAATTATTGCTCATGCCTATTATTTAGGAAACGGCGTCATGTATCTTCTGCAGAAAGCAATAAATGCCGTTTATGAAAAATATGGTGTTTATTCAGAAAACGCAAGCGATTATCCTACTTTCCGTGATGTGTTAAGGTGGTTAAAGAATTACAAGGCAACGGCAAGAGAAGTGAATTGGTTAAGTTCAACGCTGAGAGCAATTCAAACACTTTGTTTTGGTCAGGTTGGTTATGCTCTGAACGCAAGAAGAAATCAGGGTATTGACGAATTGCTTGAGAAAAAAGTTATCTTAGAATTGGATGCTTTAACTCATAGCGACAAAATTTTTTTCATTGAGGCACTAATTTTATGGATTCATCATTTCCGACTTGCTGAAAACGTTAGAGAAGAGTTCAAGCATGCAATAATTATTGAAGAGGCACATCACATTCTTTCGGGTGAAAAGGCAAGTTTAATTGGCGGCGAAATGGTTATGGAAACAACTTTTAGAGAAATAAGAGAATTTGGCGAGTCAATGATAATTATTGACCAGCATCCTTCACAGATTTCACTTCCTGCTCTTGGAAACACATACTGTACAATCTGTATGAATTTAAAACATAGGAAAGACGTTAACGTTGCTGCAAATTGCATGCTTCTTGACGACGAAGATAAACAATTTCTCGGAACTCTTGAGATTGGAGAAGCAATTGTTAAGCTTCAGGGAAGAATTCATACACCTTTTTTGATAAAAATTCCTGAATTTGAAATCTCAAAAGGACTTGTTAGTGACGAACAAGTGAAAGAAAAGATGGCAAGTTATTTCGCCGAAATTTTGCAGAATCAGGGCTTAATTCAAGACGTTCCACATATTCCAAAAACGGATATAAATGAAGATGAAACATCCTTATTAATAGATATACTAAAATATCCATTCAGCGGCGTGGTGGAAAGATATGAAAGAGTGAGTGTGAATAGAAGAAAAGGTAATAAAATAAAAAATGACCTTTTTGTGGAAGGCTTCATAGAAGAAAAAGAAATAACATTGTCAAACGGAAGGATTATTTTGCTTGAATTGACCGAGAAAGCAAAATCAATTCTCGAAGAAATGGGCTTCAAAGTTCCTCGCGACACAAACGGTATTGAGCATAGATTTTGGAAACACAAAATTGCTAACTACTACAGAAAAAAAGGCTATGAAGTGCACATTGAAGAACCGGTAAATGGAAATGTTGATGTGTTAGTGATAAATGGAGATAAGAAAATTGCTGTAGAAGTAGAAACTGGAAAATCGGATGTTATCAGAAATATAGAAAAATGCCTGAAGGCGGGTATTGATGAGATAGTGATTGTAGCTGTAACTAGCCACGTAAAAGAAAGAATAGAAAGAGATTTAAGAAAAAGAAATTCTGTCGCAGATGGAAAAGCAAAAATAATCCTATCATCGGTGCATGCTTGGTTCGCGTAGTAAAGATAATAAAGAAACTATCATGAGTTGTTTGACAGGTTTGATAAAAAATCATCCAGAGAATCTATTCTTATAAATTTAATGTCAGTTTCATATGGTGGATTTACTGTCCACCAATATAAATGTCTAGAAACATATATTGAAACAATATTAGGTATGTTACTTCTATCAAAAGGCCATTGCAAAACCATCATTATTCTTGTTATATTCTTTATCAAATACTTAGTTCGTACTTCAATTCGGCCTATATGCCCTCTATCACTTTCTTCACCAAATATTTTTTCCCTTAATCTCTTTACATCTTTCAAACAAGATACCTGCAATATGTCTTTACACTCAATATTCAAAATAACATTTTTCGTTTCCAGAAAAGCCAAAACATCATAATCGCCCAAATCTACGGGATGCCTACCACCTTTATCCCTTTTGTATAGTTCTACGTTTTTTTCAACATACACTGTAAATCTTTTTGAAATTTCATATGTCCTTGTTTCGAGGGTCTTTTCTATCAATTTTTTCTCCTCTTCGAGGACTTGACCAATTTTTTTCTTATCTATTAAAACTGGCAGAGAACCAGACAAAATTCTTCCAACCCATATCTTTCCTACCCTTTGCGTTGAATAGGGACCCCAATAATAGAAATCATCAATTAATATTAACGGTTTCAAGTTATAACGGTGTAACCTTTTTGAAATTTCCCAAACAGGAAGGTCTTCACAAGGATTTTCTTGACCGTCTATTTTAAGCATGTTTTCTTGCTTTAATGTTAAAAAACCGATTATTCCTATTATTTCATTCTTTTTAAGAGATGGGATATTTTTCTCACAAACTAAAACAATTTCTTCCAGCTTACTTGTGTAATAAGTGTTAATTTGAGTCTTGTTATGAAATGGCCAATTAGACAATATCTCACAAACCAAAACCATGTTTTGCAAAGAAAAACTAAGCTCTGAATAAAAAGCTTCATTCAATTCTTCTATAAACACTTTTACATCTCTCGGAGAAAAGACACGATCGTTTCTTTCACCGATTACCCCCAAATCATATTTCGCCTGTTCCTGAGCAAAAGCCTTTTGTTTCTCATCAAATCCTTGCTCATATTTAACTTGGAATATATAATCATCTGAAATAACGAGTCCAATTGGTTGTATCCCGTAATGTAAAAAATCACTCGCTTCATATATTAAATGCAATTGGTCAATGAGTGCCAAAAGATACTGCAAAATATCTTCTGTTAATTTTTCTTTTCCGGAGGGTTTCAACTGAACAAATTTCTCAATAAGATAACGGTAATTCTTGTGATTAGAAATAAATTTCCTATACGTTTCCGAGTATTTCTTGTCTCGTTCATAATCAACTTCTATAGAATCCGATTGTCTAGCCAACATTTTTTCGCGTTCAAATAAGTGCAATACGCCATCTGTATTTCCAATTAGAAAAGGAATAGACGACCTAAAATCAAAATTTCTAACTTTTTTATTTAGTTCACTTATTACCTCCTTCTTGACTTTATCTATAATATCTTTAGCTTGCGGCATGACATATTCACCAGAATTAATATTAGAATTCTTGGCAATCTGAGCGATGGATTTCCGTGCTAATTTGAAATGTTTAGGTTCGGGAGAAACAAAACTAGCCAAATCAGGAAATTCAACTTCTTTGTCAAACATGAAAATTTTGAAACGTGGTTTTTTGCCATGTATTCTTCTAATAATCAATTTCTTAATATTTCTAATATTGTGGTCATAACAGACGGCATTAATTTTTTCCAAAAACTCTATTAACAATTTAATTTCCGTAGAATTATCTTTAGCATTGAGAAGACTTTTTTGAACTTGGTCATAATTAAAGACTATTCTTAATCCTGGAATACCTTCCTGAACAAAACCAGTATCACTCATCCATAATTTACCTTTACAATTTAAATGTCTTAAATGTTTAAAATCGTCATTTGATTGAACTAAAGAATCAGGAAAAAACGAAACCTGAAATTGTCTATACTGTGAGAATACCGCTAAGTTTTTTATTATATCCTTGACTGCAGAGATTGAATCCTCTAGGCATTCCATAAGAAGATTAGACAATTGTGCTTGATCAAAATTCATCGCATGAAATGGTGCATTGCAAAAAAGATTACTGTCATTTATGGCCGTGTATATTGCAGCACCCAAAAACCCTCTTGCTTCAAACCGAATTCTTGTTGGTGTCTCACGACTCACTTTCCAAGTTCTTGGGTGATCAAAAAAATCAACTGGTGGATATATTTCCCAAAATGCTTTTAAACTCTTGTATCTAAAATGTGACCCCCAGTGAGGATCTAATCCGATAAGATTTGGTTCACGAGCCCCGGGTACTAAAACTCCTGCAGAATCTTTATAAGCGCCAAACTTATCAAGAATGATGGTAAAAGGAGACTTTATACGCTCCTCGCTATCAAGAAAATTGAAAAATTCAATTAGTTCTTGAATATCTTCTACCTCATCAATGAGAGCCAAAAAGTTATCAAGGGGGAGAACTTTCCCAGGCATATCAACTGGAATTTCTATCTTGCTGAGTTCAGTGAAAATATTAGGGATTAGAATAATTGGATAAGGTTCTAACTGCTCTTTACTGGAATGAGGCGTAAAAGAAATATTTTTTCTTTCTAAATGGAGTGCTAATGTAGTTGGCTGATTTTCTAATAGTTCTAAGGATTCTTTAACTTCTTTTTTAACCTTTTGCAATTCTTCAGAAAAATCAGATGTGGGTTCAAGTAGGTAAATGAGCAGTAATTTGTTTTTTACAATTAAGGATGTATTGTATATGAGACTATGTGCCCGATTTTCTTTATCAACAGCACTGACTAATGGAAATATATATCTAGTCTTACATCTTCCCTTTATATATTTGTGTAAAGCTCCCCCATATCCCAAAGAATAAGAAAATTTGCCTTTTGATATTTTATCCTTAATAGCGTAAAGCAATACCGCCCACTTATCAATTAATGTCATAGAAAATCGACGAGGCATTAGGGGGTAATATTTATCACTAACCTTTAAAAAGTAATATGGGAGCAATGTTCCTTTAAGACACATTTTATTAAAACTTTGTTCATTTTTTTCAAGAAAGTTGTATTCACCTATGTTGATTGAATACATCTCAATGGGGTTCCCATTTTCCATAATTTTAAGTGGGTCAAAGATGCTTATGAAAAGACTTATAGACTCCCAAAACTCTTTTTCTGGAATTTCTATACTCCCGGGTTCTACAGTTTCCAACCTTTTCTTATCAACATTTTGTTTTATTTCAGAAATAAAATAATCTTGTAATTTCAAACAAAATTCTAATTCCTTGGATGCGGACCTGTTCGTTTGTTGGAAATATTCTTCATCCCAAGGTGTATAGATAATCTGAAATAAAGTAAGATAATCGTAAACATTTCCAAGTTCACTCCCATAAAATATTTTATAATTGTGGTTCTTATAATGAAATTTAACTTCGCCCCAATCTATTTCTGGGATGTAATCCTCTAATAAATAGAACGAAGGAACAAGAGAATAAATATTTTTCAAAAAAGTAACAAAATCTTCATATTGTCTAATTTTGTCTTCTTTTTGAAATTTAGTAGGTTCTAAAGAGGCTAATATGGAATATAGAAATAAATGTTTGATTGGACTCGCTATATTAGGCAGCCATAAATAAGAACACAAAAGCGATGTAGAAATATCCTTAACACTAAAAGAGAAAAATAGCTCGACTAATTTTGCTATTTTATCGTTCCAAGTCAAATTGTACTGCACTCCATTTGTCAAGTATATGATTGTGCTTTCAAAATATGTCTGGAGAAAGGGAGTTAATGTGCTACTTAGCTTCAGCCCAGTCCTTGCAAATTAATGTTGCTTGTTCCAAAACCGTCTCGGTGGCTTTTTTCTGCTTGTCTGGAGGATAGCCATATTTTCTTAAAATCCTCTTAACCATAACCCTGAGCCTTGCCTGAACACTCTCTCTTAAAGTCCAGTCTATTGTAACATTATTACGGACAGTATTAACAAGTTCCCTTGCAATAGTCCTTAATGTTTTATCACCTAACACCTTAACTGCACTATCATTTACTTCCAAGGCATCGTAAAAGGCAAGCTCATCTTCGCTAAGATTTAATTCCTCTCCCCGCTTGTTTGCCTCTCTCATCTTCTTTGCAATCTCAACCAATTCCTCTATGACTTTAGCAGCTTCAATTGTTTTATTTTGGTATTTCCTTATTGTTTTTTCAAGCATATCAGCAAATGACTTTCCTTGAACCAAATTCTTTTTCGATATTGTCCTAATTTCATCATTAAGAAGCTTTTTTAGTAATTCAAGAGCAAGGTTTTTATGGGGCATGCCCCTTACTTCTACCAGAAATTCATCTGACAATATAGAAATATCGGGTTTCTTTAATCCGGCCGCTGCAAAAATATCCACTACCTTATCAGATACTATTGCTTTTGAGATTATCTGTTTTATTGCTGAATCCAATTCCTCTTCTGCTCTACCTTCTAAAATTTCAAATTTAGCAAGATGCGCCTTGACAGCTTGGAAGAATCCGACATCATCCTTAATCTTTAATGCTTCTTCATCCGGAACAGCGAGAGCAAATGCCTTTGATAATTCCGTAACATACTTAAGGCATCTCTCTTTGCCGTTTTTCTGCTTAAGAACATGCTCCTCTGCTATTGCAAGAATTGACATTTTGTCTTTGGGAGAGGCAGTAAAAAATTTCTTGTAGTCAAACTTATCAAACAAAATAGTTACAACCTCATATTTTTCAAGCATTAATGCAACTGCTTCCTTTTGGTTAAATGCTGGCTTTCCTTCACCGCCGCTTTCTGTATATTCTGCAAGTGCCTTTTTCAGTTCATCAGCAATGCCTAAATAATCAACAATTAATCCGCCGGGTTTATCCTTGAATACCCTATTTACTCTCGCTATCGTCTGCATCAATCCATGACTTCTCATAGGCTTGTCAACATACATTGTGTGAAGGCATGGCACATCGAAACCAGTAAGCCACATATCCCTTACAATGGCAATTTTCATCTCATCATTGTCATCTTTCATTCTTTCGCCGATTTCTCTTCTTTTCAGTTTATTCCTTATATGCTCCTGCCAATCAACAGGATCGCTCGCAGAACCAGTCATGATAACTTTAAGCATTCCCTTCTTGTCATCCTTGTTATACCATTCAGGCTTTAATTTTATTATTTCATTGTGCAAATCAATGCAAATACGCCTGCTCATGCAAACAATCATTGCTTTTCCATCAAGAGCCTTAAGGCGTTCTTCAAAATGATTAACTATATCCTTGGCAATCTGCTTAATTCTTTTATCACTTCCAACAATAGCTTCAAGCCTCGCCCACTTGCTTTTCAACTTCTCTTTCTTTGCTACCTCCTCGCCTTCAGTAACCTCTTCAAACTCGGGATCAATCTTTGGTCTTTCTTCGCTCTTTAATTCAAGTTTTGCAAGCCTGCTTTCATAATAAATCCTGACTGTTGCGCCATCATTTACAGCCTGCTCTATATCATAGACATCAATATCATTCCCGAAAACAGCCCGAGTGTTTCTATCAGATTTTTCAATGGGAGTGCCTGTAAATCCAATAAAAGAGGCATTTGGCAAAGCATCCCTCATGTGCCTTGCAAAGCCATCAATAAAATCATACTGGCTTCTATGGGCTTCATCAGCTATTACAACAATATTCCTTCTATCAGAAAGCATTGGGAATTTATCGCCTTTTTCTTCCGGCAGGAATTTTTGAATGGTGGTAAATACAATGCCGCCTGAAGAAACCTTAAGATATTCTCTTAATTTTTCTCTGGATTCTGCCTGAACAGGCTCCTGTCTCAATAATTCCTTACAGCTGCTAAATGTCCCAAATAGCTGATCATCCAAATCATTCCTGTCAGTTAAGACAACTATCGTTGGATTATCCAAAGAAAGAACAAGCTTCCCTGCGTAGAAAGCCATTATCAGGCTCTTACCTGAACCCTGGGTATGCCAAACAACACCACAGCGTCTGTCGCCTTTTGAACTTGAAGCCTTTATTGTGGCTTCAACTGCCTTATTTACTGCATGATATTGGTGATATGCTGCAACCTTCTTTGATATTTTAACTATATTCCTCTCGCTATTTCTTTCCTGCTCAAAAACAATAAAATGCCTTAGCAAATCAAGAAGAATATCTTTATTGAGCATTCCTTTTATGAGAACTTCAATCTGCGGAATCTTGGTAGGAGCTTTTTCTTTTCCGTCAATTGTTTTCCAAGGAAGAAATCTCTCCCATTCAGAGGTCATTGTTCCTGCCCGCGCATCGATGCCATCGCTTACAACCAAAATCTCATTGTAATTGAATAGGGAAGTAATCTCTGTTTTATAAGTCTGGAATTGATTATATGCGGTTTTTACTGTGGCATTTTCGTCAGTAGGATTTTTAAGCTCAATTGCGACAAGAGGCAGGCCATTAATAAAAAGGAGTATATCAGGCCTTCTATTGCAGTTATTCTCTATGATAGTGAATTGGTTTACCGCGAGAAATTCATTGTTTTTGGGGTTATCAAAATCAAAAAGCCATACCTTATCGCCCTTTATCCTTCCATCATGCTTATACTCAACATCTACCCCCTCAACAAGCATCTTATGGAAATGATGATTATTTGTAATGATATTCTGGCTTTCGCTCCTTATTATTTTCTTTAATGCCTCTTCCTTTGCTTCTGGGGGAAGCTTATGGTTTAATTTTTCAATGGCATCTTTCAGCCTATCAATCAAAACAACATCAGAATAGCTTTGCCTTTCAGGCTTTTCTCCATCAGGGGCTATATCAGGCCCATAGATGATTTTATAGCCTATCTCTTTCAGGAGATCTAAGGCAACCTGCTCAACTTCTGACTCTATTATTGATTTTGGCATGATTTATCAACTGAGATATTTTTTTATTAAATCAAAATGTATTTTTCTTCCAACAAGCAATTGTCTGATTTCTTCCCTATCTAGATTTCTAGAGAATCTTCCGATTAAACAAAAAATTAGGTGTTGGGCACAAAAATCCACATTTAACACATCTTTATCTTCTGTAAGTGCTCTTTTAATTAATGCAGTAATTTGATCAAGTGAATTTTTAGAAATCTTTTCTGAATTTTTCAGTATATGTGATATATGCGCAATAGATAATGCCTTTTCATGCTCATATCCTGCTAAAACTAAATCGATAAAGTCTTGTGATTTATCTTTGAGGGAATAACTTATTGATTCAATAAAACAACCTAACCTAATGATAAATTCTTTATCTGCTTTTTTCTTAGCATATATCCTTCTTATTTCTTTTTCTACCCTATTTATCAACTCTGGAAAATCTGCTAAATAGGAAGCAATTTCCTCAAAAATAGATCCATACCTATTTGAACTTTTATCTAATTCAGACAGAGAATCATCCAAATATTTCTGTTCATAATCTATTATTGGAGGATCTGGGCTTATCAAATTGAAATAAATATGCTCTATATCGTAGGAAACTCGAGAGATTAACTTTTCATAAATTATTGAGTAATCTTTTAAATTAGGGCCCAATCCCAAGGACTTTAGCACGTTTCGATATTCACTTTTATTAAAGCCATGTGCGGCACTTGCATTTCTAAACTTGAGCAGTGTCTTTAAAAAAGAGGTGTCTTCATTAATTTTTCTTTCGTTTTGCAAGAAATATTCTTTGTTAGTGAAATTCTTTTTGTACGTCGCATAATTATAATAATTAATAAATTCTTCTGAGATTTTTTGATATATCTTTTTTTTGTTTTGCTTAAGATGGGCTAGTTTTCTTATTTTAAAATATGTAAGTATGTCATGGTGAACTTTTAATAGTAACAAGAATTTCTTTAATAATCCTAGACTCCTTACTGGCTGAATATGTTTATTGAGATTAGATTCTAATTCCTTGGGTATGCTCTTACATAAATACTTATCTGAGATTTCTTTCAGCCCTAATGTTTCGTATGAGTAACATAATCTGGCATCTATCCTCTTAAATATTTTGAGAATTAATTCAGTATTAATTGACTCAATCAATAGAATATTCAAAAAAATAATTCTAGATTGAAATTCATCTAGAGTAGTTTTGTTATTTATGACTTTCTTCAGATGATTTAGAATATTTTCAATATCTTTTAAATCAAATAAATCTGTATTTTTGACATTAATATCAAAATAAAATTTTCTTATGTGATTCCCAATCCTCTGATTTGAAAGAGCCATAAAATGAATCATTCTCTTAATAGTATCTCTAAAATCGAAATATCTTTCTTCTCTTCGGATTGAAGAGGGCTTAACGTTATATTTTTTCCAATGCTCTAGTTCTCTCGTTGGCAATCCCTCACCAAGATCCCCCAAATTAGCAGCAATATATCCTTTTGCAACCCTATAAACCCCCCTAAATAAGCCCCACTTATTACCAAAAAGAACTGTTCCATTATTACCAATCTTGAAGTCTTTATGAGATTCATATTTCTTAAGGACATCTTCTTTGAAATATACTAATTCTAGAAATCCCCCCATTTCATGTCTTGCTGCTTTCTTTGCAGATTTTATACCATTGCTTGTAATAAACTTGACGTCAACCATTTTTTTTGTCTACAGAAACTCTTATCTTTCCAGACATCAGTTTTGGGAGAAGGGAATCGCGAATTTGTGATAGTCTTAAATTCTCAAAACAGTTTAGAGTTATTTGATTAAAAAAAGGGTTAATAATTTTTAAGTATTCCTCAATTATTCTAGAATCAGAAATCAATACCAAAGAATTATTAATATTATCTTTATTTATATGCTGTTGCGCCCCTCCTGTTTGCCAGCTAATAATTTTGTCAATGGTCTTTTTGATCCAAAAATAAATGTATTCTGAAGGTATCCCTTTTGATTCCAATATTCCAACAACAGATTGATTTGTACAACTTTCGATTTCCAATAAACTTACTTGCCCAAGAGTTGCTCCCGTTATGGCGATAACTGTTGTCCTTTCAGGCAATAACTTTGTTGCCGAATTATTTAAGGCTTCTTCTGTGATATATTCTGTTGGTTCTGTTATCCTAAATTCATTCACTTTACCTGAATTAATCCAGGGGATAGTTCCGTTTAACCAATACTCCTCTTTTGTTCTATCCGGCGTGCCACCTAATACTGTATTTAATTTAGAGCCGATTTGCGAAACATCCCATCCTACAGGTATCTCTCCCAATTCAGAATCAACCATCTCTCCACCTGAACTTTTGTATGGCTTGCCTTTCTCATTTGGAAATTCAAAGTTAATAAACCAATGTTTGAAAATTGCCTGACCTATTGCTTCAAGGGTTTTGTTCATCTGCTGATTAAGCGCAATTTTTTGATCTATGCTAGAAAGAATTTTTGATATGGCGATTTGTTCGGGGAGAGGCGGAATCACTAAGTTTATTTTATTGATATCTCTAATTGGTAATTGGGGTTGAGCCGAACCAGTATAAATACTGGAAAATTGGTTTCTTAGGATCGGACTCCTTAATAGATGATATAAAAAATGAGAATCAAAAATATTTTTATCATTTCTGATTATTACCATTCCCGAATTTATTCTCATATTTTCAAATTTAATATCATTATCATATAAAGCAACATTTCCAACAGTGCCTCTTGTTGTTAGAACTATATCTTCTCTAGACAGCTTGCCTTTTCTTAGTAAATTGTCCCTTTCCTTAGATACAAAATCACAATCATCGAAGTTGAATTTATCCCCGGGAACATTCTTGGTGTTCAAGAACAAACAAAAACCCTCTTTCTTAAATTCATCTTGTTTTGGATAATTTATACCCCTGTCTCCATCTATAATTTTAACGGTTATCTCCTCAAACTTCTTAACTTCCCAATCTTCTGGAATCATTCCTATTTCAGTTTGTTTGAATTTTGTTTGTTGAGGTTTCATAATCAGCGGTCTTTAGACAATACATATCCTAATAGAAAAATGGCCCCTAAAACTAAAAGTGCCTGAGTATTAGCCTTTCTCTGTGACTCTTGAGCGACGTAATTGTACAATCGCGGCATCTGCTTATCTCTTTTCTCTTCATCGTATATTGCAAGATAGCTTATGCCCTGAAGCATTGCATCGGGCTTGGCTTCTTCATCAAGCAAAACAGGAATTATTATTTTGTTATTGCCTTTTGCAACGCCGATTTCTTGCTGGACATAATTTGAATTTTGAGAATTTTTGCTGTAAAGAACAATAAACAAATCGCATTCCTTAATCTTTGAAATTAGGGCTTCGCTCAATTGACCTATAATTAAACTGGATTCTGACAAGAAAACCGAAGTTCCCTGAATTTGAGAAATATAACTCTGGAGCTGCTCAGCAGTTTCTAATTCTTTTGTGCTGTAACTAATGAATATATTAAATACCATATCCCAAATCTTCTAAATTTTTTTTTATCTCTTGCTCAAGCTCTTTTGATTTTTTGAATTGAGAAGAAAGTTCAGAAGTAAGCTTTTTCATCTTATCCTCAAAGGTTTCATCATCTTCTTCTATCTCTTCAGTTCCAACATATCTCCCTGGCGTAAGAATATGGCCGTGCTTTCTTATCTCATCAAGCTTTACTGCTTTGCAGAACCCTTTAATGTCCTGATACTTTCCTTTCTCACCTCTCCACGCATGATAAGTAGAAGCAATTTTACTTATTTCCTCATCTGTTAATTCTCTGTGCCTTCTGTCTATCAACATACCCATGTTTCTCGCATCAATAAATAAAACTTCACCTCTTCTGTCTCTAAATTTGCTGTTTTTCTTGTCTCTTGCAATAAACCAAAGACACGCAGGGATCATTGTGTTATAAAATAATTGGCTTGGCAAAGATATCATACAATCAACCAAATCTGCTTCTACTATACCTTTTCTTATATCTCCCTCTCCCGAAGTATTTGAAGACATTGAACCATTTGCTAATACAAAACCAGCTAATCCCGTTGGATTTAAGTGATGGATGAAATGTTGCACCCAGGCGAAATTAGCATTTCCCTCGGGAGGCGTTCCGTATTTCCATCTCATATCTTTTCTCAATAAATCGCCTTTCCAATCACTATCATTAAAGGGGGGGTTTGCAATGACAAAATCTGCCTTTAAATCCCTATGAGCATCATTAAGAAAGCTACCTTCATTATTCCATTGAATATCTGCATCAATACCTCTAATTGCAAGATTCATCTTGCACAGTCTCCAAGTAGTCTGATTCGATTCCTGTCCATAAATAGCAACATCTCCTATTCTCCCTCCGTGAGCACGAACAAACTTCTCGCTCTGGACAAACATTCCTCCTGAGCCACAACATGGGTCAAAAACCCTGCCCTTGTACGGCTCAAGCATCTCAACAAGCACTTTGACTATGCTTCTTGGAGTATAGAATTGCCCGCCTTTCTTGCCTTCTGCATCAGCAAACTGCCCTAAGAAATACTCATACACTCCCCCCAGAATATCTTTACTTCTATTCTCTTTGTCTCCAAGGGCAATTGTCCCGATTAAATCAATTAGCTCACCAAGTCTCGTTTTATCAAGATTAGGTCTTGCATAATTCTTTGGTAGAACTCCTTTAAGTGTAGGATTATCTTTCTCAATCTCATCCATCGCATCATCAACAAGCTTCCCTATTGTTGGCTGTTTTGCATTCTTCTGCAAATAATCCCACCTTGCCTTCTTGGGCACATAAAAAACATTCTCTGCCCTGTATTCATCCACATCCTCAGAGTCAGCTCCTTTCTCAGCAGAAAGTTTTTGATGCAACTCTTTAAAAGCATCAGAGATATACTTGAGAAATATTAAGCCCAGAACGACATGTTTATACTCAGCAGCATCCATATTACTTCTTAACTTGTCTGCTGATTGCCAGAGTTTTTCATTAAAGTTTGTTTCTTTTATTTGTTCTTTTTTCATGTTTTATTGCTCCCTAATTAAAATAAAACTTCGCTTTATTAATGTTTCTCATTGCGTTATATAACCAGTAATCCTATTATTAATATCTTTGTAGATTTTTTCTTCTCTTCTTTTTGCACCCCACCTTTCCAATTCTTTACTATAAAAACTAAAACCATGCCTTATCATAATATTTTGTTGTCTGACTTTTCTTCTAAAAAGTTTAATTTGTCTATCGGTCCATTTAGGATGAATGTAATAATCTTCATTTGTTTGCCTTTCCCGTGGGTTATAATTATCAAATGTCTGATTCAAAGGTCTATACCTACAATCGGTTATTTGCACGCCCCATCTTTTGCATTGTCTTAGTTTTTTTAGCATTTCATAATAATCCTGCTCATAATTATAAATCATGAAAACATAAATATCTTTAGCAGGATAACCAGCATCTACAAGCATATCAATTTGTTTTTTTATCATTCTGCGTTGGCTGTAGCCATGATCCCACGCAATTCTTGTATTAAGGAATCTTGCTTGTTTCAGCAACTTCGCAACTTCCGGAGTAAGTAATCTACCGTCTATGCCGCACTGACTTTCAGAATAAACAACTCTACCATTTTGTTTAGCATTTATTAGTTCTGTTAATATATCTTTTATATAAGGGTTAGCTAAAAGATTATTGTCATAAAATATTATTCGATTACTACAAACTTCATTTTTAATACTTTTCTTATAAGTAAATTTTGGCTCTATTTTCCATGTTCCACAAAACTTGCATCGCCTTAAACAACCTCTCGATGTATGAATTATTTGATAATCAACATTAACCAAGTCATAAGCCGGCTTGCATCTCTCGGCTCTCTCATCTACTCCGATGAAAACCTCGTCACAACCTGATTTCTTACAATGCTCTGGCATTAATGAAGCGTAAATACCGCCAACTATAACTTTGGCGTTAGGATAATTTTCTTTATAGAATCTAACACTTTCCCAGACATAATTAGCCCAATAGGTAAATAGAGAAGTTATTTTAATTTGATTAGGAGAAAATTTCGGAAAATATTGATTGCCCCTAACAAGTTTTATTTCATCTCCTTTATACCTATGATATCTTGCTAGTTTAAGCAACCCTATTGGTAGGAAATCACGATGATTCTTGCTTTTAGGCGGTATGGGGAAATCCGGCTCTACTAATAAAACTTTCATTTTACTTTCTTTGTCCACAACTGTTTATAACATTCTAAATTTTCAAAGGATCTTACAGAATCTTGAAAACAATCCGTCTCACTAATATCCTTCTGCTCTAAAGGAATTAAGCCTCCATTAGATACAGTCAAGAACTTTTGGTTAACAAAATTACCAGTTTGCTGAAAACATGGTGCGCCAGAAACTTGTTTATTTACTGCACCCACAATAGTAAAAAGGAGCAACCAATTCCATTTATCTAACCCTGCACCTTTGTAATATATAACAGGCAAAAATTCTGGCGTAAAATCACAGTGGCAGAAATATTTTTTTATCGTATCAAATATATATGCCCTAAGTAATCTTATCCATTTTGGTGAACCACTTAATGAATTTACCTTTGAAAAGTATTTCTTTAAAGTTTTGGATTCAGCTTGGGTTATAAAATTCTTTGCTTCTTCGTCCCAAAAAGTCGAATGAATAGTCAGAAACATAATAAATTTTTTGCATCGAGTCTGCGAAGAAACATCTCTCTGAATTTCTAACAACTTTCTTATAGCTTGAGATTTGTAATACTCCTGAATATTTCCTTGGTCATCTGGAACCTTTAAAGGAACTGTAATCCCATTACAAAAGTCTAAATTATAAATTGTTACCACATCATTTTGGTTAAAGTGATTTCCATTGATATCTCGACCTCTAAGTACTACTTCCTCTATGTAGCCGTCATACAAACTGAAAGTAGTTAATTTACCCTTTCGTTCAAAATCATTCAATATGTTCTGTAATTCCTCTATTTTACCGCGAGATTGAGTCCTTGATGATGGTTCTGGATATTTTCTGCATTGAAAGGCAATAACTTGGTCTATATAGTCAATCCATTCTAGCAAATCTAATGCTTGTGGACCTGGAAGTCCTAAATAAACTAATTTGTATCCTAATTTCTCGTTAATAAATTTTATTAAAGATTTACACCACTCTATTCTTATTATCCTTTTCTGAACAGTATCTTTAAATTCTCCCATAGTTATATCTCACTCACGCAAGAAGGTCCTCCATTTCTTCTTTAAGATTTTTTAAAATCAAAAAATAATCTGCTTTATTACTAGCAGAGGCTTGTATGAATCTTTCATCAATAAGCTCCAATGCTTTTTTCAACTGTTCTGAAATGGGAATACCTAAAATGTCAAAAACTTCTGTAAGATTCTCGGGAAGTTTTTCGTGCTTCTTAAGTTTTATTTCTGGTAATCTTTTAATACGTTCTATTGCCTTAACTTCAGGAGATTTGCCTCTATACTCAGCTTTAATACCTTTTCTTGTTTGATTAATAAATTTTTGGATTTCTCTTTCAAGAGCCTTCGCAGACTCAACCACGCTCTCGGCTTCTTCTTTTCTTTCTTTTCTTAAAGCCTTCCTTTCTAATCGTCCTTCTATTTCGTCATGGATCCTACGAACTTCAACTATAATATCAATCAATTGCTCAGTATTTTCCGCATAAAAAGAAATATTAGCTTCAAGTTCTTTGAGTCTTTTTACTGCCTCGTCCAATTGTTCATCCCCCTTCGTATATTCTTGATACTCATTAGCTTTTTCATTGAAGTAGTTTGCCACCTCGCTTAATGCTTCATAAAATAGTACCCTTAGAGATGAAATTTCAAAATCAGTTCGAGGTGCATTTGGCAAAAGGTCAGGATGTACTACTATGATCTCTCCGATATACCTATCAAAATAGGTCGTCCTACCAAAATATTTGGCGACATTAATTCTTTTACCTATAGCAAATCCTTGTTTTTTAACTAGAAATCCTCTCAGATCTCTATCACTTATTTTGCTACGGCTTGAATTAAGACATCCCCATGCAACACCAAAGAAATATCCACGTGTTTTTATCTCTTTAAAAAGAGGTTTTAATGGTTCTTCTTCAAAAAGGTCGTCACTATAAGGTCTATAAAGTTTCTTAATCTGCATATTAACTTGTAATGTTAAATTAACTAATTTAAATTCCGCTTTATATTCTTTGCAAATTTCTGATATTCTATTTTCAATCTCTTGAGCCCATCTAAATCTTTCTGGGTCAAAATAAAGAGGCACAACCTGACGTAAATATTCTGCAACTTCATCAAACTTTGATAGTGATTTAAAGAAATTTGGGTCCAAATTTATCATCTCTACTCTTGTACCCATTTTAGGAAATTTGTCTAATTCAAGAGCTCTAAATTCTATATGTTTTTCCAAAAGAGATTGCAAATCCACTAATTCGTTACCTGACAACCTACCTTTTAGCCGTGCTGTTTGTTGTTGATGTAAAATCTCACGCATTTTCTTAAAATCGAAAATTAAAAGATGAGGAGCGTCGTTATTCGATTTCGAATAAATATATAAATTATCACAAAGATGGAAAGAACTGTATATACCAATTCCTCTAAACCCTACATCTATTTTGGGATTCTTATCAGAAATTCCTATTCTAATTGCTTTTCTCATTGTTCCCTCATCCATGCCTTCTCCATCGTCCTCGATTACAATAGAATTTCCACGAATTTTAATCTCTATATTTTTAGCATTTGCGTCGACTCCATTTTGAACATATTCTCTTAATGCATCTCTCGGATCAGGATACATACCTTTTGTTAAAATAGAAATAATCTCTGCGCCAATATCATGCTTTGTTATTTTTATACTCATTTGACCCTCCTCGTTTATAAAAGGATATTTGTTTTTGACCTATTATCTCGGAATTTTAATATTTCTTCACAAAACATAGCTTCTCTTTCTCTGTTGAAGTCAAGAACAATAGCATATAAAAATCTTTCCCCATCTTATTTTTCACTGTTTCTATGAAACGTAAATTTAGTACAGACTCAAAACGCACGCAGAAATCGTTACCCAATCGTCACCTTTTGACCAGATATCTTGCGTCAGATTTGCGTCAACCAGCATCTTATGCATTTGCCTACACTTTTTGTCCTAAAAATTCTCTTCATAACAAGTTCTTTTAATTTCTTGTTAATGAAGTACCAAGTCTTGACATTAGGAGTAATAGCAACTTCGGTATAACATATTTAAACTCTGTTCTTTGTTAATAATTATAACAAATTTTGTTTTGCCAGTAAAGGCAAAGAAAACTTGCAACATGCAAGAATAAGACTTGCTTTTTGAAGCAAGATTTGCTTGCGATATGGAAGCTGTTCAATTTTGAGAAGCAAAGAAGAAAAAACTAAGTTAGCTGTGCTTATGTAAATTTTTGCATTTTCTCGCTAGATATTTCGCTGATTTCAGTAACAAAAAAATATCTTACCAAAAAAATTAATCCTTTTTCCCATTCCTCTGCGTCTGGAATCAATTTTGAATTTATAGAAGGATTTGTCTTTTCTGTGCCAATAGTTACGGGTGCAGGTTTGTAATTAAACTTGTTTGGGAAATTTTGCTTTTGAATCCGCAAGAATGGAGGTGATGAACAATGGCAGAAAACGAACAGAATTTAAAAGTCCTGGACAAGAATGCAATCAAAGAATTGAAAAAGAAAGGATGGAAGTTTCTCAAGTTGAACAAAATTACCGAGGACTCTGATGTTTGTGAAAGGCTCGGGCTTGAATATTTGAATGGGCATGCTCCTGCGTATGGCGAAAGAGCATGGTTCGGCATAAACGAAGAAAAGGGCTTGTTGATTGTGATTTGGGACACAGGAAACGGAACCTGTAGCTTGCTGGAAATAGCAATAAAAAGGGAAGGTGATGGAAATGAGCAAAAAGAACGAAATTCTTGAATGTCTGCTTGAAAATGGCTTCAGGGAAGAAAGATGCGGAACAAAATGCTCTGATGGAAAGTGCAAGCATTATGGCATTTGCAAAATGTTCGTGAAGCTGATGAAAAAACGCCTTACAGGAATTGGCGTTGAGTTGATGAAACTGGCAAAGATTGAACGAGTGCTTGGAGGAAATGGCTGTGACAAATGCGACGAGATTGACGGCGATTATTACAAAACAGTTTTCGAGAACGGACAGCAGTTGAAATGGAACAGAAAAAGGAAAAAATTCGTTTGTCCGAGAGGTCATGTTGAGTCGTTTGAACAGGCAATGCGTAACGAAACAAGAGAATCGCTTTACGAGAAACTGAAAAAAATAGCAATTACATTAGGAGAGTAAAAAGATATGATAAACATCGTTGAACAAGTAAATTCGCTCAAGGAAAAGGCAAAAGAGTTTTTGTTAACTGACGGGGAAGTTGAGCCCGTGGTTTTTGCTTTCCTGCAGAACGGCAATGTCATGGTCTGCGACATGAAATTTGAAGACAATGAAGAGAAGAAAGCGAAGTTTAATGCTTTAGGTGAATTACTAAAGGCAAATGGAGCTAATGCCTGCGTAACTGTTTTTGAAGCGTGGTACTTACCAAAAGAAAAAATAGAAAATCAAAACGAAGTCATTCCTCCTTCGGAGCATCCGGGAAGAGAGGAGGCAATTCTCGTCATGGGAAGAACGCCTGACAGGATCTATTCAGTGTGCGTTCCTTTTTCAAGAAACGGAAAAATGATTCAATTTGGGGAAGAAGTCGTCGGCGACACGAACGATGGTCATAGGGTTGAGGACAATCTCTTGAAGGGATTGTTTGTTGACGTGCATTGAAAGGAGGCGAGGCAAGTTGAAAGTCAAGGAAGTTTTGAAAGAGTATCATCAAAAAGTCCCGTTTCCATTAACAACAAGCAAGATCAAGAAAGCAGGTTACAACATATCTGAATACCTGACCAACCTGATTGAAGACTTGAGCAAGTGTGAAGATTTTGGGAAACACGAGAAGACAGCAAAAAAGCTTCTCGAATATCTTGAAAAGTTGAGAGGAGGAACAAAAACTACTTACTGATATATTGTTGCCACCCCTCGTGGAAAAAAACACAGGTATATGTTTTACCGGCTTTTATCTCGGTTAATTCCCAAGTAATCTTATTCGGCTCGGGCAACTTCGGAGGCTGACAGTGTGTTTCCTTCACCCTTAGAGCATAACGATATATATCCATCTCTCGAGTCAACCACCAAGGCTTTCTGAAACAGATAACTTTTTCCACCGGTAGATGAGTAGTTACTGTAAGCAATTCTCTGCCGGTTTTAGCAATAGGGTAAATTTCCCAGTAATTGATAGGGTCGTTAAGTTTGGATGAAGGAACCCAGGAAAATTCATGACAATATCGCGTCAACGGTATTATTGTATGCTTTGGTCTCCAGAAAATTGCTAATTCTTTTTTTCCTTTCCACCTTCTCGTTCGTTCTTCGCTATCACTGCTCATGTATCCTAGAGTATTGGCATCTCTGCTGATTTCTTTGCTGTCGTAGAAAACATCTACCAATTCCCATTTGTGTGGGCTTTTTATGAAGATATTCTCACTTACAACTTTCGCTGTTGCATGGCCAAGTTCGTCTACTGCCACATTGATGAAAGATTCCGAAATAAGAAAACTAGCAGGCGGTTTAATCCCAAATCTTCTATACAAGTAGGGAGCATAAGTGGCTCTAAAAACTTCCTTACCCCACCTCCGTGCTAGTTCACATAGCCCATACAGAGCAAGAAATCTTTCAATTATGACCCAGAAATTCATATGTTGATGTACAGAAAACTAACAAAATGATAATACTAAGAAATTTGTTCTATCTGTTAACGTGTTTAATTGGTTGATCCTGCCCCACCTTTGTTCGTTACCATTTTATCTCCAATTGATTTAAGGAATATTTACTATTTAAGTCTTTCGTTTTCACTTAGAAATGATGTTTCTTATTTTAACAAAAAAGGAGGTTTAAATCAAGACTGAGGAGGAACAAAAACATGAACACAGGAACAGAAGCAGAAATTACCTGTAGCAATTGCGAAAAAAGTTTCGTTGTCTGCAAGGAACTTGAACAGGAGTTAAGAGCATGCCCGTTCTGCGAAAATCCCCTTTGCGAAACCGCCCAAAATGACGAATGTTCTTATCTCGTTCAAGTGCTTAACGGCAATGGCTTGGAAGAAGTCGAGGCGTTCAATTTTGACTGGATGGTCGGACTGCTTTGCGAGGAACTCGGAATAAACCACGATGAACTGGTTTTCGAAATAAGCGAGAAAGGAAACATTCACGTCTACGTGAAAGAAAGTGACGGTGTTCCGCTAGTGAAGTTTGACGTTTGTAAAGGTTATGTTTACGCAGACCAGGATCTTGTCTTGAAAGAAAAAGAAAGTGAGGAATTAAGGCTATGAAGAACAAAAAAATTCCTGCTTTGTGTTTGTCCGGAGGAAGACTGAAAGATTTTGGCGGGCACAGAAAAGTGGCTGAATACAGATTTTGGATTCATCCAAACAACGGAGACGACTTTTATTACCGGAGTGAAAGTATTCAAGAATTAAAGCAAAAAAGAAAAAAATTGCTCGGAAATAAAAAGGATTATGCTCTTGTCGAGCCGGTAATTGCCGTTGTTTTTGACGAAAGGTTCAGGAAATACAGGGAAGTCGTAGTCAGATAGCAAACAGAAAAGAAGTTTAACGATACTGAAAAGCAAGGGCATTATCATTCAATACAATCATTCCCTTGCTTTTTTCATTCAGAGGGAGTGTCTTGGGCCGCCCCTTGCACTCCCTCAATTTCTGGAGGTGAAAAAAATGTCAGAAAAAGAAGGCATTTATGACAATGGCAAGACTTTTTACGAATTAGTTGACTTGATTCTGCCTGTGTTGAAGGCAGGAAGAGTTCCTTTTGTCTGGGGTGCTCCTGGAATTGGCAAATCAGCACTGGCAAGATACGTTGCCGAGAAAATGAATTGTGATTTCAGATGCCTTGACGCTCCTCTCTTGCAGCCTTTTGATTATGCAGTTGCTGTTCCTGATCACCAAAGCAGGGAAATTGTGTTGTACAGAACAGGTTTCATTCCGCAGAAAGGGCCTGTTGTAGTAGCAATAGAGGACTTGCCACACGCAAAACCTTATCAGCAGATTCCGGTAATGCAGATTGTTCTTGACCATCGCATTGGTCCTCTGAAATTCGCAGATGACGTTTATTTCATTGCATCTGGCAACAGAGAAGAGGATCTTGCTTACACTCAGCCGATACCCTCTCCACTTTTGAACAGATTCGTGCATTTTGACTTGAAGCCAGACGTTGAGGAATGGACTTATCGTTTTGCAAGGCCAAACAATTTGGATGAAAGAATCATTGGTTTCGTTCTCTCAAACCCGGAATTCTTCGTTCAGCAACCGAAAGAAGGGATAAGGGCATGGTCGACTCCAAGAAGCCTTCATGCTTTTGCCGACACAATCAGACAAGTAAGCGACGAAAACGTAATTCGCTCCATTGGCATTGCGACAATCGGCGAGGTCGCAACGAAATTCTTTCTCGAATGGTTCAAATATCTTCGCAACATCGACCCGAAAGCAGTCGTTGAGCAAGGAATAATGCCAAAGTTCAACGGCAACGACAGAAGCCAGATTTTTGCCATCGTCCTGTCAGTTGCTTCCTACGTAAATCGCTTCAAGGAAAAAGAAATCATCAAGTTCGGACAAAACATAATGAGTTTTTTCGAATTGCTGACGAGTGACTATAAGGTTCTTTTCTGTCATCAGTTCATTGAATATGACGACGATGGAGAGAGAAACGTGCAGAAACTCGCGATTTTGCAAAAAATAAAAGGCTCTGAGAAATTGTTCAGGGACCTTGCTTCTGTTTTGCTTGATGAAAGATGAAAGGAGAAAAAAGATGAAATTAATGACGAAAGAACTGTTAGAGAAATTACCCAAACTTGGAGAAACCGAGAATCAAAAGGATCCAGTTGCTTTGGTTAAATTCTTCACTCCCTGGAGCAATTGGACCTGGTACGTTACTGAGTATGACGGAGAAGATACATTCTTCGGCCTTGTTCATGGCTTTGAAGAAGAATTCGGTTATTTTTCCCTGAAGGAGCTTCAAAGTCTTAAGGGACCTTTGGGACTTGGGATCGAACGCGACCTTTACTGGCAGCCCAAGCCGATATCGCAGATATTGAAGAAATAGCCGTCACTGAAAATGCTTTCATTAAATTAGAGAAAAGGAGATAAAATGTGGAAGCAAGAGAATATCTGAAATTACTGAATCATTTGACTTGCAATGCATATCCGCCAATTCCTGCGGATGTGATTGCCAAAATTGCAAAGACCATTGATGAACTGAACAAGGGAAAGATTGGCTCTAATCTTAAAATGTCTTCGGTCGACAAAGGATTCAGGCCCGGCTTGACTCTTGGCGAGCTGATTTTAGATTGGCATCTTGAGGATTTCCTGAATGCAGAATTCTTTGAAGACGTCCTTTAAAAGCAGAAAAATGCGGAGGTATAGATTATGAAATACGTAAAGGTCAAACAAGTAAAGCAGAAAGTGAAAGAAATCGGCAAGAGATGCGACAAGAGTTTTCTTCTCGCTCTTGACGTTCTGATTGACAACAAAATTACCCAGGCATCAAGAAACTCCGGTAAATTCAAGACTTTGCGTCAGGACGATTTGATTTGAGAAGGCAAGAACTTGACAAGTAATTCCCTTCTGCTATAATAACGAGTGTTCGTCTTTCGCCAGAGAGGCGAACCTTTTTATTTTTGTTTTTCTCCCCACTATCTGCATGCCACTACATTCCTCTACGTAAAAATTAACCTTGATAAACTGATTTGGTAAAGACATGAGGTCGTTATCGTCATTGGTTACTTCCTTCCTCACCTTCACGAATCCATTATTTCTTACTACCTAAATTTTCATTCCTCAAAATTTTAGTCTTTTAGCCTTTAACTCACCGAAAATCTTAAATAGCTTTTCTTTCTTCACTTCATCATGAAGTTCATCCAACTGGCGAAAGCTGAACTTTTTCCAAAAAAGCAGAAAAGGAATAGGTTTGCCTGGGTCATAGACGAGAGCAAGTATCTCACCCTGGAAAAGGTTAGAAAACTGAGAACTGCCTGCACGAAAGAAAAAGAATTTGCCCTAAAACGAAACGGGTTCGTTCCAGTAAGAAATTGGTTCATGATCGAGCTTGGCCTGAATACCGGACTCAGAGTAGAGGAAATGGCTAACCTCAAATGTCCTGATCTGCTGATAGCAAAAGGACAATCCTCGTTAATCGTGCAAAGAGGTAAAGGTGGAAAGAAAAGAGCTGTCCGCATCAATAAGCAGTTCAAAAATTATTGTCGATGGTTTTTAAAATGGAAAAGCAGAAATGCGCATGACATAGGCGAAGATGCTTTTCTGCTAACCTCGAGCACCGGAAATCATCTCACAAAAAGAGCACTTCAGAAAGCATTCAAGCGATGCCTAAGAATTGCGGGCATTGACGAGCATTTTTCAATACATTGCCTCAGGCATACTTACGGTGTCTTTCTCTACGAGGCAAGCAATCACAACTTAAGGCTCGTGCAAGAACAAATGGGACATTCTTCTGTCAGAGTAACAGAAGTTTACACGCACGTCATAGACGCAGAGGCTCAGAAAGCTGTTGATAGACTCTACAAGCGATAAAAAGACGATACTTCCTCTCGACGAGAAGCGAAAAAACATAGCAACACTTTCGGTATAAGATTTAAATACCCTTGATTTTATCTCGACGAGAATAAATCTATTTGTCTGAAAATCCGAAGCGTTAAGTTTATAAATCCAGATTGCCTGATATCAGCATGAATCTATCTTTTGAAATGTGGAGAGAAGGCAAGTTTTACATAGCAAGATGCCCAGAATTAAGAATAACCACCCAGGGCAAAAACTCGACGGAAGCAAAAGAAAACTTCAGAGAGGCACTGCAACTTCATCTTAGATGCATGACTGATTACTTACTGAGATATCGAAAAGTGAAAATTTGGCTTGGCAAGATAATTCCAGTAAAAGCATGAAGCTTCCTGTCATTTCTGGTTTCAAGTTGATAAAAATTCTTACGAAACATTTTGGCTTCAGAATCCTTGGCAGAGAAGGCTCACATGTCACGCTGACAAACGATGTCGTAATGATAACTGTTCCATTACATGAGGAACTCGCAAAAGGAACTTTTTCAGCAATCCTGAAGGATGCAGGAATATCAAGAGAAGATTTTTTGAAGCACGCGTAGGTCGACCGAAAAGTATTTAAAGCACCATTTCTTAGTAATAACGAGCAAGGAGGCAAAAATGAGAAACATTGATAAGTTGCTAGAGAAAATAAAAAAAGAAGTCAAGGAGAAAGGCAGAAAGTTAATAATTCCAGCATTATTAACAACAACATTAATAACATCAGAGGCAAGAGCAGAGGAAAAGAAAAGTTTTTCCAAAAGCCTTCTCGATAGGATAAGCATAGAGGCTTCTTACAGCTATGGCAAGCCTGAGCTGAACAAGGAATTTTTAAAACAATATAGTGATTCTTTTGCAACACCTTATTTTAAACAATATTTAGAACAACCATGGCAAGATTTTGAGCAAGCAAAAAACTTGCAAATGATTGGCGGTAAAATTAATTTTGAACTCTATAAAAACAAAGAAAAAAAATTAAGCATTGATGTTAATGTGGGTATTGAAAAAGGGAAAACAAACGCAGATTATAATAAAACATACACATCAAACGAGCCTTATTACGGAAAGGTGCTTACTGACGTGATAAGAAATGAAAAAACAACAATATCAAAACCAAGCATTGGTGCTAAAGTTACGAAAAAATTGAGTGATAAAATAAGTGTTAGTGGAAGCTTAAGTGCTGATTTCTATAATGTTGATGGAAATGCAAACATAACTTTTGCAAGGTCTTTCCCAAACACTTCTTCACCATTCTACACACAATGGCGCAATGCATCTTGTTCTGGAAAGGCAACAGGATTTTCAGGAGAAGTTGATTTGACATATGAATTGGGAAAAAATGTTTCTGTTAGCGTCGGAGGTGGATTGAGAAGTGGAAAAGTGAGCACGAGTGGAAGAGAAATAAAAACAGCATCAACAAATCCTGGGATGAGTTGGGAATATGACTACAGCCCAACTTTCAATCTCAATGGAGTCTACGGCAAAGCAGTATTTAGACTTAGATTCTAATCGAGACTTGATTTTCTTCAGTCCAAAATGTCAACTATTTTATCTTTTGTTATTTCTTTCGACCACCAGCTATAGCGCTCAACACAAGATAAGTAATAATGAAAATAGCAAAGCGTATTCCAAGACAAAGTGAAGGATTCCTTGATGCTCCACACGCCGCGAAGAAATAAGGCCCTGTCACCCATGAAACCAAGACAGAAATTGCTAGAAATAAGATTTTACGCATCCGTATTCCTCCTTCCTTTAGAATTTAGTTATATCTACAGAAACTAAAATGCTAGCGAAGAGTAAATTAACTAACAACAGTATAAATTAAGAAGAATTGTGGAAGATTGATATTTTTCTTTAATCTTGTCGATTATATCTCTTATTAAACCAACTAAAGTGCCAAACACTCCAAAAAAGATTACGAAAGATGAAAAACATCTAAATGGATACGCACAAGGTTTACCGCTTAAAAAAGAAAAAAGCACTATGGCTATGCCGGATAGACTTCCGGCAAGTAAACCAAGAATTATACCTCTCTTCCAATATGGCCAATTTTCCCAAATCATCATATCTTATCAAAACAGTATTTATTTTACATTTAAAATAAACTCTTTTCAATCTGAAAATTTTCCTCTTACGTCAAACAACAACCATCTTCTTGAATTACTAGCAGTTGGGGTCTGCGTCATCCCAAACACCGTTGCCATCATTATCGAAACCATCTTGACAGGCAATGCTTCCTGCCGGTCCCTCTGTTAACAAGCACAAGCACTCAGCAACATTACAAGTTCCATAAACTGAAGTTGGATCAGTATTTTTCGCAACAGGCTTGCCATAACAACTGTCGTCTCTTTTCGTCAAATCTTTCGGCACACCACCAAAACAGCTTATCAATCCATCACAATCTTCATCTATATTATCATCATATTTGCATGCTTCATAAGTATTTTCATCTTGCGGTATCTTTTCATTTTCAACTACATAACTTTCACCATCACACTTTAATTTTCTTCCTGCACGGCAAGGTAAAGTTGGCAAGGGCGATGGCGGCAAATCACCTTCATAATTGGTTGGTGTATAAAAATACCTTTCTGCTGTTCCGGGCTTGCTCGGTCCTGTCTCGCTCTCCCACAGGAAAATTTTCATGACTGTTGGTCTGAAAACTGTGAGATTGGCTGAAAAAAGATAATCGTCTGCATAGATGTCTTTTTTTATTTCCTGTTTTTTTGCGTACGGCATCTGACAAGACATGCCTGGAGCACATAACTTGACATAATAGTCAAGATATGGCGCATACTGCTTTAACTGCTGATAAACAAAATTTTTTATCACGCAAGTATTGTTTCCCATGACTGCATTTCTAACTTCATTGTCATGAGCAGCAGCCTTTACTATGTATCTTGCTTGCCTCCCAATCTCCTCACTTATGTCAACTCTTGGCGTCTGAACCTGAATCATATAAATGCTGAATCCAAGCAGAAACATGATTGCAACAAAAGCTTCCATTATTAAAAGCCATCCTCTTTTGTTTTTTATAAGGATCATTTTTCTTTTTGGTTCCTTTGATTCAGAAAAAAACAAGTTCTGAAGGACTAAATAAATTAGCGAAATCATTTTTATTTCTCGTTCCATTCATCAAAGAAAAAGCAAGGGAAGTTTATAAATTTATCTCTCAAGTCTGCCAAATTAAGTGATGATAGAAACTAGAATAGTCAACAATAGAAAGATTTAAATACTTATATCAATTGATATAACCATGAGAACGCAGCAAATTTTGAGATATCCAAGGCTTGACACTGTGTTGATGATAGAGGATTTCATAAAAGAGAACGGTGGAGAATTCACAAAGACGCAGATGTGGCAAAGGCTACCGAGAAAAGTAATGTACCAAACGTACCAAATCGCGTTCGATTACCTGCTTGAAACAAGCAAGATAGCAGTCGACAAGCAAGGACACGTCTGCTGGATATGGGATTCCGAGGGAGTCAGGAGATTGTTGAAGAAAAAGAACCTTTTTATAAGATGAAAACGAGAGTCGTGTTTGCAGATGAGAAGATCAAGAGGACATTCGAAAAATTGAGGAAATCAAAAACAGAAAAGAAAATGCTTTACGATTGGCTCAATAGGGCATTTGATGACCTTGCAAGAGATGCCACTTGCGGAATACAGATTCCAAACAGGCTGATTCCAAAGGAATACGTAAGAAAATACGGAATAAACAACCTTTGGAAATACAATCTTCCAAGTGCATGGAGATTGCTTTACAGCATAAAAAAGGACGAAATCGAAATACTAGGCGTGATTCTTGAATGGCTCAGCCATAAGGAATATGAAAGAAAATTTGGATACGGATAGAAAGCTAAGAGAAAATTGTGAATCTATCTTCTTGCAGTTTTTCTTACCAACGTAACTTGCTCTTTAGTCATTCCCTTCGCAATTTCCGAACTAACCAGCCAGAACAGAACGCTAAACAACAAAATTATCGGCGAGTAAATCGCTATCTGCGTGAGATTGTGAAAGAGCCATCCGGAAAATGTCGATTCAATGCATAGAACATCGCACTTCTTGAAACCAATTGGCGAATTAAAGAAACTAATGACCAGGAAGGAAAGCAAAAATAACAAGATTCCTGTCATCTGTGTTGCTACCACTTTATAACCAAAAAGCAAGGTCAAGACAACTGCAAATGCAACCAGAACCGGATAAATAGGTTCAACGGATTTTGTTATTGCTGAAAATAGCATAACTGAGAACAAAACAATTAGAAAAACAAGCCAAACTTTCGTGTGAACGTCAGGTTTTTCCCAAAACATTCTGTTGTTCAGTTTTTGTGCTTTAAATATCTTTCGTCAAGCAAAATTATTATCAGAAATTTCCATTGGAAAGGAGAAATTCATGAACGAAGAAGCATTAACTATTGAAATGAAGAAACTTCACGTCAGTGTCCAACTTCTGCGGGATTCTTGCATAAGAAAAGGTCCGCAGATTAACAATCCAGAAGACATTTTCAATCTTGTTAGATACCTGAGCAACAAAGACAGAGAGTGTTTTGTTTCAGTTCATTTGGATGCAAGAAATCACGTTATTGGAATAGAAGAGGTCGCAATAGGCTCGCTTAATGCATCGATTGTTCATCCGAGAGAGGTTTTCAAGTCAGCAATACTGAACAATGCAGCAAGCATAATCCTCGCTCATAATCATCCGAGTGGCGACCACAAGCCTTCAGAAGATGACATTGAAATAACAAAACGCCTTGAAAATGCCGGAAAAATCATCGGGATCAAAATAGCTGACCATGTAGTTATTGGCAATTCCAATTTCCTTTCGTTCAGGAGAGAAGGTCTCCTGCAAAACAATGGACAGGAAAAATAAAGAAGAGGGATTTTTCAAACGTGGAGTCGCCCAAAAGATGAAAGAGAAAACATGCCCTTTTTGCAAAACCAGCGAAGGCATTGAAATCATAGTTTATGGCTCTGGTGAGCATAATTATCCGGGGTTCAAAGGCAAGGATGTTGTCTGCATTCATTGTGCAGTGTGCAGTAAGGACATAAAAATTTCTGAATTTGAAGGAGGTGCGAAACATGGAAGCAAGAAAAAAAATTTGTAATCAGTTAGCGGTTCTTACGAACAAACTGCCGTTTTTTGCCTTTTATGCCTTTGACTGGAAAATCGTTGAGGCAAAAGGCATTGGCACGTTTGCGACTGACCTTGAGCACTTGTTTTACGACCCAGAAGTGCTTGAAAAATGGGACAACGAGAAAATTTACTTTGTCTTGCTGCACGAAATCGTGCATTGCATTTTCCTGCATCCCGGAACTTTTGGCAGGAAAAGAATGGGCAAAAGAAATTCATACATCTGGAATTTGGCTTGCGAGTATGTTGCAAATGCCGAGGCAAGAGAAGCTTGCGGCTTGAGCAAGAATGAACTCCCAGAAGATGCTTACTATGACGAAAGGTTCGAAGGGAAAACAACAGAAGAAGTTTATGAAATTTTGGAGAAAGAAATCAAAGATTTCAAGCTATTTGTTCCAATCAAGACAACAGTTGGCAAGGACGGAGTTAAGGTTGAATGCACTAATTGTGGCGCTGATTTGAAGGAAAAAGATATCAAGCAAGGAAAATGCCCTTCCTGCGAGAAAGATTTGCAAACAAGAGGAAAATTTCTTGACATTCACTTGCCACAAGAGGCGAAAGAAAAAATTCAGGAAGCGATTGAAAGGATAATTGCAGCTCATCAAGTATGCAAACAGAAAGGAAACTTGCCTGAGGGAATTGAAAGGCAAATCAACAAATTGAAACAGGCACAGGTGCCATGGGAAAGAATCCTGCACAGAATTGTCGGCCAGGTAATTGCTGAAGACGACTACAGATGGGAAAATCCGAATCACAGGCATCCTCTTGCTGACAGGTTCATTCTTCCCGGATTGAGAAATGAAAAAGTTGGCGAAATTGTTGTTGCAATCGACACTTCTGGAAGCATTGGCACAAATGAACTGGATGCTTTCGCAAGCGAAATGAGGAAACTGCACAGTCTGGTTGAGGAAATTCTCGTCATTACCTGCGACTGCGAAATTTACGAAATGGTAAAGACAAGAAACGTTCACGAATTCCTTCGCAAATTGAAATTCAAGGGCGGAGGAGGAACGAATTTCAATCCGGTTTTTGAAAAGCTCAAGGAGATGAAAGAAAAGCCCTCTCTTCTTGTTTATTTTACTGACGGCTATGGTGACTATCCAAAGCAAAAGGCATCTTTTCCCATGCTTTGGGTTTTGACCGAAAATCATCAGGAGCCGCCTTGGGGTTATAAAGCAGTAATAAACACTGATTGAATTCAAAAAAGGAGGTGAAAGTCATGCCTGCAAACAGAAGAAAACTTGTTTATTGGATTACAAAAGAAGATGTTCAGAAAAGAGCGAAAGAAAAAATAGGCAGAAAACTGACGGCAAAAGAACTGAAAGAAATTACTGAGAATATTGACCGTCAGTTAACCCCGGAACTTGACGCAATAATTGGCGAGGCTATTGAAAGAAGCTCGGTTCGCTGTGAAGATTGTAAGAAATGCGGTGAGATTACATGCGGAAATGACCTAAAAAATATGAGTTGTTTTGGAAGGAGGTAGAAACATGACTGTATTTTTGGCAGTTAGTCAAGGCGGCGGTGTAATTAGCGTGGTTAAAGCAAGAGATTTCAATAAGGCTTACAAGGAAACAATTGGATTGAACAACGGCGAAATGCTTGTTGAGGTCACAAGGCAAGACTTCAAAGAAATATCAAAACTTTTCGGAAACAAAGAGCAAAAAGTCATTGCCAAAATCTGGGAGCACGTCAGAAATGACGAAAATGATGCTGCTGTCGGAGATTTTCATCGTCAGGCGAATGAACACATAAAGAAGATTCTTCTCAAATATGCTTGACATTCCGGAAGAACCGAAGGAGGAATAAGCACATGAAATGTCCGAAATGTAAATCAGAAGTGCAAAAAATTTACATTGAGCAGAGATTCGTAACATTCATCAGAGGAGAACAAAACGAAAAAGGAGAGCAATTCTTTGATGACATGGAGGCTGGCTACACACAATTAGGGGACTGGCTTGACAATATGTTAACACCTTCTGGCAGGCCAAAGATATTAGGCTGTGAAAAATGCATTTGAAAATAGATACCTCTACAGAAATTTTCATCGTCTATCAAATAAAGGAATCAAGAAAGGTCATTTCTCAAATATTTGTCTTAACAAAAAGGAGATGGAAAAAAAATGGATTTCAACATGAAACACATTCTTAAAAATGTGGAAGATGTTTTCAAAAGCAAAGACATTTCAAGGTTGTCAAAACAATCTTATCAGTTCATTACGCTTTACATGGGATTCATCGCGCATTACGATTTGCATGGATTCCGTAACGAGTATGCAGACTTGCGGGATTTCGCCAAAAGATTGCAAACGAGCGAATATTCCAATGACCCCGACTACAATCTGCGACAAGCGGACAGAGAAGAAACAGATGCTGACTTCAGGAAAAGGTATGGAGAAGAGAAGCAAAAAGAAAAAGCCGAAACCATAAGGGAAATTGTCAAGATTGCAAGAAAGCACGAAAAAGAAACGAATGAGTATTTTGGAAACTTACAGCGTTTGGAAGAAATCAGCATTGCAAAAGGAATAGCAGAAAAATACGGCTTGAAGTTAACAAAGATGGAAAGGGAGGTAGAAAAAAGTTGCGATACCTGCAGAAAATGTGGAACGACCAATTGTGGTAATGACATAAAAGAATTGAGTTGCTATGAATAATCTTTTTAGGAGCAGGAGGAAAAAGAGATGAAAATTTTATTTTGGAATGAAGAGATTGTTGACTGCACCGCAGACCCGCACGTTATAGAGTACAAAAACATTCAGGAAATGTTAGAAATAGTTTTGAAGGTTTGCTCGGACCCCATCGTCCACGCGGTCGAAAGCGTTTATCTCTATTGCGGCGAATATAAGCCAACAGAGGGTTATGCTGAAGAGTTTGCAAGCGACAGATATTCTACAAGCGATGTCTTTGACAAAAAGAAAATTGCGCAAGGCGATTTTGCCAAAAAGCATAAAACTGAAGGGCTTTATTTCTCATACGATTTTGAAGGAACGAGCAAATATCATCTTCCGCCGGGACTATCTGGAGTCAAAGAAGCGATAAAAATAATAAAGGAAAGAATAAAGAAAAACGTTCTGCCGGCTAAATTGCACATTGACGTCGTTTGGAAGTTTGCGATGGATTCAAGCTGTTCTGACCACATCGAAGCAAATTTTGAAGAAATGAGCGTTGATTTTTCAAACCAGGATTGGTGGATAAACAATGAAGGTTATTTGGAACATTGCAAGAAACTGTCGGAAATCGTTGGAGCAGAAATCCAACCTGCTCCTGAAGTGGATGGTTTCTGAGGTGAACGAAAATGATTAAAGTGATAAATTTTGACTATAGTTTCCCCCTTTCCTGTCACATCCTGATAACCTCAAAATGCAATTTAAACTGTCCTGGTTGTTTTTACAAGTCAACAAGTGAGATTAGTTTTGAAAAGATTTCTGACATTTTTCAAGAGCTTAAAAAGGCAGGAACAAGGTCAATCGCTCTTGGTGGTGGCGAGCCACTATTGCATCCTGAGATTGCAAGAATCTGTGCTCTGGCAAAGAAATTGAGCTTTTATCTTGCAATAACAAGCAACGGCACAATACTGAGAAATGACATTGAATGCGACAGAATCCACTTCTCTTTTGACAGCATTCATTTGACCGATTCTGAAACGATTTTGAAAGTAATTCAATTCTATCGAAATAAAATCAAAAAAATCGGGACAAATCACATCCTAACAGACAAGGAAAGTCTGGAGGAAGCCCTGTCAATGCCTGTTGAATATTTAACACTTCTTCTTGAGAAACCTTCAAACAGATTTAACGACTGGGAATTGTTGTTAAGACTCTATGGCCATTCAAGCAACAAAGCAGGCAAGAAGATTTGGTTTGATGCTTGTTTGATGAAATTTTGGAAGGGAAAAGAATGCAATCAAGGAAAAACATCGATGAGTATTAATTCTGAACTGAAACGCTCAAGATGCTCAAATGTCAACTACAAGATTCCATACACTAACCTTCAGGAGACATGGAAAGAAATTAGGAAAGATAAAACATGTCTTTTTGAAACTAAGGAGAAGGATGATGAAAAAGAAAAGAAAACAACAACATTATCATTGTGATTGGTGTGGATGGCAAGGCAAAAACTGTTGGGATAGAGAACATCTACAACATCATGTGAGGGTAACCATATTGGCAATGTGCAGAAAACCCTGAAGGGCAAAAGGAGGACGCAGATGAGCAACTCGTTTTCTAAAATTCAAAATTTCATTCCAAATTGCAACAAAGAAGAATTTATGGAGGTTGTGGATTTTGTTCTTGGCGAAGAAGGACTTCACGAAGAAGTTTATGAGAGATTAAGAAACTGGGATGATGAACAATTGAAAGATTTCATTGAATATTTTGGCATTGAAGAATGAATCTTTCAAGCACAAAGGAAAAAAGGCGGTGATGAGCAAATGAGAAATAAAGAAAATTTTTGGCTTAATAAATTGACAAGCGATGGTTTGCATTTCTTTAACCCGGTTAGTGATATAAATGTGTTGAATTCTTGTTTACGCCTGCCAATTAACATTAACAATCCCTTTCACATAGCAATCGAATTAACGAAGAAATGCAGCAAGGAATGTAAATTCTGCTATACCTCAGCAAACCCAGCTGGTACAACTTTTTGGACAAAAGAAGAAGTTATGAAGTTTTGCAAAAATCTTGTCGGAAATGTTTTCACGATAAATTTTGGTGGGGGAGAACCTTTTGAATTTTCCGGCATTGTTGAAATATTAAATGTCCTGAAAGATGAACCTGTTGCTTTGTCAGTTACAACGAATGGCTTGTTGCTTGAAAGATTTCTTCCTCAAATCCAGCCAAACAACAAATTGACCATCGTGGTATCGCTTCATGAGCCTGATGAAGTTAATTTCGTTATCAATTGCGTTAAACTGATTAACTCACATGCTTTCAAAGCAAGCATCAACGTGCTGCTTAGAAAATCAAAACTTCAAAACCTAAAGGAAGTTATCCCAAAACTTCTGAAAGTGGCGACATTGAGCTTTCTCAACTTCAAACCCTTCGGATTTGGTAAAGAAAAGTCAAAGGAAAGCCTTACATCAGTTGAAATGCTTTCTTTTTTCAGGGAACTAAACCTTAAATCAGCCTATGTGAGTTCATGCGAAGCAGTGCCCGAAGGAGTAAACTCAGTTTATGACGGCTGTGGAGCATTGAAAAGATGGTTAACAATCACAAGCGGCAAAACACTTAAGCCTTGTTCCTTCACTGATATTGAATGTCCTTTGAAAGACTACTCATACGAATCTTTGGTTGAATCAATTAAATTATGCCCTCTTCAATGCGGCATACATAGAAACGTGATTAAAGAAAACGAAGGTATCAAAATCTGGCTGAACAGCAATTCCTCACACAGCATGGATTCAACATTCTGGGTGATTACTAATGACAGCATTGCAAAATTCTGGACCGGTGAAATGGGTGTTCTGCCTGATTGGCCTGAATTGGATGAAGAAGAATTGTTTCAAGGATTACTTGCTGAAACATTAAATTCAAAACAAGGAACACAAAAATTAAAAAGATTGCTCGCTTCATGCAAAATCGATGATTTGAAATACGGACGTGACTGCACAATATACATCTCTCAAAAGCCGCTCAAAGAAAATCCAAGAGTCGTTCCTGCTGTCATAGGCTCGCCTGAACTCAATTTTTACACATATGGTTTTGTGATTAATAACAGAAAGAAAAACAAGACTATGCTGAATCTTGCAGGCTTTGATATTTTCCCAATATGGATTTATCAACTGATTGAACTGCTCGCTTATTGCTATGGCACAACCGCTTCGGGAAATGACTTGGAGGACTACAAAGACGGCTATATTGATGTTTGCGGTAATGAACTTGTTTATCATTTAAACGAGGTTCCAGAAATTGCTTTACGAAAACTTGCTCCCAAACTTTTCAAGACGCTATATCAAAAATTGGTTGTCATAGAACCCGACGAGCAAATAACGATGGCCAGAGAAAATTATACAGTCTGGAATGACAAACCTTTAGAAGAAGTTCTTCAGTATGAAAAAAATCTCGAAAAAGAAAGAAAAAAGGAACAAAGAAGAAAAAGAAAGAGTTAATTTAGAAAAGTTGCTGAGGAAATTAAAAAGGAAGTATCCCAGCAAGCCAAATAATCATTACTCGGTTGGAATGAGGGGGTTCTCATAAGAATAAAGTAAGCATAATCTGATTTGTTGCGCCTAAATCATGTGGAATGTGAGCGAAATCCAAGCGCAAAAACCAAATAGCTAAGCCAATACCCGCTGTCCAATCTGCTTTCTTGTTTCCGTTTCGATCTATGGAGACACCACCTCGCATTTTTATTAGTTTGACTGGAGAAATTTCTATTCCTCCGCGATATTTCCATTTATCAATTTCGCTTGACACAAGCAATCCTTCTTTGAAAACAGAAAAAGATAGTCCAACTTTTATATTCCTCGACAAAGCGTCCTCGTAGCCGGTGTCCCATGCAATCTTTCCTTCTCTCAAGTTTTGAGCATTCACACCAAACCGGACATATCGCACAGGTTGAAGCAAGAGCCCAACATCGATATCCGCTCCGCTTCCACTGTTCTTGTCCAGCTGACTATAGAAATATTTTCCATTTACTCCCACAGAAATTCCTTTGAATATTCTTAGTGCAGTAGACAAAAAAAGAGCATTATCTGAAGTTTCAAAATAACCTTCAAGAAGTGGTCGTTGGTATTCATCCCACTTTGTCCTAGGTATTTTATCAATGCTCGTCCTGACAAATGCAATGCCAAATGCTATATTTTTCCAAGATTTTCCGAAGCTAACATATTGGTCTTTGACTCCTATTCCGAATCTATCGTCATAAGATGCTGCTATGGAAAATTTCTTATTTTGTGTTAGTCCGGCGGGATTCCAATAAACTGATGTTGCATCATCAGCTACTGCAACAAAAGCGCCGCCAAGTGACAATGCCTTAGCCCCAATACCTCGCTTTAGGAATGCCATTGTGTTTTCATTTGCTTCTGCTGGCTTCGCAACAGAAATAACATAGATACAAACCATTGACCAAAAGATGTTTTTCAGTATTCTTGAAATTCCATTACGAATTTGCGTTTGAGAAATTCTTCTGTTCATAGAAAAGCTTTTAAACATTCCTAACATCAAGATAATATGGATTGGAAAATTTTTTTTCGCCTAGATACAAGGAAACTTGTTGTGCTCTCTATTCTTGTCTTCTTTCACATTTTTTTCTTCAGCAAAGTCTGGTTTGGCTTATTGTCATTCCTGCTAACACAACCCTTGGTTTTTATTATTGCTCTCATGTTTGTTTTGTTTTTTGCTTCACTTTTTTATTATCCGGTCACCTGTTCCATAGTCTTTTTGCTTTTCGAGAAAGAGAAAGAAAAATTAGGTGTTGCAGTTTCTATACTTTTCTTACTCTTATTAAATCCAGTTGCATTAGCTTTCTACACAGGTCCCCCTCAATTTATAAGTATTTACTTTACACCACCCGTGCCAACTCCTTGTGGTATTCGGATTGTTAACTATTCAGACACGCCGAACAATCCCTCAAGGACAGCAGGTATAGTAATTGGTGAAAGGATTGTCGGTATAGATGATAAAAAAGTTTTACGTCATTCTCAATTCGATAAAGTTGTAAAAAACTTAAAACCTAATCAAACAGTCAAAGTAAAGACTTCTGAGGGCAAAGTCTATAACATAACTCTTGCACAACACCCCCAAAATCCAGCACAGGGTTATTTTGGTTTGGTCCTTGAACAAGCAATCTGCTAAGAAGTTAACGAGAAATAACGAGTTTGTTTGTTTCAACAGCTTTCTGATTGTCGGCTTCAGCCAATACTCTGTAAATATAGAGACCGTTCGGAAGAAATTTTCCGCTGCTATCAGTGCCGAGCCATCTAACTTTGTTATATCCAGTAAATCCAGAAAGAGGCCCCAATTCTTCCAATAGGTCACCATCGATATTGTAAATTTTGATAGTAACTTTTGCTTCTTTTGATAATACAAATGTGATAGATGTTTCTACGCTAATTGGGTTTGGAACATTTAAGACATGTGATAAAAGTTTGTCTGAGTGGAAAAAAGTCTCAATGGTAATACTATGTTGCTGACCAGAAGCTATAGCAACATTTTCTCTTTCTATAATGACAGGCTCGATAAGACCACCGCTAATGCCTGCCGACAAAGAATAAGTTCCTTCTTGAACCCCAATCACAGACGCCCTCAATCTGAAGCTGTCAACATTAGGAATAATTATATACTCTTTCTCAAAATCCGGCCCGCTGTAAATTGCTCGTGGTATTTCGTTTGCTACAACTCCATTTACTATGCCAACTTTTTCTCCAACAGAATTTTCGAATAGCAAGTCCACTGGACTGTAAACTCTTATCCAAGTCAAAGGGTAGCTAGTATGAGACAAAAAAGCCATATAAGTAGCTGCAGATATTTGAATATTTTCTAAAACTGTGTGGAAAGCAGTAGGAATAATAATTGTTTCCGAATGAGTATACTCTTGGCTTGCCTTGTCTATGAGCACAATTTTGGATATTCCATATAGCACAAGGGGATCCAAGTCAACAAGCTTCATTCCGGCAGGAGTCTTCGCTGATAAAGTGATAACCTTTAATATATCAATGACATTATTTATATCTTTTATCAGCTGAACATGCGTCCTAGTTTCTCGGAAAGGAAATTTATATATTCCGCCTTCTGTCGCTGAATAGTCAGATAAAAAATATGTGTCTGACCGATTTCCTCGTTGGTCTACGAAATAAAATTTCTCAAATTGTTGATATTCATAAAGCTCAAAATAAAGGTCAGCATCCGTACGATAAAAGTCGGTAATCGCATCGATCGCTGCTTTTAAGCGTTTCCAAACGCCAAGTGCGCCTTCAGCCTTATAATGGTCAACGACCCGCACGGAAAGCACAGGGTCTGTTATCGTCCCGAGAAAGTCTTGGTCTTTTTTATCGCTATCAAGTGAAATATAGGTATAACTACTCGGACTAAATTTCCAGCGTGATTTGCTTGGCGTTACCGTATAATTGCCCGAAACCAAGCTCAGAAATTCATAATAACCTGTGCTTCCTGTTGTATATGTTTTTGAAGCATCTCCAGACAAAGTTACTGTCACATTATTGATGCCTTGACCTTGATTGTCTTTTACATAACCTTTGATGTAGTATGTTACTGGTGAATATGTGCCGGTAAAACTCTGGTTGTCCTGATTGGAAATGAGCGGTGAGTAAGTTCTGTTTGATGGCGTAAAGGTATAATTTGCTTTGCTTGGAGTCACCGTGTAAGTACCCGATGATAGATTGAGAAACTCATAGTAACCGGAACTTGGAGTTGTGGTTGATTTGGAAATAGTGCCTGATAAACTTACCGTTACTCCACTTATACCTAAACCAGCAGAATCTTTGATATATCCTTTGATGTAATATGTAACCGGTGAATATGTGCCTGTAAAATTCTGATTGTCTTGGTTAGAAATCAAAGGAGAGTAAGTTCGGCTTGAGGGTGTGAATGTATAGTTCGTTTTTGACGGAGTAACTTTATAGGTTCCCGAAGACAAATTGAGAAACTGGTAATAACCTGAGCTTGGGGTTGTAGTTGATTTAGAAACAGCACCTGTCAAACTAACTGTTACTCCGGTTATTCCTGAACCAACAGAATCTTTTACGTAACCCTTAATGTAGTAAACATCTGGTGTCCATTTTGCATATTTGAGATCACCGTTTGCATAATAAGAAATGTGTGGGTTATCATCTTCATCAAGCGCCAAGGATGGATAACTTCCTTTTTGTACCTCAATTACATCAATCTGCCAATTCGAATCAGTCCATCTCGCATAGTTCAACTCACTAATACCAGTATCGATAGGACGATGGTAGTAGACTATATGTGGACTTAAGGATGAATCTACTTTCAGGTCAATACGATAAGCATCACTGAGTATGACGGTAACTGGATAGGTAGTAAAGCCACCTAGATCCACAGTTGAATACATCCAGCCTGAGACGAGTTTTCTCGCATACCTGACAGTTATGGATTCCGGGTTAAAATAGGCAATATGCGGTAACCCACTAGAGTCGAGTTCAATTGTCAAAGGACTTAAACCCCCGTCCTGCGTCAGCGTTTCAAAAATCCAGCCCGCGTCTGTCAATTTTGCATACGTCAGTTTTGATGACTTCAGATTAACATACGCTATATGTGGGAAGTTGTGGCTATCTAGTGCTAAGGAATTATCATATATCCAAGTGTTACCTTTTTGAACCACCGTTTGGATGTCCCATGAGAAGCCTGTCCATCTTGCATACTTAAGTTCATATTCCCTAGTTCCAGAAAAATACTCGAGATAGGAAATGTGAGAATAATTGTTCGAATCTAGAGCCAAAGACGCAGAGTAACCAACATAACCGGTGGAAACGACAATTTGGATGTCCCAAGATTCTCCATTCCACTTTGCATACCTTAAGTCGTAATTTGGATGGGTAGCTTGATAAGCGATATGTGGCCAACCACTAGAATCGACAGCGATTGATATGTATTCACCAACATCACCACTTGAATCAACAGTTCGAATATCCCAAGACTCTCCATTCCATTTAGCATATTTCAAGTAGCCGTTTGTTCTATCAACGTAACTAATATGTGGGTTACCACCTGAATCAAGAGCAACCGACGCATATTTCCCCACATCTCCTACCGAGTCGACAATCTGAAATTCCCACCCGGCCAAGACAGTACCAACAAAAACCAAGAGAATTATTGCTGTCCCATAAATCCTAAAAATCTTTTTCATCACTCGGGGAAGATTATTCAAAAACCTTTTGACACAAGTAAGAAGGGAATCCTATCTTTAACTACTCAAGAATTTCCGGCAGACCTTATCAAACATTGTATCAAAAAATAGCCGGAGTGAAAACTAAAACATTTATTTTTTGTCACCGTTTTGCCCTTCAAAACAAAAAGGGGCACATATCAACATCGGCCACTCTCAGGTAAATCCGATAATTGACTGCCATCCCTTCCGCCTCTCGGCGGATAGCAGCAGTCTTTCTCTTACCCGAAAGTGAGAAGTAATAGCTTCTTTAAGAAAAAGACTGAACAAGAAGCAACAACAATTTCTTATACTCAAAGAAGCATTTTATCAACACAAAAAATTTTAGCAATTCATTACATTTTTGTCAAGTTTTTCTTAAGTAAAAAAAGAAAGGAGCAAAGAGATGAGATATCCAAATTATCAAATAGCGGAAATTTTTGTTGAGCATCAAGGCAAGATTGATGCAAAGAGTTACAGCAAACACTATCATTGCGAACACGGCGTGCTTTACTCCTATTCAACACCAATTGCAATATGGTCATGGCGTTTGAAAGAACTTTACGCACACGAGTTGCTTGATTGCCCTGAAGAAACAGTCAAACTTCCATCTGACATTATCTTTTTGACTGAACATCATTATTCGATAACCACTGGCAAACACGAAGGTTATTTGCATTATTCCAGAAATGGCAAGGAAATAATTGAGATTCCTTGCGAAATAGATTCGCTCATGAATAAGCCAGGAGAAATTGTCAAGGAAATTAGCGAAGAAAAAGAAAAGTATGGGCAAAAATTGCTGAGAGCAAGAAAAGAATGGTCAAGGAACCACTGGACTGAGCGATTAGAAAATGTAAAAAAGGTTGCTGAAATTTTGAGGCCTGTTGCTGTGATGGACGAACTTAAGAATGCAAACAGGAGGTGAATAATAGTGTGGATATCGCAGGATTTAATAGAAAAAACAAAGGAAGCATTGTACGAAAAAACGAAAGACGAACGCGTTCTCTGGGCAAGTCCTCTTGAAATAGTTTGTCTTGCCAAGCAAAAGAAATGCAAAGTTGATTTCAACACGTTGTTGCGTAGCTTTTCGGCAAACCATTGCACAGCAGAGGATGTAGCTAATTTGTTCAATTACTTGAATAGTCACGGGGAAGGAAATGTGGAAAGGGAAATGCTTCTAAAAGTAATTGCCGAGCCCGAGGAAAGAAAAGTTTTGCAAGAAGTCAAATGTCTCATTGATAGGTATTACCCAAAGAGAAAAAAGAATCCGCTCGAGGGAATACCCAAGATAAAGCAGTTTGTCACGCGCTTCCGCAATAAAGAAAGGCATTATCGCTCGTTTGCCATTCCAAAGAGAAATGGCGGAAGAAGAATTATCGAGGCACCAACACAAGAGCTGGCAAACATCCAGAGATTGATTCTGAAGAAAATACTTTATAGGAATCAGATATGGAATAGCAACAGTTCAGTGCATGGCTTTGTCCCGGGAAGAAACATTTTGAGTAATGCTTCGCTCCATAAAGAAGCAACTGTCATCGTAAGGATTGATTTGAAAGATGCTTTCAGAAACACAAAGGAAGAAATGCTTGTCAAACATTTAAAAGAATATTTCACTGAAAAAGGAGCGAAAATACTAGTCAGATTATGCACTTACAAGGGTCATCTTCCTCAAGGTGCACCAAGTTCAGGAATGCTTTTGAACTTTGTTTTAGGTGAATTGGATGGAAAACTGAAAAAAATAGCGGGATTTATGGGATGGCGTTATTCGAGGTATGCAGATGACCTGACTTTTTCTTGTGTTGAGTTCAATAAACACACTGTAGGAATAGGCAAACTGATTGAAAGAGTCAAAAGCATGATCAAGGATTATAGTTATAGAGTTAACGAGGAAAAAATACGCGTTTTCAAGAAGAACAGGGCAATGCGAGTAACAGGACTTGTGCTGAATTCAGGCAAGCCCACAATCTCAAGAAAATTCAGAAGAAATGTCAGAGCAAAAGTGCATAACTTCGTTACGAAAGGCATTGGCAATGAGAAAGAAGTTCTTGGTTATATCAGTTATATTAATTTGGCAAACAAAAAGTATGCAAAGAAATTGTTAAGAATGATGGAAAAATTGCCTAGCACTCATGTTCCGAGGCAAGATGCCATTGGAATAAGCTCTGGTGTTGCGTCAGAGTGAGAAAACATCTTCTCTTCTATCCCCCTCTTCCTCCACTATAGGGAGGAAGAGATAAGTAGGCAATCATAACTTCTGCTTAGACCTTCCCTTCAACAAAGAACTTCTGATGTCTTCGTCAGAAGAAAGAAAAAATCTCACCAATAATTTCAAAACGATTGGGGATGGCGCTCTGCATTCTGCAGAGCTTGTGTCCAATCATTCTGTCGTAAGCAGAAAAACCCGTCTAGTCTTGATGCTCACCTTAAACTTTCAAGAGCAGTTCTGATGTTCCGTCGGAACAGAAGAGTAACTTTTACATTTTTATTCTCTTTGAAACAGTCGGCCCGTCCGCACCGACGGGCTCGACGTTACAAATAGGTAGACAGGATTTGGTTTGCTTGGTCTCCATGCTAAAAAATTCTGATGTTTCGTCGGGATGAGTTAACCATCAAGCAATTATCAAAGAGTCATCCTGTTCCGACGTACACTGAAGCCTTCGCTTCTCTTTGGCTTCAGCACCGCCTCCACAGGATGCTCTTAAGCAAGCAAACCCTATCAAAAGTTGAAGACTGCCTAGCTTTATTGCTTTATGCAAACCACGATGTTTCGTCGTGGTTAAGAAAATGTTTAACTCTTTATTCACTTGTGAAAGAGTTAGCGATTTTCACAAGAAGTAGGCAGTCAAAAAGGAGGTCAAAACCATGTTAGATAAATTTTTTCAGAAATCTTTAAGTTTTGATGACGCGAAGAAGGTTGCACTTGCCGAAGGCTTGATTGACGTGAATGGTCTGAATGCCAATGATTATAACATTGTTCTTGATGTTGTGCGTAATAACAAGAAGTTTACCATTCCCGAGAAATTTCTCAAGGTTATTCCAACAAATACTCTTTTTGATTATGCTGATAAAAAAGAGGTGGCAAAAGAATTAATTGCAAGGTCAAACAAAATGGATTTTGAGTTGCCCCATATGTCCGGTTATTACGGTAAAATCTATACATTGCTCCTAAGTCTGCAAAAGGCGTTAGTGAAACATTTTGTGAAGCTTGAACTAAAAGAATTAAAGTTGTGGCAGAAGATCCTCGATGAAAAAATCTGGCAGGAAATCCTGAAATTGAGAAGGAAAGTAGGGGCAGAAAAGGCGAGAATAACGAGAAGAGAGAATCCTCCCAAGCCAAAAGATGACCCTCTTCTCGAAGTGATTAGAAACGACATTCCTTCAAGGCTGAGTTATTATCACTTTGACGAATTGAAAAGAGAAAGGTTTTTCTCTCTGCTTCCGGAATGGCTGAAAGCGAGTGACAGGGTAAAATCAGCGATTTTTGAAACTCCTTACGTAAAAGAACTTAACGAACAGCAGTATCTTCAAGTGTTCAAATCCTGGCTAAAAGACAGCTATGGCTACATGGGCATTGAATGTTTGAAATTAGAAACCTTGCGAAAACTTGATGCCGATGAATGGTACCATGCTCTTGAAAAGTTTCTAAACAACAGAATAGAGAAAATCGAACCTCTCCCCACACTTGATGAAGTGAAACAGAGATTACTACCAAAGTTACTGAGTAATAACGACGATACTGAAGAGGTTTATCTCAAATACAAAGAAAAGATGCTACGAGGGGAAATTGAAAAATTCAAGAAGGTGAACTCTCCAACAGAGGATTTTTTCAGTGCGGAAGAAATCAAAAAAGTCAAAACGATAATTGCGGCATTCGACAGATATAGTCCGGATAACGATGAGTTAAAATTGAAAACCGATTTTTATGAATTTGCTTTATCCTTGCCTGAAGGAAGGAAAGAAGCGCTTTGCAGATACCTTTCTAAGCCTAGGAGTTAAATCCTGTAAATAGAGTTGAACCTTTAATATTTGTTGCTACTCCTAAATAGAAGATAGACAGAAAGATTTATAAACCTTAGTTCCTTTGATTTTTATGGTGTATAATCTGTCCCTTTTGCAAAAAATGACAAGTAAAGCACTTCAAAAGATTTTTGCATCCATTGAGAACAGTCTCTCAGCAAAAACTCTCCAAATAGTGGAATACCTCAACAAAAAAGTAAGTAATAATTATTGTATAAAAAAGAAACTCCTCAAAACAATAATACTTCATGGAGACAGTGAACCGAAAGACATAATCAACAATTTAGAAGAGAATTTACAACAGTTCAAAAGGAGAGTTCAACACGAATACCAAGAAGATGGCTTTGACCACTACGGCCATGTTGAAATCGCAAGAAAGATAGGTGAGTATTCAAGCATGGTATTCGTAGCCAAAAGATATTTAAGCAAATATCGCCCTAAGTGACAGTAATGGGGCAACCCCCTTGCTTCACAATTGTTTTTCTATTCCTGTCAAGAATCTTATTTATTTCCTCTCTTGAATTTAGGTCAGGACCTAGTGTTTCCTGTTCTTTTTCTTTAGTTATCAACTGCTTGACAAGAACGGACACTCTATCTTGCTTCCCATACACAATGTCCTTGACAACTTCATAGATTTTTGGTAATTCTGTTTCACAGTACAGTCTACCCCATCCACTGATTCTTCTGTCTAGTCGAGGTTTGTAACTTAATAACTCAAAACCTTCTAATGGTAAGCCAACCGTTCTATGCACATGTTCCATCAACCCACTATTGATTAAGACCTCCAAGTCTCTAAACAATGCTATAGAAAAATTCTTGCGAAATCCATACTCGCTCTTCACATTTTTTTTCATCCTTTTCAAGTCTTCTAATATATGTCTCACAAAAGTTTGGAATTTTCCATCAGAATAAATCCAGGGGTCTCCATCCACATGTAAATGCTCCTTGCAATGCTTGTAGACATAATGAGCAACCGCCAAGAGCAAATCCAAATCCTGTAACACATTATCTACCATTAAATCCTCTCTACATTTCCTAGCAACTTTGACAAGCGCATCTGTAATGATACCCGTAACACCCTTTTTGAGTTCATATTTCTGGGGCTGTCTAATAGTTGCTTTGAATTCTTTTTCTTCTAACCTTTTCATTTTTTCCATTGTTCGTCGGTCATCAGGCCCATATACGCTTACACGTAATGAATTTAGCGAATCTATGAGTATCCCATGCGGTGTATAATAATTATCAAAAACATTCCTTTCGCCGCGTCCATCGTCAATAGGCGTTGAAAATTTTGGTGGTTTTGCTTCATTAACGTCGAAAAGTAAAGCATTAATTCTTGATTTCTCTCTGATATTCCGCTCCACCTGTGAAATATATGTTGGATTTCTCAAAAGTATATAGGTCGAAATTTTTTCAAAAGGATGCAACTGCTCAAACTCCAAATGTTGATACTCTTTGTAAATTTTACCATTCAATATGTTTTCTATTTCTGTTTTCCAATTTTTTCTGCATAGATACTCTTCAAGCTGTGAATCGGTCATTTCAGTATGCATTCTGATTATCAAGTTTATTCTCTCAACTTCTGACAATTCATTCAAGACAGAATATAATAAATCTATTAGCATCTGCATAGCTATTCTATTGGTTGGGTTTAGGTGCACGCATTTGATTAACTCATATCTGGCCAAAAGTAATGAGTCAATAGCTAATAGTCCTTCCGGCTTTAAAAGCAACCTGATTGTTTCTCCTTCTTCTTTGAATAAAAGATTCCCCCGTAGCAGTGAGACATCAAACTTTTGTGGGAAACCACAGTAATAGCTATCACGCAGAATATAATCAATCTTGTCTACATCTAAATCACCACTGACTAAAGAATTGTAAATGCTCAAAACAGATATATTGCTCCGGCCAACTGACAAGTCTGCAATTTCACTCGGGTGATACCCTCCACTCCTTTTTCGAAATTTTTCTAGCTCTTGATGAATTTCTTTGTCACTTAGTATTAAGTATTTTGAGAACTCTTCATGGCTATATGAGCCACCTCTAAATGCATTCTTAAATTTCCTGCAAATCTTCAAAGCCTTTCTGCCTTCAGCAAGCAAAAGTTGTGGATTTCTCGCGAAGAGACGTTCTACAACATGGGAATATGGTGGATGTCCAATGTCATGAAGCAATGCTGCAACCCTGAAGGCCTGCAGGTTTCTGTCGCTAATTGCATCTTTAATGTGGTCCGGAACCTGATCGGGGAGTCCTTCAACCAGCGTCTTAAACACACTATAAGCGGCATGCATCGCCCCAAGACAATGTTCGTATCGTCTGTGGTTTGCTGCCGGGAATCCCAAATACGCTAAACCCATTTGTCTAATATGTCTTAATCTATTAAATGCCTTGGTCTGGATCAAACCCCATTCAAGTTCTGTGAGTGGTATATCTTCCCATACGGAATCCTTAATAAAATGTGTAAACTCTAAATTTGGAACTAGCATAAAGAATCTCCTTTTAGAATCAACATTTTGATATTAGACATACAGACAAAATAAACTTTCTTTTGACCTTACATACAGGGATGACCTTGACTTCTATTTACCAAATAGTGCTATTTTTGTCCAAGGTTTTTTCCGTTGAATAACGTAGAAATTACACATATTTCGGTATAACTTTTTTAAAGGTTGCATTCTAGTTGTCAATATATTAAAAAAATTCATCGTGTTTTTCAAATGCCAGAAAACCTAGAAACAAAATGCAAGAAAGCTTTGCTGAGAATTGCTGATGTAGTCGAAGAAATGAATCTCAAGCTTTGCCACATAATTGAGACTTTCAAGGATTTTAGGAATAACTTTTATCGTTCTCTTGCTGGCAACTATTATAACAAACTACAGAGTGAATATCAAGATTACCAAGAAAATGATGAAGATGCTTATTGAAAATGAAAAATCAATGTGAAATTTGTGGCGAAAAGGACGGAGGTAATCTCATAGAAAGAACTTCATTTAGTAATGGCAAAGCAACAGATAACAAAATTATTTGTTTGAAATGTCTTCAGCACGAACTCACAAAAGAAAATGACTGAACAATATCAAAAGTCATACGTGAAAGAAAAGCAAAAAGACCCGAATGACTTGTCTAGCCACTTGCCTGAATGGATTGAGATGCTTGCTGAACTTTACATTTCGCCTTTGAAATATCAGGTCAAAAAAGAAATGAAGATGAGAGATAAGATGAAAAGTTTTTACGAAAATAAAAAACATTATGAGCAACATTATGCTTGAGAATTTCTGCCTTCTTACGGAAATTAGTTCTCCAACATCATCAAGATTTTCTAATCCCCTTTCAAACCGTGCGAAAAAAAGTTGATGCAAAGGTTTAAAAACTTAACCATCTTTATTAAGTAAGCTTTTTTATTGTCCCTCAAGAGTTACAGAATTAAACAAATTGCTGGCCTCTCGGCTAGCGCATTGAACTTTTAGTTTCATTCACCGAAAGCTTTATAAAGCCCACTTTCCTGCATTTTTTATGGCAAAAACTGAGCACATTGACATTTACAATTACAAAAAGCAACTGGAAAGGTCCATTCACTTAGTCAAGACATCGAGAATGTGTGAAAAAAACAAAAACCTAATAATGAAATTCATTGATTACGCTTTTCTCGAAGGAAGAAAGCCAGCAAGAATCATAAAATACACTATAGTGCTGAGAAAGATAGACGCAATAATAAAAAAAGATTTTGAAAAGGTAAACAGAGAGGATGTTGAAAAAGTCATTAGAAAGATTGAAAAGGAAGACAACTCGGAATGGACGAAACTTGATTACAAAGTCATGCTGAAAAAGTTTTTCAGATGGTTGAGAAAAACAGAAGAATATCCTGAAGAGGTAAAATGGATAAAATCAAAGGTAAACAGAAGTAACCATATGCTGCCGGAGGAATTGCTTACCGAGAAGGAAGTGAAGAAATTAATCGAAGTTACAAGGGAACCGAGAGACAAAGCGTTTGTTGCATTGCTGTATGAAAGCGGCTGTAGAATAGGGGAAGTTTTAACACTAAGAATGAAGCATGTTCAGTTTGATAAGTACGGAGCTGTCATTGTTGTTGATGGAAAGACAGGGCAGAGGAGAGTAAGGCTTGTTTCTTCTGCCCCATATCTTCTTGAATGGATAAACAAACACCCTTTGAAAGATGACCCGGGAGCGCCTTTGATAATAAATCATCTTAACAAATCCTTTTTGACTTATGCCGGAATAACGAAAACATTGAAAACGATTTTCAAAAATGCTGGAATAAAAAAAAGATGCAATCCTCATATTTTCAGGCACAGCAGAGCGACTCATCTTGCAAATTATTTGACAGAAGCGCAAATGAAAAATTATTTTGGCTGGGTGCAAGACACCAAGATGGCAGGCGTTTACGTGCACATGTCTGGAAGAGATGTTGACGAAGCCTTGCTGGGAAAAGTTTATGGTCTCAAGGAAGTGATGGAAGAGAAAGAAAAGCAAGAGAGTGAATTAAGGCCGAAAAAATGTCCAAGGTGTGAAGAGATGAATCCTCCAACGCATAAATTTTGCGGGAAGTGCAGCATGGCCTTGGATGCAAAAACTGCAATTGAATTGGATGAAAAAAGAAAAGAATCTGATGATGTGATAACACAAATCTTCAAGGATCCAAGAATTCACAAATTTTTGCTTGAGAAATTGATTGAGGAAGGTTTAGGCAAGAAAGTTATGGAAATCAGGAAGGGAAGGAGTCAATAAAATTTCATTCTGAAGAAAGAATTTTTAGAAATTTTACAATTTTGAAATTATCTTTAGAGTGTGATACTTTTGTAAGTCTTTTACCAAGCAATATGGTTGAAATCATTCAGTAATCTTCTTCCAAGCGTTGGATTAATATGTGACATATAACTGATATGTCCAAGTAAACGCTCTCTGAATTTGCTCAAGTCCTCGTTTGTTACACTAGACGGACCGAAGGTCTTACACCTGTGAATAATTGCTGATATTTTTCTATGTTTCTCTTTGGGAATATTCGGTCTAACATTAACCACAATTCCTGTTGTTTCTTGCCGTCTTGATCTTGGCTCTACCTTAATTTTCTCATTTACCAAAAATCCACTCTGTCGAACAATCTTGCAAAACAAAGGAAGGAATTTTCTAACGTATTGGTCACCGGAAATAGTAATATCATCAGTATAACGAGTATAAGTAAATTCTTGTTCAGCACATAATGTTTCAAATCTCTTATCCATGTCTGTGATGATAAGATTGGCAATTGACGGACTGGTGGGTGCACCTTGTGGTAGACAACCATCAAGGGTTGTAAGCCTTGTCAATACTGCGGAAGCCTCAGAGTTGTATCCAATCTTTTTGAATAATTGATTAACTCGTAAAGAACTAATGCTAGGGAAGAAATCTTTTATATCAAGACTGACGATAACTTCTTTTCCTACGTGTTGTTCGGCATTGGTGAGTATGGACCTCTTTTTACGTGAGTGAACCGAATCCGGGAGGGGAATTCTTTGTAAAATTCTTTTGTTTACAAGTTTTTGAATTGCCTTCAACTTTTCATTTGGCTTAGAAATTTTCCTTATTTTAGTTGGTGAAGTGCGGATGTAAATTTGCTTATAATGAAGGGGAATATTTTGAGAAATCTCTCGTAACTGAAATTCGTCAACTCCAATAGTAAACGCTATGTCTTCCACTGTTTTAAGGTTAGTAATTATTGATTGTTCACACATGGTTTCTTGTTTTATGTAATCCCTTGGATTTTCGATTTGAAAACTTTATTCTTTGTACTTCAAATAATAGGTCTTTAATTTTTTGATACAATTCCTTCTCTCTTTGTCCTATTTTTCTAGATCCTTCTATGTCCTCCAGAAAGAGAAAACCAATTGGGACATTTAACTTACGAGAGAGTAATTTAAGAAAAATTAAACTAGGTTCACGTTTTTCACCCTCAACCAAGGAAAGATAATTTGGAGTGACGCCCATCCTTTTTGCAAGGCTTCTTTGTTTTATTCCAATAGCAATTCTTAAAAGTTTAACTGTTTTACCAATACTCATATTTTCTATATGTAAAGTTCGCTGGAAGCGAACATAATTCACAAAAGAGTGCAAACAGTTTATGGATGTATTTAACTACTTCTGCAAAAAGTTTATCAACTATTTGCCAGCTATAGTCTTGGTCCCCTGGTGTTTTTGCTAACTCTTGTCTTAGAGTTATCCGTAACGACCTAAGACCTTTTTCCATTCTGTCTAACACTCCCATTTCTAGGGACTTTATGCTCTGCGAAGACTTGAGCGTTATACACAACTCAATAGCTTCATCAAGCATATTTGCCGCCCTGTAGAGTTTTGTGTTAGGCATTTTCTATACCTCCTTTCTTCGTGACATGATTTTTCATCCCCGAAAAAATTGGGGCGTCGACTCTGTGCTCTCTTTTGAAAAACAACAAGCATATCTTAACTAAATTATTGTTGTTTTATTGTTAACACAAGAACTAACTCAGACATAATTTTGAGTTAAATTCTCGTGCAAGGATACATTTAGTCAACCTGAAAAGTTTTCTTTCCCAGGAATTAAGGATATTCCCAGTTTACATTTCACGAAAAGACTAAATTTCCTTAAATCCTATTTGCATAGGAAAGATAGGAACAACCTAATACTAGTTTTTCCTATCTGGAAGAAAGGAGTTTATTCTCCAACTCACTTGCTAACACTAATGAGCAGCATATCATGTCAAAGAGCAAGCTAAATTAGCTTACATTAATATTATAGCACAAGAAAATAAACCTGTCAAGAGAAAAATTAAACAAATAGGAAGATTAATCTAACTACATGTCAATCAAATTGGAAGTCCAAAATTTAATTTGATATGCCGGAGGCTTCTCCTTTCATCGCAGATTCGAGCTTCTTTCTGTTTTCAAGACAATGGCAAGAATACAAGAAGTCTGAAAGTCCAAAGAATGCTTTTGGAAAAGATAACAAAACAGAAATTCGGTAGGAAAATCAGAGAAGTTTTCAAATAGTAGGAATAACAGGTTCAATTCCGAGCAATTCGCATTCAATGTTGTACCTTATTGAACCTTTGCCTCTACAATGTAATCAGTAAGATGCTTCTACAATTAGATTAAAGAAGATGATACGGAAAACTCTTCAAGTGCTTGTATCCGTTCCCCAAATGGTGGGTGCACATATCCCAGAAGCCCTCTTCCATAGGTAAAATCGTATAACGCAACTATGCCCTTTCCCTTCTCAAAGAACCGTTCTCTTATTTTCGAACTCAAATTTCTTTTCAACCCATTTTGTGAAACTTGAGTTTCTTTGAACATGTCACTTGACTGGAAAGAACGTATTTTTCTCAGTGCAGATATCAAAGGTTCTGGTTTCCCAAGCAAACGAGCAGCAAAGTTATCAGCACGGAGTTCACGTCTACGGAGGTCGAACATTATTGTCAACAACGAAGGTGAAGTAAGCGTAGCATATGAAACATAATGGCACAAGGTAATCCATTTTATTTCATATTTTAGATGCGCTATCTCGTGCGCAACGACTGCGCTTATTTCTTCTTTGCTTAAGATTTTGAGTGCGCCCTGTCCAATGATAAGTTTAGGGATAAATCTGAGTAATGCTCCGGGCTCAACTAAAATATTAATATCCCAACCAGGAACAAGAATAAGTTTTGGCATTTTCACTTCTGCCTCTTCGCAAAGACTTCGAACTGTTTCTCGAATTTCCTTAGGAATAGCAGTGTTTCCATTCGGAGGTTTCAGTAAGTGAGTAAGTTTTGTTCCTGCCCAAATTATGAGAGACGCTAATCTAAATACCGGTTTAAGAAAAACTGCGATTAAAAAAAACTTCCCCCAAAAAATAGGCAAACCCATCACTAACAATGAAGTTGGAACCCATGAAAATACTTCTACGATGTTCGAGTTGCTTATAAAATGCCCTGTGAAAGCATAATACAGTATTTCAACCGTAAACCATCCCGCAATGAAATTGCAAGGAACAAGCAATAAAAAAACCAATAACACAATAATTCCAAATGCAGTTTTTGAGCTGGCAGAAATTCTATCATATCTCAAGTATGCCTCAATCTGCGGAAAATCTCTGAGGTAATGGCACAAGGATAAGGACTCCCGAAGTGTTTTTGCGAATAACAATAAGACGAACGAAAGAATAAGTAAAAACATAAGCAAAAGAAGGAAAAAGGTTTCTCGGATAAGTTTAGGGTAATAATGAGAAAGTGCTGAAATGTTTTTAAGATTCTGCTCTTCGTAATTTGTTCTCGATTCATAAGGTTTTAGTTGCTTAACCTTTATATTTTCTGTACAAATTCTTACCACCGCACTTCTGAATAATATTCCGTCATTTCTTTCAGTGTGTATCGACAATTCTGCTAAAAAGTTATGAAGAAAAATCAAGACGGTCAAAATGAAACAAAGGCAAATAACCTCCCTTGCAGTTGTAGTAGTAAGCTCCATCACCCACGACTTAAGACGATGATAAGGGTCTTTTATGAAACCTGACAACGACAAATGAGGTGCGTATTCCACAATTACAAAAACTACAAAAATATAGCCCAACAAATAGTTCGTGGCAAACATGAGATAACCAAAAAGGAGCAATGGAAGAAAAAGAGCTAATCCAGCAGAAAAACCACTTAGACAGTGTTGACTTGCTGGAAATTCTGTAATAGCTATCTGGACCCAAGATGTTCTTAAAGTCTCGAAAAACCGCTGTTGCGTGGCATCCACAAGCCTTGACATGAACACCGCAAAGAGAAGAATCAAAATAGAAAGTCCCGCAAGTGTAATGATTCCTCTGCCCATAATCCATATGTTACCTCCTCCAATAAAAATGGGATGAAACTTGACAATAAACAAAAAAAGTAAGAGATGAAGTAATGCCCATGGTAGATACCTCAAAATTATTGGTATAGACGCCATAACTTGAACTGTTGTTTCCTCTCCTTCTGCATTACTGTCAATCATGACTTTCATCAATTTCCTAAATTGGTTGGGCATAATTTCGGCATAATAGCTTGAAGGAAGTTTTTTTGAAACAATTATTCTACTTTTTAGGTTTGAGCAGATTGAGGGCAGTTCTTTTTCTATTTGTTCTAATGAAGTTCTTGTCAAAAATGAAGGCATGTGAAGGCAACCGTAAAAACTTTGACCCCAAAACCGGGTCGTTCTCTCAAGAAATACTTATTACTTCATTAAATTTTAACGGAAGAGAATGTTTACTTCTTTCAACAATATCGCCGGTTAGTCTAACTTGTTTTTGGACCTCTGGATGGTGTCGGCTCAGGTGGCCTATACACTGTTCCGTCATAGATAGACTTTCCAAAGGTGGACTTTCCGCTATCGCCCTTACCATTGTCCCGAGGCTCTTTGGCACATAGTCCTTCGTATCTGCGAGAAGCGTCAGCGAGTAGAAGAACAGTCAGTGTATATACGATGAAGGCTATCAATAAACCGATGGGATAAAACCACCAGACTGATTTGTCTGCCTCCAAGAATTTTATAACGGCTCCACCAGCAATTATGGAAACAACAGACCCTAGGGCCTTTGGCGTGAAGCTCTTGAAACGTCTAATAAAATATCTGACCAACCACCCTATGACTATCCCTAGTGACAAAGAACCTACTACTGCGATAATGCTCATTGCTTTCCCTCCTCATTCTTAACCTACCTTTTCGGCTGATTTATTTGATACAGAGCCCATTTATCTATTATTTCCTTCGTTATTTGAACCACATTGGTTTATTCCTATTCAGCAGTCTCTTCATCCCCTTCGAGTTCTTAAGAGCAAGATGACTATGAATCTCCGTAATTTCTAAACCTATTTGCTGGCTTTTGTCATCCTTTTCTGTTAGGAATTATACAAAATTTTTGACAGAAAAACAAATGCTAACCTTAATTGTGTCCCCATCTAAAAAAACGGGCCGCCCCTTGAGAAAAACTACTCCTTCAGTTTTTCTCTCTCAAAGAATCTCTTCTCTGCTTGTTCAGCAAGATCTCTTGCCCTCATGTTTGCTCTGACCTGTGCTCTCAGGTTAGCAAATGCTTGTTTTACACATTTTTCATATTCTTCACGAGGCAACTTAACGAGCACATAACTTCTCCAGTAATCAGCACCGGATTTTTCTTTGATGCGCTCATTGTAAGAATCAGCAAGAACAGCACCTGTCACTTCGAGATTATCAACGACAGAAACGAATGTTTCGCTCAAGTAACCGCCGGTTGTCGGGTCATACTTCTGTCCTTCGAGTGCGCGCTTGAATTCCTCACGAATTATGCTTTTCACTTGTCTTGCTAAGGCAGATTTTGCACTTGCCAAAGCATCAAGCTTTTGAATTTCAGGGTCAGCATAACCTTGAGCCCAGCCTCTGAAGTAGAAATCGTTTTTCTTCTGCCAGAATTCTTTTGTTGACTTAACCCAATCCGGTCTTGAAATAGCTGGAATGGTATCAATCACTTTAATGCCAGAAGTAGCACAAGCTTGGATGAGCAAACAAGTAGCGACGATAAGTAACAAGTTTTTCACTTTTCTTCACCTCCTTGCCGCCCAGAAATTCTCATTAATAAAACCACGCAAAAAAATCTTTATCAAAATCTATTGATTCAAGTCTTATTTCTTGAGGATTATCATTATCGTCTTTACCACGAAGAGTAAAGACAAAATTCACCCTCTTGAAATACTTTTTCTTTGCTAAAGTTCTTAATGCTTCATAAAACCACTGACTCCATTCAATTTCATTTTGTACTATCCCGCCACCGGGAATTCTTATGGCATCGTTCAAATTGAAACTTCCTTCCAAAGAATTACTCCAGATTTCCCTTTCTCTGAACCAAGGTTTATTCTCATATGTCGCATTTAACCTTACCTCATACCAGTTGAAAGTAACACCCAAGCCATGTGTTTCCTTCAGGTCAAATTTGAAAAATAATTTTTTGTTCAAAAGCCAGCCTTTCTTTTCTACAGATAAGGAGCCGCTTTCAATATTTGCTATTTTATCAAGGGTTGAAAAAATAAAGTTAACCTCTTTTGGCTTGTTAAATCCACAAAGCCTTGAATCAACCGTCAAAACATCACTCAAATCAATAAATGCCCTAGCACGATTATCAACTCGCACTGATCGCATATCAACTTTTGAAATAGCGATTCCTTTGTTATCTGTATAAACAATCTTGTCGGGTTTTCCTTCTCCCTCTATAATTTCAAATTTTACAGGAACATTTTTCGCAGGCGCTTCATCAATCTTGACAAGAACAGAAACCCTTCTTTCAGATGATGGTCTTTCTTTGTAGTTTGAGTTCATTACGATTGTCAAAGAGTTAATAATGTTACCTATCTTGTTTATGCATTTCTCAACATACATATTTCTGTTCCTAAAGAGCGTATCAGAAATGAATAAAGCATAAATGTAAGTTTGGAGTGCTTCAACAAAATTTCCCTTTGAAACTTCTTTTTCTCCGAAAGAAAGACATTTTTCCATTTGTTTTAGCCGATTTTGATTCTCTTGTAGTGTTTTTCTTCGCATCGCATCGATTTTCCTTTGAGGATAATGCACAAGAACATAATATTTGTAGAAATATCTCTTGCCATAACGAGTTTTCTCGCGATATTCTTGCCAGTAGGTGTCTTTCACATTTGATTCCACATCCTCAAGCAATGAAGATGAGGTGCATTTAAAATCAGCAACTATTTTTTTATCAATTTCTCCTCGATAAGCAATAACTTTCCTTTCATATTCATCTCTCAGCTCGCAACCGATTGCTCTGCTTATCTGTGCTTTTACATCATCTACCGCAAATGCAAATCCTTCTTTAGGATTTGACGCATCCATCGCTATGCCACGGAAATGCCCTTGAGCAATAGAACCATAAACCCACTCCGGAACAATTTTGTGTGAAGTGTTAATAACCTTGAGTGTTGCACAACCAAATAAAAATAAGCAGATAACAATTTGAAAAATATATTTTGTCATAGCACACTTATCAAATCTCAATTTTTGCAAAACAAAAAGGGACGGGAGTCAATACCGAGGTAATGAACTGCCGCCCCTTTGAAAAATGAAAGCTTTGATAATAAATTTATTTATTGATAACTATCAGCAAGCTAAATCAAAGAACTTATTTCTTTTTCCTCTTAAAATATTCCGTTAGTGCCTCACGGATTATTGCAGCCTTCGATGTTCTCCTTTTCAAGGCATTCATACCGACTTTCTCGTACAGGTCTTCACCTATTCTTATCAACAACCCTCGCGTTTTTTCATTCAGATTTAACTTAAGTTTTTTCATTACTGATACAGTTATATCACTATATCAGGAATTTGTCAAGGGAAAAATTTGCTTTAATCTGATGAATACATGTCACCTGACTGGGGCATTTGGATTTTAATAAGACACTGTTTTGTCAAAGTTATGTTGTAAGGTTACAATCTAAAGATTTTGAAAGTATAATGTGTAAGTTCGTAAGGAGGTGACTCAAATGTTGATTTTAGAAGGTATTAACAATTTCATGGGCGTTATGGAAGTGGAACGGAATCTGTCATCCAAAACTAGAAAAGCTTATCTATGTGACCTCAGGTCTCTCCAACAATGGCTTTGTAAAGATGTAGAAATTGACAGCATTACCACAGACACCATAAGGTCTTATCTGGTACACATTAGTAATGATCTACATTGTCAGGATACAACAATACGTAGAAAAATGTCCGTCTTGAAGAATTTTTTTGGCTATCTAGAAGATGAATGTATTATTGATAGGTCTCCTATTAGAAAGATAAGAACACGCTTTAAGACCCAGCGAAAACTACCTAGAGTTCTGACTCCAGAGGAAGTTAATTTGGTACTAAAAGCACCATTGCTAGAAAAACAAAAACTAAACACTGTAGCGAAGGCAAAATCAACCATTCGAGGAAAGAAAAAAAACGAAATAAAAAAGAACCAATTCGTCCGAGATAGAGCAATAATTGAACTACTATTCGCAACTGGTACAAGAGTAGGAGAGCTCGTAGGGTTGGATGTTGATGACGTCAATCTGAAACAAGGAACGGCTTTGGTCTTGGGAAAGGGGAACAAGGAAAGAATCGTATATTTTTGTAGTGAAGCAACAAAGAAAGCGTTAAGGGACTATCTAAAGATTAGGACAAGAATAAAAAACGAGACCAAGGCACTTTTTCTAAACAGATTTGATACTCGTTTATCTGCTACATCTATTGAAAAAATGTTCAGAAACTATCGGGATAAGACTGGAATAGAAAAAAATATCACACCTCACTGCTTGCGACATACGATGGCCACCATGCTCGTTAGCAATGGAGCTGATATAAGAACTGTTCAAGAGATTTTAGGGCACGCAAGTATTTCTACTACTCAGATTTATACCGAGGTATCTCCAACAAGGCAAAGGCAAATAGTAGAAAAATACAACCCAAGGAACAATATTAAATAACTGCTGAAATGAATATTACTTCTATTGTTCTCACCAAGGAAACTTGGATTGTTTTTTGATTATTGCTCAGAATGATTAAAATTCTTTAGAGAAAATCTTTCTACCTTTTCAGCAGCAATCTACAACTTTTACCAAGGTTATATGTATCTTCTATTTTTCTGATGATTCTGAAACCAAGTCTTGAGTGAGCTTTTAAGGACTTTGTATTGTTGGGCTCAACGAAAGCAATTAATGTTTTCCCTTCTACTTTTCTTATAAGTGCCTTATAAAGCATCGTTCCTATCCCCTTTCTTCTATACCTTTTATCAACGACCCAATCTCCTACATAGATCTTATCGACTTTTGTTTTCATAGCAATTATTGCACCTATAATTTTGTTTTTTTCTTTCGCGACAAAAACATAACCAAACCTAACGAAATTTGCTATGTCATATTTATCAGTAACATTTTTTTCTTTCCATACCTTTTCTTCAAGTTTTCTTATTTTTTGGCTTTCATTTATTTTGGCCTTACAAATTCTTATCATACGATAAATTAAAGAAAATAGTCATATTTAAGGCTTTTGGCAATAAATTTTATCCGAATGCGAGTAGGTGTAATAACATATATTATTCAAAG
>DHVG01000012.1 GCA_002412545.1 Elusimicrobia bacterium UBA5214 | reverse complement strand
GAATACTCTCTCTCTCTCTCTCGTAGTATTTTGTTCTTACAATGTAGATTACCACGGATTAAAAACCGGATTACCGCAGATAATTCTTTAAACCGAATTTTTCTCCAGCCTGACAGGGTAAGGGAGAAGAGTTCGGTTTTTTTTGGAATTACGGACAGAACTTTCTTTTCACTTATCAGTTGTTTCAGTAGTTAGATGAACGAGAAAAAAACAACAATTTTAGTTGTAGATGATGAGGAGGTTATTCGCGATTTTTTTCGCCGCGCGCTTCTACGGAAAGGGTACAATGTAGAAACAGCCGAAAGCGGAAAAGAAGCATTAGCATGTTTAGAAAAACAAAAATATCAAATTGTACTTTTGGATGTAAAAATGCCCAAACTAAATGGTTTAGAAGTTCTAAAAATTATCAAGAACAATTATCCGGAAGTAGAAGTGATTATGGTAACCGGGCACGGGACGATGCGTATGGCTCAGGAAAGTCTACAGTTAGGTGCGTATGATTACTTGACTAAACCGGTGGATATTAATGATTTATGTGATGTAATTGAATCTCTTTCCCAATATATTGAACGCTCTTATGAAAGTGAACTTTTATATTCCAAAATACCCCCGAGATACGAACTTCCTGATATCCAAGGGGAGAGCGCAGCGATTAAATCGGTTTTGTCTCTGCTTGAGAAAATTGCTCCCGCTTCTTCAAATGTGCTTATTCAAGGAGAAACCGGCTCGGGGAAAGAAGTTGTAGCCCATCATATTCACAGAAATAGTCAAAGAAGAAATAAACCTTTCGTCGTAGTTAATTGTGCCGCTCTTCCTGATACTCTTTTGGAGAGTGAATTGTTCGGATACGAAACCGGTGCTTTCACTGATGCTTCCAAACTGAAACGTGGACTTTTGGAAGTAACCAACGGAGGGACGCTTTTTTTAGATGAGGTATCCGAACTTAGTCCGACTTTACAGGCAAAATTACTGCGGGTAGTAGAGACAGGAACATTTCGTCGGTTGGGGAGCAATAAAGAAATTCAAGTTGATATTAGAGCAATATCTGCTACCAATAAAGATTTGACTAAAGAAATTAATGCTCGTCGGTTTAGAGAAGACCTCTTTTATCGTTTGGGAGTAATTTCAATAAATATGCCCCCCTTACGGGAAAGGAAAGATGACATTCCTTTGTTGGTTAACCATTTTTTGAAAACTCTTGTATTGCAAGGAAAAAAAGAAAAAAAGATTTCCCAAGATGCTTTGGAAAAGTTGAAGGAATATATTTGGCCGGGCAATATTAGAGAACTGCGTAATGTAATTGAACGGATGGTAGTATTGACCGATAAGGACTGTATTGAGAGTAGCGACTTGCTGAATTTCATCCGGGAGGCAAGCACAGTCAGTCAAAGTAAATTTACAGTTGAAGAAACGAAAGATTTAACTCTTTGCGAAAAAGAGAAAGAACACATTAAAAGAATATTAGAAAAAACTAAAGGGAATCAGAGCAAAGCAGCAAAAATTTTAGGTATTAGTCGCCGTACACTTTATTATAAAATTAAAGATTATGAACTAAAGTAAACCCCGCCCCTTTCGTTGAATTAGTAACCAGCAAGATAAAATTTACACACCTTGGTGAAAAAATTCCCAGTTTATAATTTGGCATAAATAGAAGCAATTTGAAAATTTTTTCCCTCCCTAAACAAGTGAGCAATTTTTATCCATTTTGTTTTTCCATTTCATCCAGCATATTGTTATTCTTAAATCCCTAAAAACCCTCCTTTTTTGTTTTTTCCCGTCTATAAACTGATTTAAATTACAAACATAACCTGTATTTTGGCATAAAAATTGCTCCTATTTAAAAAATAATGCAATTTTACGGTAGATAAATTTCAATACTATCCACGAAAAACCGAGCTTAGCGAGGTATATTTCAGCATCGGAATTTGAGTAATTCCGATGCGGATTAGGAGGTTTACGGGGGAAATAATCTGATTTCTCCCGTAGGGGTGACAGAGCCCCGATTTTATCGGGACTCGCCAGAGGGGTGTGAACCCCTATGGAAGTATTCCCGAAGGGAATATCTTGCTATGGATAACAGTCAAAAAAGACCTATTCTCGTTTGTGTCCATCCGGAATCGGCAGAAGAAATATTATATTCATTGCTCACTAACCAAAATTTTCAAGTAGTAGTTGCCAAAAGTTCATCTGAATGTTTAGAAAAAATTCATTCTGCCGAATTTAATGCTTTAGTTATTGATGCTGATTTTTTGAAAATGCAGAACGAAGTGGATATTCCTTTGCTTCGTGAACTCACAATTTCGTTGCCGGTGATAGTTACCGCAGGAAAAGAAAATTTAGAAATTGAAAATAAAATCCGTGAGGAAGAAATATTTTATTATATAGTTAAACCAGTTGAACAAAAAGAACTGATAGAAGCGGTTGAAGAAGCAATAAAATGGTCACAAAGAAATAAATGAAACGAATATTAAAGAAAATACTCGACAAATTAAAAATTTAGGAGGTAATCAAAGTGAAAAAGAAGAAAATTTTGATTGTAGATGATGAAGTGGATATGCTGAGGATATTAAGGAGAACGCTGTCTATTGCAGGATATTCTGTCATTAAAACCACCAATGGTAAAGATGCTATTATTAGGGCAAAGAAGGAGCACCCGAACCTCATAATACTTGATATTGCAATGCCTGATATGGGAGGAGGAGAAACAGCAAATATTCTGAAGAACGATCCGTCAACAAAGGATATCCCAATAATATTTTTAACATGCCTTCTCACGAAAGATGAAGAAGAAAAAGACATAGGCAGTAGCTATTTTGTTGCTAAGCCATATGATCCAGATAAACTGCTCAAAGAAGTTAGTAAACATTTAGAGGATTGCAGTGAAAAAGAGAAAGATATTGATTACAGATAGTAAAAAAGGAAATATTGTTTAGAAGGTAACCTTCTGGATATTTCAGCTCAAAGTGGAGATAGAAAATACCTTAAAGAAGTTTTGCTTTCTGCAAAAGTAAAACCAGAGGTTATTACTTCAAATTATAGAAATGGTATCTCAAAAGTGAAAATGGGAAAATCTTAATGGGTAAAATAGGGAAATATATCTATGGAATTATAGATTGTTCTACTTTTTTGTACTTATCTACTCCCAAAAATTTCTTCGATGTAGGAAAAAATGGGGCAAATGGGATCTACCCCGTTAGAAATTCTGCAGAATTGAAGGTTAAACAACAAAATTTTAGCGCAAATGCCAAAACTTATGAAATTTCTAACGGGGTCTATACTATTTCCTATCGAGATATTTCAGCTTTGGTAAAGGATTCCGAGATATTTGATTATACACAACTACTTAAAGATGCCATAGCAAGACTGTCAGTTGAGCATCAAATGATTATTGAAAAAATTATGGACTTAGAAACTGCAATTATTCCTATGGAATTAGGAACATTTGCTCAAGATGAGGTTGAGGTCAGGAATATTTTAGATAAAGGATATAATCTTATAAAGAACACACTAGAAAAGGTAAATGATAGAATAGAAATTGGTCTTGTTGCCACCTGGAGTGATTTTAACTCAGTTCTTAAAGAGATTGGGAAAGTAAAAGAAATTGAAGATTTTAAAGAGAGTTTCTTATCTAATCCCAAGGGATGTACTATAGATGAGCAAATCAAAGTAGGAATTATGGTTAAGAAATTATTAGATGAAAAAAGAAAAAAATATACTAAAGAGATACGAGATACTCTAAAGACTGTGAGCCAGGACTATAAGATGCATAAAGTTACGGACGATAGAATGGTTATTAACGCAGCTTTTTTAGTAGACAAAATAAAACAAAAAGATTTTGAGAGGGAAGTCGAAAATTTAAATACTAAATTTTGTGAAAGGTTAAATTTTAGAACTATTAGTCCACTTCTACCCTATAGTTTTTATACCTTAGAGATAAAGAAGTGGCAATTTGAAGAAATTGATTGGGCAAGAAAGAAACTCGGATTGAAAAATTTTATGACTAAGGAGGGACAATGCTCTCCATTAACAGAAAAGATGGAATAACAGCGTATAATGGGTATGTGAAACAAAACGGTAGAGTTGATGATAAATATTTAAGAAAGGTTGAGAATGAAAAGAAAACAAGGATTCCACTTATTCCTCGTTATATTTGTGAGACTTGCAGAGAAAAATTTATCTTTGCCAGTAGTTTAACTAAAAACAAAGAAGGAAAACAGGTTTGCGGAAATTGCCTGAGAAAAGAACAATCTGAAGAAAAAAATCTTACGACTTGTAGAAAAAATTTACTAATTTTGAATCAATTATAACTACACTAATATAAACGCAATAAATAATTTGATATTAATTTTTTTGTAGTTGTGAAGCAGAGCTTCGCTCTGCCGCTACAAATAGGAAAAGTCTGAGATGGCAACCACGTCTGTCAATTCACAATATTCAATAGTAGACCAAGAATTATTGCAACTATTCCGGGAGGAGGGAGTAGATGTTTTTTGGAAAGAAGTTAAAACAGCGGTTTATATGTTGCTTTTCTGATTACTTTACCCGCTTAGAAAAACTTTCTAAGAAATGTAATAAAAATCACATTGTAATAAAAATCACAAAATTTTCTTCTTGACAAATTTTTTTATCTTTTGTATATTTTTTAGGGTAAACTCCGCTCTTTCTGAAAAGCCCTT
>DHVG01000001.1:34202-400629 GCA_002412545.1 Elusimicrobia bacterium UBA5214 | reverse complement strand
ACACAATATATTTTACATTACCGGAAAAAAATCAAACGACAAAATGTAATAAAAATTACAAAAAATTTTACTTGACCCCGCACCTTTCTTTTGACTATAATAATAGCGAGTTCAAAGCATTAAATTTCAAATGATAAATTCTCTGCTATTGAAATTGTTTTGAATCTTCACGAGAAAGGTGCAGAGTTGACAAAAAATTAAAAAGTTTGTTATAATCCAAACTAATAGTAATCTTTTAGAAGACTTACTAACTTTACGGAGAGGTGGAATTTGTAAAAAATGAAAAAGTTAGTTTTCTTGAAAATTACCCCCGTCCCCATTTTCTTATATATGGGGTCCCCATTTTTCTACAATTATTAGAGGAGGCACAAAATGGCATCTAAACTAAGAAGAAAAGTTTTTGGAAATTTCCCCCGAGACGAAGACAAATTTGCTGGAGAGTATATCGCTGTGGTAAAAAATGAAATTATTGCTCATGGAAAAGACCCTGAAAAAGTGTTTACTGAAGCAAGAAAAGTTGGTCAAAAACCATTATTTACAAAAGTGCCACCAAAAGGGTGGAAAGAAATGAGAATTTTATGCCCGAAATTAGGTTCAAAGGTAAAAAAGTTCGAACTCCTGAAATAGGGGAAATTTGGATTCCTACTGCTGAGATTGAGTTAATCACGGATAAGAAAAATTACTTCTGCGAAATGATAGTTGATTCAGGTGCGGATATTACTTTAGTCCCAAGAAGTCTTGGGGAGTTTCTTGGATTTTCTTTTGCTAAAGAAAAAATCCGTGAAATCCGGGTAATTGGAGAACAAGCAATTCCGTATATAATTAGAAGCATAAACATAAAAATAGGGAAATATCTATTTAAATCGCGAATCGGTATAGCATTGATTGAAGAAATACCGCTAATTTTAGGTAGATTAGATGTTTTTGACCATTTTGACATTGAACTTAAGCAGAACTCAAAGGTTACAGTATTTAAAAGAACAGTTACTTGAAACTCTTTGTGGAAATAAAAACTAAACCTATAAAAAAGTTAGTTTTCTTGAAAATTATCACCTATCACCGCTAAAGCGGGATCTCCGACGCGGTGATAGCGGTTACATTTTATTATTTATTAAGTACTGAACTTACAAAAAGTTGCGTGAATTAGTTCAAAATTGAGGAGGGAGTTTAATGAGTAAAGAGATAATCTTTATGATTGAAGAATCAGCGGAAGGTGGATACGAAGCAAATGCTTTAGGGTATTCCATATTTACTGAAGGGGAAAATTTAGAAGAACTGAAAAAAGCAATTAAAGATGCAGTGAAATGTCATTTTGAAGAAAAGGAAATGCCGCAGATTATCAGAATGCATATGGTAAAGGATGAAGTAATCACCGTATGAAAATTCCGAGGGATGTAAGTGGCGAAAAATTAGCCAAACTACTGAAGAAATATGGTTGTCAAATTAGCAGACAAACTGGAAGCCATGTTCGGTTGACCACAAATATAAAAGGGGAATACCACATTACTATACCAAGACATAAATCTTTGAAAGTAGGAACTCTCAATAGTATTTTGAAGGACATTGCTAATTATTTGGAAATGGACAAACAAAGTTTAGTCGAAGATTTGTTTGGCAAGGGAGAATAAAAGTCGGAGACGACCGAGAAAAAAGCTAAAATGAAAAAGTTAGTTTTCTTTTTGCTAATCGTTCAGAGTTCAGCATTCATAATTCATAACTGCTTTGCGGCAGATATAATTACTACTATTGCCGGAACCGGCACTGCCGGTTATTCCGGAGACGGAGGAAGTGCAACTTCGGCTCGACTTTACTATCCTGCTGGCATAACCTTAGATGATTCTGGCAATCTTTATATTGCTGATGATTGGAATCAACGTATCCGTAAGGTTGACACTTCAGGGTTTATCACCACAGTAGCGGGAAATGGTTCAATAGGATATTCCGGTGACGGAGGTCAGGCAACTTCCGCTCAACTTGCTACTCCTCGGGGAATAGCACTAGATAGTTCTGGTAACCTATTCGTTGCTGTGTACGATAGTCATCGTATCCGTAAAGTTAGTACTTCAGGAACTATCACTACGGTGGCAGGGGACGGTTCAGCAGGAACTTCCGGTGACGGAGGTAGTGCAACTTCGGCTGGACTTAGATTTCCATGGGGGGTAACTTTAGATAGTTCTGGTAACCTTTACATTGCTCAATATGATAGCCATGTTATCCGTAAAGTTGATAATTCGGGAACTATTACTAGATTTGCAGGAACCAGTACATATGGTTACTCCGGTGACGGAGGTAGTGCAACTTCGGCTCGACTTAACAGTCCTCGGCATGTAGCCGTAGATAGTTCTGGTAACCTCTACATTGCTGATTCCGGTAATCATCGTATCCGTAAAGTTGATACTTTGGGGATTATTACCACGGTTGCGGGGAATGGTTTAGAAGGATATTCAGGAGACGGAGGCAGTGCGATTTCCGCTCAACTTGACCATCCTGAGGGAGTAGCATTAGACAGTTTTGGTCACCTCTACATTGCTGATTCCGGTAATCATCGTATCCGTAAAGTAAATGCTTCAGGAATTATTACTACGGTTGCCGGCACTGGCGTAGCCGGCTATTCTGGCGATGGGGGTGACGCAGCTTCTGTCCAGCTTTACGGTCCTTCTCACGTAGCCTTAGACAGTTTTGGCAATCTTTATATTGCTGACAATAATAACCATCGTATCCGTAAAGTTACTTTCTTCGGCATAGGTACAATTTCTGGTAAAGTTACTAAATCAGACGGAGTTACGGCTATCGCAGGTGCAATGGTGGAATTGTTGAATGGTGGGATAGTAAAGTCAAGTGCGACAACAGATACAAGTGGAAATTATTCAATGACGGTGACGACGGGGACTTATGATGTGCGGGCAAGTGCAAGTGGGTATCAAACAAAAGTGGTTAGTGGTTATGTGGTTAGTGCGGGGGCAACGACCACGGTAGATTTTGCTTTAAGTGAAGTTTACACCGATCCAGCGGAGAAGTTATGGACAAAGCAACTCGGTACAGGAGATTACGAATATGGTGGTGGGGTTGCTACGGATGGTTCGGGAAATATTTATATTACAGGAGAGACTGATGGTGCACTAGATGGGAATGTAAGTCCTGATGGTGGGGATGCTTTTTTAGTTAAATATGATTCTTGGGGGAATGAACTCTGGATAAGACAAATCGGTATTATAGGTGTTGTGAGGAGCTACGCAGTTGCTACAGATAGCTTAGAAAATATCTATTTGACAGGAGAAACTTCCGGTGGACTTGATGGGAATACTAATGCTGGAAGTTCGGACATTTTTTTAATGAAATATGATTCTTCGGGGAATAAAATCTGGACAAAACAACTTGGTACAGCAGATAATGATGCTGGCATGGGAATCGCTACCGATAGTTCTGGAAATATTTATGTAACTGGATGTACTTTGGGTGGACTTGATGGAAATATAAATGTAGGTGAACTTGATATCTTTTTGGTTAAATATGATTCTTCAGGAAATAAAATCTGGACAAAACAAATGGGGACAACATCTAGCGATTTTGCCTGGGAAGTTGCTACGGATAGTTTAGGAAATATTTATGTTACCGGAGTGACTAGCGGTGGACTTGATGGAAATACGAATTTGGGTAATGGAGATATCTTTTTAGTTAAATATGATTCTTCAGGAAATAAAATCTGGACAAAACAACTTGGTACAGCAGGTAGTGATGCTGGCGTAGGAATCGCTACTGATGATGCAGGAAATATCTATCTGACGGGGTCTACTCGAGGTGAACTTAATGGAATCGTAAATGCTGGTTATGATGATATCTTTTTGGTTAAATATGATTCTTCAGGAAATAAAATCTGGACTAGACAATTAGGAACGGATTCGTATGATTGGGCTCACGGTATTGCTAGTGATGGTCAAGGAAACATATATGTCACTGGAGAGACTTTGGGTGGACTTGATGGAAATACAAATGCTGGTGGCCGGGACACTTATTTGGTTAAATACGATTCTTCGGGAAACAAAATCTGGACAAAGCAACTCGGTACAGTAGATAATGATGCTGGCATGGGAATCGCTACCGATAGTTCTGGAAATATTTATGTAACTGGATATACTTGGGGTAGCCTTAATGGGAATGTCAATCAAGGTGGTTCAGACATCTTTTTAGTTAAGTATGGTCCTTCTGCCCTACCAACCACCGGGACCATCGCTGGCAAAGTAACCAAATCTGACAGCACGACAACAATCAGTGGGGCGAAAGTAGAGGCATATAAAATAGAGATTGCCACGCCCGTTGGGCTCGCAATGACAGATAATAGTGGAAATTATTCAATAACTGTAGCAACTGGGACTTATGATGTGCGAGCGATAGCGAGTGGGTATGTCACAAAAGTGGTTAGTGCCTATGTGGTTAGTGCTGGGTCAACAACAACGGTAGATTTTGCTCTTCTAATTGAGGGAATTTCGGTGAGTGCGGTTTGGTCGTCTTCTATTACGGTGCCGACTTACTTTACGGATAGTATGCTTAATGTTTATGGAATACCAATCATTGTAACTAATGATGGCAGTGTAAACGAGACCTTTCTGTTGGGTTGTAGTTCAGCAACTGATATGGATATGGAAGAACCTCGTCAAGATTGGTCACTTACTACTTCTATTCCGACAACGAACAGCGAATTCCGGGTAATGACTTTATTCAGTAGTACTGATACTGTTACCGCCCCTTCTGCGGAAGCATTTGACCCGTCACTTGATGTATTGAATTACACTCCGCAGACCGCTGGTTCCGGGTCAGGTAGATTTTATTATACCGGTGATGGTGGAGGTAGTGTCCTATCAGGTCAATCCCGTAATCTTTGGCTTTGTATTACTCCACCAAGATATACACCTGACCCGAGTGAACATCAGTTTACGATTAGTATTACCGCAGAACAATCATTAGCGGGTCCGTAGGTCACTTCTATCCGCCAAAAATGGTAGCGTAAAAAACAAAGGTGAAGACGTCATTCCGAGTGACCCCGTAGTAAATACGGGGGAGCGTGGGAATCTCAATGGGGTTGCTTCATCCCGATGTTCATCGGGATTCGCAATGACAACATTGCCACGGCTACGCCTCGCAATGACCATTTTCCGACGAACTTTTAGCGGACACCTCTGTCCGTGGATTACAAACGATTTCTTGATTTTCTGTCCCTCCAGTTAAAAATCCTCTTTTAAAAAGTTGCAATTTCTTGGCAATTTTGGTAAAATGAGACTGTTTAAAAGGGTCATTACCTGTTCCGAGAAATTGTCAAGGTTCCGAGGAAACAGTCTTGATTACAGCGATTTTGAAAGAACGATTACAGTGATTACTGACGAGATTTATCGCCGTAATCGGTGCTTTTATCGTTGTAATCACAGATTGGCGGTTTTTTAAATCTTAAATGATAAAAATCAAAATTTGTGGGATTACTAATGATAAGGATGCACTTTGGGCAACGAATTTAGGTGCTGATTATTTAGGGTTTAATTTCTATAGGGAAAGTCCACGGAAAATCTCACCAGAATTAGCAAAAAAAATTATTGCTAAACTACCTCCTTTTGTTTCCGCAGTTGGTGTATTCGTTAATGAAGAAATGAAGACAGTGCTGAAAATTGTTAAGAAATGCAATTTGTCTTTAGTGCAATTACACGGGGAAGAAATGCCAGAGTATTGTGAACAACTCAGATCCCAGATGCCCGATCCCAGATGCCGGATTATTAAGGCTTTTAGGGTAAAAGAGGAAAAGAGTTTGGAGGTAATTCCTCAATATTTAGAGAAAGTGGATTATTTTTTGTTGGATACTTATGTGGAAGGAGTTGAAGGGGGGACGGGTGTCCCGATGTCTCGGGATAATTGGGATTTAGCAGTGAAAGTAAAAGAGTATGGAAAACCAATTTTTCTTGCTGGTGGGTTAAGTGCAGAAAATGTGCAGGAGGCAATTAGGAAAGTGCAACCTTATGCGGTAGATGTAGCCAGTGGTGTAGAGCGGCTTCCAAGGCGGAAGGACTATGAAAAGATGAAAAATTTTATTCAAGCAGTAAAAAGTGTAAGAATTGGATAAAAGGTCAATTCCTCGAAAATTCAGAACAAGCAGACACTTTCCTCACTCTATAATTCTTTGACCTGAAGCAAAGAAGCGTCAAAGAATTTGATGTCGTTCGTGAAAGGTCTGCTTGCCCTGATAGTTATCTTACCCGATGGCAGGCGGGTCGGAATTTTGACTTTTTACCCGAGAGAGGGAGAGGAGATAATGGAGATAGTTTTATTTGTTTTTCTGGGAATATTAACTGGAGTATTTAGTGGTTTTCTTGGTATTGGTGGAGGGTTAATTCTTATCCCAGCATTTGTTTTTCTTTTAGGAATGACCCAACATCAGGCACAAGGGACATCGTTAGCAATTATGATACCACCGATTGGTTTATTAGCAGCACTGAAATATTATTCTGTCGGTAATGTTAATTTAAAAGTAGCAATTTTTGTCTGTTTAGGTTTTTTCTTTGGTGGTTATCTGGGGGCAAGTTTAGCTCAGACGATTTCCGATGTTTTTTTGAGAAAGATATTCGCTATTTTTTTGTTATTCGTTAGTTTACGAATGTTACTTTTTTAAAAATTATCACAGATGTCCGCTAAAATATGGTAGTTTATTATTGAGTGTATTCATTTCTTGTCGTCATTGCGAACGGAGTGAAGCAATCTGACCCGAAGGGTCATTCCGAGCGTAGCGAAGAATCCCAATGAGACCCCTCGTTTCACTCGGGGCAATGCTTCGCATTGGATTGCCACGGGCTTCGCCCTCGCAATGACATACTCTCGGAGGGGAGTTTTAGCGGACACTAATGAAACAACATGTTGCCTAACAAAAGAGGATATTTTGGTGAATTTGGGGGAAGATTTGTTCCGGAAACCTTGGTTTATGCTTTAGATGAACTGGAACAGGCATATTACCAAGTAAGAAAAGAACAAAAATTCTGGTCAATCTTAGGCGGATATTTAGAAAAGTATGCCGGTCGTCCAACACCGTTGTATTATGCAAAAAATTTATCTGAATATTTTAACGGTATAAAAATATATTTGAAGAGAGAAGATTTGTGCCATACTGGAGCACATAAGATAAATAATACTCTCGGACAGACATTGTTAGCAAGAATTTTAAAGAAAAGGAGAATCATTGCCGAAACCGGTGCCGGGCAACACGGTGTAGCCACGGCAACAACTGCGGCGTTATTTGGCTTTGCTTGCGATGTTTATATGGGTGAAATTGATGTACAAAGACAAGCGCTGAATGTTTTCCGGATGAACCTTTTAGGGGCAAAAGTTAAACCAGTCAATTCCGGAAGTAAGACCTTAAAAGATGCAATTAACGAATCCCTACGAGATTGGGTGACCAATGTACGAGATACTTATTATCTGCTTGGTTCCTGTGTTGGTCCGCATCCATATCCTTTAATTGTGCGTGATTTCCAATCAGTAATTGGACAAGAGACTAAAAAACAAATATTAGAAACGGAAAAAAGATTACCTGACTATTTGCTTGCTTGTGTTGGTGGTGGTTCAAATGCGATTGGTATGTTTTCTCCTTTTTTTAAAAATAAAGAAGTAAAATTTATTGGTATAGAAGCCGGAGGGGGAGGTTTAAATTCAAAGCAACATTCAGCAAGTTTAGAAAAGGGTAAAATCGGTATTTTGCATGGGACAAAAAGTTATCTTCTCCAAGATGAAAACGGACAGATTTCGCCGACCCATTCTATCGCTCCGGGTTTGGACTATCCGGGAGTAGGACCGGAACATAGTTATTATAAAAGTATTGGTCGGGCAGAATATGTCTCGGTAACCGATAAAGAAGCGTTAGATGGTTTCCGTTTACTTTCGGAAACCGAAGGAATTATTCCAGCACTGGAACCGGCACATGCAATTGGATATTTGAAGAAACTTGCTCCGAAATTAAAAAAAGGAGGGATTATCGTAATTTGTCTTTCCGGGCGTGGAGATAAGGATATGGAGATAGTTAAAAGTGTAAAGTGTAAAGTGTAAAGTTGAAAGTGAAAATAAAATGAACCGAATCGATAAGAAATTTAAAGAACTGAGAAAAGATAAGAAAAAGGCGTTAATTGTTTTTCTTACTGCCGGATATCCAAATTTGAGAACTACTGAAGAATTGGTTTATTACTTAGAAGAGTGGGGAGTAGATATTATTGAACTTGGTGTACCTTTTTCTGACCCGATTGCTGATGGTCCAACAATACAATATTCTTCGTTGTTTTCTTTGAACCAAGGAACGAATCTTAAGAAAATCCTTGAGCTTGTTGAACGAATACGAAAAAAAAGCAACCTTCCTTTAGTGTTAATGAGTTATTATAATCCGATATATCAATATAAAAATTTCCTTCAGGTAGCAAAGGAAAATGGTCTTGACGGAGTAATTATTCCAGATTTATTGCCGGAAGAAGATAAAGAATTACAAGCAAAGAGCAAAGACCTGCCCGCCGTAGATTTAGCGGGGGCGGGGCAAAGAGCAAAGTTAGATTTGATTTATCTTCTTGCACCTACTTCTAATGAAAAACGGATTAAAATGATTACTAAACGAAGTCAAGGATTTGTTTATATAGTTTCGATAACCGGGGTTACCGGAGCAAGGAATAGATTGTTTACCGGATTAGAACCTTTCTTAAGGAAGGTGCATAACTATACAGATAAACCTTTAGCGTTAGGTTTTGGTATTTCTAATTCAAGGCAGGTTGAGGAGATAAAAAATTTAGTTGACGGTATTATTGTTGGCAGTGCAATAATTGAAATTATCCGTAAATATAAGAATCCACTGCCCAAGATGAGAAAATTTATTCTCAACCTGAAAAATGCTTTAAGTTAAGGAGGAGACCCCACACCTTTTGTAGATATCCGTTCTCCGTAGTATACTACGAAGGATGAATGAGTTGTTTCTCCGATGCCATGTATTGTAAACTCTTTAAATAAACGAACAAAATAACATTTTTTTAGATGCACCGGTTATCTTCAGAGGACAACTCATAGAAATAATGGCATCATCTACAAAAGGTGCGGGGGAGAAAAAATATGCCTAAAGACGAAAAGTCTCGTAGAGACCTCGTCTCTTTACGAGAAAACAAAAAAGATTCAAATAACTTTGGCGGTGAGCTCAACCGAATCGGTAAAGAAACACCGGAAGGGTTATGGACAAAATGTAAAAATTGTGAAGAGATTATTTATAACAAAGAATTAGAAGAGAATTTTAAAGTTTGTCCTAAATGTGGTTATTATTTTCGTTTATCAGCACGAGAACGAATTGCGCTGCTCTTAGAACCGAAAAGTTTCCGTGAATATGATAAAAATCTGTTTCCTGCTGATCCTTTATCTTTTACGGCTAATCAAAGTTACCAGGAAAAGATTGTTGAAGACCAGAAAAAAACTGCTCTTAAAGAAGCAGCGGTTGCTGGAGAAGGATTTATTGGTGAGCATCAAGCAGTATGCGGTTTTCTTGATTTTGAATTTCTTGGCGGGAGTATGGGTAGCGTAGTAGGTGAGAAGGTCACTCGTGCGATTGAAAAAGCAATAAAAAAGAAGCTACCCTTAATTATTGTTTCTGCTTCTGGGGGGGCACGAATGCAGGAAGGAATACTCTCTTTGATGCAGATGGGTAAAACGGCGTCTGCTTTAGCCAAATTCAGCGAAAAAGGTTTACCTTTTATTTCTATTCTTACTGACCCAACTACTGGGGGGGTATCAGCGTCGTTTGCTTTTCTTGGTGATATTATTCTTGCTGAACCTAAAGCATTAATTGGTTTTGCTGGGCCACGAGTGATTGAACAGACAATTCGTCAACCTTTACCGGAAGGATTCCAACAGGCAGAATTTTTACTCAAACATGGTATGATTGACTTAATTGTTGAACGTAAAGAAACAAAAAAAATATTAATTCGGTTACTTAATTTTTCTAAACCCCGTTAGAAATTTCAAAAAAGATTATGATTAGAACTAAAAGTTTTCGTTCTTCGGAACATTACTCTAAGATTTCTAACGGGGTAGATTATCAAGAGATAGTTCAGCAGTTAGAAAAGCGCGAACGTTTCGGTTTTCTTTTTGGTTTAGAACGGATTGACAAATTTCTTAAAGAGTTAAATCATCCGGAAAGAAATCTACAAATTATTCATATTACTGGGACTAACGGTAAAGGTTCAACCGCATCTTTTATTGCAAAAATTTTAGAATTTGCAGGGTATCGGGTTGGACTTTATACTTCACCACATTTAGTAGATATTCGTGAACGTATTCAGATTAATAGTATCCCGATTTCCAAAAAAGATTTTGTTCGTCTTTACTCTGAACTATCAACTATAAACTATAAACTGGTAAAGGAACTTACTTATTTTGAATTTCTTACTGCACTGGCTTTTCAGTATTTTTTTGAAAAGAAGGTAGATTTTCTTATTCTTGAGGTAGGATTGGGTGGAAGGCTTGATGCAACTAATGTTATTGAACGACCTTTAGTTGAACTGATTACAAATATTGATTATGAACATACAGAATATTTAGGGAAAACTCTTAAAAAAATTACTTACGAAAAAGCAGGAATTATTAAAAATAATAGTTTTACCGTTACTGGAGTAAAACAAAAAAATGTTCTCTCTTTGTTAAAAAGAATTTGTGCAGAAAGAAAAAATCGTTTATTTACTTTAGGAGAAAACTTTCGTTTTCTTTCATTCTCAACACCCAATTACCAATTACCAATTACCAATTACCAGTATTTTGACTATGAGGGAATTTTTAATAATTACCGGAATCTGAGAATTAAACTTCTTGGGGAACATCAAGTTGAAAACGCATGCCTTGCGGTAACGACAATTGAAGTTTTAAGATTAAAGAATATTTTTATTTCTGAACGAGCAATTCGTAAAGGTTTAGAAAATACTTTTTGGCCCGGTCGTTTAGAAGTTCAACAGTTAACGGTAAACGGTAAACGGTTAACGGTTATTTTGGATGGTGCACACAATCCTGCCGGAATGAAAATTCTCCAAGATAATCTCGCTCAATTAAAAACTAAAAGAATATTCGCTATTTTAGGAATTTTAGCCGATAAAGATATTTCTAAAATGGTTAAAGAAATTTGTTCAGTAATTGATGAAGTGGTTGTCACTAAACCAACTTATTATCGTGGTGCTGACCCAAAAGTATTATATTCAGAAGTAGCAAAGTATTTAAATAAAGAAAAAATTTTTCTTAAACCAACTGTTGAAGAAGCATTAAATTTCGCTCTTAATCAAGTCAATGATAAAGATACCTTTGTCTTGGTTACCGGTTCGCTTTACACTGTAGGTGAGGCGAAAAAAGTAATTTTAGAATGGAAAAAGGAAGGACAACTTATCTCGGTATGAACCCTGCACCGTCTGGTGCAAGCCCTGAACCATACGGTTCAAGGGCAAGAGTGAACCAGAACGATTCATACCTAGGTGTAGATTTAGGTGCGACTAATCTTCACTTCATTTTAGTTAATAAGATGGGGAAAATATTAAGAGAAAAAATTATACCTACGCCGAGAGAGTCAGAAAAAGCAGTTGAAGAAATTATTTTTCAAACACGATGTTTAATTCAAAAATCTACCAAAACTGTTGGTATCTCTGTTGCTGGATTAGTGAATCAGAAAAAAGGAATAATTCACTTTTCACCAAATTTAGGTTGGAAAAATTTAGAAGTAATCAAAAAAATAAAGAAATATTTTCCAAGATTAAAAGTAATTTTAGAAAACGATGCGAATACAGCCGCTTGGGGTGCCTATTTTTTGATTGGTAAAAAGAAAATAAAGAATTTAATTTGTCTTACCTTAGGAACAGGTTTAGGTGGAGGAATAATTATCAATGGTCAACTTTACCGAGGAGTAAGTGGTAGTGCAGGTGAAATTGGACATATAATTTTGTATCCTCAAGGATTGCGTTGTAATTGCGGTAATTATGGTTGTATTGAAAGATATGTGGGTGTGAATTATCTTGTAGAAATGGCAAAAAAGGAAATTATTCAGGGGAGAAAAAGCATAATAATGAAATTAGTTAAAGGGGATTTGAAAAAAATTACACCGGAGATAATTGCACAAGCAGCAGACAAAAATGACCGTTTAGCAAAAAATATCTGGGAAAAAATGGGGAAAAACTTAGGAATAACTCTTTCTGGAATAATAAATCTTCTCAATCCGGGAATGGTTGTTCTTACTGGAGGTATAAGTAAATCTGCAAAGTTTTTTCTTGGAGAACTAAAAAAGACTTTAAAAAAGAACACATTTTCTGAACCACTAAAACGAGTAAAAATAGTTACGGTCAAAAAAAATTTAGGAGCTATCGGTGCTGCGTTACTACCAAGGGATAATTATTAGTTTTTTTTTAATTTTTTTTGTAACTTTTGAGGTAATTACTTCTTCTTACAGCGAAGAGAAAAAAATGAATTTCTGGGCACACCATGGAGAATACCAAGGTCAAGAAAATAGACTTAGTCTCTTAGGAAATGTAAGAATGTTATTTGACAATAATAAACTTGAAGCTGATGAAGTGATTATTGAAGAAAGGAAGAAAAAAATAAGTGCGCAAGGGAATGTGGTATTCATGGAGAAGGAAAAAAAAATTACTGCAGAAAGTATAAATTACAATACAGAGAATAAAACTGCTGATTTTGTCCAAGGTAGGTTAACTTTTGCTCCCTGGTATCTCAGCGCAAAAAAAATGGAAAAAACTGGTGAAAAGAAGTTCATTTCTTCCGGTTCAGTTCTTACCACTTGTGAATTATCTTCTCCGCATTATTTTTTTAAAGCGAGAAAACTTGACCTTATTCTTGAAGATAGCATATCTACAAGGGATGTTTTGTTATGTATCCGAGGAATACCTTTATTTTACCTGCCGTTTTACTATCAATCTTTAAAAAAACGGAAAATGAGTATTGAAATTTATCCTGGTTATGGTGAAAGGGAAGGTTTTTATCTACGGAATAAAATTGGTTATCCGGTAAGTAAAAATACTTATGGTAAAATTTATCTTGACTATTTAAAAAAGAAGGGCTGGGGAACCGGGGTAGAGTATAACTACAATTTTGCTGACCGTTCAAGGGGTTCTTTCTTTGGTTATCGGATAAAGGAAAAAGACACTTCTCTTGAACGCTGGAATATGCGTTACGCACATTGGTCACAGTTGACTCAGAAATTGATTCTCACTTCTAATTTAAACTTGCTCAATCATTATAATTTCAGCAATTTTTACTTTCGCGAGGATTGGCAACGACGCAATTCAGAAGTTAATTCGTATCTTGCTTTTAGCTATTCAGAGAAAGATTATACGATGCGGATGATTGTTCAGGATAATAGTCGGTGGTATGTTGACCATTTCCGCAGTGAAGAAGTTTATGCTCCACGGTTTATTCTCTTTACGCAGCCGATTAAATCTACGAGGTTACCCTTATTTTACAATTTTTCTTTTGACTTAAGTAATCGTTATACCCGCGAGAAAGATTACTACCAAGTAGAAACCGAGGATAGGTTCGGTCTTACTAGCCGGTTTGACTTGAGTAAAGTATTAGTTCTTACTCCTCAAATTGTTTTAAGTGTTACTAATAAGACCGACCCAAGAAATCTCATCCGTAAATATTATCAAACAGGAACAAATTTACGCTACCGACCACTGTATTTATTATCCTTTGATTTTGGATACAGTTATGCCGCTGAATTTGGAAAATCAGTGGGAACAAACCATGTATCCTTATTTGGACAATGGCAGCCAACTAGACAAATAGATTGGAGAACAACAAGCGGTTACGATTTTTTGACCAAAAAGAAAGAAAATTTTGTAAACCAATTGACCTATTATCCAAGAAAGAACATGTCAACTTATCTATCTAACACTTACAGTTTGGAAGAGCAAAAAAATCTTTCTTGGCAAATTGAATCTACTTTGGGTGAATTGCAAAAAGGATATTTATCATTAGGATTTACTTATTATCATCCGGATGAATATTATTTGCGTAGTAGTTTTGTTTACACGTTGACAAAATCTTGGAAAGTGGAATTTACCGGACGGCAAGATTTGTCTCGTAAGGGAAATCAATATTTTGAGAAAGACATTTCTTTAACTCGTGATTTACACTGTTGGGTATTGAATTTTTATTATCGTGACCGTCCAACGGTTAAAGAATTGTGGTTTTCTTTAGATTTGAAAATTGCCGGGGAAGCGAGGAAATCACTTTATTTACGAAAACAGGAAACAGAATGGTATCCTTGGCGATAATTGATTGCAAACTCCGGATTGCAAATTTCAAAATTTGTTGTAAGATTTGACAATTCAAAGTTAAAAATCTAAAATTATTAATTTAAATAAACCAATCCAAAAACAGAAAATATTAAATTTTGGGAATTCAAAATTAACTGTTCGTTATTCAATTAACAATGAAAATATTAATTACTGGTGCTTCTGGAATGTTGGGATACAATTTATGGCAAGTTTTGTTTATTGAGCATGAAATTTACGGTTTAGGAAAAAGCGATTGTCCGGATTTTATTAAGAGAGACAAATGGTTACAACTTGATTTAACTAACCCCACGGAAACATATCAAACTGTTACTAATGTTAATCCTGAATTAGTGATTCATGCGGCAGCATTGACTAATGTTGACAATTGTGAGTTAAATCCGGAAAAAGCATATTTAAATAATACTTTAGCCACTCGTAATGTTGCTTTAGCCTGTCAGCGTTTTGATAGCGCAATGCTTTACATCTCTGCTGATTATGTCTTCGCTGGAGAGAAGAATACACCGTATCGTGAGGATGATATGCCTAACCCAATAAATACTTATGGAAAGACAAAATATAATGGTGAATTTTATGTTCGGCATTTGTTAAACAAATTCTATATAATACGTACAGCTTGGCTTTTTGGGGAAAGAAAAAAAAATTTTGTTTCAGCAATTGTTGAACAAATCAAATTAGCTAAACAGCAAACGAGTAAACAAGTAAACGAAATCAGAATTGTTGCTGACCAAATCGGTTCACCAACTTACACTAAAGATTTAGCTTTGGCAATTAGTGACTTAATTAAAAAGAATCTTTATGGGTTGTATCATCTAACTAATGCGAACAGTGCATCCCATTATCAAATAGCTGAAGAAATTTCTAATTTTTTAGGTTACAAAAATAAAATTTTACCAATCAGCCAAATAGAGTTAAATCGTCCAGCAAGAAGACCTCAATATTCAGTATTAGATAATTACAACTGGCGTATTCAAGGATTTAAACATTTGAGAGATTGGAAAGAAGCACTCCAAGAATACCTCTTAGAAGTTTAGAAGTATAAATTATGATTTATGCATGATAAATTTAACTGAGTTATGATTTTAATTCATAATTCATTACTCATACTTAATACATAGGAAAGGAGATTTGATGAGTGTTTATTTGGTTACCGGAGGGGCTGGGTTCATTGGTAGCCACATTGTTGAAGAATTACTTAGACGTGGGGAAAGAGTACGTGTCTTGGATAATTTCTTTACTGGTAAGCGAGAAAATCTTGACTTCTCTTTATTAATTAATCGCTCAATTGCTCAATCACTTGAAATAATAGAAGGTGATATTCGTGACCTTAAGAAAGTAGAAGAAGTAATAAAAGATGTAGATTATGTAATTCATGTAGCTGCTTTGCGTTCAGTACCGAAATCAATGGATGACCCAGTTTCTTATCACGAAGTGAATGTAACCGGCACCCTAAATATTTTGCTTGCGGCGCGTGAGGAAAAAATAAAAAAAGTAGTTTTTGCCTCTTCCAGTTCAGTTTACGGTGAAACCAAGCGCCTACCGGAAAAAGAGAAATTACCACCGCAACCCATCTCACCGTATGCTTTGACCAAATTAACTGGAGAATATTATTGTAAAGTTTTCAGTAAGGCTTATGGTTTGAAGACGGTCTCTTTGCGTTATTTCAATGTTTTTGGTCCAAGACAATCTCTTGAGTCCCAATACGCAGTAGTAATACCAAAATTTATTACTTGTATGTTGAAAAATGAGCCACCTCCAATTCATGGTGACGGTTTACAATCACGTGATTTTACCTATGTTGCCAATGTAGTGAAAGCAACTATACAAGCGGCTACAGTTCCTAACCTTGATGGTGAAGTTTTGAATGTTGCTTGTGGTGAAGCATATACAGTTTTGGACATTGTCAAATATGTAAACCAAATTCTTGGTAAAAATATTCAACCAATATATAATCCTCCGCGTCCCGGTGATGTTAAACATACTCTTGCAGATATTTCTTTGATGCAAAAAAAATTAGGGTCAGGGTCTAATGTAAATTTCTTGGAAGGATTAAAACGAACAATTGAATACTTTAAAAAGACGATTCGGGAGGTGGAATGAAAAAAATTTGCGTAATCGGTTGTGGTTATGTTGGATTAGTTACCGGGACTTGTTTAGCTGAAATAGGCAATCGGGTTATTTGTGTTGACAATGATGGAGAAAAAATTTCGTGTTTAAAAAAGTTTATAATTCCTATTTATGAACCTAACCTGAAGGAAATGATTAAAAAGAATGTAAATTTAAAAAGAATATCTTTTACTACCAGCATAAAAGAAGGGGTAGAAAAATCGGAGATAATTTTTATCGCTGTTGGTACACCCCCGAAAGAAGATGGTTCGGCAGATTTGTCTTCGATAGAAAAAGTAGCCCATGAGATTGCACGTCATATGCGTGAATATAAAGTGATTGTAGAAAAGTCAACAGTTCCGGTAGAAACTGGTGAATGGGTAGAAACAACAGTTCGTCGGAATAATCTTAGTAATTGTGAATTTGATGTCGTTTCTAATCCAGAATTCTTGCGTGAAGGCTCAGCAATAAACGATTTTCTTCATCCGGACCGGATTATTATTGGAGTAAAATCAAAAAAAGCAGAAAAAATTATGTGCGAACTTTATGCACCAATGAAAACACCAATTTTGGTCACCGATACCAAAAGTGCGGAGTTAATTAAACATGCATCAAATTCATTTTTGGCAACTAAAATATCTTTTATCAATGCAGTTGCCAATTTCTGCGAACTTGTAGGTGCAAATATAAAAGAAGTTGCTCAAGGAATTGGTTTGGATAAACGTATTGGTAAAGATTTCCTTAATGCTGGTTGCGGTTTTGGCGGATTTTGTCTACCTAAAGATTTGGAAGCATTTTACTGGATTTCTAACAAACTTGGTTATAATTTTGACCTTTTAATGGCAGTAAAGAAAATTAATGAAGAACAAAAGAAAAATATTTTGAAAAAAATTGAAGAAACAATTTGGATAATTAATGGGAAAACTATTGGTGTTCTCGGTTTATCTTTTAAACCAAATACCGATGATATAAGATTTTCACCAGCAATTGATATAATTAAAATGCTCCAGGAACAAGGTGCAAAAATCAAAGTTTATGACCCTCAAGCAATGGAAAAGGCAAAAAAAGTTCTTAAAGATATTAAATTTTGTCTGAATCCATATGAAGTAGCAAAAAATAGCGAATGTTTGGTTATTCTTACTGAATGGGATGAATTTAAAAAATTGGACATAAAACGATTGAGTAAACTTTTAAAACATCCGATTATTATTGATGGAAGAAACATTTACGAACCAGAAAAAATGAGAGAGTTAGGATTTGTCTATAAAGGAGTAGGAAGATAAAAAAAGAATGCAGACGGATAGGGACTTAATCTGTCTGAATCCGTAATAATCTGTTTGAATCGTATTAACTATGAACATTATAATTACTGGTAGTGCGGGGTTCATCGGTAGTCATCTTTGTGATTACTTAATCAGAAAGGGACATGCAGTCATCTGTATTGATAATTTACTTACTGGTGATATACGCAATATTGAACATTTATTTGGTAATGGAAATTTTTTGTTTGTTAAGCATGATGTCACGAATTACATTCATATTCCCGGCAGGATAGATGCGGTATTGCATTTCGCTTCACCAGCAAGTCCGATTGATTATTTAAAATATCCAATACCAACATTGAAAGTTGGTGCTTTAGGAACACATAAAGCACTTGGTTTAGCGAAGGAAAAAAAAGCAATTTTTATGCTTGCTTCTACGAGCGAAGTTTACGGTGACCCACAGATTAATCCACAACCAGAAACCTACTGGGGTAATGTTAATCCAGTTGGTCCACGTGGTGTATATGATGAAGCAAAACGATTTGCGGAAGCGATGACAATGGCTTATCACCGATACCATAAAATATCGGTAAGAATTGCTCGAATATTTAATACTTATGGACCACGAATGCGTAAAGATGACGGCCGAGCGATACCAAACTTCATTAGTCAGGCACTCACCGGCAAATCAATTACTGTCTATGGCGATGGAACACAGACACGTTCCTTCTGTTACATTTCAGACATGATTGAAGGAATTTATAAACTTTTATTTTCTGAATTTAGTCAACCGATTAATCTCGGTAATCCAGAAGAAATCACTTTAAATGAATTAGCAAGAATTATTAAAAAACTAACCGGAACAAAAAGCAAAATTGTTTACCGACCTTTACCTATTGATGATCCTAAAGTGCGACGACCTGATATCATTAAAGCAGAAAAATATTTAAAATGGTATCCCAAAATTTCTTTATCCGAAGGACTCAAAAGTACAATTAAATGGTTCCAACAAGGAGAAAAAAATGAATGAAGAAGAAATTGACTTAAAAGAATATCTCAAAGTAATCAAAAAAAAATGGATGTTTATTATAGGTATTTTTTTGGTTACACTAATTGTTAGTTTAGTGATAAGTTCAAAATTACCTAAAGTGTACCAAGCGTCAACATTAATAACAATTGGCAGAATTAGGAATCAACAATTAGAAAATATTCCGGCAATAATCGAAATTCTTAAGCAAAAACCGTTCTTACGTGAAATTGCTCAGGATTTAAAAATGCCATTTGATGAAGAAAATTTGTATCGATTGAAGCAAAGAATAAGGATAGAAGAAACTGCAGGTTTATTGGAAATAACTGGTAAAGGGAGAAAACCAGAGATGGCAGTAGAATTGGTTAATAGTGTAACCAAAATACTTCTTGAGCGGCATCGTCGACTTTTGTCTTCTGGGAAACAAATTTTAGAAGATTACATTCAAAGTTATACTACTGAATTAAAAAATTTGAAAAACGAAATTGAGAATTTGAAAGAAAAAATTAAACAATTAGAAAAATCCGGTTCGGAAGCTGATGCTTTGATTGCTCAAGGATATATGGAACGTTTAGAAAATACTTTATCACGTTATGAAAATTTAGAAAGGGATTTAAAAGAGAAACGTATGGAAGGGTCGTATGGTACTGAGGATACCAAAATTAGCGCTACTGCTCTACTTCCAGAAAAACCAGTTAGTCTCAAAAAAAGACAAATTATCTTAATCGCTGGTATTTTGGGTATATTTCTTGGTATAATGTTCGCTTTTTTTCAAGAGTATCTTTCTAAGACTTGATTTCAGTGATTAGAAAGTCCAGATTACAATGATTAAAATTCTTACAAAATCGCTCTAATCGTTTAAATAAATGTAATCAATATAATGTTAAAAGAAAAAATTCAAAACAAAACAGCAAAAGTGGGTGTAATTGGTGTAGGTTATGTAGGATTACCTTTAGTCTTAGAGTTTGCCGAGAAAGGTTTTGAAACCTATGCTCTGGATATTGATTCTGAAAAAATTAGAAAACTCAAAAACGGGGAAAGCTATATTCATTATATTCGTCCCGAAAAAATAAAAAAATTAGTTGATAAAAAGAGACTTATTCCAACGGCTAATTTCTCCCAACTATCAACCATCAACTGTGTTCTAATCTGTGTTCCTACACCTTTGACTGAAAATCGAGAACCAGATTTGAGTTTTATCGTCAGAACTACCGAAACAATTGCTAAATATCTCCACAAGGACCAAATTATTGTATTAGAAAGTACAACTTACCCCGGGACTACCGAAGAAATATGTATACCAATCTTAGAAAAGACTGGTTTGAAAGAAGGAAAAGATTTCTATCTTGCTTTTTCACCGGAGCGTGAAGACCCGGGAAATCCCAACTATTCAGTAAGAAATATCCCCAAAATTGTTGGAGGGGTTTCTAAAGAAGGAGGTGAACTTGCCGGTATTTTATATAGTCAGATTACTTCTCAAGTAATTCAGGTTTCTTCAGCAAAAGTTGCCGAGGCAGTAAAAATATTAGAGAACATTTATCGTGCAGTAAATATTGCTTTAGTGAACGAATTAAAAATGCTCTTTGACCGTATGGGTATAGATGTGTGGGAAGTAATTGAATCGGCTTCAACTAAACCTTTCGGTTTTCAACCGTTTTATCCCGGTCCCGGTCTTGGTGGACATTGCATACCAATTGACCCTTTTTATCTTTCCTGGAAAGCAAAACAGTATGAATTTCCTACTAAATTTATTGAACTTGCTGGTGAAATTAATACTGCGATGCCTTATTATGTAGTTTCTAAAGTTATTGAAGGGTTAAACAGACAAAAGAAATGTCTTAATGGAAGCAAAATTTTAGTTTTGGGGGTGACTTATAAAAAAGATATTGCGGATGTACGTGAATCACCGGCTCTCCGAATAATTGAACTTTTAGAAAAAGAAGGCGCGCTTGTTTCTTACCATGACCCTTACATTCCTAAAATTCCACCCATGCGTGAACACAAGATTGATAAATCATCAATTGACTTAAGCGAAGAAATTATCCAAGATATGGATTGCATCATAATTATTACTAATCACAGTAGTTACAACTATGATTGGATCTTAGAAAAGGCAAATCTAATTGTTGATACACGAAATGCAATTCGCAAACTTGGACGATATTCTTACAAACTTATTAGAGCATAGTTATTAAGTGTAAAAAAAAATTACAATTTGAGATGCTTAACCCCGCACCTTTTTTGGTGTATTATTCATAAATAACTCGTGATACTAATCCAGTTTAGGTAATTTTTCCCAATAAAATCATGTACTGGTATTTACAAAAGATGCGGGGGCTTGACAAGAATTTTGAAATTTTTTACAATGTTCAAAAAATGAACATTGTTTTTATTTTTATATGACTATTAGTATTTATAGGATACTTCTTGGCTCCTAGAAAGGAAATTGATATAGAGAAAAAGTCGCTCTTTCCTTTTTCTCGTGAAGGGAAAAAATGAATAAAGAAAAATCCATCAAAGTAGCAGTTATTGGTTGTGGTTACTGGGGTAAGAATTTAGTAAGAGCTTTTAAGGAATTAGGAGTTTTGGAACTTATCTGCGATACAGATAGAGATAAATTAAGAACTCTATCGGAAAAGTACCCGGATACTAAAACTACTAATTTGCCAGAGGAGGTATGGAAAGATAACAATATAGAAGCGGTAGCAATCGCGACACCGGCTTCTACTCACTACACATTGGCAAAACAATCTCTTCTTCGGAAAAAACATGTTTTTGTAGAGAAACCACTCGCCCTAAAAGTAGAAGAAGGAGAAGAACTCGTAAACTTGGCAAAAGATTTGAATAGGATTTTGATGGTTGGGCATATTTTAAATTATCACCCCGCAGTGCTCAAACTTAAAGAATTCATTGATATAGGTGAATTGGGAAGAATTGAATATATTTATTCTAATCGCTTAAATATTGGTAAACTTAGACAGGAAGAAAATATCCTATGGAGTTTTGCTCCTCATGATATTTCTGCCATTCTGATGCTTTTAAACGAATTCCCTAAAGAAGTTAGGTCTTTTGGTGGTAAATATTTGCTGGAAGGAATATACGATACTACCCTAACTACTCTGGATTTTGTAAACGGAGTTAAAGCTCACATTTTTGTCTCTTGGTTACACCCATTTAAGGAACAGAAACTAGTAGTAGTGGGAAATAAGAAAATGGCAGTATTTGATGACCTAACCGAAGAAAAACTTTTCCTTTATCCCCATACTATTGAATGGAGAAATCGCGTTCCCATTGCTCAGAAAGCAAAAAGTGAAGTTATTCCGGTAGAAAAAATAGAACCACTTAAAGCAGAATGTGAACATTTTCTTGATTGTATTATTAAAGGTTTAACTCCTAAAACCGATGGTAAAGAAGGTTTATCCGTGCTTCGTTTGCTTTCCTCTTGTGAAGAGTCTTTGAGACAAGATGGTCAAGCTATTAAACTAGACAGAAATGAAAAAATAAAAGAATATTTTGTACATCCTTCTTCTTATATTGATGAAAATGTGGAAATTGGTGAGGGCAGTCAAATTTGGCATTTTTCCCATGTATTAAAAGGTTCTAAGATAGGTAAAAAGTGCAAAATTGGGCAAAATGTGGTGATTGGTCCCAATGTAACCATTGGTGATGGATGTAAAATCCAGAACAACGTCTCCATTTACGAAGGAGTAATTTTGGAGGATGAAGTATTTTGTGGACCTTCTTGTGTTTTTACTAATGTGCTTAATCCGAGGGCAAGAATTCCGAGGATGAAAGAATTAAGACCGACCCTTGTAAGAAAAGGAACTACCATCGGTGCTAATGCTACGATTATCTGCGGTCATACTTTAGGGAGTTACGCTTTCATTGGTGCCGGGGCAGTGGTTACCAAAGATGTTCCTGATTATGGATTGGTTATAGGCAACCCGGGAAAGTTGAAAGGTTGGATGTGTGAATGTGCGGAGAAATTAACATTTAAAGGACAAAAGGCAGTTTGTAAAAGTTGTGGGAAAGCATATAAAGAAATAAAAAATAAGTTACTAGAAATATAAATGAAAATACCACTTGTAGATTTGAAACTTCAATACGAAAATATAAAAGATGAGATAGAATCTGCGATTAAAGAAATTTTGAAGGAAACCAATTTTATTCTTGGTTTACAAGTAGAAACTTTAGAAAAAGAAATTGCCAGATATTCAGGAGTAAAATTTGCTATTGGTGTTGCTTCAGGAACCGATGCTTTAGTTTTGGCGCTAACTGCTTTGAATATTGGCAAAGGTGATGAGGTAGTAACAACACCTTTTACTTTTATTGCTACTGCAGAAGCAATCTGCCGGGTAGGGGCAAGACCAGTTTTCTGTGATATAGATTATCACACTTATAATCTTGCCCCAGAAAAGGTAGAAAAGAAAATCACACAAAAAACAAAAGCAATTCTTCCAGTTCACCTATATGGTTTACCTTGCGAAATGGATAGAATCCTCTCTTTGGCTAAGAAATATGGTTTAAAAGTTATTGAGGACTGCGCTCAAGCTCTTGGTTCTGAATATAAAAGTAAAAAGGTAGGGTCCTTAGGAGATGTCGGATGTATAAGTTTCTTCCCGGGCAAAAATTTAGGTTGTTATGGCGATGGAGGAATGGTAATTACTAATGATGAAAAGGTTGCCCAGAACGTGAAGATGCTCCGTAATCATGGCTCAACTACCAAATATTATTACGGAATGCACGGTTTTAACAGTCGTTTGGATACCCTGCAAGCAGCAATACTTCAAGTTAAATTGAAGTATATTAACCGATGGATTGATTTAAGGATTAAAAATGCCAATTTATATAACGAATTACTAAAAAATACCGACATTATTTGTCCGACTAATAATTTAGACTATATGAAACACAGCTTCAATTATTACACAATTCGTATTAAGAAGGACCGAGATTCAGTCCAGAAATACCTTAAGCAAAATGGCATTGCTTCTGCTGTCTACTATCCTCTTTGTCTCCATCTACAAGAAGTTTATAAGGACTTAGATTATCAAAAAGGTGATTTTCCTATTGCCGAACAAGCACAAGAAGAAGTTCTATCCTTACCGATGTACCCTGAATTGACTAAAGAACAAATCCAAGAGGTAGTAAAAATAATAAAACAAGTTATATGAAGATAATTTCAGTAATTGGAGCACGTCCCCAATTTATAAAATTAAAACCAATTGTAGATGAATTAAAAAAGAGAAAAATTAATCACATCTTAGTTCACACTGGTCAACATTATGATTATGAAATGTCAAAGATATTCTTTGATGAATTGAATGTACCTAAACCTGATTATAATTTAGAGGTTGGTTCTTATAGTCACGCTAAACAAACTGCATTAATGCTTGAAAGAATAGAAAAAGTTCTATTAAAAGAAAAACCAAACACGGTAATCGTTTATGGTGATACAAATTCAACTTTAGCCGGAGCATTAGGAGCAGTAAAATTAAACATTCCGGTAGCACATATTGAAGCAGGTTTAAGAAGTTATAAGTCGGATATGCCTGAGGAAGTAAATAGAGTATTAACTGACCATATTTCAAAATTTCTTTTTTGTCCAACAAAAACTGCAGTAGATAATCTTAAAAAAGAAGGTATAACCAAAGGAGTACATTTAGTAGGAGATGTAATGTATGATATATTTAAATCAAAAATTAATTCTGAATTTAATTCAGGACCAAAACCAAAAACATTACAAAAATTAAACCTAAAATCAAAAGAATACTTTCTCCTTACAATTCACCGTCAGGAAAATACCGATAATCCGGAAAATCTGAGGTCAATTCTTTTTGCCTTGAAACAAATCAAAAAGAAAATTGTCTTTCCGATGCATCCCCGCACACGAAAAACACTAAAACAATTGAATTCAGAATTTTCACTTTTGAAAGGGACAGTTACTACGATAGGAAATTTTTTAATAATGAATCCTGTAAGTTATCTTGATATGCTTGTCTTAGAAAAAAATGCTAAAAAGATTCTTACTGACTCCGGTGGTGTTCAGAAAGAAGCATATTGGTTAAGTATACCTTGTATTACTCTTCGTAAAGAAACCGAATGGATGGAAACGGTAAAAAATGGCTGGAACATATTGGTCGGAACGGATGTGGATAGTATTATTAGAGCAATCAGAGGAATGAATGTAGATTTTTCTACTCGTCAGTTTTATGGAAAAGGAAATGCTGCAACAAAAATTGTTGATACTTTAGCGGTGGTATCTTCTATATAACACATAATATCATCAAGGGAAAAAGCTTCTACAGGTTTTAATTGAAAAGAGATATAATTATCACATTTATAACTGAATTTTTGATTTTGATAAGCGGAATTCTTGTGTATAAACTGGCTGCCAGTTTTCTTGGAAAGGAAGGATTTTCGGAATATGCTTTGAGTAGAAGAACCATATCCCTTATTGTACCGGTACTATTTATGGGGTTGGGGGTAGGAATACCAAGATATATTGCTTACGCTTCTGCCAATCCAAAACCTGATAATCCGGATGCATACTTTTTAGGCGGAATTTATGTACTTAGTCTTGCATTATTAATCTTTACAATTATATTGCACCTGTTAAAAAAAAGATTTGCCTTTCTATTTTTTGGAAGTTCTGCTTATACCTATTTGATGTTTCCGATAGTTCTGGTAATTTGGGGGTTAATTGTCCATGGTCTTTGTTATAGCTATTTCAGGGGAAAATTACTGATGTTCAAGGCCAATCTCTTGCAGATACTTAATACCGGTATCATACCATTGTTTGCGTTCTTTTTTGGAAGAACTGTCGCAATGGTTATAACCCTAACGGGAGTCTCAATGTTTATAGTTTCTATTTTCTTTCTATTTATGTCCGTAAGAAAAATAAAATTGAAAAAAAATATTATACCGCATACAAGGGAACTTCTTGTTTATGGGGTGCAACGTGTTCCCGGGGACTTTGGACTTGCTGCTCTCCTCACACTACCGGCAACATTCACTGTCCATATGGCAGGTTTGGAAAAGGCAGGTTATGTTGCTTTTGGCGTATCTCTTTTGAATATGGCAGGGAGTTTCTTTGCACCCATTGGGATAATCCTTCTGCCAAAAGCAAGCCGGATTGTAGCAACCAAGGATTTTTGTTTGTTGAAATCCTATGTACATAGGCTTCTGAAAGTGACACTTTTATTGACAGTGATTGGAATATTTTTCTTTGAGACGTTTGCTGAGGGAATCATAAAGGTTTATTTAGGTAAGAATTTTCCCAATTTGGTATCAGTTACAAGAATAATTATGATTAGTGGGTTACCTTATGCTATTTATGTATCTATGAGAAGCATTATTGATGCTTATTATATAAAGGCTTTAAATACAAAAAACATCATTATATCTCTTTTTCTGTTCCTAATGAGTAGTGGGATAGTTGTGTCGTTTACTAATAATTACGTATATCTAATTTTTTCTTTTGTAGTAGCGATTTTCATTTTGGGTATTTTAACTTTAATAGATGTAAATAAGATATCAGAAAGGTCAGAGAAAGATAATAAAATTCAAGTGCAAGGAAGAATGAGTTGATTCTCAGTATAATATTTGGTTTAGAATTAATAATAATCTGTATTTGGATACACCGTCTTACAAAATGTTTTTCTATAATTTCTATTCCGGGAATGGTATTTATTTTTTTATTTCTTTATCATGGTTGGAATATTCCTTTTCTTTTTTTGAAAGACCGTATTCAAGATGTTCACCAGTTATCTTTAGATGAGACTATTAAGTATAGATTATTTTTTTCATTAAGTTTAATGTATTTTTTCTTAATTTTTGGTATAGCAATTACAAAAAAAATATTTAAATTTCGTATCCGAGAAATTATTAATTATGCCGAAAAACCAATAAAATATAACAAAGGAATTTACCCCACAGTATTACTTTATTTTATTGTAGTGATGATATTTGCGTCTTACTATTTCACAAAAACTTCAGTGTTCCCCGGTCTAATAAAATATTTCTCTAGTATTGGCGATGAAACTAAAATAAAATTACTCCGACAATTAAGTAATCCGGAAAATTTGGGTATAGTTGGTTATTTGTTTGGTTGGAGTCTGTGGGTTTTCTGCCCGTTACTGTCTCTAATATTGCTAAGTTTATGGTTATACAAGAAGAAAATATCCTTCAAGATTTGGTCTTTTCTTGTAATTTTGATAACAACAATTTTAACATTATCCGGTAAGTCAAAATTCCCTCCGGTTCATTTTTTAGTAACGTTAATTTTTTTTATTCTGATCTGGGAAGGTAAAATTAAAATATTCAAAAACAAGCAAAATTTAATTTTAATTTTACTCTTTGTTTATGGTGTATCTACTTTACTATATTTTATGGTAGTAGGTTCTTTTTCCAAAGCGATGTTTTATGTTTTTAAACGCATTGCAGAAGGACCTAATTATGCCCTCTTGTTACATTTTAAATATTTTCCGGATACCGTTGAATTTCTTGGTGGACGCGATATCAGATTAGTGAGCAAAATAATGGATTGGGAATATATTTCGTCACCAGCATTACTCTCCAAATTAGCTTTTGGCAAGCAGGGTAACGCTAATGCTATGTTTATAAGTGGATTATGGGTAAACTTTGGATACTGGGGTATAATTATTGGTAGTTTCTTACTGGGTATTTATCTACAATGGATACAGATATGGTTGGTGAGAAGAAATAAGACAATTACTAATGTAGTTCTTTTTAGTTATTTGACTATTCAAGTTTGGCATCTTGCTAATATTAGCATATTCCCAGCAATTTTTTCATTTGGCCTGGTAACTGGTCCAATCCTTGTTAGGATTATTGAAATTTTTAATGATATTTTCGCAGTAGTCTCCAGAAAAACTCTTTATACGCAAATTGGAGAAAGTTATGCGAATTATCCATGTGATTAATTACTTTCAGCCTATATTAGGATATCAAGAGACATTTTTGGCAAAAGAACAAATAAAAGCGAATCATGATGTTTCAGTTATTACCTCCGACAGATATTATCCTTTCCCAAGATTTAAAGAAACTTATAGACAACTACTCGGGGGAAGAAAATGCGGCAAGGGTTTTAGAATAGAAGAAGGTATCCCAACTTACAGATTACCTACTTTATTCGAAATAAGGTGCCGTGTTTGGCTTATTGGTTTAGAAGAACTCATTGTAAAGATTAAACCAGATTTAATCATTTCCCATGCTATTCTTTCCAGTTCTTTCCGGCTTGCCAAACTTAAAGCAAAGGGATATAAATTCAAATTGATAGTTGACGACCATCTTGATGTGTACACGAAAAAGGACTTCATTGGAAAATTATATTATAAATGGAGGAAGATACGGACTCAAAAGTATTTAGTGCCTTGGGTTGATAAATTTGTTGGTGTGACTACATCAACCTGCCAATTTTTTGAAAATGAGACAGGAATTCCTAAAGAAAAAATAGAATATATACACCTCGCTTCTGACAGCGATTTATTTCAATTCAACGAAAAAAAAAGAAAAGAACTAAGGAATAAATTAAAAATAACCGATAGTGCTATATTGCTATTATATACAGGAAAGATTAACTCAGATAAGGGTGTTGATGTATTAGTTAGTGCTTTCAATATCATGAATGCTAAAAGTAAGGTTTATCTCTTATTAGTAGGAGATGGAACACCTGAATTGAAGAACAAATTGATTAGCATGGTAAAGGATGAAAATAAAAGAAACATTATTTTCCATCCATTTGTTCCTACAACCGAGTTATCTAAGTTTTATAGTGCCGCTGATATTTGTATATGGGCTAAAGAAACTTCTACGAGTATGTTGGATGCAGCAAGCTGTGGTAGACCTGTTATTGGGTGTGATATTCCAGCCGTAAAAGAGAGACTTTCAAATGGTAACGGTCTTACCTATGAAACAGGAAATTATGAAGATTTAGCAGCAAAGATATCATATTTATGTATGAATGATTCATTACGGCAAGAAATGGGAAGAAAAGGAAGAGAGTTAATAGAAAAGGAATTTTCATGGAAGATTATAAGTAAAAAATTTACTGAATGTGCTTTTACATAAAAAAGATACTGCGGAAATTTGATTATTAAGGCGCAAAAATTATAATAAAACATTCATTATAAAATTAAACCCTAAAATGAAAATACTACATATTGTAGAAAATTTATCCCCGGAAGCAGGGGGTACAACAAAAGTTGTCCGTGAACTTACAGAAACATTGGCAAAGAGAGGTATAGAAATATCAATTTTTACAACGGCGGGAAAGAACAACGAAAGAATTCAGCAGATAAAAGGTGTAGATCTAAAACTTTTTCGTTCTGATTTTCTTGCCCGATGGTGGCCTGGACATTCTTCCGGTCTCGCCAAATCCGTAATGGAAGAGGCACCAAAATTTGACTTAATCCATATCCATGAAATCTGGCACCATCCACATTTTACCGCTTACACTGCAGCGAAAAGGGCAAAAAAACCCTATATTATTACTGTTCACGGGGCATTAGAACCATGGTGTTTGAATTACAAGGCTTTTAAGAAAAAAATTTTTGCCGCACTGTTTGAAAGACGAATTCTTAAAGAAGCTTCGGTTATACATGTCCTAACTGAAGAAGAAACCAGAAACATCCAATCTTTTGGAGTGAATAATTTCATCGCAGTAATTCCCAATGGATTAGACCCAAAAGAATTCCAAAATCTTCCTGGTCGTGAAGAATTAGAACACCTCTATCCTACAATAAAAGGAAAACAAGTTATTCTTTTCCTCGGTCGGATTCATCCTAAAAAAGGTCTTGATATTCTTGCCAGAGCGTTTGGGAAGATTGCTAAAGAACAAAAAAATATTTGTTTATTAGTTGCCGGTCCTAACAATAACGGATACCAGACTCGGGTGGAGAATATACTTAAAGAAGAAGGCGTATTAGATAAGGTCATTTTTGCCGGTATGTTAACTGGGCAAGATAAACTAGCAGCTTTAAGTGGCTCTGATTTTTTTGTACTTCCGTCCTACTCAGAAGGATTTAGTATGGGGATACTTGAGGCAATGATATGCGGGCTTCCTGTAATCATCACAAATCAATGTAATTTCCCTGATGTATCTACAGCAAAAACTGGGGAAGTCATTGAACCTAATGAGAATCAATTAGTTAAAACACTCAATATTTTTTTGAATAATCAACAACTTCGTAAAAAAAGAGGGGAAAATGCTCGGAACTTAATTATGGAAAAATTTACATGGGACAAAATAACCAATCAAATGATTGAGTTATATGAAGATGTTTTAAATAGAACATCAAAATAAAATGCATATTTTAATTCTTACACAAAACTATGTGCCTGAACCCGACCCCAAGATGCATATTCTCGGTAAGGGGTTAGTAAAACTTGGTCATAAAATAACAATTATTACTGGTTTCCCGAATTATCCGTATGGTAAAATTTATCCGGGTTACCGGCAGAGGTTCTGGCAACGAGAAGAAATTGACGGGGTAGGAGTAATACGTCTGCCACTTTTTCCAGACAGGAGTCGCTCGGTTATAAAGAGGTCTTTAAATTATCTCAGTTTTCCTTTATCGGCGTCAATACTGGGTCCTTTTTTATGTAGGCAAATTGATATTATGCTGGTATACCATCCCCCAATAACTTTAGGAATTCCAGCGTGGATTATTAGTTACCTGCATAATATACCTTTTATCCTTGAGATACAAGATATGTGGCCTGAAACTTTACCGGCTACGGGAATGGTGTCAAATCAGTATATATTAAACAGACTAAAAAAGTTAGCTATGTTTACATATTCAAAGGCATCAGCAATTACGGTTATTTCTCCTGGTTTCAAGAAAAATTTGGAATCCAAAGGTGTCCCAGCAAAAAAGATACACATATTCTACAACTGGGCATATGAAGGAGATTTCTCTACTGCAGACCCAGACATAGATTTTGCAAAAAAAATAGGTTTACATAAACATTTCAATATACTTTACGCAGGGAATATGGGACCAGCCCAAGGACTTCATAATGTAATTGAATCGGCCTCTTTATTAACCGACATTAAAGATTTACAATTTGTGTTAATTGGCAGTGGAATTGATTATAGCAATCTTGAAAAGGAAGTGAAAGAGAGAAAACTGAAAAATGTCCATTTTCTGCCACGTTTACCAATAGAGGTAATGCCATCCATTTACGCAATAGTAGATGTGGTAATGGTTCATCTTACCGATGACCCAATCTTTGAAATTACCATCCCTGGGAAAACACAATCCTGTCTATTGAGTGGACACCCAATTATTGTATCTGTAAATGGAGATGCCGCTGATTTAGTAGTAAAAGCAGAGGCAGGTATTGCGGTGCCGGCGATGAATCCATCTGCTCTTGCTAGTGCTGTTCGAAAATTACACAGTATGAGTCCAGAAGAGAGAAAAAAAATGGGACTTGCTGGAAGGGATTTTTATTTCAGAAATCTGTCACCAGAAGTTCAAATCAAAAAATACGAACAACTTTTTAAGGAGGTTATCAATGGTAAAGATATTAGTAACAGGCGGTAAAGGATTTATCGGGACAAATTTAACTGCAGAACTTAAAAAGAGGGGACATGAGGTATGGACATTGGATATTCTACACGGAGAGGACATTAATCATTTCAGAATAGATGTTTCAAGCCACTGGCAACTGGAGGGTGTATTCGAAAAACACAAATTTGATTATGTCTATCATTTGGCTGCTGAATATGGCAGGTGGAACGGTGAAGACCACTATGATAATTTATGGACGACCAACACAATAGGTACAAAAAATATTCTAAGGTTGCAAGAAAAATACAAATTCCGCCAGATTTTTTTCAGCAGTTGCGAAGTATATGGCGACTATGACGGCATTATGAGTGAGGATATTATGGAGAAAGTCCCTATTCAACAGATGAATGATTATGCCCTTTCCAAATGGGTGGGCGAACTTCAAGTATTGAATTCAGCCAAGATGTTTAGAACCGAAACTGTAAGAGTTCGTCCTCTTAATTGTTATGGTCCTCATGAATATTATAGTCCCTATAGAGGGGTTATTCCTATTTTTGTGTATCGGGCATTGACGAATATGCCATACACAGTTTATAAAGGGCATAAGCGTATTTTTGATTATGTTGAAGATACATGTAAAACACTGGCAAATATAGTAGATAATTTCATACCGGGTGAGGTATATAATTTAGGGAGTAAAGAAGAATGGATTACTGATATTAAATATATTTCCAACTTAGTGTTAAAATACCTTGGCAAAGACGATAGAAATGTGACATATAAAGAGATAGAACCGTTTACCACAAAAATCAAGCGGGTGGACTTTTCTAAAATTAGGCGGGATTTAAAACACAATTCAGAGACAACTATTGAAGAAGGAATTAAGAAATATATTGAATGGATGAAAAAAGTTTATAATAAATAAAATTTAGCGGAGGACGAAATGTCAAAATATCTTGATTTTTATGAAGGTAAAATTATTCTCGTGACAGGCGGCGCAGGGGCTATAGGGTCAAATTTATGTAGAAGAATGACAGATTTGAAAACAAAATTAATTATTATTTTAGATAACCTTTCATCTTCTTATGAGTGGAATATCCCTTCGAAACAAAATATCTTGTTTATAAAGGGAAGTGTTACAGATGATATATGTTTAAAGCGGGCTTTTAACGAGAACCCGAGTATTGTTTTTCACCTTGCCGCGTTTTTTGCCAACCAGAATTCCGTAGACTATCCAGAACGTGACCTTGAAGTAAACGGTTTGGGGACCCTTAAGGTGCTTGAATATTCTAATCTGGCAAAAGTAGAACGTTTTATATATGCTTCTTCTGGTTGTTCAATCTACGGTAACGAGTCCCCGCTTCCCTTAAGAGAAGAATTTATGTCTATGCATTTAACGACTCCTTATCAAATAACTAAAATGGTCGGAGAACTTTACTGCAATTTCTTTGCTAACCACTATAATCTAAAAGTTGTAAAAACCCGTTTTTTTAATTCTTATGGTCCAGGCGAAGTTCCCGGTCAATACAGAAATGTTATACCTAATTTTATTTATTGGGCAATGAAAAAATTGCCATTACCAATAACCGGTAATATTAATGCTACGAGAGATTTTACCTATGTGGAAGATTTAGTAGATGGTTTACTGAGGGCTGGATATTATGAAAAAGCTGTTGGTGAAGAAATAAATTTAGCATCGGCTCGGGAAATAAAAATTGGAGAACTTGCTCAAATGATAAATGACCTAACAAACAATAAAAGAGGTATAAAGGTTGTCGGTAAAAGGGTATGGGATACCAAAGATAGGTTATTGGCTTCTATAGATAAAGCGAAAGAACTCTTGAGATATGAACCAAAAATGTCTTTTGAACAAGGACTTAAAAACACCATCAAATGGTTTAAACAAAATTGGGAAAATATAGACCGGAGTGCCTCTTTTCCACCAGGTGTTTCCTCATCCGTTCGTGAACAGATAAGAGAAAGATAAAAAAACAATAGCTAAACCGCTTTATTTTTCCAAGTAGATATTTATGTCTTTTTTATTTCTCTTTCAAAGAACTATTTGTGGGTTTTTACCGAAATTTTAGCACATTACCATAAAATGGAGAAATCTACTGAACGAATAAGATTATGAATTCCCAAATTTACTCTTTAAAAAAAGATACTGTTTTCTTTGGGATCACAGTATTAGCTGAGAGATTGGTTAGTTTTTTTGCAATTCCTATTTTGACGAAGACACTACCACAAGAATTTTATGCCATCTGGACACAAATTATTGTTACTGCTGGCCTGGTTTGTCCTATCATCTTGGTAGGATTTCCCACGGCAGTGGTACGTTTCTTAGCGGGAGAGAAGGATACGCAAGAAGTAAGTACTATTTTTCATATAATGATTAGTATTATTTCTTTGAATCTTCTTCTTTTTTTTGTTTTAACCGTTATTTTTACTTCCTCAGTAAGCAAAATAATATTTGGTGATATTCGTTTTTCTAATTTTGTCTATTTATTCACTTTTTTTTTAGGTGTAGAAGCATTGTTTGAACTATTGGTCAGTTTCCTCCGCGCGGGCAAAAAAATTAAGTATATTTCAATTTACTATTTCTTTAAGAATGCGGGACGTGTCGCTATTTTGGCTTTAGGAATTCTTCTGTTTCAATTGAATTTATTTTATACACTTGTATTCATCATTGGTATTCAATTGGTTTTAACCGCCTTTATATACTTCAGACATGTTTTAAAAAAGGTTAGTTTTGTTATTATTCCAAATATCCGGTGGAAAGAAATGATATTCTTTTCTGTTCCACTAGTACCTTACAGCCTTTTGATTTGGGCGAACAATTTCGTTGACCGCTATTTCATCTTACATATATTAAATCTTAAGCAAGTAAGTATCTATGCTGTAGCATATTCTTTGGCTGCAGTTATAGGACTTTTCTATAGCATTGTGGGGTATACATTATATCCTTATCTTGCTTCCCTCTGGAACAACCAAGACAAAAGTGGTGCATCAGAAATGCTCCGTAAGGCAAATGAATATTATTTATTTTTTGCTTTCCCTTTTATTGCTATTCTAACTATTCTTAGCACACCAATAATTAGAATCCTTTCAACTGCCGAATATTTTTCAGGTTGGCAAGTCGTTTTTTGGCTTAGTTTAGGCATTGCAATTTTCGGGCTATATCAATTGAACATTTATCCTCTTCTGCTTGTAAACAAAACTATTTTGACTCTCAAGATTTCAGTTATAGCCCTTCTTGTTAATATAATTTTTAATGCTATACTGATTCCAATAATTGGCATCCTTGGATCCGCTATCACCACATTCCTGTCAAACTGCGTTTTGGCACTTTGGACAATTGTCGTTAGTAAGAAATATCTTCCTTATATGTTTCCTTGGCAGACTACTATCAAAATGGTTCTGGCTACTTTAATCATGTCAATCTTTTTGTTAGTTATCGTCAACTATGTTTATCTGAAGGATTTTCCCATACTAATATTCATTGTTGGTTTAGCAATTATAATATACGGTTCAGTAAATTTTTTAAATAAGAATCCGGTTTTGCTCCATTTAAAGAGAAATCTATGAGAATTTGTTTTTTAGCAGGTGCTGATTCTATCCACAGTTATCGTTGGATTAAATACTTCGCTGATAAAGGACATGAAATTCACTGGATATCAATCGTTCCTCTAACCATAGGACAAAATATCAACAATGTAAATTTTTACGAAATAAAACAATTTTCTATAAAAATATTTCTTGTATTAAATACTATTTTTCAAGTTAGGAAATTGATAAAAAAGATTAGACCAGACATTTTGCATGCTCATTATGCGGGAACTTACGGACTGGTCGGTGCATTAAGCGGCTTTCATCCTTATGTTGTGACTGCATGGGGTTCTGATGTGTTACTGACACGAAAATCTTTTATTAAAAGACCATTAGTTAAATATGTTTTGACAAAAGCGGATTTAATTACTTGTGATGCAGAACATATGGTAAACACTGTGTTAAATTGGGGAATAAATAAGGAGAAAATAAGGATTATTTATTTTGGTGTAGAACCAGATAGGTTCAAACCCGGTGAAAAAGATAGAGGATTAGTTGCTGAATTGGGGCTCGGTAACTCGTTTACAGTAATCAGCTTAAGGAATCTTGAATCTATATATGATGTAGAAACTTTAGTCAGAGCTATTCCGCTTGTTCTCCGAGAAATTCCAGAAGTTAAGTTTTTGATTGCCGGGAAAGGAACTCAAGAACAATTCTTGAAGAAGTTAGCAGAGTCGTTGAGTATTATGAATGTCACAAGGTTTGTTGGGTTCATTCCAAATGAAGAATTACCTAAGTACTTACGAACTGCTGATATTTATGTTTCAACATCTCTATCAGATGCAGGTATTTCTGCAAGCACTGCCGAGGCAATGGCTTGCGGTCTACCGGTAATCATTACTGATTCGGGGGAGAATAGAATATGGGTTGAAAACGGAAAAAATGGTTTTTTGGCTCCGATAAGGAATCCAGAAATACTGGCTGAAAAAATTGTCTACTTACTTAGAAACGAAGAAATAAGAAAAAAAATTGGAGAAAATCCAAGGAAAACAATTGAAGAAAGAAATAATTATTATAAAGAAATGGAAAAGATGGGAAAATTATATGAAAAAGTACTTACGCTTTATCAAAAAAGTTCTTGATAAGTATTTTGGGACAGTTATTGAAGAATTCTTCTGGCGGTTTCGCCATATATTTATTGATTGGTCAGCATCTTATATTTCACCATCTTCAATCAATCATCCACACAGACAATTTTTGATTGAAAAAATATCTCAATATGCACCTTTTAAAACGGTCCTGGAAATTGGTTGTGCATCAGGTCCTAATCTTTATCTTTTAGCTAAAAGGTTCCCGGATGCAGAAATATATGGCATAGATATAAGCGGTCAGGCGATCAGAAAAGGACAACAGTGGTTTAAATCACAAAAACTGAGGAATGTCTTTTTGTTTCAGGGAAAAGCAGATGATCTAAAACGATATCCCAACAGAAGTATAGATATTATTTTTACTGATGCTGTTCTTATTTATTTTGGACCAGATAGGATTAAATCTGTCGTTAGAGAAATCTGTCGTGTGGCACGGAGAGCACTGATTCTTAACGAATGGCACAGTGAGTCCCCCACTTCTTCCTATGATACCCACTGGATACATAACTGGAAAATTCAACTTAAAGGTTTTATTTCAGAAGATAATATAAAAATTACAAAAATTCCTCTGGATATCTGGGCTGGTAGTTGGGCAAAACACGGTTACATAATAGAATCAGCACTAAATTAATGAAAAAACTATTAGTAGTCGCAAATCTATATCATGCTTCTCCACGAATACCGGGAATTGCTACCTATTTACCAGAATTTGGCTGGGAAGCAACAATAGTTACTCCTCCGCTCGGTAGTGATGCAGAAAACCGTTTGGGATTTCCAAAGAGATTCTTAGAAAGAACTAAAATCGTTGAAGCACCGTATAAAGGAGATATATTTTGGTTTTGGAGAAAAATATTTCAATTAATTGGTTTCAAAATGAATGAAAGTATAACCGAACAGATAAAAGAAAATGTTAGAGTAACTTCAAAGAAATCTTTTATTGATATTTTAATGAATTGGTACCAGACCTTTTTTGCTTACCCGGATACTGAAAAGACATGGGAAAAACCAGCTCTGAAATCAGCGTATACAGTCATAGAAAAAGAACATTTTGATGCTATTTTAAGTAGTTCACCATTTCCAACCAGTCATATAGTAGCTGCCGAATTGAAAAAGAAATTTTCTTTACCGTGGCTGGCAGATTTCAGAGATTTGTGGACGCAAAATCATAATTATTCTTATAATTATGTAAGAAAATACTTTGAGAAAAAATTAGAGCGAAAAACACTTAGTATTTCAGATACCATTGTAGTTGCCACTCCTCCATTGGCAAAGCAGCAACAGTATTTTCTTAAAAAGCCAGCCATTACTATTACAAATGGTTTTGATCCAGAAAATAGACCAAGCAATTTCCCAGTAATTTTAAAAGATAAATTTACAATAACTTACACTGGTCCGGTGTATATTGGTAAACAGGATCCTGAAAAATTATTGGCAGTTATAAAAAAGTTAATTTTAGAAAAAATAATTGAACCCAACAGAATTGAAGTTAGATTCTATGGCCCTCGTATACATTGGTTAGACAACAAAATTATTGAATACAATCTTGGGACTGTTGTTAAACAATATGGTTTAATATCAAGATATGAATCTATACAAAGACAAAGGGAATCGCATGTTTTACTTCTTTTAAATTGGGAAGACCCAGGAATAAAGGGTGTGTATACTGTCAAATTTTTTGAATATCTTTCTGCACAACGTCCAATATTAGTTACAGGTGGTTTTTTAAATGGTATAGAAAATCTTATTACTGAAACTGGCGCTAGTGTTTGTGCATCAACCATTGAAAAAATTGAAAACGCACTTTTAAATTTCTATACGGAATATAAACATACTGGAAAGGTATTATATAGAGGTAACTTAAAAGAGATAAACAAATATAATTACCGTGAATTAGCAAAGAAATTTACAGAAATACTGAATCAGATTTCAGATATCAAAAAACTTTGAGTTTATGAACAATTATTTACAAAGTAATCAGCCGTTAGTTTCTATAATTATCCCTTGTCGTAATGAAGAAAAATTTATTAGCAATTGTCTTGATTCTGTTCTTGCACAGGATTATCCGAAAGATAGACTGGAAGTATTAGTTGTAGATGGGATGAGTGAAGACGGAACAAGAAAAATGATGGAAAAGTATGAAGAAAAACATTCCTATATAAGACTTTGGGACAACCTGAAAAGGATTACCTCGTGTGCTTTAAATATTGGGATCAAACAAGCTAAGGGAGATTTAATTTTTTGGATGAGCGCACACAATCTATATGAAAAAGATTATATATCAAAGTGTGTTAGATATTTAAAAGAATACGGTGCTGATAATGTTGGTGGGATAATGATAACAATTCCAAGAGAGAACACTTTAATAGGAAAGGCAATTGCTTTTGCTATTTCTCACAAATTTGGTGTAGGTAATTCTATTTTCAGAATTGGTACCCAACAGTCAAAATGGGTTGACACTGTTTTTGGTGGATGTTACAAAAGAGAAATTTTTGAAAAGATAGGACTTTTTAATGAAAAATTAGTAAGAAGTCAGGATATGGATTTTAACTCAAGACTTAAAAAGGCAGGTTTAAAGATATTACTTGTACCGGATATTGTAACCTATTATTATGCTCGTTCGGATTTAAAATCATTTATTATTCACAATTTTATGAACGGCTTATGGGCAATTCTGCCGTTTAAATATACCAACATAGTTTCAGTTTCTTTAAGACATCTGGTTCCTCTGTTATTTGTTTTAACTCTAATAGTTTTTGGTTTATTGAGTGTGTCAAGTTTATGGGCTTTAATAGTTCTTTCACTGATAATCGGTTCTTATCTCGTATGTGACCTTTTTTTTTCCATCAAGATTACCCACAGGGAAAGGGATTTTAGATATTTGTTTTTTATGCCTTTGGTATTTGCTTTGCTTCATATAACCTATGGCATGGGTTCTTTGTGGGGATTATTGAAGATACTATTCTCGAGACAATTCTGGGAAAATTCTAAAGTAATTTTAAAAACAATATATGAATAGAAAAAAAAGTAACAACACTGATTATTCTGAAATAACTGAAAAACCAGGACTAGGTGCAACAGCAGAACAGATAGCGCGACTTTATCACCGATACCATTTTGCAAGACAGTTTGCAAAAGACAAAGATGTTCTGGAAGTTGCCTGTGGTGCAGGACTGGGCTTGGGTTATCTAGCTAAGATTGCAAACAGAGTGGTTGGTGGAGATATTGAGGAAAAAAATGTATCCATAGCGAAAAAATATTATGAAAAAAGAGAAAACATAGAAATAAAATTAATCGACGCGCACATTCTCCCTTTTACAGATAAAAGTTTTGATTTGGTATTGCTTTATGAAGCAATATATTATTTTAAAGAACCCCAGAAATTTGTTTCTGAAGCAAAAAGAGTTTTGAGAGAAAATGGCATACTAATTATTTGTACAGTTAACAAGGATTGGGAAGATTTCCATCCTTCAATATATTCATGCAAATACTTCTCAATTCCGGAACTCTACGAACTTTTGAAAGATGATTTTAAGAATATCCACTTTTTTGGTGCATTTCCTACAAATACTACTGGATTAAGAGACATATTTATTTCATTTCTAAAACGGACCGCGGTTAAACTTAATCTTATACCGGGAAGTTTAAACACACGTGCATATCTGAAGAGAATATTTATAGGTAAACTGACCTCTTTAGCGAATGAAGTTCATGACGGGATGACATCTTTCGAAGAACCTATCCCTATAGAATTTGATAAAGTAAACAAAAATTTTAAGATTATATATACAATGGCAAGAAAATGAAGCGTTTGTTTGATATTATATTTTCGTTATTTGGACTAATTGTTCTTTTCCCATTTTTGTTGATAGTTACTTTTTTGATAAAAAAAGATGATCGTGGTCCAATATTTTATTGGGAAGTAATTGACAACTTAATTTAAATAATGTATGTTTTTGTCCAGTTCAATAAATTAGCAATATGGCAAAAATACTGAATTGGGATTTCGTCCAAAAAAAAATTAAAGAAAAGAAGTTATTAATCTTTACTCCTTACGATCTGGTAAGACTTTTTAAAGTTTCGCCAATTGCGGTCAACTTCTTTCTTTTTCGCAACAGCAAAAAGGGTTTACTCATAAGGTTGAAAAAATCTCAAAAAGGAAGTCTCTATTGTCTATCTGACAATTTACCTAATCAGTATCTGATTGCAAATAGAGTTTATGAGCCTTCTTATATTTCTTTAGATACTGCTTTATCTTTTTACGGCATTATCCCCGAAACAATTTATACGGTTACCTCTGCTACGACTAAGGCAACCCGGGAATTTAAAATAAACGGTATCAATTTCGCGTATTGCAGAATTAAAAAATCTGTCTATACCGGATACAAACCGATAAAACATTTAAATGAAACAGTTCTGATTGCCGAAGCGGAAAAAGCATTAGCTGATTATCTTTACTTTGTTGACCTAAAAAAACGCCAGTTAGGTTATGAAAGACTAAATTTAGAAAATATCAGAAAAAAAAAACTAATCAGATTCGCTAAACTTTTTAATCGACCACGGATATTAAACTTAATTAAACAAATCTATGCTGAGTTTGGAAAACCTTCAAGAATTTACTAAGAAGTTTCAGACAAATGAAAAGAATGTTATTCGGGAATATATCCAACATTTATGTCTGGCTAATCTCTATAAAAATAAAGAATCGGAAGATTTACTTTTTAAGGGTGGAACATCCCTTAGATTTATTTATCAAAGTCCGAGATTCTCGGAAGACCTTGATTTCACTGGACGTTTTTGGCGTTTTAACCAGATAGAAGACTTATTTTTAAGAACCTTAACCGAAATTGAAAAAATTGGCATTAAGATTAGTTTTAAAGAGGCAAAACCTACTACTGGAGGTTATTTAGGTCTAATACATTATGATTTTCTTGATTTCAAAGAAGATATGAAATTTGAAGTATCTTTAAGAAAAAACAAGAAAATTGAGGGAGAACTTACAACTCTGATTAGTGATTTTACTATTCCTTACACGCTAATCCACTTAGCACCAAAAGAATTAGTAAATGAAAAGATTCAAGCATTGATTAATCGGGGCAAACCGAGAGATTATTATGACTTATATTTCTTACTGCGTCATCCTGCACTTAATAGATTTGTTGACAAAAGAAGGTTAAAAAGGACATTGGATAACCTGAACAAAGAACAGATAGATTTCAAAAGAGAACTTTCAGTACTTCTCCCGGTTATGCACCAGATGATTTTAAAAAATTTTAAAGAGATTTTGAGAAAAGAAATAGAAAAACATTTATAAACGATTAAAAACTATCAATTCTATGTCAAAGCGTCTATTTGATATAATTTTTTCTCTTATTGGAGTTTTAGTTTTCTCTCCTTTATTTTTGCTGATAACCTTATTAATAAAATTAGAAGATGGGGGGTCTATGTTTTACCACGGAGTAAGGGTAGGTAGATACGGGGAACCGTTCAAGATGTTTAAGTTCAGGACGATGGTGATGAATGCGGATAAGATTGGTGGACATTCAACTGCTGACGATGACCCAAGAATTACAAAGATTGGAAAATTTATTAGAAAATATAAACTTGATGAACTACCCCAGCTTATAAATGTATTGAAGGGAGAAATGAGTTTTGTTGGCCCGAGACCCGAGGTTCCCTTTTATGTAAATATGTTTACCGAAGAAGAAAAGGAAATCTTAGATGTGAAACCGGGGATAACTGATTGGGCGTCACTCTGGGATTCTGATGAAGGAGCAATTCTTGCCGGAAATCCTGACCCGGAAAGAATCTATATGGAAAAGATAAGACCGGAGAAAATCCGACTTCAATTGAAATATGTTAAAGAACAGTCGTTTTTAGTGGATATAGGGATAATATTTGAAACACTGTGGACGATTATCAAACGTAAGGCGTGAGGGGTAAGGGAGGTAAAAGATGGAGAAGCCACATAAGAAATTGGATGTCTGGAAGATGTCTATGGATTTGGTGATTGAAATATATAAGATTTTAAAGATTTTTCCTAAAGAAGAAACAGTGGACTTATACGCTCTCAAAAACGCCTAACTCCTAACACCTTACGATAAGAGAAAGAGAATGAACTATTCAAAAGCATTTTTACTGAAATTATATACGATGATGGTAAGGATTAGAATTTGTGAAGAAAGTCTGGTTGAACCAATTCTTAAGGGAGAAGTACACTGTCCTTGTCATCTTTATTCTGGTGAGGAAGCAATCGCAACTGGAGTCTGTGCTAATTTAACTGCTGATGACTATGTTTTTGGTACTCATCGTTCTCATGGTCACTACCTTGCCAAAGGTGGCGAAATGCAAGAACTTATTGCTGAAATTTACGGTAAAGAAACTGGATGTTCAAAAGGAAGAGGTGGTTCAATGCATGTTATTGACCCGGAAAAAGGAATTTTTGGTGCGGCTCCAATTGTTGCCGGGACCATCTCATTAGCAGTGGGTACAGCACTGGCTTCAAAAATTAGAAAAGAAAAAAGAATCACGGTTAGTTTTTTTGGTGACGGAGCAGCAGGTGAAGGAGTACTTTATGAATCACTGAACTTTGCTGCGCTGAAAAAACTGCCGATTATCTTTGCTTGTGAAAACAACCTTTACTCAACTCATATGCCGATTAGCGAATGTCGACCAAAGAATAATATTTTTGAAGTAGGAATACCTTTCGGAGTTCCGAGTTTCAAGGTTGACGGTAATGATGTCTTAAAGGTTTATGAAACAGCAAAAAAATCGGTTAAAATATGTAAATCTGGCGAAGGTCCTACTTTCATAGAATTTGCAACTTATAGGTTGCGTGGACATGTGGGTCCGGATGATAATATCCAAGGGACACATACTGATATTAGGTCAAAAGAAGAGATAGCAAAGTGGAGAAAAAAAGACCCGATATTAAATTTTGAGAATTTTCTTCTTAAGAACAGAATTTTACAGAAGGATGATGTGATAAAGATAAAAAAAGAAGTAGAAAAAGAAGTTGAGAATGCATATATTTTTGCTAAAAGAAGTTCCTACCCTAAGGAAAGTGAGCTGACAAAATATGTTTTTAAAGAATCTTAGGCCTAAGTTTTTTGGGTTTTTTGAGTTGTTGAGTTTATCGGGTTTATTACATAGATAAATTTATCAAATCATGAAAATCACAAAATTTGAGGACCTCCAGTGCTGGCAGGAGGCGAGGGTGTTGGTAAATATGGTTTATGAGGCCGTGAGGAATAGTCCAGAGTTCCAAAAAGATTTCAGGTTAAGTGGACAAATTACTGAAGCAGCAGTTTCTTCAATGAGTAATATTGCAGAAGGATTTTCAAGACGTTCTAATAAAGAGTTTATTCAATACCTTTTCATATCAAAGAGTTCAGCCACTGAAGTTCAAAGTGAATCTTATGTAGCTTTAGATCAAAGATACATCTCCAAGGATACTTTTGAAAAGATTTATAACCAAGCAGAAAAGGTTTCAAAACTTGACAGTGGTTTTATAACTTATCTGCTTAAAAAAGGAAATAAAACTCAATAAACCATAAAACCCAATAAACTCAAAAAACTAAATGACTGAAGGTACACGAAATGAGGAAGTTGCCATATTCACTAGCCATAAATGAAGCGCTCCACCAAATGATGTCTTCGGATAATTCAGTTTTTCTTATCGGGCAAGGGGTCAAAAGTCCGTGGTATGCAGGTAATACCACCAAGGGACTTCTTGAGAAATTTGGACCAGGGAGAGTTATTGACACACCGGTTTCTGAGAATGCAATTACTGGTGTAGGTGTAGGAACGGCTCTTGCAGGAATGAGACCAATAGTAGTTCATCCAAGATTGGATTTTATGATGTATGCGATGGATCCAATAATTAATCAGGCAGCGAATTGGTATTATATGTTTGGTGGAAAACTTTCTGTACCGGTAGTCATCTGGGGAATAATAAATAGAGGTGGAGAACAAGCGGCACAACACTCTCAGGCACTTCAAGCACTGTTTGTCCATATTCCTGGACTAAAAGTAGTAACGCCTTCCACCCCTTATGATGCCAAAGGATTAATGATTTCTGCAATAAAAGATAATAACCCTGTAATATATATAGATGACCGTTGGTTATATACTTTAGAAGGCGAAGTTCCGGAAGAAGTGTATGCTGTTCCTATTGGAAAGGGAATTATAAGAAAAAAAGGGAGTGATGTGACTTTGGTGGCGACATCGTATATGGTGCAGGAAGCACTAAATGCTTCTTCAATACTACGAAGTGAAGAAATAAGTGTTGAAGTAATTGACTTAAGGTCATTGAAACCAATTGATAAAATACTCCTTTTTGAATCAGTTAAAAAAACGGGAAGAATTGTCATTGTAGATGGTGGGTGGAAAACTTGTGGTATAACTGCTGAAATATCAGCACTGGTCTCAGAAAATATTTTCGAATATCTAAAAGCACCAATTATCCGGGTAACTCTATCTGATGCACCTGCTCCAGCAAGTTCAGTATTGGAAAATGTTTATTACCCCAAAGCGAAAGACATTATAAAAGCCGTTAAAAAGGTAATAGGAAAGGGAACAACTATATGAATCATAAGGTGAGATTTGTTGGCTATTCCAGGCAATACCAGCAACTAAAAAAAGAATTTAATGCAGTATTTAAGGAAATAATGTCCGGTGGTAATTTTATTCTTCGTAAACATTTAGAGGAACTTGAAAACAGAATAGCCAAATATGTTGGAACTAAATATGCAATAGGTGTAAATACCGGGACAGATGCCCTATATCTTTCTGCGCATGCTTTAGGTTTTGGTCCCGGAGATGAAGTTATTACTGTCGCTCATACTTTTGTAGCTACTGTAGGAGCTATTGTTCAATGTGGAGCGACACCAGTACTTATAGATATTGGGGAAGATTATAATATGAATGTTGAACAAATTGAGTCAGCAATAACTTCAAAAACCAAAGGAATTATTCCTGTCCATCTTAATGGGCATAGTTGTAATATGGACAAAATTATGGAATTAGCAAAAAAATATAATCTGAAAGTTATTGAAGATGCAGCACAAGCATTAGGTGCTGAGTTTAAAGGTAAAAAATGTGCTTCTTTCGGTGATGTTGGTATTTTTAGTTTCTATCCAGCAAAAATGTTAGGGGCACCGGGTGACGGTGGGATGGTCTGTACCAACGCTGATAATTTAGCAAGAAAAATTAAAGCATTTCGGGACAATGGCAGAGTTGATTCGGTTGAAGTTATTGAGTGTTTTGGTTGGTGTAGCCGGCTGGATAATCTGCATGCGGCAATACTTAATATGAAATTTAAATATTTTGAAAAATGGGTAGAGCGCCGCCGCAAAATTGCTAAAATGTATGATGATGGTTTATCGGGCATAGATGGATTAATTACTCATCCTCATTCAAATGGAGATTATTTTGATGTTTATCAGAACTATGTCGTTAGAACTAAAAGACAAGATGAAATGATTAATCATCTGCGCAACTCGGGAATAGAAGTATTAGTATCCTGGCCTGTACCATTACACCAACAGAAAGCATTAGGTCTTAGCCGTTTTAATCTACCTATGACCGAACAGGTATCCGCTGAAGTTATTTCTTTACCTATATACCCAGAACTTACTGATGGTGAAGTGCAAATAGTTATTGAGGCAGTCAGGAGGTTCTTCCAGAGATGAAATTGAAAAAAATTTGGAACATTTTAACAAAAGGAACAAGAAGAAAACGGGCATTTTTCTTTTTAGTCGGTGATACCTTAATAATTTCTTTTTGTGTATTGGCTTCTTTTCTTTTACGGTTTGAAGGCAAAATATCAATTGCCGAAGCACACCATCTTTGGAAGTTTCTAATTTTGGCAACGATTGTGAAAATAACTTTTCTCTATTTCCACAAACTTTATCATGTGAGTTGGTCGTATGTAAGTTTGCGAGAAATAATTGCGATTGCCAAAAGTTCCGTCTACAGTCTATTTATTTTGATGACGGTCGTCTTGATTGGCCGAGAAAGAAATCCCTTCTATAATTCCCCATTGGGTTTTCCGAGGTCAGTTCTCTTCCTTGATTTCCTTCTTTCTTTCTTGAGTATTTCTCTGTTTAGGTTTTCAAAACGTCTTTTTATACATTTCTCACGCGAATTGCCGGTTGAGGGTGAAAAAACACTTATTGTTGGCGCAGGAAATGCCGGTGAACAAGTATTACGAATTATACTTCAGGAAAGGGCACCAACTCATAGGCCAGTAGGTTTTATTGATGACGATGAATCAAAAATAAATACTACTATTCATGGGATAAAAGTTTTGGGAAAGAGGGAAGATATACTCTATTTCGTAAATGCCTATAATATTGAAAATGTAATTATTGCTATGCCTTCATCCCCAAGAAAAGTAATTCAAGAAATAGTTATGCTTTGCCGTCAGGCTAAAGTGAAAAACATAAGTATTATTCCACCCTTGTCTGAAGTGTATTCGGGTAGACTTACCCAGCAGGATATTAGAAGAGTACAGTTTGAGGATATATTTCAACGTCCAGAAATAAAGATTAATAGTGAAAGAGTCAGTTCATTTATAAATGGTAAAATTATCCTTGTAACCGGTGCTGGTGGTTCAATCGGTTCGGAACTGTGTTATCAAATAGCAAAGTTTAAACCAAGAAAACTCATTATGCTTGACCAAGATGAAACTAACTTATTTTATACTGAAAACCGGCTGAGCAGTTTTTTACCTGTTGAAAATGTACAACTACGAATAGGTAATATTCTTGATGAAAGGAAATTAGAACTTTTATTCTCCGAGTTAAGACCCGAGATGGTTTTCCACGCTGCAGCATACAAACATGTACATTTGATGGAGAAGCAGCCAGAAGAGGCAACGAAAGTAAATATCTTTGGGACGTTTAATGTAGCAAGACTTAGCCAAAAATATAAAACAGGAAAATTTGTTCTTATCTCCACGGATAAAGCGGTAAATCCGGTATCAGTTATGGGTGTAACTAAACGTATCGCTGAGATAGTTATCCGAGAATTAAATAGTAATGGAAATACTAAATTTCTTGCTGTACGGTTTGGAAATGTCTTTGGTAGTCGGGGAAGCGTATTGGAAATTTTTAAGGAACGGATTGCAAAAAGGGAGTCGTTATCCATTACTCATCCGGAAATGAAGCGCTACTTCATGAGCATTTCTGAAGCCGTCTTACTTATTCTTGAGGCAGCAGCCACAAGTGAAGGGGGAGAAGTGTACCTCCTTGATATGGGTGAACCGGTAAAAATTGTAGATTTGGCAAAAGAACTGATTAAGTTCTACAACTTAGAACCAGAAGTAGATATATCAATCATTTTTACCGGATTAAGACCAGGAGAGAAACTTTTTGAAGACATAATGACTGCCGAAGAAGGAATAGAAGCAACAAAAGATGCGAATCTATTCGTTGCAAAGATGAATTATTCTGCTAAAGGAAGTAATTTTTGGAGTAAACTTAAAGAACTGGAACAAATTTTGCAGAAAGATAATGCGATAGTGAATGACTTCACTAATATTTTCAGAGAAATTGTGCCTTCATATAAACCCTGGGGAAAAAATTAAAATTTGATAGAAAAGATAACTTTTTTAGTTTTATTTATTTATGGGATAAGCACCCCGGTTTCAATCAGTGCAACTAATTTATCTTTAGGAATTATATCTCTTTTATTTGTATACGCTGTTGCTAAGAAAAGAAAAATTTTTTATGCTCCGGAAGGGATACCAATAATTTTTCTTTTTTTCTGGCGAGCAATCAGCACATTCTTTTATCCGATACATTCGTTTAAACTTGGTGGTAAGTTTTGGGACCATTTACCATATTTTTTTATTCCTAACTTATCAGTAAAAAAAACCAAAACAATTATCTATGCAACTTTATTTACTGCTACTTTGATTTCGTTTATGGGAATTTTGCAAGCATTTTTTGGTTTCAATTATCCTTTTTTACCAATACAACCTCTTCTGAATGGAGAATTCATCGGTTTAAATTTTGGTTTTCGGATGCATAGTGGAGGTTATTACAGTATAATTGCGGTTTTTTCCTTAGTTTTCTTTTGTTTCTTGAAAGCAAATTGGAAAGAAAAAATTTTTCTTTTTTTCTGTTCACTTTTGAATATTTTAGTAGTTATTTTAGCCCAAGCGAGAACTTACTATGTTGCTTTAGGAATAATTATACCTTTAGTTTTCTTAAAGAAAGGTATACGTTGGTTCATTTCAGGTAGTTTTCTAATAATATTTGCTGTGCTTGTATTATCTAAATTTTATCTTGGATTGGAGAAGAGATTTGTTAGTATTCTTGATACTAAAAAAACTGTAAGCAATTTGGAAAGATTTTGGATGTGGAGAACTTCTCTAAAAATTATAAAAAAATATCCTTTTACTGGTATTGGTTTTGAAAATTGGCAAGAAGAAGTGGTGAAATATTGGGAAAAAGAAAAGGGAGAATACCCACTGGCATGGACAATTGCTCAGTTAGAGAAAGAAGGGATAGAAGAGAAATATATTTTACGACCACTTCAAAGTCATCCACACAATTCCTATCTTAATGTAGCGGTAGAAGATGGGCTGATTGGTTTGACTTTATTTCTTCTCTTTTGGGTGGGTAATTTAGTGCAAGCATTTCGTCGGGCAAAGAAATCACCGAAAGGTAGTTTGAGATATACTTTAAACTTAGGTGTAGGGTTTTCTTTAATAATGTTACTGATTGGTTCATTTTTTGAATATAATTTAAGTACTGCACGTTTACTTCTTCCAATAACCTTTTTGATGGGTCTATCTTATTTGGCAGTAGAAGAGTAGGAAAACGATAATTTTTCAGTATTGTAATAAAATTCACAATTTGGAACACTTGACAAAATGTTTTTAATTTTGTATGATGTTCAAAAATTGAACAAATTGTTTCTTCGTTCTCTTGACAAAGTGAATAATTTTATGATAAATTCTTTTTATGAATCTATTGAGAAAACAAATATTTATTTCTTTATTATTTTTGCTTGTTCCTTTAGCGGTGAATTCCCAGGAAATAAGAAGAAGTGTTTTCACTTATCAAGGAATTGACTTTTATCCTTACTTACGGACCGGGATGAGATATATTGATAATGTCTACTCTACAAGAGAAAAGAAAGGTGATTTCTTGCTTACCGTTAGTCCGGGAATCAGGGCGAAATTACCGGTAAGTCGGCAAATTTTTGAAATTAACTACGGTTTAGATTTTGCACTTTTTACCCGTTATAGTTCTTTGAATTCTACTAATCAGAATATTTCAGGTTTAGCCGATTTAAATTTAGACAATTATTCTTTGAACTTGGGAAAAAGTTATAATAAATTTTATCAAGCAGTAACCTATATTGAAGAATATGTTGAGTCAATGACCAACAGTAACAAACTTTTATTTACTGCTGAATTTCGTCTTTTTTCTTTTGATGTAGGCTGGCGTAATTTCTCTTATGATTATGAACCTGGAAAAAATTATGACACCTGGGATAGAAAGGAAAATATCTATACTTTTACTAATTACTTAAAGATTTATCCTAAGACCAGTCTTTTGACTGAATATACTTATGGACAAATAAAGTATCCCTATCGTCTTGGTCGCGATGCGGAATATCATTTATTTCTTACCGGGGTAAGGGGTAAATTAACCGCAAAACTTAGCGGTCTGGTTAGATTCGGTTACCAAATAAGAAATTATCAAACCTTGAAGGACTGGCAGGGATTAAGTATCTGGACAAACTTAAATGAAAAGTTTTCCTCCGTTAATGAGGTAAATCTTGCTTTAGAACGAGCAATAAATGAATCAGAATTTACTGACGAAAATTATTATTTAGCTAACGCTATTTCAGTAAATTTTAGTCAAATTTTTCCTGAATCAGGACTAAACTTAGGAATTGGTCTGAATTTACGCAATGAGGAGTATCCAAAACCTGTGGGTAATCCACCCCGAATACGAGAAGACAAGATTTTCGGTTATTCAATCAGTTTAGGATATAAATTCTGGAGATTACCCCTTGGGGGTTTGACTTACTCATCCACCCAGCGCAACTCTAACTTTAATGAATATGATTATAATACCCAAACAATTTCATTAAGTATTCGTCGTTTATTTTGAAAACTTTTGAAAACAATGATTAAGCCAATTATTTCCTTGCCGTATCGGAATTTGAAAATTCTAAACTCTAAATCCGAAAGGATACTTCAATGTCACCCTGAGCCAAAGGCGAAGGGTCTCAATGAGATTCTTCACTTCGTTCAGAATGACAGCAAAGCTGTCAGTTCGGGATTTAAAAAATTGGGATTTAGATATTGTTTAGGATTTAGTGCTTGGGATTTAGGATTTAGCCGAGCGGTGGCGAGGATTATGTTGATTTTGTTTAGTTTAATTTGTGTTTCCAGTGTAGAAAGTGAACAGGTGGTAACTGAAGTCACTACTTCTACTACCGTTGTAGTCAATGAAGAAGTTGTGAAAGATACACTCATCTATCCGGAAAATCTCATTGAAATAACTGTTTACGAGGAACCTGACCTTAGTTTGGTAGCGCGAGTCTCGCCTGAAGGGATGATAACTTATCCGCTTTTGGGACAATTAAAAGTGGATAGTTTGACAGTTACCGAACTGGAAAAAAAACTCACTCAGGCTTTAGCTGAAGATTACATGGTAAATCCACAGGTAAGAATTGCGGTTAAAGAATTTAGTAAAATTACTATTTTGGGACAGGTAGTCAAACCCGGTGTGTATGACCTCCATCGTAGATTAAAAGTAACCGAAGCAATTGCTTTAGCCGGGGGGTTAACTTCTATCGCCGATGCTAATCGGATGCGGATTGCCCGGGTTGAAAATGACGGTAAAGAAAAAACTATCTTTGTGCGGTTTAGAGATATTCTCAAGAAAGGTGATAAATCTCAGGATGTTCTTTTACAGCCCAAAGATATGATTATTGTTCCAGAAACTCGCTTTTAAAGAAAGGAAAAAATAATGCCAAATAATATTGCTGAACAAGAAATTAATTTACAAGATTATTTAGTTATTCTGGATAAGAGGAAATGGCTAATTCTTCTTTTGATGTTAGTTTCCGGAGTGAGTGCACTATTTATCACCTTAAGAACGATACCAACCTATCGTGCTACTGCTACTTTACTAATTGAAAAAGAAAGTCCGAAAATCATTTCTATTGAAGAAGTAATTAAGACTGAAGCACGGGATACAGAATATTATCAGACACAACTACAAATTCTTAAATCCCGTAGTTTAGCCAGAAAAGTGATTGAAAAACTTGAGTTGGAAAGCAACCCGATGTTTGTCGGTTCAGGTGATATAGTGTCAGCATTCCTGGGCAATCTCAAAACCGAACCAGTGCGCGGAAGTCGCTTGGTGAAAGTAAGTTTTGAAGGTGAAGACCCAAAAAAGATTACTGAAATTGCTAATGCCTTGACCGGAACTTACATTACCGAAACTCTCGGAGTCAGGTTAGATACTTCAAAACATGCAATTTTTTGGTTGAAGGAGCAACTGGAAACACAAAAGGAAAAGTTAGAAAAATCAGAATTAGACCTTCAAAAATATTTAGAAGAAAATAGAATCACTGACCTGCCAAAGATTGAAGAACGCGGTCGCCTGATTGATACTTTAAGACAGGAAGAGGCACGAATGGAGACTCAATTAGCTGAACTTTCTAAGCGCTACAAAGAAAAACATCCAAAAATGATTCGTTTAATTGCCGAACTTGATTCAGTAAAACAAAAAATTCAAGAAGAGACCGAAAGAACTCTAAAGTTAAATGAAATTGCTATTCGTTATAGTTTTTTGAAACGTGAAGTTGAGAATAACCGTGAACTGTATAATGCTCTTTTGAAACGAACCAAAGAAACCGGAATTTCTGAAGAACTGACTACCACGAATATCAGAGTGGTTGATGCGGCAGAAGTGCCCGATAAACCAGTAAAACCAAAAAAACGAACGAATTTACTTCTCGGGACTTTCCTCGGTCTTTTTGGTGGAATCTTCCTTTCTTTCTTCTTAGAATTTATTGAAGATACAGTAAAAACAGCCGAAGACATTAAAGAATATCTCCAGGCACCTTTCCTTGGGACACTCCCTTCAGCAAAAAGAGAAACAAAAACTATCCAGCAGATAGATTTGATTTCTCATTTCAAACCTAAATCAATGATTGCTGAATCCTATCGGGTTATTCGCACCGAAATATTCCGTAATTCACAAAATGAAGTAACAAGAACTCTTTTAGTAACCAGCACATTACCTAAAGAGGGAAAAACAACCGTAGCGACAAATTTAGCTATTGTTCTCGCTCAAGGTGGAGAAAGAGTTCTTCTCGTGGAAGCCGATACCCGTCGTCCTCGTTTAAAGAGAACTTTCAATTTTGACAGTCCTCCGGGGTTATGTGATTACTTAACTGGAAAAGTACAAATAGACTCAATTATCCAGCCAACCGAAATACCCAATCTAAAAGTTATTATTTCCGGACATACACCTGACTATCCAGCAGAGTTACTTAATTCAGCGAAAATGAAAGAATTTCTTGGAATAGTAAAACAAAAATTTGAACGAGTTATAATTGATACTCCACCGATACTGAGTGTTGCCGATTCTCTTATTTTAGCGGATAATGTTGATGCTACAATTCAAATCGTCAAAACAGACGCGGTGAAAAAAAGTTCTTGCCTATTTGCAAAACAGAAATTAGTCTCTGCTGAAGGGAAATATGTCGGTGCAATACTGAACAATATTGATTTAAACAGAGAAAGATATTACTACTACTATCACTACTATCGGCACTACGGTGAAGATAAAGAACGGAAAAGAAAAAAAACTACTTCTTCTAAAATGTAGCAAGAGTTTTTTTTATCTTTTTTGTTCACAAATTGAACACTAAATTTGTCTGTGTAATCTGCGGTTGTCTTTTGTGTCATTGCGAGTGCAAGCGAAGCAATCTAAAGTGGATTGCTTCGGGACTTTGTCCCTCGCAACGACGTCTGCGTAATCTGTGTTTATATGAACGAAAGAGAATTCGCAATAATCAAAGAGATTACTAATAATCATTGTCCCAATCAAAGGTTAATTGCCAGGAAATTAGGTATCTCTCTCGGTTTAACTAACTTAATTATCAAACGTCTAATCAGAAAAGGTTATCTTAAAGTCAGCCAACTCAATAGTCATAAAGTCCAATATATTCTTACTCCTCAAGGCTTTGCTGAAAAAACAAAAAAATCTTACTATTATACTCTTGACACAATCGCAGTCCTGAGAACTCTCAAACAAAAAATCCAAAAAATTGTCCTTTCCGAATACAATAAAGGTGTCCATAAATTTGTAATTCAAGGCGATAGCGAACTTGCCGAACTTGTAGAAATCTCCCTCCGTGACTTGAATTTAGAAAATTTGGAATATCTTAAAGCAGGTAACGATAGTTTACCTATCCAAGATAATTTTTGTGTTCTTAATAGTGAAGGAAATTTGGCTGAAGAATCCAATCCTAGTCAAGTTTACCCTGTGAGAAAATCCATCCCAAAAGATAAGCCATTTTCTAACGAGATAAATTTATTACAACGTTTAGCTGAAACCTTAGATTAGAGGAGAGGAAAAACGAAAATAATGAAAAAAGCATTAATTACCGGAATTACTGGACAAGATGGTTCTTACTTGGCTGAATTCTTGTTAGCCAAAAGCTATGAGGTTCATGGTATTATCCGCAGAGCAAGCACTTTCAATACCGAAAGAATAGACCACATTTATATGGACCCCCATGAACCAAGTACAAGAATTTTTCTTCATTACGGAGACCTCTCTGATGCCGAACAAGTTTCTAACATCATTTATAATATAAAACCGGATGAAATTTATCATTTAGGAGCACAATCTCATGTCCGAGTAAGTTTTGATGTGCCTGAATATACCGGGAATGTTACCGCATTAGGCACAACAAGAATTTTGGAAGCAATTAGAAGAAGCGGAAATAATACGATGAAATACTATCAGGCATCTTCAAGTGAAATGTTTGGGTCTGCCCCACCACCACAAAGTGAAGAGACACCTTTTAAACCAAGAAGTCCCTATGCTTGTGCTAAAGTTTATGCCTACTGGATGGTAAAAAATTATCGTGATGGCTATAAAATATTTACTGCTAATGGAATTTTATTTAATCACGAATCTCCGCGTCGGGGAGAGACATTTGTTACCCGTAAGATTACTCGCGGAATTGCGGCTATTTTAGCGAGAAAACAGGAGTTCTTGTATTTGGGAAATTTAGAAGCAAAAAGGGATTGGGGCTTTGCTCCTGAGTATGTAGAAGGAATGTGGAAAATCTTACAACAGGATAACCCGGATGATTTTGTCTTGGGGACCGGCGAGTCCCATTCAGTAAAAGAATTCGTTAAAGAAGCATTTTCTTATGTTGATTTAGATTGGCAGAAGTATGTCAGAATTGACCAGCACTATTTCCGTCCTACCGAAGTAGAGAACCTCATTGCTGATGCTACTAAAGCCAGAGAAAAATTAAACTGGCAACCAAAGATTGCTTTTAAGGACTTGGTGAAAATCATGGTTGATGCGGATATGCGTAATACAGGACTTAAACCAATTGGTGAATCCGATAAAATTCTAAAAGAAAATTTTCCAAACAAATGGTGGAAGATAGACTAAAGGTTGAGGATGAGGTTAAGGAGAAGATATGAGATACAATTCCTTTGAAGAAATGCCGGTGTGGCAAAAGGCGATGCAGTTAGCAGTGAAAATTTTTAAACTTACAGATAAACTTCCAAGAAAAGAAGACTATGGTTTGACTTCGCAAATCAGACGCTCAGCATTATCTATCTCGGGAAATTTAGCCGAAGGATTTGGTAGAAAGCATACTAAAGATAAATTAAATTTTTACTATGATTCTCGAGGTTCATTAGCGGAAACTAAAAGTCATTTGATTTACGGATATAAGGTTGAATATTTTACCCAAATAGAATTCACGGAAAATACTAATCTTATTGAAAATGTATGGAAAGAATTAAATTTTTTGATTTCGTCCTTAAAAGAAAATACTTAACCTTAACCTCAACCTTAACCTGAGGTATAATATGAACTTCTGGAGCAACAAACGAGTAACAGTTACTGGTGGTGCGGGGTTCTTAGGTCATTTTGTGGTGGAGAAACTCAAAGAGAGGGGATGCAAAAATATCTTTGTCCCGAGAAGCAAAGATTATGACTTGGTTCAGATGGAGGCAGTAAAGAAGATTTACAAGGATGCAAAACCGGATATCGTGATTCATCTTGCGGCTAAAGTTGGGGGAATTGGAGCAAATCGGGCTAATCCAGCGAAGTTCTTCTATGACAATTTAATGATGGGTGTGCAAATGATAGAGATTGGTAGACAGGTTGGTATAGAGAAATTTGTTACCGTAGGAACAATTTGTTCTTACCCCAAGTTTACTCCGGTACCATTTAAGGAGGAGGACTTATGGAATGGTTACCCGGAAGAAACCAATGCACCCTATGGATTAGCCAAGAAAATGTTAATCGTTCAGTCACAGACATATCGTCAGCAATATGGGTTCAATTCAATAAATTTATTGCAAGTTAACCTCTACGGACCGGGAGATAACTTTGATTTAGAAACCTCGCATGTAATTCCCGCTCTCATCCGCAAATGCCTTGATGCTCAAAAGTCTCCTACCAATTCACCACTCACCATTCACCATTCACCAATTATTGTCTGGGGAACTGGTAAACCAACCCGCGAATTCTTGTATGTTGAAGATGCCGCGGAAGGAATTATCTTAGCAACCGAAAAATATAATAAACCCGGGCCAGTAAATCTCGGTGCCGGTTTTGAAATTTCTATAAAAGACCTTGTTGACCTAATTGCCAAACTAACTGGGTTCAAAGGAGAAATCGTCTGGGATACTTCAAAACCCGACGGACAACCCAGAAGATGTCTTGACACTACAAAAGCAGAAAAAGAATTTGGCTTCAAAGCAAAGACAAAATTTGAAGAAGGGTTGAAGAAAACGATTAAGTGGTATAAAGAAAACTATTTTAAAGGTAATTCAACAAGGAAAAAAAATGCAAAATAAGAGTTACGAAGAGATTAAACACAACGACAAATTGATTGCAATAATCTTGCGGGCAAATTATACATCGGATAGAACAACTTTTTTCAGTTCACCGGAATTTTCTCAACAATTAGGTTATATTGTTTACAAGAAAAATGGAATAATTAAAGCCCATTTCCATAAAGAGAATCATCGGAAAATAATTTTAACCCAAGAAGTTTTATTTATAAAAAAAGGAAAAATAATTGTTAATTTCTATACTGCTGACAAAAAATACATAACCTTAAGAAAGTTGAATGCTGGGGATACAATTTTTCTCTGCTCGGGAGGACATGGTTTCAAGATGCTTGAAGATACAGAAATAGTAGAAGTCAAACAAGGTCCATATTCAGGGAGAGATAGTGATAAAGAACTATTTGAAGGTGTAGAAGAAGGTATCAAGGGGTCAAGGTTTCAGGGGACCAAGGGGAATAAGGGGTAATTTATGGAAGTTAAAACATTTAAAGACTTGCTGGTATGGCAGAAAGCTTATAATTTGGTGCTGGAGGTTTACAAAGCTACTAAGAGTTTTCCTGTAGAGGAAAGATTTGGTTTAACCTCGCAGGTTAGGAGAGCTGCCGTTGCCATTCCTTCGAATATTGCAGAAGGGTACGCAAGAAGATATTTAAAACAATACATACAATTTCTTTATGTGGCATATGCTTCTGGGACAGAACTTGAGACTCAACTGATGCTATCAAAAGATTTAGAGTATCTAAAGGTGGAGAAGTTTAAAGATTTAATTGAAAGGTATTACGAAGTAGAACGGATGTTGATGGCATTAATTAAGTCCTTAGAGAAAAAGACTTGATTCCTTGAAACCTTGAACCCTTGACACCTATTATTAAAGAATTTAAGTTTAAACAAATGATACCAGTTAACGAACCCTTAATTGGAGAAAAAGAACTTGAATATGTCAGCGAATGTCTGAAAAGCGGCTGGATTTCCTCATCGGGTAGATTTATAGAAGAATTTGAACAGAAATGGGCAAATTATTGCGGGATGAAATATGGTATTGCGGTAAGTAACGGAACCACCGCACTTCAAGTAGCAGTAGGATGTTTAGATTTAAAACCCGGAGACGAAGTAATCATACCAACATTTACGATTATCTCTTGTGCCTTAGCCGTTATCTACAACACTGGTAGACCGGTACTTGTTGATTCTGAATCTCGGACTTGGACGATAGATGTCTCAAAGATTGAAAAATGTATAAGAGCAAAGAGCAAAGAGCAAAGAGCAAAAATTAGAGCGATTATGCCGGTCCATATTTACGGTCATCCCTGTGATATGAAACCAATTTGGGAACTGGCAAAGAAATATAATTTAGTTATCATAGAAGATGCCGCTGAAGCCCACGGAGCTGAATATTTGACAGGTCATTGCGAGCCCGAAGAGCGAAGCAATCTCAATAAAAAATGGCGAAAATGTGGCAGTTTAGGGGATATAAGTTGCTTTAGTTTTTACGCTAATAAAATCATCACCACCGGTGAAGGTGGAATGGTAGTAACAAATAATGCGGAATATGCGGAAAAAGCAAGGTCTCTCAGAAACTTATGCTTTACAAAAGAAAGGCGTTTTTACCATACAGAGTTAGGACATAACTTTAGGTTGACTAATCTTCAGTCAGCTATTGGTCTTGCCCAACTTGAACGAATTGAAGAACTCGTTGAAAAAAAACGCTGGATAGGAAAAATGTATACCGAAAGATTGAAAGATATTAAAGGATTGCAATTACCAGTTGAAGAATCTTGGGCAAAAAATGTTTATTGGATGTACGGGGTAGTTTTAGATGAAAGTACAGGTATAGAGGCAGTAGAATTTGCAAAACGTTTACGTAAAAATGGTGTGGATACGCGTCCCTTCTTCTTAGGAATGCACGAACAACCGGTATTCCATCAGATGGGATTATTTAACGGTGAACATTACCCCATTGCCGAAAGAATTGCCCGACAAGGTTTATATTTACCTTCCGGATTGACCCTAACCGAAAAAGATATCAATACCGTCACCAAAGCAGTAAAAAAATCATTAAAAAATGATGGTGTAAAAAAGTTATCTTGACTCCTTCTGAAAAGAAGGATGCGCATACATAAAAGTAGAATGGACAAAATATGGCAGATAGAAACACGGAAAAAGTATTCAGAGTAATAAACAAAATGTATCAAGAGAAAATCCTTAAGGATTATGCAATTGGTGGAGCAGTTGCTACAATTTATTATACCGAACCTTTTGCGACCAAAGATGTAGATATATTTTTCACACCCCTTGAAAAAGAAAAAATAATACTCTTGACACCGTTTTACGATTTTTTGTTAAAAAAAGGATACAAAACATATAAAGAATACATCATAATCGGGGAAACACCAATTCAATTTATTCCGGCAACTAATGAATTAGAAAAGGAAGCGGTTGAAAAGGCTATCTTTGTGAAATATGAAAACATAGAGCTCAAAATTTTAAGACCCGAGTACTTAATTGCCATATTTCTGAGAGTTTACCGAGCGAAAGATAGAGAAAAAATAATCAAACTTTTAGACCAGGCGAAAATAGAAAAAACCTTTTTATCGGATATCTTAAAAAGACATAATTTGGACAAAAAGTTTGCTGAGTTTATGAAAAAATATTATGGAAAATAAGGTTGCAAAAAATCAAAAAGATGTTGAAAAATATCGTCGGAAAATCTTTAAGGAAAAAGAGTACTGTCACCGGATATTCGCCCGGGAGTCGTTTGAAAAAAAGATAAAAACTGCTTTTGATTTATATAGAAATGCTGAATATTTGAAAAAATTCAAACCAACAAAAGCTGAATAGACCGGAACAAAGAATAGGGGAAATATGACACTTATAGTTGCCGGTTCATCGGCTAAAGATTGTAGTAAAATTGCATCCATCACGGTAATCGGACTTTAGGAAAAATCACCGTAATCATGTTTTTAATCTGTGTAATCGTTTTTTAATAATCACTGTAATCGTAGTTAACTATGAAAAACGACCCCCTTTTAGTTATTGAGGCAGGACGAGCAGAGAGACATTATTGGGCGGACATGTGGCGTTACCGAGAACTGTTTTATATCCTCAGCTGGCGAGATATTGCTGTCCGCTACAAACAGACAGTCATCGGTATATTATGGGCGGTCTTGCGTCCCCTTCTTACCATGGTGGTCTTTACCGTAATCTTTGGCAAATTGGCGAAACTTCCCAGCGAAGGTAATACTCCGTACGCCATAATGGTTTATGCCGCTATGCTCCCCTGGCAGTTTTTTGCTACCTCGGTATTAGAGGCCAGTAACAGTTTAATCGGTAATATTCAACTAATTACCAAGGTCTATTTCCCGAGGGTAATCATCCCAATTAGTTCGGTGGTTACCAGTTTTATTGACTTTCTTATTTCTTTTGTAATTCTTATTCTTTTAATGGTTTACTACCAATTCGCACCTAACTGGAATATTCTTTTTTTACCAGTTTTCTTATTGATTGCTTTTCTTAATGCCGTTGGTATCGGTCTTTATATTACCGCGCTTAATGTGAAATATCGTGATTTTCGTTATGTGATTCCTTTCCTTGTTCAGTTTGGTTTGTATATTTCACCGGTTGGTTTCACCAGCAAGATTATCCCGGAGAAATATCGCCTTTTATACTCAATAAACCCAATGGTCGGAGTGATTGACGGATTCCGCTGGGCTATTCTCGGGAAAGAAACAACTATCTATCTGTCCAGTTTTTTAATGTCTATCGGGGTAATGTTGTTCTTCTTGATATTTGGAATTCGTAAATTTCGCAAGATGGAAAAATCTTTTGCGGATATTATCTAAAAAAAGAAAATGAGTGACATTGTAATAAAGGCAGAAAACCTTAGCAAGTCATACATTATTGGACATCTCTCTAACGAAAGATATGTGGCTTTGCGTGACATTCTTACCAATAAAACAAGAGAATGGTGGTCAAGAATACGTAATCCACACTTTCATACTCACCGAAATATAGAAGAAATCTGGGCGTTAAAAGATATTTCTTTTGAAGTAAAACAAGGTGAGCGAATCGGTATCATCGGACGGAATGGTGCCGGGAAATCAACATTACTGAAAGTCCTCAGCCGGATTACTGAACCGACAACGGGAAGAGTTAAAATCAAAGGTAGGGTAGCCAGTTTACTTGAAGTAGGCACCGGATTTCATCCCGAACTGACGGGGAGAGAAAACATTTACTTGAATGGCGCCATTCTTGGAATGACCAGAGAAGATGTAAAGCGTAAATTTGACGGAATTGTCGCCTTTGCCGAAATAGAAAAATTTCTGGATACTCCGGTAAAACGCTACTCCAGCGGTATGTATGTCCGTCTCGCTTTTGCCGTTGCTGCCCATTTAGAACCGGAAATTTTATTGGTGGACGAGGTGCTGGCGGTAGGTGATGCCCAGTTTCAGAAAAAATGCCTGGGGAAAATGGACGAAGTAGCAAAAGAAGGACGAACCGTGTTATTTGTGAGTCATGCAATGAAAGCAATTGAAATGTTGTGCAATAGAGTTATTTTATTAGAAGAAGGAAAAATAGCGCGTGAAGACAATCCTTCGGAGGTTGTTCGATACTATTTAGGAGAAGGGAAGAACCAAGAGTCTATTAACAATGATGCTGATTTTCAATTTCCCGATGACCCAAATAAACCAGCACATATAAATAGACTTCGTATTTTTAATAATCGTGGAGAATTAAGCACCAAGCATGATATTATGAATCCTGTTAGGATTATAGTAGATTTTGAACTCCGTATTAATTACCCGACATTATTTGTAGAATGTGTTTTTCATAGAGTTGGAGGTTTTTCGGAAAATTATGGTCATGGCTCATTTCTTACTACAAGCGCAGACTGGATAAACTATCAAAAGCAAAAAGAGAATAAAAATATGATTAAAGTCTTTCCTATGGAACGGGGGAAATATTCTACAACTATAAATTTATTAGCTCCTTTCTTTAATGCAGGTATCTATGAAATGGAGATATATTTGACAACAGGTCCATCTCGTCAGGATACATGTAAGAGTATTTTCTTTCAGATTATCGATACTGGAAGTTTCGTTTCAATTGTGCGTTCGGCTCAACGAAGTGGATTTTTAGCTTATCCGATAGAATGGATTATAAAGAAGGCATGAAATATAATTTATTGAAAAAAATAAGATTAATAATTTATGATTTTGATGGAGTAATGACAGACAATAAAGTTATTATTGACCAATACGGTAATGAAAGCGTTGCAGTGAACCGCTCTGACGGTCTGGCAATAGCAAAAATCAAAAAAATGGGAACTCCACAGGTGATTCTATCTACGGAAAAGAATCCCGTCGTCCAAAAAAGAGCAAAAAAATTGGGTTTACCTTGTATCGTAGGCATAAGTGATAAAAAGAAAGTTTTAGAGAAGTATTTAAATAAAAACAGGATCAAGAAAGAAGATGTTGCCTACATAGGAAATGATATAAACGATTTAGAAGTTATGAGATATGTTGGATTTCCCATCGCTCCAGCTAATGCACACCCAAAAGTAAGAAAAATTGCAAAGATAATAACAAAAACGAAAGGAGGCTGTGGAGTCATTAGAGAATTCTTTGACAAAATGGATGAGGAGGTGTAAAAATGGCAGTATTTATTATTGCTGAAATTGGAATTAACCATAACGGGGATGTTGAAATTGCCAAGAAACTTATTGATGGAGCTGTTTTTGCCGGTTGCGATGCAGTAAAATTTCAAAAAAGGACGGTAGAAAAGGTTTATACAAAAGAAGAGTTGGACAGGCCAAGAGAAAGCCCCTGGGGTAATACTAACAGAGACCAGAAATATGGGCTTGAGTTTGGCAAGAAAGAGTATGATGAAATTGATAGATATTGTAGAGAAAAGGGTATTTGCTGGTTTGCATCTGCATGGGATTTGGATAGCCAAAAGTTCTTAAGACAGTACAATCTTAAGTATAATAAGATAGCATCTCCTATGCTTACATACAGAGAATTGTTAGAAATGGTTGCCGCCGAAAAAAAAGATACTTTTATTTCCACCGGCATGAGTACAATGGAAGAAATTGGGAAAGCTGTTCAGATTTTTAAAGATGCTAAATGTCCTTTTGAACTTATGCACTGTAATTCAGTGTATCCAATGAAAGATAAAGATGCCAATCTTAAAGTAATTCCAATTTTACGCGAAAAATTTCGCTGTAAAGTTGGCTATAGCGGTCATGAAGTGGGATTAATAACATCTTGTGCTGCGGTAGCATTAGGAGCAACTTCAATTGAAAGACACATTACACTTGATAGAGCTATGTATGGTTCAGACCAAGCGGCCTCTGTGGAGGTTTTAGGTTTCTATCGTTTAGTTCGCTATATTAGGACTATCGAAGAGGCTCTTGGAAATGGCAGAAAAATTATTACTCCAGAAGAAGAAAATGTCAAGAAAAAATTAAGGAAAATAGAAACTTTATAAAAATATCACATTATGGTTTTTGCAAATTTACGCGGTAAGAGAATTAATTTAATACCAATTAGTAAAGATGGATTGGCTGATATGCACGAATATTCCATAAAATCTGAATTTTATAGATATCTTGAATACAAACCATTTAAGACTGTTGAGGAAACTAAAAGATATTTAGAAAAATTAATAGAAATAACGAAGTCCAAAACCGGTCATTATTGGTTTATCGTGCTGAAAGGAGAAAACAAGATAATAGGAACCTTTGGCGTTGTGAATATTGACAGGAAAAGACGTTCGGCTGAAATTGGCTACGGTGTGTCCCCTGCCTACTGGGGACAGGGCTATTTTAGCGAAGCGTTAATGATGGTATTAAAACATCTATTTATTGATTTACGCTTTCACCGGATTTTTGCTAAAACGCGGCCTGATAATCTTGCCTCAATTGAAGGTCTTGAAAAAGCTGGTCTTAAAAAAGAGGGTGTCATGCGTGATTTCTACTTATCAAGTAATGGTAGACGCTATGATGCAGCCGTGTTCAGTATTCTCAGAGATGAATTCTTGAAGGACTATAAAAACTTAGAAGGATCAAAAAAGTGATATTAGGCGTTATTCCAGCGAGGGGTGGGAGCAAAGGAATTCCTCGGAAAAATCTTAAGGGCTTGCTGGGACGTCCTTTGATTTGGTGGTCAATTCAAGCTGCAAAAGAATCCAAACGACTTGATGAGTTTATTGTGTCCACTGAAGATGAAGAAATAGCGTCTCTGGCGAGGAATTTTGGGGCGGAAGTATTGATACGACCTGCACATTTAGCTTCGGATGAATCTATCTTAACAGATGTTTTGCAAGATATTTTAAAAAAAATAAAAGCCAATATTGTCGTTTTGCTTGTTCCGACATCGCCAATAAGAGTAGATAATATTATTGATCGTGCAATAGAATTATTTTTAGAAAAAGATGTTGATTCTCTTGCTACTGGTTACATGTGTAAATATAGTGAATGGGGTACGGTTTCTGAAATCCCCCGACAAAAGAAACAAGGATTTTTCATAGCCGATGGATGTGTCTATATTCATAAGGCAGAAGTAATATTAAATGGAAATTGGTATGGTAAAAAATTGGAAAAGATGATAGTGCCACGCTATTATAATTTTGATATTGACGATGAAGCAGATTTTTGGGCAGTGGAAGGTATTCTCACAAATTTGTTGAAGAAGGTAAAAAAATGAAAAATCTAAAGTTAAATCCGTATGCAAAATATAATGGCAATGAATCAGAATATGTATTACAAGTTTTAGATTCGGAAAACACAGAGAACAAAAAGAATCCTTGGGTAAAAAGATTTGAGAAGGCATTTGCAGAAAAGTTTAATAGGAAATATGCAATTGCTCATAACTCAGGAACATCAACTTTACATACCTGCTTGGCTGCTGCTGGTGTTGGTGCTGGTGATGAAGTTATATCTCCTGCCCAAACAGTGATAATGGATTCTTTTGCAATTTTATATCAGAATGCAATTCCAGTTTATGCGGATATAGACCCAGAAACATTTAATATTGATCCAGCAGATATTGAGGGAAAAATTACAAAAAAAACAAAAGCTATAATTGCAGTACACATGCATGGTTTGCCGGCGGATGTGGACCCGATTATGGAAATTGCAAGAAAGTATAATCTTTTTGTTATTGAAGATAGCGCACAATGCGTCTTAGGTAAATATAAGGGAAGATTAGCAGGAACAATAGGACATATGGCAAGTTTCAGCTTTGAAACAAAAAAACATTTGTCTACCGGTGAAGGAGGAATGGTTGTTACCGACGATGAATCTCTTGCAGTTAGAATAAGAAAAACAGGTGGACTCGGGTATAAAACACTTCAGGCAGGGGAGAGCCTTCGGCAGTTGCTACCAACTGAATTTCAGGATCCGAATTACAAACGGCATGATACATTAGGATGTAATTACCGGATGAATGAAATCAGCGCTGCGGTAGGATTGGCCCAGTTAGAAAGAGTAGATTTTTTGGTTTCGAGGAGACAACAAGTTGCAAAGTTTTTTTTAGAAGCATTGAATGGATGTGACTGGATTATACCGCAGAGGGTTCCCAAAGATTATGAAAATAGTTATTGGACTTTTACGGTAAGATATGAAGGAGATGAAGTTTTTGGAGTAAAGTGGAAGGATTTTTACAACCTGTATAAGAAAAACGGTGGTGATGGTTTTTATGGAGGATTGTCAGTTGTTTACTTAGAGCCGGTAATACAAAATAGAGTTTTCTTAAATGGGTATTTACCACAAAGTGATATTTATAAAAATGCATTTAATTATGAGGAGGGTCTTTGCCCTGTAGCTGAACAAATACAGCCCAAAATGATGCAATTTAAGACAAATTATAGAAATTTAGAAGTCGCTAAATTAAAAGCTGAAGCTTTGAAAAAAACTATTAAAGAGATAGAAGGATAAAATATGAAAGTGTCAGGATTAATTCTCGTTAGAACAACTTCGACCAGATTGCCCAAAAAATGTTTTCTGCCATTTGGAGATGGTTGTGTTTTGGAACATATTGTAAAGCGGGCGAATCATTTTAATTTTGATCCAATTATTTGTACAACTAATGAAAACTCAGATGATGCCATTTGTGAGTTAGCGAAAAGCAATATCTGTAGGGTGTTTAGGGGGGATACTAATGACAAAATAAAAAGACTAAGAGATGCGTGCAACCATTTTGGAATTGAAGAGTTCATCACGATAGATGCAGATGACCCCTTTTTTGATCCTGAGGTAGACCGTCAGAGCTTTAGACTTCTTGAACAAGGATACGACTGTGTTTTGCCACCTCCAAATTATTACTGTGGCAGCGTAGGGATTTCTGTTAAAAAAAGTATTCTTGATAGAGCCATAAATGAATGCGATACTTCAAATTCAGAGATGATATGGAAAATAATTGAAAGACTGGAAGGTGTGAAGTTAACAACTATAAGAATAAGTAATAACCGCATGTCAAATATCCGGTTAACGTTGGATTATGAAGAAGATTACCATCTTCTTTTGGCTGTGTTAAGGATTCTTGGTCCATATGCTGAGGCGAGTGATATAGAAATCCTTTTTGTTAGAAATCCAGACCTTTATAAAATAAACTGGTTTAGGCAGGAGCAATGGAAGGAAAATCAAGAAAGGGCACTATAATCTTTAATCTGATCGCCCCACTTATAGTTATTTGTTGGGAGAATTGAGTGAAAAAAAAGAAATTATTAAAAAGTAAAATTTCATTAAGAAAAAATCCTCTTTGTCCTATTGGAAACCTATTGTGGAAAAAGTATTACTGGATTTGTTCCAAGAAAAAACTAACCTATGAAAGCGATTATTGGGGGGTAGTTAAAGACCCTGATGGAAAGGAACGTAATCTTATAAAAGAGTGGGAACAACAGGTAAAAAATTTGGAACATATTATTGATTTCTTAAAAGAAGTTAAACCAGGAAAACTATTGGATATAGGTTGTGGAGCAGGTTTTCTTCTTTCTGTTTTGAACAATAAATGGGATAAGTATGGAGTGGATGTTTCAACAACTGCTTTAGAATATTGTTCGAGATATGCAAAAGTTTATCAAGGAGAGTTAACCAAGATTGGGTTCAAGAAAAATATGTTTGATGTAATAGTTATGAATCATGTTATTGAACATTTATCTGAACCATTAAAGTACATAATAAAAATAAAAAAAATTCTTAAAGACCGAGGAATTTTGATTATTGCTACTCCAGATTTTGATTCGGGTTGTGCAAGGCATTTTGCTAATAAATTTAGAATGCTTCATGACAGAGGACATATAAGCCTGTTTACTTCATTTTCACTGGTAAAAATGTTAGAAGACTATAGGTTTGAAATTATACATATAGACTATCCTTTTTTTGATACGGAGTATTTTACTAAAGAAAACATGTATCGGATGTTTAATACAAGCAAAGTTTCTCCCCCATTTTATGGTAATCATGTTGTAGTTTATTCATATAATAATAAAAAATGAATAATAACATATACCAAAAATATAATCTTAAAGACAAAGTAGTAATTATTACTGGTGGTGGTGGTTTACTAGGTAAAATGCATGCAGAAGCAATAGCAGAAGCAAAAGGAATACCTATTATTGTTGACATAAATAAAAAAGCGGCTGATAAAGTAGCTACCTTTATTAAAAATAGTTTTAAAATAGAGTGTTTGTCCATAAAAGCAGATATTACTAAAGAAAAAGAAATCGTCCAATTAAAGAAAAAAATATTAAGTAAGTATTCTAAAATTGATGTTTTGATAAATAACGCTGCCAATAATCCTAAAGTAAAAAAATATAATTCAAAAAGTCTTTCTAGGCTAGAAAACTTTCAATTGTCCCAGTGGAACGAAGACCTAGATGTTGGTTTAACCGGCGCTTTTTTGTGTTCTAAGGTCTTTGGCTATGAAATGGCAAAGCAAAGAAAAGGGGTAATCTTGAACATTTCTTCTGACCTTGGAATTATTGCTCCGGATCAAAGGATATATAAGAAGAAAAATATTCCCGAAGACCAACAACCTGTAAAACCTGTATCATATTCCGTTATAAAGCATGGCATAATAGGTTTGACAAAATATTTAGCAACATACTGGGCTGATAAAGGAATTCGGATTAATTCTCTTTGTCCTGCAGGGATATATACAGACCAACCTAATGAATTTGTCAAGAAGATTTCCAAACTAATCCCTATGGGTAGAATGGCAACAATAGATGAATATAAATCTGCTGTTGTGTTTTTAGTAAGTGATGCGTCTTCGTATATGACAGGGCAGAATTTAATCATTGATGGGGGGAGAAGTGTTTGGTAATATGACTAATATTTTTTTTGAAATAAAATTATATATTAAAAAAAATTTCCCCATTATAGTAAAATTTTATAATATAAATATTATACGGTATATTAGACAACATGTTATTTATCTTTTGCCATTCAGCGTTCGTCTGCAAAAGGCGATGGAACTTACCTTTAATGAAAGAAGAAAATTGGTGCAGAAACTTCATAAACAAAAGAGGGAACAGACATTATTTTCTGGTAAACGGGTATTGTTCTGGGAGCCGGCTCCTTATCCAATACATATTGCAATTAGCTCTTGCGTTGGAACTGCACTTTCTTTAAGGGGATGTAATGTTGAGCATGTCATTTGTGATGGAACACCTAATGCCTGTATTGCCAGGGGAATTGAGAATTCGGAATCATTTTTTGACTGGGGTAAAAGATGTGTCAAATGTTATAAGGACTGTAATAATGAAGCAAAAGCATTTCAAATGCCGATTTCTTCCATAGGGAAAATATTGGGACATGAGACGGCAGCCGAGCTAAGAAAAATCGCACAATCGGTCAATTTTAACGATATATGTTCATATGAATACAAAGGAATAAATGTAGGCATATATGCAGAATCTTCCCTACTGAGACATTACAAGGGGAAGATGATTAAGTATGAGGAAAATTTATTAAGGGAATATTTATTCAGTGCCCTGGTTTTCACCGAAGCTGCAATAAGAAAGATAGATTTATTTAGTCCTGATGTGATCTATATGAGCCACGCAATATATACCCACTGGGGTCCTGCTTTCAGGGTTGCAATGCAAAGAAAAATACCTGTTGTGAAAATGGGGGGGGGCTATCTGCCGGGTTTTACATATTTTCGAAAAATTATTGATGGAAGCAATGTTCACCAAGGATTACTCAGCGATTCGGGCTGGAACAAACGAAAAGCCCAAGTCCTTACTAACGATGAAAATGAATTACTGGACCAATATATAAAGCACCGTTATGCACAGAATGGATGTTCTGACCTATCTGCTTTAGAAAAACCGAAAGAAGACGAAAATACTATCCTAAAACAATTAGGTATTAACCGCTCAAAACCTATATGGTGTATTTTTACCAATGTGGGCTGGGACGCTTCCATTGATGTGTCACCCATTGCATTTCAGTCTCCCACAGAATGGCTGGTAGAGACTATAAAAACGATAATAAATATTCAGGATATTCAGTGGCTGATAAAAATTCATCCGGGTGAGATTACATCAGGAACTGTAAATGGAGCCGAGGATATTATCAAGGAATACTTTTCAGAATTACCCCCGCACGTCAAAATTATATCTAGCACGGCAGCCATTAATACCTATGATGTATACAGAATTATTACAGGTGGCGTTACCTGCATGGGGAATACTTCTGGATTAGAATTAACCATGCTGGGTAAACCAATGATCGTTGCAGGTGAATCAATATACGCAAAAAAAGGTTTTACCTACGATGGATTATCAGTTGATAAATATTTAGATTATTTAAAAATGGCACCCAAAATTCAACCATTATCTAAAGAACAACAGGAGAATGCCCGTAAGTTAGCTTATTCCCATTTTCTACAGCAACAGATACCTTTAAGAATGTTTAAGACAATTAACGGTCGTTTTAGTTCTTTTGATTGGCGAAAAGTAGAATCTTTGATACCAAGCAAAGACCAGGTGATGGATATAATTTGTGAGAGATTTTTTAAGGGGGGAGATTTTATACTTAATGATGAAATTATCAATGCTAATTTTAATACTTGGGAAGATAAACAAACAAAGATATCAAATATAGGAAAAAATGTGAGGAGATGGATAAAATGAAAAATAGAAAAACAGTATATGCTACGATGGTTGGTGATTTATTTCATCGTGGGCATTTAGAGTTCATAAAGAAAGCAAAAAAATTAGGTAATTTTTTGATTATTGGTCTGCATCCAGATGATGTTGTTAAAAGGTACAAAAGAGAACCGATTGTGCCTTTTGAAGACAGAAAAAGAATAATTGAATCTGTTAGAGAAGTTGATAAAGTTGTAGAGGATTGTATGGATTTTAGAGAACCAACAATGTTTGATAATCTTAAAAAATATAATGTAAGCGTTGCTGTTCATGGTGATGACTGGCTTCCGCCTTTGTACAGGAGAATAAAGGAAGAAAAATTCTGCGAAGTTGTGCAAGTAAAATGTTATCCTTATATTACGACTACAAAACTATTGCAGGAAATAAGAAGAACAAGGGAACTTAAGTATCTATTAGAAAAGAAGAAAAAGCTTGTTATGGTTTCGGCAGGTGACGCAATAACTGCTAAGTTGATAGAAGAAGCCGAATTTGACGGAATCTGGGTTTCCGGTTTTGAAGCATCGGCAAGGTTGGGCTTAGCAGATAATGGCTGTATTACGATGACTGAAATGTTAAATACAACCAAGACAATTGTTGATGCTACCAACCTTCCAGTTCTGGTAGATATTGACAATGGATATGGAGGGCTTCATAATTTTATAAGGACCGCAAGAGAATTTGAAAAAATAGGATGTTCAGGAGTTTGTGTAGAAGATAATATTTTCCCAAAGACAAACTCATTATGGGGAGGAAAAATACCTTTGCTATCTATGGAGGAACACGGAGCAAAAATCAGGGCTGGGAAAGATGCACAAAGAACAAAGGATTTTATAATAATAGCAAGGACAGAAGCATTGATTAGAGGTTACGGAATGAAAGAAGCTACAAGAAGAGCTCAATATTATGTTAAATCAGGTGCAGATATGATTTTAATACATAGTAGGGAATCAACTGGTAAAGAAGCTTTAGAAATACCAAAACATTGGGAATCAAGGATTCCTCTCGTAATAGTTCCAACTAAATTTCCTCAACTTACATGTAAACAGTTGTTTAATTCAGGATTCTCAATGGTAATTTTGGCTAATCAGACAGAAAGAGTCAAAATTAAAGCGATAAGAGAAGCATTGAGAATCATAAAGAATTACGATTCTGTTGGCCCGATAGAGAAAAAGTTATCTGTAACTTTGGACGATATGAGAGATTTGACACCAATCAAAGAAGTAGAAGAAATAGACAGAAAATATGGGGTAAGATGAAAAAGTATGATTTTATAGTAGGAATACCATGTTCAAAACTAAAAGATTTGACAGATGAGATAAAGAATTATATTCCTTGCACGAGGGAAGATGAAGCCATGGCATTGGCTGTAGGAGCCTTTTTGGTAGGGAAGAAACCGCTGGTTTTTTTACAAAATAGTGGACTGGGGAATATTACCGATATAATAACTTCATTATTGAAACCCTACGGCATTAAGATAGATTTATTAATCAGTCTTAGAACAAATCCTGAACATCACGCTTTTATGGGTAAGATAACAAAGAGATTATTAAAATTACTGGAATACGAAGATTATAAACTAATCACTCAATGAAAAGAATAGATGCTATCAGGAAAATAATGAAGGATATAAAAGACGAAATAGTTATTTCATCCACAGGAATGATTTCTCGGGAACTTTATGCTGTAAAAAATAGGCCAAGAAATTTCTATATGGAAGGCAGTATGGGATGTGCTTTAGGAATTGGTCTTGGTATTGCTATCAATTCAAAACATAAAGTTATAGTTATATCTGGTGACGCAGCGGTGCTTATGTCGCTTGGAACATTAGCGCTCCATAAAAAATTAAATCCAAAAAATCTTAAACATTATATTTTAGACAACAATTGTCATAGTTCAACTGGTGGTCAGCCAACCTGTTCTGATGTTATTGATTTTTCAAAGATGGCACCGAATACAGTGGTCATCAAAGTTAGTAAAGAAAAGGGCGATGCTCCAAGAATTCCGTTATCTCCAAAGCAGATTATGAGGAGATTTAGAAATGCAATCCGCTCTCATCGTTTATAGCAAACATACAAGAGAATATGCAAAGTTGATTTCAAAAAGATATAAAGATGTGAGTTTTTTAGAAGTTACAAAACCACCGACTGAGGAAATCCTAAAAATAAAAAATAATAAAGATGTTGTTATTGGTATTGGTGGAGGAAGTGTCATAGATACAGCAAAAATTATTTCTAAAGATAAAAGATGTATTGCAATTCCGACCACTGCTGCCGGAGCATCAATGACTCCTTACGCTACTATCTGGGGAAAAAGAAAGATGACCATCCCAACGAAAAAACCTATATTAAAGATGGACTACAATATGCCCAAGAATCTTTCTTTTAGTGTTAGACAGTCAACCATATTTGATGCTTTGTCTCACGCAGTAGAATCTTTTTGGTCAAAAAATACAACCCCCCAAAGTAGAAACTACTCAAAAAAAGCTATCCGGTTGCTCAATAAACATTTGAATAGAATTAATAGTCACTTGAATAAGAATGATATTAACGAACTAATAACTGCTGGTAATTTAGCCGGGCAAGCAATAGCGATAACCCAAACGAATGTTGCGCATGCCACATCCTATCCAATCACAATTGAATATGGAATTGACCATGGTGCTGTTTGTGGAATGTTACTTCCTTATTTTGTTGAGTATATGGATTTTCAAGGATTGCCAAAGTTGTTTAAACTTGATTCAACTAAAGAACTAGTTGCATTGTTAAAAAAATCGTTTATTCCACCAAAAATAAAGAATTTTGATGTTAAACTGATTGCCAAATTAGCAATGAAATATGAAAGGATAAACCAAGGACATAGAAAAATATCTCAAGAAAGTCTGGAAAAAATTTTAAAGAAAATTGCAGGGTAAGATTTTAGATTATGTTAAAAAGGATTAAACGAGGATTTGTTTTATTGTTAAAAGCTATTTGCGATTTCAAATTTCTTGCAATTTTACAGTTTTCTGTTATTGGAGCATCAATGATATGGGACATACTCCATAACAAAAAAATATTAATACTCTATATAGAAGAGTTAGGATTTATACAGTACATTATGCCAGTTGTAGAGGAGTTGAAGAAAAGAAACCCACCTATTTCTTATTATATTGCAACGGATTATATATCTTTTAAGAGGGAACTTGCTCCATTTAGTGTTTCTAAAATTAAAACATTTTATCCGGGTATTTGTCACTATCTTTGGTTTGCCGATATGTTTCTTTCTGCTTCCGTGTATGGGAAAGGTCCTAAAAGTGCTATCCGAGTTAATATATCTCACAATCAGCCAACAAAATTTGAATGCTATCCAAAAGAGGCGGTATTGAATTATAATGTGCATTTCTTAACCGGACCATTACATAGAGAACAGTATGAAAACATGTTTAAAAAGTACAAGATACAAACAAACAATATCCAAATGCTTAACATCGGCTATCCCAAATCAGATGCGCTACTTCAAGGAGTTTATAAGAGAGATGATATATTACGTAGTTTGGGATTAAATTTGAGAAACCCTACAATCTTGTACGCTCCTGCATGGGACCCCGGGGCATCACTTCGTTCCTTTGGAGAAGATGTTATTGAAAAGCTACTTGCCTTAAAGAATGCAAACATCATAGTGAAATTGCATCCAGTAAGTTATACACCGGAAATAAGTCCTAATTTTGAATTCTATACTGGCGGAATAAATTGGGTAGATAAACTTTCTCGTTTTGAGGAATACTCTAATTTCAGACATGTGGTAGATTATTCAATTGACCCGTTACTTGTAGCCGGTGATGTAATGGTCACAGATATCAGTAGTGTTGCATTAGAATTTATTGTGCTTGATAAGCCGGTGATTTATCTGGATTGCCCGGAGTATTTTGAAAAGACATTGAAAATGCCTGCTTGGAATAGCGACCCTGAATTTGTGCGCAATGACCCCAGAGCAAATGCAGGAAGACATGTCGGACTGGTTGTTGAAGATTTAACAAAACTATTGGACGCTGTTGACAGAAGTATTAACAATCCCGCTAAATTTTCAGATAAAAGAAAAACATTATCAAAGAAATTGCTTTATAATCCAGGTAATGGAGCTAAGTTTGCAGCAAAAGCAATTTTAGGTTTGCTGAGGATATAAAACTTTGTGTTTGCCGAAATTGAGTCACAACGATAGAAAAAACTGGGGGTGGATAATTTATGAGAGCATTAATAACCGGGGGAGCAGGTTTTATAGGTAGTCATCTTGCAGAAAAACTTATTAAGCAGGAATCTGATGTAATGATTATTGACAACCTCTCCACCGGGAGTTTTGACAACATCAAACATTTAACAAATAATTCACATTTTCGTTTTGCCATTGAAACGATTTTGAATGAAACGGTTGTGGACCGAATTGTAAGCGAATGTGATATTATTTTTCATCTGGCAGCAGCAGTTGGGGTTGAACTGGTTGTCAAAGACCCCGTGCATACGATTGAAACCAATGTTTTAGGAACTCATATCGTATTGAAAATCGCTAATCGGTATTGTAGAAAGGTAATATTGACTTCAACATCAGAAATTTATGGGAAAGGTGTTAATTCTTCATTTGGAGAGAATGATGATAGATTAATGGGCTCAAATACGAAAAGCCGATGGAGTTACGCTTGCACAAAAAGTCTGGATGAATTTTTTAGTTTAGCATATTATAAACAGAAAAATCTTCCAGTAGTTATATGTCGTTTATTTAACACAATTGGCCCTCGGCAAACAGGATATTATGGTATGGTTGTTCCACGGTTTATTCGTCAGGCATTATCTGGAGAACCAATAACAGTTTATGAGGATGGTCTCCAGTCGCGGTGTTTTTGTAATGTAGCAGATGTTGTAGAAGCGTTTTTAATACTGTCAAAAAACGCTAAAGCAGAAGGAGAAGTTTTTAACGTTGGAAGCACCGAGGAAATAACCATTTCTGATTTGGCTCAAAAAATAGTTGAGCTAACGGGCAGTTCTTCTAAAATAGTCCATATACCCTACAAAGAAGCGTACGAAGAAGGTTTTGAAGATATGCGAAGAAGAAAACCGAACATAGAGAAAATAGAAAAGATGTTCGGTTGGAAGCCCAGACGGCGTCTTGATGAAACATTAAAAGAAATGATTGCTTATGAAAAAAATTTAAAAAAGAAAGTTGGTCAAGAAAAAAAATATGCTAAGTGATTCAACAAAAAAAATCAGATTTTCAGTAATTATACCTACTTTTAATCGTAGTGGTATTCTGACGGAGGCAATTAAAGCTCTGATAAATCAGAATAATCCCGGCTGTGTTTATGAGATAATACCTGTTGATAATGGCTCCACGGATGATACAAAACAGGTAGTGGAAAATCTCGCAAGAAAAAGTCCTGTTCCCATTTGTTATCTGCTTGAAAAAAAATCCGGCAGTCATTATGCAAGAAATACAGGATTTTTATCCGCAAGAGGGGACATATTAGGTCTTATTGACGATGATATTATTGTGGATAAAAACTGGGTAAAAAATATTGTCAGAGTTTATGACAATTCTGGAGTAAGCTGTGCTGGAGGCAAAATTGAGATTAGATGGATAAATGGTTTGCCACCTATATGGATTGAACAATTTAAAAATATGTTAGGGGAAATTGACTATGGAGAAAAAATGATAGAGTTGTATTATCCTCAGATGATTAATGCCGGAAATTTTTCAATTCGTAAGGAAATCCTACTAAAAGTTGGAGGGTATAATCCGTGTGATGCACCAGGTGATAAACTGATAGGTGACGGAGAGGGTGGGTTATGCACAAAGGTATACAATTCGGGAGGGAAAATCTTTTGGGTGCCGGAAGCAAAAGCATTGCATATACAGGATGTCGAAAGAATAACGGTTCCATATTTGCGGCATAGAGCGAGACATCATGGTATGAATAATGCTTATACTTTTTACCGGTCTATAAATGGTAATTTTGTTAAGATTTTATTTAAAGTGTTTAGGAGAAATGCCAGTTTGTTGATTCATTTATTTAAAATGTTGCTAACTATTGAATCAATAGATAAAAAATATTATCAATCTCTTTATACATGTGAAAATATTTTAGGATTTGTTTTTTATCTTTATAAAATTAAAACAGATAGACATCTTAGAAAATTGGTTTGTCGCAATGATTGGTTAAATGTGTGATTAATTTTATTTATTTTCTTTTTCATGAATTAATGAATTCTGGGAACATCCCTTGAAAATTGAACAGGCACTACTTGCTGGATATAAATTTCATCAAGAAGCAGTTAAACAAAATCCTGAACTTCTCAAATGGGTTTTGAAAGATAACTACTGGGATTACAAACTACCAAAAATTAAGTAGAAGTGAGTTCCATATTCCCAAGTCTATTGGCAGTAGATAGGAATTTGTTAAGAAAGATGGTTGAATAAAATGGAAGTATCTAGAAAAATTTCCATTGGGGACGCTCTTGAAAAATTGAAATGTAGTTGCCGATTCACCGGCCTTGCTTTGTTGGGGATAACATGGATATCAATTAAGGAAATGTAAAAACTGATTACAAAAATAATTGGATGGTGTAAAAAATATGAACTGCAAAATTGCACTTATTTTAAATGGTGATAGGCCATTAAGCACCTATCCTTCAGTTTATAATACAGCAAATTTATTGACTCAAAATGGTTATGCTGTTACTCTCTTTTTTCCCGCTGATATGAAAGTAGATTATGAAGTAAAAGATATTGAAATTCTAAAATTCAAACGAACAAAACCTGTTTTAATTGGTATATTTAGAGCTCTATTAGGACATGCGAGGAAATATGCTCTTTTAATATCTTTCCAAGCAGAAGAATTAATAGCGTCAGGGCTGGTTAACATAATTTACAAGATACCGTTTGTCTATTTCTCGTTAGAAATCGTAGATTTTGACCAAATAAAAACTATAAAGGATAAAATCAAAAAATATTTTGAAATATTCTTCAATAAAAGGGCGTCCTTCACAGTAATACAAGATGAAATCAGAAAAAGGTTAATAAAACAAGTTAATAGTTTAGATGAAAGTCACTTATTTTGTATTCCAAATTCATACATAGGAACGCTTAAGGGAAAAACAACATATTTGAGGGATAAATATAAAATATCCAGTGATAAAATTATTATCTTGTATGCAGGTGGTATTGAGGCATGGGCAATTGACAGAACGCTCATAGAATCAGTTTGTGAGTGGGATAATAAGTATATTCTGGTTTTGCATGGATGGAGTCGCGATGGTTACTTGCAAACTTTAAATTCTTATATAGATAAAATCAATACTCCAAAAAAAAAGATCTATATTTCGTTGGGCATCCTTAATGAAGAAGAGTATGGTGAACTTGTAACTTCTGCAGACATAGGTTTGGTTTGGTATAAAATAGAATTGCCTAATAATGTAGCAAAAATGGGGTTATCATCAGGTAAACTTGCGTCTTTTTTGCGATGTGGATTGCCGGTTATTGTGCCATCTTATCTTGAAGGGCTTAACGAGATGATACCCAAGTACCAGTTTGGAATTTTGGCTAATAGCGAATCTGAAATTAAAAATGCTGCGGTATCAATTATGGAAAATTATCAAGTATATAGAAATAATGCTTTTAAATTTTATTTAGAATATCTTGACTTTGAGAAAATCTTCACAAATGTTCTTAGGCAAATACGAATTTTACTTCAATAAAGGATTGACCCAATACTTTTGGGAACAACTATGGTTCGTTCCAATTTTTTTCTCTATGCCCGAGCAAGTTGGGAATGCGGCACTTTTATTTGACCCTTTTGATATTGAAGATATAGTAGATAAAATTTATTTGGTTTGGAAGGATGAAAATAAGAGAAAAACTCATTAAGAAAAGGGGCGAGGTGATAAAAGACTTAACCCCTGAAAACTTTGCTAAACAATGGGAAAAGATTGTTGAGAACGTTAAACGTTATTAGTAAGGTATGAAAAAAAGTCACCTCTCAAGAAATCAAGGAATTTGTCTCAAAACCATTGTTTGATGAAAAGGTCATTCTGAACAAAGACCAGTCAGTTGAATCTAAAATTTTTGATAAAAACATCAGAGGTGAGAAAAAGTGAGTATTAATCCGACACCTAAAGTAAGTGTCATAATGGCAGCCCATAATGAAGAACATAATATATCCAGAACCATAAAAAGTATTTTGAATCAAACATTTAGTGACTTCGAATTTATAATTATAAATGACGGCTCTACTGATAAAACAGATGAGATTATAAAAAAATATCGGTATGAAGATAAAAGAATACACATCATTTCTAAGGAAAATACCGGTCTGGCTGATTCTCTTAACATTGGTATCCAACACTCATCCGGAGAATATATAGCACGTATGGATGCAGATGATGTTGCTGATGAAAAACGACTGGAAATTCAGGTTAACTATTTGGACAATAATCCAGAAATCGTTATGGTTGGTTCTTGGTGTTATTTAATTGATTTGGACAGGAATATAAGAATAGAATGCAAACCACCGATTTTAAACGAAGACATAAGAAAACATCTACAAAAAGATAATCCCTTTATCCATAGCTCTGTAATGATGAGAAAGTCAGTTATAAACAAGGTCGGCGGTTATGACCGCATCCAAAGAATGGAAGATTATGATTTATGGGTAAGGATAACTAAGGATTACAAAGTTGCGAATATTCCTATGTTTTTGATTACAAGATATGAAAACAGAAATTTCTACACGAGGTACTACTATAACGGATTAAGTAGATTGGATATTTATTCAAAAAGATTGAGATACCAGCTGAAAGCGGTTAGAAATTTTGGCTTATTTCCGGAAACTTTCTGGTATTTGTCAAGAACGGTAATTAGCATTTTACTTTGTAAGTTAGGTATAAGGTGATAAATATGTATCAAACAAAATTCGATATTATCAAACTTGAAAAATATTTGCTTTATGGTCTAATTTTATCTATGGCTACTTATGCGATTCCTTTCTTAAGGATAGGTGGTGATGAGTCCAAATTTCCTATAGGAACGATATTTTTACCATTGTTGTTTTTCTTATTAGCAATTAGGTCCTCTTATACTAAGAATTTTGTTTCTAACAAAATTCTTACCGTCAGTATGTCCCTCTTATATTTTTCAGTTATTTTATCCAGTTTTCTTCCTGGGAATTTTTTCGTAAAAGAAAGAATTGCAAAGTTAATAATATTTTTATCTTTCCCTATTTTATTTACTAATGTAATACGAGATAACAAATCTCTAAAAACTTGTCTATGGTCATTAGTAACAGTTGGAATTATACTTGGTGTTTATGGCTTTTATGGTTATTTTACGGGAAATATCGGAGAAGATACTCAAAAAGCATGGTGGTGGACCTATGCAAGGTATTATGGAATACATTATACGCCTTCTACAAGAAATTCAGATATTTACTATATTGTAATTCCATTGATTATCACTTTGGTCTTTCTGTCTTTTGCTAATTTGAAGTCCACGGTCATTAAAGCGTTTCTAACAGGTCTCTCTTTAATGTTTTTTATCGGGCTACTTCTTTCGTTTTCCAGAGGAGGATGGGTTTCTACGATTATAACCATTTTTATATTTCTTTTAATATTTTGGAAAAAACGGAATATTTATCTCAGAAAGAATTTGAGAATGTGGTTGATAATTATTCTTGTCCCTTTGTTTTTCATAATCAGTAATAAGGTATTAAATTATTTCGGTATGGCTAATTATTTTATTGGGAAAGCAATTACTATTTTTCGTCCTGCGGAAGCAAGTTATTATTTACAAGAAAAAGATAGTTTTGATGAGAGAATTGAGTTGTTTAAAATTACTTTAGATATCGTTATTTCTAATCCTTTAGGGGTAGGTCCAGATAATCTCAGATATATTTATCCTTCTTACTTTATAGGTGCGCAGCATCCTGAAAGCAATTACCTTCATGTATTGGCAGAAAATGGTATAATTGGTTTTTTGGGATATTCATTTTTTGTTTTTTATCCTTTGATATTCTTTTATAGAAAAGTAGTAAGCACTGGTAATAATGATTGGGTAAGGATAGCAACTTTCCTAATTTCATTGTATTTGGTTGTTTCTTACATATTTAATGTAGAGTTCTTTAGTTTTTATAACTGGCTTATCCACTCTATTGTCTGGTGTGGCGTCACTGTCCAAAATAGAGATAAAAATGTTCTATAAAATAAAACAAGCTATTCAGAATCCTAAACGAATAATATACAGGTACAGGGAAAAGTTAACAAGAAAAGTTAATAAAGAATCTCTCTTAGATGATGTAATTAGACATTTCCCAGCAAAAGAAAAAAAGATTAAGATTTTCTTTGTAGCTCCAAAATATGATTATGGAGACATAAACAGAGGTCTTGGCTTTGAAGAAAATAATTTTCTCCACGCTTTAATTCATTCCGGTTATGAAGTTCTCGCGTTTGACCCTCTTTTTATAATGAAAAGATATGATAAAAAAATGATGAATCGTTTACTTATAGAAAGCATATATCGCTGGAATCCGGATATTGTATTCTTTATACTATTTAAGAATGAAATAGAATTTGACACTCTGACTGAAATCAAAGATATTATGGGAATAAAAACCGTTAACTGGTTTTGTGACGACCATTGGAGATTTGATAATTTTTCCAAATACTATGCACCATATTTTAGCTATAGTATAACAACTTATAAAGGAGCTATAGAAAAATATAAGAAAATCGGATATAAAAGTGTGATACTTTCTCAATGGGCTTGCAATCACTTTCTGTATAAGAAACTAAATTTACCTTATAACTACGATGTCTCATTTGTAGGACAACCTCATGGAGATAGATCCAAGATAATAAAAACTCTAAAAAAGGCTGGAATCAATGTTGAAACCTTTGGCTTTGGATGGCCTAAGGGAAGGGTAAGCACTTATGAAATGATTAAGATATTTAATCAAACTAAGATAAATTTAAACTTGAGTAATGCATCTAGAGGACGGATAAATCAAATAAAAGGAAGGGATTTTGAGATACCTGGTTGTGGGGGATTTATGATAACAGGAAATAACGAAGATTTAACTGATTATTTTTCTGTAAATGAAGAGGTCGTAACTTATAGCGATGTTAGTGATTTAATTGAAAAGGTAAAATATTACTTAGAACATAATGATGAGAGGGAGATAATAAGGAGAAAAGCATATATCAGAACACTAAATGAACATACCTATACAAAACGTTTTTCGGATGTTTTTAAAACTATTTTAGGCGAAAAAAATGAGTAATTTGTTAGATGAAAAAAGGGAGGCAGATAAATCGGTAAAACTTCATTTGGGTTGTGGTAATACCTCTATTAAAGGTTTTATTAATGTAGATATTTTTAAAATTTCCGGTGTAGATGTAATTTATGATTTAAGAGACCTGCGTTGCTTTTTAGATAATTCTGCAGATGTTATATATGCAAGTCATTTTCTCGAGCATTTTTCTACCGCTGAGATTCCAACAATCATTTCGGAGATGTATAGAGTTCTTCGCAAGAATGGGGAAGTTGGACTTTCGGTTCCAGATTTAGATAAAATTTGTCATCTGTACCTAAAAAATATTGATTGGTTTACCCCTCCAAATAGTCCATGGCTTGGTTTAATTTATGGCGGACAAACTAATCAATACGATTTCCATAAAACAGGATTTAATTACCGATGGATAAAATACCTTTTAGAAAAAGCAGGATTTTCAGAAGTCAGCGAAGTTGATAATTTTGAAATATACGGGGTAAGAGACGGTTCTTTTGCGAATATGCCATTTGGTAAAATCAGTTTGAATATTACCGCAATTAAAGGAAAGAAAACATATACTTCAAAGATTGGTATTTTTAAAGAGAGTTGGTTAGAAAGATTCTTTTCTAAATTGGAATTGATTTTTTATTTACTTGCAAAGAGTATGGTAAATGTCAAATTATGTTTAATTAGACAGAGAATGAAAAAAGTATAATGAAGATTCTATTTACAGTTGAATATTTTTATCCACAAATTGGTGGTGCTCAAGAAGTGGTGCGTCAAATTGCAGAACGGTTAGCCAAAAAGGGACACCAGGTAACGGTAGCCACCTCCGGTATCCCACAAGGAAAAAATGAAGAATTAAATAATGTAAAAATAAAAAGATTTAAAATTTCCGGCAACAAGGTTAAAGGAATTGGTGGTGAGATAGATGAATATAACAAATTTTTGCTTAATACAAATTTTGACATCATTGTTAACTATGCTGCACAATCCTGGACTACGGATTTGACTTTTGACCTTTTGGATAAAGTTAAGACGGTCAAAATTTTAATGCCATGTGGTTATTCCGGACTGGCTTTATGGTCAAAAAGGATTTTTTACTGGAACTATTTTAGAAAATTACCATCCTATTTAAGAAAATACGACCATATTGTTTATCATTTAGATAATTATACTGATAAAACATTTGGTGATAAACATAATATAGAACATTATTCAATAATACCAAATGGTATTGATATTAATGAAATACAAAACTCAACTATTAAATTTAGGGAATTATATAGCATAAACACGAAATATATGCTTTTAAATGTAAGTAATCATTATAAATTGAAGGGGCATTCTTTTGTTTTAAAGTCTTTTAAGTTACTGAATAGAAATGATGTTACCCTTGTAATAATTGGAAATAAAGTTTCTGGGTTAAGCGGTTGTTATAGTAAGTGTAAACAAAATGTTTCTGATAATCCAAATATAGTCCTATTAGAAAATGTTCCGAGAGACCATACTGTATCTGCATTTCATGAAGCTGATGTGTTCACTTTTGGTTCTAAAGTAGAGTGTTTCCCATTAGTCATATTGGAATCAATGTCGGTTGGATTACCTTATGTGTCAACAAATGTTGGGTGCGTGAAACAAATGGGCGGAGGCATTGTAGTAAACTCTCCAATGGAAATGACAGATGTTGTTAACAAATTATTAAGTAATGAAAATTACCGAAGGGAAATAGGAAAAAAAGGACAATATGAGTGTTTGAGTCAATACACCTGGGATACGATTATCCCTAAGTATGAAAAATTGTTTCAAAGGGTAACCGAGATAAGGCAAATATGAATTTTTCGGTCTTAATGTCTATTTATGAAAGAGAAAATCCGAAGTATTTTGAGTCGGCACTTGAAAGTATTTTAAATCAAGATCTATTACCGTCGGAAATTGTTATAGTAAAGGATGGACCATTAACAAAAAATTTAGACGATGTATTAACTATATATTCACAAAAATACCTTGCTCTTTTCCACACTATTTCATTACCTCAAAATGTAGGTCTTGGTGAATCATTAAGAGTTGGCGTATTAAATTGTAAGTATGATATTGTAGCGCGTATGGATAGTGATGACATATGCCACACTGAACGATTTAAAAGACAAATTGAGTTCTTAGAAAATAACCCACATATAGATGTTGTAGGCTCGTGGATCGCTGAATTTGAACATAGTCCAAATAGGGTCACTTCAATAAGAAAAGTTCCTACTATACACGAAAATATCCGTGATTACGCCAAATTCCGAAACCCTATTAATCATATGACGGTTGTCTTTCGAAAAGAAGCCATCCTAAAGAGCGGGAACTATCAGGTTTTCTCATCTTTTGAGGATTACTATCTCTGGGTTAGGATGCTTTTGAGTGGCATAAGATTTGCTAACATTCATGAGACCTTAGTTTTTGTTCGTATTGAAGACAGTATGTTTAATAGAAGAAAGGGGATAGAATATTTAAGAAAAGAAATAAGATTCCACAAAAAAATGTTTACTCTGGGATTCATAACTTATAGAGAGTTCTTGAGAAATATAGCGGTTAGGATTCCTGTGAGATTAGTTAACACAAATTTTTTAAAAATTTTGTATAAAAAATTTGCCAGACGTTAAAATATTTTTCTTGGAAGAAATGGATTATCCTTCAAAATCAGTGCCAAAAGTAGACCATCGGTATTTAATGCCTTCAATGCAAGTCGGGAATGTTGCCGTGCATGGAAAATAAATGGATTGCATCCTAACCCAATTACTTTCATTTTGAAACCACTATCAAAAATATTTCAGTATGTAAATTTACCTTTGATTAAGAGGGAATAGAGAAGAAATTTGGGAGTGCCCTTCCTTTATGTCTTGAAATTTAGATAAAATCAAATTATAATACATATTATGGAAACGGGTTTGTATACTGACTTACAATTAAGAGAAATATTTCATTTGGAATTTTTAAGATGGTTAGCTAGAAAAATTAAGACCGAAGATTATGCACTTAAAGGCGGGGCAAATTTACGTTTTTTCTTCAAGAGTTTTCGTTATTCAGAAGATTTGGACCTGGATGTGCGCAAGATAAAGGTTGAGATACTTAAAGATACGGTTATGAAAATCCTCCAAGCGACTTCTTTTCGCGAAAATCTCCTGCCTTTTGGTATTAGAGAACTTATTCCACCGGATATAAAGACTGCAAAACAGACCGAAACTACACAAAGATTCAAAGTCCATTTGATAATGCAGTCGGGCGAGGACCTTTTTACGAAAATAGAATTTTCACGCCGTGTCTTCAGAGGAACGGTTATTGTGCAGTCAGTTCCATCTGATATCTTGCGGCTTTACAAATTAGCACCATTACTGATACCACATTATGAAGCTAATTCGGCGGTAGCACAAAAAATTGAGGCCATTGCAACAAGGTCTATAATTCAAGCACGAGATATCTTTGACCTTTATATTTTGACCTCCCAATATAACCCTGATAAAGAAACTAAAATCAATGGAACTAAATTAAAGAAGGTCTATGAAAATATTTTTGAGGTTAATTTTGAACAGTTTAGAGATACAGTGCTTTCCTATCTTTCTTTAGAGGACCAGGGGGTATATAATTCACCGGCTTTGTGGGATGAGATTAAGTTAAAGGTAGCAACTTTTATTGATGAACGGGGTAAATAAAAATGGTAAAACAGAGGTACATATTATCATATATTAAAGAATTACATCGTCCGATATTTACAACTAATGAATTGTCCTCTATTTCAGGCAAGTCTCTATCGGTCACCACTCAAGCCCTTAACTATCTCAAAAGGCAAAACATAATCTTCAAAATTTATCATGGTATATGGGGTGAAACGGGAGAAAACCGTATTAATGCCTATAGCATCATTCCTTTTTTGTTCCGTCAGCATCGTGCTTATGTCTCTTTTGTAAGTGCCTTGCACTTGTATGGTATTGTAGAGCAAATTCCTCAAGTAATTACCCTTGCTTCCACCGCCCACACAAAAATAATTAAAACCAGTATCGCTACCTATTCTGTTCATCGTCTTGCTCCTTCTTTTTTTGGTGGGTTTAGATGGTATAATGAAACGGGGGATTTCTTGATTGCAGAACCGGAAAAGGCATTAGTTGATAGTATATATCTTTCTGCTCGGAAAAAGAAACAATTTTTACATTTTCCTGAATTACTTTTTCCCAAGTCATTCAATTTCAAAAGGACGAAAATGTGGGTGGAAAGGATTCCTGACCGTAAGCTCAGACAATGTGTGGGAAAAAGATTAAACGAACTACTTCTATGAATATATCAGTTATCACCGTTGCGTTTTAGGGGATAGTCTTGAAAAATTGAATAGTGGGACACAAGTCGGGAATGTTGCCGTGCCTGGAAAATAAATGGATTGCATCCTAACCCAGTTACTTTCGTTTTGAAACCATTATCCAAAATTTCTCAGTATCTAAAATAATAAGACAATGAAAAAACTAAACCTTTCTGAAAATTTAGTCAATCAGATAGTAGAAAAGATACTCCAAGAAATTGAACCGGAGAAAATTGTTCTTTTTGGTTCCCAAGTAAGAAATGATAATACGAAAAGTAGCGATATTGATATTGCCTTGTTCGGTGTGAGAGAAGATAAGATTTTTCCATTAAAGAATAAACTTAATGAGGAACTGGATACATTAAAAGATATTGACTTAGTATTATTTGATACCTTAAAGAATGAAAAACTGAAGAAGAAAATTTTAGAGGAGGGAATAGTTATATATGAAAGAGGTTCTACACGATAAATTAAGTAATTTTTCTAATGCTTTAAGAAAATTGGAAGAGGCACTCAAGGAAACCGGCTACTCTTTATCTTTAGATGGGACAATTAAGAGATTTGAGTTTACTTTTGAGATGAGTTGGAAGGTCTTGAAGAAATTCTTGTTATATGAAGGGACCGAATGCACCTCCGTGCGCGACTGTATCAAGAAGGCGTACCAAACAGGATTTATTCGTGAGGAAAGTGCGTGGCTTAATATTCTTGAGGATAGAAATGCTACCGCACACATTTATTATGAGAAAGAGGCAGAAAAAATTTACCAAAAAATCAAAGATTTATATTTTACCGAATTTAAGAAATTGGAAATAACCTTAAAGGAAAAATTGGGAAGTATAGAATAAGAAATGAAAGTGTAATAAAATTCACATTCATTTTTCTATTGACAAGTAAATAAAATTTTGTATAAAATATAAAAAAACCAATGTATAAACATAGACTAAAATTTTTCTTACTGGTTTTATCTGATGCTTTTTTAGTTAACTTGGGAATTGTTTTATCTTTTTTACTTCGGTTTGGCGAATTACGCCACACGGCTTTCTCTGGATATCAGAATTCCTGGTTTTTAGTTACTTTAGTAATCTTTATTTCATTTACTGCAAGTGGCTTATATGCTCGGCAAAGAAGCGGTTATCCAGCGAATGTGTTTGAAGATGTTTTAAAAAGTATTTTAGTAGCAATTCCCTTAGTTTTTATGTGTCTTTACCTATTTCGGACAAGAGCAGGAACTTTCCCAAGTAGTGTATTACTAATTAGTATGGGTATAAATTTGTTCTTTGTATTCGGTACACATTTTTGTCTGGATAGATTGTTTAATTGGAAATCTTATCGGGCGGCTTTACTTACCGACAAAAATCTTAAATACACACTGTCGGGCATTAAGAACTATCTTTATCGTAATAGTGAATTTGTCGGAATAATCCATTTTTCTCATTTAGAGATAGCCGATGAAAAGGTAAAAGATTTAGGCTCGGTGGAAAATTTATCCGAGATTATCCAAAATAGTAGAATTGACGAATTAATTGCGGTTCTCTCTAAAGCAAAACATCAATACATACCACAAATTATTCGCCAATGTGCAGAGTTAAAAGTAAAATTGAAAGTTTTTCCTGAACTTTACGAAATATTTCTCACTGCTACTTCAGTTGAAGAAACTAACGGTGTACCGCTAATTACACTTTCAACAGGTCCAATTGGTGAGTTTACTCTTTTGTTTAAAAGGATAGTTAGTATCTTAGGTTCACTTATTCTCTTGTTGTTTTTTTCCCCGGCACTAATTATTTGTGCAATTTTGATTAAATTTACTGATAGTGGCTCTATTACTTATACTCAAGAAAGAGTAGGTAAGGATGGAAAGATTTTTAAACTCTACAAATTTCGCTCAATGGAGAAAGATGCGGAGAGACATACCGGACCTATCTTGGCAGAAGAAAATGATAGCCGAATCACTTGGATTGGAAAATATATGCGGCGGTTCCGTATTGATGAACTGCCCCAATTATTTAATGTATTAAAGGGAGATATGGGATTAGTTGGTCCACGGCCGGAACGCCCGGAATTTGTCAAGAAATTTATCAAAGAAATCCCCGGTTATGCTTTGCGTTTTCAAATCAGACCAGGCGTGACTGGTTTAGCTCAAGTACATCAGGGTTATCATCTTTCTGCACGAAATAAATTACGCTATGACCTCCTTTATATTCGCAACTACTCAGTTTTTCTGGACTTATCAATTCTTTTCCAGACAATTTGGGTAGTTCTTTTCCAAAAAGGTGCCCGCTGAAAAATGCCATTCTTAGAAAAAATTACCTTTGTCTGTTTATTACTTTACGGGATAAGCACATCTATCTCAATTAGTGCGAACAACTTCTTTCTGGGTATCATATTCATTCTATTTTTGTATAATTGGATTAAGAGGAAAAAAGTTTTTTATGCTCGTGAAGGAATACCGATGATTTTTCTTTTTTTCTGGCGAGCAATCAGCACATTTTTTTATCCGATACATTCGTTTAAACTCGGTGGTAAATTCTGGGACCATCTTCCTTATTATCTTATTCCAAACCTGGCAATAAGAAAAGGCAAAATTCTTATTTATGCAACTTTATTTACGGCTACTTTGATTTCCTTTATGGGAATTCTGCAAGCATTTTTTCGTTTTGAGTATCCTTTCTTGCCGAGTCAACTTTTGAATAAGGAAGGAGAATTTGTCGGTTTAAATTTTGGTTTTCGGATGCATAGCGGAGGTTACTACGGTATAATTACTGTTTTTTGTTTAGTCTTCTTCTGCTTTTTTAAAGAAAACTGGAAATTGAGAATTTTTCTCTTTTTCTGTTTCATACTCAACATTTTGGCTGTTTTTTTAGCGCAAGCACGAACTTATTACCTTGCCCTGGGATTAGTTCTACCTCTAATTTTTTTAAGAAAAGGTAACTGGTGGTTGATTTTCGGGACTTACTTGCTAATTGTAAGCATAGCGGGATTACTTGATTATCGTCCGGAATTAGAAAAAAGATTTCTAAGTATGGTCACCGTAGAAAAAGATATGAGTGCCCAGTCAAGATTATGGATGTGGAAAACCTCTTTAAAAATGATTAAAAAGCGTCCTCTGGCAGGTATTGGTTTTGAAAATTGGCAAGAAGAAGTAGTAAAATATTGGGAAGAAGAAAAAGTAAAATATCCTTTAGCACGGATAATTGCTGATTGTCGGAAGTACGAAGTGGAAGAAAAAACTCTATTAAAAGCAGTACAATCGCATCCACATAATTCTTACCTTAATGTAGCAGTAGAAGACGGACTAATTGGTTTAGTTCTTTTTCTTTTCTTTTGGGTAGGTAATGCAGTGCAATCATTTCGCCGAGCAAAAAAATTACCCAAAGGAAGTTTAATGTATACCCTGAATTTAGCCGTGGGATTTTCTCTTTTAATGCTAATGATTGGGGCATTTTTTGAATATAACTTAATTACTGCTCGGTTGCTTCTTCCAATGACTTTTTTGATGGGGTTATCTTATTTGCCAGAAAATAGTTAGTTGGTGATTAGTTGTTAGTTTTCAATTGGTGATTAGTAAAAAATAAAATTACGAGTGATGAATTATGAAGTATGAGGTTAATCTGTGGAATCGCCGTTAAAAAATCAGTGCCCGCCACCAGACATAGGCGGGTCCGCCAAAGACTTGTTGTCGGATAATCAGCGCTAAAAACATGAAGGCAATAATTTTGAGTGGTGGTTTAGGGACAAGATTGCGTCCATTTACTTGTGTAACACCAAAGGCTTTACTGCCTCTGGTTAATCGTCCATTTCTTGAGTACCAACTTGACCTTTTACAAAAATACCGAATTGGTGAAGTTATTTTTTGTTTGAACTATAAACCGCAACTTTTTAAAAAATATTTTACGAAATTCCAAATTCCAAATTCTCCATCCTCCGAAGCAGAGCTTCTGCGGAGGACGGGCAAATTCCAAATTAACTATGTAGTGGAGAAAAAACCTTTGGGAACCGGGGGGGCAGTAAAAAATGCAGTGACAAAGAAAAAAATCAATGAACTCAGCCCTCGGAGAAAGTTAAAAGAACCAGTAATGATTTTTAATGGAGATGTTCTTACCGACATTGATTTAAGCAAGATAATTTCTTTTCATCAAAGAAATAAAGCAAAAGTTACTATTACCTTATATTCAGTTAAAGACCCGACGCTTTATGGTCTTGTAGAAACGGATAAAACAGGCAGAATAAAAAATTTCTTAGAAAAACCTTCTTCCAAACTTACCACTTACCACTCACCACTTACCACTTATCTTATTAATGCCGGGATATATATTTTTGAACCTGAAGTTTTCGCTTATATCCCATCAGGCATAAACTATTCTTTAGAGCGCGGTCTTTTTCCGTTACTTCTTCAGAATAACTTACCTCTATACGGATACATTCATAATGGCTATTGGTTAGATATTGGCACGGTAGAAAAATACTTACAGGCAAATTTTGACCTGATGAATGGAAAGGTAAGTGCGTTGAGACCGTTAAGTCCGTTTAGACCGTTAACGGACAAACGGACTAAGGGAAAACTGATTGTTGGAGAAAAAACAACAATTTCTCGTTCAGCACAAGTCTTCGGGAATGTTTGCATTGGGAAAAATTGTGTTTTGGGAGAGAATATATTTTTAAAAGATTGCGTTATTTTAGATAATGTTTATATTGGTGAAGGAGTAAAAATAGAAGATTCAGTTATTGGTAATAATTGTCATATAGAAGCGAATACAGTGTTGAATTCAGGAACTGCTTTAGGTGATGGTTCAAGAGTAAAAAAATATAGTAAACTCTGATAATCGTTTAGACTGTTATGTCCGTTTGGACCGTTATGACCGTTATACCAACTAAACAGACCAAACGGGCTAAACCGACTTAACGGAACAATGAAAATAGTAAAGAAACCTTGGGGTAAAGAAATCTGGTTTGCTTATAACAAGAAATATGTCGGGAAGATTATTCTTATTAACAAAGGACATCGTTTAAGTAAGCAATATCACCGATTTAAACATGAAACACTCTACACCGATAAAGGGAAATATCTCTTAGAAATTTACAAAGGGAGAAATTACCGCTTCAATAAAGTAATGAAAGAAGGTTCGGTTGTTATTATTCCACCGAAAACCGTCCATCGTTTAGACGCAAAATTTACTAATGTGAAAATAATTGAAGTTTCCACTCCACAGGTAAAGGATGTTATTCGTTTAGATGACGACTATGGCCGTTAATCCTAATCACCCAATCAGGCAATCACCTAATCACCTAATTAAATTCGGTACTGATGGTTGGCGGGGAATTATTGCGGAAGATTTTACTTTTGAAAATGTAAAAATTGTTGCGCAAGCCCTTACTGACTACTTAATTCAGCCATCAGCCATCAGCCATCAGCCATCAGTCGTAGTAGGTTATGACACACGGTTCCTTTCGGATAAATTTGCTGAAGTTTTTGCTAAAGTATTACTTGCTAATGGAGTAAAGGCGAAACTTACAGCAGGGGTAGTTTCTACTCCCGCACTTTCTTTCACCGTAAAAAATTATAATTTTGATTTTGGGGTAATGTTTTCCGCAAGTCATAATCCTGCCAAATATGACGGGATAAAATTTCGTGCTTCTTACGGTGGACCGGCAAGTGTAGAAGTAAGCAAAAAAATTGAAAGTTATTTAGGACAAAATTCACCTCGTTTTAACGAAAAAGTAACTGTTGAAAAAATTGACCCTTTGAAAGGTTATCTTGCTTATCTTCGTTCTCGGATTGACTTTGATTTACTAAAAAAATTAAGAGCGAAAATAGTCCTTGACCCACTTTACGGATGCGGTTCGGGATACCTTGAAGAAATACTAAAAAATGTTGTCCGTTGTCCATACATCGTTATCCGTAGCATCCATTCCGAACGTGACCCACTTTTCGGAGGGTTGCAACCGGAACAGGTTGAACATAACTTAGGAGAGTTAAAAAAAGTGGTTAAAAAAGAAAAAGCATTTCTTGGTCTTGCTTTTGATGGTGATGCTGACCGTTTGGGAGTAGTCACCGATAAAGGACAGTATCTCACACCACATCAGGTTTTTCCTCTTCTTTTAGATTACTTAGCCAAAGAGAAGGGATGGAGCGGTAAAGTTGTACAAACTGTTTCACTTGGTTATCTTTCCAAGAGAATTGCTCAGAAATATGGTTTGCCTTTTGAAGAAGTACCCGTAGGGTTCAAATATATTACCGAAAAGATGCTTAAAGAAGATATTTTAATCGGTGGTGAAGAAAGTGGTGGTTACGGCTTTAGGGGCGGACTTCCTGAGCGCGACGGAGTCCTTTCCGGACTTTTATTTTTGGAAATGCTTGCCTATACAAAGAAAAAACCATCAGAACTTGTGGTAAAGTTAGAAAAGAATTTTGGTAAATCATATTTCTTAAGAGAAGATTTACGATTAGCAGAAGATTCCAAGATTCAAAGATTCAAAGATTTAAAAATTAATGAATTGATGAATCTTACAATCTGGAAATCTGCCAATCTTAAAATTTCAAAAATACTAACCATTGATGGGATAAAAATTATTTTTTCTGATGATTCCTGGCTTCTTCTTCGTCCTTCAGGTACCGAACCACTTTTCCGACTTTATGCTGAAACTGCATCTGTAGAAAAGACAAAAAAACTACTTGCTTTTGCTAAAAAAATGATTTACAATGTTTGTCCTAAATAGATAAGATTCAAACAAGATAAAAAACTGATTTAAACAGATGTTTAATCTGTCTGAATCGTGAGACGTTATCTTGGCTAAATCGTTTTAATTATATGAAAGCATTTATTCTTGCTGCTGGTGAAGGGACGCGCTTGCGTCCTTTAACCTATACCATACCTAAACCAATGTTCCCGGTTTGCAATAAACCAGTGATGGAATACACTCTTGATTTATTAAAAACACACGAGATTACTGAAGTAATAATTAATCTTCATTACCGCAGTAATCTTATTCATAATTATTTCCAAGATGGTAGTAAATTAGGTATAAAAGTAAAATATTCCCATGAGAAAAATATTCTCGGCACTGCCGGGGGGGTAAAAAAAGTAATTAATTTTTTTGATGATACTTTTATAGTAATGTCTGGAGACGGTCTAACTGGTATTGACCTTCATAAGACAATCCAATTTCATAAAGAGAAGAAGTCAGTAGCCACGATGGTTGTAAAAAATGTAGATACTCGGTTAGAATACGGAGTAACACTTACTGATGAACAGGGAAGAATTAAAGAATTCGTAGAAAAACCATCCTGGGGTGAAGTTTTTTCTAATACGGTGAATACCGGAATTTATATTTTTGAACCTAAAGTATTTAGTTATGTCCCGAAAAATAAATATTTTGATTTCGGGCATAATTTATGGCCTTTACTTTTGAAGAAAAAAGAAAAAATTTTTGCTTACAAAATGGGAGAATATTGGTGTGATATAGGTAATTTATCCGAATACCGAAAAGCACAACGAGATGTTTTAGAAAAGAGAATTAAAGTTTCTATCCCGGGGAAAGAAATTAGAGAAAGTATTTGGGTTGATGAAAATAGTTTTATTCATCCAACTGTAAAATTATTTTCTCCTTGTGTAATTGGTAAAAACTGTATTCTTGAAGAAGGAGTAATCATTGATGAATTCACTGTAATTGGGCATAATATAGTTATCCGGAAAAATGCAAAAATTAAAAATTCTATTCTTTGGGAAAATGTTTCGGTAGAAAAAAATGTTGAATTGAACAATTGTGTAATCGGGAATAATGCACAGGTTAAAGAAAATATTTCCGTGTTTGATGGTTCGGTAATAAATATTAGAGAATAAGCACAGATATCACCGATAATTACTTTTTCCTTCACAGATAGCACAGATTTGATAAAAGATAAACCATTTTATTATAAAGAACTCACCTATTTGATTATAGGTGCTCTTATTGAGGTTCACAAAACTTTGGGACCGGGATTTCTTGAGTCGGCCTATCATGAAGCAGTCATTAAGGAATTACAAAAAAGAGGACTAAAGGTAGAAACTGAAAGACAGATTGCTCTTCAATACAAAGGTGAAGTGATTAAAAAGCAACGAATTGATATGGTTGTTGAAAACAAGGTTCTTATAGAAATTAAGGCGGTTTCTCAATTAGTCCGGACACACATTAAAACAGTCCTTGCATATTTAAAAGCATCGGGATTAAAAATAGGAATATTAGCTAATTTTGCAAAGAATAAATTGGAATACAGACGTCTTATTGTATAAATTATTGTGAAACATCTGTGAGTCCTGTGAAAATTCTAACAAAAAATCTGTGGAATCTGTGATTTTTCATCTGTGTAATCTGTGGTTCCCAGAAAGGAGAAGGAGATGCCTAAAAATTATCTTTTTACTTCGGAGTCAGTTACTGAAGGACATCCGGACAAAGTTTGTGACCAGATTTCTGATGCTGTTTTGGATGAGGTATTGAAAAACGACCCGGTTGGACGGGTCGCTTGTGAAACATTTATTACCATGGGATTAGTCATTGTGGGCGGTGAAATTACTACCAAAACTTATGTAGATGTACATAATCTGGTAAGAAGTTTAATTCGCGAAATTGGTTACACTCATCCAAAATATGGATTTGATTATGAAACCTGTGCGATAATGAATGCAATCCACGGACAATCACCGGATATTTCACAAGGTGTAGATGTCGGTGGTGCTGGTGACCAAGGAATAATGGTTGGTTATGCTTGTAAAGAAACATCCGAGCTTATGCCTTTACCGATAATGCTTGCTCATAAATTAACTCAACGGATGGCTGAAGTTAGAAAGAAAAATATCTTAGGTTATTTAGGTCCGGATGGTAAATCGCAGGTAACTGTAGAATACCGTGATGGTAAACCTTACCGGATTGATAGTATTGTCCTTGCTTGTCAGCATACCGAAGAAATACTTGATTCAACCGGTAAACGGATAACGGAAAACGCAAGACAAGAACTGATTGAAACAATTGTCAAACCGGTGATTAAAGAATATTTGGATAAAAAAACAAAATACTATATAAACGAAACCGGTAAATTTGTTGTTGGCGGACCGCAGTCAGATACGGGGATGACCGGAAGAAAACTGATTGTCGACACTTACGGTGGAATAATTCCTCACGGTGGAGGAGCATTTTCCGGTAAGGACCCGACCAAAGTTGACCGTTCAGCATCATATATGACTCGCTACATTGCAAAAAATATTGTTGCTGCAGGGTTAGCGGAAAAATGTTCAATCCAACTTGCTTATGTCATTGGTCGTAAAGAACCGGTATCGGTAATGGTTGACACTTACAATACCGGTAAAATAAATGATGAGAAATTAGCGGAAATTATAAGAAAAATATTTGACCTTACCCCTCTTGGAATAATTAACTCACTAAAATTAAGAAGACCAATCTATGTTAAGACTGCCGCTTACGGACATTTTGGAAGAAATGATAAAGATTTTACCTGGGAAAAAACGGATAAAGTAGAATTGCTGAAAAAAGAAATCAAATAGTTAGTGAGTTAGAAAGTTAGGAAGTTAGATAGTAGAACAACTGAAAGGAGAGAAAATGAAATTTGATATCAAAGACATTAAGTTAGCGGAAAAAGGAAAATTACGGATTGAGTGGGCAGAGAGAGAAATGCCAGTCTTGAGGTTAATTCGTGAAAGATTTAGTAAACAAAAACCATTAAAAGATTTTCGTTTAGGTTGTTGCTTGCATGTAACTACGGAAACTGCCAATCTAATACTCACTCTAAAATCAGGTGGTGCTAAAACTGCCCTTTGTGCTTCTAACCCATTAAGTACACAAGATGATGTTGCCGCAGCTTTAGTGAAACATTATGGAATACCAGTATTTGCAATTAAAGGTGAAGATAATAAAACTTACTATCAGCATATAAAATCTGTCCTCGCTACTAAACCACAGATTACTATGGATGACGGTGCTGACCTGGTGAGTACCGTTCACCGTTCCCTTCGGCCCGAGTTCCCTTCGGCCCGAGGCCTCAGGGCAGAGGGCAGAGCGAGGGCACCGTTCACCGTTAACGGTATTATCGGGGGAACCGAGGAGACGACTACCGGAGTAATTAGATTAAGAGCAATGGCAAAAGATGGTGTCTTAAAATATCCAATTATTGCAGTCAATGATGCACAGACAAAACATCTATTTGATAATCGTTATGGCACCGGACAGTCAACTATTGATGGTATCCTCCGGGCAACCAATATCCTTTTTGCCGGGAAAAATGTTGTTGTCTGTGGTTATGGTATGTGTGGTAGAGGGGTAGCGATGCGTGCTAAAGGTATGGGTGCAAATGTAATCATTTGTGAAGTTAGTCCATTAAGAGCATTGGAAGCACGAATGGACGGATATGAAGTGTTACCAATTGAGGAAGCAGCAAAAATTGGTGATGTCTTTGTTACGGTCACCGGCGATGTTACGGTGATTGGTAAAAAACATTTTTTAAAAATGAAAGATGGTGTAATTTTAGCCAATTCCGGACATTTTAATGTAGAAATTGATATCCCGGCGTTGAAATTATTAAGTAAGAAAATTAGGAGAGTTAGAGAGTTTGTAGAGGAATACACTTTAAAAAATGGTAAGAAATTAAACCTTCTGGGAGAAGGTAGATTAATCAATCTTGCCGCCGCCGAAGGACACCCGGCAAGTGTAATGGATATGAGTTTTGCTAACCAATCGTTGTCTGTGGAATACCTCATAAAAGTCCACAGTCCACAGTCCACAGTAGACGAGGCTTCAGTCCGACAAATGTCGGACTTCAGCCTCGTGTCTATCCGGTACCGAAGGAAATTGATGAACAAATTGCTTATCTTAAACTAAAATCTATGGGAATAAGAATTGATACTTTAACTAAAGAACAAAAGAAATATCTTACTTCCTGGGAAGAAGGAACCTAAGTACGCAAAAGCGCTAAAAATGAATCCCCGCAAAAGCGCCAAGGAAAATCTTTTTGGCGGTTTAGCTCTCTTTTGCGATTTTGCGTTTAGCGTTTTGGCGGAAATTTGGCGCTTTGGCGATACTGTAACAAAAATCACATAAAATTTTTCTTGACATTATTTTGTAGGTTTGTATAATATAAATAAACTATAAAGTAAGTAATACCAGAAAAAAGGGGGAAAAATAGAAATGAGTAGAAAATTTGTGCTTTTAACTCTTAGTTTATTACTTTTAAGCGGGTGTGGACAGTGGAATATTTTCAAATGGGCACATAAGGAAGGTGGAGCAGCAAGTTCAGACACCACCGTTTTAGTTGCTGATGGACAAGCATTATTAGATAGTGGTGACTATGCGAAAGCAGAAGAAGTTTTCAAAAAAGCATTTGAGTCTAATCCTCAAAGTTCGGAAGCATGCTACGGTTATGCACAAGCAGTGATTGCTGCCTCTGGTTTAGGTCTTGCGGACTTGATTTCTTCCGTAATCCAACAGGCTAAAAGTCCCAATCCACCACCTTTACCAACAAGTAACCCATTTATTGGTTTCGTTAGTCCACAGTATGCTTTAGGTCTAGGTCCTAACCTTTTAGACCCAACTAAACTTGATTTAACTAAACTATATGCGATATCCAAAAAAGCAATTATTCCTTTAAAAAAAATTGCTGACAATGAGACTGATGGTAAGATTCCTTATGATGATTTTGATATTAACTTCAATTTAGCATTCTGTCTGACTCTCCATGCGGTCTGTGGTCTCCTTGACTGGGATGGAGACAGTATCCCTGGCGCAGGAACTGGTGACATAATAAATGTGACTGGCGAGTTTAAAGTTACCGTAGATGGAAATGATGACCTGTCAACCATTCAAAATAAAAAACCAACTACTCAGGAAGAAATCAATAAGGTAAAAAGACAAGTGTATACTTCCCTAAACGAAGTACTAGATCCATCACTCAATCCTGGCATCCCTTATCTCCAACCAGCAGATTATGAAGACAACAAAGGAGCACTCCATTATTTAGTTATCGCTTTAGGGAAAATTTCACCGGATGCGGCTAAAGAACTCAAAGACAATATAAATAAGTTGGCGACAGATACATCTAATGGAATATCAAGATTAAAAGATGAAATTAACAACTGGTAATAGCAAATAAATAAGGAGGAAAAAAATGTTTAAAAAATTTGTAATTATTTTTGGTCTGACTTTAACACTTTGCTTTTTGCACCTTACACCAAGTATTTTTGCAGTGGAAATCCCGGAAGAACCACCGGTAGTGATTCGTTACGCTCGTCCTTTAAGTATGGGTGGCGCGTTTCTCTGTGTAACCGATGACCAGAATTCGTTCTTCTATAACCCGGCAGGAATAATGCAGAGAAAAGATTTTCTGATGACCCTTGTAGAAATGCCACTCCAGATTACTGATGATATGACTAACTTTTATAACTTTTTTGTAGATAATAAAGACGACTTTGAGAATTTCACTACGCTTGGTGAAACGCGAAAGCAGGAACTAATCAATAAAATAATTAAGTCAATTACTAAATACCGGGTACATTTTACACTTGGTTTACCGAATGCGAATCTTATTTTTAAATCTAATGGTAGATGGAATCTTGCCGGGGGATTATTCACCATCTTTGATATGAGAGCGAAAATCAACTCCGGAGTTCTTGTGCCCACGATTGACCTTTGGGGTAGTGTTGACGGTGCAATGTTTTTCACTTATGCCCGGAGATGGATAAACATCCGTGACCAATCCCTCTCTGTTGGTATAAATGCAAAATTTATTGTCCGGAGTAAATTTGACGAAAAAAGGAAATCGCTTTTAGCTCTAGATGCCATAGACTTCAAGCCCCAATTTGGTATGGGAATTGGTTTTGATTTAGGGTGTTTAGCCGAAATTACACCTAAATGGCGTGCCGGTCTGATGATTAGAGATTTGTTTGATACGAAGATTACCTACCAAGAGATTACCAGTGGTGGTGTACCAAAACCTGCGGGTAGTAGCAAAATACCACGACAGGTTAATTTAGGTATTGCTTATAAGCCACTAAGTTTTGTTACTCTCGCTGCCGATGTGGAAGACATCACCAAAAAGAATGCTTTCACTGATGAATTTTTTACCCATTTACACTTAGGTGCCGAAGTTGGCTGGAAGATGATGCGAATCCGGGGTGGATTTAACCAAGGTTATCCAACTTTTGGTTTCGGTATATATACCCCGATACTTTTAGATATTGAATATACTTATTATTCTACTGAACTGGGAAAATTCGCTGGACAGATTCCCGAAACGAACCATATGCTTGCTCTCGCTTTAAGGTTCTAAAACAAGTTGATAGTTGATAGTTTATAGTTTACACTATATTAAAATTGCCACTCTTCAAGTGTGAGAGTGGCAATTTTTCTAATTAGCGGAATAATCTAAACTTCTAATCCACGAATAAATAAAATAGACAAATGATAGAACATAAATTTCAATTAACCCAAATTAGAAAACTATTTTTAATTGTCTTCATCCTATCCACTATCCACTATTCACTATCCACTATCTTGGCTGCACCACATATTTCCGGTAAACACATCCCCGGTCAACCTAAAGACCATGTACATAAAATACCTGACGTCCAAAAATTGCGGGCAAAAGGTCTCAGTCCGCAAGCAATTAGAGAAACAATTGGTACAGTCGGAACAAAAGAAATTGCCGTGATTTTAGTAAATTTTGCTTCCGCAGGAACAAATACGAGCAGAGCGGAAATGATGACCCCTACCGATACAACTGGTTTCAATACCACTTTTTCAGTAGTAAAGAATTTTTTTAAGGAAGTTTCTTATAATCAATTAAATTTAGAAATTACTTTTTTTTACAGCACTGGCACTGCAACAACTCTTAGCGGGTCAGAACTTCCTTACAGTTTATCTGACTCAATGTCTTCGTATGGGGAAGATTCTGATTCTTCGTTATCTAAGTTAGTTAAAGATGCATTAACTGCTACCGGCGGTGCAGTGAGCAAAGGACCTTATGATTATGTAATGGTTGCTCATGCTGGTTTTGGTAATGAATCTACTGTCAAAAGTGGAGATATCTGGTCAGCATTTATCTCCTGGAGTGGGGCGGTGCAAAATTTTACTGAAGGAACTATCGTCCCGGCAAGAGAATCGGGTAGCATGAGTCCAATCGGTGTAACCTGTCATGAATTCGGGCATCAATTAGGTTTGCCAGACCTCTATCAGACGGTGGATACCGATGGAAACGGTAAATTGGATTCGCAAGTAGGCAAATGGTGTTTAATGGATATGGGCACCTGGGCAGGTTCACCAGTGGGCTCAAATCCCAGTCATCCGTCAATTTGGTGTAAAGATTTGTTAGGTTGGATTGAACCATCGGTTACCAACACTACGATAAATGGTCTTTCAGTATCAGCAGTTGAAGTAAGCAGCCAAGGAATAAAAATACCAATTCTTACGGCAAGTGACCCAAATAACGAATATTTTCTGCTTGAGTATCGTTCCACATCTACTGCGTTTTACGATAAATATCTTCCTGGTTCAGGGATTCTCATCTGGCATATTGATGATAATGTCGGCGGAGGTTCAAGTCATTGGGATTTTAGTAATTATAATGATATTAACAATAATTCTGCACATCGTAGAATTGATTTAGAAGAAGCTGATAATGATGACCCTTCCAGTTATAACGGAGATTCTACTGACCCTTGGCCAGGGACAAAACTTACTTTTTCAACACCGCAATCAGACGCTTACAATGGTTCTCCCAGTGAGGTCACAATCTTAAATTTTGCAGGCATAGGAAATTCAGAAATGACATTTGATGTTTCGTTTAAACCGTGGATTCGTGGTTGGGTAAGAGATAGTGCAGGTAAAGGAATAAGTGGAGTGACAATTACAGCATTAAACATTTCCACAACTACCAATACCAACGGACAATACTTGATGAAGTTAGATAGTGGAACTTACACTCTTACTCCTTCCACATTTACTTCTTCAGGAATAAACTACAGTTTTTATCCTTCTTCACGAACAGTAGACCTCGTTAACTATTTAGATAATCAAGATTTTACTGCTACGCGGCGAATTGAAATCGTTAGTTTATCTGGTGAGGTTATCCCGGAAAATAATATTTTTAACCCGGCAAAAGGAGAAAAAACGACTATCTGGTATAAAATTCCAGAAGCGAGTTCGGTAAAGTTGCAAATTTATACCCTTGATGGCATTTTAGTGAAAACTTTGCTTGATGACTACAAGAATGCTGCTGTTTATTACGCTGAACCTTGGGATGGAAAAAATGATGATAACGAAACAGTCGCCAGTGGTATTTATTTACTTTATTTTGAAACAAACGGAACAAAACAAGTAAAAAAAATAGCAATTGTAAAATGAAAAGGATTTATTTTGTTGTCCTACTCTTTACTCTCTACTTTCTACTCTCTACTGAACTGCATGCTGGTGCAGGACAGACCGGGGCAAGAATTTTAAACCAAACAGTTGGCGCAAGAAGTGCTGGTTTAGGTGGCGCATTTACTGCACTTGCTGATGATAGTTTTGGCTTTCATTATAACCCAGCTGGCTTGGCTCAAACTAAAAACAGTGAAATCGGCACAATGTATCTCACCGGTTTAACTGATGAGTATTACGCTTTTCTTTCCGGGATAACTAAAATTGGTAAAAAAGATACTCTTGGAGTGAGTATTTTTTATCTTGACGGTGGTAAGTTTGAATGGAATAAAACTGATGGCACAGTAGAAACATTAAAAGCAATTGAAGATATTGTTTTTACTCTTGCTTATGCTTATCAAGAAAATAAATATCTCTCTTTAGGAGTAAATTTGAAAACATACTCCAGTAAACTTCTTGAACAGTATAAAGCAAATGCTTATGCTATTGATTTTGGTATTTTATTGAAGATTATTGATGGATTAAAAACCGGGTTCTCTGTCCAAAACATTGGCACGAAAATTAAATGCGACCCGTTACCACTTACTGGACGAATCGGACTTTCTTACCAGAAAATATTTTTGGATAATTATTTCTCGGTAGTAACTGATTATATTTATCGTTATCAAGAAAATACTTTTCAAAATTTTGGTCTTGAATATGGTTGGGGGGGACTGTTTATTTTTCGTACCGGGTATAGTTCAGGATATGAATCTAACCGTTTATCATTAGGTATCGGCTTGCGGAGAAATTTATTCCAGTTTGACTATGCCTACACTTTTACGGGTAACTTTCAACCAGTTCATTCAATCTCCCTAATTTACAGAATGCCGTAATTTTTTTAAATTCTCTCCTTTACCCAGAATAAAAATAAACCAGTAAAAAGAAAAATAAAATTTGCTGACCAAGCGGAAAGGAATACAGACAAACGGTTATTTTCTCCTAAAGCACGAAATAGCGAAAGAAGTCCCCAGTAAAGGAACGCAAATCCAAGAGAGAAAGCGAAACTGCGGATGCGACCGCCTTTACCAAATTTTTGGGATAAAGCAAAAGGTAGAGCAAGAAAAAACATCACCAGATTAGAAAAAGGGTAAGCAAATCTAAGTTGAAGATTAATTTCTTCCTTTCTTGCTGGTATACCTTGTCCTTTCAAACGCTGAATATATTCTTTTAATTCCTGGTTATTCATCTCATCTACCTTCTTTTCGGTAATCAAAAAATCTTCAATCTTTTCATCCAAGGGAAATATTTTTTCTTTGAATTTTTCTTCCCGGAATGTTTCTTTACCGGGTAAAAATTCACGAATTAACCCTTGATAGAAATACCACTGCCCATCTTTATAATGCACCTCTTTAGCAAGTATCTGTTTTGAAAGATTAAATGTTTGGTCATATTCATCTATATTAATTCCACGAATTACTCCTGTTTTCCCATCAAAAAAATCAATCGTAAAAAATTTCTTTCCTTTACCGATATAGACAAATTTTTCCTGTATTCGTTTATCTTCAGGATTAGACTTTTGTATTTTGAAACGCCTGATATAATAAGCATGTGCATTAGCCCGCGGGACAAAATTCTCATTAACAAAAAAAACAAAAATTGTAAAAAATAAAACCGCAATAAATATTGGAAAAAGAAACAAATATGAACTAATCCCGGATGATTTTAAGGCAATAATTTCGTTATTTGAAGAAAGTTTACTGAGAGAAAAAAGCAAACCAACAAGTATGGCTAAAGGAGAAATTTGTACAATCCAATAAGGTAAACAAAAAAGCAGATATTCCAAAACATGGGAAAATGTTGCATGATAAATTAAAAACATTTCTAATTTTTCAAAGAACCGTTCTAAAATGAAAAGTAAAGAAAAAATACTCAAGGCAACAATAAAAGGTGAAAAAAAATTTTTTAATAGATAACGTGAAATTATTTTCATTCTTTTTACCGCAGATTACACAGATGTCGTTGCGAGTCCCGATGAATATCGGGGCTTCACTTCGTTCGCAATGACAGAATCGCGGATTACGCCGATTTAATATTTACTTAAACGATAAAAAAGTGTTACTCCAATTACAAAGAGTAAAAAATTGGGTATCCAAAGAGAAAGAAAAGGTGGTAAAATTTTCTTTTCACCAAGAATAATACTAAAAACTATCAACAAATAATAGAAAAAAATTACCAATAAACTTACTCCAAAACCGATTGCTCGTCCACCATGTTTTATTTTAATTCCTAACGGTATTGCTAAAAGGGCAAAAATAAAGGGAGTTACGGCTAAAACAATCCGTAAGTAGTATTCCACTTCTAAATATGAAGTAGAAATATTCTGCTGCCGATATTTTTTAATTTCTTCATATAATTCATCACTTTTCATCTCGCGTAAACTTTTGGAAACAATTGGTTGACTGGCCGAAGGTAAAGGAATAATGATCTTATAAGTTTTAAAGTCGCTTCTGGAGAGGGTTCCCGGTTGATTAAAATCATAATACTGAATATTCCCGTCCTCCAAATTAAGAATTAGATTTGTTAAATCAGGTAAAATGTATTTACCTTTCCGTGCAATTATACGAATTGGTTGTTTATCTTCTGGAAATTCGTAAAGAATTATGTTCTTTAACTCTTTGTTTTCTATTTTTTCTATCCAGAGACGATAATTACCAATCGCCCAAGAATTTTTTTCTTCTAATCTTATCCCCGGATTGTGATAGACAATTTGAGCATAAGTTTTTTCAAAACGATAGTGACTTTCGGGCACAATTTGTGTATTAAAAGGTATTAATAATAAAGCTACTAAAAAACTTAAAAATAACAATGGTAAGACAATTGCTCTTATCCTTATTCCGTTTACTTGTAAAGCGATAATTTCATTGTCTTCAGAAAAACGAGAGAAAACATAAAGTAAGGCAAAAAGTATCGCCATCGGCAAAGCTAAGGAAAGCAAGGTCGGTAAAAGGGAATAAAATAACTTTATAATCAGGTATATTTTTGCTTCTTTATGTAAGAACACACTTATAAAGTAGAATAGTTTGTCCAAAAGAAGAACAAAAACAAAAACGAACAAACCAAAAAATAGCGCAGAAAAAAATTCTCTTAGAGTATATCGTTTGAGGATAAACATATTTTGATTATACAACATTTTATTATCGGAGACAAATATAATTGACAAAATTATAAATTAGGATATACTAAATATATAGAACGATAAACCTCCCGATGTTACATCGGGGGGCTCGCCAAAAACTCAGTGGCGAGGGCAAACTACGAGTAATCGTGGGACGCAAAGCCCCCGAAGTCATTTCGGGGTTCCGATCAAAGCATCGGAACACGACCCCGACGAAGAGTCGGGGGGTCGGGTTACCGAAGAAATAAAATGGAAAGTGTATTTTGTGGAGAAGAATCCAGATCTATCTGTATAATTTTTTTTGATACAGAAAAAAAGTCTGGTTTTTTTTATTGTATAATATAAACTTAATATGAAGAGACAACGTCCTTTTTTTATCCTTCTTTTGGCAGTGTTAACATTCCTCTTCATAGATAAACTTTACAAAACTTGTAGTGGTTCAATTTACCAGACCTCCTCGATTAGTTATCCATTATCCGCTATCCGTTATCTGCTATCTCACCTTAATCCCCAATCACCAAATCACATAGTCCATTCCTCATCGGAAGGTCACCGAAGAGGTGACACCCAGTTATCCAATTACCATTTACCAGTCACTAGTGACCACTCACTACTTTCACCCCGCACCAAATTTGGTGCGGGGCAAGCCACTCACCAATCACTAACTACTTCTAACCATTTTGACCTCGCCTTGGCCGGGGGAGGTCTTTTACCTAAAGAACTTCCTTACGAAGCAGCACTGAATATTTCCGGTCGTCAACTTATCGGTTCAAAATTCTCAGCAAAAAAACGTTTTGACATTGACAAAAACAAGTGGATTTGGGAAACAAGTTATGAACCAAAACAGGAACTCCAAGTAAGGATTGGAGGACAAATTGGAGATGAACGGGTCAAAGTAAATGTTGACTACGACAGTACAAAACCAGACAAGAAAGACATTTCAGTAGTTTATAAAGGTGAACCTGGTGAAGCAGTACAAGAAATTGCCTTCGGCGACCTTGACCTATCACTTCCGCAGACTGAATTTGTCGGCTATCGGAAACAGGTTTTTGGTCTGAGAGGACAGGCACAATATAAAAATTTACGCTTTATGGCGATTGCCAGTCAGACTAAAGGGACAAGCGAATCAAAACTTTTTACTGGTAATACTACTTTTGAAAAAAAAGAAATTGCTGACCGTGATTATCTTCGGAGAAAGTATTATAAAATTTATTTTGACAAAGATCACCTTCCAATAGTGGCCGGTAGTGAAAAAATTTACCTTGATGACCGTAATTCTGCCAATAACACGCTAACTACCAAAACTCTCCTTGTAGAATCTTATACTGTTCCAAAGAGTACATATACCGGTGACTTTGATGAACTTTCTGCAGGGGTAGATTACATTCTTGATTATAGTAAAGGAATAATCATTTTTCGGAGAACAATCGCTACAAATTATATTCTCGCTGTTCGCTACAGCCAGCTTAATAATACTGATGAAACAAATACCAAAGCCATAATGATTAAAAATGAGAATGAAACAATCAATACTGAGCTGAAAAATTATTATAATCTCGGAAAAACTAAAATTGTCCGTGATGATGGTAAAGGAAATTTTATTTTCAATGTCTATGACCTAAATCGGACCACCGTAACCGAAATTTCAGGGAAAAAAGTAAGTTATCCTGAATATGTAAATGTTGACTTTGAAAACGGAATTTTCTGGTTTAGCGAAGAGAGACCATTTCCACCGGAAGTTTACGCTATTTCACCGGTGCAAAAATATATTGTCTTTGTACAATTTCGTTCCCGGATAAAAACATATCTTTTAAGACCAAATATTGTGATTGGTTCGGAAAGAATTGTCCTTGATGGCAAAGTTCTTCAGCGAGATAAAGATTACTTTTTGGACTACGAGTCCGGTTGGTTGACTTTTTACTTGGAAGAAGAAATTAAAGAAGATTCAAAAATAGAAACAACCTATGAATATGCACCTTTTGCTGGATTTTCTACCGGTGAAACTTTAGTTGGTGCACGTACTGAATTTTCACCATTAAAAAATTTTTCTCTTGGTTCAACTTTTATTTCCAATTTTGTCCTTGAACCAGACCGTATTCCGGATATCCGTACCGCACCAACCAGTACACGTCTTTGGGAAATTGATGCCCGTTATGTTAACTTCAAATTTCCTTTAATCCCTTTAAGAATGAATAATCTTTCATTTGAATATGCCCAAAGTGTCAGTAATCCGAATACTTTTGGGAAAGCAATGATTGACTCAATGGAAGGAGTTAAAACCGTTGATTCAGTGTCTTTGGACAAAGATTACTGGTATCCGGCTTCTCTTTCGGGAGAGAAAATTCCACTTTCTTTTAACCTCAGTAAAGAAGAAATAACATTAGGAGAGATTAATTCATCATTGCCAGCAGATAAAAAGAACGAAAAACAGCAACTTCTGGTAATTGATTATGATTTAAGTTCCTCTTCTCTTACAAGTATAATCCAACCGATTTCAAAAATCGGTGTGGACTACTCCAAAAAATTATTTCTGGAGACACAAATTTATGCCACAACCAGTACTCAAGTGACAATTGAATATGGTAATTTTAATGAAGATGCGGACAACGATGGAATTATGGATACTGAAGATAAGAATGGTGATACCATCTTAAATAAAGACGAAGATACCGGCTGGGAATATAACTATCCTGACACCACGACTGTGCAAGCGTATTCGGGAAAAGAAAATGGTCGGATGGATAGCGAAGACCTTGATGGTGACGGGTATTTGGATACTCTTGACGAACCGGCGGAACAACTGAATAAGTATAAATTCACTGTCAGTCCAAATGTATGGTTCTCTACGAATATGGCGTTAAATATTACCGACCCGAGCAAATGGCAACAAGTAAAACAGGTAAGAGTTACAATTAAAGGACAAATTGGTCAGGAAGGAAAAATAAAAATTGCAAATTTAAATTTAGTAGGTAATAAATGGGAAAAATATAGCACGGTTGGTGCCACCGTTACAATCAATGGAATAAATAACGAAGATAATCCAAGGGAGTATATTCCTTTATATGACCAAAAAAAGGATATTTATCAAGAACTTTATGGTTACTCAAAGTCTGATATAGAAAAGAGACCTCGTGAACAAGCATTGACAGTCAACTATAGCATTAATCCTGGTTCTACTGCTACCGTTTATTCTTCGTTTGCTAAAGCACAGGATTTTTCTAAATATAAACAGGTAAAATTTTTTCTTTATCCTCAGGGAATTACGCACGGTGAAATCCTTTTCTTTCGTTTTGGTACGGAAACTGATTACTACGAATACAGCCGGGAACTAAAGTCAACAGGAACATGGTCTGTAGAAACAATTGATTTCAAAGAATTTGAAAAAATGCTTAAAGCTAATCAATCTACTGCAACAGTGAATGTTGCAATTTATCGTCTAAATGGTTCACCGAAAAGGACAAATATTACCCAAATCAAAATTGGTATTTATAACTCTTCAACCGATACAATCAAGAGTGGTGAAATTTGGGTAAATGAAATTTTTCTTGATGAAGTAGATAAAAGTATTGGTGAAGCAAAAAAAGTAGAGGCTGATTTTGAAATTCCCGGTTGGACGAGTTTTGGTGGTAAATATAAGGAAATTAGTGAGAAATTTCAACCTTTAACACCAGTAGTTGTCGGACAGAAGACAGTTGAAAAAAATACCTATTTGAATTTTGTCCGGATTCGTTTTTTACCACTGAATTTTACTTTTTCTCGTAAAGATACCGAGACACCGGTACAAAGTATTTTAGAGAACCCTTGGCTTGCCAGTTTAGAAGAAGATAAAGTTACTTCCTTGAGTGCCTCCGGAGGATTCACTTTTACTTACGGACGTCTACTACCAAGAATTGGTTTTAATTACAGTGAAAGTTTAACTGATTATTTACGCAAGCAAAACCGTCTTGATTTAAAGAACTCATATAATACAAATTTTGATTATGCTATTCCATTTGCCTTCCCAATTTTCCCAAGGACAATTAATCTTGCTTATCGTCGTGATGAATTTTCTCTCTGGCGGTCAACATTTGGATCTATACCGGTGACAAAAGGCGAAGAAAAATTCTTTCTTAAACAATACAAAACTTCTAAAAAAGCATATCAAGAAACCCAAGAAATAACTGATGACTGGGCTTTACGGACAAATTTCAATTTCTGGTCAAGAATTATCCTTAATCCAAGCTATTCTTTGAAAACAGTAAGTGAAGAAAAGGTTCAAACTAGACAACCTAAATATAATAAGTCGCTTTCACAAGTAATTGGGGTTACTTCTAATCTTTCTTTTTTTGGTTGGCTTAATCCGGCACTTAGTTATAATATTACTTCTAAAGAAGATTTGAACCTTTCCAGTCCCACGGCAAAAGTAAAAAGGGTTGACCGGACGTCTAACGGTGAGATGAATTGGAATTTTACCTTCCGGCAGATTTTACCGCAAGTTCGTCTATTGCAATCTCTAACTCTCTCTACAAATTACCGTTTTGAACATGGCGACTCATACGAAGATATTCCAGACAAGTTGAAAATCCAAAACCAACTCTGGATTCCTAACCCTTTGAAATTAGATGGAGAAAAACAACTACAGAAACGGAAATCGTTCACGGAAAGGGACAACATAAGACTAAACAGTCGCTGGGTTCCTTTAGAAACAATACTTCTTCCTTATCGTTTTACTCCTTTTAATACTTTAAGTATTACGGCTAATTACTTATATAGTAGAGAAAAAACGGAGACCACTGGGACGCCCCGTAAAGTTTATACAATCCAATGGCCTGATTTCGTTTTTACTCTTTTAAAAGGAGAAAAAATATTCTATTTAGAAGAAATAATTACTGAGTCACAGATAAATTTGAAAATTCTTAACAAAACTGTTTATACACCTAACCTTTCTAAAGTTATTACCTTAACTGATTCAGCGGACTGGCGTTTTCTTTTCTTAAAAAAGTATTCTTTGTATTTTGATTATTCATTAACAAAAAATGAAGATTTCAATGAAAAAACTAAAACTGGGAATAAACTGACAAAAAATGAAAGTTGGACATCACAGGTCAATTTCAATCTCAAAATTTGGCGTTTTACTATTCGTAACGAATACAAGATTAACCGTGAATGGGATAGTAAAGTTTATCTTGACTATCCAAATAATCCGTTTCGTGAAGAGAGTACCTTGTCCCCAAGTTTACAGGTATATGCTAATTTCAATCTACCGGCTGAACTGCGTATTCCATTGATTAAGAAAACGATTTCTTTAGCTAACCAATTAGTATTTAATTCTACCTTGCGGTTAGACCGGAAGAGAGCAAAAAGTCTAGGAACACCAATTTTCGGTGCGAATACCGATACCTACACCTTAAATACATCGGCTGATTATACAGTTTCACCAAACGCCCGAATGACCCTTGGTTTAGGAGCAATCCGTTTCTCTAACCGTGATGATTGGAAAGCAGATTACACCAGTTTTGAAGGTTCAATGCAGATAACCATACAGTTCTAATATCTTAGAAGTGGGAAGTAAAGAGTAGGAAGTAGAGAGTGACAAGTGGTTAGTATATTGGAGGACAGAAGTTGCTACAAACAATTTGGGACAAGGTAATTAATATTTTTTTACCAAAATGTTGTGTGCTTTGCAGGAGCATTTTAACCGATAAAAATAACCGCCATCTTTGTGATAGCTGTTGGAATAAATTTAAACCAATAAGTGGTTTATTCTGCCAGAAATGTGGTAAACCTTTACCGGACGGAGGAGCACATTGTTACTTTTGCCGAACTGCAGGTGTCTCGGGCACCCATTTTGAATATATTCGTGCTGCAGGTGTCTATGAAGGAGTACTTAAAGAAGTAATCCATAAATTTAAATATCAAGGTAAAGATTTCCTGGCTCTCGGCTTAAGCGAATTTCTTATCCAAGAGAGCAAAGATAAATTTAATTGGACAGAAATTGATTTTATCGTTCCAGTTCCTTTACATAAAAAGAGCGAACATAAGCGCGGCTATAACCAAGCAAAACTCTTAGCCGAAAAAGTAGCCATCTATTTTAGTAAACCATTAGTTTTGGGAAACTTAATCCGGGTTAAGAAAACTAAGGCACAAATGCAATTACCTCGTGAGGAAAGATTAATTAATTTAGTTGGCGCATTTGCAATACTTAATCCACTTGAGTTTAAGGGTAAAATTATACTCTTGATTGACGATGTCTCTACTACTGGTGCAACAATTGAGGAATGTGCAAAAACCGCAAGAAGTGCCGGAGCAAAAAAAATCTTGGCTCTTGTAGTTGCTCATACTGTATAATCAAAAAAATTGGCAAATTTTTTTGCCTAGCAGGATTGACTTTAGATAGAAAAAAAGTATAATATTATCTCAGATTATTTTTTCTGAGATGAGAAAGGAGTAAAAGAAAATATGTCAATTCGTATAGGAGTCAATGGTTTAGGGCGGATTGGACGTTTGGTTCTAAAAGCAGGTTTGAGTAAAGGGAATAATCATCCCTTTGAGTTTATTGCGGTTAATGATTTAACTGATGCGAAAACTTTAGCCCATCTTTTTAAATATGATTCAAATTTTGGTATTTACCGTGGTTCAGTTGAAGCAAAAGACAATAATCTAATCATTGATGGAAAAGAAATAAAGGTCATCGCCCAAAAAGACCCGCTACAATTACCTTGGAAAGATTTAAATATAGATATTGTAGTTGAATCAACAGGCAAATTTACTGAAGCAGAAAAGGCAAAAAGTCACCTTATTGCAGGTGCGAAGAAGGTAATTATCACTGCACCAGCGAAAAACGAGGATATTACCATCTGTATGGGCATAAACGAAGAAAAATATGAACCGCAAAAACATAAAATTATTTCTAATGCTTCTTGCACAACTAACGCTCTTGCTCCTTTAGTAAAAGTACTCCATGAGAATTTTACCGTTAAACGTGCTTTAATGACTACTATTCATGCATATACCAATGACCAAGTAATTCTTGATTTTGCTCATCGTGATTTACGTCGGGCACGCGCCGCCGGATTATCACTTATTCCGACAACTACCGGTGCAGCAAAAGCAATTGGTTTAGTTATCCCAGCACTTAAAGGTAAAATCAATGGTATTGCCGTACGCGCACCAGTTCCTAATGTTTCTTTAGTAGATTTAGTTGCGGAAACGGAAAAGAAAACGACCATTGAAGAAGTAAACTCGACATTTAAAAAAGCAACAAAAAACAAATTAGGTAAATATCTTGAGTATTGCGAAGAACCACTTGTTTCTCGTGATTTTAATGGTAACTCATCCTCTTCTATTTTTGATTCTTCTTGTACTGATGTAATTGATGGAAATTTTGTAAAAGTTTTAGGTTGGTACGATAATGAATGGGGATACTCTTGTCGGGTAGTTGACTTAATCAATTATGTAATTGCTCAAGGGATATAAACTCCGTTAGAAATGGCAGGAAAGGGTAAACACTACCTTGAATAAACTTACAATTCGTGACTGGGATTTACTAAATAAAACCACATTAGTAAGAGTTGATTATAATGTTTCCTTTAATGAAGAAGGAAAAATTGTTGACGATACCCGTATCCGTGCTACTTTGCCTACCCTTGATTACCTTTTGAAAAACAATTGCCGAATTATCCTCATCTCTCATATGGGACGACCGAAAGGAAAAGTTGTCCCTTCCTTAAGTTTAAAACCGGTAGCCGAATATCTCACTCAACTTTTGAAACGTAAGGTCACTTTTGTATCTAATTACATTAATAAAGATAAAAAAGAAATAATGAAAGAAACTGATAATGGACAACTTGTTTTGTTAGAAAACTTACGTTTTTATCCGGAAGAAGAAGCAAATGATTTAAATTTTGCTAAACATCTGGCTTCTTTGGCTGAAGTATTCGTTCAGGATGCCTTTGGTGCTGTCCACCGTGCTCATGCTTCAGTGGTAGGTGTACCAAAATTCTTGCCCACAGTGGCGGGTCTACTTTTAGAGAAAGAACTTTGTTATTTAAGTGATGCAATGGAAAACCCAGAACATCCCTTTTTAGCAATAATTGGTGGAAATAAAATCAGTAGTAAAATTGGTATAATTAAAAATTTGTTGAATAAAGTTGATAGTCTAATTATCGGTGGTGGGATGGCTTATACTTTCCTTAAGACCTATGGCGCGGAAGTTGGTAATTCAATTTGGGAACAAGAAAAACTTGACTTAGCCAAAGAAATCTTGAAAGAAGCGAAAGAAAAAAAAGTGCGTTTTTTTCTCCCGATTGACCATCTGATTGCTAAACAAATTGAACCAAACACCGAGGTAAAAGAAACTAACGATATTGACATTCCCGATGGTTGGATGGGTGTGGATATCGGTCCTTTAAGTATTGACCGTTTCGCACCAATAATTGCTAAAGCAAAAACAATCTTTTGGAACGGTCCAATGGGTATATTTGAAATTGATAAATTTGCTTCCGGCTCGGTAAAAATTGCTCAACTTGTTGCTCAGGCTACTAAAAATGGCACAATGACCATTGCTGGTGGTGGAGCTACAGTAACCGTGGCCAACATGGCAGGTGTACAAAATAAAATTTCTCATCTTTCTACCGGTGGTGGTGCTACTTTAGAATTTATCGAAGGGAAGGAATTGCCGGGCATAACCACAATTAAAAATAAAGAAAAATCCTAAATGTATATTTTAATTTTAATCATTCATATTCTTATTTGTATTTTTTTAATTTTGATTGTCCTTTTACAAGCAAGTAAAGATGCTGGACTATCTGGTTTATTCGGTGGAGGAGGAAGTGAAGCAATCTTTGGGGGGACAAGCGGTAATATCTTTTTAAGAAAAGTAACTACCGTTTTAGCGATAATTTTTATGTGCACTTCTCTAATTTTAACTTTTATTTCTTTACGACAACCAAGACGGACAGTAACCGAAAAAATTGCGGTTTCACCCGCTACACCGGCTCTCCCACCTGGGCATCCCCAAGTTCCAACAGAAGAAACCAAGCAACCTTCAGCAGAAACGCCACAAACACCCACAGAACAAGGAAATACTCTTCCCTCCGGTCAACCTGAGAGTTCACCCCCACCTACTCAACCCGCATCCCAATAAAAACTTGACTTTCTTTTTCTTATAAAGTAAAATATTTTAGTTTTTTCTTTTACTAATCACTAAAAACTAAACACTAACTTCTATCGACGGGATGGCGGAAGCGGAATTGGCAGCCCCGCCCGTTATGCAGCGGTGGCGGAATCGGTATACGCGTACGTTTGAGGGGCGTATGGGGAAACCCGTGTGGGTTCAAATCCCACCCGCTGCAATTTATAAGGGGCGGGGTTGAGGGGCGTAGAGTTTATGAATCAAGAAATAATTAAAAGTATATCCCAAAAAACAGATAGTAAAATTATCTTTGTGGTTATTGACGGCTTGGGCGGATTAACTAACCCGGAAACCGGAAAAAGTGAGTTAGAAACCGCCGAAATACCAAATCTTAGTCGTTTAGCAAAAGATTCACTTTGTGGTTTAAGTATCCCGATTGCTCTGGGAATTACTCCCGGTTCAGGACCGTCACACTTAGCTTTATTCGGTTATGACCCGATAAAATACAAAATTGGTCGTGGTATTCTTGAAGCGTTAGGATTAGATGTTGAAGTGCAAGAGAATGACCTTGTAGCAAGGGCAAATTTTGCTACTTACGACTATAAAAACAGCCGCGTGCTTGACCGTCGTGCCGGACGTATCCCTACCGAAAAATGTGTAGAGTTATGTGCTCTGCTCCAGAAAAAAATTAAAAAAGTTGATACAACAAAAATACTGTTTCATCCGGGTAAAGGTCACCGGTTTGCAGTGATTTTTCGTGGGAAAAATTTATCGGAAGGAATTAGTGAAAACGACCCACAAAAAGATGGTCACCCTGCACATTTAATTGAACCGTTACAACCCAGTGCAAAAAAAACTGCTGAAATGGTTAATAATTTCTTATCTTTAATAACAGATACGCTTAAAGATTTAAATCCAGCAAATTATGTTCTCTTGCGCGGTTTTGCTGGTTATCCGGATTTACCAAAAATTACAGAAATTTATCAACTTAATCCAGCAGCAATTGCTACTTATCCAATGTATCGCGGGATTGCGCGGCTTTTAGGGATGAAAATTTTACCGACCGGTGAAAAATTAGAAGACGAAATTAAAACTTTGGAACAAAATTTTAGAGAATACAATTTTTTCTATTTACACATTAAAGAAACCGACCTTTACGGTGAAGATGGCAATTTTGCTGGTAAAGTAAAAAAATTAGAAGAAATCGATTCTTTTATACCAAGGATAGAAACACTCAAGCCCGATGTTTTAGTAATTACCGGTGACCATTCCACACCAGCAGTATTAAAAGGGCACTCTTGGCATCCGGTACCTTTTTTGCTTCACTCAAAACATAGTTCTAAAGACGGATTAAATAAATTTACCGAAAAGGAATGTCGTTCGGGTAGTTTAGGTCTTTTCCAAGCCGAAGAAATAATGCCACTTGCTTTAGCCTATGCCGGTAAACTAACCAAGTTCGGTGCCTGATAAAGCAGTTAAAAGTGTAAAGTTAAAAGTGTAAAGATAGAAGTCAAGTCTTATTTGAATAGATTGAAAATTTTTCATTCTTTTAATTGCTGTGTTTTCACCTAATTACCTAATTACCCAATTACCGTTATTAACGCGGGAGTAGTTCAGTTGGTAGAACGCTCCGACGTTACGTCGGAGAGGTCGTGGATTCAATTGACAAATGAGTGGATTTGTATATATCTTGAAGAGTGAAAGAAACGGAAGATATTATATTGGAAGCACTAATAATTTGGCACGAAGGATAGATGAACATAAAATAGGTAAAGTTATCGCTACAAAACATTTATTACCATTACAATTAATGTTTTTTCAAAGATTTGAGAGTTTAAGTCAAGCAAGAAGAGTTGAATATGGGTTAAAAAAGTTAAAAAGAAGGGACATAATTGAAAATATTATTGAAGAAAAAAGGATAAAAATTGCGCGGGAGTAGTTCAGTTGGTAGAACGTCTGCTTGCCAAGCAGAAGGTCGTGGGTTCGAACCCCATCTCCCGCTCTTATTTTTTTCTTAACCCACGACCAAAAAGGTATGGGAAAAAAGTTTTCCCATGCTTTGGGGGTGACCGTCCCGACAAGCTGTCGGGACGCAAGAGGGGACAAAGTCCCCATTGGGAGGAGCAAAGCGACGACGGTCGTGGGTTCGAACCCCATCTCCCGCTTTTTATTTTTAAACCAATTGTTGAAATAATAAATTCGCGAATATTATAGTTTTAAAAACTACCATTTTCTGCTAACTTCTTTTAAATCTAAAACCTACCCTATTTTTCGAAGTCCCGCATACATATAGTATTATAATTTGAAGATTTGGCAAAATTATGCTATACTCCTTTATAAGTTCAAATTGGATAAAAGGGAGGATAAATAGCAATGAAAATGTGTTGTCTTTTCAGTGGACTTTTCTGGGGAGTTTTTTTAATCCTTATCGGTCTGACAATTATTCTCAAAGTTTTATTCAATATCGGTATACCCCTTTTTAGGATTGGATTCGCTCTTTTACTTATCTATTTCGGAATAAAAATTCTTACCGGGGGTCCAATTTGTAGTAAAGGAAAAAATGCCGTCTGGTTTAGTGAATCAAAAATTGAAGACACAAGTTTATCCGATAAATATGATATCGTTTTTGGTAAAGGTGTAATTGATTTGTCTAATCTTTCTTTGACCGGCGGAACCGTGAAGAAAGAAATAAATACGGTTTTCAGTGCAGGAGTTATAAAAATCAATCCTCAGTTACCAACTAAAATAACGCTAAATTCTGCCTTTGCTGGGGCAAAAATGCCGGATGGTAATGTTACTTCTTTTGGGAAATATATCTATAAGTCACCGAATTTTAAAGAAGAAGAGAGTCACCTTGAAATAGTAGCTAATGTTGTTTTCGCCAGTTTGGAAATAAGCAATAAGTAAATTTTAAGGAGAGAAAAAATGGAAATCAAATTTTCCTCTTATATTGAAGTTTTCAATGTAGCAATGAATTTAGAAGAAGCCGGAATTAAATTCTACGAAGAAATGAGCAAGAAAATAAAAAAGTCGGCAATTAGTAAACTTTTTCTTCAACTGGCGAAAGACGAAAAAAAACATCGTCAGATTTTTTTAGGTCTGCGTGACGAATTTAGCAAAAGTTTCGCTGATGAAATCTGGACAATTGAACCGTTAGAAAAAGAATATCTACGTAATTTAGTAGAAACCGGTGTTTTCTACGAAGTTGCACATCTCCCGGCAATGACCGTTAAGACTTTGAATGAAAAAGATGTGTTTTCTATCGGGATTCAAGCCGAAAAGGATTCTATTCTTTTTTACACAACCGTAAGCGAAAAAAGTTTAGGTTCTTCAACTAAGGAAGCATTTAACAAAGTCATTCAAGAGGAGAAAAAACATTTGGATATTCTCAACAAATATATAAAAGAATTGAAATGAGTTACGAAGAAGCAAAAACACAATCTTGGTTAAAGTTGGAAGAAATAACCGAAGAACCGATTCAGAGTAGTATACACCAGAACAGTGTATACCAGGTAAGATTTCTTGCTGATGAATATACAGTAAACCTCTCTAACCATTCCGTTCTTTCGCTTTCCGGCAATGTTCCACCACCTGAACATATTGCTATATTAGTCCTGCGCTACCTGGTAAAAAAAATTGAAGGATTACCTCCACTGGAAGATGAATGGATTACTTTTCGTCAATTAACCGGTGGTGAAGGGTATTATCCGACTTTCTACAAAAGAGCAATTGAACCGATAAAAAGAAAATACGGCGATAATCCGCAAGGACTACTTACTGCACTTGAACGATTTGATGTTTGCCGTCAGATTGAATACGGTGATGTAGCAATTGAAATCTTACCTTTTGAAAATGTTCCGGTAGTGATAACTCTCTGGGGAAAAGATGAAGAATTCTCTTCCGAAGCGAATATCCTTTTTGACCAATCAATTGAAAAAATTTTCTCTACTGAAGAAGTAGTGGTCTTAACTGAATTCATTGCTCATTCAATATGAGGAGGAAGAAGATGGAGAAAAAAAATAAAAGAACTACTTCAATCGGTATACTTACCGGCGGCGGCGATTGCCCGGGACTAAATGCAGTAATCCGTGCCGCAGTAAAAAGCGCCTGGAATTTAGGCTGGCAAGTATACGGTATCCAGGACGGTTTTGAAGGATTGATTAATACCAAAAAAATGTCAATTCTCCGTCCAAAAGATATTACCGGAATTTTACATATCGGGGGAACAATTTTAGGCACGACTAACCGGGGCAATCCTTTCGCTTTGAAAACAAAAGATGGTAAAACCGTAAATGCTTCAAAAATATTGATTAAGAATTTCAACTCATTAAAACTTACCGCTTTAATCGTGATTGGTGGTGACGGCACTCTAAGTATCGGACAAAAATTATTTGAAAAAGGGATACCTTTAGTCGGTGTCCCAAAAACAATTGATAATGACCTCTCGGGCACGGTAATCACTTTCGGTTTTGATACCGCAGTAAGCACGGCTACCGATGCCTTAGACAAACTGCATTCTACAGCAAAAAGTCATCAACGGGTAATGGTCGTAGAAGTAATGGGCAGATACAGCGGTTGGATTGCCTTGAATTCCGGTGTTTCCGGCGGAGCGGATATAATTCTTATTCCGGAAATACCGTTCAAAATAGAAAAAATATGCGAAAAAGTTATGGAAAGATACCGGCAGAAAAAGAATTTCTGTATTGTAGTCGTTGCTGAAGGAGCAAAACCAGCCGGGGGAGAATTATTCACTAAAGAATGCCGAGAAGCGGGAAGAGGTGAACCTTTACTCGGCGGTATCGGTGAATGGGTAGCCAAAGAAATTGCCCGCTGCACCGGTAAAGAAACAAGGTCGCTTGTGCTTGGTCATCTCCAGCGTGGTGGGCAGCCAACAACTTTTGACCGTCTTTTAGGAACGAGATTTGGGGCAGCCGCAGTGCGACTGATTGCCGCAAAGAAGTTCGGACAAATGGTTTCCTTAAGACCGCCGGATATAGAATCAATACCGATTACCGAAGCTACCGGGACGAGGAAATTAGTCCCTACGGACTCGGATGTAATCAAGTCCGCCCGCGCTTTAGGCGTATCCTTCGGTGACTAAAAAAGATTTGCATTTTATCAATTTCTTTGTTAAAATCAACAAAATATGATTTGACCTGGTATTAACTAGTGTAATGTCGCTAACAGTTCTTTACATTTGGCTGTCATTGCGAGGAGCATCAGCAACGAAGCAATCTCCGTCTTAATACCGTGATTGCCACGCTTCTTTCAGTCGCTCGCAATGACAATCAATGAACATTCAAATGCCAAGAGATTTATGGGACAATACACTAGCATCTAGGGAATTCCGGCGCGGTACCCAAGTGGCTAAGGGAGCGGTCTGCAAAACCGCGATTCGTCGGTTCGAATCCGACCCGCGCCTCCACTCCTCTTAAAGGGGTAACCGTGACCCCCCTGCTTTCTTGCAAAAGCAAGAAGGGGGGGAACACAAGAGGGGATTTAATCCCCATTGGGAGCACCGAGCAAAGCAGATAACCTCTCTTTGCGAGGGAACTCTGATGAAAGAAAAGTCGGAGTGCGACAGAGGCCCGGTTAGCTCAGTTGGCCAGAGTGTCCGCTTGACGTGCGGAAGGTCGCAGGTTCAAGTCCTGCACCGGGCATTTACCTTTTCAATCTAATAAAGTGGTTAAGTTTTTAAGTGATTAGGTGGCTAAGTTGATAGGTTGATACGTGGCTAAGTGGATAGGTGGACAGGACAAAAATACAGCGATGAGGTCCGCTTGAGGTGGAAGTGATTAAGTGAAAAATGAATAAAGAACTGGATTTAGAAAAATTACGGTATTCAACAAGTCATATCATGGCAGAGGCAGTACAGGAACTTTTTCCGGGGACGAAATCTAAGCGCAATGCAGGAGAATAATATGTCAAGTAATTGCGTAATAATTGGGGATATAAAAATGTCAAGTAGTATAGATAACTGGTCCGATATTTTTATGAGGTTAGACAAAACTCTCAAAGAAATAAATAAAGTATTTGCCAGTAATATCCTTATAGATTTTAGACCAACTGTTGGTGACGAATTCCAAGGAGTACTCAAAAATCCAAAAAATGTATACACAATTTATCTTTTTATTAAATACAAATTACCCGCTGATATCTATTGTGGTATTGGGGTTGGAAATATTGAAAAACCACTTAAGAAAGATATTGGGATGAGAGGAACCGCTTTCTACAGGGCGAGGAATGCTTTAGAGTTATGCAAAAAAATCAAAAGAAAACTATTTATAAAATCTTCGGATACGCAAAGTCATCCAGATAAAGTAATTAACACATTGTTACGATTTATAGAAGTTTTAGAAAATTCGTGGACAAAAAGACAGCGAGATGTAGTAAATTATTTTAGATTACACCCGGATTATAATTACGAACAATTAGGTAAACATTTCAAGACATCTAAACAATCGGTATCACAAATTTTAAAAGCTGCTAATTGGAGTGCAATCTCGGAAGGCGAAATTCTTCTTAATAGTTTGTTAGAGAACATCAATTAGAATATAATAAAGTTAATGTAAAGCAAATTAACTTTACAAAAAAAAATAAAGCAAATATGCTTTACAAAAGTAAATATGATATCTGGACTAACTACTAAGATGATGTTGATTTATTTTATCTCGTATATTGTAGTAGCAGTATTGGGTCATTTTTTTGTACGAATAATATTAAAAAAGTATCTACTACCAGAAAAAGGAGGGTTAGAAAAAGCAGGGGCTATTATCGGAATTCTTGAAAGAATTTTTACATTAACTTTAGTATTGATTAACCAATATGAATCTCTGGCATTAATCCTTACTGCAAAAACAATAGCCCGTTTTGAAGAACTAAAGGATAGGAAATTCGCTGAATATTATTTAATCGGAACACTCTCCAGTGTGTTGTTTGCTATGCTTGTTGGTATTTTTACAGTATGGTTATTGAAAATATTATAATCTGATTTATTTCTCTTAAAGCAAAAAAATGAATAAAGTTCAAGACTTAGAAAAACTACGGCATTCTACGAGTCATATTATGGCAGAGGCAGTGCAGGAACTTTTTCCCGGGACAAAATTAGCAATCGGTCCGGCAATTGAGGATGGTTTTTATTATGATTTCGCTAAGTCCGAACCTTTCACTCCGGAAGATTTAGTAAAAATTGAGAAACGGATGAGCGAAATCGTGAAAAAAAACTATCCGTTTATCCGTAAGGAAGTATCCAAAGAAGAAGCAAAAAAAATTTTTGCTCCCAAAGAGGAAAAATATAAATTGGAACTGTTGGAAGAAATACCCGAGGCAAAGGTTACCCTCTACGAACAGGGTCCTTTTCTTGACCTCTGCAAAGGTCCGCATCTAAACTCTACCGGTGAGATAAAATATTTCAAACTCCTTTCTATTGCCGGTGCATATTGGCGTGGTGATGAGAAACGGGAAATGCTCCAACGAATCTACGGGACAGTATTTTTCCAAGAAGCCGAACTGAAAACCTATCTGGAGAAACTTGAAGAAGCAAAAAAGCGTGACCATCGGAAATTAGGTAAAGAACTTGGTCTCTACGAAATTTTTGAAGAAGTCGGTGCGGGATTGGTCTTCTGGCAACCTAAAGGGGCGATAATCAGAAAAATTATTGAGGACTACTGGCGAGAAAAACATTTAGAGTCAGGTTATCAATTGGTCTATATCCCGCATATTGCTAAATTAGACCTCTGGGTAACTTCCGGACATTGGGACTTTTACCGGGATTATATTTATTCACCGGTAGATATTGAAGGACAAAAATATATTCTTAAACCGATGAATTGTCCCGGGCATATCCTGATGTATAAATCGCAATTACATAGTTACCGGGAATTACCGATTCGCTGGGCAGAATTAGGCACGGTATATCGTTATGAAAAATCGGGTGTGCTGCATGGACTGATGCGGGTGCGCGGGTTTACCCAGGATGATGCCCATATTTTCTGTCGTCCGGACCAGTTAGAAGAAGAAATTAATCAGGTACTTAAGTTCGTATTAGAAATTCTGAAAACTTTTGGTTTTGCTGAATACGAAATTCGTCTTTCTACAAGACCGGAAAAATATGCCGGCACTTTAGAAAACTGGGCAAAAGCAGAAGATGCATTACGTTTGGCTCTGGAAGACCTTAAATTAAGTTATACGGTTGACCCGGGAGAAGGTGTATTCTACGGACCAAAAGTAGATATCAAGATTAAAGATTGTTTAGGTAGAAGCTGGCAATGTTCAACGGTGCAGGTAGATTTCAATTTACCGGAAAGATTTAAGGTTACTTATCGGAATCAGGGAGGTAAAGAGGAAACGGTAGTAATGGTTCATCGTGCTTTAATGGGTTCTTTAGAACGTTTCTTCGGTGTTCTCATTGAACATTACGGCGGAAATTTTCCGCTCTGGTTAAGTCCAACCCAGGTAGCTGTCCTCACAATTACCGAGAAACAAAATACTTATGCTGAAGAAATAAATTCATCTTTGAAAAAACAAGGTCTGCGCAGTGAAATTGACCTGCGGAATGAAAAAATTAACCTCAAAATCCGTGAAGCAGAGTTGAAAAAAATACCCTATCTCTTGATTATTGGAGAGAAAGAAGTTAATGCGCAGACCGTTTCGGTGCGTAAACATGGTGGGGAAAACTTAGGCAATCTTGGATTAGAAGATTTTGTCCAGAAGATTATAAAAGAAGTTAAAGAAAAAAAGTAAATTAACTCTTGACAAAAAAGAAAAAAACTGTTATATTTTCACTATAATCGTGGTAGAAATAATCCAGTCACTCCAGATAAGAATTGGTCAAAAATAAATTTGTATTCTAAAGGGGATGACTTCCAAAGGAAGAAAGTCATCCTTTTAAATTTTATCAACCCGGCAAAAGATATTAGACCGGGTTAAAAAGAAAAAGGAGGGGATGCAAAAATTAGATTACCAAGATTGCCAAGATTACGGATTAATCATCAAATTCAAGCGGCAAATGTTCGCTTGATTGACCTTGACGGTAGTCACCTGGGAATAAAACCTTTAGCCGAAGCATTAGCCATTGCCCGAAGTAAAGGGTCGGACTTGGTGGAAATCGCCCCACAGGCTAATCCACCGGCGTGTCGAGTTATTGAGTATTCCAAATATCTTTACCAATTAGAGAAGAGATTGAAACAAGCACAAAAAAAACAGCACGCCGGGCAAATCAAAGAAATACGCTTCCGCCCGCGGATTAGTGACCATGATTTAGAAGTAAAACTGAATCATGCCCATGAATTCTTAGAAAAGAAATTCAAAGTGCGGGTAAACATAATGCTTCGTGGTCGAGAGAAAGAACATCTTGATCTTGCTCAAGTATTGAGAGAAAAAATTAAAGAAAGAATAACTACTTTTGGTTATGTAGAACAAGAAATGCCATTTCGTGGTTCTTCAATGATTCTTACTATCGCCCCTAAAAAGTAAACCACTTGAGAAAGGAAAAATATGCCTAAACTAAAAAGTCATTCCGGAGCAAAAAAACGGTTCCGTTTTACTGCCTCCGGGAAAGTAAAATACAAGAAAACGAGAGTACAACATCTCTTAGCGAAGAAGTCGTCAAAACGAATGCTTCATTTACGGAAAGCGGGTTTTCTTAATAAAACCGAAAGTTCTATTCTTAAACGAATTATGCCCTATTCTAAATAAGACAGGTTCAAAAGTAAGATTCAGAATCAAACCTAACTACTAAAAAGGAGGAGACCCCGCACCTTTCAGACATCCAGCGACTTTTTTCCAGTCAGTTGTTCCTGACAGTTACCGAACGCTGAAGAGCAAGATTTTAAGTTTGTAAAACTAACTATTGTTAACTTGTCGCTGGTCGGTATAACACCTGTGCAGGCAACTGACTATGTCTGAAAGGTGCGGGGGAGAAGAAAATGGCAAGAGTCAAAGCAGCAGTCTATACCCGTCAACGAAAAAAGAAATTATTCCGTCGGGCTAAAGGTTATGTTGGAAAGAAAAAAAATGTTTATCGGGTTACTAAAGAACGGGTAGCTCGTGGTTTGCGACATGCTTATGTTGGTAGAAAAAAACGGAAACGTGAATTTCGTTCTTTATGGATTACTCGGATAAATGCTGCTTCCCGCTTAGAAGGACTGACCTACGGGCAATTCATCAATGGTCTCCGGAAAGCGAATATCACTATAAACCGAAAAATCTTATCCGACTTAGCCGTCAAAGATAAAACAAGTTTTCTTGCCTTAGTTGAAAAAGCAAAAGAAAATCTATTCTCCTTCGCAAAAGTAATGGTATCACAGTAGCCATTGTGATACCATAATGGAAAATGACTCTTTTGCTTCGGAGGAATTATTCTGACGGAGAATATTCCTGTGAAGCAAAACTATAGTTCCATTAGTTTTGCGTAGCAGAATAAGTATCCCGGTGGCAACTTAGCCATTTTTATCTTACCAGCCATACAAAAAATTCCTTTAGCGGTTTGGCGATAATTTCGCGGTTTAGCGGAGAATGTTAATGAACCAACAAATTTTGGAAACAATTAAGAAAACTGCAGAAAATGAACTGTCTCTGGTTAAAAATGTTAAAGAATTAGAAAATTGGCGGGTCAAATATTTAGGACGAAAAAGTGAATTTGTATCTATTTTCCATAATCTCGGTCAATTACCTCCGGAAGAACGAGCAAAAATAGGAAACCAAGCAAACAAAATTAAAAATTTTCTGTTTAATTTATTTAATCAAAAAGAAAAAGAAATAAAAATCTCCCCACCAGAAGAAAAAGAATTTTTTGATTTTACTTTACCCGGTTATCCTTATTCCGTCGGACATACTCATCCTTTGACCAAAATTTTTAATGAAATTATTACTCTTTTTACCAGTTTAAGTTTTGTTGTCGTGGAAGGACCGGAAATTGAAATTGATTATTATAATTTTGAAGCACTGAACATTCCCCAAGAACATCCGGCACGGGATATGCAGGATAGTTTCTACCTCCAGACAAGCAAAGAGTCCCGCCCTTGCGCGCAAGAGCGGGGTAAACTCCGAGCAAAGAGCAAAGAGTACTTACTCCGTACTCATACTTCACCAGTGCAAATAAGAGTAATGGAAAAAAATAAACCACCTTTAAGAGTAATTGTACCGGGTAGAGTTTTCCGTCACGAAGCAATTGATGCTTCCCATTCAGCAGTATTTCATCAAGTTGAAGGCTTTGCTGTAGATAAAAGGATAACTTTCGCTGATTTAAAAGGAACATTAAGTTTTTTTGTGCAAGGTATGTTTGGTAAGAAAGTTAAGACACGTTTCCGGCCGAGTTATTTTCCTTTTGTTGAACCCGGCGCTGAGGTAGATATTTCCTGCTTTTTTTGTTCCGGTAAAGGTTGTCGGGTATGTAAACATTCCGGCTACTTAGAACTTTTAGGTGCCGGGATGATTCATCCTAATGTTTTCAAAGCGGTGGGTTATCCGTCTAAGGAATATACTGGTTTTGCTTTCGGAATAGGTGTAGAAAGAATCGCAATGCTCAAATACGGTATTGACGATATGCGTCTATTCTACACAAATGATTTACGTTTCCTTTCCCAGTTCTAAAACATAGACGTCGTTGCGAACCCCATTGTTTGCTTGTGCAAACAAGCATTGGGGTGTGGCAATCTCCTCGGGTTTTCAAACTATTCAGGCTCGCAATGACACAAAAACAATGAAAGTTTCTTACAACTGGTTAAAAGAATTCTTCCCAAAATCGTCAACCTGCCTTGATAAACCGGAAGAGTTAGCGAAAAAACTTACTAATTTTGGTTTAGAAGTAAGCAATGTGGAATTCTTGGAAAATGATACCTGCTTAGATATAGAAATTACTGCTAATCGTGGAGATTGTTTAAGCCATTTAGGTATTGCTCGTGAAATTGCGGCAATTTACAATCTTCGGTTATCCACTCCGGGCGAACATTTGCCGAAGCGGAAAGGAACTGAAAAAAATTTACCTTTCAAGATTGAAATAGAAACAAAAAAGAATAAACCACCTTTCTGTTCCCGTTATTTTGCGCAGGTTATCCAAGGGGTAAAAATTGCTCCTTCGCCATCCTGGCTTGCCGAACGGTTGTCTCTCTGCGGAATCCGTCCGATAAATAATATTGTTGATATTACCAATTATGTCCTTTTAGAACTCGGCCAGCCTTTGCACGCCTTTGATTACCAACTGATTACTAATCAACAAATTATCGTGCGTTGGGCTAAAAAAGGTGAAAGAATAGTTGGTCTTGATGAAAAGGATAGAATTCTTGATGAAAATATCCCGGTAATTGCCGATGCAAAAAGAGCAATCGCTCTGGCGGGAATAATCGGTGGCAAAGAAACCGCAGTCAGCGAAAATACAAGGGATATTCTTTTAGAGAGTGCATACTTTGACCCCCGGGCGATTCGCCGTGCCGCAAAAAAATTAGGCATAACTACCGAATCATCTTACCGTTTTGAACGGAGTATTGACTGGGAAAATGTCCGCTCTGCAAATGAACGAGCCGCTTACTTACTTGAACAGATGGCTTCCGGTAAACTGCAAACCAAGAATATCGACCGGAAATCCCGTCCACATAAACCCAAAAAAGTAATAATTGAATTCAAGGAAGTAAACAATCTTTTAGGAACGAAACTTAAACCAAAAGAAATTGTTTCTCCTCTAAGAAAATTAGGGTTAATTTTAGAGCAGAAAAAAAATACACTGAAAGTCAAAGTGCCGTCTTATCGTAATGATTTATCCCGGGAAGTTGATTTAGTTGAAGAAATTGCCCGGCTTTATGGTTATGAAAACATACCGTCAATAATTGGCAGTTTACGTCCGGGGAATTATTTTGAATCTACTGTTTCTCTAAAAGAAAAAGAAGTAGAAAAAGAAATTCGTCAGTTTATGTTTTCTTCCGGGTTAAATGAAGTAGTTAATTACAGTTTACTTTCACAAGATGCATTAGAAGAATTCGCTGCTTTCAATGAACAAGTAATTTCTCTCCGCAATCCCCTTTCACAAGAAACCGCATATCTGCGCACAACCTTACTCCCCGAACTCTTGCGGAATGCAATTGATAATTCCCATTATCAAATTGAGAACATAAAAATTTACGAAATCGGTAAAGTACACTTTAAGGAAGAAAAAGAATTCAAAGAAGAAAAAATACTCGCTGGTTTAATCACTGGTGAAGAAGAAATAAAACATTGGAGAACTAAGCCAGGAAAGATTGATTTTTATCATCTGCGTGGTTTACTTGATTCTTTATTCCTAAAATTAGGGATTAAGAACTACAAATACCAAGAAATAGATATTCCTTATTTTAACCCAGATAAAGCGTTTGAAATAAGAATAACTGAAAAAGAAAATCCTGCGGTCATTGGTAAACTCGGTGAATTCGCTTACCCTTTGCTTGAAAAATACGAATTTTGTAATAATTTATACCTTTTTGAAATTAATCTTGAACTTTTAGCTAATTTAGCAAATTTGGAAAAAACTTATTCTCCCTTACCAAAATATCCATTTATTCAGCGTGACCTGTCTTTTATTATCGGGGAAAATATCTATCAGGATGATGTATCTAATCTGATTTCCCAAAATGGTGGCGAATACTTGAAACATTGTGAACTTATTGACCTCTATAAAAATGAAAATATTCCTGCAGGGCACCACAGTATTACCTACCGATTAACTTATTCCAATCCGAAAAACACGCTTACCACTGAAGAAGTAGAAAAAAGTGAAGAAGAAATTATCCACACTTTAGAAAAAGAATTCAAGGCACAAATTCGTAAAATCTAAAATTGATTTTTTCCAAAAAATTGATTAGAATTCTTTTTATTCAATGGAAAAGATAAACCTTTTAGAACAAAAAATACATAAAACGATAAACCTGATTAACCAGTTGAGACAAGAAAATCGTCACCTGAAAGAAGAAATTGCTCTCCGTGAAGAAGAAATTAAACGGTCACGGAAAATATTGAAAGAGAACGAAACTTATCGTGAAAAAATAAAGGAAGCCAAAGAACATTTAAATAAACTTTTAGAAAAGTTTGAAAAACATAAAATTTAAATTTTTTTCGTATTTCTAAATGGGGTAAATTTAGAAAAAAAATTTTCTAACGGGGTTGACAAGAAAAAATAAAAAAGATATAATTTCTTTAGAAAAGGTATGAAAGAAAAAGTTAGCGTTCCGATTTACGGAAGGACTTACGATTTTGATACAGATGTAGGAGATGCTCTTTATATAAGTTCTTTAGCTAGTTATGTAGACCAAAAAATGCAGGAGATTGCAAAATCAACCAACATCGTTGACAGTATGAAATTAGCCGTCTTAGCAGCATTGAATATTGCTGATGAGTTACACCGTTTACGAGAAAATAAGGATACTTTTAACAATTTAGTAAACAAAAAAACTGATGAATTGCTTATTTTACTTAACACGGTATTGGAATAGGTTTTTCATTCAGAAGAATGAGAGAGTTTCTCGTTTCTGTTCTTTAAAGTATTAAAGGGATTTTTCTTTTTTGAGAAAATAAACCCTGCGATGTTGGTGTGAGGTTGCCTGGTTTGAGCCTACAATCGTGAACCCGGGAATCCGTGGTCACCCCCCGACTAAATACGTCGGGGGGGCAGGATACCCACTTATATCATTGGTGTTCAAAACTGGACTATCTCCACGGCATTGGCAGGGTTTTTCTTTTTATTAACACAGATTGCACAGATTGAAACCACAGATTACACAGATAAACATATGGAACTTTTTTCTGAAGAAAAGAAAAAGGAAGTTGAAATGCAACCTTTAGCTTTACGGATGGCACCCCGTAATTTAGACGAATTCGTTGGTCAGGAACACATTTTAGGGGAAGGCAAACTTCTCCGTCGGGCAATTGAATCTGACCGTATTTCTTCCTTAATCCTTTTCGGTCCACCGGGGACAGGGAAAAGTGCGTTAGCAAAAATTATTGCTAATCGAACACAGGCACATTTTGTTGAGTTAAATGCCGTAAATATCGGAGTGGAAACATTACGGCAAGAAATTGTTTTTGCCCAACAAAGAAGACAAACTTCCAACAAAAAGACAATCCTGCTCATTGATGAAATTCACCATTTTAACAAATTACAACAGGATGCGCTTCTTCCGGATGTGGAAAAGGGTAATCTTACTCTGATTGGTATCACAACCGAAAATCCGTATTTTTATGTCAATCAAGGTATAATTTCCCGTTCTTTAGTTTTTGAATTTTATCCGCTCGAAGAAAAAGATTTAGAAAAAATTGTTAAAAATGCATTGATGGATAAAGAACGAGGCTTCGGTAAAATGAAAATAGAAATGTCCAACGAGGCATTGGAACATTTGATTAAAATGTCTGGAGGTGATGCGCGTAGAGTATTAAATGCATTAGAAATTGGCGTTTTAACCACTCCTGCTGACGAAAATGGAAAAATTAATTTTGACCTTAAAGTTGCTGAAGAATCAATTCAAAAAAAAGCAATTCTTTATGACCGCCAAGGTGATAAACATTACGATACAATTTCTGCCTATATTAAATCTTTAAGAGGTAGTGACCCGGATGCTGCATTGTATTGGTTAGCAAAAATGCTTTATGCCGGTGAAGACCCGCGATTCATCGCTCGTCGGTTAATTATTGCTGCCAGTGAAGATATCGGCAATGCTGACCCGCAAGCGTTAACTATTGCTACGGCAACTTTACAGGCAGTAGAATTTATTGGTATGCCGGAAGCAAAAATACCTTTGGCACAAGCAACAATCTATCTTGCTTGTGCACCAAAATCAAATGCCAGTTATCTGGCTATTGAGAAAGCCTGGGAAGAAATTGAAACAAAGAAAACTATGCCTGTTCCTACCCATCTAAAAGATGCACATCTTAATGGTAAAAATAGGCGAGGACATGGAGTAGGTTACAAATATCCCCATAATTATCCGGGACATTATGTGGAACAGACATATCTCCCGGAAAAGAAAATATTCTATCAACCAACCAAAGCCGGTTTTGAAAAAGAAATTAGCCAACGAATGAAAAACGTTAACCAAAATTCAAATAAAGAAAATTTACGCCGTGAAATGATTGCTCAGCGGAATAATCTAAAACCCGAAGAAATTACCAAAAAAAGCAAAATTATCGGTGAGAAGTTGTTTGCCTTGCCGGAAATTAAGAAAGCAAAAACAATACTTTTTTTTGTTTCTTTTCGCAATGAAGTGGAAACTCGTCCGTTGATTGAAAAAAGTATCTCTTTAGGAAAAAGAGTAATTCTTCCTCGGATAAATAAAGAAAAGAAGGAACTTGACCTTTATGCAATCAACAACTTGGAAGAACTAATTCCTGGCACTTGGAATATACCTGAACCTGACCCACGGAAAACAAATATTGTTACGCTTAAAGAAATTGATACGGTAATTGTTCCCGGTGTAGTCTTTGATGAAAATGGCAATCGTATTGGTTACGGAGGTGGATATTATGACCGTTTATTGTCCAAAATTTTTCAAACGCACAAAACATTTATTGGTTTATGTTTTGATTTTCAAATAAAAAAAAGTATACCTCAAGAAGCAAACGATGTAAGAATAAATTTTTTACTTACTGAAAAACGTTCTCTTTCATTTATAAAAAATAATGTTACATAAATTGCTAAAAACACTTCCGCCTCAGGCGGATTGGCGATTTGTCGGTAGACCACCTGTGCCTGCGACACCTGTGCAGGCTTCACAGGTGCAGGCAGGTGCAGGCATGACCTATCGGGCGGCTTTTAGCGATTTTGCGAGAATTAGGAGGAAAAAATGGGAAAGTATATTTTTCTGATTGGTGGTTTGATTGTCGGATACATCCTGCGTTTAATTTACGCAAGAAAATCACTCATCAGTGCAGAAAAAATGGCAAAACAAATCATTTCCGAAGCAGAAGCAAAAGCGGAAGCAAAAAAGAAAGAAGGTCTTTTAGAGATTAAAGAAACTCTTGAACGTGAACGTCGTGAATTTGAAAGAGATACTTACCAAAGACGCAAAGATTTAGAAAATTTGGAAAAACGTTTAAGTCAAAGAGAAGAAAACCTTGACCGTAAACTGGATGTCTTAGAGAGAAAAGAACGAGAGACCGAACACCGGGAACGCAAATCTATTGAACGAGAAAAGAACCTGCGTGAGGAAGAAAATAAGTTGAACCTGGAAAAAGAAGAAAATAAAAAAGTTCTTGAACGTCTTGCCGGGATGAGTGCGGAAGAGGCAAAAAAAATACTCCTTCAATCACTGGAGGAAGAAGCAAAAAATGAAGGGGCATTGTTGGCTAAGCATATTGAACAGGAAGCAAAACAACAAGCGGAAAGGAAAGCAAAAGAAGTTCTCACTTTAGCCATACAACGGTGTGCTGCTGACCATACTGCAGAAGTGACTATTACTACTGTACCTTTACCTAATGACGAAGTTAAAGGAAGAATTATTGGTCGGGAAGGAAGGAATATCCGTACTTTTGAACAACTGACTGGTGTTGATTTAATCGTTGACGATACTCCGGAAGCGATTACGGTGAGCGCTTTTGACGGCGTGAGAAGAGAAATTGCTCGTCTTGCTTTGGAACGCTTGATTGCCGACGGAAGAATCCATCCGGGGAGAATAGAAGAGGTAGTAGAAAAAATAAAAAAGGATATGGAAACACATCTTAAGGAAATAGGTGAAGAAGCTGCTTTAGAAGTTGGTGTAAGTGGATTGTCAATTGAATTACTTAAACTTCTTGGTAAACTGAAATATCGTACTTCTTACGGACAAAACCAACTTCAACACACACTTGAAGTTGCCTATATTGCTGGGGCTTTATCTGGTGAATTAAATGCTGATGGACGTTTCTGTAAAAAGGCTGCATTATTACATGACCTTGGTAAAGCGGTTGACCATGATGTCGAAGGAACACACCATCAAATTTCCGCTGACCTTGCCAGAAAATATGGAGAAAGCGAAAAAATGATTAACGCTATTTTATCTCACCATGAAGATGTGGAACCTCAGTCATTAGAAGCAGTAATTTTGGCAGCGGCGGATGCGGTTTCTGCAGCCCGTCCGGGTGCCCGTAAAGAAAGTGTAGAACATTATCTGAAAAGAATTGAAAAATTAGAAAAATTAGCATCTTCTTTTCGTGGAGTAGTGAATGCTTATGCAATTCAGGCCGGTAGAGAAATAAGAATTGTTGTTGAACCAGAAGAAATTGATGACGCACAAACGGCAATCTTAGCTAAGGAAATTGCAAAGAAAGTAGAAAAAGAGTTAGAATATCCCGGACAAGTAAAAGTAACGGTAATCCGTGAATTAAGAGCTATTGAAACGGCTAAATGACCCCCACCGAACGGGAAGAGTCTCAAGGTGAAACGAAAATGGTAAAAATACTATTTATTGCGGATATTATTGGAGAACCGGGTAGAAAGACAGTAAATAAGATTCTTAACGAATTGAAGAAAAAGGAAAATATTGAATTTACTATTGCTAATGCCGAAAATGCAGCAGGTGGTTTCGGACTGACAAAAAATGTTGCTGAAGAGATTATTAATTCTGGAGTAGAAGTTTTAACTCTCGGCAATCATGTCTGGGACCGTAAAGAAATTAAAGACATTATTGACGACCAACGGATATTACGACCCGCAAATTACCCACCTTTTACACCCGGTAAAGGATATAATTTTTATTTTTCAAATCAGAAAACAGAAATTTCGGTAGTTAATCTAATGGGAAGAGTGTATATGCCTGATTTGGACTGTCCATTTCGTTGTATGGATACACTTATTCCGGAAATCAAGAAAGAAACAAATCTAATTATTGTTGATTTCCATGCCGAGATTACTTCCGAAAAACAGGCTCTGGGTTGGTATCTTGATGGTAAGGTCTCAGCGGTAATCGGGACACATACCCATGTACAAACTGCCGATGAACGTATTCTTCCCGAGGGGACGGCTTATATTACTGATTGCGGAATGACCGGTCCACGAGATAGTGTTATCGGCATAAAGAAAGAAATTATTTTAAAAAAATATCTTACTCAAATACCCTTGCGTTTTGAAGTAGCAGCGAAAGATTTAATTTTTTCTGCTGTAATCATTGACCTTGACGAAAAAAGTGGTAAAGCGACAAATATCAAAAGGTTACAAATACCTGCGGGAGATATGTAAATCTTTATTATAGAAGTTCTATAAACAGAAAATGGTGCAGAAAAAAATGGAGAGATTAAATTTTTTCTGGAAGAAAAATTTACCTTTATTAGAAAAAGAATTAAAAAAATATATACGTTCAAATTCTTTACTTTACAAAGTAATGGCCTATTCTCTTTTAGACGGTGGCAAACGTCTTCGTCCTCTACTTGTGCTTGCCGCCAGTGAATCGGTTGGTGGAAAAATAGAAAATGTCCTTCCGGCTGCTTGTGCTTTGGAAATGATTCATACTTTTTCTTTGATTCATGACGATTTACCCGCTTTAGATAATGACGATTTCCGTCGCGGTAAACTTTCTTCTCATAAAAAATTCGGTGAAGCATTAGCAATCCTTGCTGGTGATGCTTTACTTACTAAAGCATTTGAAATACTCGCGGAAACTACAAAAGAAGCAGGTTCACTCAAACAAGTGTTAAAAGAAGTATCTTACGCTTGTGGTGGAGAAGGAATGATTGGTGGACAGGTAATGGATATTACCTTAAGTTCAAAGTTCAAAGTTCAAAGTTCAAAGTTAGAAAAAATTTATCGGAAGAAAACCGGTGCCTTGATTAAAGTTTGTCTTAAAATCGGCGCTTTACTTTCCGGAGCAAAATCAGACCAATTACGTGCTTTAGAAAAATACGGTGAAAATATTGGTTTAGCATTCCAGATCGGTGATGACCTTATTGACTATAAACAGCAAAAAGAAATGAAACTATGGACTTATCCACGAATTTTTGGTATAAAACAAACTAAGAAGAGAATCAAAGAATTGACTATGGAAGCGAAAAAAGCACTGAAAATTTTTGGTCCAAGAGGAAAAATTTTAAAAGAATTTGCTGACCTGGTTAGCACAAGGAAGAAATGATTTTAGAAAAGATAAATTCACCAGAAGATTTACGCTTACTACGGAGAGAATTTCTTCCACAATTGGCGGAAGAAATACGGAAGTTAATCATTGAGACGGTGGCAAAGACTGGTGGACACTTAGCCCCTTCTTTAGGATGTGTAGAGTTAGCAATTGCTTTGCATTATGTATATGATACACCTAAGGATAAAATCATCTGGGATGTCGGGCATCAATCCTATGCTCATAAGATACTTACTGGAAGAAAAGATAAATTTGCTACCTTACGCCAATGGGGAGGGATTAGTGGATTTACTCGTCGTGAAGAAAGTGAATATGATTTTTTTGGTACCGGACATTCTTCAACTGCAGTTTCTGCAGCTTTAGGAATAGCCACCGCCCGAGATTTGAGCAAAGGAAAATATAGTGTGGTTGCCGTCATTGGTGACGGTACAATCACCGGAGGAATGGCTTACGAAGCGTTGAATAATGCCGGACATTTACGGACTAATTTATTAGTTATTCTTAATGATAACGAAATGTTCATTTCACATCGGGTTGGTGCAATTGCTGGTTATTTAACCCGGATACTCACTCTTGGACTATTAAAAAAAGCAGAAAGAAAAATTGAATACTTTTTCCACCGATTACATTTTGCCGGGTTATTTACCTTAAGGATAGCGAAGAGATTTAAAGTTCTTTTTTTCCCGGGTATGCTTTTTGAAGAGTTAGGATTTTCTTATTTAGGTCCAATTGATGGTCATGACTTGAATTTACTAATTGATACTTTAGAACGAATAAAAAATTTTAAAGATTTTAAAGGGCCACTATTACTCCATATCATCACCAAAAAAGGTAAAGGTTTTCCTTTAGCCGAAAAAGAACCAACAAAATTTCACGGTATTGAACCTTTCGACATCACAACTGGTAACATCTTAAAAATTAGTAATTGTCCAACTTACTCATCAGTTTTTGGCCAAACTTTAGTCCATTTAGCAAAGGAAGACAAACATATTTGTGCGATTACCGCCGCAATGTCGGTAGGAACCGGACTAACTGAATTCGCTAAAGAGTTCCCGGAAAGATTTTTTGATGTGGGAATTGCCGAACAACATGCGGTAACTTTTGCGGCTGGTTTAGCTGCGGTAGGAATGCATCCAGTATGTGTAATTTACTCAACCTTTTTACAACGTGCTTTTGACCAGATTATTCACGATGTTGCTTTACAAAAGTTACCAGTAATTTTTGCTATTGACCGTGCGGGAATAGTTGGCGAAGATGGACCGACCCATCAAGGAATATTTGATTTAACCTATTTGCGAATGATACCTAATCTAACGGTAATGGCACCAGCGGATGAAAATGAATTGCGCCATATGCTTTATACCGCACTTGACCTGGAAAAACCGGTAGCAATTCGTTATCCCCGTGGAGAAGGAAAAGGTATAAACTTTGACCCTGATTTCAAGAAATTGCCATATGGTAAAGGTGAAATTCTTATCTCGGGTAAAGATTTGTTGATTGTCGCTATTGGTAGTATGGTTTACCCGGCATTAGAAGCAATAAAACAATTAGAAAAAGAAAATATCTATTCCACTTTAATCAATTTACGTTTTCTTAAACCTTTAGATGAAGTTCTCATTAGAGAAAAACTTAAAGAATCGGTCCACCCCCGAATTGTTACGATTGAAGAAAATGTAGTTAGTGGTTTAGGAGGTGCAGTAAAGGAGATATTCAGTAAAGAAAAAGTAGAAATATTGTCTATCGGCTTACCTGACCAGTTTGTTGAACAAGGTGAAATAGAATTACTCAAAGAAGAATATGGTTTATCTCCAGAAAAAATTGTAAAAAAGATAAAAGATTTTCTTGCTGGTTAATCTGCTTATTCTAAGTGGGAAAAGAAAGGTTAGATAAATTATTAGTAACGAAAAGGTTAGTTAACACACGCAATAAAGCGGAAAGACTTATCCTTGCTGGTGAAATTTATGTTAACCAAGAAAAAATTAGTAAACCATCCAAATTAATTGACCCCGACTCTAAAATTGAAGTCAGGAAAAGGTTCCCTTATGTATCCCGCGGAGGTTTAAAATTAGAAAAAGCACTTTCTTTCTTTAATATTGAAGCAAAAGATAAAATCTGTCTTGATGTCGGTGCATCAACCGGCGGTTTTACTGATTGTTTATTGAAACACGGTGCAAAATTGGTTTATGCCTTAGATGTGGGTTACGGACAACTTGACTGGTCGTTGAGAAACAACCCACGGGTAGTAAATATTGAAAAAACTAATATCCGTTACTTTGGTAAACACGAATTGGCACTAATTATAGAAAACGAATTACCTCGAATTATTGAACACGAATCCCCACGAATCTCTTCAACTCTCAACCCTAAAACTATCCACTATCCACTCTCCACTCTCAACTCTCTTCTCCCCGACTTAGTAACCATTGATGTTTCTTTCATTTCTTTAGAAAAAGTCTTGCCGAGGGTCTGCGAATTGTTAAAGGAAAAAAGTAAAATTATTGCTTTGATTAAACCACAATTTGAAGCAGGAAAAGATAAAGTCAAAAAGGGAGTAGTTAAAGATAAAAAAATTCAGGATGAAGTTATTGAAAAAATAAAAAAATTTATGCAAAATTTAGGGTTGGGAATATCTGGAATAATTCCTTCGCCATTAAAAGGACCAAAAGGTAACACAGAATATCTAATTGCAATGGAGAAATAATTATTCCAAGAAGTGATTACTTTAAGGAGGAGTCGTACCTAAAATGAAAAAAATACGTTTTGTCGGTGGAGAATGGCTCAAAGAAGGAATGAAAATCATCTTTGCTCCAAAAAGAGTACCGGTTAGTGTGGAAGAAGAATTGAAAAAGAAAACTAATGTTGCTTTGGTTGACAGTTTGAAAGATAGGGAACCATTTGTGCGGGCAGTATCTGCAGAAGTACTCGGAAGAATGAAAGAAAAGAAAGCAGTTGACCAACTTATACTCTCGCTTAAAGACCCTTCAAAATATGTCCGAGAAAAAGCAGCGATTGCTTTAGGGTATATCGGAGAACATAAAGCAGTTCCAGCATTGATTGAAACTTTACATGATGAGAGTGAAGAAGTGAGAATTACGGTAGCGGGTGTTTTGGGACATCTGCGTGACCGTTTAGCGGTTCCGGCTTTAATTAAATCTCTGGAAGACCCGAGTGCAGTAGCACGAATGAAAGCAGCTATTGCCTTGGGTTGTATCGCTGACCCGCGAGCAATACCGTCATTGTATCGTTCACTTAAAGATGAAAACGATTTTGTCCGTCGTTACGCTGCCGAAGCATTAGGTAATATCGGTCGTCCAGCAGTACCGGCATTATTATTAGGTCTAAAAGACGAACAAGTCAAACAATATGTTGCCCAAGCATTAATGACAATTAAATAAACACGAATACACACGAATGTAAAAAGATACACGAATATACACGAATAAAAATTTGTATTAAGCAATAATGGATAAATACGATTTCAAGAAAATAGAATCTAAATGGCAAAAAATTTGGCAGGAGGAAGGAATATATAACCTACATCCTGACCCGAAAAAGAAAAACTATTATTGTTTAGTAATGTATCCTTATCCTTCAGGGAAAATACATATGGGACATGCACGAAATTATCTTATTGGAGATGTGTTAGCCCGCTACAAAAGAAGAAAAGGATACAATGTCCTTCATCCAATCGGCTGGGATGCTTTCGGAATGCCAGCAGAAAATGCCGCTATTCAACGGCAAATAAGTCCTTCCCAATGGACAAAAGATAACATTACCCAGATGCGTAAACAATTAAAAAATCTGGGGATATCCTATGATTGGACACGAGAAATTGCTACTTGTGAACCTGTATATTACAAATGGAATCAATGGTTTTTTTTAAAATTTTATGAAAAAGGGTTAGTCTACCGCGCAAAATCAGCGGTGAACTGGTGCCCTTCTTGTCAAACCGTATTAGCTAATGAACAAGTTTCAGCAAGTGGTGAATGCTGGCGTTGCAATTTCCTTGTTGAGCAGAAAGAACTTGAACAATGGTTTTTCCGTATTCGTGCTTATGCTCAAGAATTGCTTGCCGATTTAGAAAAATTAAAATCGGGTTGGCCGGAACGCGTAATTTTAATGCAAAAAAATTGGATTGGTGAAAGTGAAGGTGTCTTAGTTAATTTCCCAATCACCCCCGCCTTCGCTAAAGCTACGGCGGGCGAGCAATCACCTAATTATACAATTACCGTTTTTACTACTAGACCGGATACTTTATTTGGAGCAACTTTTATGGTTCTTGCTCCGGAACATCCAATAATTTCCGCCAAAGGCGGATCCGCCTCGGGTGGAAAAAATTTAGAATCAAATATTAAGAACTATAACGAAGTGAAAAAATACATAGCAAAATGCCGGCAAAAAAATATCCAGGAAAGGACAACTGAAAAAACCGGCATAAAATTAGAAGGAATCTTTGCAATTAATCCGGTAAATAACGAAAAAATACCAGTTTTTATTGCTGATTATGTAACCATGGAATATGGTACCGGAGCAATTATGTCTGTTCCCGCTCATGACCAGAGAGATTTTGATTTTGCAAAGAAATATAATCTTCCGATTCGTGAAGTTATCCGTCCATCCGGTCAGTCACCTAATAACCTAATCACTCAATCACCTAATCACCTAATAACCCAATTACCTAATCACCAAGTTTATGAAGGTGAAGGAATAATGGTCAATTCCGGTGAATTCAATGGTCTTGATTCAAACGAAGGTAAAGAAAAAATTATCCGCTGGTTAGAAAATAAAAATCTCGGGAAAAGAAAGGTTGAATACCGGATTAAAGATTGGCTAATCTCACGACAGAGATACTGGGGAACACCAATACCGATGATTTACTGTGAACAATGTGGAATCGTTCCGGAAAAAGAAGAAAATTTACCGGTAACCTTACCCAAAGATGTCCCTTTTACCGGTACCGGAGAATCACCGCTCACTAAGGTAAAAGAATTTGTAGAAACTAAATGTCCGAAATGTAATTCACCTGCTCGTCGGGAAACCGATACGATGGATACTTTTGTTGATTCTTCGTGGTATTATGCTCGTTATTGTGACCCGAAGAATAATGAGCTACCTTTCGCTGCGGATAAAGTTAATCCCTGGCTACCGGTGAACCAGTATGTCGGTGGAATTGAACATGCTTGTATGCATTTGATTTATGCCCGTTTCTTTCATAAAGTAATGCGTGATTTGAACTTAGTAACCTGTGATGAACCTTTTACTAATCTGCTTACCCAAGGGATGGTTACCCTCGGCGGTTTAGCGATGTCCAAATCAAGAGGAAATGTTGTTGAGCCGGAAACAATGATTGAAAAATATGGTGTTGATGCTTTACGACTTTTTATCCTCTTTGCCAGTCCACCGGAAAAGGATTTAGAATGGTCAGAACAAGGTATTGAAGGTTGCTGGCGTTTCTTGAACCGCGTATACCGCTTAGTAAATCAAGTTACAAGTTACAAGTTACAAGTTACAAGTGGAGAGAAAAAACCTGAAACCGGTAACCTGAAACCTGAAACTAAGGAACTTGTTCGTTTGACAAATTTGACTATCAAACGGGTTACTGAAGATATTGAAAAAAGAATACAGTTCAATACGGCAATTGCGGCAATTATGGAATTAGTCAATTTTCTTTATCGTTATAATTATCTTGGTGATAACACATCGCGAGAAACAATAAAAAATTTAATTCTCCTTCTCCATCCTTTTGCTCCGCATTTAAGCAACGAGTTATGGGAAAAATTTGCTTCTGATAAATTGGAACTTGATTATCTTCCTTGGCCAGAATATAATTCTCAATTATTGACTTCGGAGGAAATTGAAATTGCGGTTCAGATTGATGGCAAATTACGGACGAGAATAAAAGTTGACTCTCTGCTTACGGAAAAGGAAACTGAAGAAAAAGTCCTGAACGAAACAAAAGTACAAAATTATCTCTCTAACAAAAAAATAAATAAAATTATCCATATTCGTAAAAAGTTAGTAAATATTGTTACTCAATAAATATCGGGAGGAAAAACAAATGAAAAAAATCTCGCTGGTTATTGGTTGTTGGTTATTGGTTATTGGTTTAATTGGTTGTGCCGGTTATATGCCCGCTCCTCAAATTCTACCGCCCAACATAAAGAAGATTGTAATTCCTACTTTTGAAAATAAAACTATTTACTATGGAATTGAGGAAAAGTTTACTTTAAGAGTAATTGAAGAATTTCTTCGTGACGGACGGTTAGAAATTACTAAAGAAGAAAATGCTGATGCTCTAATCAAGGGTGAAATCACTCGTTATGTACTTGAACCGCTAACTTATACTGCTGATTTTGTTGTTAAAGAATATAAACTCTGGGTAATTTTTGACCTTGCCCTTTACGAAAAAGATAAAGAAGAACCGCTCTGGGAAGAAAAAAATCTTGAAGGTGTATATCGTTTTCTTGCCCCGACATTACCCGGAGGTATTACTGAAGAAGATGCACGGGAGGAGCTTTGGAATATTTTATCCCGTGATATTTTACATCGTACGATATATGGTTTCGGCACCGTTACTGGTGCTTCTGAACGAAAAATACCAAGCCGAAGTGAATGACTATTAACTATACTCAATTTCTTCAACACCTCAAAGAAAATAAAATATCTCCAGTATATCTCTTTTCTGGTGAAGAAAACTACCTAAAACAAGAAGCGCTTAAAAAAATAGAGAGAACACTTCTCAATGCCGAAAATAAAGAATTAAACTACAATTCTTATTCTGCCTCAGACATTCCACCAAAAGTAATAATTGATACCCTTGCCACTGTCCCTTTTCTTGCCGAAAAACGCCTCATCGTAGTTGAAAATATTGATGATTGGAAAGAGAAAGATGAGCAACAGATTATTAACTATTTAGATAAACCTTCTTTAAATAGTTGTTTGGTATTAACTAACAGAAGAGTTGATTCCAAAAATCTTTTACACACAAAAATCAATCAAGTTGGCTTAATTGTTAACTGTAAGAATCTTAATGAGGGAGAAATTCTATTCTGGATTAGAAAAAGGTTTAGTAGTGAAGAAAAAACAATTTCCACACCGGCGGCACAATTACTACTTGAACTTACCGGTAACAATTTATCTAATTTGAATAATGAAATTGACAAAATCTGTCTCTACAATAAAGAAAAAAGGGAAATCAATGAAAAGATTGTTTTCTCACTTAGTGCTGAAGGAAGAATTTATCAAATTAACGAATTGGCTAAAATTTTATTTGAAAATAAACTGGAACAAACATTAAAAATTCTCAACAACCTATTTATTGAAAATGAAAGACCGGAAATAATTTTAGGAGCAATTTCCCGAAGAATCAGACAATTCATTTACGCCTTATCTTTTAAAGAGCAAGAATTATCTGATGAAGAAATCAGCACAAAATTAAGAATTTACAAATCTTATGACCCGCTTTTTTTTAAACAGGTAAGAAAGTTTGACAAAAAAATATTAGTCAGATTTTTGGAATACTGCCAGCAAGCAGATTACGAGATGAAAACCGGGAAGAAAACCGCACAAATCGCTCTGGAGAACTTAATTTTTCGGCTGACCGGTACTGAAGAGCGTATTGTATCTATGGGAAAGACGTGATTTTTTCCGTGCCGCGGTATTAGGATGAATTATTCTCCGTTTTGCTGCTTTATCATAAGCAGTAAATATTTGTGAAAGTAACTCTTTCGCTTCATTCTGCTTTTTCTCTTTACTGGCAAGTTCTAACTTTTTAACTAACGAATGTATTTTCTTTTTTACTGCCCGGTTGCGCAGATAGTGTTTTTTTGCCTTCCTTGCTTCTTTTATTGCTGAACGGTGTCTTCCCTTAGGTAGTTTCGCTGCCATTTTTTTTCCTTTCTTCAGTATGAACCTTTTTGGTTTATACCTTGATTTATTCGTCTGGATTTATTAAAATGAGATTGCTTGCAATTTCTGATTACGCAGATTAAAAAAACAGATTACGCAGATTGAAAGTCGGTAATCGCTGTAATCGTTCTTTTTCAACGGTCTTAAAATACCAGTGTAACAAAAAATATTAATTTAGTCAAGGGGTTAATTGCTAAAAAATGTCTACAAAAAAAATTACCCAATATTTCGGGAAAGTTAGTTTTGCTATTCTAATTTGCCGGATTTTCGGTTATATCCGGGATATGTTCGTAGCAAAATTTTTTGGTGCCGGGCTTTTTGCCGATGCATTCTATGCCGCCTACCGCATACCTAACCTTTTCCGCCGTCTTCTCGGTGAAGGTGCGTTTTCCGCATCCTTTGTGCCGGTCTTTACCGAATACCTGAACACAAAAAGTAAAGAAGAAACTCAGGACTTATTAAATGCAGTTTTTACGACACTCTTTATAATTCTTTCTATCTTAACTATTTTAGGTATAATTTTTGCATCCGAAATTACTAAACTTGTCGCCTGGGGATTTGAAATCAGTCCAAAAAAATTAGAACTTACCATTACTCTGGTCCGAATAATGTTCCCTTACCTACTTCTAATTTGTTTAGCCGCATTACTTTTAGGAACTTTGAATGCTTTACATATCTTTTTTCTTCCCGCCTTATCACCGCTTTACCTTGACTTTGCCGAAATAATCTATATTTTACTAATTGCTGGTTATCTACTTTCACCAATTAAAGGATTAGCCGTCGCGGTAGTAATCGGTGGCTTGGGACAATTTGCCTACCAGTTACCAATACTTTTTAAACACGGCTGGCAATTACGGTTTAAGATTAATTTTCGTCATCCCGGCTTAAGAAGAATCTTTCTTTTAATGTTACCGGCAATGATTGGTTTTTCCGTAGAACAAATTAATTCCTTTGTTGATACTCTCTGCGGTTCGTTCCTAAGAGAAGGCAGTGTAACTGCACTTTATTATTCTAACCGTTTAATGCAACTCCCGTTAGCTCTTTTCGGTATCGCAATGGCGACGGTTTCTTTACCGATGATGGCAAAAAGCGTAAGTGCAAAGAATTTTACTGAATTAAAAGATACGCTCTCCTTATCTCTAAGAACCGTATTCTTTATTATCATCCCGGCTTCGGTAGGACTGATGGTTCTTGCCGAACCGATTGTGCGTTTACTTTTCCAGCGTGGTGCTTTCACTGCTGAAGCAACAAAACTAACCAGTCAGGCACTCTTCTATTATGCTTTAGGGACTTTCGCTTATGCCGGGACAAAAATTGTCGCTGCAGTTTTTTATTCCTTGCAGGATACAAAAACACCCTTAAAAGTAGCGGTTTTGGCTTTAAGTTTAAATGTTGTCCTCAATCTCATCCTTATGGAAATAATGGGTGTCGGTGGATTAGCTTTAGCCACGGCAATTTCTTCAATTGTCAATTTCAGTATCCTCTTAATTATTCTCCGCCTGCGGATTGGCAAAGTAGGATTAAGAAGAATAATAGAAACGGTCAAACGCACTCTGCTCGCTACTCTGATTATGGCTATAGTCTGCTATCTTCTCGCTTACCATTTTTTCCCCTGGTCAAAGTTCCTTTCGGTAATCATCCCGATTACCAGCGGTGTAGTTATTTATTTTCTGCTCACCCATTTCTTGAAAATGGAAGAAAGCAAGACATTATTCGCAGTCCTCGAAAAAGAAGAAACCGGTGAACTGTAAATAGATTACGCAGATTTCTAAAACATAGATTACACAGATTATTAATCGTGATTGCACGGATAATAGCAATCGTGTCATTGCGAGGAATGAAACCAGTTAACGAAAGAGAATAGGCCGGTAAACCATAAACCAGTTTACCGATAAGTGTCATTGCGAGGAATGAAATGACGAAGCAATCTCAAATCAAGATTCCTCACTTAGCTCGGAACAGGCTCTTAAATCTCATGAGATTGCCTCAGCCCAATAGAACATTCGGGCTTCGCAATGACTGCATCGCTTAAATGAATCTAAAAGAAAAACTGAAAAACTTACCTTCTGCACCCGGCGTATATTTAATGCAGAATAGCAGCAGTCAAATCATCTACATCGGTAAAGCTACTTCTCTAAAAAAACGGGTCGCTTCCTATTTTTACCCACATATTGAACAATCTACAAAAAATGCAATTATGCTCCCGCAAATTGCCAAAATTGACTACTTGGTAACAAAAACCGAAACCGAAGCGTTAATTTTAGAAAGTAAACTGATTAGAAGATACCAGCCGAAATACAATATCCTCTGGCGGGACGATAAATCCTACCCGCATTTAATGCTCACTTTGGGTGAAGAGTTTCCGCGTTTATTCCTGGCAAGAAAACGGGAAGGGAGAGTAAAAAATGCCCGTTATTTCGGACCTTACACTGAAGTCGGACAAACCCGCAGGACTTTACGCTGGTTACAGCGGGTGTTCCCACTCCGTCTCTGTAAATACCCGCTTTCTAAAGATACACCGATACCGGAAAAAAAAGTGCGTTCCTGCCTTTATTATCATATAAAACAATGTCCCGCACCCTGTCTTGGTGAAATTAGTCAAAAAAAATATCGGGAAATAGTTAACCAAGTTATTCTTTTTTTAGAAGGGAACCATCAAGAATTACTTAAGCATTTAGAAAAACAAATGCAGCAATATTCAAAAAAACTTGATTTTGAAGAAGCAAGAAAAATCCGCGATACGATTTCCGCAATCCAAAATATTCCCGAGCGGATTGATTTTAAAGAAGTCCGAGAAACAGATTTACCGAAAAAAATCAAAATTACTCAAGGTTTAAGCGAACTGAAAAAGTTGTTCTCCTTACCCAATGTACCTTTACATATTGAAGCGTTTGATATTTCCAATATTTCCGGTAAACAGGCAGTAGGTTCTTTAGTTGTTTTTGAAAAAGGTGAACCGAACAAAAACTTATACCGGAGATATAAAATAAAGACAGTAAATAAAATTGACGATTATAAAATGATTAGCGAAGTTCTTTCCCGGCGATACAAAAGAATTCTGGAAGCGGGGGAGAAATTTCCCGACCTTATTCTCATTGACGGTGGTAAAGGACATCTATCTACCGCAGTGGAAACACTTAACACCTTACACCTTACACTACCTATAATCGCTTTAGCTAAAGAAAAAGAAGAAATCTACCTGCCCTCCGACTTGTCCTCTAAAGCCTTGGCGAAAGAGGAAGCTTTAGTGAAGGAGGGATTGCCGAAAAAAAGTAAACCTCTTAATTTACCGGCAAATTCACCGGCTTTACAACTACTCCAGCGGATTCGTGACGAAGCCCACCGCTTCGCTATTTCCTACCACAAACTCCTGCGCAAAAAAGATAAATTTCAGCCTATCGCAAAAGTCACTCCCGGCTAATGATTACACTGAAATGTCATTGCGAACGAAGTGAAGCAATCTCATAATGGGATTGCCACGGTCTCTTAAAAGAGACCTCGCAATGACAACCAAATGTAAAGATCTGTTTGACGCACTACACTAGTTACAGTAATGCGGAATGATTCTTACTGTGCGAGCATTCAAGCATTTTTGACTTGACAAAAGCCTAAAAAGATGTAAAATCATATTGTATAGAAATTTACAATATTTCCGAGAGATGGAAAAATGGTAAAAAATAATACAATGCAATATTTAAGTCCCAGGGAAAAAAAAGTCATTGCAAGACTTGCCTACGAAAAGGTTTCGATAGTAACCCTGGAGCAGTTTGGCAGATACTTTAGATTTCCTAAGAAGGCAAGGGAAAAAATACTTTTCAGGCTCAACAGGCAGGGCATCCTGAAAAAGATAAAGAAGGGTGTTTATCTTTATTCGCCTCTTGAGGCAGGACCTGCCGGAAGCAATATCAATGAATTTCTTATTCCTTCAGTTTTCTTTCCCAAAGACAATTATTACATCGGTTATTCACCTATGTATAACTACTATGGCTTTACTGACCAAATTTTTCAGGTGATGTACATACTAAATACCTCTTTGCAGAGGGAAAAGGTAATCGGCAGCATGCGTTTTAAAATGGTTAAGATTTCCCAGAAAAGGATGTATGGTCTTAAAAAAATCAGAATCAAGGATACCGGGGTGATAGTGAGTGACCGGGAGAGAACTCTTGTTGACCTGGTTTATTTTCCTGACCCCATCGGAGGCATGAAAAAAGCATTTGAGATATTAAAAGAACAGATAAAAAATAGGAAAATAGATGCAGGAAAGCTTAAAAGATATGCTCTGAGGTTTCCTGATGTCGCAACAGCAAAGAGAATCGGCTTTGTGCTTGAAAGTGCAGGGGTGCCTGATAAAGAGCTCGTGCCTTTGCTGAAGGCGGTTAAAAAAACATCATTGATTAACCTTTATCCTTCAAAATCAAGGAAAGGCAAGGTTAATAAAAAATGGATGTTAATTGAAAATGCTTCATAACGATAAAGAGGAATTTCTTAAGATTCTTGAAAGAGCATCTGCACAGACAGGATTCCCTTTAAGGCTTCTTGAGAAAGATTATTATATTACTGTTTCCTGTATTGACAATTGAAGCCCAGAAATCCTTTGATATGCAAAAAACCATTGATGGACTGAACGAGGTGTTTGGAAAAGCGGATTAATCCGGAGAATATGATGTAACTCACCAAGTCGGTTTTTGTATTTCGGAGACCCCGCTGAAAGCGGTGGTTTGTAGCGATTAGATTTATAAAATAGTTTTTATATTTATATCGTTGAAATAAATTAAGAAATCAAGTCTGGCAAAGATACAAAAGATTGAAAATTTTAAATCCGACACCGTTTTCCTTGGAGGAATTTTAATGAAAAAAATATTTCTAGCCATTATTATCTTGTTTGTTACTTGCCCCGTATTATCCCCGAAGGGGTCTAATCAGACAAAAAATATTGCAGTAATCCCTTTTCAAAATATAACCGAAGATAAAGAAAAAAACTGGATAGGTGCGGGATTTTCAGAAACCTTAACTACAAAAATAGTTAAAGTCAGCGAAATAACCGTACTTGAAAGAGAATATCTGTCAAAAATATTAGAAGAGATAAAGTTTCAGTATTCAGGTGCCGTTGATGAAAAAACCGCAGTTGAAATAGGCAAAATGTATGGCGCCGATGTGTTAGTTTTTGGTTCTTTTCAGGTTATGGGAGATAAACTAAGAGTTACGGCAAGATTTGTGGATGTGGAAACCCGGGAAGTAATTGACACAGCAGAAATAACTGGTAATATATCCGATATTTTTAAACTTCAAGATGAAATTGCGTTTAATTTATTGGATAGTTTGAAAATTGTTTTGGGTGAAAAAGAAAAAGAAGAAATAAAAGTTAATCCGACCGAAAACCTAACCGCATACCAATGGTTTATTAAAGGTGAAGAAGTATATTATTTACATCTTTTTGATAAAGCAATAGAATATTTTACAAAAGCAATCGAATTGGACTCAAAATATGCAAAGGCATACATTGCCCGTGGGTTTATTTATCATTATTATAAAAAATTGGATGACGAAGCAATAGAAGACTATACAAAGGCAATAAAAGTAAATCCCGAATATGCATATGCCTATGAGAACCGCGGTGATGCTTATGCCAATAAGGAATTGAATTACATGGCAATAAGCGACTATACAAAATGGATTGAACTAAAACCTAGAAATGCAAATGCACATCGAATTCGCGGGGGCATTTATAGAAAATTAGGATTATATGACAAAGCAATACAAGATTATACGGAAGCGATTCAATTAGCTTCAATCCCAAATTACAATTACTTCGGATTATCGGAAATTACAACATACTTCTGGGTATTATCATCTTCCGGGACTGAAAGAGCGAAAATTACGACAGGTAATTTTGATATTACTACTGCAGTCTTAGTTTTATTTCCAGAAGATGAAGTTTTTGAAGCTAGTGAGTGGGTACTTCGTTTTGTTTATAATGACCGTGCTTCTATTTATATAGATAAAGAGTTATATGATGAAGCAATAAAAGATTACAATAAAGCTATAGATTTATATCCACAACATGAAGATGCCTACTATAATCGTGGAGTCGCTTATTATAAAAAAGGATTAAATAAATTAAGCATTAGTGACTGGCAAAAAGCGGCAGATTTAGGAAGTGAAACTGCAAGACAAAATTTAAAAAAGTTTTTTAATATTGATTATTAAAAGAATAAGACACAACTTGAGGGGAATGGGGTCAGAAATGTGAGACCCTTCACTTATGTTCAGGGTGACATATTGACTTTGGTAACCGTGCCAATTTTCAAATTTATCGGGTGAGAAATCGGCTCCCCAATGCCTTGAAATTTGGATTACAAACTGATTAAATCTTAAATTTGATAGGAGTAAATTATGGAAACAACTAAAATTGTATTATTCAAAGGCAAAAGAATCAGAAGATCACTATTTAACAATGAATGGTGGTTTTCGGTTGTGGATGTAGTGCGAGTATTAACCGACCAAGTTGATGATTATACGGCTAGAAAATATTGGAATAAACTTGCTCAAAGATTAAGAGAAGAAGGAAGTGAGGTGGTGACATTTTGTCACCGACTGAAATTGGAAGTTACCTTTTGTTATTGACTTCGGTAACCGTGTCAATTTTAGAATTAGGGACGGTTGTTAATGTTCAATAATTCAGCCGAGCCTTAAGGCTCGGCTACAATTCATTCCTGCCTGATTTAAAATAACAAAATTTTTGACTTTTTCCTTAAGGTTTATTAAAATAGTTGTTTATGAGTTTAATCAAATCACAGGTTAAATTAGAGAAAACTTTTTTTTTAGCCGATTTAATTATTTTTATTTTTATTTTCGGTGCTTTTTGGGCATTACTTAAAATTGCACAAAGATGGGGGGCACCGGTTCAACCATTAGTTGAGATAAGTTTAAGTCCATGGTCATTACCGAAATATACCTTGTTTTCTTTATCCCGAGGATTTGTGGCATATTTTCTTTCTTTAATTTTTACGATTATTTATGGCTATGTCGCTGCTCATAACAAAAAGGCGGAAAAAATAATGATTCCAATATTAGATATTTTACAAAGTATTCCAGTGCTTGGTTTTTTACCCGGGTTAGTTATCTCCTTTATTTCAATTTTCCCGCATTGGAATATTGGATTAGAATTAGCTTGTATTTTGATGATTTTCAGTGGGCAGGTCTGGAATATGACTTTTAGTTTTTATTCTTCTTTAAAATCAATTCCTCAGGACCTTATTGATACAGTTAAAGTATGGAAATTTGGACGGTTAGAAAAATTATTGCGACTGGAACTACCTTATGCATCAATTGGTCTGATTTGGAATAGTATGATGTCAATGGCTGGTGGTTGGTTTTTTTTGACTATCTGTGAAGCATTCGTTCTCGGGAATAAAGATTTTCGTCTGCCCGGTATTGGTTCTTATATGAGTGTAGCCATTGAACAAGGTAATATCCAGGCGATGTTTTATGCAATTTTAACAATGATTCTGATGATTATCGGTGTTGACCGTTTACTCTGGCGTCCATTAGTCGTCTGGTCACAGAAGTTTAAATTTGAAGAGACAAAGTCAGCAGTAATTTCTAACTCGTTTATTCTTGATTTATTTCAAGAATCAAAAATTATTAGTTTACTTGTAGATTATCTAAATAAGAAGGTTTTGCTTAAGATAAAAGAAATACTTTCCCAGAGGAAAGTAAACCAGAGAAAAGTTACTTCTTTGAGTAAGATTTTCCGTTGGACTTTACTTATTTTGGTTACATTTTTTATTCTTGATGGAATAATTCATTTGTTTTCACTTTTAAGCAAAGTTTCTTTTGCCGATTGGTCTACTATCTTAGGAAGAGGTTCTTTAACCTTGTTGCGTACTTTATTATCTCTATTTATCGGTTCAATCTGGGCAATACCGACCGGTGTAGCCATTGGGATGAATCCTCGTTTATCAAAAATACTGCAACCGGTAACACAAATTGCAGCTTCTTTCCCGGCACCAATGCTTTTTCCTCTGGTAATAGTAATAATGAATTATTTCGGAATCAGTTTACAATTTGGTGCAGTAATTTTAATGATGCTTGGAACACAATGGTATATTTTGTTTAATACGATTGCCGGAGCAACAACTATTCCGACCGATTTGGTGGAAGTAGGAAAAATTTACCATTTAGAGAAAACAAAATTCTGGAGAAGAGTAATTCTTCCGACGATTTTTCCTTATTTAGTTACCGGTTGGGTTACTGCGATGGGCGGAGCATGGAATGCCAGTATTGTTGCGGAATATATCCACTTTAAAGGACGAACGATTTCAGCAACTGGATTAGGTTCATTGATTACTCTATCTACATCCAAAGGGGACTTTTCTCTCCTTTCTGGTAGTGTTTTAGTGATGGCTTTAATGGTTGTATTATTTAATCGTCTCGTTTGGAAAAGGTTATATTCAATTGCCCGAACAAAATATGCACTTATCTAAGTAGGTATAACTAATGGCTGGAAATTCAAATAACAACATTATTGCTGAATTAAAAAATATTTCTCATTATTTTCCTCAACCTTCAGGTCAATCCTTTAAAGTTGTAGAAAATTTTAATCTTCCGGTAAAAACCGGTGAGGTCTTGTCTCTCCTTGGTCCTTCCGGTTCAGGAAAATCTACAATTTTAAGAATTCTTGCCGGTCTGATTAAACCTACCGAGGGAGAAGTATTATCTTACGGGCAACTCTTAAGTGGGATAAATCCTCAAGCAAGTATTGTTTTCCAAAAGTTTGCTCTTTTCCCTTGGTTGACGGTGCAAGAAAATATTGCGGTCGGTTTTGAAGGCAAAAGTATTGACCTTGATATGCAAAAAGAAATGATTAGTAAAGTAATTGACAAAATTGGTCTTGACGGGTTTGAAGAAGCCTACCCAAGAGAATTATCCGGGGGGATGAAACAACGAGTCGGTATTGCTCGTGCTTTGGTTTCGGATACTGAATTACTTTGCCTGGATGAACCATTTAGTGAACTTGACCTCTTGACCGCAATACATTTAAGAGACGAGGTGCTTAATCTCTGGTTAGCCCATGAAAAAAATCCGAAGTCAATATTTTTAGTCAGTCACAATATTGAGGAAGTAGTTTATTTGGCAAGTCGGATTGTAATCCTCACCCCACCGCCAGCAAAAATTCATACAATTATTGAGAATAACATTCCTTATCCGAGGGATTATCGTTCGGGATTATTTATGGAAATGGTAGAGAAAATCCAAGATATTATCACCAGTGTGGTTATCCCCGAGAAACCAACAGTAGAAGTCAAGGCCGAATTACTCAAGTTACCTTTCCGTGTGGATGCCGTCCCGCGTGCGGAAGTGACCGAAATTATTGGACTTTTGGAAGCACTAAACGATAATCAAGGGAGATTAGATATTTTTGATTTTGCTGGCGAGGTAGGAAAAGATTTCGGAAGAATCGCTCTCATTGTGAAAGCAGCAGAATTGCTTGATTTCATTGACAGTATGAAACACGAAATTATTTTTACTGATTTAGGTAAAAAGTTTGTTGGTAGTGATATTAATGAGCGCAAGATTATTTTGAATAAACAACTACAAAATCTTGGTTTAGCAAAGATTATTATTGATATGCTCAAAAAGAGTAAAGAAACGAAACTTCCACGGGAAGTAATTATTGACGAGTTAATTTTACTTTTACCGACTGAAAATCCGGACCGAATTTTTAGGACACTTATTTCCTGGGGAAGATATGCCGAACTCTTCGGTTATAACGCAAAAGAAAAAATTGTTTATTTAGATAGAATTGTGCAATAAAAAATTATTTACAAAAGAAATAATAAAAAAATATCCTGAATTTTACCAGAAAGTTTGGAAAGTAGTCGCCCAAATCCCAAAAGGTGAGGTCCGCTCCTATAGTTGGGTAGCAAAAAAAGTCGGTTCAGCGAAAGCAGCCCGTGCGGTAGGACAAGCATTAAAGAATAACCCTTTCCCGGTAATTATTCCCTGTCATCGGGTAATCCGTAAGGATGGTTCGTTAGGCGGATATTCGCAAGGATTAAAGAAAAAAACCCTGTTGCTCAAGATAGAAAAAAGGTTTAAGAAAAGATAAATATTTTTTTGGAAACACTTGACAAAGTTTTTAAGAAATTGTAAACTTAAACAAGTTTTGTTAAGCTTATGAACCGATTTATTTTATGGATTAGAGCATTACGGGCACCATTTTTTCAAGCCGCAGCAATACCCGTAATTTTAGGCACAGCGGTTGCTTTCTATCAGGGTAAATTCTCTTCATTATTTTTATTTATTCTTGCCTTAATTGCTAATGTCAGTCTTAATGCAGCAGTAAATCTAATTAACGATTATTTTGACCGTCCTTCAGATAATATTAATCCCCAACCTACACCGTTCTCTGGTGGTTCACAGATTATCCAAAAAGGGTTACTTCCGGCAAAGGCGTTCCTCAGAGGTGCAATTATTGCTTATTTAATTTCGTTAGTTATTGGTATTTATTTGGTTTATCGCACTGGACCGGTTTTACTTTATATTATCCTGATTGGTTTTGTTTTGAATTATTCTTATACTGCACCACCCTTATTTCTTGATTACCACGGGTTAGGTGAATTAGTCGTTGCTCTTTGTTTGGGACCTTTATCCGTCCTTGGTGCATATTATGTCCAAGCGAAAACTTTATCCTGGGAAGCATTCCTTGTTTCCTTACCGGTTGGACTTCTGGTTGGGGGGATACTTTATATTAACGAATTCCCCGATTATGAACCGGATAAAACCGCGGGGAAAAATCATCTTGTTGTTCTTTTAGGAAGGGAAAAAGCTTCACGGGGATATGTTTTACTTTTGCTGTTGATTTATCTAACGGTTCTTTTTGCTCTGGGACTGAAAGCAGTTCCTTACTTAGCGTTGTTGACTTTTCTCACTCTTCCGATAGCGATTAAATCTGGTAAAACTGCATTAAGGTCTTACGCTGATGTTCAAGGACTTATCCCGGCGATGGCGGGAACAATACAGTTGCATCTAATTATCGGACTGATATTAAGTTTCGCTTATATTCTGGGACGGATTATCTCAATATAAATTTATTAGATTTTTTGTAACTGGTCGACTTGCTTCCCGATGTAACATCGGGGAGTAGCAAAATGGAAAACAGAGGAGTAAACTGAGAAGTGCGTGGTAAAGTAAAATGGTTCAATGACCGCAAAGGCTATGGTTTCATTACGAAAGATGACGGTTCAGGTGATGTGTTTGTCCATTTCTCTTCAATTAAGGGAGACGGTTTTAAGACCCTACGCGAAGGTGATGCTGTTGAATTTGATATAGTTGACTCAGACAAGGGACCAAAAGCAGCAAATGTAGTCAAAGCGAAGTAATATTGCAAGTAGTCCTTAAAGGCATTGACAGAAAAAAACAAATCCCCCCTTCTTGCTTTCGCCCGCTGCCACGACTTGCGTCGAGAGACGCAGAGGCAAGCAAGAAAAGAGGGGGATTTGTTTTTTTAGGAAAAATCTGGTACAATAAGATTGTTGGAAAATCAACAATCTTTGATTACAACGATAAAATAACGATGATGGTGATAAACAACATAGATAAAATCGCTGTAATCGCCTTTAATAATCGCTGTAATCAATATTTAGGTAAATGTTGAACTTAATTTTGCGTCTAATTTTAGGGTCAAAAAATCAACGCGATTTACGTCGTTTGCAACCAATTGCTGAAGAGATAAATTCTTTAGAACCCGATATTTCTGCCCTTGCGGATAAAGAATTAGCCGCAAAAACTGTTGAATTTAAAGAACGCTTAAACAAGGGGGAAACACTTGACGACCTTCTCCCGGAAACTTTCGCCGTAGTTCGGGAAGTAGGCAAACGCACTATCGGGTTAAGACATTTTGATGTGCAACTGATGGGTGGGATAGTTCTGCATCAGGGCAAAATTGCCGAAATGAAAACCGGTGAAGGTAAAACTTTGGTCGCTACTTTATCGGCTTATCTTAATGCTTTAGAAGGTAAAGGTGTACACATTGTTACGGTGAACGATTATTTAGCTAAACGTGACCGTTATTGGATGGGTCCAATCTTTGAATTTCTTGGTTTAAAAGTGGGATATATCCAGCATGACTTAGATAATGAAACACGGAAAGAAGCATACCAGTGTGACATTACTTATGTAACGAATAACGAAATTGGTTTTGATTATTTACGCGATAATATGGTCGTGCGTAAAGAAGACCGTGTTTTACGCGAATTAAACTACGCAATTGTTGACGAAGTAGATTTTATTTTAATTGATGAAGCGAGGACACCATTAATCATCTCCGGACCAGCCGAAGAATCTACCGATAAATATTACATCATTAACCGTATTGTACCGCAACTTAAAGGTAAATTTATCAGCGAGGCCGAAGAAATTGACGCTAAATATAAAGGTATTGATTTAACTAAAGGATATGACTATGTCCTTGACGAAAAAGCAAAAAATGTAACTCTGACTGACCAGGGAATCGCTAAATGTGAAAGATTAATCGGAGTAAAAAATTTATATGAAAATATCCAATCGGAATGGGTTCACCATATCTCCCAGGCATTACGGGCACATAAACTTTTCCAACGTGATGTTGATTATGTAGTTAAAGATGGTCAAGTAGTAATTGTTGATGAATTCACCGGACGTTTAATGCCCGGAAGACGTTGGTCAGAAGGTTTACACCAAGCAATTGAAGCGAAAGAAAATTTAAGGATTGCCGAAGAAAACCAAACTTTAGCTACAATTACTTTTCAAAATTTTTTCCGTCTTTATAAAAAACTTGCCGGGATGACCGGCACAGCATTAACCTCAGCGGAAGAATTCTTCAGTGTTTACAAACTTGACGTGGTGGTAGTGCCTCCAAATAAACAAATGATTCGTCTTGATTATCCTGATGCAATTTATAAAACCGAGAAAGAAAAAGATAATGCAATAATTAATGAAATTGAAGATTTATGGAAAAAAGGACAGCCGGTATTAGTCGGAACAAGGTCAATTGAAAAAAGTGAAAAACTTTCCGCTACACTGCGCCGTAAAGGTGTTCCGCATAATGTACTTAATGCTAAATACCACGAAATGGAAGCACAAATTATTGCTCAAGCCGGACGGAAAAGTATGGTAACTATTGCTACGAATATGGCGGGAAGAGGAACCGATATTATCCTTGGGGGTAATCCTCCTGACCTTGAAGAACAGAAATTTGTCGTTTCTTTAGGTGGACTACATATACTTGGTACGGAAAGACACGAAGCGAGACGAATTGATAACCAACTCCGCGGACGCTCGGGAAGACAGGGTGACCCCGGTTCATCACGATTTTATCTTTCTTTAGAAGATGAACTGATGCGTCTTTTTGGTTCAGGCCGGATTGCACCGTTAATGGAAAAATTAGGTATGCAGGAAGGGGAACAAATTGAACATCCCTGGATAAGTAAAGCAATTGAACAAGCACAGGCAAGAGTAGAAGCGACAAATTTTGATATTCGTAAGCAATTACTTGAATATGACAATGTAATGAATATGCAACGAGAGGCAATCTACGCCTTAAGAAATGCAATTTTAGATGGTGAAGATGTCTCCGGACGAATCAGAGATATGCTTGACGAAAGTATTGAGGAAAAAACCGATACCTATGCTACCGATAAATATGCCGAAAATTGGGATTTAGATAACCTAAAAATTTGGCTCCGGCGAGTTTACGGAATTGAACTTAATTTAGAGAAAGAAAGAATTTTAACTTTTAAGAAAGAAAATCTTGTAGAGTATTTACAAAAAAATCTTTCCACTGCTTACGAAATGCGTGAAAATCAACTTGGCAAGGATTTAATCCGTCATTTAGAAAGAATGGTCCTTTTACAGGTAATTGATACTTGCTGGAAGGAGCATCTATATGACTTAGACCAGTTACGGAAAGGAATCGGTTTACGTGCTTACGGACAGAAGGACCCTCTCATAGAATATAAAAGCGAATCGAATGCTCTATTTCAGAATATGATGCGTCGTATCCGTGAAGAGACTTTAGAGTATCTTTTCCGTCTGCAAATTGTACCTCAACCAGTAAGAAGAGCAACTCCAGTGATTAGCGGTGCACCAAGGAAAGAAAAAGAACCGGTGTTGGTTACTTCTGGTTCTTCAAAAGAATCGGTTAATCTTCCGAAAAAGATTGGTCGGAATGACCCTTGTCCTTGTGGTAGTGGAAAAAAATATAAAAAATGCTGTGGGAAATAATAAATAAGATAACTCGAACTATTGACAAAAGAATACTTTCATTTTTTAGATATCTTTCTGACCTTTTTCTTCTGTTATATTTAACTGGAAAAATATTTTTTCTTGCTCCCTTAGAAGGCAGAAGAATAGTAAGAAAAATTACTTTAAACCAAATTATTTTTACCGGTATTGACGCTTTGTTGATTGTCAGTGTAATTGCCTTATCCTTAGGAGTAATTGTAATTCTCCAAGCTGTACCCCAGTTGTCAAAAGTCGGAGCGGTAAATTTAATCGGTAAAATACTGGTTTTAGCAATTGTCCGAGAAATGAGCCCTTTACTGACTGCATTTTTAGTAATTAGCCGTTCCGGTTCAGCGATTGCTACGGAAATCGGGACAATGAGAATTTCCAACGAAATTGATGTCTTAGAAGTGATGGGTATCAATCCATTCCATCTAATTATTTTCCCACGAATTATCGGATGTATTGTAGCGATGTTTTGTTTAACTTTGTATTTTAATTTTGTTTCTATCCTTGGCGGATTTATTGTTTCTGCCTTCCTTCTTAAAGCATCATTATATACTCTTTTTAGTAGCTTAATTTCGGCTTTAAGTTTCAAAGATATTTTCATCTGTCTCTTGAAGAGTTTATCTTTCGGGTTAATTATTTCGCTGATTAGTTGCTACCATGGGCTATCGGTAAAAATATCACCTACGGAAATACCACAACAGACAACGAGAGCAATCGTTAATTCAATAATTTTCATTATTATTCTTAATGGTACGGTTACCGTCTTGACTTATGGATAACCTGAGTGCCCCAATAGTATTAGAATTAGAAAATGTTTATTTTACTCTTGATGGAGAAAAAGTATTTGCCGAGTTTAGTTTACAAATTTATGCCGGTGAAATTTTTGTCATTTTTGCACCCAGCGGTTCACATAAAAGCGATTTACTCAAATTATGTATTGGTCTACTTAAACCGTCAAATGGGACAGTAAAATTCAAAGGAATTGACCTTAACAACATCCCCAGCAGTGAATTACAAAAAATACGTTCTCAGATTGGTTTTGTATTTCAAGAATCAGCACTTCTGAGTAATATGCGGATAATTGATAATCTTGCTTTACCTTTACGCTATCACACTAACTTAGATGAAGAAAGTATCCTCGCTAAAGTGAAAGAAAAAATGAACCTTCTGGAAATTGTAGAATACCAAAACAAATTCCCAGCTGAACTTACGCCAAACATTAAAAAACGAGCCAGTATTGCCCGGGCATTGATAATGGAACCAGAAATTGTTTTTTACGATGAACCTACTGCTGAACTTGATACTTTAGGTGGAGAAATAGTTTCCGAGATAATCAAGAAAGTTAACGAAAATGGTATCACTTCTATAGTGGCTACTTATAATATTCCTACGGTGTTAAGATTAGCCAAACGTTTAGCTATAATTGAATCGGCTAAAATATCAGTATTTGAACATTTAGAAGATGTAAAAGATAAACTTATTGCTCATTTACCAAAAATAAAGTAGAATTATTTGAGGAGAGAGAAATGCATTATATCCATCGTTATTCGATTAAAACTTTAGAAAAAATTATCACTTTTTTTGTTCTTTTTTCTTTAATTTTTCTTCTTTTAACCTTTTTCTTTGTTGGGAAAAAGAAAGGAATGTTCGAACAGGACTACCGTATCCGGACTATACTTAATGAAGGTTATGGTCTAACTCCCGGGACAATCGTTAAACTTGCGGGTATTGAAGTAGGTACAGTTGATTCGGTAAATTTCACTCCGGAAAATAAAGTTGAAGTAGTTATGAAGATAAGAAAAAAATTCCAAGAAAAAATTAGAAACAATTCAATTGTAAGTATAGCTCGCGAAGGTCTAGCCGGTGAAAAATTTCTTAATATTACGCTCGGGGCAGTTGATTCACCAATTCTGGAAAATGAAGATAAAATCTCTGCGCATATGGCAGTAGAAATAACCGATATTGCCCAGAAAATTACTCCGACCCTGGAATATATAGAAAAAATTTCTGATAATATTTTTCAAATTACGGAAAAATTAGTCTCTCCGGAAGGTGAACTGTCTATAGTCCTGAAAAACATTCGGGAGATTACTACTGAACTAAATGAAGGTAAAGGAAGTATTGGTTACTTGCTCAAAGATGATAGAAAAATGTACAAAAATGCTGAAGAAGTATTTAGCACCACAAAGAGAATTCTTGGTAACTTAGAAATGGCAAGTCAAAATTTAGAAAAGTCAGCGGCTCAAGCTCCACCGACAGTGACCAAAGTCCAGGAAACTATTGAAGAAGCAAAAAAAACTGTTGAAGAAGTAAAAAAACTGATCATCGCTGCTCAGAAACACTGGCTCTTGCGTGGTTATGTCCAAGAAGACGAAACCCGAAAAAAGGAAGAACTTCCTCCCAAGAAGGAAACACCACAACCGACAGAAAAAAATAGCAAATGAAATGCCCCGCCCCTTTGTTTAAGATATATGACAAATTCACAAAAGTTATCCCCCAAAAACAAAACTTTTCTAAACAAAAGGGCAGGGTTTATCTTTTACTTTCCACTTTCCTGCTTATTCTAAGTTTTCCTAAATTTAACCTTTTCCCTCTTGCTTGGGTTGCTTTAATTCCACTTTTTTTAGCAATTGAAAATTCATCTCCTAAAAGTGCTTTTATTTTAGGTTTTTTGACGGGTTTTCTTGCATATTTAGGTTTACTCTATTGGATTGTTACTACCATTACCACTGCTGGCGAATCTTTATTCCTTGGCATTCTTTGTCTTATCCTTTTATCCGCCTATCTCGCTCTTTATTTTGGATTTTTTACTCTTTGTTTCCGTCTTTTCACTATCCACTATCCACTACCAACTATCAACTTATTTTCTGCTTTTCTCTGGGTTTCCTTAGAATATCTCCGCAGTCATCTTTTTACTGGTTTCCCTTGGGCTTTACTCGGCTATACCCAATGGAATTTTTTACCGGTTATACAAATTTCTGAATTTACCGGTGTCTACGGTGTATCCTTCCTTATTGTTTTAGTAAACACTACCTTATTTAGGTTGTGGGAGGCGGGAAGTGGGAAGTGGCGAGAAAAAATAAGAATAGTTTTACCTACTTTAACTGTTTTTTTATTTTGTTTGGTCTATGGGTTTTTGGTCCTTTCACCACACACCACTCACCAATCACCACTAACCACTAATCACTCACCACTTATGGTAGTTTTACTTCAAGGCAACATTGACCAATACAAAAAATGGTCAAAAGAATATGAAAAAGAAATTATGGACACTTACGAAAATCTCATCAAACAAACTACTCGCTTATCCATTCCTAATCCCCAATCACCTAATCACCGAATTACCCAATCACCCTCTTTGATAATCTGGCCCGAAAGTGCTATTCCCGGATATCTTCTTTATGAACGACATCTTTATGAACAGGTAAAAAAGATTATTCAACAGAGTAATTGTTACCATCTTATCGGCTCAGTCCATTACAAAAAAGATAAACTCTATAATTCAGTATTTCTTTTCTCACCAGAAGGAAAATTACTTGCCGAATATGATAAAATCCATCCTGTCCCTTTTGGCGAAACTATCCCTTTAAAAGATTTTCTTTCCAAGTATATTAAAGTCCTTAACGAACTCGGTGACTTCTCTTCCGGCAAAGACTTTACGGTTTTTAATTTACCACTTACCACTCGCCACTCACCACTCACCAAGTTTGGTGTGAACATCTGTTTTGAAGCAATTTTTCCCCATTTAGTACGCAATTTTGTCAAAAACGGTGCAGAAATTATTGTTAATTTAACCAACGATGCTTGGTTTTTACAAACTTCTGCTCCTTATCAACATTTCACAATGAACATTTTCCGTGCTGTGGAAAACCGCAGATATGTAGTTCGCTCTGCCAATACCGGTATTTCTGCATTTATTGACCCTTATGGAAGAGTAATCAAACAAACACCAATATTTATCACTGCTGATCTTTCCGAACAAATTTATCCCCAAAAGAAGATGACTTTTTATACCCTTTACGGTGATCTTTTTGTTTGGTTAGGTTTAGGAATAACTCTTGTTTTTTTGGCAAATTTATTGTATATTAAAAAAGAGGTAAAAAATGATGTTAAAAGAATGGGAAGAAAAAAGTAATCTTTTTAAAGAAAAATTAGATAAATTCCGGAGGTGCCTTTGAAGTTGAAAATAAAGAAAAATATATCCGTCAACTTGAAGAAAAAACTCACCAGCCAGAATTCTGGGCTAACCCACTGGAAGCACAAAAAATCCTTCAGGAATTAAACAATTTAAAAGAAGTCCTCCATCCCTGGTATCAACTTAAAAAAGAAACTGAAGAATTAGAAACACTTCTTGAACTTGCCGAATCCGCCGTAGGTGGACATCCAGAAGAAGAAAAAATTCTTCTCCCTGAGATTGAAGAAAAAGTTAAAACTTTAGAAAAAGATATCCATAATTTAGATTTTCGGCTTAAACTTTCTCAACCGGAAGATAGAGACAATGCAATTGTGACTTTACATGCCGGGGCTGGTGGGACGGAAGCTTGTGACTGGTGTGAGATGCTTCTCCGGATGTATCTCCGTTGGACAGATAAGAAAGGATATCCGACAATTATTACTGACCTTTCTCCGGGTGAAGAAGCGGGAATAAAAAGTGTAACTTTCTTAGTCAAAGGTGAATATGCTTACGGTTATTTGAAATCAGAAATCGGTGTCCATCGTTTAGTGCGCATTTCACCTTTTGATGTTAATAAACGAAGACATACCTCTTTTGCTTCCTGCGATGTCTTACCGGAAATAGAAGATACAATCAAAATTGAAATTAAGGATGAAGATTTAAGAATTGATACCTTCCGTGCTTCCGGACACGGGGGACAACATTTACAGAAAACTGACTCGGCAGTAAGAATAACTCATCTCCCTACGGGGATTGTTGTCCAATGCCAAAATGAACGTTCACAATATAAAAATAAAATTACCGCTTTAAAAGTCCTAAAAGCAAAACTCTCCGAGTTAGAAAAGGAAAAACAGCGTCTCGCTTTAGAGAAACATTACGATGAGAAAGGTGAAATTGCTTGGGGTAGTCAGATTCGTTCTTATATCTTTATGCCTTACCAGATGGTTAAAGACCATCGCACCGGAATGGAAACCGGCAACATTAACGCAGTAATGGACGGTGAACTTGACCAGTTTATTGAGTCCTATTTAGATTGGCGAATGAGGAGCGAAAGTCATTAGTTTGACATAGAGAGAAAAATTTAGTAAAATGAATTTTGAAAAAGTTCTTAAACACTTGCACAAAAAATCCTAAAATGAAGTTCCCGGCGGTCTTGCGGAGATTCTTTTTAGCGATTTAGCAGTATTTTGGCGATTTGGCGCGATTTTTATGGAAAAACTTATAGAACAGAGAAAAGAAAAATTAAAAATCTTAGAAGAAAAAAAGATTGACCCTTATCCGACAAAATTTACGGTAACCCATTCCAGTGAAAATCTGATTACTGAATTTGGTTTCTTAAAAAATGGAGAAAAAAGTGAAAAGAAAGTTTCTTTTGCCGGACGGATTATTTCTTTACGGGAAATGGGACGGTCAACCTTTTTACATCTTCAAGATAGTAAAGGAAAAATACAAGTTTATTTACGAGAGGATATTGTCGCTAAAGAGAATTATGACCTTTTTTTGAAAACGATTGATTTAGCTGATTTTTTAGGTGTGGAAGGACAAGTTTTCCGTACAAAAACTGGTGAATTAACCATTTTAGTAGAAAAATTTCAAATTTTAAGTAAGTCATTACGTCCTTTACCGGAAAAATGGCATGGACTTAAAGATGTAGAAACCCGTTATCGGCAAAGGTATTTAGATATAATTGTCAACCCGGAAATAAATAAAATTGTTGAAACCCGGAGCAAGGTTATTCGTTTAATTCGCAATTATCTTGACCAGAAAGGTTTCTTAGAAGTAGAAACACCAATGTTGCAGGTTTTACCTGGGGGAGCAACCGCAAAACCTTTTTCCACTTACCATAATGCTTTGGGGGTAGATTTATATTTACGGATTGCTCCGGAACTCCATCTTAAACGTTTACTTGTCGCTGGTTATGAAAAAATATACGAATTGAACAAGAATTTCCGTAATGAAGGTATCTCTACCCGACATAATCCGGAATTTATGATGTTGGAAGTATACCAAGCGTATGTTGACTATGAAGAAATGATGAGAATCAGTGAAGAAATGATTTGTTTTTTAGCAAAAGAAATCACTGGTAAAGAAGAATTTGAGTATCAAGATAAAACGATTTCTCTCAAACTACCTTTTCAACGGGTTAAACTTTCTGACTTATTCAAAAAATATATCGGAATAAAAGAAGATTTACCCGATATAAACTTAGCAAAATTAGCTAAAGATTTAGGAATTGAACTCAAAACCGATACCCCGGAACATAAAATTTTTGACTATATTTTTGACCAGAAAATATTACCTGAATTAGAGGTAATCACCTCAAGCGAACCGATTTTTGTTACTGATTATCTAAAGAAGTGGACACCGTTAGCAAAAAGTAAGAAAGATAACTCAGAAATAGTTGAACGTTTTGAACTCTTTATTGCTGGTGAAGAAATTGCTAATGCTTACTCCGAACTTAATGACCCGAGAGAACAGCGTAAACGGCTTGAGGAACAAGCGAAAGCAAAAGCAAAAGGTGATGAGGAAGCAATGCTTTTAGATGAGGATTTCCTTACCGCTTTAGAACACGGTATGCCACCAGCAGCAGGTTTAGGAATTGGTATTGACCGTTTAGTAATGCTTTTAACTAATACTTCTTCAATTCGGGAAACGATACCTTTTCCGTTATTACGTCCTGACACGCTAAACCGCTAAATTTCCGCCAAAGCGCCAAAAAAGTCCTTTTGCGTTTTTGCGAATATTTTGTGATTTTGCGTTTAGCACTTTTGCGAGAAAAAGATGAACTGGGAAATTTTAGTTGTTAAACGTTATTTATCGGCACGAAGAAAACAAATTTTTACTCTTTTTACTACTTTAGTTGGAATCAGTGGTATTACTTTAGGTGTAGCCGCATTAGTGGTAACTTTATCCATAATGAACGGGTTTCAGAACGAAATTAGAGATAAAATACTGGGTACTCAAGCACATATTCTTCTTCTGCCGAATGGAGAGAAAGTTTTCAAACCTGCACCGGAAATTCTTAATCAGGTTACGAATTTACCAGAAGTTATTGCTGGCTCACCTTTTATCTACGGACAAACACTTCTCCGTGCAAGAAACAAATCGGTAGGTGCAGTGCTTAAGGGAATTATTCCGGAGGAAGAAATAAGAGTAACTAATTTAACCCGGCAGAATCCGACAATAAATTTGACTACATTAAACTCTTCGGAACCGAGAATTATTCTCGGGAAAGAATTAGCAAAAAATTTAGGTGTTTCCCTTGGTGAAGAAATATTTTTATTCTCTCTACAACAAGAAACTAATTTTACTGGTATGACTCTACCAAAAATAGAAAAAATTCGTGTTGCAGGCATTTTTGAATCAGGAATGTATGAATATGACAATTCTTTAGCCTACATTTCATTAAGAAAAGCACAAGAAATATTTAATCTTGGACAAGGTATTACCGGCTATCAGTTGAAAATTAAAGATATTTATCAGGCAGATCGTTTAGCAGATAAGATAGAAAAACTACTTGGTTTTTCGGTTTGGGCACGTCCCTGGACAAGTATGAACAAGAATCTCTTTTCCGCTTTAAAATTAGAAAAAATAATGATGTTTATTGTTTTGACTCTGATTATTTTAGTTGCTGCGTTTAATATTTTTTCTACTTTAATGCTGATGACCATGGAAAAAATTAAAGATATCGCTATCCTCCAGGCACTCGGTGCAAAGAAAAAGAATATCTTACGCATTTTTCTCTACGAAGGGCTAAGTATCGGTATTTTAGGCATTTTCAGCGGGAGTATTTTAGGAATCGTTATTTCTAAACTTTTAGACCGTTACCAATTTATTAAATTACCGGCTGATGTTTATTATATTCAAAACATACCGGTAAAAATTATGCCTTTAGATATTTTTTTAATCTGTGTATCGGCATTGTTGATTAGTTTACTTTCAACTTTCTATCCATCATATAAGGCTTCACGGATAAACCCGGCAGAAGCATTGAGATACGAATGAGTCAAAGTATGAGTTATGAATTATGAGTTATGAGTTAAAGACTTATCACTGTAATCGGGATATTAATCCATGTAGTCGGACTCTATAAAAAATCGTTGTAATCAGGTATTACAAAAAATGATAACAACCTTAGAAAAAGAGAAAGTCGCAACCCAAAAAACAGTTTTAAAAGCAGAAAATTTATCTAAAAATTATATCATTGGTGAGTATACCTTACCGGTTCTCAAGGAGGTAAATTTAGAACTTCGGAATAATGAAATTTTAGCAATTGTTGGACCGAGTGGTGCAGGGAAAACAACTTTATTACATCTTTTGGGTTTACTTGATAAACCAAGCGAGGGAGAAATTTATATTGGAAATAGAAGAGTATCACTTCTTAATGATGAGGAACGTGCCAATTTAAGGAACAAAAAAATAGGTTTTGTTTTCCAGTGTCATCATCTTTTACCGGAATTTAGTGCTTATGAAAATGTTGATTTACCAGCAATAATCGGTGGTGAAAATAAGAAAGTAAGTATAGAAAAAGCAAAATCTTTACTTGTAGAATTAGGTTTGAGGAACCGTTTAAATCATCGTCCGAATGAACTTTCTTTAGGTGAAGCACAACGAGTCGCTTTAGCCCGTGCCTTAATCAATGAACCGGAAATAATTTTAGCTGATGAACCGACGGGTAATCTTGACTGGGAGACCGGTGAAGAAGTAAAATATATATTGTGGGAAGAAGTAAAAAAACGGAAATCTTCGTTACTTTTTGTTACTCACGATGAAGAAATTGCTAAAGGTGCGGAACGAATATTAATCTTAATTAACGGTCACCTCAACGGTGACCTACCGAAGAGGTAGGGAGAATTCAATGAAAATTTATCTTAATGGTAAATTAGTAGAGAAAGAAGAAGCAAAAATTTCGGTCTTTGACCACGGCTTACTTTACGGTGACGGTGTTTTTGAAGGTATTCGTGCTTATGCCGGAAAAGTATTCTGTTTAGATGAACATTTGGACCGTCTTTACAATTCCGCGCAAGCGATTATGCTTATCATTCCTTTAAGCAAAGAAAAATTAAGGAAAGCGGTAATTTCTACTTTGAGAGAAAACAAATTATCTGATGCTTATATTCGTTTAGTGGTTACTCGCGGAGAAGGTGATTTAGGACTTGACCCAAAGAAATGTCCACAACCGAGTATTGTCATTATCACGGATAAAATTGTTCTTTATCCGGAAGAATATTATACACAGGGGTTAGAAGTAGTCACTGTTGCCACAAAACGTAATTTGCCGGAAGCACTTAATCCAGCGATAAAATCATTGAACTATCTAAATAATATTTTAGCAAAGATTGAAGCTGGTCTGCGGGGTACACCGGAAGCAATTATGCTCAATAAGGATGGTTTCGTTGCTGAATGTACCGGGGATAATATTTTCATCATCAAGGATAAGGAAATTTTTACTCCACCTACACATATTGGTGTCCTTGAAGGAATTACCCGTAATGTAGTAATAAAAATAGCTAAAGAAAAACTTAATTTTAAAGTGGAAGAAAATGTTTTTACTCAATATGAACTTTATACCGCTGATGAATGTTTTTTGACCGGCACGGCAGCGGAAATCATCCCGGTAGTAAAAATTGATGGACGAATAATTGGTGAAGGTAAACCGGGAAAAACCACCTGCCGGTTAAGGGAAGAATTTCACCATTTAACGAGAAACAGTGGAACACCGATATACACGAATGCACACGAATAAAAATTCGTGCGAATTCGCACTAATAATTCGTGTTAATTCGTAAGGAAAAAAGATGAATTGCAGTGTCTGTCACAAGAACGAAGCAACGATACATCTTACTGAAATTATCAATAATCAGGTAATCAAGATGCATCTATGTGAAGATTGTGCAAAAAAGAAAGGTATTGATGTCAGTGAAGGATTTCCACATTTTTCTCTCGCTGACCTTTTAGCCGGATTGACTGGTTTAGGTTTTGAGAACGAACCCAAGGTGGTAAAAACAATATGTTGTCCGACCTGTGGATTAACCGATTCTGATTTTAGAGAGACAGGCAGACTTGGTTGCAGTGACTGCTATCAAACTTTTTATAAACAACTCGCTCCGCTCTTGAAACGTATTCATGGTTTCCCGTGTCATACCGGGAAGAAATTAACCTCAATGGTCAGTAATGGAGAAGAAAAAACACCAACAGACGATAAACGAATAAAAGAAACAATTGTTTCATTACAGAAAGAACTGAAAGAAGCAATCAAGAACGAAAAGTACGAACAGGCTGCAGAAATACGTGACCGACTCCGTAAACTTACTTTTAACGCAAAAACGCTATAACCCAATAACGCGAAAACGCAAAAGGAGTTCCTATGCAGTTACAGGAAATGGCAAAAAATAAAACTGTTTGGCTCTCCGGTGAAGGTCCAGAAAGCGAGGTCGTGCTTTCCTCAAGAATACGTTTAGCACGAAATATCTCCGGGAAACCCTTTCCGGCAAGAGCAAATCGGAGTATACAACAGGAAATATTAAATCTAGTTGAAGAAACGGTTAAGAAAACATCAATGTCGGAAGCAACTTTTCTTAATCTGTCCGCACCGGGCGGATTAGATAAAATTGACCGCCAATTTTTGATGGAACGCCATCTTATTTCCTACGAACATGCACAAGCAAATTTCGTCCGGGGAGTAATGATTGGTCCGGGAGAAAAAATTAGTATGATGATTAATGAAGAAGACCATCTACGTTTACAGTCATTAGAACCGGGATTTGCTTTAAATAATGCTTGGGATAATTTAAACTCTTTAGACGACGAACTGGCAAAATTTCTACCTTTTGCTTTTTCTCAACAGTGGGGTTTTCTTACTGCCTGTCCGACAAATACGGGTACCGGTTTAAGAACATCTTGTTTAATGCATTTACCAGCCTTGGTCCATAGTGAAGAAATAGAACATGTGCTCCAAAATCTGTCAAAAATTGGTATAGTTGCGCGTGGGTTTTACGGTGAGGGAACAAAAGTATTGGGTGATTTTTTTCAGATTTCTAATGCTACTACCTTAGGACAAACAGAAAATGAAATTGTTGATAACCTTAGCCGTGTAGGTAAACAAATTATTGATTACGAAAAGAAAAGTCGTACAAAACTTCTTACTGAAAGTATCACTAAAACTAAAACTGAAGACACAATTTACCGTGCTTACGGACTTTTAGCCAATGCACGTACAATTACTTACGAAGAAACAATCAATCATTTATCAAAAATTCGTTTAGGTATCTATCTTGGTTTAAATTTGCCGGTGGACATAAATATACTAAATGAACTTTTATTACTTGCTCAACCAGCACACTTGCAGGAAATTGCTAATAAAGAATTATCCTCAACTCAGAGAGATGTGCTTAGGGCAGAATTTATCCGTCAAAAATTAAATAAAACAACAAAAAATAAAATTGACCAAAAAAAGATAAACAAAAATACTACTTAGTGGGGGTAAATCAAAAATGTCTAATCGTTTTACTGAACGTGCACAAAGAGTAATTCTTATTGCTCAAGAGGAAGCAAAAAGATTAAATCATGATTATGTCGGTACTGAGCATCTACTTTTAGGATTAGTCGCTTTAGGTGAAGGTGTAGCGGCACAAGTCCTGGCGAATTTAGGGGTTGATTTACGCCGTCTGCGTGCCGAAGTAGAAAAAATTGTTGGCACCGGTGATAATATTCTTCTTTTAGGCGAAATACCTTTCACACCGCAAGCAAAAAAAGTGTTAGAATTTGCAGTTGAAGAAGCACAAAATCTTGGACATAACTATGTCGGTACTGAACATATCCTTCTTGGGCTAATCCGTCAAGAAGAAGGTGTATCCGCAAGGGTGTTGGAAAATTTAGGGGTGCGATTGGAAACAGTTCGTGAGGAAGTAATCAATCTACTTGGTGAAATGCAACCGACCTATGGACCCCCAACAGTGGCACCGGGAAAAACGCGTTCCCGTACACCCACTCTTGATGATTTCGGTCGCGACCTTACCCAAATGGCTAAAGAAGGTAAACTTGACCCAATCATTGGACGAGAAAATGAAATTGAACGTTTAATTCAAATTCTTTCTCGGAGAACAAAAAATAATCCAGTTCTCATTGGTGACCCCGGAGTTGGCAAAACAGCAATCGTGGAAGGTTTAGCTCAGAAAATTGCTCACGGTGAAGCACCGGAAATTCTACTCAATAGGAGAGTAGTTACTTTAGATTTGGCGGCCGTAGTTGCCGGAACAAAATATCGTGGTGAATTTGAACAGCGTCTAAAAAATATTATTGACGAAATTAGAAGAGCCAAAAATACAATCATCCTTTTTGTTGACGAACTACATACGGTAATTGGTGCAGGTGCTGCGGAGGGAGCAATTGATGCCTCAAATATGCTTAAACCAGCTTTGGCAAGGGGTGAATTACAATGTATTGGTGCAACAACTTTAGATGAATATCGCCGACACATTGAACATGATGCCGCTTTAGAACGTCGTTTCCAACCGATTAATGTTGACCCGCCAACCGTTGAGGAAACAACAAATATCCTTCAAGGTATACAGGAAAAATACGAAACACACCACCGGGTAAAATTCAGTGAAGAGGCATTAAAAACTGCGGCTGAGTTATCTGACCGTTATATTTCTGACCGTTACCTACCGGATAAGGCAATTGATTTAATTGATGAGGCAGGTTCACGAGCGCGTCTGCAATCAACAATTCTTCCTTCACAGTTTAAAGATAAAGAATTAGAAATTCTCAAAGTTACGAAGGAAAAAGAAACGGCAATTGTTCAACAAGAATATGAAAAAGCAGCACGTTTGAGAGATAAAGAAAAAGAATTAAGAAAAAACTTAGAAGAGTTAAAGAAAAAATGGCGTGAAAAAAGAAATAATCTAATTCCTACGGTGACTGAAGAAGATATTGCTAATATTGTTTCCAAATGGACCGGTATACCGGTGCAACGGTTGACCGAAAAAGAATCAGAAAAGTTGTTACATATGGAGGACGAACTACATAAACGGGTAATCGGACAGGATGAAGCAATAAAAGTTGTTTCTCAAGCGATTAGACGCAGTAGAACTGGTCTAAAAGATTTAAAACGACCAATAGGTAGTTTCATTTTTCTTGGACCAACTGGTGTAGGTAAAACTGAACTTGCCCGGACATTAGCTGAATTTCTTTTTGGGAACGAAGATTCATTAGTCAGAGTGGATATGTCCGAATATATGGAAAAATTTTCTGTCTCTCGTTTAATCGGTGCTCCACCGGGGTATGTCGGCTATGAAGAAGGAGGACAACTTACGGAAGCAGTAAGACGTAAGCCTTACTCCGTAGTTCTTCTTGATGAAATTGAGAAAGCACATACTGAAGTATTTAACATCCTTCTACAAATTTTTGATAACGGTGTTCTTACTGATGGTTTAGGACATAAGGTAAATTTTAAAAATACGGTAATCATTATGACCTCCAATGTTGGAGCACGCTTAATTTCCAAAGGTAAAGCTCTTGGATTTTTGGTTCAGGAAGATAGTTTACGCGATTATCAGACGATGAAAGAAACAGTGATGGATGAAGTGAAAAAAACTTTTAATCCCGAATTTTTGAACCGGATTGATGAGATTGTTGTGTTCCATCCGCTCTCCCGCGAAGAAATGCGCAAAATTTTAGAGTTACTACTGAACCGTTTTAAAAATAGACTTGCTGAACAGGGATATGAAATTGAATTAAGTGAACCAGCGAAAGATTTCCTTTTAGAAAAAGGATTTGACCCTCATTATGGCGCACGACCTTTACAAAGAACAATTCAGCGTCTTCTTTCTGACCCTTTAGCGGAAGAAATCTTAGCAAAAAAATTCGCCTCCCCTTCTAAAATATATGCAGAATTCAATCCGGAAGAAAAAAAGTTAACTTTTGCTGGTAAACCCCTTAAAGAAGTTTCATCTACCCCGTAAAGCCGTAAAGCCTCGTGGAGGCCACGCCTCTTTACGAGGATTTTCAATCTACGGGGTCTACCCCATAAACCCTTCCTGATATTTATGGCGGATTTTCTAACGGGGTGAAGTTGGTCAAAAATTGGCTAAAAAATCTATCATTTTTATTTTACTTTTTTCCCTTGCGGGAAGTATTTTCTTATATTTTTCTTATATTGGTATCTCACCTGAACTATTCCCACCAGTAAAAAACTTCATTTCATCAATTGAAAAAAGTACTGGAAGAAGGATTAATTTTACTAAATTGCGGACAAATTTTTTCACCAATTTCTATTTGGATAATGTAACTATTTATTATGATTTGTTATCTACTGAGAGATTTCTTTTAAAAAGTAGAACCATCTCTTTCCGTTTCAATATTATTAACCTGCTCGTTCACTGGAAAGAACCATTCCAAAGTATCAAAAAACTTACTTTTAACCAAGGGGAAATCTTTCTTACTAACCGTTTCTCATTTGGTGAGACACCAATAGAAAAAAAGAATTTACTTCCGATTTTCACAATTCCCCAAGTGCACTTCAAAAACTTTCTCTTAAAAACCGAAGATGTAAGCAACAAACTGCCCGGATTGAATATTACTAATATTACTGGTTTTCTCTTATTCCGTGAAAAGAAAATAATCTTTAATTTCTGGGGGAATGATGGAATCACTTCCAAAGAATGGAAATTAAACGGTAGAGTTTATACCGAAAGAGACAACATTCTTTTCCAGATGGAGGGAAAAAGTTTTCCTTTCACTTTTTCTGAATGGTCAACCCGCCTCAGGCGGGTCCAGGGAACAGTTAGTTTTACCGTAGATGTCCAGAGTAATAATTGGCAAAATCCAAAACAATGGGATTACCGAGGAAAAGTTTCTTTGGAAAAAACTAAAATTGAACTGACTGATTTACCTCTTAATTTGAACGAGATTTCAGCGGAAATCAATTTTAATAAGGAAAAATGTATTTTTAACATTAGTCAAGCAAAATATGGTAATTCATTTTTAAAACTGAAGGGTGAAATATATCCTCCCTATGAAAGTCCTTCCTTGAACGGAAAAGTGGAATGTGCTTCTTTAGCGGTGATTCCCTCAAATTGGCAAAAAGTAAAATTAAGCAATTTATCATTTGAAATCAATTACGGGTCAAAAACACTAAATATTGACTCCTTAGCCTTTGACCTTAACGAAGGAAAGGTAAACGGTAACCTTTCTCTGGATTTTAGACAAGGATTTAATCTGCCTCAAATTAAAAGTAAAATTAGAATTGAGCATCTCACAATTAATAAAAATCTACCTGAATTAGATAAGTTTGAGCTGGACATAATTTACCGAAATGACAAATTACAAATTAGAAGTAAAGACAAAAAACAAATTTATAAATTTCAATTAAATGCCAAACGAAAACCAGAAGAAATATCTATTGAGAAACTACTCCTTGCGGTTGTCGTGCCGGGGAAAAAACATTTAAGTGGTGTTTCAGAATTTCAAGGGACTCTTATTTTTCAGAATAATAAACCTTTATTTAAAGGTAACCTTTCCAGTAACCTCAATTTGGTTTCAACTTTTCTTGATTATTCCGAAGAAGAACTGCAGGGTAAATTTTACGCTTTCTTGGAATATGATGGAACAAAAGAAAAACCTACCCTAAGTACGAATGTCAAAATTAACCAAGGGTACTGGAAAAAATTATTTTGGGATGAGGTAGAAAGTTCTTTTATTTACACAAAAGAATATTTCAATTTCAATAAGTGTTTTATTAAACAAAAAGAAGGTAATCTTTCATTCCAACTTAACTGGCAGTCGGTTAGCACCGACCGGCAGTCAGTCAGCACTGACCGGCAGTTAAATATTTCTAAATTTGTTTCTCATACTGAAGCAAGAAATTTTTCTTGGTCAAATACTCTTCTTAACGGAATTTTAGACATTACCGGTACACATAAATTCTCTTCCGGGGAACTTGATGCTGATTTTTCAATTTCACCAATACAAATCAATCAGATAAATTTAGAAAAGGCGCAAGGGAAAATTCATTATGCTAATAAGAACCTAACTTTTTTTTCTTCAATTGATGATTTTGCTCAAATAGAAAGTGAAGTGAGTTTTTCTCCACAAGGGAAAGAAGAAATCAAAGGAACACTTGAAATTAAACCTATTGATTTGAAAAGATTAGAAAAAATAATTACTTCCGGTGGAAAAAATAAATATTCTCCTGATGGTAAATTTGATGCGTTTTTTAGTTTAACCGGTAAACTGTCCCAACCTAAATTAGAAGGTAAATTTAAAATTCAAGAAGGAAACTGGCAGGGGATAAAATTTTTACTCAAAGGCTCTGCCATCCAAGATGACGGATTTCGGTCACCTCTAAAGTTAGAGACATCTTTTTCTTTCCAAGAACCTTTTTCTGGTGAAATAAAAAGTAAGTTAAACATAGATGACCCTCTTTCAGTTTTCAAAGGTGATTACCTGAAATTAACTGGATTAATTGAAAGTGAGAAACTTCTTCTCTCCAAAAATCTTATCTTGGAAAAAACAAAACTCAAACTACATAACGAAAAAGAACGAATTTTATTTGATTCGTTTCAGACTAAGATTAAAGAAAGTGAAATTTATTTTCTTGATGGTTCATATATTGAAAAAGATAAATTTATTCTTCTTACCGAAATACGCAATTTGCATTTGGCAAATTTAATTCTATTTGGAAAATTAAACTTAGATGGTGAAATAAAAACTGCTCAGGAACTTATTCTTGAGGCAAAAGTCAATACTGATAATTTTTGGATTAACCAACATAATTTTCGAACAGCGCAATTCTACATTCAATACACAAATAGAAAATTGACTTTTTTATCTGCTGAGAAACAATTCCAAAATCTCACTAGTGAAATTGATTTTACCCAATATCCTAAAGTTTATTTGAAAAGTTTAAATTTAACTCAAGCAGGAAAAACAATTCTTACTGCTCAAGGAATGTTTGAAGAAAACAATTTCACTTTTTCTCTAAATAGTGAAAAGTTCTCTCTCCCGGATTTAGTTGAATTAACCAACCAGAAGATTCCTTGCCAAGGAGAAATAAATTTTAAATTACTTGCTAAGGGTTCTTATCACCAACCTTTAATCACTGGTGAATTTAACTTAAACAAAAGTAAAATATATGAATTATCATTTACTACTTTTACTACCAGTTTCCGTTTAGAAAAAAATACTTTTTTTCTTGACAATTTGAAGGTTTATTCTCCCGGGGAATATTCACTCAGCGGGTTTGGTGAACTTCCCCTAACCGGAAAAGATAAATTTGGACTGAAATCATTTATTCTTACTCTTTCATTAGAAGAAGGAAACCTTTCCTTTTTAAAGAATATAACTCCCCAAATTAGTGAATCAAAAGGAAAGATTAACGGTAAAATAATAATCAAAGGAAACACCGATTCTCCTCAAATTGAGGGTAATTTATCTATTTCTAACGGTGAGATTGAGACCAAGTATGGATTAAAAAAAATTAGCGAATTAAATACTGAATTGGAATTTAGTGGACAAGATATCTTCTTGCGTTCGGCAAGTGCTAAAATTGGACAAGGAAAAATTGAAGCCGATGGAAAAGTAGAGTTAATTCTTTCTACCCAGGATGAGTTCCCTTACTTCAAAATAAAAGATTATGTTTTTTCTTTGAAATCAACTAATGCCAAAGGTATAAGTATCGTTTTGGAAAATTTAGTCATTCCGCGTTCTACTGTCTTTAAACGTTTAGTTTATGCACCATCCCAAGGTGAAATAAAAGTTAATCTCAGTATGGTCAAAGGAAAACACAAACCAATATTAGATGGTATTATTGAATTAAGCAATACTCATTTTACCTATCCCCCAAAAGATAAAGAAACCGATGAAACCTGGAACAAAATCTTTAACTTCCTTGATTTCAATTTGGAAATTAGAGCTAAAGATAATGTCTGGTATGAAAACGAATTAGTAGATACAAATATCAATGGTTTCTTGAAATTGACCACCGATAAAGACAAAATAAAAGTTAACGGAAAGATTGAAACACTACGGGGCAATCTTAGTTATTTGAACCATAATTTTGAAATAAAAAAAGCAATTTTTGAAGTAATTGCTAATATCTGTTATCTTGAAGGGGTAGCGGAAACAAAAACTTCAGTCTTAGACCCGGAGAGTAAACAAATGTCACCGGATACTGTAGTAATGGTCATTGACCGTAGTAAATTAGTTGAAGCCCAACCTAAATTTTATTCTAAAAATTATCCTTTATTAACCCAAGAGAAAGCATTAAAATATGTTTTTGCTAATGTAGATACATCGGCGCTTACTCAGGAAGAACAAATGGTTCTTTTCCGGCGTGAAATATTGCGTTGGTTAGATACAAGTTTGACTACACCGTTAATAAAAAATATTCTTGGTTACACTGGCTTGGTAGATACCGTAAAAATGGAACGAGAAACTGGCAAAGAAATGACACCGGAGAAGATTCCTCTACCAACCGATTGGCGTGAGTTAGTTAAGGGCAGTAAAGTTACATTTGAGAAATATGTCTTACAAAATGTCCTTTTGGGTTACAGCGTAAAATTAGATACTTTGGTCAACCGTCTTGATTTAAAACATGAACTTGAACTCGCTTATCGTTTCCACTGGAAAGGGGATGTGCTCCTGAGGGCAACTTACGAATTAGAAAAAGGACAAACTACTTCGGGTAGTGCAGCACCGGAAAGAAAAATTTATCTTGAACCCCGCTGGCGTTTCGGCTGGGAAGAATAAGAATATTTGTTTCAATGTTGTGTTTTTTCAAAATTTTTATTAAAATACAACGGAAAGTAAAGTAAAATATGAAAAGAATGTTTTTTTTCTTTTTTTTGACCACTTTTTTTACCACTACTCTCTTTGCGGAATTGAAAAAGATTAGAAGTATTGAAATACAAGGAAATCGTTATGTCTCAAAAAATGAAATCCGAGAAAAAATTAAACTCAGTAAAGGAGACCTTTTAACTGAACAAGCACTAAAAGAAGATATTGAAAATATTGTTTCCCTTGGTTTTTTTCTTGAAGTTAATGCCGAAACCGTAGAAGTAGAAAAAGGAGTAAAACTTATTTTCAATGTTAAAGAAAAACCACAAATTAAAAAAATCGTCTTTCGGGGGAACAAACATTTTTCTGACCGCAAATTGAAAGGTGAATTTTCTCTGAAAGAAAAGGAATTTTTTGACCAGAAAAAATTGCAAGAAGACATTGCTAAAATTGTTGATTTATATAAAGATAAAGGTTATGCTGATTGCCGGGTAGAAGGTTATGAAACTGCTGAAATAGAAAATAAAGTTACGGTTAATATTTTTATTACCGAAGGGAATCAAATTGTTATTCAGGAGATAAAATTTGAAGGAGTAAAATCTTTCCCACCAAAAAAAATATTCAAATTGATGAAGACAAAAACAAAAAAAGTATACCAGAAAGAAGATTTAGATAACGACTTGAAGGAAATAGAATCCTTTTACAAAAACCACGGATATTTAAAGATGAAACTCGAAGCACCAATGATAACTTTTAATCCCGCACGCACCGAAATGCAAATTACTCTACAAATAAATGAAGGAACAAAATTTAAAGTGCAAGAATTTGAATTTATGGGAAATAAAATCTTAAGTGAAAAGGAATTAGAAAAAGTAGTTACTTTAAAAAAGGGCAAAAATTTTGAACAGGCAAAATATGAAGAAACCTTAATCAATTTACAAACTCTCTATGGCGATAAAGGTTACTTGCATGCATCTATTGAACCGGAAATGATTGAAGACAGCGAAAAAGGTAACTTGAAAATAAAATTCCAAATCAATGAAGGTGAAGTAGTAAACATAGAACGTATTTACATTGAAGGTAATACTTCCACTAAAGAATATGTTTTCCGGCGAGAATTATTAGTCCAAGAAGGTGTACCGCTTTTGGCGAATAAAGTACGTCGCAGTTTGGAACGACTTTATAACTTAGGTTTTCTTGATGATGTCAAAGTTGATGTACAACAAGTGAAAAGCCCCAATCTGGCGGACTTAGTTTTTACGATTAGTGAGGGTAAACCAGGTATGCTTTCTGCCGGTGCGGGTTATTCTTCAACTGACCGTTTAGTTGGTACTTTACAGGTACAACACAAGAATCTATTCGGTCGGGCATACCAGTTAAATTTACTCTGGGAATTTGGTGCCCGGAAACAAAATTACGATGTTAGTTTCACTGACCCTTGGTTTTTACAAAAACCAATGTCTTTGGGAGTAGATGTTTTTAATACTCTAACCACCAAACAATATAGAACTGAAGAATCAGCATACGAAGAAAAGCGTGAAGGTGGCGGTTTAAGATTGGGTCCGCGTCTCTCCGATTATTTAGGTTTAAATTTTGCTTATGCTTACGAAAAAATAGGTATTTTCAACATTAAAGAAGAATATAAATATCCAACTAATCCTACGGGAATCAAAGAAGAAACGAAAGTAACTTCCAGTCTTACAAGCAGTATAAATTATGATAGCCGGGATAATATTTTTGACCCGGCACACGGGACAAAGGATACTTTCTCCATACAGTTAGCAGGTAGTTTACTCGGTGGGAATGTAAATTTTTATAAGCCAACTCTTTCTTCCAGCTGGTTCTTGCCGACATTTTGGAAATTTGTTTTAGCTCTAAACGCCCGTGTTGCTTTTGTAGAAGGGATAAATTCAACTGATGTCCCGGTATATGAACGATTTTTTATTGGCGGTGCGGACACGGTGAGAGCATATGCTTACGGTGGTGAAATTGGAGCTAAAGAAGGGGGAAAATATATGGCCGTGTTTAATGCCGAATATCGTTTCCCAATTTCAATGGAAAGAGGAAGAACCGTAGTGCAAGGAGCAATTTTTTATGACCTCGGAGGTACTTGGGCAGAAAGAAATGATATAAATTTCCATATTGGCACACCCGAGAATTGGATGAAATCAGGTATTGGTTTTGGAATAAGAATGATAAGTCCAGTTTTTCCTCTAAGATTTGATTGGGGTTATCCTTTGAATAAAGAAAAAAAGGAATGGCAATTTTATTTCAGTATGGGAAACATATTCTAATATGGAATTAAAATTAAAAGAAATAGCAAAACTTGTTCAAGGAAAAATAGAAGGTAATGAGAATATTCTTATTAAGGGTGTATCTGGATTGTCCGAGGCAAGAAAAGAAGAAATTTCCTTTCTTTCGGATATCAAGTATTTACCCCAATTAAAGAAGACAAAAGCCGGGGCAGTAATTGTTTCTGAAAATATCGTCCTCCCAGAAAAAAATTTAATCAAAGTTAAAAATCCTTATCTTGCTTTTGTCAAAGTTTTAAATTTAGTTAATGAAGAATCCGCTTTGGTTATTCATCCCCAAGGTATTCATCCCACAGCATTAATTGGCAAAAATGTAAAATTAGACAAAGAAGTTACGCTTGGCGCTTATACGGTTATTGAAGATAACACAGAAATTGGTAAAGGAACAATTGTCTATCCACTTTGTTATATCGGTAAAGAAACAAAAATTGGTAAAAATTGTCTAATTTACTCACGAGTGTGTATCCGGGAAAAAACGGATATCGGTGATAATGTAATTATTCATTCCGGTACAGTCATTGGTAGCGATGGGTTTGGTTTCTTAAGTGTTGAAGGTAAACAGGAAAAAATACCACAAATTGGTAGAGTAGAAATTGGCAACAGTGTAGAAATCGGTGCAAACTGTACTATTGACCGTGCTACAGTTGGTAAAACAAAAATTGGTTCAGGGACAAAAATTGATAATTTAGTACAAATCGGACATAATGTAGAAATTGGCGAAAATTGTGTTCTTGCCGGGCAGGTTGGTATTGCTGGTTCAACAAAAATTGGAAATAATGTATTTTTTGGCGGGCAGGCAGGTGTAGCTGACCACATCTCTATTGGTCAAGGAGTAAAAGTAGCTGCCCAAGCAGGGGTAATCGGTAATATCGCTGACGGATTAATAGTTTCCGGTTATCCAGCAAGAGAACACCGTAAAATGTTAAGAATTCAAGCATTGATTGACCGCTTACCTGAACTATATCAATATTTTCGTAAACTGCGAAAGAGACCAACTTCGTCAAAAGATTTAGGGAGAAAAAAAGAAAAATGAGTGAAAGACAAAAAACTATCGCTAAAGAAATTTCTTATACGGGTATTTCTTTACATACAGGTAGTCTAAGCACAGTAGTTTTTAAACCTGCACCGGTAAACTCGGGAATAAAATTTATCCGGGTAGATTTACCGGATAAACCCATAATTGAAATGAACTCCAAAAATGTACTTGGGGTAATTCGGGGAACTACCCTCGGTAACGATGATGTTCGTATTCACACTACGGAACATCTTTTAGCAACTTTTTATGGTTTAGGAATCGATAATTTAATCATTGAAATTAATACTAATGAACCACCGGTTGCTGATGGTTCAGTATTACCTTTCGTGCAGATTTTGGAAAAAGCTGGTCTTATTGAACAAGAAGCAGAAAAAAAATATTTTACTCTTCTTCAACCTTTGCATTATGTCCAAGATGAGACTGAATTGATTGCTTTCCCAAGTGAAAATTTGAGAATTTCCTGCACTATTGACTATCATCATCCAATGTTAAAAAGCCAATATGCATCTTTTTTGATTACCGCGGAGACCTTTAAGAAAGAGTTATCCTCCGCAAGAACTTTCTGTTTTGACTATGAAATTGAATCTTTAAAGAAAAAAGGATTAGCAAAGGGTGGAAGTTTAGATAATGCGGTAGTAATTGGTATGGACCGTATCCATAATAAAGAAAAAAGTTTACGTTTTGCTGATGAATTTGTGCGTCATAAAATTCTTGATTTACTTGGTGATTTGTATCTTCTCGGGGGGCCTCTGAAAGCGGAGATTATTGCTATTCGTTGTGGACATAGTCACAATATTGCCTTTACCAAATTACTTACTGAAACTTTACAGACGAAAAAAATTGACTTTCCCCAAGTAGAAGGACGAACTTTAAACCATGAAGAAATAAAAAAAGTTATCCCCCATCGGTATCCTTTTCTTTTTCTTGACCAAGTAACAATTACGAACCGAATAAAAGCCGTTGGATACAAACACCTCACCGGAAAAGAGGACTTTTTCCAGGGACATTTCCCGGGAAGACCAATTATGCCTGGTGTCTTAGTTGTGGAAGCAATGGCACAAACTTCCTGTGTATTATTCCTTGCTCATCCTGAACATAGTGAAAAACTTGCTTACTTTATGAGTATTAATGATGCAAAATTTCGTCAACCGGTATATCCGGGTGACCTTTTAGAATTACAAATTGAAGTTCTACGAGCACGAGAAAAAGGTGGCAAAGTTAAAGGAAATGCTTATGTTAACGGTCGCTTAGTTGCGGAAGCAGAATTTATGTTCTACTTAGTAAATAAATAAAGGAGGAGATCTCGCACCTTTCAGACATAGTCAGTTTTAGTTTCTTCCCAACGATAAAGTTATCCTCTGCGTGCTTTTAGATACTGATTTTTACCTTTTAATATTTTCTAACTTATTCATAACTAACTTAAAAAAATCGTTGGATGTCTGAAAGGTGCGGGAAGAAAGAGATGAAAATTCATCCAACGGCAATTGTTCATCCGGAAACACAAATTGGACCGGATGTAGAAATTGGTCCCTATGTGGTAATTTCTGAGAATGTAAAAATTGGACGGGGGACAAAGATTGGTCCTTATGTGCATATTGAAGGTGAAACACAAATTGGTGAAAATTGTCAAATTTATACGGGTGCAATTCTGGGGACACCACCGCAGGATTGGAAATATCGTAACGAAAAAACACGTCTTACAATCGCTGATGAAACACTTATTCGTGAATATGTAACCATAAACCGCGGAACAGCAATGAAAGGTGAAACAAAAATTGGTAAACGCTGTTTTTTGATGGCTTACGCACATATTGCTCATGATTGCGTAATCGGTGACGAAGTAATTATGGCAAATAACGCTACTTTAGGTGGACATGTGCAAGTTGGGGATTATGCAGTACTTGGCGGATTAGTTGCCGTACATCAGTTTGTCCGGATTGGAAAATTAGTAATGCTTGGTGGCGGGGCGATGGTTACTTTAGATGTGCCACCATTCATGCAAGCTTGTGGTGACCGGGTGAAACTTTACGGACTGAACGTAATTGGTTTACACAGACGGGGATATAGCCGAGAGACAATTATCGCTTTAAAAAAAGCATATCGGATTCTTTTCCGTTCAAAATTAATGTTCAAAGAAGCGGTAGAAAAAATAGAACAACAGTTGAATAACCGAGAAGTAAAATATCTTGTTGATTTTCTTAAAACAAGTAACCGTGGTTTCTGTCGCTAAAAATAAATGGCTAATTCACCAACAAATTTCATTGGTTTAATTGCTGGGGAAGGTAAATTGCCGCTCCTTTTTGCTCAGAAAGTGAAGAATAAATGTGAAATCAGTGCCATTGGCTTCAAGGGTATTACTGACCCGAGATTAACCAAAGTAGTTGACTCAATCCATTGGGCAGAATTAGACCGTTGGGAAGAAATTGCCCATTTTTTACAAAAAGAAAACGTAAAAAAGGTAGTGCTGTTAGGTGCAATTAAACATAGTTATATCTTTAACCCTTGGCAATTTGACCAAAAAACGAAAGAATTGTGGAATAATCTAAAAGATAAAAAAGCAACAACCTTAATTAAAGCAGCAACAAAGATTCTTGCGGGAAAAGGAATTGAAGTTATCTCTCCGACGGTTTTTCTTAAACCTTTTCTTGCTTCAGGTGGGACATTGACTAAGTTAGAACCAACTGAAAGAGAATGGGCAGATATCAAATTCGGCTACAAAATCGCTAAAATGCTCGCCGGTTTAGATATTGGTCAAACTGTAGTCGTCAAAGATAAAGCGGTAATTGCCGTTGAGGCAATGGAAGGAACAGATAAATGTATTGAACGTGCGGGTAGAATAAATAACAATGGTCTTATTGTAGTCAAAGTTGCGAGACCAAAACAGGAAATGCGTTTTGACCCTCCGGTAGTTGGTCTCAAGACACTAAAAATTTTAAAAAAAGTAAAAGCACGAGTTTTAGTTTGTGAAGCAAAAAAAACACTTATTCTGGAGAAAGAAAAATTTCTAAAAGAAGCAGAAAAGAATAATTTATCGGTTGTGTGTATCTAATGACCCTTCAACAAATTCAGGGTTCACCCTGAAGGGTCATCCTGAGTGAACCGAAGGATGAAGAAACTTAAAGTAGCAGTCATTGGTGTAGGAAAATTAGGACAACACCATGCTCGTATCCTCTCAAAAAATACTAATGTAGAACTAACCGCGGTAGTTGATATTCTTCCCGAACGCGCAAAAAAAATCGCCTCTCTTTATCACACTTTATCTTATACAGATTACCAAAAAATCTTGGGCTTAGTTGATGCCGTAACCATTGCTACACCTACACCAACACATTACCCGATAAGTAAAGATTTTATTTCTTATTCAATTCATTGTTTAATTGAAAAACCAATTACTGACAATCTTGAAGATGCCGAAGAAATACTTGATTTAGGAAAAGAAAAAAATGTAATTCTCCAAATTGGACATATTGAAAGATTTAATCCGGCAGTCATCGCCGCAAGAAAGTATATCCACGAACCAAAATATATTGAGAGTAGACGACTTGGTCCTTACGACCCGCGAGTGAGTCATATCGGTGTTGTCCTTGATTTGATGATTCATGATTTAGATATCGTATTATCTCTGGTAGACTCAAAAATAAGAGAATTAGATGCTTTGGGAACTTCGGTATTTAGCGAACATGAGGACATTGCTAATGTAAGAATAAAATTTGAGAACGGTTGTGTTGCTGACCTTTCGGCAAGTCGTATTTCCCTGGCCCCCTTTCGGAAGATAAGAATATTCCAACCGGATTCTTATATTTCTTTAGATTATCAAGAAAAACGAATCAAAATTTATCAAAAAAAATTCTCCGTGGTAAAGTCCCTTAAAGATATTCAAGTAATCAGTCCGAAATTAGAAAAATATGAACCTTTAGAAAAAGAATTAAGTCATTTTATTGAATGTGTTCAGGAAGGGAAAAAACCTTTAGTCACCGGTGAACATGGGCGTGACGCTTTAGAACTTGGTTTGGAAATCCTTAAGAAAATCAAAACAGTGTAATGAAAAAAATTCTGTTAGTAGCTGGTGACACTTCAGCGGATTTACATGGTGCAAATTTAGTTAAGGAATTGAAAAAAATTTTACCGGAAATAAAAATTTCTTCTTTGGGTGGTTTACATCTCTCGTCGGTTTCTGACCAATTTCTTTACAATTTAGTTGAGTTAGCAGTATTCGGATTAGGAGACAGTATAAAAAATTATTTCTTTTTCCGGAGAATTTTCCAAGAGGTAGTACTGAAATTCCTTGATGCAGAAAGACCGGATTGTGTAATTCCGATTGATTTCTACGGGTTCAATATTCATCTTGCCCGGGAAGCAAAAAAACGGAATATCCCGGTAATTTATTATATCAGTCCACAGGTCTGGGCAAGCCGTCCGGGGAGAGTAAAAAAATTAGCCCGGTGTATTGATAAAATGATTGTAATTTTACCTTTTGAAGAAGAAATTTATCAAGATGCCGGGGTAGATACGGTTTTCTTTGGTCACCCCTTACTTGATATTGTTCCTGCTATCAACCATCAACTATCAACTATTAACTGCCACATCGGTCTTCTCCCGGGTAGTCGTAAATCAGTCATTTCTCGACATTTGCCTTTACTTTTTAACCTTGCTAAAATGATTAAAGAAAAATTTCCGGAGAGTAGATTTTTTCTTCCTTGGACAAAAAATATGCCGATTGATTATTTGCAAGAAATGGTGAAAACAAGTCCGGTTGATATTTCTTTAGTCAACGATGAAAATTATGAAGAACGAAAAAAATTTAGGATTGCTTTTGCCTGTTCCGGCACAGCAACTTTAGAAAATGCCCTGCTTGGTATTCCGACGATAATCATTTACAAAACGACCTGGTTTTTTTATCTTGTTGCGCGCAGTTTGGTAAAAGTTCCTTATATCGGATTGGTGAATATAATTTCTGGCAAAAATCTTTTTCCCGAATTCATTCAGCATAAAATAAAAACTGAAAAAATTGTAGAAAAAGCTGAATCTTGGTTGAATAATCCGCAAGAATGGCAGAAAATACATCAAGAATTGATTGACCTGCGTAAAAAATTAGGCAGTCCTTCTCGTCCTGCCGAGGAGGCAGGTCAACCCGGTGTTGCTAAACTTATCGCTGAAGAAATAAAGAAATGTATAAACGGTTAATTAAATATTTTTATCCTTATCGGATAAAATTCATTCAGGCATTAGTTTGTATGGCGGGTGTCGCTGGTCTAACTACCGCATCAATGTGGTTATTAAAGACAGTAGTTGATAATGCTCTGATTGCTAAAAACTCACTCCTATTGATTCGGTTAGTAATTATTATTCCGATTCTTTATTTATTTAAGGGTTTATTTGTTTATTTTCAGAATTATTTGATGAACTATATCGCTCAGAAAATTACCCGAGATATCCGTAATGAACTTTTTACCCATTTACAGACACTTTCTTTTGATTTTTATGATAAGAGTTCTACCGGAAGAATTATTTCTCGTTTGACTAATGATGTAAAACTTTTAGAAACGGCTTTAATTAATATTCCAGCAACTTTGGTGCGCGATAGTTTAACTCTAATTTTTTTGGTCGGTTTACTTTTTTACTTACATTGGAAATTTGCGCTGATCAGTTTGGTTGTCTTTCCTCTTTCTCTATATCCTTTAAGAGAATTTTCCCGAAAAATGCGCAAGATAAGCCGTTTAGGACAGGAAAAGATGTCTGACCTTTACGCTTTGATTCAAGAATTGGTCTTCGGGATAAGTGTAGTAAAGTCATTCGGTCAAGAAGAAAAAGAAATTGAACATTTCCGTAAAGAAAATGATAGTTTTTTCAAGATTATTGTGCGTTTCATTAGAGTTGAAGTGTTGTCCAGTCCGGTGATGGAATTCTTAGGAGCAATTGCGGCGAGTTTTATCCTTCTTTATGGTGGTTATGATGTAATTATGGGTTTCTGGAAACCAGGTGCATTTTTTGCTTTTCTCGGTGCAGTTCTCTCCACTTACCAACCAATTAGAAATTTCTCTAATTTTAACCCTATTTTACAACAAGCACTCGCCGCCAGTGAACGTATTTTTTCTCTCCTTGACGAAAAACCTACTGTGTTAGAACCAAAAGAGGCAAAAATTTTACCTCCTTTCAAAGAAGAAATTCTTTATCAAAATGTGGGATTTGCCTATAATGGCAGAGATTATGTACTGCAAGATATCAATCTAACCGTCAAACAAGGAGAAATTGTCGCTTTAGTTGGACCTTCGGGGGCAGGAAAAACTACTTTAGTAAATTTACTTCCCAGATTCTATATTCCGCAAAAAGGTAAAATTTATATTGACGGGGATGAAACTGGTGAACTAAATTTAAAATCTCTAAGAGAACAAATCGGGATAGTGATGCAGGAGGTAATCCTTTTTAACAACACCGTAAGGAACAATATTGCCTACGCTAAACCAGAAGCAACTGAAAACGAAATTTTCCAAGCGGCAAAAATTGCCAATGTCCACGATTTTATTCTTACACTTCCACAAGGATATAATACAATCATCGGAGAGCGGGGGATAATGCTCTCCGGGGGGGAGAGACAACGGATTGCCATTGCCCGGGCAGTACTAAAAAACCCACCAATTCTGATTCTTGATGAAGCAACTTCTGCTCTTGACCCGGAAACGGAAAAACTGGTCTACGAAGCATTAGACCGTCTGATGGAAAACCGGACAACTTTAGTTATTGCTCACCGTCTTTCAACGATAAAAAAAGCAAATAAGATTATTGTTCTTGACCGGGGTGTGATTGTTGCTTCAGGAAAACATGAAGAATTACTGGAGAAATGTCATACTTATAGGCGACTTTATCAGTTGCAATTGTGGGATTCTGTTTGAATCGCATCACTAAATGACTTTTTGTACTTTACCTAAACGCAGACAAGAAGTGCAAACATAGGCATGACAAACCTTACCCTTAAAAGAAATTTTCATCTTCTGCAAATTCGGGCGAAACCAACGACGGCTTGCTTTATGGGAATGACTTACTGATTTGCCAGCAGTTGGTTTTTTACCACAGATAATACATTTGAAAGACATAATCTTTTCTCCTTTAATGCGAAAAAAAACAAATTCCAAAGCTCAAATATCAAAGGAAATCCAAATGTCAAATTTTGGAATTGGGATTTTGACATTTGGATTTATCAGATTTGGATTTCATTTGTTATTTGGGCTTTGACATTTGACATTGTAGTAATAATAGCATACTTTAAGAAAAAATGCAAACAAAGAATCTTTTAGATACTGATGTGCAATTTATTAAAGGTGTTGGACCAAGACGAGCTAAACTTTTGAAAAGATTAGGGATTCAAACAACTAATGACCTAATAACTTATTTTCCTCGTGACTGGGAAGACCGTTCACGAATTGTCTTAATTGGGGAAGCAAAACCTGGAGAAAAAGTTCTCATTCGGGGACGGGTTGAATTATTAGATATTCTGCATACTCAAAAACGGTTAAAAATATTTAAAGTCGCTGTTTCTGACCAAACGGGTATAGTTTATGCTCTTTGGTTTAAAAGAGATAATCCTCATTATGATGTATTCAGTAAATTAAGAAAAAGTATCCAGCGCGGTAAGGAAATACTTGTTTATGGGAGTGTATTGCCGCCGACAGCAGGAAATTACAAAGAACTAAGTGTTGAGATTTGCAAAGTTTTGAATGGCAGTCCGGCTGAGTCAAATTTACATTTGGGAAGAATCGTTCCTTTATATCATTTAACTGAAGGAGTAAATGAAGAATTTTTCCGTGAATTGGTTAGAACTGCATTAAATAGTTATCTTTCTTTTACTAAGGACATTCTACCTGAAAGTTTAAAAAATCGTCATAATCTTCTTTCCTACCGAGATGCTTTAGAAGCAATTCATTTCCCAAAAAATTTTGCTGAAAAACAAAAAGCGTATCACCGACTTGTTTTTGAAGAATTTTTTCTTTTTCAATTGGCCTTAGCGTTAAAACGGCAAAAAGTTAAGAAAACATTCAAACATCACACTTATCAAATAAAACGAAACCTGCTTACACCTTTCCGTAAAAATCTTGGGTTTGATTTTACCAAGACACAGAAAAAAGTAATCAATGAGATTTTCTATGATTTACAATCTTCTTCTCCAATGAACCGTCTGCTCCAAGGTGATGTCGGCTCAGGTAAAACAGTGGTAGCTTTATCGGCAATACTTTTAGCTACCGAAAATAACTACCAATCCGCCTTTCTTGCACCTACTGAAATACTTGCCGAACAACATTATTTAACCTTTAAACATTTCTTAAGAGGTCTACCAATAAATTTTGCTTTATTAACCAGTAAAACAAGTAGAAAGGAAAGAAAAAATATTTTGGAAAAATTAAAAACTGGCGAAATTTCTATTCTTCTTGGTACTCATGCACTACTTGAAAAAAAAGTTACTTTCAGGAATTTAAAATTAGTTGTCATTGATGAACAACATCGTTTCGGTGTAATTCAAAGGGCACAAATACGCGAAAAGGGAGAAAACCCGGATGTCCTTGTGCTTACGGCAACACCAATTCCCCGTAGTTTAGCCCTGACTTTATATGGTGACTTAGATGTTTCTCTACTTAACGAACTACCACCGGGAAGACAAAAAATTGAGACCTTACATTTATCTGAAACAGAGGCGTATAATTTTGTCAAATCCACTGTGGCAGATGGTCGTCAGGCATACATTGTTTATCCACTAATTGAAGAATCCGATAAACTTGAACTGAAAGCAGCAACTACTGAAGCAGAACGGTTAAAAAAAGATATCTTTTTTCACTACCGAGTAGGTTTAATTCATGGACAATTACCGGGTAAAGAAAAAGAAGAAATTATGTCTGTCTTCCGTGAAAAAAAATACCATATTTTAATTGCCACCACCGTGATTGAGGTAGGAATTGACATCCCTAATGCCACCATAATGGTGATTGAACATGCTGACCGTTTCGGTTTAGCTACCTTACATCAACTGCGTGGACGCATTGGTAGAGGAGGAGAAAAATCATACTGCATTTTACTTGGTGCACCAAAAACTGAAGAAGCCCGTCGCCGGCGCGAGATTATGCTCTCTACAACTGATGGATTTCGGATTGCTGAAGAAGATTTAAAACTGCGCGGACCGGGTGAATTCTTTGGTACTGTCCAACATGGTCTACCGGAATACAAAATTGGCAACCCACTCAGAGATTACCAATTACTCCAACAGACAAACAAACTTGCATCAGTCTTCTTGAAAAAAGATTTCTGGCAACCCACCGCGAGTGAATTACGCACGGTTGTTTATCGGAAATACGGACAGGGTATGCAACTTTTAGAAATTGGTTAGAAGATAAAAAGTGTACTAACTACCCATCGGTTGACAAAAAGAAAGAAGTTTCTTAAAATTGAATTATTCATTAATTCAAAAAATATGTCTGCTCTAAAATGAGAACAAGAACTATTGAATTACCCAAAAAGTATTTAACATTACTATTTAACTCAGCAAAAGAATTCTCTTCGACATTAAATCTTAAAGACCTATTACCTAAGATACTTGAAAATACAAAGAAGATTTTAAACTGTGAAGCAGCATCAGTTTTGCTTTATGATGAATTAAGTAAAGAACTTTATTTTGATGTTGCTTTAGGAGAAAAAGCAAATGAACTAAAAGAGGTCAGAATCCCCTTAGGTAAGGGAATAGCAGGCAAGGTAGCGGAAACATTAAAGTCAGTCATTGTGAACAATGTGGGGAATACTACACAACATTTGAAATGGGTTGACCTGAAAACCGGATTTAAAACTAAATCAATGATTGCGGTACCGTTAGTTTTTGCAGACAGGCTTTTAGGAGTAATCGAAATTCTGAATAAACGAAGCGGAAGTGGTTTCTTCAACTCACAGGATTTGAAAATTATTGAAGCATTAGCAAATGTGGTAGCTATTTCTATCCATAATGCACGCACTTACGAAAATGCAATCACTGACCCTCTAACTAATCTCTATAACTCGGGATATGTTCAGCGCACAATTACTGAAATATTGAAATCGGGAGTAAATACTCTAATTTTTGCGATTATTGATATTGACTATTTTAAAGTTTATAACGATAACAATGGACATCAAGCCGGTAATCAAGCAATTAAAATTACTGCTGAAGTTATGAGGTTAACAATAAGAGAAGAAAATAGCATCTACGGACGTTATGGCGGTGAAGAATTTGCTATTGCTTTTTACGATTTACCAAGAGAAAAGTCAATCGCAATTATTGAAGATGTGCGGAGAAATATTGAAAATACTGACTATCCAGGTGGTAAGAGACAACCTTTAGGTAAAGTAACCGTATCAATTGGAGTTAGTTCATACCCAGATGAAGGAAAGAATCTTGAAAGTTTAGTGGAATTAGCTGACAAGAGACTTTATGTGGCAAAGAAAATAGGAAGAAACTGTGTTGTCTTTGCAGATAATTAAGGAAATATTTTACTTTTTTGTACTTTCTGCAATCAATTGAAGTTTTCTTATTGAAGGTGAATGATTCGGAACTACCTGAAGAATTTTCAAATATAAAACTTTTGCCTCAGTATACTTTCCTTCCTGCCTTAACTTTTCTGCTGCAGCCCAGAGAAGTTTTGTTTGCGGTGCAGTATTTTTGTTGTTACTGGTTGTTGTGGGTAGCATCGTCTGTGTCTCTAAAGGAATGGTCTTATATGTTCTTTTTGGAACCAGTTTCCTCCAACTTGGTGCTTTGAATTTATAATCCTTAAACTTAAAAATTACTCTTCGGTTTTCACTTATCGGTTTATTGGGATTATCCGGATTTAATCTTGGTTTTGTGTCGGAAAATCCTAAGACCATAAAACGGTCATCTTCCAAATTACATTCTTCAATAAGGTATCTAGCCACACTCGCTGCACGTGCAGCGGAAAGTTCCCAGTTAGAAGGATAAATAGCCGCAAGTTTACCGGATATCGGCACACAATCAGTATGTCCTTCTATACTTACCGATTGCCCTTTAATGAATGGATTAGACTGCATTAATTTTGATAGGTCTTTTAATAAAATTTTTGCACCTTCTTTAAGTTGTGCGCTACCAGCCGGGAATAATAGAGCATCGTTATATATTTCAAACATTACACCCTCCTTTTGTATTTCTGTTCTTGTACTACCAATCAACTCTTTACGTGCCTTGATAAATTCGTCTAAAGCAAGTTTTATTTTTTCTGGGGGTGTTTCTATGGGGAACAATGTTTTAGACAAACCTCTTAAGTCAAGGGTAGAAAAACCAACAAGAAAGACAAAAAAACATGCTAACAACGTGACTAGGTCACCGTATGAGAGTATCCATAATTCACCTTCATCTTCTTTTTTATTGAGTTTATTAGACTCTGAAAATCGCTCAAGATTGTTTTCCATTTGAGGTTGAATGGTTATTTCTTAGCTGGTTTTGGTGTAGGCACTCGTGCTGGCGATGTTTCTTTTTCCAATTCTTTGTATAACTCTTTTCTGTATTTTGGGGGTAAATACCCGATGAGAATATCTTTGATGTATAGGGGGTGCCTCTTATCACAAATGAGTAATACCCCCTTAAGAGTCATATACAAGTATGCTCTGGTAGAATCACTGCGATTGACAATTTTGTTTGCCATTGGACCAAATACCAAATTCGCAATAATCAAACCATAAAAAGTTGTCGTCAGAGCAACCATCATTAGAAAAAATATGGTAAATTGTAACCCAGCAGCATCAGACCCCGCTGCGGTAGTCGCTTCACCAATAGTTGCTTCTAAACGGAATTTTTCTGCAAGTTTCCCAAACATACCAATCATACCAACAACCGTGCCAATCATACCAAAAGCAGGGGCACTTCGTGCAATAACTTTAAATACATCTGCTTGAATAACTTCACGTTCATATCTTGCGTTTATCATATCTTCGCAAACTTTTACTATTTCTTCTTTTTTGTAACCATTGACAAACATTTCTAACGCATCACGATAAAAAGACATCTCACTATTTTTCACTTTTTCTTCTAATGCCGAAATACCATTTTTAGTATAAAGTGCTGAAGTTTCAGCAATATCATTTATTCGCTTAATAAAACTATGTTCTTTTCGGAAAAATACTCGGAAAAAAGAAACAAAACTTTCCGTGACATCCTTTAGAGGAAAAGATACAAGGGTCGCTGCAATCACACCACCGATTACTAATAGAAAACCCGGTATATTAATGAATGCTGCAGCAAGAGTAAGCGTTTGTTTGGTCGATGCCGCAATTTCCCAACTTGCATACACTGAATAAACAGTCAAACCTAAACCGATGAGAATACCAATAAAAGTGCCCATTTATTTATCTTTTGTATTTTTCTAATATTTCAGATACTTCAGTCATCAGTGGGTCTATTTCCAATGCAACATCCCAGGAGGACAGAGCCGAATCAAGGTCACCCATCGTAAAGTAAATAGAACCTAATAATGCATAACCTAAGGCAGTTTCCTTTTTAGAAAGCGATTTTCGCACTTCACGCAGTGCATCTTGATGTTTCCCTGCGTAAAATAGTTTTTGTGCTTGATGAATACTTACTAAGACATCTTCAGTAACATCCTTAGGTAATTCAGGCAATTCCGCTTTTTTGGGTTCACTTGGAGGAACAGGGACACCCTTCTCACTGGGTGGAACAGCTAGCAGTGGTCCTTTTTCACTTTTCAATTCGGCTATATCGTAACTAAGTTCGTCAATTTTTTTCATTATTTTTTCAATACTTTTTTTTACCTGAATATCGCTTTTTGTAGGTGGGAGTACTTCTTCCACTGTTTCAGGTTCTATCTTTAACTCAGTAGGACGCTTCTTGCCTTGAAATTCAAATGCCATATCAGTATAAGTGGGGTCCAGAACCATTTCTACTTCCTGGTCTCCATCTTTTACTCTGACTTTAACATACTGGTCTACTGAAGTAGATTTTCCACTTTTTTCATCAATTTTCATCTGTTTTGTTGTACCTTCGCTAATTTCTTTTTTTAGTGGTTCTTCAACTTTTTTTGTCGGGGTAACTTTTGTTTTTTCAACTTTTTTTGCCGGGGCACTCTCCACAGGTGTAGGTTGGGAAATATCTTTTCTCTGGCTCAACTTTTCTAATTGTTCAGAGAGTGATTCTATTTTCTTGGCGAATTCCATTTTTTCTGCAATCGCTTGTTCCACAAGGTTAGATAACGCTGTAAGTAATAATTCTAGTTTTCTTGTTTTTTCTTCTTGTTCAGCAAGACGTATTTCATACTTTTGACGAATTTCCTCTTGAATTGCAAAATATTTCAATTCACTTTCTGTTGCGCGTATCCCGGGAGTAACCGGGGTAGAAATACTCACTGCTGGAGCTTCTGCCGCAAAAATACGTCTATCTTTGACAAAGTTCACCGAGAAAAAAACAATAGTACTAAGGGTTAAAATTGAAACGCAGTAACGATATTTCATAATAAATTCCACCTGCAGATACTTTCTTACTTGTTTCTACAGTAATTTCTTTCGGGATAACATAAGCAACCCTAAAGGCAGACGACATATCCTCGGTAATGTCACACTCTACACCAAGAAAAAAAGCTGTTTGTGAAACACCCGGACTGAATATTTTACCTAGACTAAGTTCCGTTGCTAACCAACTTCTATTCTTAGATTTAGTTGGTGCTTTAATCAAAGATAAATAAATACCTCCACGCAAAGCGAATCCACCACCAACTAACTTGCCAGAAACCAAACTAATCTTTTTGCTTTCCACCCCTTCAGAAAGATAAAATATCTGTCCACCAAATATATACCTTGAGTTTTTAATCAATTCGGATGTCTGAGTAATCCTCAAGTCAGCAGTATAATAATAAACAAAAGAAGGCACAGAAAGGTCTTGTGAATCTACAGTTCTACTCAAACTTAGACCTGCTCCTCCAAAACCAATATCTATTCCAGTTGTACGCGGTTTAGGTGGTGGCGTAGGAAGAATATTGCTGAAATCTTTACTCCAAACAATAGCCATTGTCTCCGCATCAAAAATTCTTATATTCAAATGAAGTCTTCTTTCGGCAAGAAATAGTTCTCCTTCCATAAAACCATCTAATTTTAGTTTCGCCGCTGTTTCTCTCATTTCATCAATGTCTTTAAATCCGGAAACTAAAGAAACACGCTCTTCACTTACACCAATTTGTATCGGTTTAAATCCCGGTGCATAAACTAATTTAAGTCCAGCAGTGACAAAGGTGGATTCTATTTTACCTTGTAGTTGCCGAAGAAGCGGCTGAGAAATGTTTCTCCGGTCTCCTTTTAACGAATAGAAAAGAACCTTCCTAATTTCTGGATTCAGAGTTTTCAACTCCTGAGTTAAGTTTCTTAAAGAAATATCTAAAAGGTCAATTACTTCTTGCTCAGCCAATCCTTCTGCATAAATGAATTGAGCACTGGTTAAAACCGTCAACAAAAAAAGAAATATTACCAATTTATTAATTTTCTTCTCTTTTAGCATGTGTTTTTCCTTTAAGTTTTTATTTTTATGTTGACACTTCCTATGAAATTATTTTTTTAGTCAACTCAAGCTTACCACTTTTTGCTAAATCGCGCAATTTCGCCAATAACACTTTTCGTGCTTCCTGTATTTCTTCAGAAGAAATTTCTTCTTTAATTGCAGAAAGACCGTCAGTAACAATAGTTTTCATCCTACTGGGTAAATTGGCTAAAATTTTTTCTTTTATTTCAACTGGTGAACCAACTAACATTTTGACAATGACCTCAGCATCAATAGTTCTCAATACTTCAGATAAAGGTTTGTCCATAACGAGAGTTAAATCATCAAAAGTAAGATATTGTTTTTTTATTTCTTCAGCAAGTTTAAGATCTTGATGGACAATATTAGCCAAGATTTGTTTTTCCATTTCCGGTGAAGAATGTTCAAGTAAATCAATTATCGCTTTAGTACCGTCAGTAGATACATACTTCAGACTTTCAATCTGTAGTGCTTTTTTTGATAATCTATCAGCAATTTCTGAAAGAGTAGTTAAGGGTATTTTTTTAAGTTTACCCATTTCCACAGGAATTCTTGCGGATATTTCTTGCGGTAACTCTTTCATAACTAATGTAGAAACATCAGGTCTTGCCATCGCTAAGGCAATAGCAATTATTCCTACGGGTTCATCTTTAATAATATGAAGAACTTGATGCGGTTCCAACTGTTTTAAAAAATAAAATATATCTTCTTTATGTTGACTAGTTGTTGTTATTTCTTGTTCTTTTTGAAATTCTTCTCTAAATTTTTTAAAAGTTTCTATTACGCTGTCTTTTTCAATAGTAGTTATTTGACCCATAGCAGATTCAACCTTTGTTCTCAATTCTTCTTCCCAGCGAGGAGCAAGTAATTCTATAAGTCGGGGTTCGGTCGCTTTCAAAAAATTGGCAACTGATTTTATGCCGTTTTCTTTGTCCTGTTCAACCCAACGGTGGAATATTTCTGATACAATCTCCGGATTACCTACAAGAGTAGTTACCATAAGTTGCCTCAATTCATAAAAAAGAGTTTTACCTTCTTCAACAGTCACTAATTTAGGTAATTCAGTCTGTATCCCAACTGGTGCAGGTGGTGCTTGAAGAGGGGGTGTGCCCGTAGGTCTAAGATAAACACCCGTAGGTAATATTTCTTCGGGTACCTTTTTACTCTTTTTTAAACTTGTGATTTCCATCAGCATTATTCCTAAAAGCAATAAAACCAATATACCCAACCCAATTTGTAAATAGGGAAAATAGCGAACAAAAATAGAAATTTCTTTTTCTGAAGAAACTACTTCTTCTTTCACTTTTTTTTCTATTAATGAAGTAATTGATGGGGGGAAAGGCATAACTTTAACATTCAAAGTATCCCCACGCGTTTCATCTAAAACAACACAAGTGGGGATAACTTTTTTAACAAAATCTACATCAGCAGTGGAAAATTTTCTTTCATCTAAGAGAATATTTACAATAATAGATAATATTCTGAAGTTAGGTGAAAAAGTCAACTGGTCAACAAGGATATCTTTCAATTCAGGTGATGACTCTTCAAGTGGCAACGCAGGTAAACCAGGAAGAAATGTTTCCTTTTCAACTTTAACTTTCTTACTAAGCTTAGGAGGTTCTGTGGGAAGCATTTTTTCTAAAGATACGTATACCTGGACTATATAACTTTCTCTTGAATAGTAACGATTGAGAGTTTCTTCTATACGGTTTTTTATTTTTTCACCAATTGCTTCTTCTCTCCTATTCAGTTCAAGGTCGGCAATTTTTTTACCAATTCCAATACTTTCTCTTTGTGGACTTCCACTCTCACAAAATAATAAAAGAATTGAAATGATTGAGATAATAGTTTTAATCATTACCCTTTTTCAACCCAGCGTTTTTTTCTCTTGGAATTTCCTATTATCCGAAGTCTATTTTTCACTGCACCTATCTCAAGACCAGAATTACGAAATAACTTAATTTTTTTTATCCTTTCTACAACTTCTGGAGAATAAAGAGGATTACCTTGTTCATCGTGAGCAATAGGTTTAAAAAGATTATGTCTATCTTGCCAATAACGCAGGGTACCTTTCGGCACACTTGTTTTTTTGGATACCGCACCGAGAGTGAAAGGAATAACCACCGTGTTTTTGTTTTTCATAGTTTTAATTTCCTTTTTATAGTATCTTTTGATTAGCGTATGGTATACGAAACACCAAGTATTGTAAATTATACATCCTATATAAAAAACTGTCAAGTATATTTTCTAAATTTTTTTTATTTTTTGAATTTCTTCAAAAAGTAATAAAAATTACATAAGAAAATTTGACCCCGCACCTGATTAGGTATCCAGCGATTTTTTCTGGTCAATCCAGATGCATTTCGTAATGCCCACACTCTTAATGTAAACACAGACCAAAAGTAAATTCATTTAATCGCTGGGAATAATCCAAACTGACCATACCTAATAGGTGCGGGGGTTGACAAAAGAAGATATTTTTTTTATAATTAAAAAAATGAAAGGGTTAACAAATTTCAATCAGCAAAGGATTGCGGTTTATCCCGGTGCATTTGACCCAGTAACTAATGGACATTTGGATGTTATTCTAAGAGCAACAAAACTTTTTGACCAAGTAATTGTTGCCGTAACCGATAATCCTTCTAAACCAGCAACTCTTCCTGCTGGTGACCGAGTAAAACTTCTCCAAAAAATATTGATTAATTACCCACGGGTAAAAGTAGAATATTTTAAAGGTTTATTAGTTGATTACTTAAAAAGAAAGAAAGCACAGGTAATTATTCGTGGTTTACGAGCGATTAGCGATTTCGATTACGAGTTTCAGATAGCTTCAATGAATCGTCAACTTTACCCGGAGGCAGAAACCGTTTTTCTTATGCCTGATGAATCTTATACTTATCTTTCCTCAAGTTTAGTTAAAGAAATTGCTCGTCTTGGTGGCAAAGTAGAAGGATTTGTACCCGAAGAAGTAGAAAAATTCCTCCAGAAGAAGTTAAAAAAGTAGGGTTGACCCCGTAGATTGAAAATCTTTACGGGGTTGACAGAAAAAGAAAATTGTATTATCCTTAGAATAAGGAAATAAACAGCAAAAATGGCGATACGAGTTACATCAGTATTAAAAAAAAGATTAGGAGACCTCCTTGTTGACCTCGGAATAATTAGTAGAGAACAACTACAGCAAGCATTAGAAGTGCAAAGGCAAACTGGAGGAAAATTAGGGCGTATCCTCATTCAACTTGGTTTTGTTACGGAAGAAGTCTTACTTTATTTTCTTGGAAAACAGGCTGGTGTTTCGTATGTTTCTTTAGCCGATTATGGAAAAATTCCGGAGGAGATAGTAAGAATTGTCCCGGAAAGTATTGCTCGTTACCAAACTATTATCCCAATTGCTAAAAATGAAAAAATTTTGACGATTGCAATGTCTGACCCATTCAATATTTTTGCTATTGATGACTTACGGTTAACCACTGGTTATGATATAAAAGTAGTCATCGCTCCAGAAAAAGAAATCAAAAATGCAATTGAATTATACTATGGAACTAAAGAGACAATTGAACAAGCAATTAAGGAAATTGAAAAAGGTACCGGTGAAGGTGCCATTGAAGTAGTCAAAACTGCAGAAGAAAAGAAAGAAGTAATCAGTTTGGAAGCTGCTGCCGAAGAAGTACCGGTAGTAAAAATTGTTAACCTTTTGTTAACCGGAGCCGTAAAAGCAAAAGCCAGTGATATTCATATTGAACCTTATGAAAAAAGTTTAAGAGTACGCTATCGTCTTGACGGCGTACTTCATGAACAACCATCTCCGCCAAAAAAATTACAAGACGCAATCACCTCACGAATAAAAATTATGTCCAATTTAGATATTGCTGAACGCCGTTTACCACAGGACGGACGAATTAAAATAAAAACGCTTGGCAGAGAAGTGGATTTGCGTGTTTCTGTATTACCAACAGCGTTCGGTGAAAAAATAGTAATCCGCCTTCTTGATTCTTCAGCATTATGTTTAGATTTAACTAAATTAGGTTTTGAACCGGAAGCATTATCTATTTATAAAAAAAATATTTCACTTCCTCACGGTATAATTTTAATCACCGGGCCCACAGGTTCAGGAAAATCTACTACTCTTTATTCAACACTTTCTACTCTCAATTATCCGGACCGTAATATTATGACCATTGAAGACCCGGTAGAATATGTTCTTGAGGGAATTAACCAAATACAGGCACGGCCGGAAATCGGTTTAACTTTTGCGGCTGGTTTACGTTCCTTTCTTCGTCAGGACCCAAACATAATTATGGTTGGTGAAATACGTGATACCGAAACTGCTGAAATTGCGATTAATGCTGCTTTAACCGGACATTTAGTATTTTCTACTTTACATACTAACGACGCTCCCGGTGCAATAACCAGGTTGAATAATATGGGAATTGAACCTTTTCTTACTGCTTCAACGGTAAGTTTGGTAGTTGCGCAACGTTTGGTGCGAATTATCTGTAAAGAGTGTAAAGAAACTTATGCTGTCCCATTTGATTTTTTGGCAAACTTAGGAGTTAAACCTGAACAAGTTAATTACGCGAAAGAAATTTATCTCTCCCGCGGCAAAGGTTGTGACAATTGCAGTAATACCGGTTACCGGAGAAGATTAGGAATATATGAGTTGATAGAAATCAACGATGAAGTTCGGGAACTAATTTTAGAACGTGCTTCAACTCATTTGCTTAAACAAGCGGCAAGGAAAACTGGAATGATGAATCTCCGGGAAGCAGCATTAAGAAAAGTATTAAACGGAATAACTACAATTGAAGAAATGATGCGTGTAACGATAACTGATACCGAATAANNAAAAAATGAATATTGATGAACTTTTAGTCCTAATGTTAGAAAAGAAAGCATCAGATTTACATCTTACACCTGGATTACCCCCAATGCTTAGAATTGATGGTGAAATTGTTCCTACCCATTATGAAAAACTTAATACTGATGATTGTCAGAAGTTAATTTATTCATTGCTGACTGATGCACAAAAGGAAAAATTTGAAACTACTAATGAACTTGACCTTGCTTTCGGGATAAAAGGTATCGGTAGAATAAGAATGAATGTTTTCCGACAACGGAATGCAGTCAGTGCAGCATTACGTTCTATTCCTCCGAAAATATTTTCTTTTGAAGAATTAGGACTTCCACCGATAGTTTATGAAGTAATGAAATTACCTAAAGGATTAGTATTGGTTACTGGTCCGACCGGTTCAGGTAAAACAACAACACTTGCTTCCATGATTGATTATTTAAATGAACATCGTCATGGACATATTATTACTGTTGAGGACCCAATTGAATATACACATAATCACAAAAAATGTATCATTGAACAACGCGAAGTAGGTAACGATACAAATTCTTTTGCTACCGCATTAAAATATGTTCTTCGTCAGGACCCCGATATTATTCTTGTCGGTGAAATGCGTGATTTAGAAACAATACAAGCAGCATTAAATATCGCCGAAACTGGCCATCTTGTTTTTGCTACCTTACATACCCCTGACGCTCCTCAATCAGTGAACCGAATGATTGATGTTTTCCCACCGCATCAACAGAATCAGGTCCGCGTACAACTTTCTTTCGTTTTACAGGCAATCTTCTCACAAATGCTTCTCCCACGGATTGGCGGTCAAGGCCGTGTATTAGCTAGTGAAATCTTAGTTATTACAACGGCAACCCGTAATCTTATTCGAGAACAGAAAATTGAACAATTATACACTTTGATGCAAACCGGCGCGAAATATGGTATGCAGACAATGAACCAGTCTCTGTTTGACCTTTACTCACGAGGGTTGATTTCTTATGAGGAAACAATTTCATCTAGTCTTGACCCTGATGATTTGAAACGTTTATTACCTCTAAAAGGAGTTTACCAAACGGTCTGATTCCGACGATTATTAAAGGCGATTACAGTGATTTTTAGTGACGGAAACTTATCACCGTAATTGGTGCTTTTATCATTGTAATCATTAAAGATGAAAAATGGCTGAATTTGTTTATCGTGTAAGAACATCTCAAGGCACAATTAGTCAAGGAACAATTGAGGCTGATGGACAACGCAAGGCAGTCGAACAGTTACGTGCTCGGCGTTTAATAATTTTAGAAATCAATGAAGCAAAAAAAGGTATTGCGCTTGCTGAATCTATTAAAAGACTGGAACTTTTCAAGAAAAAGGTCAAATCAAAAGATTTAGTACTTTTTTCACGTCAATTGTCTACCATGGTATCATCAGGTGTACCGATTGTTCAAGGATTAACTATACTTGGTGAACAGATAGAAAATGTTTCTTTTCAAAAGGTAATTGGAAAACTACGAGAGGATATTGAGGCCGGGGTGCCGATTGCGGAAGCAATGAAACGACAACCGGAAGTATTTACTGAACTTTATTCTTCAATGATTCAAGCTGGTGAGGTTGGTGGCATTTTGGATACCGTTCTTGACCGGTTATCTGCATATTTAGAAGCAACGGAAAAATTACGTGGTAAAGTCAAAGGAGCGATGACTTATCCGGTCGTAGTTTCTCTCATTGCTGCTGGTGTAACAATTTTCCTATTAACTGCGGTGATTCCAACTTTTAAAACAATTTTTGAAGGTTTCGGTGCGGATTTGCCTTTACCAACAAAAATTCTTATTGACCTTTCCGACTTGTTAAAAAAGTATATTTTTTTAATTATTGGCATTCCAGTAGGTATTTTTATTGGATTGAAACAATGGTACAAAACGGAAAAAGGAAAAATTTTTTTTGATAGTAAATTTCTTAAATTACCGATGTTTGGTATGCTTTTACGTAAAGTTGCTATTGCAAGGTGTAGTCGTACCCTTGGAACTTTGGTCAAATCCGGTGTGCCGATACTACAAGCGATGGATACGGTTGCTAAAACCAGTGGTAACAAAGTTATTGAGCAAGCTCTTCTCCAAGCAAAAGAATCAATCCGTGAAGGTGAAAAAATTGCTGAACCATTAAAAAGAAGTGGAGTGTTCCCACCGATGGTCACTCAGATGATTGCGATTGGTGAAGAAAGTGGCAACCTTGATACGATGTTAACAAAAATTGCTGAATTCTATGACCAGGAAGTAGATGTAACTGTTGAAGCTTTAACCAGTTTAATTGAACCGTTAGTAATGTGTATGATGGCAATTGTCATTGGTGCAATTGTGATTGCAATGTTTATGCCAATGCTTCAGATAAGTCAATTAGTAAGTAAATAGAAATCTCCAAGGAATCTTGGTCGACAATGGTTACAGTAAATGGAAGACGGTTATTTATGATTAAAGTAGAGTACTGATGACTGCGATAAGTAACTATCACCGTAATCTTAGATTTTGTTGCTTGAAAATAAGATGTTTTATTGCTATAATTGTTTTCCAAGTTGCTGTAATCAAGTAATCCATAAAAAAAGGAGGTGAAAAAAGATGTTACGGAAAACTGAAAAAGGTTTTACCTTAATTGAACTTATGATAGTTGTTGCAATCATCGGTATTTTAGCCGCAGTTGCGATTCCTCGATTCGGCACGATGATTAAACGGGCTAAAGAAGGGGCAACCAAAGGTAACCTTGGTGTCTTACGTTCGGCACTTTCAATGTATTATGGTGAGCAGGAAGGATACTATCCACAAGCTAATGGAACCGATTCTTTTGCTCCCCTAATTAGTAAAGGTTTTATTGATGCAGTGCCCGCGACCAAAGGAATAGTCGGTCATCCTGACAGCACTTCCCCCGGTGTGGAGGACGAAACTACTGGGTCAGTTTATGTCCCATCTCATACTTGTGACTCATCGGCGGCAGCCAAATGGGGTTATTCATGTCAGTCGGACCGAGATACTGCAGTAGTGTATGTGTATTGCAATGGAAACGACACCAAAGGTGACACCGTCCACAGCTGGTAAAACTACGGTTCAGTGAGGGTGAAAAGTAAAAAATGAGTGCAGGTAAAGGTTTTAAACTTTGCCTGCACTTATTATTTTAACTACAGTATTACAGTTAACAGTTGTTATTATCGTCTTTAAAAATGGGATATGGATTGATTTTGTTGTATCTTTTTATTTCTTTTTTCTCCGGTGGTAAAGGAACAATTCCGGAATTTTTCCTATCAATTTTTATTTTTATTTCTTTTTTTTGGATAGTATTGAAAAAAAAGAAATTTTCTTTTTACCGCAGTCCTTTGGACTGGCCAATATTTCTTTTTCTTGTTTTAAGTTTCCTATCTTTATTATTTACTACTTCACTAAATAATAGTTTATTAAGTATTTTAAAAATTATTGCTTATATTTTATTTTACTATCTTTTAATTAATTATTTCAGTTCACCAGCTAAAACCAACGAATACTTATTGGAAAATCCAGAAAAAATAAAACAAAAACAAATTATTAAACTGATTATTTTTGTCGGGATAGTTTTCTCTTTCTTTACTGTAATTCAATTCTTTAGAAAACAACCCATTACTGCCAACTTGCCTAATCGTAATTTTCTGGCTGGTTTTTTAGTCATTACTTTAAGTTTAGTTTTAAGTAGATTAATTTTGTTTACCAATTTAAAAAAAATGGAGAGAATAGTTTCGTTTTTTCTCCTCATATTTTTATTTTTTTCTCTTTATCAAACTCACTCACGCTCAGCTTACCTTAATTCATTACTTATCATAACTGGTTTATTATTTTTAAAATATAAAAAGCCAAGAATAATTCTTTTTTTCTTGGGTATTATTCTATTTCTCTTTATCCTGTTACCAGAGAGTTCTGTGGTTCATTCACTGAAAATTGATGACCCTTATGCTTATACGCGAACAAAAATCTGGTTAAGTTCTTTAAAGATGCTTTGGGAAAAACCACTCAGTGGTTGGGGTTTAGGCACATACGCGACTATTTTCTATCGCTACAATTTCCCGATGGAAAATGAAATTGCCCGTTATGGTAAGCTTCCGGGTTTTGCCCTCAATGAATACCTCCAACTCGCCACTGAATTAGGTCTACCTGGATTATTAATTTTTCTCTGGTTGACTTTCGTTTTCTTCAAACAAACAATTAAGTTAATAAAAGAATTTTTTTCTACCGGGGAGAACCCTTGGTGGGTAGCCGGTATTTTTTTTGCTTCTTTGAGTATAATTTTGCAAAGTTTGGTTGATTTTAATCTACATCTACCGCTAATCGCTTTGACTTTTATCTTTTTTCTTGGGATAATTATTAGTCAAACTGGTAGAAGCATTTCCTTAGGTAGAAAAAGGNNGATTGTAGACGCTGATTAACCCAAATAATGCAATAATTAAAAACCAACCAAAAAGGTTGTTTTTTATTTTACTTTTAGTTTTCTTTTTATTTTGTGGTAATTTATTAAAATTTATTAGTGAGAGTTACTTAAAAAGTGGAAACTGGGTAAAAGCTTCTTGGTTTAATCCTTTAGACAGTCGTCCCCATCAATACCAAGCTGATTCCTATGCTACAAAATATATCTCCGAAGCGAAAGAAAAATGGAAAGACTTGGCTTTAAAAGAATTCCAAAGAGCGATTACTCTTGACCCAGAAAATCCTTTTCTTTTTCGTTCTGCAGGCAGTTTTTATGCTTGTCTGGGGGAAAAGAAATCAGCTATTAATCAATACCGAAAAGCAATTAGCAAGAATTCAACCAACGCTTTTTTTCATTTTGAATTAGGAAAAGTCTATTTAAACGAAAAGATGTGGAATATGGCCTTGAAATCATTTCAAGAGGCGACAACACTTGAACCATACTTTTTGGAAGCATACTATTATCAGGGTTTAATTTTAGAAAGAGAGGGTCAACTTAACCAAGCAATAGAGAACTATTCTCGGGTTTTAGAAATCAAAGAAAAATTACAAAGTTTTGCAACCGTGGATACCGGTTACAAAAAGAAACTATTATCTTTTGAGTTTTGCAACCTCGCTGCTCTTTATAATCAGTTAGCTGGGGTTTATTTCCGCAAGGGATTGTATCCTCAGGCACTTTTTTACACCGGGCAAGCATTAAAACTTGAACCAGAAAATAAAATTTTTCAGCAAAACTTACAACTTATTACTGAAAAAAGTAAAAAGATAAAGAAAAAATAGTTGTTCGTTACTTATATGAATCATTTTTCTCCACCGATTAATCTCTCAAATTATTGTCAATCTATCATCATTTTTATAGTTGGTTTATGTTTGGGTAGTTTTGTCAATGTTTGTATCTGGCGGATGCCAAAGAAAAAATCAATAATTTATCCTTTCTCTTCCTGTCCTAAATGTGGGAATTATCTGCGTTGGTATGAAAATATTCCTCTTTTAAGTTATTTATTCCTTAAAGGACGATGCCATCACTGCAATGAGAAAATCTCAGTGCAGTATCCTTTAGTAGAGTTACTTAGTGGTTTAATTTTTCTCCTCATTTATCTTAAGTTTTCCTTCAGTATTCAATTGTTTTTTGTCCTAATTTTAAGTATTTTTCTATTGATTGCCAGTGGTATTGATTATTTCCATCGAATTGTTCCTAATAAACTCACTTATTCTCTAATCATTATTGGATTATCTCTTTCTTTTTCCAATCCTTTTCTTGAGTTCCCACATTTTATATCTGATATTATATATCACCAATTACAATTTACACGGTTTTTCTATGCTCTTTCTTCTATGTTTATCGCCAGTGGTTTCCTCTACTTTATCGGTTTACTCGGGGAAAAAATTTTCAAAAAAGAAGCAATGGGTGGAGGTGATGTAAAATTGTTAGCTGGAATAGGTACATTTGTAGGGATAAAAAATATTTTTTGGATAATCTTTCTTGCCAGTACAATTGGCGGAATTACTGGATTGATAAAAATCTTATACCGCAAATTAATCAAAAGAGATAATCGGCTCTCTTCAGACGCTGTCGTCCAAAACCTAACATTTGCGTCAGACGATGATACGCTTATCCCTTTTGCTCCATACTTAAGTATAGCTACATTTATAACATTGCTATTTGTGAATTAAAAAAGGGTTGACCCCGCACCTATCAGTCATGACTGGTTTTAACTATGCCGGTTGCTTGTAATTTCCGAGACTAGCAAAAACTCAGTGTTGACCAATAAGTCAATTTTTTCTTCACCAGTCAAAGAAAGAACGGCATAGATGACTGATAGGTGCGGGGTTGACAAAAAAAGTAAATCAGGTTATAATGGTATCGCATTAACCTTTGTGATACCATAATTGTTTATAAAAATGAAATTAGGAAAAATGAATTTACCTTTGAAATTGAAAAAGATAGATATACCTTTTCTACCAAGTAAGAAAATTTTAGGTGTCGACCTCGGCTCGCAGACAATAAAAATTGTTGAACTTGAACAAAGTAAAAACGGAAAATGGACACTAAAAAAATGTGCATTTGAATCTTTAGGTATTGCGGAAATCCCACCAGAAGAAAAGAAAACCATCCTTATCGAACGACTCAAAGAAGCACTTTCCCGAGAAAAATTTTCTACAAAAAGAGTAGCGACTTCTCTTTCTGGCAACCAAGTGATTGTACGTTATGTAAAATTTCCTAAACTTAGTGCGGAAGAATTAGCCAAAACTATCCATTTTGAAGCCGAAGCTTATATACCTTTTGATATTCGCGAAGTTGACCTCGCTTTTCATATTCTTGGTGACCTAGTTGAGGAAGGGGAAAAGAAAATGGAAACCGTGTTGGTAGCGGTAAAAAAGGACGTTATCCAAAATCGTATTGAAATTTTAGAAAAAGTAGGATTAGAACCAGCAATAATTGATATTGATGCTTTTGCAATTGAAAGTGCACTTGAACTAGCTCGTCAGCCTGTTTCGACTGAGCGAGGCGAAGCAGAAACAAAAGAAACAATCGTTGTGGTTAATTTAGGAGCAAGTGTAACTAATTTAACGATAATTGAAAATGGTATTTCCAAAGTAGTCAGAGATATATTTATTGCTGGAAATACTTTTACTAAAGTTATCCAACAAAGTCTCAATCTTGATTTTCCTAAAGCTGAGGAGTTGAAAAGAAAACATGGGTTAAGCACAGAAGAAGTGGCTACTCCAGAAATAACTACTTCAGAAGAAAAATCGTCAGAAAAAGTAGAAGTAGCAAAAGTATTAACCACCGTAATTAGCGATTTAATCAAGGAAATACAACATTCTATTGAATATTATCAAAGTCAATTACCAGAGGAAGTACAAGTTAGCCGTGTTCTTCTTACCGGGGGGTCGGCACTATTATCTAATATCGGTAGATATTTTGCCCAAGAATTGCAATTACCTGTAGAAATATATAATCCTTTTCTTTATCTAAATACACCCGTTAATCTACCGAAAGAGATAAATGAAAAAAATACAATTTTTACGATTGCTATTGGTTTAGCCATTCGTCAGTAAAAGTAACAAAAAATAATAACTAAAACGAATTAACAGATAATATGATTAAAATAAATCTTCTTCCACCAGAAGCAAAGAAAAAAGCAGAAAAAAAACGCATAATTGCTTTTTTGGGTTTAGGTATAGGTTTATTATTTCTAATTATCTTCGGAATTTACAGTCAAAAAGTTATTTACTATCGTAGTTTAGAAAAAGAAATAAGAATGCTTGAAATAGAATTGAAAAGATTAGAACCAATTCTAAAGGAAATAGAAAATAAACAAAAAGAAAAAGATTTGTTGACAAAGAAAAAACAAGTAATGAAAGATTTAATGCAAAATACTCTTCTTTACCCACAATTTCTTGAAGAATTAGTGAACATTTTGCCGAATAATATTTGGTTTTCCAATCTTACCACCAGACCTAATCCGGAAAGGAAGGAATTAGAAGTTAATCTTGATGCTTCAGCTTTAGATAACTATGCTATTGCTGATTTACTTGCTACTTTGGAAAAAAAGGATATTTATTCAAATATTGATTTAGGTCCGATTTCAAAAACTGGAAGCGAAAATCAAGCAATTTTAAATTTCCGTCTAAGTTTTCGTTACCAACCAAAACCTCGATAAATTTTATTCGCGAATATTCGTGAATCTTTTACTAATTCGTAGAATTCGTGTTAAGAAGAGATGAAATTAACTAAGCAACATAAAATTTTGCTTGTTGTTGGCATTATTGCTTTAATTTATGTCTTTTATAGCTACCTTTGGCGTCCTTTAGGGGTAAAAACTAAAACGGTGGAGAAAAAAATTACTGAATTAAAAGGAAAAGTACAGTTGGCGAGGACAAATACCCAGGAACTGGAACGAATAAAAAAAGAAATGGAATCTCTAACTACCGAGTTGAAAGAAATAGAGAGCTATCTTCCCAAGAAAAAAGAAATACCTTCCTTACTTCGTAATCTTACTCGGATGGCTGAAAAATACCAAGTAAACATCACTAATTTAGCACCGCAATCACCTAATCAAAGAGATTACTTTGTAGAACTACCTTTCAGTATTCAATCGGTTACTAACTATCACGGTTTAGCTACATTTTTAACTGCGCTCGCACAGAGCGAACGAATTATCAATACGGTCAATTTGCGTCTCACTGGTCAATTGGGTAGTGAAGAAAAAACAATTAGTGCTACATTTAACTTGATTACATATACTTTTAAAGAAGGTTCACCTTGAAAGGAAGTTGACTTGAGGTAGTCCATAGTTGATAGTTATTAGTTGTTAGCAAAAATCAATAATATGAAAATAAAAAAATTAGTGGTTCTCCTTTTACTTTCTACTTTCTACTTTCTACTCTCTACTGGAATAGGTTGTGGAAAGAAAGAAACTAAACCAGTAAAACGAGTTGAATCAATACAAACAGTAATTCCTCCTGCACCGGTAGCGAAACCTGAACCAACAAAAGCAAAAAAGATGGCTTATGTATACCAGGGACATCGTTTCCGTGACCCATTTATTTCACTTATTGGTGGATTAGCAACAAGTAAGAAATTAAGCGAAAAATTGACTGCAACAAATTTGCGTTCATTCTTAGTTAAAGGTATAATTGAAGATGAAAAAGGAAAAATTGTCTTATTAACTGCACCGGGAGGAAAAAATTATATCCTCAAAGAAGGCAAACTTGTTGACGCGGAAGGTAAAATAATCTCTGAAGTCAAAGCTAATATAGAAAAAAATAAGATAATTCTTCTTACTGCTGATGGGAGAGTAGAACTAAATATTACGGAGGAAACTAAATGAAGAGAACATTTATCTTCTTTTTACTTTTAATCTTCCAATCTTCTAATCTTCTAATTAGTAAAATTTATCCAGAAGAAATCAAGTTACCAAAGGAAGCAATGAATTTACATTTTCAAGATGCCGATATCCGTGAGGTATTCAGATTATTCGCTCTAAAAAGTGGGATAAATATTATTTACGGTGATGAAGTAAAGGGAACTATCACGATTCATCTTGATAATGTCCCTTTTGACCAAGCATTGAACACAGTATTAACTCTTAGGGGATTGACTTATCAGACTGTGGGAACGAATATCTTGCGTATCCTCACACCAGAAATGCTTACTCTTGAGCGGGCTAAAGCAATAACTTTTACAAAAATTTATCCTTTAAATTATGCTAAAGCTGACGAAGTAAAAACTCAACTTGATGCAATCCGTACTGCGGAGGGAAGAAAAGGAATAACCAATGTTGATACACGAACAAATTCTTTAATTATTACGGATACTCCGGAAGGTTTAGAATCGGCCGAAAAACTGATTAAAGAATTAGACAAAAAACCTTACCAAGTAATGATTGAAGCAAAAATGGTTGATGTAAAACTTAATGATTTAGACGAATTAGGCATCAGCTGGGCCTACAAGGAAGGAGATACTGCAGTTGCACAACAGACCGTTTATCCAGCCGGAGTTGGTACAAGTGGCCAACAAATCGTCCAAGGAGAAAATTTAGAAGTAAGTGCGAAACTAACTACACCAGCAAGTGGGGCAATTTTTAGCTTCGGACGGGTTACTGACCGTTTGAGATTAGAAGCAAAACTGGGAGCTTTAATCACTGAAGGTAAAACAAAAGTTTTGGCTACTCCGCGCGTTGCTACTTTAAATAACAAAGAAGCAAAAATTTTGATTGGTGATAAAATCCCCTATAAGACTACCACGGTGGGAACCGGCGGTGTCTCTCAGGAAAATTGGCAGTTTCTTGAAGCCGGAGTAAAATTAACTGTAACTCCTACGGTGAACGAAGCACGACAAATTATTCTAAAAGTAAAACCCGAGGTAAGCGTGCCTACAGGCGGAGGGGGTGGCGTTCCTCCTCAAGTAGGTACACGGGAAGCCGAAGTAACCGTAATGGTGAACAATAATGAAACTTTAGTCATTGGTGGATTAATCCGGGAAACCGACATAACTAATCTTGAAAAAATACCTTTCCTCGGAGAATTACCATTATTAGGTACTCTTTTCAAATATCGCTCAGACAGTAAGTCGCGAAGTGAACTCTTAGTCTTTCTTAGACCGGTAATTCTGGAAGATTGAAAAACGCAAAAAATTGTGGCGAGAGAAAATCATTGCATACGGAATAATATCACTTTTATTTTTTGCAGTTCTCAGTTCAGGTAGTGCTGACCTTTGGGCACAAACAGTTATTCATTTAGGGACAATTTTACTTCTTTTATTTTATTTTTTTATTTCATATCAAAGAAAGGAAATTGTCTTTATTTCTATCCCACCAAGTTTAATTATCTTATTTTTCAGTTTAATTTTGTCATATTTTTTTTCTTACAGCAAATTTACCAGCCGAGAAGAATTTTTTAATTGGTTAAATTATTTTATTTTTTTTCTTTTTGCTCTTTTGTTTTCCGAGGAGAAAAAACTTTTTTGTAAAGGGATTATTGGAATCGCCATATTTTTAACTCTAAAAGGAATTTTTGACTACTTTTTCCACGGGGTATATCCTTCGAAATCAAGTTTAATCAATCCTAATATTTTTGCTGGTTATTTAATAATGGCAATACCATTGACAATTTACCAAATTACAGATTACAGATTACAAATTACAAATTGGAAATTTTTAGCGAGTATTTTACTTTTAGTTGGTTTGATTCTTACCGGTTCTTTAGGAGCAATTTTAAGTTTATTCCTTGCTTTTCTCTTGTTTTTTAGACCAGAGAGAAAATTTTTTTTGGTTTTGGTCTTAGTTTTTAGTCTTTTACTTATCTTTAAACTTTCTCAATTAGAAGTAAGCAACCGTCTGCTCTGGTGGCAGGGGGCAGTAAAAATGTTTGTTACTCGTCCTTTAACTGGTATTGGTTTGGGTAATTTTGCCCGCTATTATTCACAATTCAAAACACAAGGATTGAATTCTCTTTATGCACATAACTATTATTTACAACTACTTGCGGAAAATGGAATATTCTCTTTTCTTGGGTTCCTTGGCATATTGATGATTTACTTCCTCTGGCAAAGAGAAAAAAATTGGGGAATTTCTATGGGTATGACTGCTCTTCTTATCCATAATTTTATTGATTACAATTTATCTATACCTGGTGTAGCATTAACTTTCTGGATCTTATTAGGGTTAGAAATGAACCCTGCATCAATTAGGTGCAGGGTAAACTTAAAAGGAAAAAAATACTTTTTAGTAGTTCTAACTATTTTACTTTTATTTTTTTCTTATTTTATAACTAGATTTTTTCTGGCTAATCGTTTTTATGCACGAGGATTATATTATTTCAATACCGAAAAGAACCTCCCTAAAGCAGAAAGAGAATTACTCACTTCTTTAAAACTTGATCCGGAGTATACTCCAACTTATCAAGTTTTAAGTACTGTTTATACCCAATATTTTCCCCAGAATAAATCTGTCCATTGGTTGGAACATGCTCTAACTCTCATTGGACAAGCGATAAACAAGGAAAAAAAATATGCACCTTACTGGTTGGATAAAGCATGGATACATTATTTGCTGGGGGAAAAAGAAAACGCCAGAGAAACATTAGAACAGGCTAAAAAATTAAAAATACCAATTTATTTAACCGCTAATTTGGAAAAACTAATAAAATGATATATATCATTTTACCTGCTTATAACGAAGAAAAGGGACTATCTGACCTTTTGGGGGAGATAAAAAAAACAATAAACAAAGAAGTAATTACTTTTGCTTACCAAGTTGTCTTAATTAATGATGGTTCTACTGACCACACAGGAGAAATTGCTTATAGTTCTGCTAAGAATTTGTCGTTAAGAATTATAACTCATGAAAAAAATCGTGGTTTAGGTGAAGCATTGAAAAGTGGATTAAACTATATTTTTCCTTACTTGAAAAATGAGGATGTAGTTATCACATTAGATGCGGATAACACTCATTCACCAGGACTAATTCCCCAAATGGTAGAAAAGATTAACCAGGAGGGTGAACAACTGGTTATTGCTTCGCGTTTTTGTCAAGGAGGCAAAGAAGTCGGTTTACATTTTTTTCGGCGTTTCTTAAGCCGTGGAGCGTACTGGATATTAAGTTTTTTCTTTCTCTATCAAGGGGTAAAAGATTATACTTCGGGTTATCGTGCTTATTCAGGAAATTTACTTAAACAAGCAACCGCTTTGTATGGGGAAAAATTTATTACTGAAAAAGGGTTCACGGTAATGGTAGAAATTCTCATCAAATTAAGAAAATTAAAACCAAAAATTTGTGAAATACCGTTATCGTTGCGGTACGATTTGAAAAAAAGTAAAAGTAAAATTAAGATTGTTCCTACAGTAGTACGATATTTTATTTTGTTGATCAAGAATATAATACTTAAAAGGAATTGTTAATGGTTTATTTACTTGTTTTTTTCAGTACGCTGTTACTATCATTGATCTTTACTCCTTTAATGCGTTCTCTTGCTTTGCATTATCAGATTTTTGACCATCCAATAAGTGAAGTAAAAACCCATAAAATTTCTACTCCTTATTTTGGTGGTTTAGCAATCTTTTCTTCCTTTGTTATTACTTTAATTTTAATTCGTCTTTTTACTCGTTTTCCAACTGGAACTTTGCGTTCTTTACGAGGTATCTTTTTGGGGAGTATCGTCATTATAATCCTGGGACTAATTGATGATTTAAAAACAGACGGTGTGAACTACAAGTTAAAATTTGCGATACAAATTTTAGTTGCCCTTATTCTTATCCATTATGATATACGACTTAAGTTTATTTCTCCAAAATATTTTGCTGATTTTTTGACAATCTTCTGGGTCGTTGGGATAATCAACGCAATTAATATAATAGATATAATGGATGGTTTAGCAGCAAGTGTTTCAGCGATTGCTGCTTTTGCCTTTTTTTTCATTGCTTTAGTTGGTGAAGAAATATATGTCAACTTTGCGAGTATTTCCTTAACTGCTGCATGTTTGGGATTCTTACCTTATAATATTTCAAAAAAATATAAAATTTTTATGGGTGATACAGGTTCACTCTTGCTTGGTTTTCTTCTTGCATCATTTTCTTTAGGAACTTCTTATACTAAAATTAGTGAGATTGGACTTTATGCACCGATACTAATTTTGGCTATTCCAATTTATGATACTTTTTTTGTGATGTATATGCGAATTCGTCAGGGGAGATCACCATTTCTCGGTTCTAAGGACCATTTTGCTTTAAGGTTAGAAGCATCAGGGATTTCAAGGATGAAAGTTCTCATTTTTGCTTGTTTAGTAAGTTTAAGTTTATCTTTTTTCGCTTGGTTAGTCACACGAGTAAAGACTATATTTGGAGTAGTAATTTATTTTTTAATTGTTTTTTCTTTTATTATTTTTAGTTTAAAAATACAAAAAATAAAAATGGAATGAAAAAAAAAATTATTATTCTCGGAGCAGGAATAACTGGTTTATCTACTGCCTATCATTTAAAAAAGGATTATTTAATCTTTGAAAAGGAAGAAAAAACCGGTGGACTTTGTCGTTCCAAAAAAATTAATGGGTTTACTTTTGATTATACTGGACATTTGTTACATCTGCACAAATCGTATACAGAAAATTTAGTTCGCAAATTACTTAAAGGAAATTTAAAAAAAATAAAACGTAATTCAGCAATTTGCTTCCAAGGAAGATATATTCCTTATCCTTTCCAAGCAAATCTCTGGGCACTTCCTCAAAAGATAAAAAATGAATGTCTCAAAGGACTTTCCCAATCACCCGCTCACCCACTCACCCGCTCGCCCGCTTCTTTTTCCGACTGGTGTCTACTCAACTATGGCAAAGGTATTAGCGAATATTTCTTTTTTCCCTACAATGAAAAAATCTGGCTTCATCCCTTAAAAGAAATAACTACTGATTGGGTCAATCCATTCATTCCACAAATTAATAAAAAAGAAATACTTGAAGGAGCAGAAAAAAAATTGATAAAAAATTTTGGTTACAATGTATATTTCTACTACCCCAGAAAGGGAGGAATACAAAGTTTAAGTGATGTTTTTACTGAAAAGATAAAAAATATTTGTTTGAATTCTAAGGTAGAAAAGATTGATTGGGGGAAAAAAATTATCTCCGTTAATAATGAAAAAGTTGGATATCAATATCTTGTATCTACATTACCTTTAGTTGAACTCCTCAATCGGTTAGAAAACCCACCTAAAGAAGTCAGTTTAGCTAAAAATAAACTCTCTTGGGTTTCAGTACTTTGTATCAATTTAGGCATCGAAAGACACCAAATACCAATTATCCATCCTCCGAAGCAGANNGACTTATCTTTCTTTTCCCAATTACCAATCATCCATCCTCCGAAGCAGATCTTCTGCGGAGGACGGGCCAATTACCAATCACCAATTGAGAATTATCACTGGATTTACTTTCCTGAAAAAGAATTCATTTTTTATCGGGTGGGATTTTATCACAATTTCTCTAAAGAAATGGTGCCAAAGAAAAATAGACCTTACAATTATGCTTCTTTATATATTGAAATTGCCCACGAGCCAAATAGAATTCTCAACCAAAAAAAGATTATTTCCCGGGTTAAAAAAGATTTGTTACGGTGTAAGATTCTCAATGAAAATGATAAAATTTTAGCAATTAACTTACTTCCCATCCCTTACGCTTATGTCATCTATGACTACGACCGTAATGGAGCATTATCAACAATTAACAACTTTTTACAAAAAAACAATATTTTTTCCCTCGGTCGTTACGGAGCTTGGAAATATTCGTTTATGGAAGAATCCATCCTTGAAGGAAAAAAAGTCGCTGAACAAATTTCATCCGTCTGAATCCGTGTAAATCTGTCTAAATCGCTATTCAATGAAAAAGATTAAAGTCGCTCATATCATTACCAAGTTGGAACTTGGTGGTGCCCAACAAAATACTTTATATACAGTTGAACATCTCCCGCGCGACAAATATGAGGTTATTTTAATCAGCGGTTGTGGTGGAATTCTCGAAGAAGAAGCAAAAAAAATTCCCAATACAAAAGTTTACTTTCTTCCTTCTTTAATTCGTGAAGTTAACCCTATTTGTGACCTTCGTGCTTTTTTTGCGATCTGGCGGATTTTGTGTTTTGAGCGCCCGGATATTGTCCATACCCATTCTTCTAAAGCCGGTATTCTTGCTCGCTGGGCTGCCTGGTTTGCTCGCTACTCGCTACCCGCTACTCGCTACCCCAAGATAATTCACACTTTTCATGGTTTTGGTTTCAATCTTTATCAGAAGTGGCTAACTATGAAATTTTTTATTTTTCTTGAATACATTACCGCAAAAATCACTGATAAACTTGTGGCCGTTTCTGAAGAAAACATAAAAACTGGTTTAGAAAACAAAATTGGCACTACTGAAAAGTATATTCTTATTCGCAGTGGTATAAAAATTAGCCATTTTGTGGAAGTCAGGATTAATCCCGAGGAAAAGAAAAAAGAACTCGGTATTCAACCGAACAATTTGGTAGTAACTACCATTGCTCCTTTTAAACCCCAGAAAGACCTTTCCACCTTTATTGAAATGGCAAAAATCGTTATCCAATCACCCAGTAATTTAATCACCAAATCACCGGTTTTCTTAATCGTTGGTGACGGCGAACTACGAAACAATCTGCAATCTGCAATCTGCAATCTGCAATTAGAAAAAGAAGTTATTCTTACCGGTTGGAGAAGAGATATACCGGAAATTATGCGAATTACTGATATCTTTGTTTTAACCGGCCTCTGGGAAGGTCTACCGAGAACAATCCTTGAAGCAATGGTTTCCGAGAGACCCGTCGTTGCTACCGCGGTTGACGGTAACCGTGAAATTGTAAAAGACGGAGTTACTGGTTTTTTAGTCCCACCAAAAGAACCACAGAAAATGGCTGAAAAAGTAATCTTTTTGCTTACTAACCGAGAAATTGCTAAAAAAATGGGGGGAGAAGGGAAAAAAATTATCGATACTTCCTTTGATATTGACCAGATGGTCAACCAACTTGATTCCCTCTACCAAAGTTTTTTTCTTCCTGCCCCTTGACAAAATAAGATTTCTGTATTATAATTTGTTTAGAACATTTAAAACTTTTTAAACAATGATTGAAAAGAATAATCCTCTCCTTGCAAAAATTGAAGATATTTTCGTTGAAACCGCCGGTGATTTAGCTCGTAGTTTAAGTATTAATCCGGTGGTTGGACAACTTTATGCACTTCTTTACATACGTCCCGAGTCAGTTTCCTTAGACGAAATGGCAGAAAAACTCAAAATCAGTAAAGGTAATGTCAGTATAAATATCCGTATTTTAGAAAGTTGGCAAGCGGTGAAAAAAGTCTGGATTAAAGGTTCAAGAAAAGATTACTATACCGCCGAAACCGATTTCCTGAAAATTGTTACCAATCGTTTGACCGAAGGACTTGCTCGCCGTTTAAATACAACCGCTGAACCTTTAGAAAAAATCAAAACTATCCTGAATAATAGTCAAGCCAAATTTAGTTCTGAAGAAAAAAATAGAATCAACTTTTACAAAACAAAAACAAAACAATTTGAAGAAATACATAACCTTGTATTAAATTTCCTAAAAGTTTTGCCTTCGCTTAATCTTTTAAAACAAAGAAATAGTTTTTTTAGACTTCTAACTTTAGCAAAGAATCTACAAAAATTGTGATAAAAAATTTTTCTAACTGTTTATCTATAGGGTTGATGAAAAAACGAAATTATCTTGGGAAGAATTCCAACTCTTTTTATTCGTCTAATCAAAGAGGACAATTTGGTATATGTATGCTTCTGGCTCGTTTTTATCCTCGTGTTGGTGGGACTGAACAGCAAGCACTTTATCTTGCAAAGGAACTAGTTAACAAAGGACACCGGGTCTTCGTCTGTACTCAGCGCTTCTCTACAAAGTTAAAAAAATTTGAATTAATCGGGGAAGTACCAGTTCACCGTTTGTTTTCTCTGGGTAGAGGAAGAATTGCTTCCTTGTCGTTTATGTTTTGTTCCATTATGTTTTTGGTCAAGAAACGAAACCATTACCAAATTATTCACGTTCACTTGGCTTCTTCTCCCGCAATTACGGCAGTAATACTTGGAAAACTGCTTCAAAAAAAGGTTATAGTTAAGTTTGGAGCGAGCAGAGAATTTGGTGATATACATACTTCAGAGCAAAGATTCATAGGAAAATTAAAGTTAGAAATCTTAAAAAAATATGCCGATTGTTTTATTGCCCCAAGCAAAGAAATAAAAGAAGAAATGATACAATTCGGATTTAGTGTGAAGAAAGTTTTCACTATACCGAATGGAGTAGATATTCATAAATTTTTTCCAGTAACACCTGAAAGAAAATCCACTATAAGAGAAAAACTTGAGCTAAAATATCCAAGGATAGTAACATTTGTGGGGCGACTAACAAAACAAAAAGGGTTAGACTTCCTTATCAGGGGATGGAGAAAGATTTGTACCAATACCTTTGAGATACATCTTCTATTAATAGGCGATGGCGAAGAAAGAAACAACATTGAAAACTTAATAGCTCAGTTAAAAATACAAAATATGGTTCATTTGCTTGGTAATAGACACAATATCGTTGACTTACTCCAAGCAAGTGACATTTTTATCCTTCCTTCTTTAGCGGAAGGATTATCTAATGCTTTATTGGAAGCAATGAGTTGTAGTCTACCGGTGATAGCCACCAATATAGGCGGTACAGCAGAAATTATTGAAAATAGAACAAATGGAGTTTTAATTGAACTTAATAGTATCAACCAATTGTATGAAGGAATAATAGCATTAACTACAAATCCTGAACTATCCTCAACCTTAGGTAGAAATGCCCGAAATACTGTTAAAGAAAATTATTCGATTGAGAAAATAACTCAGAGTTATATTTCCCTTTATGAAAAAGTGTGTAAATAAAATTTAGAAAGGGAGGGAGATCCATTATGAATTGGAATGAAAAAACTATTTTACTAACTGGTGGAACAGGTTCTTTTGGGCAGAAGTTTACTGAAGTAATACTCAAAGAATATAAACCTAAAGTGTTGCGAATTTTTAGTAGAGACGAATTAAAACAATCGGAGATGATGTCAAAATTTGGTAATTACCCGGGGATAAGATTTTTCATTGGTGATATTAGGGATAGAGAAAGAGTATATCGTGCTATGGGTGGTGTAAATATTGTTGTCCATGCTGCAGCATTAAAACAAGTACCTTTATGCGAATATAATCCTTTTGAGGCAGTGCGTACCAATGTTATTGGGGCAGAGAATATTATTAATGCTGCTGTTGATACAAATGTTGAGAAAGTTATAGCATTAAGTACAGATAAAGCAGTAGCGCCAGTAAATCTTTACGGTGCAACTAAGATGTGTATGGAAAAAATATTTGTTGCAGCAAACGCTTATGTTGGTCCCGTGAGGAAAACAAGAATGAGTTGTGTCAGATATGGCAATGTTGTCGGTTCAAGAGGTAGTGTAATACCCCTTTTTAAAAAGCAAAAAGAAACGGGAATGATCACTATAACTGATAAGAGAATGACACGCTTCTGGATTACTTTAGAACAAGGCGTAGAATTTGTAATTAATTGTATTGAAAAAATGCATGGCGGAGAAGTCTTTGTTCCGAAGATTCCCAGTATGAAAATTTTAGATTTAGCTAAAGCAATCACTCCTGAATGTAAAATTGAATACATTGGTATAAGACCCGGAGAAAAAATCAACGAATGTTTAATAACCGAAGACGAAGCCAGGCATACATTGGAATTTGATGATTTCTTTGTTATTGAACCCGAACAGCCCTGGTGGAAGGTAGATTTATGGTCTAATGGGAAAAAACTACCCGATGGGTTTAGATATACAAGCGATAAAAATGGTAAATGGTTAACCACAGAAGAACTAAAGAAAATGTGTGAAAACATATGAAACCAATTCCATATGGTCATCAGTGGATCGATAATTATGATATAAGACAGGTTGTGAAAGTTTTAAAATCGGACCGGATCACTCAAGGACCAAAGATCAAAGAGTTTGAAGAGGCTTTGTGTAAATACACAGGGGCAAGATATGCAGTGGCGGTCTCGAGTGGAACCGCAGCACTTCATATTGCTTGTTTATGCGCAGGGATAAAAACAGGGGATGAGGTTATCACTTCACCAATAACTTTTGTTGCATCAGCGAATTGTGTTTTGTATTGTGGGGGTAAACCAGTTTTTGCCGATATTCAAGAGGATACGGTAAACATTGACCCAAAGAAAATTGAAGAGTATCTGAGAAGGCAGAAGGTAGGAGGCAGAAGGGAGAAGGTAAAGGCAATAATTCCCGTTCATTTTGCTGGACACCCTTGCGATTTGGAAGAAATTCACCGGATAGCAAAAAAATATAGTCTCTCGGTAATTGAAGATGCCTGCCACGCCTTGGGTGCGCGATATTTGTCCCGCACCAGTCCCTTTCCTTCCTCACGGGGAGAAAGCAGAGGTGGAGATGAAAGATGGGTCAAAATAGGTAGTTGTATACATTCAGATATGGCTGTCTTTAGTTTCCATCCAGTAAAATCCATTACCACAGGAGAAGGCGGTGCAGTTTTAACCAATAACAAGGACTTGTACGAAAAACTTTTGATGTTCAGAAACCATGGGATCACTAAAGATAGTTCACGGTTCACGGTTCACGGTTCGCGGTTCGCGGGTTCTTGGTATTACGAAATGCAAGAATTAGGTTTTAACTACCGCATAACCGATTTTCAGTGTGCCTTAGGAATAAGTCAATTAAAAAAACTTGAAGAATTTGTTAAAAGAAGAAAGGAAATAGTTAATACTTACAATCAGGAATTGTCTCAAGTTGACGAGATTATTCTACCTGTAGAAAGATGGTATGTAAAATCGTCATGGCATATTTATTATATCCGACTGAAAAATGTTGAAAAAAGAAAGCTTCTGTTTGAAAAACTACAAAAGTCCGGAATCGGAGTACAGGTTCATTATATCCCGGTTCATCTGCAACCATATTACAGAAAAAATCTTGAATATAAACAGGACGATTGCCCTAAAGCAGAGAAATATTATGAGTCTGTTATTACGATTCCGTTGTATCCTGCTCTTAGAAAAAGTGAAGTAGATTATATTGTTAAATGTATAAAGGAATTTTACAAAGAGTTGAGATGAATAACAAAATAGAAAAAATAGTATTAGGCACTGCACAGTTTGGATTGGACTATGGAATAAATAACGAAAGTGGAAAGATACCTCAGGAAGAAGTATTTACTATATTAAATAAAGCCGTTGAGTTAGGCATTGACACATTAGACACTGCTTACTCTTACGGAGATAGCGAATCTGTTATCGGCGATTTTATAGGAACATATGATAAAAAACTAAAAATAATATCCAAACTTCCTGAGTGTAAGGAGAACGAAGTTAACGAAATTTTTAATTTTTCATTAAACAGGTTAAATGTTACAAAACTTTACGGTTATCTTGTTCATAATTTTGAAAATTACAAAAAAAATCCACAAATTTGGGATGTTTTAGAGAAATTAAAAATTGAGAAGAAGGTAGAAAAAATTGGTTTTTCTTTTTATTATCCTTCAGAACTTGAATTTTTATTCAATAACAATATTAAACTTGACATAATCCAGATTCCCTACAATATTTTTGACCGAAGATTTGAACCATATTTTGAAGAAATAAAAAGTAGGGAAATAGAACTTTATATTCGCTCTTTATTTTTGCAAGGGCTCGTATTTAAATCAACCGATGATTTGCCCAGCATTTTCAACCCCATAAAAAATAAAATTAAAGAACTACAATCATTGTCAAGAAGGTCAAAAGTTTCAGTTGTTTCTTTATGTGTAAATTTTGTAATAAATAATAACCTAATTGATAAAGTTGTGATAGGGATAGACAGTGTTGAGCATTTTGACGAAATTATTAAAAGTGTCAGTTGTTCATCACTTGACGAAAATACTGTGATATCCCTTAAAAATTTCAAAATTAATGAGGAAAAAATTATTATCCCCGTTAATTGGAATAAATATATAAAAGTAAAGACCTCATAAAAATGAAAAAAAGAAAAATAGTAGCAATAATTCAGGCAAGGATGGATTCAACGAGGCTGCCTGGAAAAACATTGATGAGTATCGGTAGTAAACCACTGCTCTGGCATGTAGTGGAACGAACAGGTACTTCAAGATATATTGATGATATAGTTATCGCAACTTCTACAAATGAAAAAGATGACAAAATTGAAAAGTTTGCAATTAGGAATAACATTAAAATTTCCAGAGGTCCAGAAGATGATTGCTTAGATAGATACTATAAAGCAGCAAAAAAATTTAATGCTGATATAGTTGTAAGAATAACTGCGGATTGTCCTTTGATTTGTCCAGAAGTTATTGATGAAGTTCTCAAGGAATATATTAGAGGCGGATATGATTATGTAACAAATACCTTGCGATACACCTATCCCGATGGCTGTGATGTAGAAGTTTTTTCATTTAAAGCGTTAGAAAAGGCATCGAAAGAATGTAAAGACCCGGTAGATAGAGAACATGTTACACCCTATATACGGAATTCAAGAAAATTCAAAACAAAAAATGTAGAAAATGATAAACCTGTTGACCCAAATGAATACAAATGGTCAGTAGATAGAATTGAAGACTTAAAATTTGTAAAAGAGGTTTATAAACATTTATATAATAACGGTAAAATCTTTTCATATAAACAGATTATGAATTTGCTTAAAAATAAACCGGGGATAAAAAAAATAAACTCAAAAGTGATCGTAAATGAAGGTTATTACAGAAGTATTTTGAAAACAAGAAAAATTAAACCCCAAAAAATAAATCTTGCTAACTCGCTAAACCTGAAAACAAATGCAGAAAAACTCATTCCTGACTGTAGCCAAACATTTAGTAAAGGTCCTTCTCAGTTCGTTCAAGGTGTATCTCCTGTATTTTTAGAAAAAGGCGAGGGTTGCTATGTCTGGGATGTTGATGGGAACAAATATATTGACTATGCGATGGCTTTGGGACCAATTATATTGGGACATAATTATCCAACCGTTACCAATGCAGTTAAAAAAATATTAGATAAAAGTACAACATTTACTTTGCCTCATAGGTTAGAAATAGAACTTGCTGAACTGCTATGCGAAACCGTCCCATGTGCCGAAATGGTTCGCTTTGGCAAAAACGGTTCTGATGCTACTTCCGGTGCGGTAAGAGTAGCACGAGCGTATACCGATAGGGACAAAATTGCTTGCTGTGGCTATCACGGTTGGCAAGATTGGTACATTGCTACAACTACAAGAAACAAAGGTATCCCAGAAGAGGTTAAAAAATTAACTTTAACTTTTGAATATAACAGAATTGAAACATTAGAAAAAATCTTTGAAAAAAATAAAAATCAAATTGCCTGTGTAATTATGGAGCCCGTAGGTGTGGAGGAACCAAGAGGGAATTTTTTGGAAAAAGTTAAGGAGATCACCCATAAAAATGGTGCATTGCTCATATTTGACGAGGTGGTGACTGGTTTCCGTTTTTCCTTAGGTGGTGCACAGGAATATTTTAAAGTCATTCCTGATTTAGCTTGTTTTGGCAAAGCGATGGGAAATGGTTTTCCTATTGCTACGGTTGTTGGTAGAAAAGAAATAATGAAACTTTTTGAGGAAGTATTCTACTCGTTTACTTTCGGAGGTGAAATCGTATCTATTGCCGCAGCAATCGCTACGATTAAAGAACTAAAAGAAAAAAATGTTATTCCTTATTTGTGGGAACAGGGTAGAAAAATCAAAGATGGACACAATGTTTTGGTCAAAGAATACGGTTTAGAAAAATATACTCAATGTATAGGATATCCGCCGAGGACTGTTATAATATTTAAAGATGAAAAAGGTGAATACTGGTGGGAACTAAAATCACTTTTTCAGCAAGAATGTATAAAAAGAGGAATTTTATTTACAGGTGGGCATAATATCTGCTTCAGTCATACAAATAAAGATATTGATTATACTTTAAGGGTTTACAGGACTGTTTTAGAAATCATAAAAGAAGCAATAGAAAAAAATAAAGTAAGAAAATTGCTTGAAGGCGAACCTGTAAAACCAGTTTTTAGGAAGGCATGAATAAGGATACCAATAAGTTAAAAAGTAAATTATGAACTGCGCTGTATTAAAAAATAATATTTTAGGAATTGATGAATATAATATAGTGCCTCTTAGAAGAGAAGATATATTCTTGATAAAAAATTGGAGAAATCAGCAAATTAATGTCTTACGACAAAATAAGATATTGACTGATGAAGGACAAGTTAATTATTATGAACAAGTAGTTATACCTAGTTTTTCTCAATCTCAACCTAAAATTATTCTCTTTAGCTATTTATTTAAAAATGAATGTATCGGTTACGGAGGATTAACTAATATAGATTGGCATTCTAAAAGAGCAGAAATGTCTTTCCTGCTTGATACGAAAAGAGCAAAAGATAAAAAACTTTATGAGATAGAATTTAGTAATTTCATAACATTTATGAAAAAGGTGGCTTTTGATAATTTACAATTAAATAGAGTATTTACAGAAACATATGATTTACGTGAGTGGCATATTCGTGTCCTTGAAAAAAATGGTTTTAAACTTGAAGGTATAATGAGAGAACATGTTTTTATTGAAGGTAAATTTGTAGATTCATTAATCCATGGATATTTGAGGAAAGAGTATGAAATGGAAAGGTAAAAGAATTTTTGTAAGCGGCGGTGCGGGTGTCATTGGAGCATCGCTTGTTGAAAAGCTATACAAAAAAGGCACAAAGATTTTTGTTGGCGATTTAAAACCCCGGCCATCTGATTTTCCATCAGATATTCTTTATCGCCAAGGAGATTTAAACTATATTACAAAAGAAGAAATTGATGACTTTTCTCCGGAATATTTTTTTCATCTTGCTGCAACATTTGAACGTTCAATAGAAACATATAATTTTTGGGAAGAAAACTATCACCATAATATAAGACTTAGCCATCATCTTATGACCTCCCTTAAAGATAGCAAAACCCTAAAAAAAGTCATATTTGCTTCAAGTTATCTCGTTTATAATCCAAATCTTTATAGTTTTGGTAAGCCTACTAAAAAACCTGTAAGTTTAAGTGAAACAGAACCAATCTCTCCTCGTAACCTTTGTGGTGCAGCAAAGTTGTTCCATGAAGTCGAACTTCAGTTTCTTAATAGTTTTAGCCACAACTATAAGTATAAGATAGTTGGTGCACGTATTTTTCGTGTTTATGGAGGAAATTCACGCGATGTTATTTCCAGATGGATAAAAAACCTTCTAAAAGGAGAAGAAATTACTCTCTATAAAAAGGAATGCTATTTTGATTATATTTATGCTAATGAAGTTGCTGAAGGATTGATAAAATTAGCTGAAAGTCCTGCTGAGGGGGTAATTAATTTAGGGAGTGGTAATGCTCGTCGTGTAGAAGAAGTGATAAACGTATTAAAGAGATATTTCCCAAAAATGAAAATTAGAGAAACAGATATAGATATTCTTTACGAATCTTCTCAGGCAAATATGGATAAATTTAGAAAAATTACAGGTTGGACACCTAAAAAGCAACTGGAAGAAGCAATTCCAGAATTAATTAGTTTTTACAAAAAAAGTAAATTCGTAGAAAACATTCCAAATACTAATTTTAATGTTCTGGTCACAAGTATTTCCAGAAAAGTACCTTTACTTAACGCCGTAAAAAAAGCTAATTTAAAACTCGCTAATACTGGTAAGTTATTCGGTGCAGATATAAATGAAAATTGTATCGGTAGATATTTTGTAGATGTGTTCTTGAAAATGCCACAACTGACAGAGTTAAGTATAAATGAAATAATAGAATACTGTCGTGATAATAAAATTTCCTGCATAATTCCAACACGGGATAGTGAACTACTTTTCTTTGCAGTGAACAAACAAAAATTCTTAAAAAACGGTATTAAATTAATGGTTTCAAACTATAATGCAGTAGAAATTTGTTTGGATAAGTTAAAGTTTTATAAGAAAGTTACTGAAATGAGATTCCCAACTATAAAAACTGTTAAAAATATAAATGAGTTAAATTGTAATGTTTACGTCGTAAAAGAAAGATGGGGGGCCGGTTCTCGAAATATTGGATTAAATTTAACGAGAAAGGATGCCATTACAAAGGCAAATAACATTAAAGAAGCCGTTTTTCAACCGTATATTACTGGTAAAGAGTTTAGCGTTGATTTATACATATCATTAAAAGGTAAAACCAAAGGTGTTGTTGTAAGAGAAAGGCAATTAATTGTTGATGGCGAATCTCAAATTACAGCAACCATTAAAGATAAAAAACTTGAACAGATATGTTCTTCTCTTGCTGAAAAATTAGGACTGTATGGACATATTGTGTTTCAGGTCATTAAAGATGTAAGAGGAAATTTTTATATAATCGAATGTAATCCTCGTTTCGGTGGAGCTTCTACATTAAGCATTGAAGTAGGTCTTGACAGTTTTTATTGGTTTCTACTTGAATCATTTGGAGTAGATGTTGATAACTATCCTTTTATCCGTTCAAAAACAGAAAAAAAATTAGTCAGACATGCAGAGGATATGATTGTTTGAAATAGTAATTGTTCTTGATCTTGACGATACTTTATATGATGAGAGAGAATTTGTCAGAGGTGGGTTTAAAAAGGTAGCAAACTATTTAGAAAGGTGTTATTCTATAAATTCGGGAGAAAGTATTCAATTTATGGATGACAAACTTAAATCAAATGGTAGAGGACATATTTTTGATGCTTTATTAACTAACTACGGATTTTATTCTAAAAAGAATGTTGAAAAATGTATTTCTGTATACCATACTCATAAACCGAAAATTTATCTCTATCCCGATGCAGAAGATTTTTTGAGACGTTTCAGGAGCTATCCTTTGTATATTGTTACTGATGGGAACAAAATAGTTCAAAAGAACAAAATATCTGCTCTTGGTTTATATGAAAAAGTTAAAGCTTGTTATATAACACATTGTTATGGGATAAAAAAAGCAAAACCTTCACCATATTGTTTCCTAAGAATATGCAGAAAAGAAAAGACTGAGCCTCAAAAGGTTATATGTATTGGCGATAATCCAGATAAAGATTTTGTTGGTATTAAACCGTTAGGATTTAAAACAATTAGAATCTTGAGAGGTCCGTATAAGAACGTTTTTAAATCGAAGGAATTTGAAGCAGAATATCAGTTTAATTTTCTTTCTGACATCAACGAAAAATTCCTTAAATATATTATAAAAAACGTTTGAAAGAATTTGTTTATAAAGATGACAAGTGGCTTGATGTGATTATAACGGGGATGGTTAGAAAATAAAGATGGATTTTAAAACAGTTTTAGAATTGATACTTAAAAATTTTGAAAAAGAAAATATTCGCTACGCTCTTATCGGTGGGTTCGCTTTAGGTGCATTAGATGACAAAACTGACTGAAGAAGAAAAAAACGAATTAAAAAAAATTGTTAAGTCTTCCAAACTAAGAGATGATTTAAGAAAAATAGCTAAAAACAGATATAATCCTTTTATCATAAACAGGAAGATGGATTTAGATAGATTGCTAACATTTTTAACTGAATATAATCACTTTATTAATCATGTTCCCAAACCATTTCATAAAATTGTAGATAAGAACAATAAATTTTGAATGAAGGAATCGGTTGAACCGATGTTAAATTCTAGGAAAATAAATAAGATTTTCATAGTTGCTGAATTTCTGCAAACCACGGGCAGATCAGTGGAAAAATATATGTTTTCGTAACTCTAAACGTTATGAAGTTAGTATTGTCAGATACAACATTTAATAAAATTAAAGACAGGTTTCCGGAAAGACACAAGATTTTAGAACTTATATTTAAAAGAACAGGCAAAAAATTTGTCGCTAACTATCCTGACATACTAAATGATGAAGTTTCAAACAGATTAGGCAAAGACTGTATTGATGAATTATTCTTGTCTGCTGAGTACATTACAAAGCGACAGTGGATGTCTTATTATTATCAATTAAAAGAAGTGTTATCTTTACCCATAAGTAAAACTAGGTCAATTTTGGAAATAGGGCCAGGCAGAGGAATTTTTAGCGCCATAGCTAATTTATATGGTTATAAAATATATACTTTGGATATTCTATCTGATAATAATCCAGATATCGTTGGAGATGTAAAGAATTTACCTTTTAGGGAAAGCATATTTGATATAGTTGGATGCTGTGAAGTTCTCGAGCATCTTCCATATAATTTTTTTGAAATTGCTTTAAAAAATATTTCTTATATTGTTAGGAACTATGTATTAATTTCACTTCCTTATCAATCTAATTATTTTAGATTTCAATTTGAATTAAATTTAGTAGACAGGTATATTAGAAAATTTAATTTTAATTTCTTCAAGTTTTGTCCCTTTAGATGTTTTTTGAATGATATAGATGAAAAGCAATTTTTACATAGAGAAGATAAATATAACCCGCATTATTGGGAAATCGGAAGAAAAGGTTATCCCGAGAGAAAGATTATTCAAATTTTAGAGAAGAATAACTTGAAAGTTATTAAAAAATTCCGTCCATTTGAAAACCCTTACCATATTTTCATCTTATGCGAAAAATCAGAAAGATAGCGAAAAATGTAGAAAGAAAATTTTTAAATCAAAAGAGGAATGTCGCAGAGTATTTGCAAAAGAACCTTTTGAAAGGAAAATTGAAATTTCATTTGAGTTATACGAAAAAACTAAGTACCTTAAAAAATTCAAGCCAGCAAATGATAAAGTTCAATAAACTAAAGAATTGTTTTATCGTTGCTGAAATTTCTGCAAACCATGGGCAGAATTTTAATCGCGCAGTTGACTTAATAAAGAAAGCAAAAGAATGTGGTGCTGATGCTGTGAAGTTCCAGTGCTACACTCCTGACACTATAACCATAGATTGCGATAATAAACATTTTAGAATCAAACATCCCAAATGGGGTGGTCAAACTCTCTACCAACTTTATAAAAAAGCATATACCCCCTGGAATTGGTTTAAAGAACTTAAAAAAATTGCTGATGATTTAGGAATTATATTTTTTGCTACTGCTTTTGATAAAACTTCAGTTGACTTTTTAGAAGAATTAAATGTTCCTATGCACAAAATTGCCTCCTTTGAGTTGGTGGATTTACCTTTAATTGAATACATGGCTGGAACTAAAAAACCGTTAATCTTATCCACAGGAATGGCGACTCTTCCCGAAATTAAAGAAGCAGTTAATACGGCAAGGATTGCCGGCGCAAAAAATATCATTCTCCTTAAATGTGTAAGCAGTTATCCGGCAAAACCAGAAGAAATGAATCTAAAGACAATCTCCGATATGCAAAAAAGATTTAAACTGCAAATAGGTCTTTCTGACCACACTTTAGGAATTGCCACTTCAATCAGTGCGGTCTGCTTGGGGGCAAAACTCATTGAAAAACATTTCACCTTATCAAGAAAGATAAAAACGCCAGATAGTTTTTTTTCTCTTGAACCACAGGAATTTAAAAGTTTAGCAGAAAACATAAGAATAGCAGAAGAATCTTTAGGTAGAGTTTACTATGGAGTAACCAAAGATGAAAGAAATAGCAGGGTTTTCAGACGTTCACTTTTTGTTGTTAAAGATATAAAAAAAGACGAAATTTTTACTGAAAAAAATGTTAAATCTATCAGGCCTGATTTCGGTCTTCTTCCCAAGTATATCAATACTATCTTAGGGAAAAAGGCTAAGAAAAACCTTAAGAGAGGAACCCCCCTTCAAAAAGGAGATTATCTATAACACTTTGAAAAACAATTAGGTGTTTAAGGACTTTAACAACTTTGAGTTAGTTTGAAGAAAAGTAATAAACGGAGCAAATCGTTTAACACAATTTGACTTTTATCATAGGAGGAGGAATGGTTAGATGAAAGTTTTGTTTGTTAATTGTACAAATTTTTTAGATGCGACTTTGCCGGGAGGAATTAGTATTTTGAGCTCTGTTTTAAAGAAATACGGGCATGAAGTTGCATTATTTGATACGGCTTTTCTGAAACCAAAGAATTGGTCTAAGGACAAAGAAAAGAAGATTAAGAAAAAATTATCTGGGGGTATCGCATTTCACAAATCTACTCCCTATAGCTTAAAAGATTTAGTCACAAATGATCCGCAAGTGGACATAGTAGAGGAATTTTCTAAATTTATAAATGAGTTTAATCCATCGTTAATTGCGGTTTCTGCAATGACCACAAATTATGAAAAATCCTTAGATTTAATAAAGAAGATAAACCTAAAATGTAAGGTTATTTTTGGAGGTGTGCATCCAACTCTTATGCCGGAAAGTGTAATAAACCAAAAAGAAATAGATTTTGTTTGTATAGGAGAAGGAGACGAAGCTTTACCAGAATTATGTCATTATTTAGAAAATAACAATGACATTTCAGGAATAAAAAATTTATATATAAAACCTGAAAAAGAATGTGACGGAAGAGTAATAAAGAATGATTTGAGACCATTTGTAGATTTGGATTCATTGCCTATACCAGATTTAAGCATTTTTGACCCTCGTTATTTTTTTAGGCCTTTTTTAGGCAATATCTATAAAGGTATTTTTATGAGTACATCAAGAGGCTGTCCGAGGGGGTGTGCTTATTGTGTTAATGATAAATTGCGCACACTTTTTAAAGGATGCGGTGCCCATTATATGAGATTTCAATCTCCAAGAATCGTAGCAAGAAACATAGAATTTCTAAGAAACAAATATGAAATAACTTGGTTTAAATTTTCTGATGATACATTTTTATTAAGACCGTTAGAACAACTCTATGAACTTAAGGATTTATTAAAACCTTTAGACATAATGTTTGGTTGTTCAGTTGACCCGGCAACTGTAACAGAGGAAAAGGTAAAAGTTGCTAAGGAAATGGGGTGCGTGGCTATGTCAATAGGAATAGAAACCGGTAATGAAAAAATAAGAAGAGATGTCCTTAATCGACACATAAGTAATCAACAAATTAAAAATGCTATAGGTATCGTAAAGAATTATGGTATAAAAATTTCTACATTCAATGTGATTGGTTTACCCGGGGAAACCAAAGAGAATGTTTACGAAACCATAAGATTTAATAAAGAACTTGAAATTCCTGATGCTAATGTTTACATCCTATATCCATTTCCGGGAACAAGTATTTATGAGGATTATAAAGTTTCGTTAGAAGACCACGGACATATTCCACCTATGGACGAGGCATATATTTTTAACTTATCAAAGATGAAAAAAGAGGATTTATTATTTTTTTTAAAAACTTTTAATCTCTACTTAGTTTTGCCAGAAAGTTATTGGTATAAAATAGAAAGTGCAAAAAGAAATCCAAAAATTTATGAAGAGTTAATTGAATTTGCTCAAGAAATTATTGATAAAAAATATAAAGAGTAAATCAAACATAGGAATAGTTTAGAAAACAAAATGGGTTTAGAAATTTTCTCTCTGCGCTGGAATCTCCTTGAAAGATGAAAAAGATAAATATTTGGGACGAACAGTATAAAAAACTTGGTTTTAATGCACAACGGTTGTATCCAAATGAAGAGCTTTTAAGGTTTTTAGGTGTTAATTTTTTTCATATTAATAAATCTCAAAGAAGAAAAATAAAAATATTAGAAATAGGTTGTGGTTCAGGGGCAAATTTGTGGATGATAGCAAAAGAAGAATTTGATACCTACGGTTTTGATATAAGCAAGAAAGGAATAAATCTGTGCAAAAAAATGTTAGATAAATGGAAAGTAAAAGCAGATATCAAAGTAGGAAATATGCTTAATTTACCTTATAAAGACAACTATTTTGATGCCGTAGTAGATATTGTTTCTATGCAACACATTACTTTTTCGGAACACCTTAAGGTATATTCTGAAGTAAGAAGGGTATTAAAACCTGGTGGTTTCTTTTTCTCTTATCACCTTGGTAATAAATCGTTTTCTTATAAACACGGTGGGGGACGACTTATAGATAAATTTACCATAGACAATGTTTCAAATTCCAAAGCACCTCTTGCTAACAATGGAATTACCTGCTTTCCTACAGCAAAAGCAATAGAGCAAATTTTAGAAAAAATGAAGTTTAGAAATATCTCAATTGAAAATGTAATTAAAACCTATAATAACGGGTCTATTAAAATTCATTATTTAGTAATAAAAGCACAAAAATGAGCTTTGAAATTGTTGAATTGACTGAAAACAAACGCGAGCTTTGGAATCGGTTCTGTCTTGAATCCAGTGAGGCCTGGTTCAGGCATACGACATATTTCTTAGAATATGCACAAAATTGCAGATTTGATAGGAAAAGTAAGAACCTGTCATTTATGGTTTACCAGAATAGCAAAATCGCCGCAATAGTCCCACTTATTATGCAAACTGTTTATGAAGAACCTGAAATATTTGAATTTGCTATAGGAGATACAAATATGCCGTTCCCGGCTTTTGAAAACAGTCTCCACCAAGACAATAAAAAGGATATTACCAAAATAGTTTTTCAGCAAATAGATAACCTTGCTGAAGAAAACAATATTTCTTATGCAAGATTTTTTTTAGACCCGCTGGGTGAAGAAATTATTGCAGGCAGTCAAAGGTTTAATCCATTGCCAAAATTCGGCTATCTTGAGACATCATTATCTACAAATATAATAGACCTTAAAAATCCAGAAGACAAAATCTTTTCCGATATTCATAGGGCGCATAAGTTGAATATCAAAACAGCAATAAAAAATGGTTATACAGTTGACATTTTTAATGATGAAAATATTTCCGAGGATGTGTTTGCTATCTATAAGAATTTACATTTCCTTGCTGCTGGAAGAAAGACAAGGCCTGATGAAAGTTGGGATATTATGTTTGAATGGGTGAAAAGTGGCTACCTAATTTTAGCACTTGAGAAAAACAATAATGATTTTGTTTCTGGCTTTTTAGTTATCGTTTATAAAGGAAAGGCATATTATGGCTCATCGGCAACGCGCCCCGATTATAAGAAGATACGAGGTATAGGTCATCTTTTACAGTGGGAGGTAATGAAATATCTAAGAAAAAATGGTTGTCATTACTATGAAACAGGATGGAATTTGTATCCGATAATTTCACAAGAAGTCTTTTTAGAAAAAGAGTTAGGTATTTCGTATTTCAAATCTGGTTTTGGTGATACCGTCTACCCACTTTTTCGTGGAGAGAAATTTTATTCGGCTGAGTATTTAAGAAAGAAAAAAAAATCCCTTATTGAGGAATACATCAGTCAATACCTCAAACTATTTGACTCCGGTTGAATTTAAGGCAAGGGTAAAAACTTTGGGAACCAAACTAACTGGCGAGACCTGATATTTCTATCTTCTCTTGGACTTGACAAATGGGGTAGATTACAAAATTATATATTTTTAGACAAAGGAAAAAATGAAAAAAATTTATTTAGATTTATGGAGTTTAAGTGAAGAAAAAGATTTAAATTACTGGTTGGAAACTTTTGAGTTTCCTTTGAGTTATTCTTTCTATTCAAAAATTCAAAATGATATTGAAGAAATATTTGACCGGGTTATTGACACTTATTTTGATGAAGAAATAAGCGATGTTTTACTTATCCAGTATAAATTTGTTCTTCTTTTAAGTAATATTCTTTACTCCTGGCTTATTTATCAAAGAATGGAGGACGATAAAGAAAGGGAGTTCGTTTTTTCTCAAAAACATATTTTTTACAGTTTCTTAGAGCGCAAGAACAATTTTTCCGATGAATCTGTTGAGCAGTTAATTAAACCGTTCCCCCGTCTTTATAATGTTGAAGCAGTAGATTTGACCTTGAAAGATAGATTGAAGTTGAATGGAAAAAGAATTAAGTATTGGTTTAGATGTAATTTTCCACAGGTTTTGTTCCATCCTAATATAGAGAGTAAAACGGTGACCGTCTGGCCACAAGAAGTGATGTTAAATTATTTCAAAAGGAATAACTTGGTAGTTTACCCACAATTTCCAGAAGATTATCTCGGACAGAAAATGCTTTCTGCAGTTTCTGAAGATACCGGAAAGATTGAAGAATTAGTAGATTTGATTATTAAAGAATTTAGAATATTAGCAAAAGAAAAATATTTTTGTAATATTTCAGAACATTTTTATTCAGTTTTAAAAAAGTTAATCGGTGATAACTTAAATTATATATTAAGATTATATCGTCTCGTGAAAAAAGAAGTAGCTCGCAAAAAGATTAAGAGATTTTTCCGACTTTCTGGAGGTAATTCTTTTATGCAAATGTTAGGCTTGGCAGTAATAAAAAATGGTGGAGAAAGTATTGGTTTCCAACACGGACATCCAATACTACATGACCTTTCTCTTTATCGCTGGGTGGAGTTTTCTACTGTATCTAAATTTAATTTTTATTCTTTGGGAAGCGCTGAAATTGCAAAATCCCTTCTAAAAAAGTATCCGTTATATCGGAAACAAAAAATAGAATTTGGTAGTGTAGAGAGTGAACATTTTATTAATTTTTATAAGAAGAGACCAATAGGGAGAAAATGTAAGATTAATCCTTCGGTTATGTTTATCGGAGAATGCTATAGGAATAGTCTTGTTGTTTTCTGGGACAGTATAATAGCACTGGAATTGGAATCAAGAATAATAAAAGAACTGAAAAACATTGGGTTTAGGGTTTTATATAAACCCCATCCTGAAGGAATATATAAAACAGGTGTTATCAAAAAAATATTTAATAAGCTGAATATAGAGATAGTCGATGGGACATTTGAGGATGTAATGGACATGACTGACATTTATTTTTTTACTTCTATATGCACAACAGCTATAGGGTATGCAATAACAAGCAATAAACCAATCGTTGCCTTAAGAATACCATTGGAACAAGTCTTGCCAGGACAACGGGAACTTTTAGAAAAAAGAATTATTTTCGTCGACACATTTGAAGATGATAGAGGAAGAGTTTTTTTTGATATTCAGGAATTGAAAGATGCATTCAACATGGCTATAACGGAGAATATCGACCACTCCTTTTTCTGGAACTATATGGTACCACAAAATCTAAAATGACTTTACCAAAATTTTATTTCCAAGTTGTCTTGGGAAAGGATTATCCCAAAAACATAAAAACTCATAATGAAGAGAAAAAAATTAGTTTTTCAAGGATTTCTTTGGAATATAAAAATATTTATCCCGAACCAAATGTTATATCTACTTCAGATTGTTTTTCAGTCATCTTAGGTAGCATCTACAATTTAAAGAATGGAGAGATGTTTCAGTTTATTTCAGAATTCAGAAATAACAAATTTGAAAAATTAAAAAACTTGAATGGCAATTTCTTGATTCTGGTATATGACGACAAAGAAGATAAAATTTTAATTATTAGTGACCGTTTTGCTAGTATTCCTTTCTTTTATTATCTTGGAGAAAATTGTTTTTTGGGTTCTTTGATTTATACTGATATTTTTAAAACCATAAAAAAAGAAAATAATTTTAATATTAATTTTTTAGCTATTTATGAATTTATTCACTTCCAGAGACTTTATGGAGATAAGACATTTGATTTAAATACAAAGTTTCTGAATTCGGCATCAATTTTGGAATTAGACTGTAAAACAAAAAAGATGGTGTTAAAAAAATATTGGACACCTAATTTTAGTAAAAAAAATAAAAATGTAAATTCACTTACAGAAGGTTTTGTCTCTCTGGTACAAAAATCTTTTAAAGAACGAGTAAAAGACAATTTGGAATGCGGATTATTTTTAAGCGGTGGTTTGGATTCTCGTTTAGTTTTAGCTAGTGCCGATAAAAAACTAAATTGTTATACTATTGCTGACTATAGAAATAATGAATGTCAGATAGCTTTTCAATTAGCACGAATTAAAAATTTCCCGCACACTTTTGTCCAAAGACCTCAAAACCATTATGAAATTATTTTACCTCAAGCAGTATACACGGGAGGGGGGATGTATAATTTTAGTCATGGGCATTTTTTTAACCTTTCGTCTTATGTAAATAATAAGATAATATTTACGGGACATGGTTTTGATTATTTTTTTCAAGGATTATATCTGCCAGCAAAACAGGTTAAGATTCTTGGACATCAGTTATATATAAGAAAATTACTTAAAATCAATAGAAAGAATTTAGTAGATGTGTATATTAATAATATTAAATTCCGTTTGAAATCCATACCACTTATGAATATCCTAAAAGAGGAATATCGTATTGCTCTTGAGGATTATATTCGTAATTCAATAGGAGTAATTATTAAAGAAGGCGAAAATTATACTGATGTCCCCTATGATTTATGGGAATATTTACTGATTCACAATCTTGGAAGACACTACACCTTTTTGAATTTATTGGGGATAAGAAGTTTTAGAGAAGAGAGAAATATTGTTTTAGATAATGATATCTTTGATTTTTATTTGTCTTTACCAGTGGAATTAAAATTAAATTCAAAAATATTATCAAAAGCCCTGATTATTTTAAATAAGGATTTAGCCCGTGTAGAAAACGCTAATCATAATATGCCTGCCTTCTACTCTCCTTGGCAGTTAACCGTAACCAATGCACAAAATTTCTTGTTGAACAAATTAGGATTTAACTTCAAACGGCCACCCAAGCCAGAAGAGCGCTCCTGGCCATTATTAAGCCAATTGTTAGAAAGTAAATTCTTCATTGACAAGATAGAAAGGTTAAAAGAATCAGAAAGATTAGGTAATTTAAAAATTTTTGATTTGGGTAAAATTTCCTTCTATATAGAAACACACCTAACTGGAAGGGATGACCATTCTGACCTATTAACTTCTTTACTTACGGTAGATGAATTTTTAAAAAATTAGATGCTAACCAAACTAAAAACTATAAAAAATAAGTGGAAAATTACCTTTATTCTCGGAGAAAAAATAAAAGAATTAATCGATTTGTTTTTCCCTTACGGGTTAGCGACTAAGATTGACGATTTCCCCGTAACTTTTAGATTAGAGTTTAGATTTGCGATTAGTGATATGGTCAAAAATTGGGGAAAAGGACATAATTCGGGATTTAAGAAATGGTTAGAGGTATGTAAAGATAAAAAAGTTGTTTTTGATATTGGTGCGCATATTGGTTTGTATTCTTTACCGGCAAGTAAAGTTATCTCTCCCGAAGGAATAATTTTTGCTTTTGAACCAGCAGAAGTTAATTATAAACTGCTCTCAAAACATATAAAACATAATGGGATAACTAATATTAGAATTTCTCCTTTTATAGTTGGAAAAGAAAATAAAGAAGAAGTTTTATTTTATGAGTCAAAATTTCCTACCGGGTTACACCGGAAGTTCCCTTTAAAAGGTTATGCCAACAAATATAAAAAACAGGTTTCACTTGATTCTTTTTGCGAAAATTATAATATTCATCCTGAAGTTATGAAAATAGATGTAGAAGGAAGTGAAATAGAAGTATTGGAAGGAGCAGAGAGAATAATTAAAGATTACAGACCAATTATTTTTTTAAGTATCCATCCTCATCTATTGAATGAATTTGGAAAAACAACTAATGAATTGTTAGATTTAATCAAGAAATATGGTTATTCACTTTTAAATATGGAAAGGAAAAAAGTAGAAGAAGTGGTGCATCGTGAATACTTACTGATTCAAGATGTCTAATGAAATTTTTCTTAGATGATAAAATGACCGCTGGAAAAAATCTATCAGGTATAAAAGTGTTAGTTGTTAGTAGCAAATATCCTCCAGAATACGCTGGTTCTGGTCTTCGGGCACATAGAACTTATAAGAGATTAAAGGAGAAGTATGGTATTGAGTTTGAAGTTTTAACCAGTTCTCTTACTTCTAATACTATTGAGAAATATGATTATGAAGGGGTTGCAGTTTATAGAATTGCGAAAAAAATTTTCAGAATAGCTGGTTTTGGAGAACAAGGGGAAAAAGAAAGAATCTCAATTTTCACCAAGATTAAATCAAAAATAAACTATTTATTAGAAGGTGACTTAACCTTTTTTTATCTGTGGAAACGAAGAAAAGATTTTTCACTTTTTCATATTTTTGGGAATAACAATGTGACTTCTGTGGCAATAACTTTTTCTAAGATTTTCAATATACCATTAGTTATAGAAATATGTACAGATGTATATAGTTTTTATCAAAGAGAACCTTTCCCTTTTTTCTTTTTTATAAAAAAATTGCCTTTCCGAACTCACTTTGTATGTATATCAGAGAAATTAAAAGAGAGATGTGTTTTATGGACAAAGGGTAAATATGAAATATGGTGTCGTCCTAATCCTGTAGATGAAACAAAATTTTATGTTGATAGAGAAATTAAGTATAGATTTAGAAGCGAATACTCTAGATTTAAAAAAGAAGATATTCTATTAGTATACATAGCAAAATTCAGACCAAGCAAAAATCAGTTATTTCTGATAGAAATAATGAAATTGCTACCTTCCGAATATAAACTGTTGCTTACCGGCCCTTTGGTTGAGGAGGGACCACTATTTAAAAGAGATTTTAACTATTTTAATGAGATTGTAGATAAGATTAAAAAATATAACTTAGAAAATAGAATTGAGATAAAAAAAGGGTTCATTGAAAATGTTAATAGATATATAAAAATGGCAGATGTTTATACTTTTCCAAGTAAATCAGAAGGGCTTGGTACTCCTATACTTGAAAGTATTGCTTGTGGTATTCCTGTTGTTGCTAATAGGATAGAAAGAGTTACAGATATGTGGATTAAAGATGGTAAAAACGGCTACTTGAGTGAACTAAGACCTGAAGAATTCGCAGATAAAATTGAAAAAGTGATGCTCATAAAATATGAAGATTTAAAGAAAAGTTCTGAGGAGATTTTGAATCTGGCGTCAACAAAAGTAATTGATAGAGAATATTTTAACAGAATACAAGAGTTGATAGATAAATAATAATAAACAGTAAATCAAAAAAATCATTAAATGTTTTTGTAAAATGTCTCTTTTACAGATATTTGTAGAACGAAAATTATATATAAAATGAAAAAATTAATTAAGTATTTTAGTTTATTTAGAAACATTATCGGAAAAAGAATGTACTTTATTTTGGTTCTTGGTGCCTTTACTGCTTTCTTAGAAGGTATCGGTATTGCTCTTTTTTTACCTCTTCTTCACCAAGATACAGGTAGTCCTTTAAGTATTTATCTTAATAGACTTTTTTCATCTGTAGGTGTCACATCTTCACTACCGACTTTCTTGTTTTTGATAGTGATATTTTTCTTATTGCGAACAGTTTTTTTAATCGGAACTATAAAATATGAAGGAAAAATTGCTGGAGAAATTCTGGTGATTTTAAGAGAGAAATTGTTAACTGCTCTCGGTCAAGCAGAATACACATATTTTATTAATCAGGAATTAGGGTATATTAATAATGCTTTAACTTTAGAAGTCCAAAATATTACTTTTGTTTTCAAACTCTATGTCAATCTTATAATTTCTCTTCTTTTCGCTCTGGTTTACTTATTTCTCGCTATTTTAGTAGATATAAAATTGGTTTTATTTTTGGCAATTTTTTCCTTTCCTTTTGTCAAAATAGCAAAAAAAATAAACGCAATCGTTTCTAAGTATTCTATAGAAACAACTGATTCCTCTGGCAAATTTCAGACTTTCCTTATTCAGACTCTCGAAAAGTATAAATATCTAAAAGCAACGATGACTTATCCAAAAGTCCTAGGTAAAATTTTCAAAGAAAATAGGATTTTAGGCAATTTAATCTATTATACTCGTTTCTGGGGAGCAATAGGAGAATATGGTTTTCTGCCTGTAGTGGTAATAATTATTGCTGGTATTGTTTATTACAGCGTGACGATAGAAGGAAAACTATTAGTAGAAGTTATGTATTTTCTTTTTTTAATAAAACAGATAAGTGACCAATTCATATCTTCACAAGGTAACTATAGAAAATTGCTTAACCATATCGGAAGCATCTTGCTTTTGGAAAGATTTGAAAAAAGTTTGGCCCAGAACAGGGAAAGGTCAGGTGGTCTAAAAATAAAAAATGCTCAAGATGGGATATATTTTAAGAATGTAAGTTTTAGTTTTGAGGAGAGGATAGTATTAGAAAATATAAATATGGAATTTCTCCCTGGGAAAATATATGGTTTAGTAGGTCCTTTAGGGGTAGGTAAATCTACTATTTTTAACTTGATGACCGGAATTTTACACCCTGAGAAAGGTAATATATTTTTAGGAAAAATTAACTACCGAGATATTGCATTAGATTCTTTACGAATGTATATTGGCTACATTACTCAGGAAGATATAATATTCAATGATACACTTTTAAATAATCTTACTCTCTGGCAAAATATGGATATTGAAAAAATAGAAAAATTATTAGAAGAATGCGCTCTAAAAGATTTTATAATTTCTCTGCCCAATGGCTATGATACTATTTTAGGCGAAAGTGGAATTAAAATTTCCGGTGGACAACGCGGCATAGTATTTTTCTTACGAGAAGTTTTAAAAAACCCGGATGTACTGTTACTTGACGAGTTCACCAGCGCAATGGATGCATTTTCTGAAAGGAAAATTATAGATTCTCTTGAGAAAACAAAGAATAATAGAATTGTAATTATGATTAGCCATCGTCTCTCCGCAGTTAGAAAATGCGATTATATTTATGCTTTAAAAGAGGGAAAGGTGGTAGAAGAAGGAACATATGATGAGCTATATAAGAAGGAAGGAGAATTCAAAAAAATGTTAAGGGAGCAACTAATTGTAAATGATTAAAGTCAATATTTTCACAGTTAAAGATACTTTAAATTCACAGGCACTAAATTTTCCTCTTTTGGTTAATCGTAAACTTCTAAAAGAAATGGGAATTGAAATTAATTTTTTCTTCACGGTGACAGATAATTATCCGGAAGGAGATACCTTCATTGTTAACAGTAAAATTTTTCTCAATTGGTGGAAAGATAGGAAAGAAGAAATTTTTTCTTTTTTTGAGAAAATCAGAAGAAAGACGAACAGATTGCTCTGGTTTGACAATACGGATAGCACTGGCGCTACTCAATTTGCGGTTCTGCCTTATGTTGATGGTTATTATAAAGGACAGATATTAAAAGAAAAAGAGAATTATTTAAAAAAGTACTACGGAAAAAGGATATATACTGATTTTTATCATAAAAAATATAATATTATAGATAAAGAAGATAATTCAGGAACAGTCATTCCTGACGAAAAAGATTTGCACAAAATAAAAGTGTACTGGAATTCCAGCTTAGGTGACTACAGTTCGTATGTCAACTATCTATATCGTTTAAGATGTATTTCAAATTTATTTTATTTTCGTACAGCGGAATTTATTTCATCATTTAAAAACAGAAAAACAGATGTTAGTTGCCGTATAGGTCTTAAATACATTCGTAATACTATTAAATTTCACAGATTAAGAATTAATGAAATTTTAAAGGAAAATTTCCAAGTTTCTACGGACAAAATAAGTTTAAAAGAATATTATAGCGAGTTAAGCAATTCCCGAATAGGAATCTCTCCATTTGGGGCAGGTGAGTTTGCCTATAGAGATTTTGAAATCATTATCAATGGAGCAATGTTGATGAAACCGGATATGTCACATCTGGAAACTTGGCCCAATTTATATCAAGAATATAAGACATATGTTCCTTTTAAATGGGATTTCAGCGATTTGGTAGATAAAATAAAAGAATATTTGGCTACTGAAAAGTATTCAACAATTGCTGAAGAAGCACAAAATATTTATCATAAATACTTATACGAAAAACAAGGCAAAGAAGAATTTTGTCAGCGGTTTAAAAAAATAGTAACACAAAACACTTAAAGATAACACTTAATGAGTTATTGTGCAATATTATTGAAAAGGTTTAGCCTTTTTGCTATACTATTTCCATTGCTTTCAACATTATGGAATTTTTTGAAAAAAACATCCAGTGTTAAAAAGACTGGATAAAACCGGAATAATCTAAAAATAATCAGAAAGAGATAACTTATTATGAAAAAAATGAAAATATTGGTAACTGGTGGAGCTGGATACATCGGTTCAATAATGGTACCTGAGTTATTAAAAAATGGTTATGAAGTAATAGTTTTGGACAATTTTATGTATAACCAGTCATCCTTATTAGACCTTTGTTACGATAAAAGTTTAGAAATAATTCAATGTGATGTCCGGGATAAAAGATTCGTTTCTGAATATTTGAAGAAAGTTGATGCCATCTTCCCTTTAGCCTGTATTACCGGAGCTCCTGCCTGTGACAAAGATAAGATATCTGCGAAAACAGTAAATTTGGATGCTATAAAAATGATAGTTGAATCATGTAGTAAAGAGCAAATAATTATCTTCCCAACTACAAATAGTGGATATGGCATTGGAAAAGAAGGTATCTATTGCACAGAGGAAACACCATTAAATCCTATTTCTCTATATGGCAAATTAAAAGTTGAAGCAGAAAAAATAGTTTTGGATTCTGGAAATAGTATATCTTTACGCTTGGCGACAGCTTTTGGTATGAGTCCGCGGATGCGGATTGACTTGCTGGTGAATGATTTCGTTTATCGTGCGGTAACCGATAGATTTATTGTACTTTTTCAAGCACATTTCAAGAGAAATTATATCCATATTCGCGATATTGCAAGAACATTTATCCACAGTTTGAACAATTTTGAGACAATGAAAAACGAACCTTATAATGTAGGATTATCTGACGCTAATCTTTCAAAACTTGAACTTTGTGCAGTAATAAAGAAACATTTACCAAATTTCGTTTATCTGGAAGCACCGATAGGAGAAGATATTGATAAAAGAAATTATATCGTTTCAAATGAAAAAATAGAGAAGACCGGATTCAAACCAAAATTTACCATTGATATGGGAATAGAAGAACTTATTAAAGGTTACAAAATAATAAAGAATTCTAAATATGGGAATGTATGATAAAGGAAAGAAAATTTAAAAAAGTACTTATTACCGGTATTACTGGTTCTGGTGGGAGTTATCTTGCGGATTACATTGTTGGAAATCATCCGGAGGTTGAGTTATATGGTATCTCAAGATGGCACAGCACTGTATCAAATAAAAATCTTGATAATATAATAAACAAAATTACTTTACACGAATGTGACCTTACTGATCTGAGTTCAGTTATGATGGTAATGAAAGCAGTTAATCCGGAGGCAATTTTTCATCTTGCCTCCTACGCTAATGTCAGAGCATCGTTTATTACACCACTTGCTGTTCTTTATAATAATATTATGGGTACTGCAAACCTTTTTGAAGCAATTAGAGTGTTAGAAATACACCCGGTTGTCCAGTTATGTAGCACATCAGAAGTCTATGGTCAGGTAGACCCGAAAAATGTTCCAATTAAAGAAGATTGCCCTTTAAATCCAGCAAGTCCATACGCAATATCTAAAGTAACTCAAGACCTTTTAGGCTATACATATTTCAAAAATTATAATATGAAAATTATAAGAACGCGAATGTTCGCATATCTAAATCCAAGAAGAACCGATCTTTTTGCTACATCATTTGCAATGCAGGTAGCACGGATTGAAGCAGGACTTCAAAAAGAGCTTTTCCATGGTAATCTTGAGTCCGTAAGAACAATTATAGATGTCCGTGATGCTATGGAGTCATACTGGGTAGCAACAACAAAATGTAAATTCGGTGAGGTCTATAATATCGGTGGTACAACCGTTATAAAGGTTGGTGAATTTTTGGAGATACTCAAAAAACTGGCAAAATGTAAAATTCTAACAAAACCTAACCCAAAATTATTCAGACCAACGGATGTAACATTGCAAATACCGGATACTACAAAATTCCAAAAACAAACTGGTTGGGAACCAAAATACAGTTTTGAAGATAGTGTAAAACATTTACTCGATTATTGCAGAAATGAAATAAAAAAAGAAATGAAAAATAGACATGAATAAAAAACTTTTCAAATATTTAGAAGAAAAAGTATTATTTGTCAGAAAGGAAACTCTTAAAATTCACAAGACATCATCAGAAATAAGAATCGCTTCGTGTTTATCAGATATTGAAATATTCGTAGTTTTATATTATGGAAAAATCTTAAAATTTAAGCACCGTAATATTACCTGGAAAGAACGGGATATGTTAATTGTCAGTAAAGGACACGGAGCTGTTTCTTTATACCCTATATTGGCAGATTTAGGTTTCTTTGATAAAACTGAATTAATTACCGTTTGTAATGACGGAGCAAAGTTCGGTAGCATTCCTGACTGTTCAATACCTGGATTTGAGACAATAAGCGGTTCTTTAGGACACGGGCTTGGAATAGGTTGTGGTGTTGCGTTAGCGTTAAAAAAGAAAAAAATAAACTCGGAAGTGTTTGTTGTTTTAGGTGATGGTGAACTGTTTGAAGGCTCAGTTTGGGAAGCTGTAATGTTTGCTCAACAGCACCATCTGGATAATCTGCTATTAATTATTGACAACAATAAGATTTCTATGTTAGATTACTGTAAAAATACTATTGATTTGACTCCGTTAGACGAAAAATTTAAAGTATTCAACTGGGAGGTAAGAAATGCTAATGGACACAATGTAGAAGAACTACATAATGTTCTAACCGAATTAAAAGAACACAAAAAAAATAAACCTAAAGTTGTAATTGCTGACACTGTTAAAGGGAAAGGAATACCTAAATTAGAAAATGATCCACTTTGCCACATAAGATATTTGACACCTGAAGAGATTGATAAACTTCTGGGAGAATTAAAATGAATGAGAACCAATCTAAATTGATGCGAGATTGTTTAATCGAAAAAATATGTGATGAAATGTCAAAAAATAAAAAAATTTTTTTTCTATCGGCTGATTTCGGTGCTCTTGCATTAGATAGATTAAGGACTAAATTTAAAGATAGATTTATAAATGTCGGAATTGCAGAACAAAATTTAATAAATATTTCTACAGGATTGGCTATGGAAGGATTTATTGTATTTGCCTATGGGATATCAGCATTCATATCAATGAGGTGTTATGAACAACTAAGAATAAATTTATCATTATTTTCTCAATTCCGCAATATAAATGTAAATCTAATCGGTGTGGGTAGTGGACTCAGTTATGATATTTCGGGTCCATCACACCACTGTCTTGAAGATATAAGTATAATTAGAACTTTACCTAACTTCATATTGTTTTCGCCCAGTGATTATATTTTAACGGAAAAATTTACAAAATTTGCAATAAGTGTTAAAAAACCAAAATATATGCGGTTAGATGGAAAACCTTTGCCTCAAATTTATAATAGCATTAGAAGTATCAATTTAGAAAATGGTTTTTACGAGTTGATAGAAGGAGAAAAAGTTTGTATGGTTTCTACTGGATTCATGACGCATAAAGCATTGAAAGTGGCGAATAAATTGAAAAACAAAATTAGTGTAGGAGTGATAGATGTTTTTTTATTAAAACCTATTAACGAAGATTTACTTCTTGACTCTTTAAAAAAATATCGGTATATCATCACAATTGAAGAAGCCTTTATAAACAAAGGCGGGTTAGATAGTATAATTTCTAATCTGTTAGTGAGTAAAGCACACAATATCAGATTGCAAAGAATAGGATTTAATGACACACATATTTTTACAGTTGGAAACAGGGAATATTTACACAGGTTGCATGGCTTAGATGAAGAAAATATCATTGCAGTTATTGAAGAGAACTCATAAAAAAGGCGTACTATTCTATGTACAATAAAAAAAATGTATTAGTAACAGGTGGAACTGGTCTTATCGGTCGTCCTTTAGTTGAAATGTTAATTCAACAAGGAGCAAAAGTAAGGATTGCTTCTTTGGATGACCCTTCAAGAGCACACCCGGAAGCAGAATTTAAACAAGTTAACCTAATGTATTTGGAAAATTGTCTAAAGATTTGTGCTGGGATGGATTTTGTTTTTCATCTTGCCGGGATTAAGGGTTCACCGGCAATGACAATGAAAAAACCTGCAAGTTTTTTTGTTCCACTTTTATTGATGAATACAAATATGCTGGAATCTGCAAGAAGATGCAAAGTTGAAAGATATCTTTTTACAAGTACTATTGGTGTCTACTCACCTGCAGAAATTTTTTATGAAGACAATGTATGGAAAACTTTTCCTTCAGAAAATGACAAATTTGCCGGCTGGGCAAAGAGAATGGGCGAACTTCAAGCCGAGGCATATAAAATTGAATATGGTTGGGATAAGATTGCAATAGTAAGACCTGCAAATGTGTATGGACCCTATGATAATTTTGACCCAGAAAATGCAATGGTAATCCCATCTTTAATTAAACGTGCTATGGATGGAGAAAACCCACTTGTAGTATGGGGAGATGGTTCTGCTATAAGAGATTTTATCTATGCAACAGATGTGGCGAAAGGAATGTTGCTTTCGCTCGAAAAGGGCATAGGACAAGTCATAAACCTTGGAAGTGGAACTGGAGTGAGTATCAAAGAGATTGTAGAAATTATAGTTGATAATATGAAAATTAAACCAAAAGTTGTTTGGGATATAACTAAACCATCTGGTGACAAGAAACGATTAATGGATATATCCAGAGCAAAATCATTAGGGTTCCAACCTGTTATTTCCATCAAAGCAGGTATAAAAGAAACAATGGCTTGGTATGAAAAAAACAAAAATATCGTGAATAAAAGATATAATATTTTTGGTAATTTGTAATGAAAACTTTATCTAAACAAACTCTGCCAGATTTTGCAAGATGGTTTTCTGGAAAAACTGTCCTTGTTACAGGCGCTACATCTGGAATCGGACGCGAAATTGCAAAACAAATGGCGCACTACGGCAGTAAGGTCTTACTATGTGGAAGAAACATAGAGACAATGAACTCATTATTGAAAGAACTAAATGCAATTACATTATCTTCACCGAAAGTATTTTTTGTAGATTTAGCCGATACGAAGTCATTACAGGAATTAATCACAGAAGTCAATAAAAGTTACGATATAGGTATTTTAGTAAACAATGCTGGATTTGGTTATATTGGTGATTTTTATACGATGCCCGAAAATAAAATTCGCTCAATGCAAGAAGTAAACATAATAGCCACTGTTGAACTTTGTCGTGCATTTTTACCAAAAATGGTAAAAAAATCTGGAAGCGGTATTCTTAATGTAGGTTCGGTCGCTTCTTTCTTTGCTACACCTGGTTCAGCATTATATGGAGCTACAAAATATTTCATACTGGGTTTCACCGATGCTCTTCATCAGGAAATGTTGTCAAAAGGAGTCAATGTAACTGGTGTGTATCCAGGTAACACGGAATCTCAATTCTTAGAACGCGCAACAAATGGAAAAGTAAAAAACTTTGAAAAAGCAATGAATCCAACACTGGTTGCTAAATCAGCACTTAAAGGTTTAAGCGAGAATAAATTACGGGTTATTCCTGGATTAAATAACAGAATTAAGGCTTTTGCTGCTTCTTTTTTTCCAAAATCAATACTTTTAAGCAAAATTTATACAAATACTATCAAATATTATTATAAGTGAACAAAAATGGCAAATAAATTTTTAAGATGGGTTCAAACTCTTAATTACCCTTCCTATATAGTATTTTTTGTGACAGCAAGGTGTAATGCTAAATGCAGTATGTGTTTTTACAGAGAGAATATGTCAAAAACTGGCAAAGGCGAGGAACTAACTGTAGAAGAGTATGAAAAGATTAGCAAAAGCATAAAAGTAAGTAATACATTAGGTATTTCTGGTGGGGAACCATTTTTAAGAGATGATTTACATGAAATTGTAAAAGTTATTTATAAAAACTGCTCTCCTTTGGTATTAGACCTACCAACAAATGGTTATTTTGTTGAAAGTGTTATAAAACAGACCGAGGACATAGTTAAGTATTGCAAGAATATGGTTGTTGATTTACAGATTTCTATTGACGGTCCCGAAAGAATACATAATGAAATACGTGGTCTTAAAGATGGGTTTAGTAACCTGAGGAATACATACGAAGGGTTAGTGGATTTAAAAAAGAAACATGGAAATTTAAGAGTAAAAGCATGTATTGTTTATTCTTATTACAATCAAGATTATATTGAAGAGTTGTTAGATATACTTCAAAGAGATTTTAAAGATTTGGATAGAATTGTTTTTTCTGTAGTGCACGGAAGTGTTAGTGACAAAAAAGCCTTTGATTTTGATTGGAATAGATACTTCAAAATTTGTGAAAAAATAGGGAAAAAGGTATCTGTCAAAAATATTATGGATTTTCATTCTATATTCACAATTGCTTTAAGAATTGCTAAAAACGATTTTTTAAAAAAGATATTGATAACAAAAGATATGTATAAGAAATGTAAATCCGGGCGAAAAGTAATTGTTATTGGTGAAACTGGCAAAGTTTTTCCCTGTGAGCCATTATGGTTGCCGGTTGGAGATTTAAGGAAGAATAATTATAACCTTAATGAAATATTGAATTCAAGTCAGATGAAAGAATTTAATGAAAAGATTATTAAGGAAAAATGTAACTGCCATTGGGGATTACCCATGTCAAATACATTAATTTATGAACCAAGATATTATCCTAAAATATTGTTTGAAATGTTTAAAATTATTTTCAGAAGTATAGTATATAAACAAAAAACACAATCATGTCTCTAAAATTAGATTTACATGTGCATTCAAAATCCAGAGGAAAGGTTTATATTGGTCCTGATGAACTAAAGGATTCCTTGCAAAAAAATGGTTTAGACGGTGTTGCGATAACAAATTTTTTCAACATATCACATGCTGTGTGGCTTAAGGAAAAGATTAAAGAATATTTAATTATTGTGGGACAAGAGATATGGACAACAGATGGTCATATAATAGGACTTGGATTAAAGGAAAGAATAGAGGATTACCAAACCGCTGAAGAAACCATAAGTCGTATTCATCAACAAGGAGGAATCGCTGTGGCTCCACATCCTTATCTTCACTTGGGAGTGCGTAAGAAAGTTATGACATTGCCAATTGATGCTATAGAATCATATAATGCATATTTAGGACCATCTATTATTTATAACTATTTAGCTGCAAGGAGTGCAAGAAAAAGGAATATTCCACAGATATCTTCTACAGATACAACAAATGCAATGTTTGTTGGCAGAAGTTATACTGAGGTTATGGTTAAAGATAGTGAATTAGTATTGGAATCTATTCGGTCAGGAAAGGTTAAATTGCGGAAAAGGGCATTGCCATTACCTGTTATATTTATTTTTAAGAATCTCCTTAATTTCAAAAATGTGGAACCATGTTCAGTTCATACAGTTCCTTGTATTTTATGTGGAAAATCAATGACAGTAAGAATATTTAGGGAAAAATTTCAATGTCTAGATTGTGGTAAGATAGAATATTCTCACGTTGTTTGCTGCAGGGGACACTATCTTTGTTTGGAATGTGTGATGAAAAGAGAATTAAGCATTTCAAAAGAACAATCAATAACTTTATATTAACAATCAAAATATATGAAGATATTATTGATTAATTTACCCACAGAACATGCGGTTGAAGATTATTCAACACCTAATTATTACTTAGAAAATTTTGTTAAGTATCCACCATTAGGACTTCTCTGCATAATTCCTGGTATTGATAAACATCATGAAATAAAAGTTTTTGATCTTGCTATTAAAAATCTAACAATTGATGAGAGTATAAAGAAGATAATTGAATACAAACCAGACATTCTCGGTATTTCAGTTATGACACGACTTCTTTATTCTGTGTATAAAATAACCAAAACAATAAAAGAAAAATTAAAAAATACAAAAATTGTAATAGGTGGACCTCACGCAACACATTTTACTAAAGAAACATTTGAACTTAATACTTCGGATTTTGTACTGCCCGGTTTCGGTGAAATAACATTTCCCGCACTCGTTAGAGCAATTGAAAATGGTTCAAAGGATGAAGACCTTTTAAAAATTCCAAATCTTGTCTTTAGAACAAAAAATGGGCAAACTATTTACAACCCACTTGGAAAACAACTTCTTCTGCTTGATAATTTACCTTTTCCATATAGAAAGTATATAAATATAAATGACTATTACACAGCAGCATCAAAATCAACGATGACAACTGTATATTCTTCTCGTGGATGTCCTTTTAGATGTATTTTTTGTAATGTTATTGAAAAGAAATTTTATTACAAGTCTGCCAAAAGATTGGTTGATGAATTTGAAGATATCATAAACCATGGCATTAGAGAAATACATGTCTTTGATGATACATTTAATCTAATAAGACAAAGAATAATAGATATCTGTAATGAAATTATAAAACGTAAATTAAAATTTTCATGGAGCATAAGAGCCAGAGTATATCCCTTTGATAAAGAAATGGCATATTTACTAAAAAAATCTGGTTGTGGGAGGATTCATGTCGGAGTAGAATCTTTTGATGAAAACATATTAAAATATGTGAAGAAAAATACAACTTTAGAACAGATAAACAATTTTTTTAAAATTTGTAGAGAACATAAAATTGAAACACTAGCATATTTAATAATTGGTTTTCCTATTGAAACTAAGGAATACCGTCAAAAATTGTATAAATACATTAAAAATATCAAACCTGAATATTTTATTATTAATGTTTTATATCCGCTACCAAAAACAGAATACTATCAAACTTTGTTAGATAGGGGAGTGTATAAAAAAGATTATTGGCAGGAGTTCATTGAACACCCTGTCCCTGATTTTAAGATACCTTATCCACGTTCAGTTGAATTACAAGAAGAATTAGTAAATACAGCAGCGTATTACACGGGAAAATTTTATTTGTCATTCAACTTTATTGTAAAAGAAATTTATAGAACTAAATTTAATATAAAACAATTTATCTATAAATCAAAACTTGCTTTGTTTGTCTTCAAAGATTATTGGGAGAAAATGATAAAAAAGTCACTTATCTATTTCATAGCACTTAAAACTAGACCGAGTAAAAATAGAACATTGGAGTAGAACATTGAAAGGAGTAAAATGAATAATATTTTACAAAAGGCTGTTAGCGCATTAGGAAAAGCAAGATTATATACCCGGGTTGGACTTAATAATATGACACTTACAAAGGCATATATAATGTTGCGCTATTGGGTTTTAACCAGTATATTCAAAAAAGAAATTCCTTGGGTAATGGAATTTTCTCTGACATTCAGATGTCAATGCAAATGTGTTCATTGTTCCGTAGGAAAATATCCGATTGACAAGGAAAAAGAGTTAACTGACAATGAAATAAAGAATGTACTGGAACAGGCCGCTAAAATTGGAATACCAAAAATAGATTTTTTTGGTGGCGAACCATTACTTAGAGAAAGTATTGTAGATTTAGTTGCTTACGGGGCAAAAAAAGGTTTATATATGTCAATAACTACCAATGCATGGTTATTGACAAAAGATTTAGCAAAAGCACTAAAAAAAGCAGGTATAAGTTATATCAGTATAAGTTTGGACAGCACGGATGGGAAATTACATGATAGACTTAGAAAACTACCTGGGCTTTATGAAAGAGTAGTCAGTGGTATTAAATACTGTTATGAAGAAAAGATTCCATGTCTGGTTTCTACTTACATAACTCGAGAAGGGATATCAGATGTTGCTGGCCGAAAAAATTTAGCCAATACTGATTTAGGAAAAATTATTACTTTTTCAAAAGAATTAAAAGCATCGGGTATACGAATACTGTTTCCCATAATTTCTGGCAGGTGGATTACAGATAAAGAAAAAATGTTTGCCGAGGAAGAAAAAAGAAAAGTAATTGAATATCTTGATTCTTCTTTTGCTTTTATTGAAGGGGCGTATTGTGTTGCAAAAGGAAAGAAAGTTTGTCAATCCTTAAGAGGCAAAATGTTTCACCTTTCACCTTATGGTGAAATACAGATTTGTGTTGCTTTCCCTGATACCTTTGGAAATATAAAAAATACTCCTTTAGATAAGTTATTAAAAGATATGTATTCCCATCCCACTTACTTAAAAAACAAAAATAGTGATTGTTGCAGTACACTGGATCTTAAAAGATAAATAAAAGATATTGATTATGAATATTACATTGATTCGTCCACCTGCATATAGTGTTGGATTAATGGGGGCACAACGAGTACCTTATCTCGGAATCACATATATTGCTGCTGGAGCAAGAAAAGCCGGATATGCGGTTGATATTATAGATATGTGTGGTGAGGATATAGACCACACCGAGATTGTTCATGGTAAATATGTTGCATATGGAATGCCATTCTCAGCAATTGACAAACGCTTAAAACCTTCAGAAGTTATAGGATTTTCCTGTTCCTTCTCGCAGGATTGGGTCTTTAATCGTGAATTAATCCAATATGTTCACAAACTTTCTCCTGAAACTATTTTTGTGGCAGGTGGTGAACACATTTCAGCATTACCAGAGTATTGTCTAAAAGATTGTCCAGAACTTGATATCTGTGTGGTTGGAGAAGGTGATAGCGTATTTATCAGATTACTTAAGGTATTAGAAAAAAGAGAGAATTTATCAGAAGTTCCAAGTATAGTTTATCGCGATAGTAGTAAAAATATTTTTTGCCGGACACCAAGAGCTCCAAGGATTAAAGATATTGATAAATTATCATTACCTGCTTGGGATTTAATCCCTATAGAAAATTATCTTTCAAGAAGTTTAAATTATCATATAAATCGTGGCAGGACAATCCCTATGCTCGCAACACGTGGATGCCCGTATAAATGTAGTTTTTGTTCTAACATAAATATGTGGGGTGCCCCTTGGATAGCACGAAATCCTAAACTGGTTGTAGACGAGATGGAATATTATATCAATCGTCATAGAGCAGATAACTTTGTTTTCTCTGATCTTACCGCGGTAATTAATAAAGAAAGTATTGTTAGTTTGTGTAATGAAATTCTCAATCGTAAAATCAATATTACTTGGCAACTCCCAACTTTAAGAACGGAAATTATAGATTATGGCGTCTTAAAACTTATGTATCAAGCAGGATGTAGAGAACTGGATTTTGCCATAGAATCAGGGTCAGTTAAGGTTTTAAAGAGTGTAAATAAGAAAAACAATCCCGAAAAGATATCTTTATTGATTAAGAATGGTATAGATATCGGTATGAATCTCAGCACTAATATCGTTTTAGGATTACCTCAGGAAAGGTTTAAGGATTTCCTGAAAAGTTATTGGTTGATTATGAAGTTAGCACTGATAGGTTTACAAGAAGTAAATGCTTTCCCTTTTATACCGTATCCAGGCTCAAAGTTATTTGAGGAATTTCTTATGAATAACAAGATTAAACTTAATGACAATTATTTTTTCAATTTATTTGGTTATGCCGATTTGTCTCAGAGTATATCCTGGTCAGAAAAATTTGGACCAAAAACCTTGAATTTTCTTAGACTGTTTTTACTATCCAGTTTTTATATACTGATGTTTGTTTCTCACCCAAAAAGAATTATTCAACTTATTATCAATGGCTTTAGAGGTGTTACTACTACAAAATTAGAAGGTGTATTAAAAAGAATATTTATTAATGCGAGAGTATATTTTTCAAAACTAAGTTAAAAATATGCAAGACAAAATACTAAATCTCAAGAAAAAAGCAAATTGGGTCCGCAGTCAGATATTAGAGATGATTGTTTCGGCAGGTAAAGGTCATATCGGTGGTTCATTATCATGCACAGATATCTTAGTTACCCTTTATTATGGAGGTATCTTTCGTTATAATCCTTCTGACCAAAATTGGAGTGAACGCGATAGGTTCATTTTGAGCAAAGGACATTCAGCAGCAGCGTTATATGCGATACTAGCCGATCTTGGTTATTTTAATGTTTCGGAGCTAAAAAATTATCAGAAGCAGGGTTGCATATTAAGGGGACATCCGGATAGAAAAATACCAGGTATAGAAATTGATGCAGGTTCTCTTGGTCACGGACTTGGTATAGGTACAGGATTAGCATTAAGTGCGAAGATGGATAAGAAAGATTTTAAGATTTTTACATTACTTGGAGACGGAGAATGTTATGAAGGGTCGGTATGGGAAGCAGCAATGTTTGCAGGTAGACATCATCTAAATAACCTTGTTGCAATTATAGACCGCAACGGACTTTGTTCCACTGATTTCATTAGAGGTCATCTTGACATAGAACCATTTGTTGAAAAATGGAAAGCATTTGGCTGGGATGTTGCTGTTGTGAACGGACATTCATTTGAAGAACTGCTTTCTGTTTTTGATAATTTTAACAAAAGAAAATCTGATAAACCTTTTGTAATAATCGCTAATACTATTAAAGGTAAAGGTATTTCATTTATGGAAAATAATCCCGATTGGCACCATGGAGTACCTAAAGGTGAACAGATTGAAATTGCGAGAAAGGAATTAAAAAATGAAATTATCTGATGTTGATATGCGGGATGCTTTTTTTGATGAAGTATATAACATAGCAAAATCTGATCCAAATGTTATTTTTCTAACCGCTGATATGGGAGCTTATAGTCTGGTGAGGTTTAAAAAAGAATTGAGTAATCAGTTTATAAATGTAGGAATTGCAGAACAGAATATGGTTAGTATTGCTGCGGGTTTTGCTTTAGGTGGTAAAAAAGTTTTTATTTACAGTATTATTCCATTTATAACTTTAAGATGTTACGAGCAAATCAAAGTTGACTTGTGTTGTATGAATTTACCAGTAACTATTATTGGAGTAGGTGTGGGATTGACATATGGTAGTGATGGGCCTACACATCATGGAACAAATGATATTGCTGCAATGCGTGCTCTACCTGAAATAACTATATTAAATTCATCAGATTCCATTAATACTAAAGCATTTGCTACGATTGCATATAAAAATGCGGGACCGACTTATGTAAGAATTGAACGTGGTAAACTTCCCTTAATTTATGATGAAGAAAATACTAACTTCCAAGATGGTCTATTTGAAATTAAGGTTGGCTGTGATCTGACCATCATTTCCACAGGAATTATGGTACACCAAGCTTTAAAGGTATCGGAAATTCTTGCAAGTCATTCAATATCAGCCGGTGTTATAGACCTTTACAGAATTAAACCAACAAACAATGAAATGCTTCTAAAAATTATTGATAAGTCTAAATGTGTTGTAACCATAGAAGAGAATATAATAATCGGTGGAATTGGTAGCATAATAAGTGAAGTTTTAACAGATAATAACAGAAATATTTCATTAAAGCGTATAGCAATCCCAGATGAACACTGTTTTAATACTGGTGAAAGAGAATACTTACAAACATTGTATAAATTGGATACTAATAGTGTTGTCAGAACTATTTTGGAGTGGTTGCCACGTTAAAAAATAGCAAAAAGGAGTTTTATATGGATTTGCAAATTAAAGGAAAATATGCACTTATTACCGGCGGAACTCATGGCATTGGTAGAAGTATAGCGCTTGCACTAGCTGATGAAGGATGTAATGTCGCTGTTTGTTCGCGTAATAAAGAGCGGGTTGAAAAAACAATTTCTGAGTTAAAAGCAAAAGGTGTGGATTGTATTGGAATACAAGCGGATGTTATGCTCGAATCCGATATCAAACGCGTAATGAAAACCGTTATAGATAAGTGGGGAACTGTTCATATATTAATAAATAATGTTGGGGGTGGGGGTAGATGGGGTAGCGAAATAGTTGAAGAAACAAAAAAAAATGTATGGTTAGAAGTTTATACTAAAAATGCTCTAGTGGCAATCCGTTTTACAACCCTTGCAATTCCTTATATGCGTAAACAAAAATGGGGTAGAGTGGTTACTATAACTTCAATATTTGGCAGAGAAGGCGGTGGTCGTCCCTGGTTTGCTATGGCTAAGTCAGCTCAGACAACTCTTATGAAATCATTATCTATGAAACATTATTTAGCAGAGGATTGTATTACATTCAACAGTATAGCACCAGGGGCTATAATGATACCAGACACTGGTTGGGAACAAGTAGCAAAACAAAATCCAAAAGAAATTGAGGAATTTATAAAAAGAGAATTACCTCTAGGTAGATTCGGTACCCCAGAAGAAGTAGCCAATGTTGTGGTTTTTATCTGTTCTGAAAAAGCAAGTATGTTGAATGGTGCATCTATTCCTGTGGATGGAGGGCAGGGAAAAAGTATTCTTTAGGTTGTAGGAGGATTTATGAGAGTTTCTTTAGTAATATTTTCACTGAATGAAATAGACGGAATGAGAGTAATTATGCCTCAGATTAAAAAAGAGTGGATTGATGAAATAATTATTGTTGATGGTGGTTCAACTGATGGTACTATTGAATATGCCAAAGAAAACGGTTATTTCATTTTTATACAAAAAGAAAAGGGAACAGGGGCGGCTTTTATGGAGGCGATGGAAAAGGTTACAGGCGATGTTTTTATTGTGTTCAGCCCGGATGGCAACTCTGTTCCTGAAAAAATTCCGAAACTAACGGAAAAACTTAAAGAAGGATACGATATGGTCGTCTGTTCCAGATACCTCAATGGAGCTAAAAGTTATGATGATGACCCGATTACATCTTTCGGCAACAGGATGTTTACTGGACTGATTAACTTACTATTCGGGTCGCACATTACGGATGCTCTCGTTATGTATCGCATTTACAAAAAGAGCATAATGAAAGAACTTGGCATAAATACAAAATCCCCTTCATTTGGCACGCATATCCTGCTTAGAGCATTAAAAAAGAAGTTAAAAATAGGTGAAATTCCCGGAGACGAACCAAAAAGAATAGGCGGTGTAAGAAAAATGCAACCGTTAAAAAACGGATTACTTGAGTTAGAAATGGTTTTAAAAGAATTCTTTATACGGTGAGAGATGTTAAAAATGAAAAAAAAAGTTCTTGTATGTGGTGCTACAGGTTTTATCGGGAGAAATATCGCTGAATTTTTTGCTAATGATACTAACCTTGAATTATATGGAACTTTCTTCAAATCTCTCGCTTTAAACAATCCTAACATTAAAATGATACAAGCAGATTTAACGAACAAAGACGATGTAAACAAGGTAGTGAAAGGAATGGATATAATAATTCAGGCGGCCGCTACTACTTCTGGTGCTAAAGAAATTATCACCAAACCATATTATCATGTCACTGACAATGCCGTTATGAATTCACTGATATTCAGGTCTGCCTATGAACATAAGGTATCACATATAATATTTTTTAGTTGTACTGTTATGTATCAGTCAAAAAATGAGCCTGTAAAAGAGAGCGATTTTGACGCAAATAAAGAGATTTTTCCGAGTTATTTTGGTGTTGGATGGACAAAAGTATATCTTGAAAAAATGTGTGAGTTTTATTCCAGAATAGGAGATACTAAATACACAGTAATTAGACATTCAAACATATATGGTCCGCATGACAAGTTTGACTTAGAAAGGTCGCATGTTTTCGGTGCAACTATGACCAAGGTTATAACTGCTAACGAAGGAGAAAAAATAGTTGTATGGGGTTCTGGTGAAGAACAGAGAGATCTCTTGTATGTTTCTGACCTTGTAGATTTCGTTGAACTTGCTATCAAAAACCAAAAAACTAAATTTGAACTATATAATGTTGGCTATGGCAAAAGTATCTCAATAAATGATCTTGTAAAAAAAATTATTATTTGCTCAGGTAAAGATATTAAAATAGAACAGGATTTATCTAAACCCACTATCAAGACAAGTTTGGTTCTTGACATTACTAAGGCCAAGAATTCTCTTGGTTGGTTTCCTAAAGTTTCGTTAGACGAAGGAATACGAAAAACTATAGAGTGGTATAAGTCTAATGTTATAACGATAAAATGATTATCAGTAGAACACCTTTAAGGATATCCTTTTTTGGTGGCGGGACGGATTATCCGGCCTGGTTTGAAAAGAATGGTGGTGCAGTTTTAGCTACAGCAATTGATAAGTATATTTACATTACCTGTAGATATTTACCACCTTTTTTTGAACACAAATCAAGGATTGTTTGGTCTTTAATTGAATTGGTCAAAGATACTTCTAAAATAGAACACCCCTCTGTTCGTGAATGTTTAAAATTTATGAAAATTGAAAAAGGTATAGAAATACATTGTGACGCAGATCTACCATCAAGAACTGGACTTGGGTCAAGTTCATCTTTTACAGTAGGATTACTTAATAGTTTGTACGCGCTCAAAGGCACTATGGTATCAAAAGAACAATTAGCAAAGGATGCTATCTACGTGGAACAAGACTTAATTAAAGAAAATGTTGGTTCCCAAGACCAGATTTTAGCCTCGTTTGGAGGGTTTAACTTGATAGAATTCAAACCTGGAAGTGATTTTCGAATTTTCCCTGTGATTTTAGACAGTGAAAGATTAAAATTATTTCATAGTTATTTGATGTTGGTTTTTACCGGATTCACAAGAATTGCTTCTGAAGTTGCCGGGGAATTGGTCAAAAAGACTCCTGAGAAAAAAGTTGAATTAAAAACTATGTATGCTATGGTGTACGAAGCAATTAAAATTCTTAATAGTAATACAGACCTATTAGAGTTTGGCAAATTACTTAATGAAAACTGGAAACTTAAACGCAGTCTTTCAGATAAGATAACCACACCGGTAATAGACGAAATTTATTCCCTTGCTCAGAAAGCTGGTGCAACGGGAGGAAAATTATTAGGGGCAGGTGGCGGCGGTTTCTTGTTACTATTTGCCGAGCCTGAAGTTCAACCAAAAATAAAATCTGAATTAAAACAGTTTCTACATGTGCCATTCCAATTTGAAAATTTAGGTAGCCAGATAATTTTCTACAATCCTTAAACTGTAAAAATATTAACATACCTTTAACTGATATAAAAAAAATAGCCAGTAAACTGTTTGAGGAATTACCATGAAGAAACCAAGATATCCATTTGGCACGATTACAATTACTGAAAAAACAAAAAAACTTATGAAAAGGATTCTTGATACCGGTATGGTTTCTGGTGGTAAACACGTACGAGAATTCGAAAATAGGTTTGCTGAATTAATTGGTACAAAAGAAGCAATCGCTCTAAGTTCGGGGACTGATGCTGATGCATTAGCCTTAGCGGTGTTTTACGATTTTGGTGCACAACGTAATGATGAGATAATTGTTCCTGCTTTATCTTTTGCGGCAACGGGAAATGCTGTATTGCAATCAGGGTTTAAACCTGTATTTGTAGATATAGAAAGAAAGACATTAAATGTTGACCCTTCAAGAATTGAAGAAAGAATTACTGAAAAAACACGAGCAATAATGCCCGTTCATCTTATGGGAAAACCCGCTGAAATGGATGAAATCAATAAGATTGCGAAAAAATACAACTTGTATGTAATAGAAGACGCAGCCGAAGCACAGAGCGCACTTTATAAGGGAAAAAATATCGGTACCTTGGGTGATATGTCAGCATTTAGTTTATATATAGCACACATCATATCAACAATTGAAGGTGGAATAATTACGACTAATAATTCAGAATTTGCCGAGATTTTGAGGTCTTTAAGAGCACATGGTAGAGCGTGTAAATGTAAAACTTGTGTGCTGAATGTAAATTCAAGATATTGTTCTAAAAGATTCAAATATAACACTGATGTAAGGTTTATATTTGAACGAATTGGATTTTCTGCAAAAATGAATGAATTAGAAGCAGCAGTAGGATTGGGTTATCTTGGTATATACCCTGAAATTTTTAAAAAGCGGAAACAAAATTTTTTATATATCCGAGAAAAATTTAGAAAATTTACTCCTTATCTTGTAACAATAAATCCAAAACCTTATGAAGAAATGGCACCTTACGCTTTTCCGATTATTCTGCAGGAAGGGACGAAATTTACAAGAGATGAACTTGTAGCATATTTAGAAAAAAATGGTATTGATACAAGAAGTTTATTTTTATCTATGCCTACGCAATGTCCGGGATTTAAATTTCTTGGATATAAATTAGGTGATTTCCCCGAAGCGGAATATATCGGAAATAATGGTTTACATATAGGTGTGCATCAGGATATAACTAAAGAACATATTGACTATTTTATTGCCTTGGTAGAAAAATTCCTTGAAGAATATCAATAAAAAAACATAGATTAGATTTTGCAAAATATACGGTTTAAATAAAATGGATAAAAATAGAATTTTAATCTTTATATTGTTATTAGCTTTTTCGGTTCGGTTAGCTTTTTTTTTAGGTGTTCGACCATGGCAAGAAAAAGTGAGAGACGAATTAATATTGGAGAAATCAGGAGATTCATTGGGATACCATCTATTAGCAGTAAATTTGATTAAAAAAGGGAAGTTCTCTTTTGATGGGATTAACCCATGCTTCTTTAGAACACCTTTTTATCCAATATTTGTCGGTTCTTTCTATTTACTATTCGGGATACATCCTTGGGTAGTTTTATTAATACAAATATTAATTGATGTTGTTACTTGTTGGTTAATTTATATTTTAAGCTTAATAATTTTCAATAAAAAGATAGCTACCTTGACCTCATTGTTATATACATTTGAACCGACTATTATATATTTTAATGTTGCTTTGTATACTGATATTTTTGCTTTATTTGTTTTTATGTTTTCTTTAGTAGTACTTGTTTGGGCTTTGAAAAATAATAATCTGCTATTTTTTGCTTTATCTGGTTTAATTTTGGGTATGGCTACTTTAGTTAAACCTATTTTTCAGTTTTTCCCAGTTGTAATGATTATAATTATTATCTCGGGTATAAAAAATATAAACATTTATAAATTCAAAGCAATTACTTTGTTTACTGGATTTTTCCTTTTAACTCTTTTACCTTGGCAATTGCGAAATCTTAGGGTAGGAGGACATTTTTGCCTTTCAACCATTTCAAGTAGTCATCCATACCGCACTATAATTCGCTATGAAGTTTCAAGGACAGGAAAATCTTTTAAAGAAGTATCCGATGGAATTGGAGCAATAATTAAAGAAAAAATGGACAAAAAAGGTATTGTGGACGGATGCCCATCTAAAGGTGAAAAAATAAGGAAAAAAATATTTTTTGATTTTTTTAAAAAGTACTGGCCGGTATATATTTCTATTCATATTAAGGGAATGTGTAGGTTATTTCTAACTAATGGTTCATATATGTTTTATAAAATGTTAGGAGGTATACCAACCGAAATAATTCCTGAGAAAAATACTGTTGACATTAATTACATCCATCGTTTTAAAAAATATATTACAAAAAAAACAATGCTTGAAATTATTCTTTTTCTTTTGTTTTCTGCTTTGCTTGTGATTACTTACACTTTAGCTATTGTTGGTTTTTTTTCCCTTCTAAACGAGAAAAAATATGTTCTTGCTTTTTCCTTAACACTAACCATTGGTTATTTTTCGTTTATTTCAGGAATGGTCCCTAGTCCCAGATATAGAATACCTGTAATTCCAATATATTTAATGCTTGCTAGTAAAGGGCTATTGGATTTATTACCTAAAAAAAGATTATCTCTTTCTCATCTCTCATGAAAATCAAACAATTATTAATTATTTTCTGGATTTTGATTGTGTACATTGATTACTATTTTCGTTTTTTAAGTGACCGCTATATAACTCCGATTCTTGAAGTTATATTGAAAAAAATTGGATTATGGTAATAATTGACCTTTTTTATGCTCTATTTATTTTTTTAACTGCCACTGGTTTGGGGAGAAAAATATTTAGGTGGCTAAAATACAATTTTACTGACTTTACTGAAGAATCATTGTTTTCTTTAGGTTTGGGGTTGTTTATTTTTTCTTACTCAACTTTAGGATTGGGGTCTTTGGGACTTCTATATACAGGAATATTTTATCTAATTTTTTTGGTTTTAACTATCTGGCTATTCCCAGAAATAAAACAAACATTTAAAGAACTAAAACTACTTATTACTAACTGGGAATATCGGGATATAAACTTCCAACAAAAAGTTTTGTTTTTGATTCTATTATCCGTAATTCTCACCAACTTGCTTTTTAACTACGCCCCGCCTACCGGCGAAGATGATTTATTACTCTACTTAGCCTATCCGAAGAGATATGTTCAACAACATAAGATTGTAGTAAATCCAGATTATGACCATACGCAGTATTATTTTCAAACGATTCAAATGCTTTATATCATAGGAATGTCACTTAAGGGAGTGCTGGTATCTAAACTTATCAACTACTTTTTGGGAATCAGTATTGCCTGTGGGGTTTATTTTTTGACAAAACGGTTCGTTGGTAAAGAATTTGCCCTATTATCTACTGTAATCTATTATACAATGCCATTAACCATTGGACTATCCGGGATAGCCCGGGTAAATTTTGGGCAGGGATTCTATACATTATTGGCTATATGGGCATTTTTGAATTGGATAGACTTGAATTATGACCAAAAATATCTTTATCTGTCCGGAATGATGAGTGGAATTGCATTCGCTACCAAGTATCAAGGATTGAGTTCTATAGTGGCAGTATTTACTCTTATTTTATATTATCAATTTTTTATTCGGCGTTTGACTATTTCCTCAGCATTAAGAGAATTAAGCGTATTTCTCTTGGTCAGTTTTAGTATTTGTATACCTTGGTTGACAAAAAATTATATAGGCACCGGTAACCCTTTTTATCCGGTCAAGATAATTGAAGGTTTACCTTTTGATAAAATGACAATGTTAAACATACAACAAGATACACTTTCTTTCTTATCATTACTTAAAAACATCCTCCTTATACCACGTAATTTACCCTATGGAAACTTAATAATGGGTAGTGGACCAATGTTTCTAGCATTTATTCCACTTTTATTATTTATTCCGAATGTTAAACGCGAAGTTAAAATCCTATTTTATGTTTCTATTTTAACTATTTTATTCACTGGTATTTTTATTCCTTTTGCTTTTAAGTTATGGATGTATTTTTTACCTAGTTATGTCTTTTTTTCTATAGTTACTGCGTATGGGATAATTAGAACCAATAAACTATTAGACAAGAAAAAACGAACATTTATATACGCGATGGTGATATTTGCTCTTCTTTTTCCCAACTGTGCTCTCAGTTACTACTTTGGTTTAAAGAGATTGCCGCTTTTTTTAGGGATAAAGTCCTCTGAAGAATATATTCGGGAAGAATATCCAGGAATCTCATATAATCTTGTAAAATATTGTAACAAAAATCTACCCGAGGATAAAACTATATTAACAATAACAGATTATATAGTCTTTTCATATTACTACAAAAACGAAAACATATCAGCTACACTTGAACAACAAGTTTTAGAAAATACGGAAGAAATACTTAAACTCTTTAAGGATAAGAACATTGGTTACATCATATTCTACAAGCAACAATATCGTGAGTGCCCAGACGGTTCTTTTGTGAACACAAAAAGACCCTTTATAAAATTAAACTGGTTTAAGAATAGAAATTTAAATAGACATTTACAATTGATTTATTCTGAAAAAGAAAAAGTATATCTTTATAAAGTGAATTTAAACAATTAAAAGGATATTCCAAAATAAATGTTGGGAAAATTATTGCTTAGAAAAATCGAAAATCTAATCCAAATATATAAATTTTTGGGTTTATTTAAACTTATAAAATCAATTATTAACTATGTTCTCTATTATTTCAAAAAAAGCATCCTAAATAATAAGTATTGGATAAAAGAAGTATATGATTTCAAAATTATGCTTCCACTCTCAGATTTAGGTATATCAAGGTATTTATCTATTTTTGAAGAACGAGAAAGAGACCATAAAATTATGTTAGAAGAAATTCTAAAGGAAGGAATAACAATCCTTGATGTAGGAGCAAACATAGGTTATTATGTTTTAATTGAAGCAAAAAAAATTGGCAATGGTGGAAAAATTTACGCATTAGAACCTTCTCTTTTTAATTGTAAATATTTAATCAAAAACATAAAATTGAATAATTTAGAAAACATAGTGAGTATATTCCCTTTAGCACTATCTAATAAAAGTGAGAAAAGATATTTTTATCTTTCATCTATGTCAAATCTTGGCACTTTCCACCCTTTAGAAAGTAGAAAAGACACGATGAAAAAAATTGAGATAGACGCAATGGATGTAGTTAGTTTTCTAAAAAACAAAAAATTACCCAATTTAATCAGAATGGATGTAGAGGGACATGAAGTTGAAATATTGGAGAGTTTAATTGAAGCAATAAAATTATACAATTTTTATCCTTTAATAATTTTTGAGCCCCATAAACCGCGCTATAATGAAATCCATAATATGCGAAAACAGTTAACTAATTTATTTTCTATAGGATATGCGGTAGCAATGATGAGTTCAACCGATGAGAAAAATGCTCGCTTCAAAGAAATGGGATATTCTCCTTTTAGAGTAATTAAAAGTGATTTTATGTATAGAGGTATTTACAGAAAAATAAAACCGGAAGATGCAATAAAACTTATTTGTGATATCGGTTTCGTGAGAACCGTATTGTTGTCTTATGGGTAATAACTATAAAATTCAGCAAGAGAAGATAAGAAAATTATTACGACAAAGGGATATGGAAATAATTTTTAGAAAATGCCCAAAGCAATTATTCAATAGAGGGTTAGAAATAGGTGCTGGTGATGGGTATCAAAGTTATTTTTTAAAGATGTATGTTAAAAATTTGACCGTTACCGACATTGATGAAGATTTAATACAAAACAAAATTCCCAAGGTGGATTACCGGAGTATGGATGCTAAGGAAATAGATAAATACTTTGAGAGAAATTCTATAGACCTTATTTTTTCTTCTAATGTTTTGGAACATATACCAAATATCAAACTTGTCCTTCAAAAAATGAAACTGGTTCTGAGTAACGAAGGGATTATGATTCACACTATACCCAATCCTTTCTGGAAGGTGTTACAATTTCTTTTTTTCATTCCAGATAGAATTAGAAGCATGTGTGTCAGGTTCTTAAATAGCCATGGAAATTCCCATGGTAAAATAATTTGCTTGAAAAGAAAGAATATGCCTGAATTATTCCCATCTTCACATGGTGGACAGGTATCCACATTGAAGGAATTTTACTTCTTCAGTAAAAAATATTGGACACAATTATTTTTAAGTTCAGGATTAGAAATTTTGAAAACAAAGAAATTACAATTTCATTCACCTTATCGGTTTGGTTGTCCTTTTACTCTAAGAGAAATATTGGGTGACCTCGGTATGAATACCACAACTGCATACATTCTAAAAAAAGTAACCGAAAAGACAAGTTATGAACAATACTTTAATTAACACAAGTTTGTCCTTTAAAGATTTCTTTAATTACGATTTACCAGTAAGATTTCATTCCTACGGCTTTCAGGTTAGAGAAATCTTTAACTATTTAGTGGAAAAGAAATTGTTTGCTGTAAGGTTCTCCAATACATCGGATATGATATTCTCCAAAAGTATTGGCGGAAAATGAAACGATTATGCAAAGATGAGGGACAGGTGATCTGTTTAATACCCAATAGTAGTCATTATATGTATTCCAGATTTTTATTTTAGAAAAAAGATGAAAATAGCTTTAGTTACTTACAGTTTCCTTCCAGATATTGGAGGAGCACAAATAACGCTCCACAATCTGGCTTTGAGACTAAGCAAGAAGGGGCATCTTATAGTAGTGTTAGTACCATTTTCTATCTGGTCAAAACTTAAGGGGAAAAGAAATAAACTGGAGTATAAGATTGCTCCCTATTTTTCTGCAAAAATATTTTCCTATTTAAAGAAATACCCTGAATCATATTCCAAAATTACGGATTTACAATTCAGTCATTTTCAAAGAAAATATAGATTTGATATCTGGCTTGCTTGGATGTCATATCCGACGGCAGTAGCAGTGGGACATTGGGCATCAAAAAGAAATATTCCCTACGCGGTAAGATGCGCTGGAGCAGATATCCAACTTTTTCCTGAAATCGGCTATGGAGACAGACTTGATAAGGATATAGATAATTTAGTTAGATATTGGCTTCCTAAAGCTAATATGCTAATAGCTTTAACCAACAGTGTCGCACTGGAATATAAAAAGATAGGAATTTCAGACGAAAAGATTACTATTATTCCCTGTGGAGTGGACAACCGTAGATTCCAAATCCCATTTGATAAAACCGGACTGCGCAATAAATATAATCTTCCTCAGAATAAGATAATATTTATTACGGTAGGAAGAAACCACCCTAAGAAAGGTTTTAACTTCTTAGTAGAAGCGGCGAAACTTCTAAGAAAAAAAGGTATAAATAACTTTGTTGTTGTTCTTGTTGGTAAGAATATGGATTCTCTAATGGAAAAAGGTAAAAATTTAGGTATTTCTGAGAATTTAATATTCATTGAAGAAAAAGGTTTCTCGGAATTTGACGAAAACCTCTCCCTACCTTCGGAGGAGGTTATCTCCCTATATCATGCGGCTGATATTTGTGTATTCCCCACCTTAATGGAAACTTTTGGTGTAATACCAGTAGAAGCATGGGCAGCAAAAATACCAGTTATAACTACCGACGCAGTGGGTCCAAGTGAAATTGTAAGAAATGGGGAAGATGCCCTGGTTGTTAAAGCTGGCGATTCTAAAGACTTATCAGAAAAGATGGCGCTTTTAATGCAAAATAAACTACTGCAAGATAGATTGATTGAAACCGGATATAAAAATGCTATTTCAAAATATGACTGGGAGAAAGTGATAGAAAAATGGGAGGAATTAATAAAAAGAATCGGAGAGGCAAATCGGAAGAATTTATGAAAGGTTACATCAAAAAACTTGATTTACCGACTTAAAACTTATATAATTAATTTGAACTCAAAAGGAGATAGTTTATGAAAGTAGTAATACTTGCAGGTGGAAGAGGTTCAAGAATTAGTGAAGAGACAAGAACGGTTCCTAAACCATTGGTGGAACTCGGCGGCAAACCGGTTCTCTGGCATATTATGAAAATCTACTCTTACTATGGATTTAATGAGTTCATTATCTGTCTTGGGTATCTTGGTTATATTATAAAAGAATATTTCTCGCATTATTTTTTACATATGAGCGATATCACGATTGATTTATCCAAAAATAAAACTCAAATACATACTACAACATCTGAACAATGGAAAATAACTCTTGTTGATACCGGCATTAACACTATGACAGGTGGTAGATTAAAGAGAATAGAAAAATATGTTGGCAATGAAACATTTATGATGACTTATGGCGATGGGGTCGGCAATATAAACATAAATAATTTGTTGGACTTTCATAAAAAAAATAAAACACTTGCAACACTCACTGCTTTTCAAACAGCAGACAGGTTTGGACTTGTTAATATTAACCCGGATAGCAGAGTAGATTCTTTTTTAGAAAAACCGAAAGGTGAGGGAAGCTGGATAAGCGTTGGTTTTTTTGTTTTAGAACCAGCAGTACTCAACTATATAAAAGAAGGTGATGCTACCATATGGGAAAAATCTTCTCTCTCAAATATTGCCAAAGACGGACAGTTGAGTGCTTATAAGCATACAGGTTTTTGGAAGCCGATGGATACATTAAGGGATAAAATTGAATTAGAAAGACTATGGGAGGAGGGAAAAGCTCCATGGAAGGTGTGGAAATAATATGCAAAAAACGAAATTCTGGAAAAACAAAAATGTTTTAATCACTGGATATGAAGGTTTTTTGGGAAGTAATCTTACAAGAATGCTTCTTTCGGCAGTTGCAAAAATTGTTGGGCTGGATATAGAAGTCAAGAGAAAAAGAACTGTTTTTACAAAAGATGACTATAAAAGAATAATCACTATAAAAGGAAGCGTGACTGACTATAATCTTGTAAAAGAAATAATTTCAAGATATCAAGTAGATGTTATTTTTCATCTTGCTGCGGAAGCCATTGTAGACAAATGCCTTAAAGATCCACTTCTGACTTTTTCTTCAAATATTGAAGGAACCTGGAAAATTCTTGAAGCATGCAGAAATTCCAATACGGTAAAATCAATCGTTATTGCATCAAGCGATAAAGCATATGGAAGTCATAAAATATTACCATATACTGAAAAAACACCTCTACAGGGTAATCATCCATATGATGCTTCCAAAAGTTGTGCTGATTTAATTGCATATACTTATTTTCATACATATGGATTGCCGGTTGCTGTAACAAGATGTGGAAATATCTACGGTCCGGGTGATTTTAATTTTTCAAGAATAGTACCTGATGCCATAAAGTGTGCGATTACTGGGAAAATGCTTTTTATTCGTAGTAATGGAAAATTCACCCGTGACTATGTTTATGTTGATGATATTGTTGCTGGCTATATTTTACTTGCAGAAAAATTACAAAAGCTAAAGTTGGGTGGCGAAGCATTCAATTTTAGTTACGAAAATCCAATCACTGTAACAAAGTTAGTTAAAAAAATTTATCAACTGGCTGGGGAAGTACCTAATTACAAAATTCTTAATGAAGCTAAATATGAGATAAAACATCAATATCTATCACCTAAAAAAGCAAGGAAAATTCTTGGCTGGCAACCACAGTATAGCTTTGAACAAGGATTGCTAAAAACAGTTAGATGGTACAAAAAATATCTGATATAAACATAACACTTTTTGTTTATTTATCAAATATTTAGAATAACGGAAATTTTATGAATATTATTGATGCTATAGAAGTTCTTAAGAAACAAGTTGCAAATCCGTCAGTAGGTTTGCCTGATGATTTATTCTATTATATTAGTTCTGTAACCCCATTAGTAAATGTTGATCTTCTAATTAAAGATGATAAAGGGCGCACGTTGTTATCATGGCGTGATGATCAGTACTCGGGACGAGGTTGGCACTTGCCCGGTGGTATTGTTAGATTCAAAGAAACCTTAGAAACGAGACTTAAGAAAGTTGCGGAAACAGAACTGAAAACATCCATTGATTATGACCTCAACCCCATCGCGATCAATGAAATTATTGACCATAAAAAAAATATCAGAGCTCATTTTATTTCAATATTATACAGGTGTTCGCTGTCATCCACCTTTGTGCCGGAAAACAAGGGGAAAAAAAGCACTGACAAAGGGTACCTAAAATGGCATAACATCTGCCCCGACAATTTACTGAAATTTCACGAAATTTACAGGGAACTCATATAAATAATGATAAGAGTAGCAGATTATATTTTCAAGTATCTGGCGGATTACGGGATCAAGCATGTTTTTCTTGTGGTTGGTGGTAGCGCTATGCATTTAAATAATGCATTGAAAAATGAGAAACGGATAAAGTACATCTGTAATCACCATGAACAGGGCGCAGCGATAGCAGCTGAAGGATATGCAAGGACAAAAGGATGTATGGCAGTTGTAAACGTGTCATCGGGCCCTGGGGGAACCAATACATTAACAGGTGTTATAGGACAGTGGTTAGATTCAGTTCCTGTATTGTACCTGTCTGGTCAGGTGAAGTTTGAGACTACGATTGCATCCATTCCGGGCAGCCACCTGCGTCAGTTTGGCGATCAGGAGATTAACATAGTTGATATCGTTAAGCCGGTTACCAAGTATGCCAAAATGGTTACTGAACCGGAAAGCATAAAAATTGAATTAGAAAAAGCTATTCATATAGCTACTTCCGGAAGGCCAGGCCCTGTTTGGCTGGACATTCCACTAAATGTCCAGGGAGTATCAATTAACGAAAAAGATCTTAAAAGCGAGGCTATAGAAAACAATAAATTAATGCTGAAAGATGAGGTTGTTTCATTGGTTGTTAAAGAATTGGAAAAAGTGGAAAGGCCGTTGCTTATAGCAGGACATGGCATAAGGATAGCCAAATCTGAAAAACAATTCTTGAAATTAGTTAATTTATTGCATATACCGGTTGTTACAACTTTCAATGGGTTCGACCTCATTTCTTCCGAATCTTTCTATTTTGTCGGCAGGATAGGGACATTAGGCAGTCGTGCCGGGAATTTCGCCCTTCAAAACGCTGACCTTGTAATTTGTCTTGGAACTAGGAACAATATCAGACAAGTTGGCTATAACTGGGAAACATTTGCAAAGAACGCAAAAAAAATTCTCGTTGATATTGACGATGCCGAACTAAACAAAAAAACAGTAAAAGGTGATATTTTAGTCCATTCTGACGCAAAAGATTTTATTGAGGCATTATTGAACAAAAATCCTAAAGTTATTAATACCGACAAAGGATGGTTGGACTGGTGTTTGCTGCGTAAGAAAAAATATCCGGTGGTGCTAGATGAGTATAAGATAGCAAATGGAAATTGTGTCCACCCATATTACTTCTTTGAAAAATTAACGGCCATCCTAGATGATAAAGCTATTGTTGTGGCAGCAAACGGAACAGCGTGTGTGGGCTTATTTCAGGCGGGTTCAGTTAAGCTCGGACAGCGTATATTTTGGAATTCAGGCTGCGCATCCATGGGTTATGCGTTGCCTGCTTCCATAGGAGCCGTTTTAGCAGGAAATCAGGATGTGGTTTGTATCGAAGGAGATGGCAGTATACAGATGAATATTCAGGAGTTGCAAACTGTTAAACATAATAGCCTACCGATAAAAATATTTATTTTGAATAATCAAGGTTACCGGTCAATAGAACAAACTCAGACAACTTTTTTTAAAGGCGATTTTATCGGTTGCAATAAAGAATCAGGCGTGTCTTTTCCGGATTTTTCCAAACTGGCAGATTTATATGATTTAAAGTTTTTTAAAATTAGTTCAACGGATAAAATGGAACAAAAAATTAAAAGTGTGTTAGCATCTAAAGGAGCAGTAATATGCGAAGTTGTCTTAGACCGCAAATATATATTTTCACCAAAACAATCATCAGAAAAAAAACCTGATGGCACCATGGTGTCCAAACCTCTGGAAGATCTGTACCCGTTTCTTGAACGCGATGAATTTTATTCAAATATGATAATAGCAGATGAGAAAAATAAAAATGACTAAAATTACTGTAAATACCAAACTTTTTGCGTTTGATTTAGACGGGACTTTGTATTTTGGGGGTAATGCGGCTGATGGCGCAGTTAATATTATCAATTATTTAAGAGAGAAGTACAAAATAGTATTTTTCACAAATAATTCGTCAAAAACTGTCAGTCAGATCCATGAGAAACTCAACATACTTGGGATTAGTTGCAGTATTAATGAAGTTTATACTTCATCTTCAGCTACAGCTGCGTACTTGAAAGAATCGCGTATTGACAAAATATATGTTATCGGCTCGCAGGGTCTTTGCGATGAACTTCAAAATGTTGGGCTCAGGACAGTTGATGTAAATAAAGCGGAGAACCTTGTTGTCGGGCTTGATTTTGAATTTAGTTATAATAAAATTGCAGATGCTTTGTCGGTGCTGTTAAAAGGAGGGAAATTTATCGCTTGCAATGAAGACCATTTTTTCCCTATCGGTGAAAATAAGCAGCTGCCGGGTTGTGGTGCAATGGTAGGAGCAATTTCCGCAGCAGCTGGTAGAAAACCTGACTTTGTTATCGGTAAACCAAATACATACATCTTGTCCAAGATATCGGAAGATTTTAATGTTAAACATAACGAGATAGCGGTTGTCGGCGATTCTTATGAAAGCGATATTCAAATGGCATTAAATTACAACTCCAAAGCTATTTTAATCAGTGACAAAGTTGTCGTTGATAAAGTTGTCGTTGATAAAAAGGTCATTATAGTTAAGAATCTTGGCGAATTGCAACAATTAATAAGGAGGGAAATCACTTGAATGTCTTAGAGTACGAGATGATTGACCTGTTAAAGAAATTGAAAAGCGAGTACAGTGTTTTTCAAATCAAGGCTGAATATGAAAATGAGGGCAGCAGGCAGGTAGAACTAATGCGGTTGAAAGATGTCGTGGATAGTGTGGATTTGCCTATTATACTGAAAATTGGCGGTGTGGAAGCTGTTACCGATATGTATGAAGCACTTTCGTTGGGCGCAAGAGGAATTATTGCCCCTATGGCTGAAACTGCTTTTGCGGCAAGCAAGTTTTTAAATGCGATTGATACATTTATAGCTGAAGATAACAGAAAAGACATAGAATTTGCAATCAATATTGAAACAATCACTGCCTATAGAAATATTGATGAAATACTAAAATTAAAGAAACTTAACCTGTTAAACAGCATAACTATAGGCAGAGTTGATTTTGCTGCTTCAATGAATAAAGACAGAAGTTTTGTAAATAGTGATGAAATGTTTAAGTATTGTACTGAAATTTTTAAAAAAGCAAGGGAAAAAGGATTAAAAACAGCTTTAGGTGGGGCAATCTCCCTTGATTCAATAACATTTATTCAAAACCTTGTTTCACAAAATTTGATAGATAAATATGAAACGCGTAAAATTGTTTATAAGAAAGAGGCAATAAAAAATATCGCTGAAGGGCTTGGAGAAGGTATTAAATTTGAACTTCTGTGGCTGAAAAGTAAAAGGCGGTATTATCACCGTATCAAGGATGAGGATGAAAAGAGGATTACCATGCTTGAAGAAAGGGTTAAAAAAGCGAATCCCAATTATAGCGATGATAAAATATAAAAAAGTGAAGTAGAAAATAAAGGATATATGATGAGTTCTAACAAATGTCATTTGTGTGGTAAAAAATTATTTCCAAAACCAATCCTGCAATTAAAAGGTATGCCTAAAGCTGCTCAATATTATCCGGAAAAAACCGAGTTTTCTGAAGACACGGGGATACCCCTTAATATACGCCAATGTGCAAGCTGTGGTCTGGTACAGCATAATATGAAGCCAGTAAAGTATTACAAAGAAGTGATAACAGCTGCATCGTTATCAGAGAAATCAAGGTTGTCTAGACTGAACCAAATGAAAGAATTTGTTAGCAGATTTGGTATGCATGGAAAAAAGGTTTTGGATATCGGCACCGGCAAGGGTGAGATGCTTGATGTTTTGGAAGAAGCAGGATTTAAGTCAGCAGGAATTGAGGCTGCATTTGAATCAGTAAAGATTGGCAAGTCAGCAGGAAGGAATATGATTCATAGATATATCGGTGATAGAGGTAAAATTAAGGGTGCACCTTATGATGCGTTCATTTCGTTAAATTATCTTGAACATCTTCCTGAGCCTAGCAATATTATCAGAAATATATATAAAAATACAACAGCCAGCGCAGTTGGATTTGTAACTGTCCCCAACTTAGAATACTTGTTAAAAACAAGATGTTTTTATGAATTTGTTGCAGATCACATTTCATATTTCACTAAAAAGACACTTACTTACGCTTTTGAAGCAAATGGTTTTGATGTAATAGAGTGTCAAATCATTAATGAAGAAAACGATATTGCTGTGACAGTAAAAAAGAAAGAAGCATTAAATCTTTCCGCACAATATAGTGACGTAGAAACTCTTATAAGAGATTTACAACGGATTATTGCTGCTTATAAATCAAAAAATAAAAAAGTAGCAGTTTGGGGTGCGGGTCACAGGACTTTGGCTTTGTTATCATTAACCAAAGCAAGTGATATAGAATATATCATTGATTCCGCAAAGTTTAAACAGGGCAAGTATTCGCCGATTATGCATACGAAAATTATGCCTCCAGATTACTTGAAAGAGAAAAAAGTAGACATAGTAATAGTTATGGTACCGGGCCTTTATTCCAGTGAAGTTCTAAAGACATTAAATAATATGAATCTCGGCATAGATACTGCTGTGCTTAAAGATAACAAAATAGAATTTTTTTAAAGAGGATGGGAAGATGGGAAGAATTGACAATGTGAAACTTGACAAAAATGATTTAATGGCAAAAGGAATGACGGACAGGGAAGTAAAAAACAGAATGACATTGCAAGAAAAAAAACCGTTAGCATATGCAAAGATAATTAAACATCCTGAAAGGATCAAAAAAAAGGAATGTGTTGCTTTAATACAATTGCAATATAAATATAACTGCAATTTTAAGTGCAAACACTGTGCAATTGAGAAATTCAAACAACAAAGTGGCAGACTTTTATCTATTTCAGATGTTAAAAGTATTGCAGACCAAGCTGATGCAATAGGCCTAGCAAGCATTTGTATTTCCGGGGGTGAACCTCTTATTTTCCCCGACTTAAAGGATGTTATTGATGCAATAGGTCCTAATAGATTTGTTATTAGTATGGATACCAATGGTTGGTTCTTAACGGAAGAAAAAATAAAATGGTTGGTAGATGTAGGAGTTGACAGAATTCATTTAAGTATCGATGGACTTGAATCCAATCATGACGATTTTAGAAACACAAAAGGGTCATGGAAAAGATGCATTGACGCTTTAGACCATTGTAAAAAACATGGTCTTGGTGTTATTATCAACATTGTTGCTACGAAAAGTTTACTTAGTTCTGGCGAATTAATCAAACAACTGGACTTCATAGCTCCATTTGGACAACATACCAGTATAATTTTTGCAAAACCCACAGGAGCTTTTGAGGAGTATAAAGATGAAATATTAGATACGAAAGATATAAAATATATACAGACCCTACATCAGCAGTTAGGCGGAAAATATAATACTTCTACCCATCTATCTCCAAATTGTGGATATGAATTTGGCTGTATGTGTTTTAAAAGACATATGTCTATTACTGCTTATGGAGATGTATTACCGTGTCCGTGGATACCAATAACAATTGGCAATATTTTTAATGAGGATTTGGAAACTATAATAAAGCGTGGATTGGGCATAAAGTGGTTTTCTTATGATTATAAGTTTAGTTGCCTATCCGGCAATAGAGATATGTCGTTCTATAAGAAAATTATGCCTCAAATAGAGAAATCAGATACTTACCCTGTTGACTGGAAAAAAATTAAATGGGGAGATAAAGACGAGCAATAGATGGGTTGGGAGTCATGAGTATTTTAATAACTGGGGGAAGTGGCTTCATCGGCCATAATTTGGTTGAGTATTTTTTAGCAAAAAAATATTCTATATTGTATCCTTCAAGGAAAGAATTAAACCTGACTGATTCTGAATCTGTTGAAAAATATCTTAAAAGCAATACAATTGAAACTATAGTTCATTGTGCAACAACGAGACTGGATGGCAAGAATTATCCGTCAAATACATGTGAAATGAATTTGCGCATGTTTTTTAACCTTCAAAAATATAAAAACCCGTCCACAAAATTGATAAATTTAGGTTCTGGGTCTGAATACGCAAGGGCATATTGGCATAAGAAAATGCCTGAGGAATATTATGACACACATACTCCCAATGATGGACATAGTTACGCTAAATATTTGATATCAAAATATATTAAACAGATAAACAAAAAGGACTTAATTTGTCTGAGGATATTCGGTATATACGGCAGATATGAAGATTATCGTTATAAATTCATATCTAACGCAATAGTCAAAAATATACTTAAGCTGCCTATTGTTATCAACCAAAATGTTATCTACGATTATTTGTATATAACTGATTTCTGCAGAATTATGGAACATTTTGTGAATAACAATGTAAAAAATGTAAAAAACAAGATATTTAATGTTTGTCCTACGAAATCTATTGATTTAATCACTATTGCGAACATAATAAATAAGGTGAGCGGATATGAAAGTGAGATACGCGTGTTAAATGCCAGGATAGGTGTGGAATATTCCGGTGACAACAAAAAACTTCTTTCAGAGATAGGAAATTTTAAATTTGTGTCTCAAGAAAATGCGATAGCTGACTTGTTCAAATATTATAGCGGGTTAAAAGATACTTTGGATGTCGCTGCTATTAAAAAGGATTCTTATCTGCAATACGCTGAAAAACTATGTGTCAATTACTTTAGTAAAAAAAATGAGAAATAGCATAATAAGTTCTGATTTAAAGTATATTACCGACGAAAAACCTGCCCTGGGAACTGTTAAGAAATAAAACAGTACTGATTTCTGGAGCATCAGGTTTTTTGACAGCGTATATGGTTGAAACACTGCTTTATCTTAATGAAACAAAAAAAATGAATATAAAAATAACAGGTTTGGTCCGTAATCTGGAAAATGGCCGTAAAAGATTTAGTCATTATATCGGCGACAATAAACTACAATTGGTTAAGCAAGATGTCTGCGATGAGATTAAGATTGACGAAAATGTTGATTATATTATACATGCCGCAAGCAAAGCGTCCCCGAAGTTTTTCTGGAGCGACCCTGTAGGAACTATTTTACCAAATATCGTAGGTACAGCTAATCTATTGAAACTGGCTGTAAAGAAAAGAGTAAAAACTTTTATGTTGTTCAGTACCAGCGGCGTTTATGGCTTTGTGGGTCAATCGAGCTATCCCATTAAAGAGGATTGTTTCGGATACTTAAATCCCCGGGGATATCGCGTCATGCTATCTTGAAAGCAAGAAAATGGCGGAAAGTATGTGCATAGCATGGAAGTATCAATACGGGGTCCCTGTAAAGATAGTTCGTCCGTCAATAACGTATGGGCTGGGAATAAAATTGGACGATGGACGATCCTTCGCGGATTTTATCTCAAACATAATACATTATCAGGACATTGTGCTTACAAGCGAAGGTAAGGCAATAAGAAACTTTTGCTATATGACACAGATGCTACTTTGGGATTTTTTATAGTTCTATTAAAAGGTAAAGAAGGAGAGGCGTATAATGTCGCCACTGACCATGAGATCAGCGTAATTGAACTTGCCCAAACGCTCGTAGAAAAAGTTTTCCCTGAACGAAAACTCAAGGTTGTTAAGAATATTAATAAATCGAATAAATGTTTAAGGATAGAGTTCGCGCGTACGACGGTTGATATCACTAAAATAAAAGCATTGGGATGGAAGCTTAATTTTCCTATAAAAGAGGGTTTTCAAAGGACTGTCAGAAGTTTTGAGGAAGACGCCGGAAAAATTAAATGAAGAGATGCGGATGATGTTAATAGATAAAAGGAACAGCTATTTAAGCGTGGGCGAGCACAAAACAGACGAAAAGTACTGGTATACAAATGAATTGTTTCAAGTGCACCAACATCTATTTGAATATCCCGGGCTGATAAAGAACACACCCGTTAAGAAAATAGAAATAAATGACGGACAGGTTATATTTACTATCAACAATAACGGCAAGGATATTTTAATATCTTGTGACAGCAGAGACGCTAATTCCATTTCGATGTCATACCTAAACTTTGGGGTATATGACAAAGTTGAAGAAATAAGCATGATAATGAAGCTTCTTAAGCCAAAAGATGTTGTATTTGATATCGGTTCGAACATTGGATGGTATGCTATAAATATACTCCTTAAATACAAGGGGCAGTTGTCCATTGTTTTGAACCTATAAGATCGTCGTACGAATTTTTGATAAAGAACCTTAAATTAAACAAACTGGATACAGATAGGGCTTACAACATCGGTTTATCGGATGAGAATAAGAAAGTAAAATTTTATTTTGACATAGAATGCGCAATGGCCTCATCCATGTCAAATTTAAGAGAAGCAAAGACCACTGTAACGGAAGAAAGCAAGATAAAAAGGCTGGATGATATTATAGATTCAATGCCGCGCCCGGATAAATTAGATTTTATTAAATGCGAAGTGGAAGGGGCGGAACTCCTTGTTTTCAAGGGCGCTTTGGAAACATTGAAGAGATACAAACCGATAGTTTTTTCTAAAATACTTAGAAAATGGTCTAAAAATTTCGGCTACCACCCTAATGATATTATAAAATTGTTTGAAAGTATAGGTTATGAGTGTTATGTAATTTGCGGTGATAAACTCAAGAAGTTCGCATATGTTGACGAAAACACGGTGGAAACAAACTATCCGTTTTTTTATAAGCAAAAACACGCCAGCAAAATAAATAAATTCCTGTAAAAAGCGCTCTAAAAGGACACGTCAAAACCGCGGGGAAGAAATTCAACAAGGGAAGGAACCAATGAGCAAAGAGAAAGAAATAGAAAAGAAAACATTAAAACTGATAAAGGAATATTATGCTGGTAAACCAAAAGAAGCGTTCGTGCCCGGTAAGACATATATTAATTACGCAGGCAGGGTTTATGACCATAGGGAAATAGTAAATCTTGTAGATTCTTCTCTAGAATTCTGGCTGACATCGGGTCGCTACGCGAAAGAATTTGAAACTAAACTGTCAGAGTTTTTAAAAATAAAGTACTGCATGCTTGTTAATTCGGGATCATCGGCGAATCTTCTGGCATTGACAGCGCTTATATCCCCTTTGCTTAAAGAACGCAGATTGAGGCCTGGAGATGAAGTAATCACAACTGCCTGCGGATTCCCGACTACATTAAATCCCATTATTCAAAATAATTGTGTTCCTGTTTTCGTAGATGTTGAACTTGGAAATTACAATATCGACGTAAGTAAAATTGAAAAAACAATCTCCAAAAAAACAAAAGCAATCTTTGTCCCACATACGCTTGGAAATCCTGTCAATATTGATAAAATTTTGGAACTTGTTAAAAAATACAATCTCTGGTTTATTGAGGATAACTGTGATGCATTAGGTACAAAATATAAAGATAAATATACCGGAACTTTTGGAAATATTTCAACTTGCAGTTTTTATCCCGCACATCACATAACTATGGGTGAAGGCGGAGCGGTCTTAACAAATGACCCATTATTACGAAGGATAATTATATCATTCCGTGATTGGGGTAGGGATTGCTATTGTGAACCTGGACTTGACAATACCTGCAAGAAAAGATTTTCCTGGCGATTGAGAAAACTTCCCTTTGGTTATGACCACAAATATATTTATTCACATATTGGTTATAATTTAAAAGTTACTGATATGCAGGCAGCAATAGGTGTTGCCCAATTAGAGAAGTTGCCAAAGTTTATTGAAACAAGAAAGAAAAATTTTGCTTATTTATATAGTCATCTGAAAAAATATGAGAAACATTTACTCTTACCTCAGGCGACCAAAAATTCTGAACCGAGTTGGTTTGGATTTCCAATTTTAGTAAAAGAAGATGCTCCATTTAAACGTGCAGATATTGTAAATTACTTAGAAGAAAATAAAGTTGCTACACGTATGCTCTTTGGTGGAAATTTAATCAAACAACCTGCCTATGAAAATATAAAATATAGAGTTTATAGAGACTTAAAAAATACAGATTTGGTAATGAATAATTTGTTTTGGGTTGGGGTTTATCCGGGAATAAATAAAGAAAGATTGGAATATGTTGTTAAAACAATCAAAAATTTCATAGAAAGTAAACTATAATGATAAAGTTAACTGTTGTCATAACCAGTTATAACGAAGTTAAAACTGTTTTACAATCTGTTAATGATGCCAAACTAATTGATGTGGAAGATAAGGAAATTATTATCATTGATAACTGTTCTAATGATGGTACAAGAGAATTATTGAAAAATATTAACGACCCTTCAATAAATTTAATCTTACAGGATAAAAATTATGGCTTTGGAAAGTCAATTGAAATAGGACTAAACACTGCAAAAGGAAAATATACCTATATTCATCATGCTGATAACGAATACGATTATAGATATGTACCAAAGATGCTGGATTTTGCTGAAAAACATGATTTAGATATTGTAATTGGTTCACGAGTAAAAAATTTTAACAGTTCTCGGTGGAATCTCATAAAACAACGACCTGAATATCTGGCAACAGTAATCTCAACATTTCTGATAAATTTATGGTATACCAAAAAATTCACTGATATTATAGGCTCACGATTATATAAAACATCTACAATTAAAGAAGTCCCTATCAGTACATATGGTGCTGGTTTTGACTTTGAAAGCATAAGTCGTATATGCAAGAGAAAGTTAAAAATTGAAGAAATTGCTATTGGTTATACTCCACGAATATGCAGAAAAGACAAAAAAATAAAGTGGTATCATATGATTGATGCTTTAATTTATATGTTTAAAGAACGCTTTTTGAACCATAAATAAATACTATGTGTGGAATAGTTGGGATTTATAATTTCGGGAACAATAAACCGGTAGATAAAGATATCCTACGGAAAATGTGCGAAGTGATCAAACATCGTGGACCGGATGATGAAGGATACTACCTCGGTCCACAGTCCTCAGCCCACAGTCCACAGACTGGATTGGGAATAAGACGACTGGCAATAATTGATTTAGAAACCGGGCATCAACCAATACATAATGAAGAAGAAACTATCTGGATAGTGTTAAATGGTGAAATTTACAACTTTTTAGATTTGCGTAAAGACTTGGAAATCAAAGGACATCGGTTTTACACAAAAACTGATACGGAAACAATTGTTCATCTTTACGAAGAATATGGTTACGATTGTCTAAAATATCTTCGGGGGATGTTTGCTTTTGCTCTCTGGGATAGTCAACGGAAACAACTATTTTTGGCACGCGACCGCTTAGGGAAAAAACCACTTTATTACTTTGAAAAGAATGGTAGTTTATATTTCGCTTCAGAAATAAAGGCCTTACGGGAAGTACCCATTCTTGACCAAGAAATAGAATTAGAAGCAATTGACCTGTTTTTAACCTATCAATATATTCCTTCTCCTTTGACTATCTACAAAAATGTAAGAAGACTTCCTCCCGCCTCTTATCTTATTTCTGGGAAAAATGGAATAGAAAGAATATCATGTTACTGGGAACTTAATTTTCGCCAAAAAAAAATAATTACTTTCCCGGAAGCATGCCAAGAGATACGAAACATTCTTACCCAAGCAACTAAATTACGAATGATTGCTGATGTGCCTTTAGGTGCTTTTCTTTCCGGCGGACATGACTCAAGTATAATTGTCGGACTGATGGCTGAAAATTCAACAAAACCAATAAAAACATTTTCCATTGGATTTAGAGAAGAAAATTTTTCTGAATTAAAGTATGCAAGGATAGTAGCAAGACATTTTTCTACTGAACATACTGAACTTATTGTTGAACCAAAAATGGCAGAAATTCTTCCTCAACTCATTTGGTATTATGACCAACCATTTGCGGATGCATCAATGATTCCTTCATATTATGTTGCCCAAGCAACCCGAAAATATGTTACGGTTGCTCTCAATGGCGACGGTGGTGACGAAAATTTCTGTGGCTACTTAAGGTATCAAGCAATAAAATTAGCAAGTATATTACCATTTGAAATTATTAAACCAGAATTCTACCAAAAATTAGTTAAGTTATTTCCATTAATTGATACTACTTCGGGAATACATAAATTACGTTACTTTAGGCGATTTCTTGGTGCCTTAGGCGAATCAACACCAGTGCGTAATATCTTATGGCATTGTTTTTTTACTAACGAACTTAAAAACTTTATTTATTCAGATTTTATGAAACAAAAACTAAAGAAAAATGCGTATGATTATCTGTTAAACACATACCACTTGGCAAAAGCAAACAACCCAATTGATAAGATTTCTTACACTGATATTATTACCTACCTCCCTGAAGATTTGTTGGTAAAAATGGATATCGCTTCTATGGCAAATTCCTTGGAAGCAAGGTCACCATTTTTAGACCATAAACTTTTAGAATTTACCGCTTCAATACCTGCGAACTGGAAATTACATAACTGGACCACAAAATATCTTCTTAAGAAAACTTTTGAAAATTTTTTACCTAAAGAGATAATTCATCGTGGTAAACAAGGTTTTGGAATACCTGTTGGAAAATGGTTAAGAAACGAACTAAAAGATTATGTCAAACAAATACTAATTTCTGAAAGATTAAGCAATCGTCCTTATTTTAATTTTGAAAATATAAAAATTTTACTTGAAAATCATTTTTCCGGTAAAGAAGACCACGGATATAGAATTTTTGCATTATTAGTTCTGGAACTCTGGCATAGGATTTTTATCTACTAAGTAGCAACTAAAAAATAAGAACACACTAAAAAGAGGAACTTCTTATTGAAAGAACCAAATCTTGAAAAATCTATGGAACATGAAAAATCTGGAAATATTGTTCTTATAGACCTGGGCACTATTCTATACCCATTTTCTATCCGAACTCTCTCAGCGTATTTAAAAGAAAAAGGACATCGGGTTAGAGTTTTACACTGTCCTTCAGGCTTATTATTGAGTAAGGAAGACCCCATTTTTGGTCTTTGTTCTGAGTATCAGATTAAATTATTGGTAGAATTCTGTCAAGATGCAGATGTAATTGGTATTTCCATACTTACTACCCATTATTTAAAAAGGGCTATCCAGATCACAAAAGAACTCAAAAGAAATGTCAAAGGAACAATTGTTTGGGGTGGAGTTCCTATTATTTGTGATCCGGATTTTTATTTGCAATATATAGAATTTGTCTGTCTGGGTGAAGGGGAAGAATTTCTAAATCAATTTACTCAGAGAATAATTACAGGAAAACCAGTTTATGATTTAAATAATCTTGGCTTTCGGTTAGAAAACACAAGTGAAATAGTTAAAAATCCGGTAGACGATTTACTGGATGTCAATACTTTACCAATTCCATTTTCCGATTTCAAAAACACCTATGTTTTGAAAGATACTCTTTTTTCATTGGCAGAACGACCTGACATAGTAGTCAAAAATTCCCAAAAAGGATATAGAATTTTTTCCACTAGGGGATGTCCTTTTTCGTGTACATTTTGTTCTAATAATAAACTAAAAAGTGTTTTTGGTGCTCGAGGTAAAATTGTAAGATCCGTAAATGTAGAAAGTGTTATCAAAGAACTAGAAGAAGCTAAAAGAATAATCCCTGGTCTTAAAAGCGTAATGTTTTGTGAAGATGATTTTCTTGTTAGAAATGATGAAGAATTTGAATTTCTTATTCAAGAATACATAAAGCACATTGGTCTTCCTTTAGATTTCAGCAGTCGGATAGAAAATATAACCGAGAAGAAGATAAATATCTTAATGAAAAATAAGATAAAAGTGCATTTTATCAAAATAGGACTCCAGAGTGGTAGTTCAAATATTAACAAAAATATTTTCAAAAGAGGTCTTAAGAAAGAAGAATTTATTTCTAAATTAGTCTACCTTAATAGATTAAATATACCTGTTGTCCTGGATATTATTTCTGATAATCCTTTTGAAACTATTACCGATAAAAGAGAAAATATCAGATTTTTTTATGCTTTACTTAAAGAGTATTCAGTAAAAAAAACTGCACTGCGTTTATCTCTTATGGACCATAAATTAATGTTTTATCCTGGAACCGAACTTTATTCCAAAGCTCTCAAGGAAGGAATGATTAATGGAAACTATATAAAAGATGTTTTGCTAAAAAGGCGAACGACTCGTATACAACCTACGGACTATGACCAAGATAAACTTACAAATATATTTTTGAGAATGGCAAAGAAGAATTTTATGCGTCCTCTATCTATTTTTTTACTAAGAATATATTCGCTACCAGGCATATATGAGATTTTGAAGAAATTTAAAATAGAGTATTCCTTTTATTTTTTGAAACGCATTATAAGTATCTTTATGAAATAACCAAAATATAAAGAGGTGAACTATGTCTAAAAAATCGGCATTAATAACAGGAATTACCGGTCAGGATGGAGCTTATTTAGCTAAGTTTCTAATAGAAAAAGGGTATGAAGCATTCGGTCTCTATCGTAGAACATCAAGCCCTAACGTGTGGCGATTACTGAGCTTAGAGATAATGGATAAAATACATCTCATTCCGGGTGACATGACTGATATGGCATCAATTAGTAATGCAACAATCCAATCTGAGTCAGATGAAATTTATAATTTAGCCGTGTGTTAAAACCAAATGGTAAAATAATTCTTTTTTGGCCACCAGAGTTTGGATTAAGTGTCCTATTTTTCAAGGCTATATGGTTTGTGTTTAAGAATATTTTTAAAAAAGACGTCAAATTGCATCCTGACGAAGTTCCCCGTGTTAAATCTAAAAAACATCTTAAAACTATATTGGGTCACGCTAATTTCTCAACAGTTGAATATTACTTTGGTTTTAGAGATTTTTTTACTTATGTGGTAATTGTTGTCGAAAAAATGTAACTGCAATCTATAATAGCTTAAAAATGAAAGATAAGTCCAAATCTAACCTCCTTTATCCCATCAAGGATTTTAATTCATTTTTCAATTATAGTATTTTGAACTTACTTGGTAGACCAGTTAAGTAATAAAAAAAATTTCTTATAAATGAAACCTAAAATATTACACTTAATCACCAGTTTGAATATTGGAGGCACAGAAAGAAACCTATTGACTATTCTCCAATTTTTGAAAGAAAAGTACGACTTTTCAGTTGTTTATTTGAAAGAAAGAGGAAAAATTGCTGAAGAAATAGAAAAACTTGGGATACCCTTATTCAAATTTAATTTTTTTTCGTTGTACAAGTATCTAAGAAAAAACGAAATTAACATTCTTCACACCCATCTTTATCGAGCAAACATTTTAGGAAGAATTGTTGGAAAAATTGTCCGTCCGAGGCAGATAATTATTTCCAGCCAGCGGGCAATTGATGCTTGGAAAAAATTTTATCATGTTTGGTTAGATTCTTTTACTGCACAATTTTGTGACTTAATTATTGCTAATAGTTTAGCAACAAAAAATCTTCTCTGCCAACGGGAAAGAATCTCTGCAGAAAAAATTGTTGTAGTTTATAATGGTCTTGATTTTGAAAAATGTAAAACTCAACAGAAAAAGGAAACAATTCGTAAAAATTTAAACTTCTCAGAGAATACACCGGTTGTCTCCTCGGTTACTCGATTACATTATGAGAAGGGGGTCGATTTTTTACCGGAAATAGCCCTAATGGTAAATCAAAAAATAAATACTGCTTTTCTTATTATCGGAAATGGACCGAAGAAAAAAGAATTGGAATTTAGAATTCAGAATTCAGAATTAAAGAAACAAATTTTATTACTTGGTTGGCGGAATGACATATCAGACCTGTTAAGCATTTCCAACATTTTTTTCCTTCCTTCAAGAGAAGAAAGTTTTCCACAGGTAATCTTAGAAGCAATGGCTTTAGAAAAACCTGTAGTAGCAACCCGAGTGGGAGGTATACCCGAGATAATTACTTCCGGAGAAAATGGAATCATAGTTGAACCGGGAAATCCGAAAGCACTCGCTGAAGCAATTATCTGGATGTTTGAAAACCCGGGAAAAGCAGAAGAAATGGGGAAAAAAGGTAAAGAAAAAGTTGAAAAATATTTTACAATTGCTAAAATGATTAAAGAAACTGAGAAAATCTACGAGAAACTGATTAGCTATAAATCTGTATGAATCGTCTATGTGTAAGACAATTGCCGAAAAAATAATTTCCAAACATTCCGGCAAGGAAGTGTCAGCCGGAGAAACTGCCATAACAAAAATTGATTTTGCTTTTGGACAAGATGGCACTTCTGGGTTAATCATTGATACTTTCAATAAGATTGGTGCAAAGAGAGTTTCCCATCCGAAGAATTGCGCCTTGGTAATTGACCATTCTGCACCTAGTCCAATTGCCGCAATTTCCCAAATTCATGAGAAAATGCGTAGTTTTGCTAAAGAACAAGGAATATCTATTTATGATATCGGTTGTGGTGTATGCCATCAGGTTCTCCCGGAAGGAGGACATTTTGGAGCAGGTGACTTAGTTATTGGTGCAGATTCGCATACTTGTACTTACGGTGCTTTAAATCTTTGTGCTTGCGGAATGGGTTCAAGTGATATTGCTTGTGCTTTTATTTCTGGTAAAACTTGGTTTAAAGTTCCAGAATCAATGAAGATTATTCTTAAAGGGAAACTACATCAAGGAGTTTATGCCAAAGATATTATTCTATTCATAATTAAAGATTTAACCGCAGAAGGAGCAAATTATCTGTCGGTAGAGTTTTCCGGAGAAACAATTAATCATTTATCAATAGATGGTCGTTTCACCATTTGTAATCTATCAGTCGAAATGGGCGCTAAATTTGGCATAATGCCTTTTGATGGAAAGACAGAGAAATGGTTAAAGGGACGAGTAAAAAAGAAATTACACCCGGTTTTAGCGGATAAAGACGCAAAATATATAGATATTCGTGAATATGATGTTTCCAAACTTGAACCACAGATAGCTAAACCGCATACAGTTGATAATGTCTCACCAATAAGTGAAGTGGAAAATATTCCAATTCAGGAAGCATTCTTGGGTACTTGCACAAATGGTCGTTTAGAAGATTTAGAAATTGCTGGGAAAATCTTATCCGGCAAGAAAATCCATCCCGAAGTAAAATTTATCGTTGCCCCGGCTTCACGTGAAGTTTTATTACATGCACTAAAAAAAGGTATAATTGAAGTCTTTCTAAGGGCAGGAGCAGTAGTAGTAAACCCGGGCTGTGGCCCCTGTGTAGGGACACACCAGGGGATTCCTACCGATGGATGGAATGTGATTTCTACGGCTAATCGTAATTTTAAAGGACGGATGGGTAATCCAAAAGCAAATATTTATTTAGCCAGTCCAGCGACAGTTGCCGCTTCGGCAATAAGCGGTAAAATAACTGACCCGCGTCGTTACCTAAAGAGCTGATTACAGTGATTTTTAGAAATCTGATTACGGTGATTTTACTAAAAAAGATTTAATCACTGAAATCATCTTTATATTTAATCACTGCAATCTGTGGTCAAAAAAATGATTATCAAAGGAAAAGTAAAACGAATCTATAAACCGGATGGAAGTGATAATGATATCAATACTGATTACATTATTTCCGGCAGATATAAATTTAAGATTGAAGACCCAAAAGAATTAGGGAAACATATTTTTGAAGACCTTAACCCAAATTTTGTAGAAAAAATTTCTCCCGGTGATATCTTAGTTGCTGGTAAAAATTTTGGTTGTGGTTCTTCAAGAGAACAGGCACCTTTGGCAATTAAATCCGCGGGCATTATGGCAATCATTGCTCAATCCTTTGCCCGAATATTCTACCGTAATGCTTTCAATCTTGCTTTACCTTTAATAGAATGCGAAACAAAAAATATACAAGAAGATGACTTTTTAGAAATAGATTTAGAAAAAGGGATAGTGAAAAATTTGACTAAACGAGGTAATCACCTCAATAAAGAAATAAAGATTAAACCTTTACCGAAAATGATGTTAGAATTACTCAAAACCGGTGGCCTGGTTGAGTATTTCAAGAAATATAAAGGTTTCAATTTCTAACAAAAATGTATAAGGTAACCTTAATTCCCGGTGATGGAACCGGACCGGAGATAGTAGAAGTAGTTAAAGAGGTAATCACTGCAACGGGTATAAAAATCCAATGGGAAGAAGTTTTCGCTGGAGAAGAAGCAATTAGAAAATATGGTACACCTTTACCAGAAGAAGTGCTTAACTCAATCCGCAAGAATAAAGTTGCATTAAAAGGACCAATTACTACACCTATTGGAAGCGGTTTTCGTTCGGTTAATGTTACTTTGCGACAGGAACTTGGACTTTATGCTTGTGTTCGCCCTTGTAAACTCTATCCGGGAGTGAAAACACATTTTAGCCAGGTGGACTTAGTAGTAATTAGAGAAAATACCGAAGATTTATACGCTGGTGTTGAATATCAACCGGGAAGTGAAGAAGCAAAAAAAATTATTAACTTAAGTAAAAATAAAATAAGAAATGGTTCGGCTATTTCTATAAAACCAATTTCCCGTTCTGCTTCGGAAAAAATAGTTCATTTTGCTTTTGAATATGCAAAAAAATATCAACGCAGGAAAATTACCGTGGTGACAAAAGCAAATATAATGAAATACACTGATGGATTATTCTTAGAGAGTGCACAGGAAGTAGCAAAAAATTATCCAGAAATTGAATATGAAGAAAAACTTATTGACAATATGTGTATGCAATTAGTACAAAAACCAGAAATTTACGATGTTTTAGTTTTACCCAACCTTTATGGGGATATCATTTCTGACCTTTGTGCTGGTTTAGTTGGTGGTTTAGGTTTAGCACCAGGGGCAAACTACGGTGAGAAAATCGCTGTTTTTGAAGCTGTCCATGGTTCGGCACCAAAATATAAAGGACAAAATAAAGTTAATCCAACCGCAATGCTACTTTCCGCAAAACTTATGCTTGAATATCTGGGAGAAAAGAAAATTGCTAAAAAGTTAGAAAATGCTCTTGTTAAAGTTATTCGGGAAGGGGAAAATGTCACCTACGACCTAGGAGGAACTGCTGGAACGAAAGAAATGGGGAAAGCGGTAATTAGGAAATTAGTAAGTAAGTTGGACAGTTAACCCGAAGTAAAAAAATTTTTTTATTTAGGTCTTGACAAAAGAAAAGATGGTCAATTATAATTAGTAGTTCTCCCATTGGAGAACGATTACCTTTAAAAGGTAAACATCTTTGGAAATAAAAATAGCCGAATTAAAAACTCTCGGTTCTTTAGAAGTTGTATATCAGGAAGAAGCAAAAAAATTAGAAGTTAACTCGCCAGAACCTTTAAATATGAATCTGTTCTTACGATATAATCCTGAATATATTACTTTAACTGGTAAGATAGAAGGAAAAATAGAACTCATCTGTAGTTGTTGTTTGGAAACATTTCTTTATTCAATGAAAACAAGATTAAATCTACGTATACCAAATAAGGAAATGAAAAATGAAATTTTGGACTTAAGTGAAGAAATAAGACAGCAAATAATTTTGAATTTACCGTTCAAGCCTTTATGCCAGGAAAAATGTCTGGGTCTTTGTCCACAATGTGGAGAAAATCTTAACTTAAGAAAATGTAATTGTCAAAATAGAGTTTTAGACCCGCGATTAGAAAAATTAAAAAATTTCATTCAGAGGTAATCACCTTTAGGAGAAAACTATGCCTAATCCAAAAAAACGACATTCTACATCAAGACAAGGTATGCGGAGAGCAAATTGGAAAATATCTCTGCCGAGTATAAATTCTTGTCCTCAATGTGGCCAACCAAAATTGCCACATCGTATATGTATTAATTGCGGTTTTTACAACGGTGAACTAATCCTACCAAAAAAGGTAAAAACTAAGCCTAAAACTGAAGAATAAAATTCAAATTGAGAAGAGGGTAATTAATTCAAATGCGTATTGCAATTGATGCAATGGGTGGCGATTTCGCACCTCATAAGGTTATTGAAGGTACCGTAGAAGCAGCAAATGAATATCCTTACCAATTAACTCTTGTTGGTGATGAAAAGATAATTTCCGCTGAATTGGACAAGTATGACACTCCACAACCAAATATCAAGATTTGTCCAGCCAGCGAAGTAATTGGCATGAAAGAAACACCGGGGAAAGCCTGCCGGACAAAAAAAGATGCCTCCATAGTAATTGCAACAAAACTTGTTGCTGAAAATAAAACTGAAGCAATCGTTTCAGCTGGTAACTCTGGAGCAGTAATGGCTGCTAGTTTAATGTATTTAGGTCGCCTAACAAGTGTACGCCGACCAGCAATTGCTTCCTTCGTTCCTACATTGAAAGGTTTATCAATTATCCTTGATGTAGGTGCTAATGTTGACTGCAAACCAGAACATCTTTTCCAATTTGCGATAATGGGAAATATTTACGCTCAGTCAATCTTAAAAAAAGAAAAACCACGTATTGCCCTTCTCTCCATTGGTGAAGAGGAAGGAAAAGGTAACGAACTTTCTTTGGTTGCATATGAACTTTTAAGAAATAGTTCTTTGGATTTCATCGGTAATATTGAAGGTAGTGAAATACCTAAAGGAAAAGCAGATGTGATTGTCTGTGACGGTTTTGTTGGTAACACTATCCTAAAATTTGGTGAAGGTTTAGCCGAAGTAATTTTCGAGTTAGCGAAAGAAGAACTAAAAAGTCATCCTTTTCGTACAACTATCAGTGGTTTACTTTTAAAAACAATTTTTCAAGAAATAAAGAAAAAAACCGATTATGATGAATACGGTGGTGCACCTTTATTAGGAGTCAATGGAATATGTATAATCGCTCATGGTAAAAGTAATGCCAAAGCTATAAAAAATGCAATCCGGGTTGCGGGTGAATCAATAGAACAGAGAATTAACGAAAAGATAAATAGTGAACTGGATAAATATAATTTAGAGAAGATTAATTCATCGGTTAATAAAAATGCGTAAAGTAAAAATTATTGGTATTGGTTCTTATTTGCCGAAAAAAATTTTAAACAATTTTGACTTGGAAAAAATGATAGAAACTTCTGATGAATGGATTACCACACGTACTGGTATAAAGGAACGACGTATTGCCGGAACAAACGAGGCTGCTTCAGACTTGGCTTACCGGGCAAGTTTAGAAACATTGAAGTCAGCAAAAGTTAATCCTGAAGAAATTGATTTAATTATTGTAGCAACGATTAGCCCAGATATGTTTTTTCCTTCTACTGCTTGTATCCTCCAGGAAAAAATTGGAGCAAAGAATGCTTTTGCTTTTGATATAAACGCTGCCTGTAGCGGATTTATCTATGCTTTATCCATTGCTGATGTTTATCTACGCAACGGGAATTATCGAACCGCATTAGTTGTTGCAACCGAAGTTATCTCCAAATTTACTGATTGGCAGGACCGTTCAACCTGTGTCCTCTTTGGTGATGGAGCCGGTGCAGCGGTATTAAAAAGTACAACCGATGGAAAAAGTGATATTCTATCTTTTCATCTTTCTTCAAAAGGAAAATATAGTGACTTACTAAAAATACCTGCTGGTGGTTCACGCCTACCTTCTACTGTTGATACAGTGCAACAAAGATTACACTACATAAAAATGGAAGGAAATGAAGTTTTCAAGATTGCTGTCCAATCAATGATTGAAGCAGCAGAAAAAGCGTTAGAAAAATGTAATTTAACCTGTAAAGATATAAAATTACTCATTCCCCACCAAGCAAATTTACGTATTATTAATGCTATCGCCAAGAGGTTGGGTTTAAGTGAAGAAAAGATTTTTTTAAATATACATAAATACGGTAATATGTCAGCAGCAACTATTGCTGTCGGATTAGATGAAGCGGTGAAAGAAGGAAAAATAAAACGAGGCGATTTGGTAGAGTTAGTTGCCTTCGGTGCAGGATTTACTTCGGGAGCTTGTGTAATTAGATGGTAAAAATTGCTTTACTTTTCCCGGGACAAGGAAGTCAATATATAGGAATGGGGAAAGAGTTCTTTGAAAAGTATGAAGAAGTAAAAAGAATTTTCAATCAGGTAAACGAAATAATGGGTTATGATTTAAAAAAAATAATCTTTGAAGGACCGGAAAATTCACTTAAACAAACCGAAATCACCCAACCAGCAATTTTTGTTACAAATTTTGCCTGCTTCAAGGTTTTCGCTATCAACTATCAACTATCAACTATGGACTGTCTTTGTGCCGGACATTCGCTTGGTGAGTATTCTGCACTTGTAGCATGTAGAGTATTGAGTTTTGAAGAAGGATTACAGTTAGTTAAAAAAAGAGCTGAATTTATTCAAGAAACAAGTAAAAAGAAACCCGGGAAAATGGCGGCAATTCTGGGACTAAATAAAGAAAAAATTGAAGGGATTTGCTCTTTGGCTAAAAGTAGGGGAATAGTAGAAGCAGCAAATTTCAATTGTCCTGGTCAGATAGTCATCTCCGGTGAAAATGGTGCCGTAGATTATGCTCTTGATTTAGCAAAAGAAGAAAAAGCAAAAGTTGTCCTTTTGAAAGTAAGCGGACCTTTCCATTCTTCTTTAATGAAAGAGGCGGGAGAAAAAATGGCTAAAGAGTTAAAAAATTATCAATTTCATGACACACTTTTGCCAGTAGTCACTAATTGTGATGCCGAAATTACTATTTCTGGAAACGAAATTAAAGAAAAACTGGTTAAGCAAATTTATCATCCTGTACTCTGGGAAGAAACAATTAGAAAAATGTTCAATCAAGGAGTGAACACTTTCATTGAAATCGGTCCGGGAAAAGTCTTAAGTGGATTAGTTAAACGAATCAATGAAAGTGCAAAGGTGTTGAATATTGAAAACGAAGAAAGTCTGAATATCTGTCTGAATCAGTCGTCATCTGGTTCAATCGGAGAATTGAAATGTGCGAAAAAAAATTAATTGATAAAGTTGCTATTGTTACCGGTGCTGCACAAGGAATAGGTAAAGCGATTGGATTAGCTTTAGCCAATGAAGGAGCAAAAATTGTACTCTGGGACATAAATCTAGAAGAAACAGAAAAAACAAGTAAAGAAATAACTCAATTATACCAGGTTGAAACTTCGGCTTACAAAGTTAATGTAGCCAATTATCCGGAAGTTGAAGAAACAGTGAAAAAAATACTTGACAAATTTTCTAAGATTGATATATTAGTGAACAATGCGGGGATTACTCGCGATAACCTTATCTTAAGGATGAATGAAGAAGAATGGGACCAAGTAATCGCAGTAAATCTAAAAGGTGTATTTAACTGTACTAAAGCGGTCAGCCGAGTAATGCTTAAACAACACTCAGGTAAAATTGTCAACATTGCCTCGGTAGTAGGACTGTTAGGTAATCCCGGACAAGCAAATTATTCTGCTTCAAAAGGTGGAGTAATTGCCTTAACTAAAACTTGTGCCCGAGAATTTGCTAAACGAAATATCAATGTCAACGCGATTGCGCCGGGGTTCATTAAAACATCAATGACTGAAAAACTGGAACCAAAAGTTAAAGAAACTCTTTTGGAACAAATACCTCTGGCAAGATTAGGTGAACCTGAAGAAGTAGCAAAACTTGTACTTTTTTTAGTCAGTGAGGAAGCTAACTATATTACCGGACAAGTTGTTTCAATTGATGGCGGAATGCATATGTAGAAACGCGGATGACCGCAGATAAAATATGCAGATTACCGCGGATAAAGTCTAACGCAGATTACGCTGAAAAAACTTCCGCGTCCCGATGGACATCGGGATGCGTTCTCAGCGAGTAAAGAAGGAGGTGAAAAGAAAATGGCACAAGATGTGGAGGGAAAAGTAAAAGAAATCATTGTTGAACAATTAAGCGTTGATTCGGAACAAGTAACGCTTCAAGCATCATTTGTCAATGATTTAGGTGCTGATTCTCTTGATACAGTAGAGTTAGTGATGGCTTTAGAGGAAGAGTTTGATTTAGAAATTCCTGATGAAGAAGCAGAAAAAATTGCTACTGTTGGACAAGCGGTAGAATATATCAAAACAAAACTTCAAGAAAAGAAGTCATCTTAAAAATAAAACCTGATTACAGCGATTACAAAAGACGATTACAGTGATTAGATTCTTATCAATAAAATCTCTGTAATCATTGTATTAATCACCGTAATCAATGTAACTAATCAAAATGAAAAAAAGAGTTGTTATTACCGGTATCGGTGTAGTTTCACCGCTCGGTATCGGAAAAGAAAAATTCTGGGACAGTTTAGTGAATGGTCATTCAGGGGTAAGCAAAATTACTTCTTTTGACACAACTAATTTTGCTTGCAAAATTGCTGCTGAAGTAAAAGATTTTAACCCAGAGAACTATTTTGATGATAAGAAACAAATCCGCCGAACTGACCGCTTTACTCAGTTTGCTCTTGCGGCAACTGACGAAGCAATCAGAGATGGGGGAATAAATTTTGAAAAAGAAAATTCTTCCTGTATCGGCGTGATTATTGGTTCAGGTATTGGTGGACTCCACACACTGGAAGAACAACATCGTATCCTTCTTGAAAAGGGTCCTTCACGAGTTAGTCCTTTTCTTATCCCGATGTTCATTACCGACATGGCACCTGGTGAAATTGCTATTCGTTATGGCTTTACTGGACCGAATTATGCGGTTTCCTCAGCCTGTGCAAGTGCTGCTCATGCAATTGGCGATGCTTTAAGAACTATCCGCTCCGGTGATGCCGAAGTAATGATTACTGGTGGTAGTGAAACAGCAATCACACCAATCGGTGTTTCCGGTTTTACAAATATGCGTGCTCTATCTTTACGAAATGACGAACCAGGAAAAGCAAGCCGTCCTTTTGACCGCAACCGTGATGGCTTCGTAATTGGTGAAGGGGCAGGAATAGTTATCTTAGAGACTTTGGAACATGCTCTCTCACGCGGAGCAAAGAAGATATATGCTGAACTCGCTGGCTACGGTGCTACTGATGACGCTTACCATATTACTGCACCTAACCCTAACGCTCTTGCTGCTTCACAGGCAATGGAATTTGCTCTTAAAGATGCGGAAATCCCACCGGAAGAAGTTGATTATATTAATGCACATGGTACATCTACACAGCTAAATGATAAAATTGAAACCTTGGCTATAAAAAAAATTTTTGGGGAATATGCGTGCCAAATACCTATATCTTCTACAAAATCAATGACCGGACATCTTCTCGGTGCTAGCGGGGCAGTAGAATTAATTGCCACAATTCTATCTATGGAAAAAGGATACATCCATCCAACGATAAATTTAGAAAATCCAGACCCTGAATGTGACCTTGATTATGTACCCAACCAAGCAAGAAAAAAAGAAATAAATTGTGCTCTTTCTAATTCATTAGGTTTTGGTGGACATAACGCCGTATTAATTGTAAAACGATGGTTCGGGTCCACTCACCACGGTGAATAAAATTGAACCGTATGTCAGATAACAAAAGTGAAGCAAAAAAAGATGTAACCAAAGAATTACAAAAAGTTATTAGAATAAAATTCCACAACCAACAATTATTGAATGAAGCATTAACCCATAAATCTTACGCAGTTGAAACTGTCCCACCAAGACGTGATAATGAACGCTTAGAATTTCTCGGAGATAGTCTATTATCAGCCATCGTTTCATCTTATCTCTATAAAACACGCCCCCAAGATGACGAAGGTCTCCTTTCGCAACAAAAAGCACAACTTATCTCACGAAAGACACTTTATAATTGGGCAAAGGAAATCAATCTTGGTCAATATATTTGCTTGAGTCGTGGTGAAGAAACAACCGGTGGAAGAGAACGCGAATCAATTCTCGCCAATGCTTTTGAGGCACTTCTCGGAGCGATTTATTTAGACCGTGGGTATCCGACTTTAGAAAAATTTATTCTTCAGAGATTGAAACAAAAAAAATTTGTCCAAAGAAGAGATTATAAATCACAATTACAGGAGATTATTCAAGGAAAACATAAACTTGTCCCTGCGTATCGCGTAATTAAAGAAACCGGACCAGAACATAACAAAACTTTTGAAATTGGTGTATATTTCAAAAAGAAAATACTTGGTCGTGGAACAGGGAAATCAAAAAAAGAAGCAGAACAGGAAGCCGCAAAAAATGCCTTAGAGAAGTTAGAAGTTAGAAGTTAGAAGTTAGAAGTTAGAAAGTTTTACTAACTTGAATAACTTCATAACTTGACTAACTTACCTAACTGACCATGGAGGTAAAATGGATTATTTCTTATCTGAAGAACAGAAAATGATTGTTGACCTTTGTAAAAAAATTGCGCAAGAAAAAATTAAACCTGTCCGCCAACATTATGACGAAATTGAAGAATTTCCTTGGCCAATCGTAGAAGAAATGGCAAAGACTGACCTTTTCCGGATTTATATACCGGAAGAATATGGTGGTTTAGGAGGAAGTATCTTTAACCTTTGTCTCGCGGTTGAAGAACTTTCTAAAGTTGACGGAGCAATTGCTTTATGTTTAGCCGGTACTGCTCTCGGGACATTCCCAATTTTACTTTTTGGCACTGAAGAACAGAAAAAGAAATATCTTCCGGATATTGCCGCTGGTAAAAGGTTAACTGCTTTTGCTTTAACCGAACCACAAGCCGGCTCCGATGCTACGGCAATAAAAACTACTGCTATAAAGGAAGCTGATACTTATCGGCTTAATGGCACAAAATGTTTTATTACTAATGCCGGGGAAGCGGAAATTTATACGGTTATTGCATTAACGAGCCCGGGACGTGGTGTCCGCGGACTCTCGGCATTTATTGTAGAAAAAGATACACCGGGATTTACTTTCGGTAAGAAAGAAAAAAAATTAGGTATTCGTGCTTCACCAACAAGAGAACTGATTTTCCAAGATTGTCGTATCCCTAAAGAAAATCTTTTAGGTAAAGAAGGACAAGGGTTTATTGTTGCTTTAAAAACTTTATATGTCTCTCGTCCCGGGGTTGCCGCCCAAGCGGTTGGTATTGCCCAAGGTGCACTTGATGAAGCAATCAATTATGCTCGTCAGCGTGTCCAGTTTGGTCAAGCAATTATCCATTTCCAAGCAATTCAACATCTACTTGCTGATTTAGCTACCCAAGTAGAAGCAGCGAGAGCACTTGTTTATTCCACTGCAAGAATGATTGATGCTGACCCAGAAAAAAGAGTTACTAAAGAATCAGCAATGTCCAAACTTTTTGCTTCCGAAACGGCGATGAAAGTTACTACTGAAGCGGTACAAATTTTTGGTGGTTACGGTTATATGCAGGAATATCCAGTAGAAAAAATGATGCGTGATGCTAAGATTACACAAATCTACGAAGGAACAAACCAAATCCAGCGTAACGAAATTGCTCTCGCCTTAATTAAAGAATCCGCTTCTAAGTAATAAAAAGTATGAATTATGAACTATGAAGTATGAATTGTGATGTATCTTGATTCATAACTCATAAATCATAACTCATAGTTTGATTTATATGAATATTATTATTTGTATAAAACAAGTTCCCGCAACTACTAATGTACAGATTGACTCCGAAACCGGTCGTTTAAAACGCGAAGGGGTAGAGTCAATCATCAACCCTTTTGACGAATATGCTTTGGAAGAAGGGTTACGACTGAAAGAAAAATTTGCGGGTAAAGTTATTGTTCTTTCTATGGGTCCACCGCAAGCAGAAACTGCACTCCGTGAATGTATTGCCCGTGGTGCGGATGAATCAATTCTTCTCAGTGATAAAAATTTTGCTGGTGCGGATACTTTGGCTACTGCTTATACTTTAGCACAGGCAATTAAAAAAATTAATCCCGGCGGGGGTTCCTCAACCCCTTACGATTTAATCATCTGTGGGAAACAGGCAATTGATGGTGATACTGCACAGGTCGGACCAGGTATTGCCGAAAAATTAAATATACCCCATATCTGTTATGTGCGCAAAATTGAAGAAATCAAAGATGGTATGCTGCGTGTAGAACGGCTGATGGAAGACGGTTATGATATTCTGGAAATGAAACTCCCGGCTTTAATCACCGTAGTGAAAGAAATAAATATACCACGTTTACCTTCTTTACGTGGACTACTGTTAGCAAAAAAAACAAAAATAAATCTCTGGAATGCAGAAATAATTAATGCCGAAAAAGATAAAATCGGTATGACCGGTTCACCAACAACGGTGAAAAAAATTTTTACCCCACCAGCACGCAAAGGGGGAGAAACAATTAGCGGTTCACCCGAAGAAATTGCCCAAAAAACCGCAAGTAGACTTAAAGAACTTAAAATCATCTAAACGGAATTAACCGACCTAACAGACTAAACCGACTTAACGGAAATAACGGACCTAACGGAATTAACGGAAAAACTTATGAATATCTATATTTTAGAAGAAAAATGTATCGGTTGTGGACTTTGTTTAAAGGTTTGTATCTATAACGCACTAACTTTGCGTGAACGTCCGGAACATCCTAAGAAATATAAGTTAGCTATTATTGACTTGAACAAATGCACTTTCTGTGCTGCTTGCGTAGAAGAATGCAAAAAATACAGTGCGATTGTCTTAGAAAAAGAAGCTATTAGCTGTCAGCCATCAGCCATTAGCCTTTATAAAGGAGTGTGGGTCTATGCTGAACAACGACATAATGAAATCGCACCGGTAGTTTACGAATTACTTGCTGAAGGAAAGAAATTAGCCCAGAAATTGAATGTTTCTTTATCGGCAATTTTACTCGGAGATAAAATTAGCCATTTTGCTCAGGAACTTATTTTCCACGGTGCAAATAAAGTTTATTTGGTTGAGGATACTATCCTCAAAAATTTTCTTGATGAACCCTATAGTGAAGTTCTTGCCCAGATAATCAATGAAGAAAAACCGGAAATTATCCTCTTCGGGGCAACAAATATCGGTCGTTCTTTCGCTTCAAGAGTAGCGGCAAAGACTAATACTGGACTTACTGCTGACTGCACCGGTTTAGATGTTGATTTGGAAACAAGGAATCTGCTCCAAACCCGTCCCGCATTCGGCGGAAATATTATGGCGACTATCCTTACTCCTAACCATCGTCCCCAGATGGCAACTGTCCGGCATAAGGTCTTCCCAAAAGCAGAAAGAGATACCACCCTTAAAGGCGAAATTATCAAGAAAAATGTAAATTTAAGTAATTTAATTGTCCGGACACAATTTATTGAATTTGTTAAAGATATTACTTCCAAAGTAAACCTTGCGGAAGCGGATATCATCGTTTCCGGTGGACGCGGTTTAGGTAAACCGGAAGGATTCAAACTAATTGAAGAATTAGCCCAAGTCATCGGTGGTGCAGTTGGTGCCAGCCGTGCCGCAGTTGATGCCGAATGGATACCTTACTCGCATCAGGTTGGGCAAACCGGGAGAACAGTCGCTCCAAAACTTTACATTGCCTGTGGTATATCCGGTGCAATCCAGCACCTGGTCGGAATGAGTGGTGCAAAATGTGTTGTCGCAGTTAATAAAGACCCGGAAGCACCGATAATGAAAATTGCTGATTTCGCCCTCCAAGGTGACCTCTACGAAATTATCCCCGCCTTAATTAAAGAACTAAAAAAATAAACTACCAATTTCTTAGAAATCCTTGACAACTCTTTAATAATTTGATAAACTAAAAAAATGTGCAATACAGGGAGGTGAACCAAATGCCTACAATCAAAAGAGAAGTAATCTCACTGGTAAAAAGGTTGCCTGAAAATTCTACTTTAGAAGAGATAATGGAACATTTATATGTAAAACAAAAGATATTAAAAGGACAAAGACAACTGGAAACTGGTCAATTTTACACCCACGAAGAAGCGAAGAAAATAATGAAAAAATGGTTAAGGTAAAATGGTCAAAAGAATCAATTGAGGACTTAAAAGAGATATGCAAATTTATTGCATTAGATTCATCCTACTATGCTAAGATATTCAATGACAGAATTTTTGAGATGGCAGAACATTTAGAGTTATTCCCAGAAATAGGTCGCCGTGTCCCCGAGTCAGATGACCCTCAGGTAAGAGAATTAATCTACAAGGGTTATAGAATCATTTATCAGATTAAAGAAGGTTATTTGGAAATAATTACGGTTATCCATGGTAGTAGGTTGTTGAAATTATAAATTTTAATAGTCGAAAAAAAATTTTTTCTAAACTCCTTGACAAAAATTTAGGCAATTTATAAAATGTGAACCAGTAGTAAGACATTTAAACTTTTGCCAGAGGGGGATATGTAAATTGTTTTCTCTCCTCTATGGTTTCTGTCTTAGAATAGAGATTATCACTGATAAATCTTTTTAGACCGAATTTGTCCTGAGCCAGCCGAGGGGTAGTTCGGTTTTTTTTGTTTTAAATTTACAGTTAATCTGAACCCTGCACCGTCTGGCGCAAGGGTGAACCAGTCAAGAAATCAAGACTGGCACGCATCTACGCATCTGCTGATAAACTCCAATGGGAACTTGTAACAAACTTTGTAAGATTGGATTAAGCAATTATCTAAAGGGAGGTTCTCAAAAAATGTCTATCAAAATGTGTAAGCAAACCTTTTGTTCGTTAGTTATTTTTTTACTGACTACTGGCTACATTGCAACTGCTAACGCACAAAACTGGTCTTCTGTTTCTGGTGGGCAGCTGCACACCTTAGCAATAAAGACCGATGGCACACTCTGGGCTTGGGGACGGAATTCAGAAGGTCAATTAGGGCTTGGTGATGAAACAAATAGAAATACACCAACACGGGTTGGAACTGCTACAAACTGGGCTTCTGTTTCTGGTGGTTGGTATCACACAATAGCAATAAGAACCGATGGGACACTCTGGGCTTGGGGAGTTAATTGGGATGGTCAATTAGGGCTTGGAGATAGTGGATTTGGAACAAATAGAACTACACCAACACAGGTCGGGACTGGAACAAACTGGAAATCTGTTTCTGGTGGTGGGTCTCACACATTAGCAATAAAGACCGATGGGACACTCTGGGCTTGGGGGAGGAACGACTCTGGTCGATTAGGGCTTGATGATATAAATGATAGATGCACGCCGACACAGGTCGGGACTGGGACAAACTGGAAATCTGTTTCTTGTGGTGGGTCTCACACCTTAGCAATAAAGACCGATGGCACACTCTGGGCTTGGGGGTATAACCGGGATGGTCGATTAGGGCTTGGAGATACAAATGATAGAGGGACACCAACACAGGTTGGAACTGGAACAAACTGGTCTTCTGTTTCCGGTGGTGGGTGGCACACAATAGCAATAAAGACCGATGGGACACTCTGGGCTTGGGGGAATAATGGGGATGGTCAATTAGGGCTTGGAACTACGATACAAATGAACACACCAACACAGATCGGAACTGGAACAAACTGGGTATCTGTTTCTGGTGGTATATATCACACCTTAGCAATAGAAACCGATAGGACACTCTGGGCTTGGGGGAATAACGGGTGGAGTCAATTAGGGCTTGGTGATATAAATAATAGATGGACGCCGACACAGATCGGAACTGGAACAAACTGGGTATCTGTTTCTGGTGGTGCGGGGCACACCTTAGCAATAAAGACCGATGGCACATTCTGGGTTTGGGGGTATAACTTGTACGGTCAATTAGGGCTTGGTGATACAACAGATAGAAACACACCCTGGCGGGTTGATAATAATTTACCAACATTATCCTGGACCGGTGAGACAAATTATACTGCTGATGGGCTTCACCCGGAAACGGGAACCTCAACAACAACATTTGTTTACCGGGTGAAATATACAGATGCGGATAATGATGCGCCAAAATCTGGTTATCCGAAACTATATATTTTGAAAGGTGGAACAACTGTCCAGACTTTGACAATGAATTATGTTTCCGGGAATTACAATACAGGCGCAATTTATAGTAATGCAATAACACTTTCTCCAGGAACTGATTATACCTACTATTTTGAAGCATACGATGTCTGGAATGCTACTGCTACAGGCACACCGACAAGTTCAGTTACTGCTCCTGCTGTTTCAAGTCCAACCGCTACTGGTTCAATTTCGGGGATGGTGACGAAATCGGCTGATGGGACAGCGATTTCCGGTGCATTGGTGGAAGTGGTTAGTGGTTTGTCGGTAGTGGTTAGTTCAACGACAGATACAGGTGGGAATTATTCAATGACTGTTGCAACGGGAACTTATGATGTGCGAGCAAGTAAAAGTGGCTATCAAACTCAAACAAAAACACGACAAGTCGTTATTACTGGACAAGTAACAACGGTAGATTTTGCTCTGATTGAAACTACTGTTCCAGTTTACTATATTAAGGGTTATGTCAAAGATTCTGGTGGAACAGGGATAAGTGGGGTGGCGATGAGTTTAACTGGCGCAGATGTAAAATCTGCGACTACAAATTCTTTGGGGTCTTATGAATTTATGAATCTTTCTTCGGGCACATATACGGTTACACCAAGTAAAAGTGGTTATACTTTTACTCCTGTCTCAAGAAGCACAACTACGCTTTCAGGAAATATTGATAATTGGTATTTTACCGGGGTCATTGTCTCTACTACACCAGTTTTGTTCGTTGACCAAATTTCTCTTTCTTTTGGTGAAATAGTAAAGGGACAGAGCAAAATGCTTAGTTTTACGGTTAAGAATACAGGTGAAGGTATTTTGAGTGTGAATATTACAGCCGATGAGACATGGATAAGTGTTAGTCCGACAAGTTTTTCTCTTTCTGCGGGACAGAGTGCAACAATTTCGGTAACCGTTTCACCGACGAGAGAATTGTCCGATTATGTAACTTATACTGGTGCAGTGAATATTATTTCAAATAGTGGAAATGCGACCGTGAGTATCAGTGTGATTCCAACTTGTGCAATTGCTTATCCGGAACCGATTTCGCTATTAAGCGGGAAGGTTCTCACTTTCTGGGGAACGGGTGTTGCTTATGGGACAATCAGGATTTATACCCTGACTGGTGAATTAGTCAAAGAATTAAGAGAAACTAATGGAAATGATAAAATTACCTGGGATTTAACTAACGAGCAGGGTGAAAAAGTAGTCCGGGGGATATATCTTTATACGGCAAGTAACCCGAAAGAACCGAAAGGGAATAAGGGGAAAATTACGATAGTGAAGTAAACACGAATACACACGAATAATAACACGAATGGACACGAATAGAAGACCGGATTGCTACAGATAAAGAAAACCCCTCACCCTCCCCTCTCCCACTCCGAAGGAGTCTCCGATGAGTCCGAAAACGACTATCGGAGTTCTTCGGACCGATACTCGGTCTCTTCGGAGTCATCGGACAAGGGGAGAGGGAAAAAGGGAAAAGTGCTAAGTAAGGAAAGTCAAATGGTGAAGAAAAAAATTTTTGTTTTGGTCTTACTTTGCGGTTTTTGCGGAATTTTTGCGTCCTCTGCGTTTAGCACCGGGACAAGTGGGGGAGAATTTCTAAAAATTGGTGTCGGGGGAAGAGCAATTGGTATGGGTGGAGCATTTAGTTCCATTGCGGATAATGTTACCGCAGTTTACTGGAATCCAGCTGGGCTTACGCAACTAAAAATGAAAGAATTTTCGGTGATGCATCTCAATTACTTAGTAGATATCAAAAGTGAATACCTAAGTTATGCTCATCCTTTAGGCAACCCTGAACCAGGTGCGGTTCAGGGCAAGTATGGCACTCTGGGTAGTCAACTCGCACTTTTGATTTCTCACCATTCCCGTCGTGATGACTTTGGTAATGAAATTGGTGATTTTTATAATTACGAAGGTGTATTTTCTCTTGCTTACGGCAGAGCAATCAGTAAAAAATTTTCTTTAGGATTAACTTTGAAAGCAATCTATACCCAATTGGATAATGATAAAACCAGTAATCTTGCTTTTGATTTTGGTGGATTATACAAGAGTCCAATTGAAGGAATAAATTTTAGTTTCGTTATTCAAAATATTGCTACTGGATTAAAATTTACTTCAGGCAAGGAGCCAATTTCACCTGATTTTAAAGTAGGGGTTTCGTATTCGCCTTCAGTCCCCTCACCTTTATCCTCTCCCACAATGGGGAGAGGGTTAGATGAAGGGCGGGAGAAGGGTAAGGGGAGAGGATTTATTCTGGCAACGGATATGAATTTCTATAAAATTGGAAAACCAAACTTCAGTTTAGGAAGTGAATATTCTTTTGTTCCACCGTTACTAAAAAATACAAAACTTTCTGCACGAATTGGTTATACGGGGAAAGCAAGTTCAACTTTAGGCGGACTAACTGGTTTAACTGCTGGATTCGGTCTTGAGCATAAAAACAAAAATTTTGACTACGCTTTTGTTCCCTTCGGGGACCTCGGAAATACCCACCGTTTTTCACTCACCTTAAAATTCTAAAAGTAATTTATCATTCATAACTCATAATTCATACTTTTCTTTTCACTGCCAACCCTTTCACTGCTTCAAAAACCAATAAAATACTTAAAATAAAGAGTATTATTCCACAAATCCCGGAAATTAAAGTATCGGGTTTAACTGCTACTCCGGTAGTTAATGATTTCAGGAAAGGTAAAATTTGCAGGACTAACGACCATAAAGTCATCACCAGCATAAAAACCATCGGGAGAATCGCATACATTGCTTTCTTGCCGGTTTTAATTAACCAAACCGAAATAGCTAAAAGAATCAAACTGGCAAGTAACTGATTGCTCGTGCCAAAAATTGACCAGGCAACTAAATATCCTTTCTCCTTAGTAAAGATTAAAAATAAAAGTGGCAAAAGTAAGGTAACTATACTGGAGAAAAAAATACCGGTTTTGCTTTTCTGCCAACCGACCAGTTCCTGGAAAATATAACGGGCAAGACGGGCGCAAACATCAAGAGTATCATAAACAAAAGTAGAAAAAGCAAGTAAAGCAAACGGGAAAGCGACATTGAAACTTACCCCAACTAAACCTAAATACCGTGCCAGTCCATCGGCATAAACAATATTCGGGTCACTTTTCAAAGTTTCCGCTCCTTGAGGTAAACGCATCAAAGTAGCTAAAGCCAAAACTGCGACTAACCCTTCCATTAACATCGTTCCATAACCAATAATTCGTGCATCTGACTCTTTAGCTAATTGCTTAGAAGTTGTCCCCGAACTGACGATTCCGTGAAATCCGGAACAGGCGCCACAAGCAACCGTAATAAATAAAATCGGAAAGATTAACTTGGCATTAACTAAACTTTTTAATTCTACAGTATTAAATGCGGGATACTCTATTTTGAAACCACCGAATAACGCACCAATCAAACCGATGATTACCACTAAATATAATAACCAGCCACCGAGATAACCGCGGGGTTGGAGTAATAACCAGACCGGAATCACCGAAGCAATAAAACAATAGATTAAAAGGAGTACATCCCACTGTTTGACCGAAATACTACTTAATAAATTAAGGATTGACGCGGGTAAATGTGGACCAAGCCAGACGACAAACAAAACCAAAGGTAAAAAAATTACGGTTGCTATCCAGAGTTTAACTTTAAATTTGGATAACAAAATTCCCATTAATCCACCAAGTAGAAGATAGAGTATTGATGATGCGGCTACACCCGGACCAAAAGCCATTTCCTGCATTACCGTTTTAAAGGTATGGGCAGTAATATCGGTAAAGGCAATAATTACATAGATTAAAGCAAACCAGACAAAAATAAGGAAAAGAACATGCGATGTCCGCGACATATCCCGTTTCACAATTTCACCGATTGATGCTGCTTTATGTCTCACTGAAGCAACTAAACTGGTAAAATCATGCACACCACCGATAAAAATTGCTCCCAGAACAATCCAGAGTAATGCCGGCAACCAACCGAACCATATCCCAGCAAGGATTGGTCCGACAATCGGACCCGCGGCCGCGATTGCCGAAAAATGTTGTCCTAAAAGAAGAGAAGGTTTTGCCGGGACAAAATCAATCCCATCATTAATCTCGGAAGCCGGTGTCGGACGAAAATCATCTAATTCTGCTTCTTGAGATAAAAATTTACCATAAAAACGATAAGCAAGAAAAAAAATTAAAATTACCAATAAAACTATTGAACTAACCATTAAGTGACCTCCTTAATTGGCAACTCCAATCGTTACCGGAATTAGATTAATTATTTTAATTTTATAAAAAAGAATCATCATAATGCAAATTTTTAAACGTTTCACGCTAAAATTTTTTTCATCGTTGCATTATTTCCATTTTCTTCCTATAATGAAAATATGTTCAAATCATTTTTCCAACAAGAAAAAAATATTCTACTCATTGTTGCTGGATTAGTTTTTTCTGCTTTACTCATTGTCAGAATTTCTCCGGTTGAAGAAACACTCGGTAGTTCGGTAAGATTGGTCTATCTCCACGGTTCATTAACCTGGGTAGCAATAATTACTTATACTCTTGCTGGATTATTGGGTTTATTCCATCTGCTCAGTGGGCGGAAATTTTTTTGCTGCTGGTCGTATGCTTTTGGACGTACTTCTCTTTTACTCTGGGTAATTAATTTTCTTTTGAGTTTAGTAGTGATGACTCTAATCTGGGGAAAAATTGCTTGGAATGAACCACGGATAATTATGACTACATCAATTTTGTTTTTTTCGTTATTATTTCTTTTACTTTCGGTTACTTTCGACAAACCGAAACTGATTGCTTTCTTCAATTTATTAATGAGTATTATTTTATGGATTTCTTTAATAAAAACAAAAGTAGTAATTCATCCTCAAAATCCAATTACCAGTTCATCATCTTTAGAAATAAGAGTATCTTTTCTTTTAATTATTCTTTTTTTACTCCTTCCCACTTTATTTTTGACTCATCTACTAAAAAAACAAACTAACCGTTGATTATCAACAGTATTCCTCAACCATACTTTTCTCCCCAAAGGGAAAGGGGAACAAATCTGCAAATTTTTTTTCCGAGAAACCCTTGACAAAAAAACGAAAAAATGTTAAAATTTGGTAAATTTTGGTAAAAGACATGTTTTTCTTGGTAAAACCCTATACCATTTATCGGTATGGGGTAAAAAGGAGGACCGAGGTAAATGTATCTAAAAAGAATTGAAATTTTTGGTTTCAAATCATTTGCCATAAAAACCCGACTTGAGTTTGAACCGGGGATTAATGCCATTGTCGGTCCGAACGGTTGCGGGAAAACTAATATTTCTGACGCAATCAAGTGGGCACTCGGAGAACAAAGTATGCGTTCGCTTCGTTGCCCTAAAACCGAGGATTTAATCTTCAATGGCTCGCAATCCCGTCTCCCACTTTCTTTTGCCGAAGTTTCTTTAACCGTTGATAATCAGGATGGACTTCTCCCTACCAATTTCTCCGAAGTTACGGTCAGTCGGAGGTTATACCGTTCCGGGGAATCTGAATATTACCTTAATAAAACCCAATGCCGACTGAAAGATATTCGTGACCTTTTCCTGGATACCGGATTGGGCGCACAATCTTACTCTTTAATGGAACAAGGAAAAGTGGAATTTATTCTTCAAGCGAAACCTGAAGAAAGACGTTCCCTTTTTGAAGAAGCATCGGGTATCGCTAAATATAAAGTGCGGAAAGAGGAAGCATTAAGCCGACTAGAAAAAGTAGAATTTGATTTACTGCGTTTAAATGATACTTTAACTTTGCTTAAAGAACAGATTCGTTCTCTTGATGCTGCCGCACGGAAAGCAAAACAATACCAGAAGTATCAGGAAGAAATTAAATCCGGTGAAGTGCTTATCATTCTTAAAGAATTGGCTAAACTGAAAAAAGAAACTGAAGACCTTACCAGCGGGAATAAACAAACTTTTGAAAATTATGATACTTTATCTAAATTGATTCAGAATTTAGAAACTAACCTGACTAATTTGCAAAATGAATTAAGTAAGAAAAGAGAAGAAATTGAAGAGAACCGCGATTTACTTTACCAGAACGAAAGTGATTTACTCCAAGCAAAAAATCGGATTGATTTAGCGGAAGGCAGAATTAAGGATAGTGAAAAACAAATTGAACTCCTGGAAGAAGAAAGTAAACAACAGCAGGAGAAATTAAAAAATTTTGTTGATACTCTGGAGAAGTCAACCCAAGAAAAAGAAAAATATGAAAAAGATACCGGGCAGTTAAAAGAAAAACTTAAAGAAAAGGAAAAAGAAATTAGTGAACTGACAAAAAAAATTAAAGAAACTAATCACATCTTTCAGGAGAAAAAAGAAAGAATCTATTCACTTGTTCAAGAGAGAACACAAACAAAAAATGAAATTATTCGTTTAGAAACACAACTACAAAATTTACAAAACGAAAAGAAAAAACTGAAAGATGATTTTTCGGCACTAGAAGAGAAAAAAGAAAAACTTGTTCTTGAATATACTAATCTTAACCAAGAATTATCTCTCTGTGAAGAAGAAAATAATCGTCTCCGAGAAAGAAAAGTAACCGTTGAGAATGAATTTGTTCAGAAAAAGAATCTTTACCGGGAGACACTACAACAATTGGAAAAAGTACAAACTGAACTTAACCAGCAAAAAGCACGTCTCTTCGCATTAAAAGAATTAGCAGAAAAAAGTAAATTTTGCCGATTAGCTATCCAGAGTGTGCTTACACTTAATTTACCGGAAATCAGTGGTCCTTTAAGCAGTATTATCAAAGTACCTAAAGAGAATGAAAAAATAGTAGAAAAAATGCTCGCTGAAAAACTCAACTTCTTAGTTAGCGAAACGCAGGAATCTGCAGAGAAGGCAATCCGTTATCTGAAAGAAAATAATAAAGGATGGGCTGGTTTCTTTATCTTAGAAAAAATTAGTGAAAAATTACCTCCGCTCTCCCGTTTACCGAAAACAAGAAATTTGCTTGAAATTATCGGCTATGATGTGAAATATAAGAAACTCATTCATTATCTTTTTTCTTCTATTTATTTTGATGGCACTATTCTCTACTCAGAAACGACCATCCAGGGAGGTAGTGAAATTAAAGAAAGTGGTTTGCTCAGTGAAGAACGGGAAACTAAAGAAATTGAAGACAATTTGTCTAACCTTGAAAGAATAGCAAAAGAATATTTCAACCAAAAGGATAATTTGGAAAAAGAAATTAGTGCGTTGGAAAACGAATTAACTCAACTTAATCAACAGACACAAGAAAAACAAACTGCTTTCACCGTATTACTCAAGGAAAAGGAAAGAAGAAAAGAAAAAGAAGAAATTACTCTTGATGAAATAAAAGCAAACCATTGGGAAAGTAACCAAAAAGATATAGAAATAAATGAAAAAAATACACGCATGAAAAAGGAAGAGGAAAAACTTACCAATTGGGAAACTGAAGAAAATAATCTAAATAAGGAAATGAAAACTTTAGAAAAAGATATTCTTGTTCTAAAAGAAGAGGAAACAAAAAGTAATCAGGAACTGACTGAATTGAAAATTTCTTTCAATACTTCTGAGCAACGCTATCGGATACTCAGTCAAGAAAAGGATAAACTAACTAAAGAAAGAGAGGAATTAGAAAAAAGTATTCATTCAAAAAAAGAAAGAACTCTTAATCTGGGAGAAACAACTAAAAATGAAAAAGAAATTTTAACCAAAGAGAAAGAAAAAATTATTCTTCTCCAAGAGAAAAAAGAAGAAGTAGAAAAGATAAATTCTACTTTAGAGAACGATAGCCAGAAACTTGTGCAGAAAATTTCTACTGAAGAAAATTCACTTAATTCTCTACGGCAGGAATTCAAAGAGATTGAAGATAAGAAAAAAGATCTGGAAATTTATCAGCAGAAAATCAATTTAGAAAAGAAACATCTGCTGATGCGTTTGAAAGACGAATTTAACCTCAGTGTAGAACAAGCTGAAAGAAAACATAAAGAAGAATTGGAGAAAGAAATCAGTGTAGAAGAAATAAAACTGGAAAATGAAAGACTAAAAAGAAGAGTTGAATCTTTAGGAGCAGTAAATTTAGCTGCACCTGAAGAATATGAAAACCTTAATGCACGGCTAAATTTTTTAATTAGTCAGGAAGAAGATTTAAAGAAAGCAAAAGAAGACCTACTCCAGTTAATTAACAAAATAAATATTTCTACCCGGGAAACTTTTGGAAAAACATTCGCTCAGGTAAGAAAAAATTTTCAACAAACATTCCATTTTCTCTTTGAAGGTGGTGAAGCTGACCTCGTTCTTACTGACGAAACAAACCTCTGGGAAACTGGAATTGATATTGTCGCTCAACCGGCGGGTAAAAAATTACAGAATATTTCTCTTCTTTCCGGGGGAGAAAAAGCATTGACCGCGATTGCCTTACTTTTTGCTTTCTTCTTAGTTAAACCAGCGCCTTTTTGTTTACTTGATGAAGTTGACGCGGCCTTAGATGATGCAAATATTTATCGTTATGTCCGTTTAGTGAAAGAATTTTCTAAAAATACACAGTTCATCATTATTACCCACAACAAACGGACAATTGAAACTGCTGACCTTCTCTATGGTGTAACCATGGAAGAATTCGGTGTTTCAAAAATAATTTCGGTAAAATTTCAAAAAGTATCTGTCGCTGTTCCAGCGTGAAACGCAGACAACCACAGATAGAAGTCCATCTGCGTTATACTTAAAATGAATTTCCTACCTCAAAGAAGTCAAATTTTCAATCTTCCAATCGACCAAGTTACCCTTATTCAAACACTGCAAATTTCTAAAGATTTTATTCTAGAAAAAAAAACACACCAAATTGTTACTCTAAATTCTTTGATGGTCAATCAATCTTTTAAGGATAAAGGAATGTGCGGAATATTACAGCGTGCGGATTTAGTTGTTGCTGATTCTGTTGGTATATTTTGGGCAATGAAATTCCTTGGCAAACCTCTACCCAAAGTAATTCCCGGGATTGATTTAATGTTAGAATTATGTAAAATGTCCGAAAGAGAGGGATACCGGATTTACCTTTTAGGAGCAAAAGAAGAAATCGTAGAAAAAACGGTTTTTCAATTGAAAAAAATGTTCCCGCAACTAAAAATTATTGGTCATCACCACGGATACTTCTCTCCTGCTGAAGAAAAAAAAATTATTCGGGAAATAAAAGACCTTTCACTGGATATTCTTTTTGTGGGTTTGGGTTCTCCACGACAGGAAAAATGGATTTCTGCATATCTTAAAGAATTAGATGTAAATTTAGCCATCGGAGTAGGTGGTAGCTTTGATATAATTTCTGGTAAATTAAAACGTGCACCGGTCCGCCTGAGACGGATGAGTTTAGAATGGTTGTATCGCTGTTATCAAGAACCTTGGCGGATTAAAAGAATTATCCATCTGCCAGTTTTTATTTTCCGGGTAATCTTGTCACGAATATTGACAAATTAAAATTCTAAACTCCAAACACTAAATCCTAAACAAATTCCAATATTCAAATTTCAATGCTCCAAACCAGTTTAGAATTTAGAGTTTAGGATTTGGGATTTTAAATATTGGATATTGTTTGGGGTTTAGATATTGGAATTTAGGATTTACTTGAGATGAAATATGCAATTTTTGCTGATGTCCATTCTAATTTAGAAGCACTGAATATAATTCTTGAATACTACTCTAAAGAAAAAGTAGATAAATATTTCTGTTGCGGTGACCTTGTTGGTTACGGACCAAATCCAAATGAATGTATTGAAAAAGTTCGCCAGTTAAAAGCAATAGTAGTAGCTGGGAATCACGATTTAGCCAGTGTCGGACTTAAAGATATAAGTTGGTTCAATGAAAATGCACAAGCATCAATCCTCTGGACACAAAAAAAATTAACCCCGGAAAATATCAGCTATCTCAGGTCTTTACCACAAATTTATCAAGATAAAGACTTAACTCTTGTCCACGGCTCACCAAGAGACCCAATTGACGAATATTTACTCAATCTAAACCAAGCAAGAGAAAATCTAAATTTTTTCCCCGCTCAAGTTTGTTTTATTGGACACAGCCATACACCATTTTTCTATCAGAAAAAAGCAGAAGGTGCAGAATCCTACGGTAATTTTTTACAAAAAAATCCAGTTGTCCTTAATTTAGAAACGAAAACAATCATTAATGTCGGTTCAGTTGGACAACCCCGAGACGGGGACCCGCGCTCTGCTTGTGCAACCTACGAATTAGAAAAAAAAGAAATCTATTTAGCACGGTTTGAATACAATATTCTACCAGTTCAGCAAAAAATGTTAGAAGCAAATTTACCTCATTTTCTAATTGACCGTTTAAGTTACGGACATTGAAATTTCTGGAGATGCCTATCTATTGTAAATTAAAAAATTTTGATGTATAATGAAATTGCTAAAAAATACAATAATTTCTGATTCCGGTAATAAAAAACATAGATTGCGGAGATAAAATTACTTAATAATTGCTGTAATCGTTCTTTAAGAATCTGTGTAATCTCAAAATCATGAAGTATGGTGAGAAAGCAATAAAAGAAGCAAAATTAGAGGTTTGGAGAAATCCTTCCCCGGGTAAGAATTATAATGTTGAAATTATTTTTCCTGAATTCACTTGTCTTTGTCCACGTTCTGGTTATCCCGATTTTGCAACCATAAGAATAAATTATATTCCAAATAAATTTGTGGTTGAACTTAAATCATTAAAATTGTATTTGAACAAATACCGTCAGGTTCATATTTCTCACGAAGAAGTAACTAATAAGATTTATGCTGACCTAAAAAAAAATATCAAGCCAAAATTTCTGGAAGTTATTGGCGATTTCAATCCTCGTGGCAATGTGAAAACAACCATTAAAATTTCTTCTAAGTAAGAAAAGGAAACTTAATCATCTTGACAAAGAATACTTTCTACCTAAACCAGAAATCTACAATTATCATTTTAAGATGGGTAATCATTTTAGTTCTTTTTTTCTTTCTTAACTATACGAAACAGGTAGAGATAATCTTCTTCTGGAAGAAATTCTTTTTTATCTTTTTCTTCTACGTTTTTTCCAATATTATTTTTATTTTCTTACCGCTGAGATTATTTTTTCAGCGAAGTTTTAATTATTTTGTTTTCCTTCTAGATACAGTATTAATCACTTTAGGTATATATTTTACTCAAGGATTTAATACTGATATTTATCTTGCCTACTTTCTTGTTATTTTTATGTCCACCTTAAGACAAGATGTCCGGGGAAGCATTTTTGTTGGTATTATTTCTGCTTTCCTCTATTTTGCTTTACTTTTGAAAGGGGGTGAAAAAATAAATTTTTTAGATTCAGGTATACTTTTAAGGATACCTTTCCTCTTTATCGTTGCTCTTTTTAGTTCACATTTTAGCGAACAAGCAAGACTTGAAGAAGAAAAAATACATTCCCAGATGATGCAAATGGAGAGATTGCTATTCTTAGGTGAATCTATTGGCGGTATTGTTCATCAAGTAAAACATCCCCTTGCTTCTATCTCGGCTAACTGTCAGACAATTCTTATGGACGAAAAAATAGAAACTATTAAAGAACGAGCAAAAAGAATTAATACTGAAATAATGAACTGTGCGCACATAATTGATAAATTACTTCAATTTGTGCGTTTGCAGACAACTGGCAAGACCCAAGCGGATGTTAATACTCTTCTTGAAGATACTTTAGAATTAAGAAAAGACCAGTTTGTTTTAGACAATATTAAAGTAGTTAAAGAATTCAAGAAACTCTTACCAAAAATAAATGCTGACTCTACACTCTTACAACAAGTTTTCTTAAACATAATCCGTAATGCTCATCAAGCGATGCTTTCTCTCACTACTAAAGGTAGGGAACTAACCGTAGAAACTGATTACGATGATAAGAATGTAAAAATAAAATTTACTGATACCGGACCAGGTATACCCGAAGAAAATCTGGAAAAGATATTTCAACCTTTTTTTACGACAAAAAATCCCGAAGAAGGTGTGGGACTTGGATTGAGCATTGCTAAGAGAATCATAGAAGAACATAAAGGTAAGATTTACGCACTTAGCAAAATAAATAAGGGTACAACTATAGTTATTGAATTACCTCTAACTGAAACACAGAAAGAGGTGAGCTAATGTCTCTTGCCGAATTGAAAAGAGTGGATTGTCTGAGGAAAATGATTGAAAGATTAGAAAAGAAGAAGAGTATACCCCATTATGCACGCTTACTTTTCATTATGGTTGCCCGATTTCACCTTTCGGAAAATATAATTATCCGAATACTCGCTCGTCAACCTGATTTCAGCGAAGAGGAAGCAAAAGAAATGCTTGACAATATTAAATTACATGATTATAATCCACCTCATTGTAAACATATTTTGGAATGGATGAAACATACAAAGAGATATAAACTCTGTCCGAGTAAAATCCCTGGACTTTGTGACCACCCAATCTACAAGGCACTCAAGTTTCCTGACCGAGTTTACGAAAGTATTAAAGAATACCACGAAAAAGAATTACCTTTAATTCCAAACAGAGACATTTAGAAGAGATAAACTTACCAAGATAATATTTACCATTAAAAACAATGCAATAAATCTGATGTTTTGGGGTCACATTAAAAAGGAGGGGAAAAATCGTGAAGACCTCAGAAAAAGGGTAACAAAAAAATAAATTAGAAAAGGAGAAAGAAAAAAGATGTTGAAATTGTTTGTTGGCAACTTAAGTTTTAATACTACCGAAGATGAATTGAAAGAATTGTTTACCCAAGTAGGAACAGTACAAAGTGTAACTATCATTAAAGATAAATACACTAACAATTCAAAGGGTTTTGGATTTATAGAAATGGGCAGTAATGACGAAGCCGAAAAAGCCATCGCACAGTTAAACGGAAAGGAACTAAATGGACGCAATCTAAGTGTTGCCGAAGCCAGACCTCCGCGAGAACGCCGTTCTGGTGGTAGCCGTGGTGGTGGATACAGTGGCGGATATGACAGAGGCGGCGGTAGGCGAAGATATTAAATTGACTCTACATCGGTAATTGGTATCGGTTTGACCCGCACCTATCAGGTATAGTCAGTTAGAATTATTCTTAATGATTATCTATTCACGAATACACTTTCGGTTTGTGTTATGCGTTGAAGAAAAATCGGTTGTACAATGTTTTTCTAACTGACCAGAAAAAAATCATTAAATACTTGATAGGTGCGGGGTTGACAATATTTTATTTTTTTGCTATATTCAAAACAATTGAACTCTTCGGGGCGAGGTGAAAATCCTCACCGGTAGTTCACCCCGTAGAGAGCCGTTAGGCTCTTTTACGGGGGAAAGCCTACGAACCCCGACGTGATGTCGGGGTGGAAACGGTGAAATTCCGTTGCCGACGGTTCACCCCGTAGAAAGCCATCAGGCTCTTTTACGGGGTAAAAGTCCGGATGGGAGAAGAGTTAAAGCGCAAAATCAGAAACTCCGCAAAAAACGCCAAAAAAGAAATTTTTGCGACTTTTACGAATCTTTAGCGTTTTGGCGAATTACCCCCGAAGAGAAAGAAATTCGGGGTTTTTTATTTCACGCAGATTAACGCAGATGAAAGAATACAACACAGCGCAGATTGCTGCAGATAAAAAATATATACGACTTTGTTTAGAACTGGCAAAGAAAGGTATTGGTAAAGTAAACCCAAATCCAATGGTCGGATGCGTTATCGTTAAAAACAACAAGATTGTCGGGCAAGGATACCATCGCTATTTTGGTGGTCCTCATGCAGAAATTGAAACCCTGAACAAAGTGAGTGGTCAAACAAAAGGAACAACAATGTATATAAATTTGGAACCCTGTGTTCACTGGGGAAAAACCCCTCCTTGTGTACCGGAAATAGTTAAAGCGGGAGTAAAAAAAGTAGTTATAGCAATGAAAGACCCAAATCCTTTAGTCAAGGGAAAAGGAATACAGCAGTTAAAGGTGAAAAGTGTAAGGTGTAAAGTAGGGATACTGGAGAAAGAAGCAAAAGAGTTAAATCGTTTCTATATAAAATTCATTACGAAGAAAATGCCTTATGTAATTCTAAAGTCAGCAATGACTCTTGATGGTAAAATTGCTACTGCTACCGGTGAATCAAAATGGATAACTTCTTCACCGGCACGGGATTACCTTCATCGTTTACGGAGTCAAGTTGATGCTATCTTAGTCGGAAAAAATACTGTAATTAAGGATAACCCTTCACTTACGACATACGGAAAAGGACTCAATCCTTTGCGGGTAGTTATTGACCCGGATTTAAGTATCCCGGTAAATAGTAAAATATTTGATTCTCTTGCTCCAACAGTGGTTGTAACCAAAAATAATGTCTCAACTACGAAAATCGGAATTCTTGAGAAGAAAAAAATAAAAATTTTATTTTTACCCCGCACCTTTGCTCAGGATGACAGTGCTAATAGCAAAAATGGTCAGGTTTTCCCAGCATCTTCTTGTGCAAAGGTGCGGGGTTTACCCACAAAAAATGGTAAAATTGATTTTGAACAAATCATGCGCGAACTGGCAAAAATGAATATTGCTTCGGTCTTAATTGAAGGTGGTGGAGAAACTAATGCTTATGCTTTAGAAGACGATATAGTTGACGAAGTAATCTTTTTTATTGCTCCAAAAATTATCGGTGGAAAGGATGCTTTAACCCCTGTAGAAGGTGAAGGGATACAATCTTTGTCTCAAGCATTAAAAATTAAAGATTGGAAAATTGAAAAAATTGACACCGATTTACTCATTAGAGGAAAGGTTGCTTCTGATTAAGGTTTTATTCGCGAAAATTCGGCTCTGTTTTATCCGTGTTAATTCGTGTTAAAAAAATGTTTACCGGTATAATTGAAGATTTGGGAATAGTAAAAAAAATCACTAATACCGAATTATCAGTGAGTACAAAACTTAACAATATAAAAATTGGAGAAAGTATCGCCGTAAATGGAGTCTGTCTGACAGTTACCAGTTACCGGTCGCAAGTTATAAGTTTTGACCTCAGTGAAGAAACACTGAAAAAAACCAATTTAGGAGAGTTAAAACCAAGAGATGAAGTTAACTTAGAAAGAGCAATAAAAGTTGGTGAGCGATTAGGTGGACATTTTCTTACTGGACATATTGAAGGAGTAGGTAAAATCTTGTCAATTAAAGCAGAAAATGAAACAAAAATTTTTGAATTTTCTATATCAGAGGAAATTGCTAAATACCTTGTTTCTAAAGGTTCAATCGCCGTTGACGGTATCAGTCTTACTATAGTTTCCGTAAACCAATCACCAATTACCAATTACCAATCACCAACTTTCACGGTAGCGGTTATTCCTTACACTCTGGAGAATACTACTCTTGGATTTAAAAAAGTTAGTGACAGTGTTAATCTTGAACCCGATATTCTGGCAAAATATATGGAGAGTTTTATCCAAACTAAAAAAACAAAAAAAGAAATTACTTTAGATTTCCTTAAAAAAACTGGTTATCTTTAATCTGTTCAGTTCGTTCAGTCAGTTTAGTCCGTTAAGTCCGTTCTATTGGTTCACTGCTTTAACGAAAATAACGGACCAAACCGGCTTAACGGTCTAAACGGAAGTAACTGACCAAACGGACATAACCGACTAAACGGACATAACGAAAAAAATATGAAATTTGCATCTATTCCTGAAGCACTAAGTGAAATTAAAAAAGGTAAAATACTAATCGTTGTTGATGACCCTTCACGGGAGAATGAAGGTGACTTGGTCTCTGCTGCCGAAAAAGTTACACCACAGGTGATAAATTTTATGGCAAAATATGGACGGGGACTGATTTGTCTGCCGATTATTGGTAAACGACTTGACGAATTAAAAATTTATCCGATGGTTAAGGAAAATACTGACTACAAAGAAACTGCTTTCACCGTTTCCGTAAATGCAAAGAAAGGGATTACTACCGGTATTTCCGCGCATGACCGTGCACGGACAATTAAAACTATTCTTGACCAACGAACTAAATCCGAAAATTTGAACCGTCCCGGACATATTTTTCCTCTCCGCTATAAGGAAGGAGGAGTATTAGTTCGTGCTGGACATACCGAAGCAGCAGTAGATTTAGCAAAACTTGCTGGATTATATCCTGCCGGTGTAATTTGTGAAATTATGCATGAAGATGGCACAATGGCACGATTACCCGAACTTTCTAAATTTGCAAAAAGACATAAACTTAAAATTATTACCATTGCTGATTTAATTGAATACCAAAGAAAGACCGAAAAATTTATACGTCGTATTTCTCTAACCGAACTACCGACTGAATTCGGTAATTTTACTCTTTATGTTTACGAAGATACAATAAACAAAGAACATCATCTGGCTTTGGTAAAAGGAAATGTAGAAAAGAAAAAAAATGTTTTAGTCAGGGTTCATTCTTCTTGTTTAACTGGTGAAACTTTCCATTCCTTACGCTGTGATTGCGGTGAACAACTTCATCAAGCATTAGAGATAATTGCTCAGGAAGGTAAAGGGGTATTATTATATATGCATCAGGAGGGACGCGGAATTGGTTTAGTGAATAAACTGCATGCTTACGCACTGCAAGACAAAGGATTAGATACCGTAGAAGCAAATCGTAAATTAGGTTATCCAGCAGATTTGCGTGACTACGGTATCGGTGCGCAGATACTTGTTGACCTCGGATTAAAAAGTATTCGTCTCCTCACCAATAATCCGAGAAAAATTAGTGGTTTACAAGGTTACGGATTGAAAATTATAAAACGTGTCCCGATAGAAATAAAACCAAAAACAGAGATTGCTTACAAATATTTAGAAACAAAAAAGAAAAAATTAGGACACTTACTTACAAGTGTCTAAAGTGATTCCGGCGATAAAAATATCGCTGTAATCGTTTTGTATAATCACTGCAATCAATCTCTATGGAGGAGGTGAAAAGAATGGTTAAAACCTATGCGGGTAAACTTTTAGCAACCGGAAAGAAGTTTGCTATAATTGTCTCAAGATTTAACGAGTTTATCACCGCTAAACTTCTTGATGGAGCTTTAGATTCACTCCGTCGGCATAATGCTGACGAAAACAAGATTGAAATCTTCTGGACTGCGGGAAGTTTTGAAATACCGCTCTTAGCAAAAAAAATTGCCCAGAGTAAGAAATTTGATGGTATAATCTGTCTCGGGGCAATTATTGCCGGTGATACACCGCACTATGAATTTATTGCTGCGGAAGTAACCAAAGGTATTGCTCAAACTACTTTAGAAACCGGTATACCAATTTCTTTTGGTATACTCACTACCGATAATTTAGAACAAGCAATTGAACGGGCAGGCACAAAAGCAGGCAATAAAGGTGCACAAGCAGCCGAATCAGTAATTGAAATGGTTAACCTCTTAGAACAAATAAAGTAAGTCCTTTAACTACAAAGGTGGATACGTTTATAAGTTGATATGTAATATGTAAAAGGACTTAAATCTGTGTAATCAGGTCTTTAATCTGTGTAATCTGTGATTAAAAAGAATGGGACAAAGAAGAGTAGCACGTGAAGCTACAATCACCATCCTTTATTTGATGGATATCGGTGGTTTGCCTCTGAAAGAAGCATCTCTTTCTTTTTGGCGAGAAAATGATGCCCCTAAATCAGTCAAAGAATTTGCTAACTTATTAACCGAAGGGACAAAGAACAATCTCTCCAAAATTGATAAATTAATTTCCCAACATGCACAAAATTGGGAATTAAAACGGATGGCTTCCATTGACCGCACTATTTTAAGGATGGCAACATTTGAATTAATTAATCAACTTGATACTCCAGCAAATGTAATTATTGATGAAGCAATTGAAATCGCTAAAAAGTATTCTACTGCTGAGTCAGGAAAATTTGTTAATGGTATATTGGACAAAATTAAGGAAGAAGTCCGAAAAAAATAAGTATGAACTATGAAGTATGAAATATGATTTTAATTCATAAATCATAACTCATAAATCAGAATTAAACGAACTCATAATTTATCTGAGGTAATTTCTCTAACATGGAAATAAAAAAAGAAATTGAAAAACTTCGTCAAGAAATTAGGCATCACGATTATCTTTACTATGTACTGAACCAGCCGGAAATTTCCGATACCGAGTACGATAAACTTTACAAAAAATTAGTAGATTTAGAAAAAAAATATCCCCAATTTATCACTCCCGACTCACCTACACAAAGAGTTTCCGGACAACCTGCCGAACTTTTCCAACCGGTCAAACATGCTAAACCAATGCTTTCTTTAGAAAACACCTACTCAGCGGAAGAAGTAAAAGAATGGGACGAACGGGTTAATAAAGGAATAAAAGGTGAAAAATGGGAATATGTTGTTGAACCAAAAATTGATGGCGTGAGTACTGCACTGACTTATAAAAATGGCATTCTTGAAGTCGGAGCAACCCGTGGTGATGGCGAAACTGGTGAAGATATCACTGCTAACATCAAGACTATTCGTTCCGTTCCTCTTTCCCTACTTGCCGCATCCCACTACCCACTTCCCGTCTTTTTGGAGATTCGTGGTGAAGTCTATATCGAGAAAAAGGAATTTAACCGTTTAAATGAAAAAATGAACTCTCGTGGAGAAACAATTTTTGCTAATCCCCGTAACGCTACTGCTGGTAGTTTAAGACAAAAAGACCCACAGGTTACTGCCAGCCGTCCCTTAAAATTTTTCGCTCACTCCTACGGATTAGTAGAAGGGGGGAAGAAACTAAATACCCACTGGGAATATTTGCAGACATTAAAAGAATACGGGATAAAAGCTATTGAAGAAGCAAAACTTTGTAAAAATATTGACGAAGTTATCAATTATTGTAAAGAATGGGAAGAAAAAAGAAATATTCTACCTTATGAAATTGACGGGATGGTAATAAAGGTCAATTCTCTCAGCCAGCAGGGAAAACTTGGCACAACAATGAAAAGTCCACGCTGGGCAATTGCTTACAAATTTCCTGCCCGGCAAGCGACAACAAAGGTTAAAAATATAATCGCTAATGTTGGACGGACCGGAATCATCACCCCGGTTGCTGAACTTGAACCGGTAGAATGTGGTGGTGTAACTATTTCTCATTCTACTTTACATAATTTTGATGAAATTAAGAGATTAGGTGTTAAAATTGGGGATACGGTCTTAATTGAACGTGCAGGTGAAGTAATTCCGAAAGTAGTAAAAGTGATTGAATCAAAACGAACCGGTAAAGAGAAAGAGTTTAAAGTACCGACTAAATGTCCGGTATGCACCGGACCAATAGTTAAAGAAAAGGAGGAAGAAGTTGCCTATCGCTGTATCAATCCTTCCTGCCCGGCACAACTTGCCCGCGGATTAGTCCATTTTGGTAGACGAGAAGCAATGGATATTGAAGGTCTTGGTGAATCGGTAGTTGAACAATTAGTAGCAAAAAAGATGGTCTCCGATTTTGCCGATATATATTTCCTGAAAAAAGATGACTTGCTAAAATTGGAACTTTTCGCTGAGAAAAAGGCAGAAAATTTACTGAAGGCGATAGAAAACAGTAAAAATCAATCTTTAAGTCGGTTGCTCTATGCTCTTGGTATTCGTAATGTCGGTGAAAAAGCGGCACAAGTATTAGCCGAGAGATTCACAACAATGGACAAATTAATGAAAGCAAAAGTTGAAGATTTAACCTCAATCTATGAAGTCGGACCGGTAATGGCTGAGTCAGTAGTGAATTCTTTTCATCAGGAAGGGACAAGAAAACTGATTGAAAAATTGAAAAAGGTAGGAGTACGTATGGAAGAGGAAAAGAAAAAAATCGGTCCGCGACCTTTTTCCGGTAAAACTTTTGTTTTTACCGGTGAAATGAAATCTTTCACTCGCTCGGATGCGGAAACAAAGGTTAAAGAACTGGGTGGCAGTCCCACTTCCAGTGTTTCTAAGAAAACTGACTATGTTGTTGTCGGGGAAAATCCCGGCTCAAAATATATTAAAGCAAAGAAGTTAGGTATCAAAATCATTAACGAAAAGGAATTTATTGACCTGGTCACGAAATAGTTTTACTTAATTTTCTTGTTTTGCAAAAAACAACCAATTTTAGTAAAATTTCTTACTACGAAGATTAAAGAATAATATAACCGGGTAATTCGAACTTTTTTCATTCGCCAAATTCGTTATCATTTGGTTAATCCGCTGAAGATGGAGGATAAAATGAAAGCAACGGTGGATAAAGATTTATGTACTGGTTGCGGACTTTGCGTAGATACTTGTCCGGATGTCTTCCAAATGGATGAAAATGCAATGGTGGCAGTAGTAAAAGTTAACGAAATTCCTGCCGGGTCAGTTGACTGTGCTAAACAGGCAGCTGAAGATTGTCCAGTGGAAGCAATCAAAGTCAGTTAGTAAGTTAGAAAGTTAGTGAGTTGGAAGTTAGTAACAAAATCACTGTAATCATTCTCAAAAATCTGTGTAATCTACTTTAGAAAATCTGCGTAATCATTCTTACTAATGAAAAGTAAAGTTTATTTTCTTGACTACCAATCTAAAAAAAATGACCACCTCAAATATCTCCCCGAACTTTTGGAAAAAATTAATCCCCGCGAAATTATTAAAGAAAATGATTTTACCGCAATTAAACTTACCTTCGGTGAAAAAGGTAATTTCGGACATCTTAAACCAGCAGAAGTTAAACCAGTCGTAGAAAAAATTAAAACCCTGGGTGCACATCCGTTTGTAACTGATGCAAATACAATTTATGTCGGTGAACGAAGTGATGCGGTGCACCATTTACAAACTGCCTCTTTCCACGGTTTCCGGGAAGAAACTCTTGGTTGCCCGATTTTAATCGCGGACGGTCTGCGCGGAAATTCCTATGTAGAAGTAGAAATTAACCCCGTTAGAAAGGTTTCTAATTTTTCTAACGGGGTAAACCTCAAACATTTCAAGAAAGTAAAAATTGCTCATGCAATACACTACACTGATTCAATAGTTTTTCTTACTCATTTTAAAGGACACGAGGTTACCGGTTTCGGTGGAACTTTAAAAAATATGGGCATGGGTTGCGGTGCACGAGCAGGTAAATATGAAATGCATCATTCAATTGTTCCGGAAATAGTCGCAGAAAATTGTACCGCCTGTGGTCTCTGTATCAAATGGTGCCCCTCCTCCGCCTTAACCTTACACGTTACACTTAACACATTACACAAAGAATCTAAGATTTTTCTTGATAAAAATAAATGCACCGGTTGCGGTGAATGTATTCTTACCTGCCATTATGGAGCAATTAAACTTCCCTGGAATGAATCGGTAAAAAATTGTCAGGAAAAAATTGTTGAGTATGCTTACGGTGCAGTAAAAAATAAAAACTTTTTCTGTATAAATTTCTTGCAATATATTACTAAATACTGCGACTGCTATGGTCGGAAAGAAGAACCACTTATTCCGGATATTGGTATTTTAGTCAGCACTGACCCGGTAGCAATTGACCAAGCGAGTGTAGATTTAGTTAACAAAAAGTTCGGTAAAGATTTCTTCCGTGACATTTTCCCGCAAATTGACTGGACAATCCAACTTGACTATGCCGAAAAAATCGGTCTTGGTTCACGTAAATATGAACTAATAAGCGTTTAGATGGTTAGGACCGTTTCGTCCGTTAGACCGTTGAGACCGTTAACCGACATAACGGACTAAACGGAAATAACGGACATAACGAATTTATGGAACCAAAATTTTTAGTTGATTTTATGCTTGGACGTCTCTGTAAATGGTTAAGGATTTTCGGGTTTGATACCGAATATTTTACATCTTTAAATAAGAATATTATTGTCTATCAGAGTTTGAAAGAAGGAAGAATACTGCTTACCCGTGACCAGCGGGTGAGCAAAAATAAAGCATTAAAAGTTTTACTGATTGACAGTGATAATTATGAAAAACAAATTCAGCAGGTTTTAAAAGAACTTAATCTAAAAGTTGACCCAGAAAAAATGTTTACCCGCTGTTGTCTCTGTAATACACTTTTGGAACCAATTGAGAAAGAAAAAGTAAAAGATAAAGTCCCGTCTTTTGTTTATCAAACACAAGAAAATTTTTCTTTCTGTTTCACCTGTCAAAAAATTTACTGGCCCGGAACACATTGGGACTTAATGCGAAATAAATACACGCAAATTCAAACTGCTCGTTGAGACCGTTATGACCGTTTTGTCCGTTTAGACCGTTAACGGACCTAACGGAATTAACCGACTCAACGGACTAACCCGACTCAACGGACTTAACGGACCAAACGGACCTAACGGACTAAACGAATCTATGAAAGAATCAGAAGAAAGTAGAAATTATGCTTCAAAATTACTAAAATATCGTAACCGTAGTGAAAAGGAAATCCGAGAAAAACTGAAACAAAAAAAGTTCAATGATACTGTAATTGCCGATACTATTGGTTGGCTGAAAGAAAAAAAATATCTTGATGACCAACAATTTACTCGGGAATGGATAGAATCGCGCAAAAGAAAAGGATACAGCAAAAAATATATTCACTGGGAATTGAAACAGAAGGGTATTTCTGCGGAAACAGTGAACTTAGATTTTGATGAACAAGAAGGGCTGTTATCGGATAAAGAAGTAGCAAAAAAATTGGTAGAGAAGAAAATTAAACAATACAGAAATTTAGAACCTACAAAGGTTAAACAAAGAATACAGAATTTACTTTTACGGCATGGGTTCTCTTGGGAAATAATTGAAGAAGTTCTAAAAAAATTTGATTACGGCGATTAAAGAAACCGATTACGGTGATAGAACCACAAATCGCTGTCATCGTTGGAACTTATCGCTGTAATCACCTATTAGAAGAAGGAGAAAAAGATGTCCAAAGTTAAAAGAGCATTAGTCAGTGTCTCGGATAAAATCGGGATTGTAGAATTTGCTAAAGAATTAGCAAAAATGGATGTAGAGATTATTTCTACCGGTGGAACAGCGAAAGCTTTAAGAGAAGCCGGCCTCAAAGTAAAAGATGTTTCGGAAGTTACTGGTTTCCCGGAAATGCTTGACGGACGGGTGAAAACTCTCCATCCGAAAGTACACGCCGGATTACTTGCTTTACGGGATAATCCGGAACACCAAAAACAAATTAAGGAACAAAAAATTGAACCAATTGATATGGTCGTGGTCAACCTCTATCCCTTTGAAAAAGTATCTGTGCAGATTACGCGGAAGGGGACGCAGATACCCGCAGAGGTTATTGAAAACATTGATATCGGTGGACCGAGTATGCTCCGTTCGGCAGCAAAAAATTTTAAAGATGTTATAGTGATTACTGACCCGAATGATTATGCCAAAGTATTAGAAGAAATGAAAAATAATCAAGGTGAAGTTACCCTGGAAACAAAACAATACTTAGCGACAAAGGTCTTCCAGCGCACCGCCGCTTACGATTCGGCAATTGCTAACTATTTCACTACCGATAAATTCCCAGGGAAAGTTACGCTTTCTTTAGAAAAAATTAACGATTTGCGTTACGGTGAAAATCCGCACCAGAAAGCCGCCATTTACCAATTACCAATAACCAACAACCAATTACCGAATTTAACCGGGGCAAAACAACTTCAAGGAAAAGAACTTTCTTACAATAACTGGTTAGATTTAGAATCCGCCTATAGCTTGGTTTTGGATTTTGAAAATCCGGCCTGTGTGATTGTCAAACACAATAATCCCTGTGGAGTAGCCGAGGCGGTTAACTCCGCCCAAGGCGGAGGATTATTAGAAGCATACAAAAATGCTTACGCTTGTGATACGGTATCCGCATTCGGGGGAATAATCGGTCTTAACCGGGAAGTTGATGAAAAGACCGCTGAGGAAATTAAACCACTATTTGTAGAATGTATTATCGCTCCCGGTTTTTCGGCAAAAGCTAAAGAAATATTTTCCAAAAAGAAAGACCTCCGCCTCCTTGAACTACCTATTACCCATTCCCCATCACCTATTCCCCAATTAGAGTTTCGTCAGATTTCCGGCGGTATGCTGGTTCAGGACAAAGATACGTTTATCGGTTCAGATGACTTGAAAGTAGTAACTACCCGCAAAGCCAGCGAAGAAGAACTTGAATCTCTAAAATTTGCATGGAAAGTAGCCAAAGCAGTAAAATCTAATACGATTGTGCTTGCCCAAGGGAAACAAACTGTCGGGATTGGTGCCGGACAGATGTCGCGGATTGATGCTTTAAAAATTGCCGCAATCAAAATGAACCAGATGTTTCCCGCTACCCAATCACCCAATAACCCAATAACCAAATCACCGCTCGTCTTAGCCAGTGACGCTTTTTTCCCGTTTTCCGATGTTCCCGAGGAAGCGGCAAAAATCGGTGTAACCGCAATCATTCAGCCCGGCGGTTCACTCCGTGACCAAGATTCGATTGACACTTGTAATAAACACAATATCTCAATGGTCTTTACCGGGACACGACACTTTAGACACTAAAAAATATCTCTGCCTGCGGCAGGATATCGCAATCTGTAGGACTAACTTTATAAGAATCTGGAAAGAGATAAAATTATAATAGTTAAGAACGAACTTAATGAAATATAAAACTGTAAAAGAAAAAGTTTTCCATAAACCTAAAAAGCAAAGTATCGCGGTGAAAGAGAATATTTCTGGAATTACTGTTCTTCCATCTGTCAAAAGTAAAACTATTGAATTACAACTTTTTAATAATGTGCAGTTTATTTATGAATTGCATTTAGCAAAAATGGAATTGGAGTCATTTGGGTTAGATGTTAAAATTACAAATGGATTAAGAAAAGTTTTAAGTGCTTGTGACTATGAAATGGTAGAAACTTTGCAACATCACACGGCATATTTTGAAAAGATAAATGGAGAAATTAGCGACTATTTTTATATTCAGCAAAAAAATCAAACCCGTTCAGTAAACCAATACTTAACGCATTGGTTTTATCCATACAAGGGTAAATTCCATCCCCAAATGATACGAGCATTACTGAACATATTACAAATTAAACAAGGGGAAACCGTCTTAGACCCTTTCATCGGGAGTGGAACAACTGCTCTGGAATCTATGTTGCTGGGAATAAACTGTATTGGCTACGATATTTCATCTGTATGTGTGTTAGTGTCTAAGAGCAAAACTGAATCAATTAATGTTGTTGATGAAATAATTGCTTTGAGAGATTCTGTTTTGTTTGGTGAGAAAAAAGTAGAAAAATTGGGAGTTGGAAAAGTTAGAAATTTCTACAAAGTCGCAGAACTTATCGCACACAGTGATGCTGCGCGCAGAAGAAAAAATTTCCAGTCTGCCTTCAATGAAAATATAGTAAAAATGATCAATTCACTTAAAGATTTTCAGGAAATAAAAGAAAAATTGAATTTGCAGTTTGGGGAAATAACATTAGAGAAAAAAGATTCCCGGCATTTACCATTAGAAGATAACAACATAGATGGAATAATAACTTCTCCACCCTACTCAATTGCTCTCAACTATGTTGAAAATGATGCTCATTCATTAGAAGCACTTGGATATGATTTAAAAAAAGTTAAGGAAGACTTTATTGGAGTTCGCGGTAACGGTTATGAAAAATTTGAACTCTATGAGAAAGATATGCAAAAAGCATATAGTGAAATGCACCGTGTCTTAAAACCGGGGAAATACTGTGCAATTGTAATTGGTAATGTAACTTATCAAGGGGGAGAAGTAAATACAACCCAAAATGTTATTGAGTACTGCCAAAGTATAGGATTTACATTGGTTGAAAATATAGAAAAAATAATTTACGGACTATATAATATAATGCAGAAAGAACATATTTTAATTTTTCAAAAGAATAGAGAAATCAAATGAACATTCAAATAAAAATAGATGGAGAATGGGGCATCGTAAAATCTACTCAAGGTGAGATTAAGTTTTCAATCGACAATGATGGTATTTCTGTTTTTGAGATTTTTGTTATCAAGAAACGTTGTGGCATAGGTACGGCACTGATTGAGAAACTGGAAGATTTTTGCTTGCACCGAATAAATATCCGACAAATAACAGTTCCTTCAACACCGTCAAGACAAGCGTTATCTTTTTGGTTAGCAAAGGGCTATAATTATGTTTTTCCGGAGGACAGCGACATAGGATACACAATACTAAATAGCCAAGACCCAGAAAAAATAGAAGATACCAATTCTGGAATAATTTTGTTAAGAAAAATTGTGAAGAATCATCATTAAAAGTCAAAGAGAATATTAATCTTGAGGTGGCAAAATGAAAGACGAAAAATATGTTTCTAAGCTTGAAAATGTAATTAAACAAATGCTTACACCATTGAAAGATATTCCATTCAATTTGGTTATAGAACATTTAACCGGCAAAAAAGTAATTCCATTTAATGCTAATAACCCCGAAGATGAAGAACTCTTAGAAGTTTTGAAAAAAGTTGCCTTAAAAGCAGGTAAAAAAATAAATGAAGATGGGATAATCAGTGCGAGAGCAAACGAAGTGGGAAATTATATTGAAAATTTTGTAAAATCGGCTCTTTCTGAATATCATCTAAACCCCGATGTTCCCGCGGGGAAAAGTGGAAAAAAGAAAGCAATGGGCTATCCTGACATTATCTTTTATTACAAGAATAAGCCTTATTACTTAGAGTGCAAAACATATAACCAAGTAAATATTGGAACTACTCAAAGAAGTTTTTATTTTTCTCCTTCGGAGGAATTCAAAGTCATCTACGACACTCATCATTTTGTCATTTCATATGAAATGTATATCTCGGGTAGAAAGGATAACAAAAATATTTATAAATGTAACCATTGGAAAATTCTTTCGCTGGAATCATTGTCACTTGATGTAAAACACGAGTTCAATTCTGATAACCAAAGAATGTATTCTGGGAAAGACGGAGCAATTCTTTTAGCAGAAGGAGGAGTTTAATTTCATAAATTCTATTGAAAAAGATATTTGACTTTTGTAAAAAAGGAAGATGCAGAGTTATTTTCCTTAATAATGCGGTTGTTGGTGGTTAATTACCGTTTTTGGGTGAAAGAAATGAATAAAAGCCTCGGTTTTCAAAACCGAGGTTTTTTACTTGAAAAATATTTTTTATTTTGTAGTTGACAATTTATTTTATTTGGGCTATAATTTCAATAGTGGACACAGAAATGGTCATCTGGTTTCTTAAGGAGGTAAAACAAAATGAATTTGGTTACCCTTTTACAGAATGGTGAATTTATGGGAGTGAAAGACCTTAAAGAATCACTTTGCCGGATAGTGCGTGAAGAAAAAAATCCGATTTTTATTACTGAAAGAGGAACACCGGTAAAAGTAATGCTCTCCTATCAAGACCTGCTTGAGATTATTGACTTAGTTGAAGAATTGCGTGATGAGAAATTAATCCAAGAAATTACCCGGGCACGGAAAAATTACCGAAAATCCGGCGGTATTCCTTTATCTCGTTTAGGAAAGAAGTTAGGACTTGAGGGTTAAGTGTCTATTTCCTACAAAGTTTATTTTGCGGATAAGCGGGTTGAGAAAATATTTTGTAAAATATTAGAAAAACTACCGCGTGATTTTCAGCAAGTTGTTTACGCTAAACTTAAAGAATTAGGGACGCATCCTTATCCTCAAGGTAAAAGAATTAAACCGATTAAGAGTGAATTGATTCTTTACGGTTATACTGCCGATTATAGATTAAGAATCGGTGATTATCGTGTATTATACGATGTAGATGAAAAAAATAAAAAAGTAGTTCTTTTAGCATTAAGAAAAAGGGGAAAGGAAACCTATAGATAGATGTTGACTAGTAAAGAAATTAGAGAAGAATTTTTAAAATTTTTTGCCGAACGGAAACACCAGATTGTTCCTTCGGATTCGTTAGTCCCTTCCGCTGACCCGACAATACTTTTCACTACTGCCGGGATGGTCCAGTTTAAAAACTTCTTCCTCGGTAAAGCAAAACTCAAATATACCTGCTCCGACGGCACCGTCGGAGCCCGTGCAGCAAGTTGCCAGAAATGTTTTCGGACTACCGATATTGATAAAGTCGGGCATACGGTAAGACATTTAACTTTTTTTGAAATGCTCGGTAATTTTTCTTTCGGTGATTATTTCAAAAAGGAAGCAATCCCTTGGGCTTGGGAATTATTGACGAGTAACCTCAGTTTACCTAAAGATAAACTCTATATTTCGGTCTATCAAGATGACGATGAAGCATACCAAATCTGGAAAAAAATTGTCCCCGAATCCAAAATTGTCCGTCTTGGTGAAGAGTCAAATTTCTGGAAAATGGGTGATACCGGTCCTTGTGGACCTTGTTCGGAAATTATTTATGATTTAGGTGAAGATAAGGATTGTGGTAAACCTGACTGTGGTCCGGGCTGTGATTGTGACCGCTGGATTGAAGTATGGAATTTGGTTTTCACCCAATTTGACCGTGATGCAAAAGGGGGATTGAATCCCCTGCCCCAGAAAAATATTGATACCGGTATGGGTTTAGAAAGATTAGTAATGGTTTGTCAAGGGGTTGATTCCTGTTTTGCTACCGACCTTTTCCATCCAATAATTGACTACACCGCCAAATTATTTGATTTTTCACCTAATCACCTAATCACCCAATCACCCAAAGATATCGCCCTAAAAATAATCGCTGACCATTGCCGGGGAATAAGTTTTCTTCTCGCTGATGGAGTAAACCCTTCTAATGAAGGTAGAGGATATGTTTTAAGACGAATTATTCGTCATGCTTTACGACAAGCAAAAAATTTAACTGAAAAAGAACTGCATCCTTTCCTCTACCAGGTAAACGGAAAAATTATTGAACTAATGTCCGGAACTTATCCGGAACTTAAATTGAAAAAAGAACATATTCTTAATGTAACCAAAATGGAAGAAGAAAAATTTTTGGAAACTTTAGACACGGGAACGAAAATCTTAGAAGAACTGATTAACCAGCTTAATCGCCAGAAGAAAAAAATTATTCCCGGTAAAGAGGCGTTCCGTTTGTATGATACTTATGGTTTCCCGTTAGAATTAACCCGCGAAATTGCTCAGGAAAGAAATCTGGATATTGATTACGATGGCTTTAATCAAGCATCAGAAGAAAGTCGTCTGGTAGCCAGACAAAGTTGGCAGGGTATAAACCAGAACGGTTCATACCAAGGGGGGAAGATGACACCTGCAGATGTCTATCTGCCTTTGCATAAGAAGTTGGGGAATATTGTATTCCGTGGCTATGAATTTGATGAAATCACCAGTAAAATTGTTGCCCTATTAAAAGACGGACAAAATATATTAGAGGCAAAAGAAGGGGAAGAGATAGAAATTATCCTTTCCGAAACACCTTTTTATGCGGAGGCAGGGGGACAAGTCGGAGATAAGGGACAGTTACAGGTTACCCGCCTGCCAGAGCAAAGCGGCGGGCAGGCAGGTGACAGGTTACAAGTGAAAACAATGGTGGAAATAAGAGATACACAGAAACCGGTAGAGGGGTTAATTGCCCATCAAGGTAAGATAATTAAGGGAAATTTAAAAGTCGGGGAAACCATTCTGGCTAAAGTTGATAAAGAACGACGGAAAGCAATAAAAAGAAACCATACCGCTACCCATCTTCTTCATCGTGCTTTACGGCAAGTTTTAGGAGAACAGGCGGTCCAATCCGGTTCTTTAGTCGCACCGGAGAGATTCCGTTTTGATTTTAATTACCCAAAGGCATTGACTGAAGATGAACTTATCAAGATTGAAGAAATAGTAAATAACGCTATTTTAGAGGACTATTCCGTGCTAACTTCAGAAATTACTTTAAGTCAAGCTAAAGAAATCGGGGCAATGATGCTTTTTGGTGAGAAATACGGGGAAAAAGTACGTATGGTGATGGTCACAGGTGAAGGGTGGCAGGCAGCAAAAGATGCTTTCAGTATTGAACTTTGCGGGGGCACACATTGTCGGACAAGCGGAGAAATTGGCTCATTTAAAATTCTTTCGGAGACGAGTATTGCGGCTGGTGTGCGCCGGATTGAATCAATTACCGGTAAATATGTCAAAGAATACATCCAAAACCTTAAGAAAATACTTGAACAAATTGCGGAAAAGCTAAGTAGTTCAGAGGAAGATGTTATCAATCGTTTAGAAAAAATTCTCCAAAATCAAGAAAATTTAGAAAAACAGGTTTTGAGTTTAAGAACACGGCTTTTGAATATACAAGTTGAAGAAATTATTTGCCAGGTAAAAAAGATTAAAAACATTAAAATAGTTTCTCAATATTTAGAAGATTTAGATACAAAGAGTTTAGCTGATTTTGCTGACCGCTTGAAAGAAAAAATTAAATCCGGGATAGTTGTTCTCGGCAGTATAAAAGAAAATAAACCTTTATTCGTAGTTTCTTTGACTGGTGATGCGGTAGAAAAAGGGTTAAACGCCGGACTTATCGCTAAAGAAATTGGCAATTTAATCGCTGGTACCGGCGGGGGAAGAAAAGATTTCGCTCAAGGTGGCGGTAAAGACCCGGGGAAATTGGAATCTGCTTTGGAAAAAGTTCCGGAGATTATCTCTAAACTTTTAACACGGATTACGCAGATTTAACCGCGGATTACGCAGATATCCAGAAAAAACGCACCCGTAGTCAACGGATACCCCGCACTTTCTTCTGCTCCTGTAGCTCAATGGATAGAGCNNCGGAGCCGTTGGTGTGGGTTCAACTCCCACCGGGCGTATTTTTAATCTTCGGGGAGGCATTCTAATTAATTTTTTATTTTTCTTCCACTTTTTTCTTCAATTCATTCAATAATAAGTTCAGAGAATCAACTAAACTAGTTAACTCATCACCTTCCCGCAGAACAAATTTGTGGTCAAAATCCCTACTATTTACAACTTCTTTTATTTCCTTCTCCAATCGGTATAAAGGTCCGGCAATCTTATGAGAAATAAAAATTGAAACTAAAGCAACTATCGCAGTATAAAACACACCATTAATTAACAGTTTTGTTTGAATTGATTTTATAGAGTTACCCATTTCTGTAGAGAGAATATTCGGTAAAATGGAATTGATAACATAATAGGTATGCAATTGGACTAATCCTAAGAAAATAACAAGAACTAAACCAATCATTCCGGCATACTTAAGTTGCATTTTTCTGTTAATTAAGTAAACCCTTTTGTAGAAAACTGGTCTTCCTGGCATTTTTTTTCCTCCTACTTAGTCAATAGTTCAATATGTCTTTTTGCTTCTGTATCGTATTGTGTACCTAAAAGTTTTACCCATTCGTTCAGTGCCTTCCCCTTATACTTCCCAAATGTTGTCGTGACGCTATCCATAATTTCATAGGTTAAAGCCAATTCACGACGGATATTTGAAGCATTGGAATTATTCTCTAAACAGGCAAGATATACATCTACAGCAAATCCTGGTAAATTCTTAGAACGAAAAAATAATCCAAGTTCTTGATAAACTATGACTGCCCGAGGATAATCTTTTATCACACGACGATAGGTTGAAATCACATAAGTATCTTCACCTTTCTTTAAATATTCTTTAGCCAAATCCAAGTAATGTTTAACTTCTCCAAGGTTGTTTTCTTGTTCAATAGATTTAACTACGGAGACATTTTCTAATGCTATTTTTATATTCATTAACCACAGGCGTGCTAATTCTTGAGGAGTAGTGTTGTTTAAAGGGGCTTCCAAATCCGTAGCGACTACTTCTTCTCCCTTAGCAGTAATGACCGTAGACCCATTCACTTTTTCTATTTTAAAGTCCTCAAAGGTAATTCCTTCCTTTATCAATTTAGCCAGATGCTGAGAAACAATTTTCGCCCGTTCATAGGGAGAATATCCACCGAATTCTTTCCTCAACCGAATCACTACTTTGTCATCAAGCATAACCTCAGTTGCGGATACTCCTTTGATAATCTTCTCTCGGATAGTTACTTTAATCTCGGCAGAAGAAAAATGGACAAAATTCAAAATCAAAATTGAAACAAAAAGAAAAATTCTCATATTTGCCAGATAGGCACTCGCTCCACTCGTGCACTATCTCCCCTTGCCCCGCACCTTTGCTCAGAATAGATAGAACATTTACGAGAACTGCCATGAGAAACCCAGACACCTTTGGGCAAAGGTGCGGGGTGAAGGCAGCACCAGAACAAGTTCGGTGCTGGGTTCGTATCGGGCTAGTGCCTATTGCAGTCCAGCACCCTCCGATGAATATCGGAATAGTGCTGTCGGAATTTCAATTTATTAAAATTCCGATACGATAAAATATTTTACTTTTTTAATAGTTCCGTAATCTAATGAATGAAGCAATCCTCTTGGAGTAGGAAATGCAGTCCCGCCCTGCACCTTTGCTTGAGATAGTTAAGAGATTTGTCGGAGATCCCGCTGAAGCGGTGACAGGAACTTTCGGGCATCACCGGAACACCTTTGGACAAAGATACGGGGTGAAATTCCTGCTGAAGTAAATTTTTTTGAGGAAAGGACAAACCTTTCACACTCACTTCCTAAGAGTTTCAGGATTTTTCTCTAAACGGCATCAAAGTTTTTTCAGTAGACCATGCCTGCACCTGCCTGCACCTGTGAAGCCTGCACAGGTATCGCAGGCACAGGTGTGACACCTGCACAGGTGACCTATCGGGACGCTTCTTGATTTTAGTCAAAAAATTATATGGTGAAGAGAGGGTTCCTGAAACTCTTCCCTCTTCTTTTATTCAATCACCCGAAAGTTAGTAAAAGTATCGTTGTATTCAAAAACTGGCACTACCTGATAGACACGATAAAACTCGTCTCTCGTCCAGCCACCAAAATGTCTTATCGGAGTAAAATTTGTAGAATCAAGAATAATCCATTGCCCATTCCAGAAAAGTTTTACCCAGGAATGGTTAACCCGCTGACCTTCTTTAAGGATGCTCCCATAGACAACACGACAATTTTCAGCCGAAGTCCATTTTGCTCTCAAAAGTGAACAAAGTAAATTAGAATGTCCGGCACAATTACTTTCTCGTGTCTCCATTAAAACATTATAATCATAAAGATTATCTTCAGTAGTAGTAGGATTATATTTAACTTCATGTGCACAGAATAGATAAATTTCTTCCGGACTTTTCAATACCTCCGTCATATGCCTGATTGCATAATGTTCGGGATTAATGTACCTACTGGCGACTGAAAACCGAAACCCACCACCTTCACGCAGAATAAAATTTAAACTCTCAATATAAAAAGCAATTTTCCCTTCATCTATTTTATACTTACGGAAATAAAAATAAAACCCAATACCTTCGATGATGACAATTAACCCGAGAAAATACAGCAATAAGTTTTTAACTTTTCCTTTCAAAATTATTCTCCTTTTGAGGCAATCCTTGCTAACTGAGTTAATTTCTCTTTTTTCATTTCTTCAAATTTAGCAATTTCTTCTTTTCTTATTAATTTCACGGAAGGAAGTTTTATTTTTAAAAAATTTACAAACTGTCCATACTTTTTCATTCGAAAATCAAGATGTGGTCCGGTAGCCAGACCAGTAGCACCGACATAACCAATAACCTGTCCTTGTTTAACTTTAACACCGGTCTTAATTCCTCTACCGTAACGGGAAAGATGTCCATAGTATGAACTGTAAACATTATTATGTCTGACAATTACCAATCTACCGTAGCCGCTTTCCCAACCACAAAAAGTTACTATTCCATCACCAATACTTGCTACTGGTGTTCCTTCGGGTGCAGCATAGTCAATCGCTAAATGTGGACGAAGATAACGCAAAATCGGATGAAAACGACGATAAGAAAAATATGACGAAATCCGCCGATAATTAAGCGGTGCACGGAGAAATTCTTTTCTTAAAGATTCACCTTTTAAGTTATAATAGTCAGAATTACCCTTTTCATCCTCATAAAGTAATGCAGTATGCACCGAACTTTCTTTACCCTGATACCGGCCAACAAGGATATTCCCGTCAAAATTTATTTTTTTATTTTCATTCTCGTATTTTTCCCAAACAAACTCGTAAGTATCACCAGCGCGGGTTTCGGTTAGAAAATCTATCTGCCAAGCGAAAATATCGGCAAATTTCATTGCTAACTCAGCATTTCCTCCCTGTTCAATTATTGCTTCATAGAGTGAAGTTTTGATTTCACCTTTAAGCCCAACCAATTTTTTCTCCAAATTTATCTCTTCTCTATTGGCGACATAATCCCCGGAGATATCCTTCTTCACTTTATAAATATTTAACGAACCATCTTCGTACTCCAAACTAATAAAGTCATTACCGGTAGATTTTAATATTTTATAACTATCACCGGGTTGACATCTCCTTGGATTGAAAACAGAAGAAAATGTCTGAATTACATTTTGACTCTCATCCGGTGAAATATTTTTTTCTACAAGAATAGCGAAAAGTGAATCTCCAAAAGCAACCGTACCGCTGGAAACTATTATTTGCGGAGCAGAAAAAAATAATTTCCCTTTCCGGGAAGAATATAAAAAGAAAAGGAAAAAAACCAAAACTAAACTACTTGCCAAAACTAAATATTTTTTTCTTTTTTGTGGATTCATTTTTCTAATTTTTGGATAATTTCGTTAAGTTTACTTTGAAAAATTTGTGGCATTTTCACATAAAATAACCAGTTCTTTTCCACCCAGAAATAGTGTTCTTCATAACCATCAGGTGAAGTACGATATACTCTCCTCTTTTTAACTGTAAATTGGGTTAGATTTTTTCCCCAGTTATCTCCATATTTTACTATCGCCTTTGCCATTTTTTCATTTTCTTCCTGAGCAGTTTTTTTATCTTTGTATAAGGTTATCCAGAGAATTACTGGATGTCTTGGAGGTCCGTAATTGACTATTGCCGTATCTTGCATATTTTCTACTTTTCCAATATGTTTCTTTTTTACATCTTCAATTGCTGCTTTCCCTTCTAAAATTGTTGTCTTTTTCATTCCTAACAAATCTTCCGGTGCAAGTTCACTTGCTTTTTTCGGAAATCGTTGACAAGAAATTATACTAAGAAGAATAAGAAATAAAAATACCTTTTGTTTTATCTTCATTTGCTACAATTACCTTTTTACATTTTCAATATATCTAGCGGCAGCAAAAGCAGCGGTTGCCCCTTCCCCACAAGCAGTAATTACCTGGCGTAATAATTTTTTCCGACAATCACCACAAGCATATACACCGGATAAAAGTTTTCCGGTCTCAGCTTCAAATGTTTGCATATTTTCATCAGTAAAGATATATCCATCTTTATCTATTTCCACAATACCTTGTAAAAATTTTGTCTGCGGGTTTATACCAATAAGTATAAATACACCTTTAAGAGGAATTTTTTTCTCTTCATTAGTTTTCAAATTTTTTACTTTTATTCCCTCGACCCTTTGTTCACCAATAATTTCAATCGGGACTGTATTCCAAAGAACATTTATTTTCGGATTAGATTTTGCACGCTCTTGAAGAATACCAACTGCACGTAATTGTTCCCGACGGTGAATGAGATACACTTTCTCTGCATACTTGGTAAGAAAAATTGCTTCCTGCACCGCAGTATCACCACCACCAATCACCGCAACATCACATTTTTTGAAAAACGGACCATCACAAGTTGCACAGTATGATACACCTCTACCAATTAATTTATCTTCACCGGGAATACCAAGTTTTTTTGCTATTGCACCAGTAGCAATAATTATTGCTAAAGTTTTGTATTCATCATTTTCAGTTTGAACAATTTTTAATACTTCACTCTTGATTTGTAACTTTTTCACTTCACTACTAACAATTTCTAAGCCAAAATTTTTTGCCTGTTCTTCCATCTTTTGGGTTAATTCTAAACCATTCAATCCTTCCGGGAAACCAGGATAATTTTCAATGTTTTCACTTAATGCAATTTGTCCACCGGGAGCAACTTTCTCAATAAGCAAAGTTTTAGTTTTTTGTCTTCCCGCATAAATACCCGCAGTTAAACCTGCCGGTCCACCGCCAATAATAATAAGTTCATAGTTCATAGTTTTCAGTTTTTAGTTTTCAACTTCGGTGAATTATACTTGAATTTATCTCTAAATTCAATCCAGAGATAATCACCTCTTGTATTTATAGAAAAAATTATAGTATAATTTTAGATAATGAGGAAGATAAACTTTGCACCAAAAAAAGATAGGAAAATTTTGATTGGTGTAATTGGTGGCAGTGAAGTTGCTGAGAAAACAGCTAAACTTGCCGAAGAAGTAGGACGAAGAATTGCGGAGAAAGGATATATTTTAGTCTGTGGTGGAATGAGTGGAGTAATGGAATTTGTCTGTAAAGGAGCGAAATCTGCCGATGGACTGACTATCGGTATTCTACCCGGAAAAGATAAAAGTGAAGGTAATCCGTATATAGATATACCAATTGTTACGGCAATGAGCCATGCCCGGAATGCAATTATTGTCCGTACTGCCGATGTTTTAATTGCAATTGGCGGTAAATACGGAACATTATCGGAAATTGCCTTGGCTAAGGTCATTAATAAACAGGTTATCGGTTTAGGTAGTTGGAATATCCCGGGAGTAATAAAAGTAAAAACAGTAGAAGAAGCGATAGAAGAAGTAGAAAAAGAAGTTAGAAAATTAGAATGAGAGCATTAATCCAGAGAGTAAAAGAAGCAAGAGTAATAATTGAATCTGCAGTAAATGTGGTAAGAGCAGAAAGAAGCATAAATCAGGGAATGGTAATTTTTCTTGGTATTGAAAAAAATGATACAGAAGAAGACAGTCAATATTTGATTAACAAAATTCTAAGTTTACGCATCTTTGAGGTAAATAGTTCTGTAAATGGAAAAAAAGAATTTGAGAAATCGGCAATTGACATTTCCGGTGAAATTTTGGTTGTTCCGCAGTTTACTTTGTGTGCAGATTGCCGTAAAGGACGTAGACCTGAATTCAGTAAAGCCGCACCGATAGAGAAAGCAAAATTGTTGTACGAATATTTTATTCAGCAACTAAGAAAAAAATATGATAAAATAGAGACAGGTAAATTTGGTGCAAAAATGCTGGTAGAAATACATAACGATGGACCAGTAACTATAATTCTGGATACAAAAGGTTATTAGGTAGTCAATATGAAAAAAATATTTTTGCTTTTTTTGCTGATTTTCTTTAATTTCAAACTAACCGCTACGGCAAAGAAAAAGGAAGATTATCTCGCTTTAAGAAAGAGAATGGTCCAGGAACAAATTATTGCACGCGGAATAAAAAATAAAAAGGTTATATCCGCAATGTTGAAAGTACCCAGACATGAATTTATTCCAGAAAAATATCATAAAATTTATGACCCTTACGGTGACTATCCGGTTCCCATTGGAGAAGGACAAACAATTTCACAACCCTATATTGTAGCTTTAATGACTGAATTACTTACTGGGAAGACACGAAACACGAGAAACGGAAAACGGAAGAAAATTCTTGAAATTGGTACTGGTTCTGGTTATCAAGCAGCAATCTTAGCCGAAATTTATCCGCAAGTTTACACGATTGAAATTATTGAAAGTTTAGCTAAACAAGCAGAAAGAAACCTAAAACGTCTTGGTTACCAAAGAGTAAAAGTGAAATGTGGTGATGGTTATCTTGGCTGGCAAGAATATGCACCTTTTGATGGGATAATTGTCACTTGTGCCCCTGACCATATCCCAAAGCCATTGATTGAACAACTTAAAGAAGATGGAAGGATGGTTATTCCGGTAGGTGAATATCCCAATCAAATTCTCTATTTAGTAGAAAAAAGAAAAGGACAAATTGAGAAAAAAGCAACTATTCCGGTACTTTTCGTGCCAATGACCGGGGAAGAAATCAAGAAAAAACGTGTAAGGTGAAAAAAAATGATAAAAAAAGTGGAAAAAATAGCTATCCTTTTGTTTGTTTTTACTTTACACCTTACACCTTACACTTTTAACCGTCTTTATGGTCAACAAGTTGGTGTAGGAATAGAATTTTCTCCCCCGGAGGAAATCGGGGTAAAGAAAAAAGGTAAAAGAATTACTAATCGAGCAGAAAATCCTTTTCTTATTGAGTTAGCGGAAAGATTTACCATAGAAGACAAAGAACTAAATAATTTACATAATCGTGGTTATGGATATGTGGAATTAATTAAAATAATTCTTATTTCAGAGAGGGCAGATAAACCTTTAGAGGAAGTGGTCAAAAAACGTGATAAAGGAAAAAAAATGCGTAAAATTGCTGAAGATTATAAACTTGATTATCGGGAAATTTACTTGGAAGCACTAAAAATAAGAAAAGAAATAGATAATTCTTTAGAAACTGGACAACCCCTTATCAAATCAACCACTACACCGATAGAAACGAGAGAATCCGAGCAAAGTCCGGAAAAATAAATTTTTACGGTAAGGATAATAAATATTTAATTTGAGATATGTAGGGTTCTATTCTCATAATATTCGAAGGCAATTTTAGCAACCTGACCGATAAGTTCTTTAGCTAAACGGTGTTCTTGATGGTCAGAAACTAAAATGGAAATTAAAAAATCACCTCGTGGATGGAAAATTATCCCTGCATCATGACAGACATTATCAAAAAGTCCGGTTTTATGGGCAACTTCCACATATCCAGGAAGATAGCGGGGTAAACGGTCACGAATTTCCTGTTTCTTAAGTAGGGTGAGCATTCTTTCGCTTGCTTCTGGGCTGACTAATTGATAATGATATATTTTATCTAAAATTTGAGCAATATCTGATGCAGTAGTATAATTTTCTATCCCACGGTAATATTTTGTTATATCCATAATATTACGCGAAAAATTAGTATTCCTTAGACCCATTTGCTGGAAATAACCGTTCAAATAATCAAAACTTAAAATTTCGGTTAAGATATTCGTTGCTGTATTATCACTTTTCGTAATCATCAATTCTACTAATTCTTTCAAAGAAATTTTCTTCCCCGCAGGAGAATATCTTAATATTCCTGACCCGCGTGACTTGTATTTTGATTTTAAACGAAAATAGTCATTGAAATTTATTTTCCCTTCAGATTCGGCCTGAAAACAGGCTGACATTATTGCTATTTTTACCAAACTGGCACTGGGAAAAAGTTTATCCTGATTATAAAAAATTGTTTTACCAGTTTTTAAGTCTTTAATCACCAAACCTACATTACCAGGAAAATTGTAAAGTTTATTTTTTATTTTTTCAGCAAGTGTTTGCCAGTTTGCATCAATATACTCAATATTCTCTATCTTCTTTTGTCCATTCCGATGGGAAGAATGAACATAATAGGTTATACCACTTAGAATAAATATTAGGAAAATAAAGAAGATAAATTTATTTTGTAGTTTTTGTTGGACCATTTCTGTTTCTTAAGTATAACTATAAAATTTATCACTGTCAAGAGTCAAAATGAAAATAAAAAATTTGCATCCTTGGCATATAAGTATTAAGGAAGCAGAAAAAATACAAATAAAATTACAAAAGAAAACTATTTTCAATTCACCTTTTTCTTCAATTAGAACAATAAAAAACATTGTTGGTGCTGATGTTAATTTTATTGAAGGTAAAAATTTACTTACGGCAGGATTAGCGGTATTTTCCTTCCCGGAATTGAACATTTTAGAAAAGGTACGAATAGAAAAAAAAGTCAATCAACTTTTTCCTTATATTCCGGGATTACTGGCTTTTCGGGAAATACCACCTCTTTTAGATGCATTCAAAAAATTAAAAACCGAACCAGATGTGATCCTCTGTGATGGCCAGGGTATCGCTCATCCAAGAAAAATGGGGTTGGCTACACATTTAGGTATAATTCTTGATAAACCAACGATTGGCTGTGCAAAATCATTACTTTACGGTCGGTATGAGAAAATGCCGGATAGATTTAATAAAAGTTATACTTATCTAAGAGATGAAAGGGGAAATTTATCCACTGAAGCTTTAGCGAAGGCGGAAATAATTGGCGTCATCTTGCGTACTAAAGATAGTGTTCGCCCGGTATTTGTATCCGCAGGATACAGAATGAGTTTAAAATTAGCAACTGAACTTGTCTTGTCCTGTTGTACTAAATACCGTATCCCCGAACCTTTAAGGTTCGCACACCAAATAACAAAACTAAATTTTTGATTTGACGAAAAAAAAACTTTTTTATAAAATTAAGTTTAAATTATGGTTAGAAAAGCAATTTGTGCGGGAACTTGGTATCCGAAAGAGAAAAAAGAAATTGAGAAATATTTAGATTTGAAAGCAAAGAAAGAAAAAGTTATCGCCTCTATCTGCCCGCACGCAGGATGGATTTATTCAGGTAAAGTTGCTGGAGCGGTGTATTCAAAAATTGCTTTCCCTGATGTCACTCAACCAATTTTTGTTTTGATTGGACCGAATCATACCGGTCTTGGTGAACCAGCAAGTATAATGAGAACTGGCGAATGGGAAATGCCTTTGGGGAAAGTAAAAATTGCTGATGAATTGGCTAATGCTATCTTAGAGAATTCGCAAATTTTGGAAGACGACCCCGACGCTCATTCACAGGAACATTCTTTGGAAGTACAAATACCTTTTATTCAGTATTTTTTTCCTGAAGCACAAATTGTACCAATTGGACTTAGCGATTATCGCTTATCAACTTGCCAAGATATCGGGGAAGCAATCGCTATAGGAATAAGCAAAGAGCAAAGAGCCAATAGCGTAATTATTGTTGCTTCTACCGATATGACTCATTACGAATCACAAAAAAATGCCGAAAGAAAAGATAAATTAGCAATTGATAAAATTTTGCAATTTGACCCGGAAGGTTTAATGGGGGTAGTGAGAAAGGAAAATATTTCAATGTGTGGTTCAGGACCGATAGCAACGGTACTTTACACCGCAAAAAAACTCGGTGCAAAATCTGCTGAACTTATTCTTTACCAAACAAGTGGTGATACTACGGGTGACTACTCCGCGGTTGTCGGTTACGCCGGATTAATTATTAAATAAAATACGGATTCATACGCATAACCGCACGGATTTACACAGAAATGTCATTGCGACCCCGATGATATATCGGGGGTGGCAATCTCATTGGGATTGTAGAGCCTGTTCCTCCCCGCCGATTCGGCGGAGAGGAATTTCCGAGTTTGCTTCGGACTTGCCTCGCAACCGCTTTGCTCCTCGCAACGACATCTGCACAATCTGTGGTATAAAAAATGGCTGAATTAAGAAGAGACCCTTTACTTGACCGCTGGATAATTACTGGCACTGCGCAAGGTGAATCTTTAGAAGCACTTATCACGATTTATAAAAAAGTAAGTTCTCAAGAATGTCCTTTCTGTGTAGGTAAAGAAACAGAAACCCTGCCGGAAATTTTTGCTTTACGCCAAACTGGTTCACGAGTGAATACACCCGACTGGCAGGTGCGAGTAATCCCTACTCGGACACAAACACTTACTCTTCAAGGTGACCTGCAAAAAAGAGGGGAAGGTGGTATTTACGATTTAGAAAATGCTATCGGTAGTCATGAAATTGTGATTGTCTCACCAAAACATCTTACCCATTTTTCACAACTTTCACCTGAAGAAATTGCGGAAGTACTAAAAGTTTATCGTTGGCGTCTTCAAGAATTGGCAAAAAATAATCTTTGCCGTTATGCTTTAATTTTTCATAATCAGGGTGATGGTCCGGTTGCCGTCGAGCATGCCCATTCACAAATTGTTACTTTACCTTTTGTTCCAAAAACTATTCGTGAAGAAATAAATGGTGCAAAGAGGTATTATAATTTTAAAATGCGCTGTATCTTCTGCGATATACTTGAACAAGAAATTGAAACTAACAAACGCGTAGTTTTAGAAAATGAAGATTGTCTCGCTTTTACACCTTTTGCTTCCCGTTTTCCTTTTGAAGTATGGATCCTTCCTAAGAAACATGGTTGTTGCTTTGTAGAAAGTGAAGAGGAAACTTTTTTTAATTTAGGAGTTGTTCTTAAGAATGTTCTTGGACGGATTGAAAAAGTCTTAGCCAATCCTCCATTAAATTTTATTCTCCATACTGCTCCTTTACGTTATCAGGAACTTGATGAAGGAGAAATTATTTCTGATGTTTACCATTGGCATCTTGAAATTCTACCCCACGCATTACCGGCTGGTGGTTTTGAATGGGGTGGAGACTTTTACCTCAATCCACCTTTACCTGAAGTTACGGCAAAAATTCTTCGAGAATCGTGATTACGGTGATTATCGGTAGACCACCTGTGCCTGCAACACCTGTACAAACATCACAGGTGCAGGCATGACCTATCGGGAAGAAACGATTACAACGATGGAAAAACAGATACAAATTCTTTATCACTGTAATCAGATTTTAATAAATCGCTGTAATCAAATTATTAGAATATGAAAAATAAAGAAGTTGCTCAACTTTTATACGAAATTGCTGAATTGCTAAGTTTATCTGAAGAAAATCCTTTCCGGATTCGTGCTTACGAACGTGCTGCCCAAGTCATTGAAGCACTACCTCAACTAATTGAAGAAATAACTAAAAAAGATGAATTACGCAAAATTCCCGGTATCGGTGAAGGAATTGCCGAAAAAATCAAGGAATATCTCTCTACCGGTAGATTAAAATATATTGAAGATTTAAAAAAGAAAATTCCTGAAAGTGTATTAGAAATAATGTCTATCTCCGGTATGGGACCGAAGAAAGCAAAAATTGTTTATGATAAGTTACAGATTACAAGTATCCCGGAGTTAGAAAAAGCAGTTAAAGAACACCAGTTAGCATCTCTTCCTGGATTTGGCGAAAAAACTGAAGAAAATATTTTAAAAGGTATAGAGTTAAAACGGCAAAGTAGCGGAAGAGTACTACTTTTCACTGCTTTAATAACTGCAAAAACAGTTGTTGAAAGTTTAAGTAAATTACCACAAGTTAAACAAGTTGCCTATGCTGGTTCTCTGCGTCGGGGTAAAGAAACGATTCGGGATATTGATATTCTTTGCACCGCAACTAAGAGTAAACCAGTGATGGATACTTTTATCAATCTTCCCTGGGTGAGAGAAAAACTTGCTCAGGGAGAAACAAAATCTTCGGTAATTTTGGAAGGAGGAACCCAATGTGACCTACGTGTCGTTGAACCGCAATGTTTTGGTGCGGCATTACTCTACTTTACTGGTTCTAAAGAACATAATATCGCTCTCCGCACTTTAGCTAATAAGAAAGGATATACAATTAACGAATATGGACTTTTTAAATTGAAAGAGGAAGATAAACCACTTGCTGGTCTTACTGAAAACGATGTTTACGAAAAATTAGGACTCCAATTCATCCCACCGGAATTGAGAGAGAATCGTGGTGAAATTGAAATTGCCGCAAAAGGAAAAATACCACTATTAGTTGAAGAAAAAGATATTCGTGGTGATCTTCATGTCCATTCTAAATACAGTGATGGCAATGCTACAATTGAACAAATTGCTGAACAGGCAAAAAGGAAAGGTTGGGAATGGATAACTATTTGTGACCATTCACAATCTTTAAAAGTAGCCGGTGGAGTGCCGGTAAAAGAAGTATACAGGAAGGTCGAAGAGATAAAAAGACATAATACAAAGAATAAGAATTTTCGTATTCTTGCCTCAATGGAAGTAGATATCCACAATGATGGTTCACTAGATTATGAAGATGAATTACTTAAAGAATTGGATTTTGTAATTGCAGCAATACATACTGGTTTTAAACAATCGGAAGAAAAAATTACTGAAAGAATATCATTGGCGATGGAAAATAAATATGTAAATATGATTGCACATCCGACTGGTAGACTTCTTGGTAAACGTGAACCTTATGCCGTAAATATGGAAAAAATTTTAGAGAAAGCAAAAAAGACACATACCGCAATTGAAATTAATGCCTTCCCGGAAAGATTAGATTTATATGATATCTATTGTAAACAAGCAAAAGAAATGGGTATAATGTTGGGTATCGGTACGGATGCACATACTCTGGAACAATTTGATTATCTCGGTTTGGGTGTGACCGTCGCTCGGCGTGGATGGTTAGAAAAGAAAAATTTACTTAATACACTTAAAGTAGATGAACTTTTGGAATTAATAAGAAAGAGGTAAACAATTAATGAAAATTTTTGTGGATACGGCAAATTTGGATGAAATTAAACAAGCAATCGCTTTAGGTATCTGCGATGGAGTAACTACTAATCCGACTTTAATTTCTAAAGAAGGTAAAGATTTTAAAGAACAAATCTTAGAAATTTGTAAAATTGTTTCCGGACCAATCAGTGCAGAAGTGGTAAGTCTTGACTTTGAAGGAATGCTTAAGGAAGCAAGGATTATTTCTTCTTGGGCAAAAAATTTGGTAATTAAGATACCTTTGACTGAAGATGGGATTAAAACAGTAAAAACTCTTTCCAACGAGGGAATAAAAACGAATGTTACTTTAGTCTTTTCCGTTAACCATGCACTCCTTGCAGCTAAAGCTGGAGGAATTTATGTTTCACCATTTGTAGGCAGACTTGATGACATCGGTGAAGAAGGAATGAATTTGATTAGTGATATTCTTAATGTTTACAGAAATTATCATTTTTCTACTCAAGTTATTGTCGCCAGTGTCCGTCATCCTATTCACATAGTTAAATCGGCACTTTTGGGAGCAGATATTGTTACCGTTCCTTTCAGTGTGATTAAACAAATGTTTAAACATCCATTAACCGATATCGGTATAAAAAGGTTTCTTGATGATTGGCAGAAATTACCAACTAAAGAAATAAAATGATTCCGGTGATTGAAAAAAATGTGATTACGGTGATTGTAAATTTAACCTCAATCTCTGTAATCGCCTCTAAAAATCACTGTAATCATCTAAAAAAGGAGAACAAATGCCTGAAGTAAGAAAAGATATTGTTTCTGGTCGTTGGGTAATTACGGGGACAAAAAATGTTGATGATTTCTTATCTTCTTTAAAACCGGAAGAGAAAGACATTAAAAAATGTCCATTTTGTCCGGGGAATGAACAACTTACCCGTCCCGAAATTTATGCCTTACGGGAAAATCCAACCCCGGCAAATACACCGGGTTGGTCACTACGGGTAATTCCGGCAATTACTGGTTTTTTAAAAATTGAAGGCAACCTTTATCGTCGTGGGGTAGGTATGTACGACGCAATGGATAATATCGGTGCACACGAGATAATTGTAGAAAGTGCTGAACATATAAAAAATATTTCCGATTTATCTACAGAACAAATTAAGAAAGTACTAAATGTATATAAAGAAAGGATTATTGATTTAGAAAAAGATAAGCGGTTGAAATATTGTTTGATTTTTAAAAATCAAAGACCAAAATCATCTTATCGTGTCGGACATACACATTCACAACTCGTGGGTTTATCCGCTACACCGAAAGCAATTAAAGATGAGTTAGCAAATGCACGACAATATTATGGTTACAAAGAACGTTGTCTTTTCTGTGACATCGTCAATCAAGAAAAATTAGATAAGAAAAGGATTATTGAAGAAAATAATGATTATCTTGCTTTTGTTCCTTATGCGGCAAGATTTGCTTTTGAAACCTGGGTAATTCCTAAGATACACAATCCTGATTTCTCGCAGGAAAAGGAATCTTCTTTAGGTAACTTGGCTCAGATTCTCAAAAATTCACTCCAGCGTATTGTTAAATTTTTAAACGACCCTGCACTTACTTATGCCTTCCATACTATGCCTTATTTGCGACCACGCCCCGGTTACTGGCATACCGTGCAGAAAGATTACCATTGGCATTTAGAAATTTGTCCTCAAGTAACCGAGGTAAGTGGTTTTGAATGGGGTTCAGGATTTCAGATTCAGCCATTAGTTCCAGAAACTTGTGCTCAACTTCTAAGAGAAACGACTATATAAGTCAGATTACACCGATTAAAAGACAGATTACACAGATTTGGCTAAAAGGGGGCATTGTTTTAATCTGAGCAATCTATTTAGGAAACCTGTGGAATCAAATAAATTATCATAGGAGGAAAATATGTTTTGGAAAATATTTGTTACTACTTTCACTACAATTTTTCTTGCCGAATTAGGAGATAAAACACAATTGGCAGTAATCGCTCTTACTGCAAAGACAAAATCTATGTTTACTGTACTTATTGCTGCCACTACCGCAATGTTTACCGTATCACTTATCGGTGTATTATTTGGTGAACTTTTGACTAAAGTTATTCCACTTAAGTATATTCATTTCCTTGCCGGAATTGTTTTCATTCTTTTTGGAATCTTGTTTATGGTCAAATCCTAATGGATTATCTCACGGTTAAAGAAATAAATGAAATAGACCGTCTGGCAAGCAAAAAATATGGTATACCATCAATCATCTTGATGGAAAATGCTGGACGTGCAGTTGCTGAAGAAACAATCAAAACGCTGAAACGCCAAATCCCGAGGTATCGTCGGGACACTAAAACGCAAAAAATTGCTATTTTCTGCGGTAGTGGCAAAAATGGTGGTGATGGTTTTGTTAGCGCAAGATATCTTTTCAATCACGGATACATGATAGAAGTTTATCTCCTAAAAAATCCTACCAAAATTTCTGGTGACTCTCTAACCAATTTTACAATTTTAAAAAAGATTGGAATAAAAACAAAGTTGGTTTCAGTAAATATTTTCTCCAACCTGTCCCACGAACTTAAATCGGTAGATTGTATTATTGATGCTCTTTTTGGTACTGGTCTAAAAGGCAAAATAGAGGGTCTTCCTGCACAACTTATAAAACTAATCAATCAAACAAAAAAATCAATTATTTCCATAGATATACCATCAGGACTAGATGCGGATACTGGTTTTTCCTTTGGGGAATGTATCAAAGCAACAGTTACGGTAACGATGGGTTACCCGAAGAAAGGATTTCCTAATCCGCAAGCAAAAAAATTCCTTGCTAAACTGATTATTGCTGATATTGGTTATCCTAAACAATTAAAAGGGAGGTGAAGAAGTTTATGACTACCGGTTTAGTGCTTGTTCGTCTCCAAGCAGGGAAAGAGAAACAAGCGTTAGCAAAAATTAAAGAAATTAAAGGTGTCAGTCATGTCAGTGCTGTTTTCGGTCGCTGGGATTTAGTTGTAGATATTGAAGTTGCTGACTTGGCTACTTTAGCTAATGTTGTCGTCAGTAAAATGCGCAATATTCCTGGTATTTTCACTACCGAAACTTTGCTCACTACCGCTATTTGAGAATACGAATTTATCCGAATAAAAAAGAACGAATGTACACAAATACAAATTCGTGCAGTCAATTCGTGTAAATTCGTGTCATAAGAATCGCGAATGCTCACGAATAAAAAAAAGGGCTTATATTTAACTATTTCATTTACGATTTTACTTTTTTCTTCCAACATAGCAGAGGGAAATACATTGGATAATGTAAAAAGAACTAATCTTACTAACGGTTTAACTGTTATTCTTAGAGAAGACCATAATCTACCTTTATGTTCAATTCAGATCTGGCTTAAAGTTGGTTCAGTTTATGAAGATAACAATTACGGTATCTCTCATTTTCTGGAACATTTACTTTTTAAAGGAACTAAGAAATATGGTGTCGGTGAAATTGCCCAGATTATTGAATCTTTAGGGGGGAGAATTAATGCCGGTACCAGTAAAGATTTTACTATTTTATATTTTAATGTCCCCAAAGAAGGGATAGAAACTGCTTTAGAAATTGCTACTGATGTCCTTCAGAATACTACCTTTCCTTCAGAAGAAATTGAACGTGAACGATTGGTAATCTTAGAAGAAATCAAGCGCCAGGATGATGACCCGGATAGTGTCCTCTGGAATCTTTTTAATGAGAAAATGTTTTCTTCTATACCATATCGTCAGCGGATAATTGGCACTACCGAGACAATCAGCAAAATATCTCGTGAAGATTTGCTTAATTATTACCAAACTTATTATGTACCAAATAATGCAAGTTTAATTATCGTCGGTGATGTAGAAACAAACAAAATTCTACTTTTTATTAAGGAAAAATTTGAAACTTTACTAAAAAGAGAACTACCCAGTCCACCGTGCTTAGAAGAAACTACTCAAGAAAATTTTTTCTTCAGCGAGAAAAAACCGGTTCAGCAGGCACTTCTCCTGTCTGGTTTTTTAGGTCCAACAGTAGAGAATGAAGACCAATATGCTCTTGACTTGCTGGCAGATATCCTCGGAGAGGGACGAAATTCACGATTGAACAAAAACCTGCGTGAAGAAAAAGAACTTGTCTTCAGTATCGGTTCTTCCTATCTTACCCAAAAAGGTAGCGGTTTATTTATCATTTCCGCCCGTCTTGAACCAGAAAAAATAAACCAAGTAATTGATGAAATTCACCAAGAATTGCTCAATTTACAAAAAGAGGGAATCAGTGACAAAGAATTAGTCCGTGCAAAAACATTGATTGAAAATGGTTGGCTTTTCGCTAACGAAACCTATTCTGGACAAGCACATACACTTGGCTATGCAGTGACTTTAAAAAATATAGAATATGCTCAAGAATATCTGAAAAATATCGCCCAAGTAAAAAAAGAAGATATTAAATTTGTTTTAGATAAATACTTCCAAGGAAAAGAACTAAGTACAATTATATTCTATCCTGAAAAATAAGGTGTGGGGTAAATGTGGAAAATAATATTATCCATTTTACTTTTATTTATTTTTATTTCTATCTCAACTTACAGCGAGGCGGGTGACACAATGATTCATAAACATATTTTTCCTAACGGTCTTACACTTATTCATAAAGAAAATAAATCTAATCAGATTGTTGCACTTGACCTTTTTGTAAAAAATGGAAGAATTTACGAACCAGATGAAAAGGCAGGATTAAGCAGTTTCCTGCAAACTCTTCTTCCCAAAGGGACAAAAAAACATAATGCTGAACAAATTGCCGAAATTATTGAATCAATCGGTGCATCTTTTGGTACTGATGCTTCCGAAGATTACAGTGAAATTTACGCTGTTTCCACAGTTAAGCATTTTTTTACCATCTTTGATTTAGTATACGAAATTTATACCGAACCAGTTTTCCCAGAAAAAGAAATTGAAAAAGAACGACAAGCGACACTTGCCGGAATAAAAGCACGGGAAGAAGACATCTTCACCGTTACTTATGACTATTTCAGTGAAAATCTCTACAACAAACACCCTTATGCCTTACCGGTAATTGGCACCGAAGAAACGGTAAAAAAATTTACCCGCGAAGATTTGGTTAACCAGCATAAAAAGTTTTATACTCCAGAAAGGACAATTCTGGTTATTGTCGGCAATCTCCCTTGGGAAAAAGTTAAAAAAATGGTAGAAGAAAACTTTGGAAAACTTTCTGCAGGAGAAAAAATTAGTGAATCCTTGTTTCCAGAAGTTACTCTTCAACAACCAATAGAAAAAACTTATCAAAAAAAATTTAAACAGGCATACTTAATGCTCGGTTATCCAACTCCAGAAGTTAGTCATACCGATTATTCTGTATTAAAAGTAGTTAATACGATTCTTGGCGGAGGTATGCGAGGACGACTTTTCCAAGAATTACGCGATAAATATTCTCTCGCTTACGAAATTAGTTCTTTCTACCCGACCAGAAAACTAACCAGCCGTTTCGTGATTTATCTCGGTTTAGACAAAAATAAAATTACTCAAGCAAAAGAAAGAATTTTGGAACAACTAAAAAGATTAAAAGACGAACCAGCAGAAAAAAAAGAATTAGAAGAAGTGAAAAAATTTTTACGCGGTAATTACCTGATTGAACATGCAAAAAATAAACAACAGTCCTGGTATCTCGGCTGGTGGGAACTAATGGGCAAAGGATACGAATACGATGAACTCTATCCGAAAGACTTATCCCAAATCACTGCTCAACAAATCCAAACCCTCGCTCACAAATATTTCACTGAAAACTATCTCGTTATTGTTATTCAACCCGGAAATTAAGAATATTTTTTTTGAAGATAAAAAATGAATAATCCTGAAGAAACAATTACTTATAATTATCGGTTTTTGTTTAGCAATGGCGAAGAAAAAAAATTTAACCTCGTCCTTGATAATAAAACTTTAAATTTAATTAAAAAAGAGCAAATATCGTCATACCCACGGTGGACTGAATTGAAAAATTTTAAATGCCAAAATTGTCCTTTAGAAGAGAAAGAAAATAAATATTGCCCGATAGCAGTAAATATTATTGACCTTATTGATTTCTTTAAACCTTATATTTCTTATACGCAAGTTGAAGTAATCGTTGACACTGAAATACGGAGATATTCAAAACACACTTCACTACAAAAAGGAATCAGTTCTTTAATGGGAATATATATGGTTACCAGTGGCTGTCCGATTATGGAAAAACTCAAACCAATGGTTCGTTATCATTTACCATTTGCTACATTAGAAGAAACAAATTATCGGGTAGTATCAATGTATTTATTAGTACAATATTTTTTATATAAAAAAGGTAAAAATCCGGATTGGGACTTGGAAAAACTTACCAAAATCTATAATGAGATTAAATTAGTGAATGAAAATATCTGCCGAAAACTTAATGAACTTAAAATAGAAGATGCTATTCTCAATGCAATAGTTAATCTGGATTATTTTGCTATTTCCGTACCTTATGCATCAGAAAAAAAATTACTGGAAAAAATGGAAAATTTATTAAAAACATTTTTTGACTTTTAACAACGCTACAAAGTGTAAAACCTTCCCTGATTGACTTATGTTCTTTTTCATAAAATCTATTTTCACTTGACAGGTGGCATACATAAGCTGAAAGTTGTCAACTCGTTGACAATTGACAGATTTAAAGTATAAAAAATATTCAAGAAATGGGAAAATTCAAGTGACAAGATCTAGGAAATACAAAAAAACTGATAAAAGAATTATTTTACTATTAGCTATTAGCTACTGGCTACTGTCTGGTTCTATCGGATGTTCCCGCAAAGAACCCAATCACTCAATCACCCAATCACCCAATCACCCAATTACCCAATCGCCTGCTTACGGTGATGTTTATATTGATGCCTCTATCGGTGATGCCAGTTATTTGAATCCAATACTGGCAATGGATAGTGCTTCCGGCGATATCAATGGTCTGGTTTATAATGGTTTAGTAAAGTATAACAAAAATATAAAATTAGTCGGTGATTTAGCCGAATCCTGGGAAATAAAGAGGAACGGCTTAGAGATAATTTTTCATCTACGCAAAAATGTCCATTGGCACGATGGTCAACCGTTCACCAGTGAAGATGTAAGATTTACTTACGAAAAACTTATTGACCCAAAAGTAAAAACACCATATTCCAGTGATTATCTCTTAGTAAAGAGGTTAGAAGTCCTTGACTCTTATACGGTAAAAATTACCTATAAAGAACCTTTTGCACCGGCATTAGAATCCTGGGGGATGGGAATTATCCCGAAACATATTTTTCAAAATGGGGATTTCAACTCTCATCCAGCGAATCGTCAACCAATCGGCACAGGTCCTTATAAATTTAAAGAATGGAAGACGGATGAAAAAATTGTTTTGGAAGCAAATCCGGACTATTTTGAGGATAAACCAGCAGATCCCGAAGGAACTCCCCGACGCAACGTCGGGGGACTCCGTCGGAGCCAGCAAACTCGGCTCTACCCTTATCTTAATCGTTATCTTTATCGGATTATTCCTGACCAAGCAGTCCAGTTTCTTGAACTACGTCAGGAATCAATTGATGCGATGGGCTTAACTGCTGACCAGTATAAAGCATATCCAGAATTTTTTAAAAAATATAATAAGTTTCGCTATCCAGCATTCGCTTACACTTATCTCGGTTTTAATTTAAAAAATCCTTTGTTTAAAGAAAAAAAAGTACGTCAGGCAATTACCTATGCAATCAATAAAAAAGAAATCGTTGACGGTGTTTTACTTGGATTAGGTAAACCAGCAACCGGACCTTTCCCACCGAGTTCCTGGGCATATAATCCAGAAGTTAAGAACTATGAATACAATCCAGAAAAAGCTAAAAAATTACTTGCTAATTGTGGTTGGACTGATACTGACGGTGATGGTTGGCTTGACAAACAGACAAACGGGATAACGGACAAAACGAATAAACGAATAAAATTTGAATTTACCTTACTGACCAACCAAGGGAATAAAGCACGGGCATTATCAACAGAAATTATCCAGATGCATTTGAAAAAAGTTGGAATAAAGGTTAATATTCGTATTGTAGAATGGAGTACCTTTGTTCACCAATTTGTGGAGAAAAGAAATTTTGATACCGTAATTCTCGGCTGGTCACTCTCACGTGACCCGGACCAATTCTCTATCTGGCATTCCAGTCAAAAGGAACCGGGAAAATATAATTTTATCGCTTACGAAAATACGATAGTTGATAAACTGCTTGAAGAAGGAAGAAAAACTTTTGACTTAGAAAAAAGAAAAAAAATATACTGGCAGATACATGAAATCTTGAATGAAGAACAACCCTATTGTTTTCTTTATTATCCGGATGCTTTACCGGTAGTACATAAACGGTTCTTCGGACCGGAAGTTGCCCCTTTAGGTTTAGGCTGGAATTTTGTAAAATGGTATGTGCCAAAAAGTCAGCAAAAGTATTCACAGTAACTGTTTAATCCGTTGGGACCGTTTAGTCCGTTATTTCCGTTAAAACCGTTAATGGACATAACGGAATTAACCAACCAAACGGACTTAACGGACTAAACCGACCTAACGGAAATGTCAGTTCACTATATCATTGACGGTTACAATGTTTTGAAACAGTTACCGGATTTAGAAGGACGACCTTTAAAAGATGGTCGGGACGGGTTAATTCGTTATTTTGAAATTTATCGTCCGCAAGGAAGTATAAAAAATAAAGTCACCATTGTCTTTGATGGTAAAAGTGAAGTAAATCTGCCGACACAACGGAAACTGAAAAAGACAAATATAGAAATAATTTTTAGCCAAGATGAGACTGCGGACAACAAAATTAAAAAGTTAGTTCACCGTATCCCGAACCCAAAACAGGTTATTGTGGTTACTGACGATAGAGGACTTAAAGAGACAGTAAAGATATATGGAGTAAGAGTAATTCCAGTCAAAGAAATAGCACGGAAGAAATTTCCCAAACCGGACGAAAAAACTATTAGAGCAAAAACTACATTAAATATTGAAGAAATGGAAAAAATAACTAAAGAACTGGAAGAAATCTGGCTAAGAGGTAATCACCTCAAATGATAATCCCAAAAAGATTAAAAATAATTTTATTAATTTTATTTTGTGTATTTATTTGTGCCATTTTAGGATACATAATTATTGAAAAATGGTCATTATTAGAAGCAGTATATATGACAGTAATTACTTTGACCACAGTTGGTTTTCAAGAAGTAAGACCACTCTCACCAACAGGACGAATTTTTACAATGTTTATTTTGGTAAGTGGTATTGGGTTATTGGCTTATGCTGCTGGTAGTACATTGGAATTCATTGTTGAAGGTGAACTGAGTGGACTTTTAAGGAGGAAAAGAATGGAAAAACAAATTCAAAATTTAGAAGGACACTATATCATCTGTGGTGCTGGTGATGTGGGTAAATACGTAATTGACGAATTCACTAAAACACAAAGAGAATTCGTTGTCGTAGAAAATAATGAGGAACAAATTAAGAAATTAGAAGAAGATAAAAATATTCTCTTTATTGCTGGAAATGCTGCTGAGGATGAAATACTGATTAAGGCAGGAATTCGCTCTGCGGCTGGACTAATTAGTGCCTTGTCTTCAGATAAAGACAACCTTTTTGTTGTGCTCACGGCAAGGAATATTAACCCCAACTTACGAATAATCAGTCGGGCAATTGACGAAGGAACGGTACCAAAATTGTATAAAGCCGGTGCAGATAAGGTTGTCTCTACGGAAGCAATTGGTGGATTACGGATGGCTTCAGAAATGGTCCGTCCGACAGTAGTTAGTTTCCTGGATACTATGCTTCGGGAAAGGGAAACAACTTTACGTATTGAAGAGACAGAAATACCAATTGGTTCACCGCTTGCTGGGAAAACTTTAAGAGAAGTAGATATTCCCGAAAAAACTGGACTAATTGTCGTTGCCTTAAAAGAAAAAGAGACGGAAAAATATTCATACAACCCACTACCCGAAGTCAAACTTAGAGAAAAAGATATTCTCATTGTCTTAGGAGAATTAAAGGGATTAGAAAAATTGCAAGAACTACTGAAAAGAGAAAATGTATAAATAACAGGAGGAAAAATGAAAAGAAAAGTTTTTACCATTTTGCTTTTGTTAACTTTAAGTATCATGGTTTTTTCCTGCGCTAAGAAAAAGGAAGAAAAAACAAGTGAAGATTTACCAACACCTACCGAAATGCCTGCACCAAGTGAAACATTGGCACCTCAGGTTTCTACCTCTCCAGAAATGGACAAACTTTACATTGATTATATGGTAGAACAGGCAAAACTTAGCCAAGAGTATGTGCATAAGACAAGTCCAACCGACCGTGCTGATTACGAAAAAAAATCACTGGCAATCCGTGAAAAATATCGTCTTGACCAACACCCTGATTTCCGTCAGTATTACGCAAATCTACCACCAAATAGACAGATGGAGTTTATGCAGAAGATGAACCAAGCAATGGACAATGCTGGATTGAGACGATAAAATATTGCTTTTTGTTTGTTTTTTTGATAACATTTATATTAGCAAAATGACACGAAAAACTAACAGCAAATTAGCACGCACAACAAAATATTTCAAGAATTTACAAAAATATCGGCAAATTCGGACGGTTCCTCAATTTAAGAAACAGTTACCCCGGTATGAACCAGAACGGTTCATACCTCGCGAAAGACGCAATACTACCCGGAGAGACGCCTAAACAAATCGCTGTAATCATGTTTTTAATCACTGTAATCAAAAAATTAGAAAAAAATGAAAGGTAAAATAGCAATTATCCCGATTAAAGGAACGATTGTTTCGGAAAGTGGTTTTATTTTTCCGATTCCTCTACCAATAAAGATAGGTGGAACTGTTTCCACCGAAGTAATTGAATTTTTGGAAGAAGTAGAAAAAAATAAAAAAATTAAAGCGGTAATTTTAGAGATTGATTCACCCGGTGGAACACCATATCCTTGTAAAGAAATCGCTACAAAAGTGAAGAATTTTTCTAAACCGGTAATTGCTTGGGTTAAGGAAAGTGCTACTTCCGGTGCTTACTGGATTGCTTCCGGATGCAAAAAGATTATCGCTGACCAGTTAAGTATAATTGGCAGTATTGGGGTCACTTCACTGCGTCCTGATTTTACTGAACTACTGAAAAAATTTGGTATTGATATTGATACCCTGGCTTCCGGAATTCATAAGACCTTAGGGTTGCCTTTCCAAAAATCTACCCCGGAAGAAAAAGAAATATTGAAACAAGAAATAGAAATAATTTATCAACATTTTCTTCAGGAGGTAGAAAAAAATCGCAACTTATCAGAAGAAGTGGTTAAAGAAATTTCTACCGGTAAAATATATCTTGGTGAAGAAGCAAAAAAAATTGGTCTGATTGATATTTTGGGTGGAAAAGACGAAGCGTTAAAAATTGCCCAAGAAATAAGTAAATTAAAAACTTATCAGATTGTTGACTATAACAAAAAAATTGGTCAACCAAAAGGGTTTTTGAGTAAACTTTTACGCTAAAATGATTAACAAACCATTTCCAAAACTTAAAGAACCTTATTTACTTGCTTGCTGGCCAGGGATGGGCAATGTTGCCTTAAGAGCCGGCACTTATCTGAAGAACCAATTGAAAGCTGAGGAATTAGCTGAATTAGAAACCTTTGAAGTTTACCAACCAGCAGAAGTTGCCGTTCAACATGGTCTCGCCAAGATACCTGAACCACCAAGAAATAAATTTTATTTCTGGAAAAATGGATACGGAAAAAATGACCTAATTATTTTTTTAAGTGAAGCACAACCTGACCTTGATAAAGGGTATCTCTATGGACATCGTGTACTTGAATTTGTTCAGCGATATGAAATAAAAAAAGTTTTTACTTTTGCGGCGATGCCAGTACCAATCACCCATTTAGAAAAACCAAAAGTATGGGCTGTTGCTACTGACTTATTTTTACTAGAAGAATTACGAAAATTAGATGTCCAGATAATGCCCGAAGGGCAAATTAGTGGATTAAACGGTTTACTGCTCGGTATCGCTAAACAAAGAAAAATCTCCGGAATTTGTCTTTTAGGTGAGTTGCCTCTTTATACAATACAGATTGAAAATCCAAGAGCATCACAAGCAGTATTAGAAATTTTAACTGCAATGTTAGGAATAAAAATTGATTATACTGAACTTGAAAATTATGCTAAACGTTTAGAGGAAGAAATTGAGAAATTGTTTGACTTTTTCTCTGTAGATATAAAAAAGACAAAGACACTGTCTGAAGAGGATGTCCATAAGATGCGCAAAACAATTGAAGAATATACAAAAATTCCTCCTGAAGCGAAAAAGAAAATTGAAGAACTTTTTGAACAAGCAAAAAAAGATTCTACTAAGATAACTGAATTGAAAGTTATCCTTGATAAATGGGGTATCTTCAAAGAATACGAAGATAAATTTCTTGACCTTTTTGAAAAGAGAAAAGAACAACCACCAGAGAAATAATTTCTAAATTCTAAACTTAACCTCTAAATAATGTCTGAACCAGCCTATCTTAAGTTATACAAATCTAAAGAATTAAACCAACGGATCGACCAACTTTATGCAATTTTAAAAAACTGTCATCTTTGTCCACGCAAATGTCAGGTTGACCGGACAAAAAATGAAAAAGGTATCTGTCGCTCCGGAATTGAGTTAGTCGTCTCCAGTATTGGTCCACATTTTGGTGAAGAAGAAGAACTCNNAATAAGTCATCTCGGACAGGGAGGGATAATCTCTCCGGAAGAATTGGCAAGAGGAATGCTTTATCTCCAAAAACTTGGTTGTCATAATATCAACTTAGTTACTCCGACACATTTTGTGCCTCAATTAGCAAAAACAATCAAAATTGCTTGTGAAATGGGATTATGCTTACCAATTGTTTTCAACTGTGGTGGTTATGAAGTGGTAGAAACGATTAAACTTTTAGACGGAATTGTTGATATTTATATGCCGGATATAAAATATGGTGAAACTGGTCCGGCAGAGAAGTATTCTAATGCTCCGGATTATTTTGAAAAATGTAAAGAAGCGGTTAAAGAAATGTATCGTCAGGTTGGTAACTTAAAAATTGTTAATGGCATCGCCGAGAGAGGAATGTTAATTCGGCATCTGGTTCTCCCGAATAATCTTGCTGGTTCAGAAAAAGTATTAAAATTCATTGCTGAAGAAATTTCTCCGGATACTTATGTCAATATTATGGACCAGTACCGACCAATGTATAAAGCAGAGAAATTTTCTGAACTTAACCGGCGTCCACACTTGAGCGAATACAACCATGTAATTGAAATTGCAGAAAATTACGGTCTCCATCGCGGTTTTCAAAAACGCTTAATTCTTATCACTTAGCCCTCACCTCAATCCTCTCCCCAAAAGTGGGAGAGGAAAAAAGGTGAGGGGGAAAAGATAAATGAAAATGAAAATCAACAACAAAGAATATGACCTGCTTGAAGAACCAGTAAAACATATTCTTCTTCCGACAAAAAAAGAATTACACGGATGGTATGCGGGGAAAAGAGAATGTACTGCCGAAAGATTGCTGATTAATCCCTACAATGGTTGTGGAATCGGTTGTTTTTACTGTTACGCTCGCGCCCTGCCCGGATATTTTGAAATTTTTCACCAACAGAAGATAATTTTCGTCGCCAAAAATTTTGACCAAACTGTTACCGAACAACTTGATTCTTTAAATGTCGCTACTTGTGGTTATTTAAGTCCGGTTACTGACCCTTTCCAACCACTGAACGAAAAATATCATCTTTCGGAAAAAATTATCCGGGTCTTTGTGGAAAGGAATATACCGATTGAGTTTATCACTAAAGCGAAAGTACCTGACGAGGTAATCCGCTTAATTAAACGGCAGAAACATTCTTTCGGACAGGTGTCTATACTTACTACTAACGAGAAATTAAGAAAAATACTTGCTCCCAATGGGGCAAGCGTTGACGAACTTTTTAGGAATTTAGAACGCTTGGCAAAGGAAAATATTCATCCCGTCTGCCGGATTGACCCGATTTTCCCTTACCTTACCGATGAGAAGAAAAATCTCAGTGGAATTGTTGAACGGGCGAAATCATCCGGTGCAAAACATATCGTCGTCAGTATTCTTGATTTACCAGTAAAAATTGCTGACGATATTTTAGATAAAATTAAAGAATATTTCGGTGCAGGAATGAAATGGGATTATCGCCGACTTTATACCGAAAGAATTGGCTACTTGAACGCAAAAATTGACTACCGGAAAAAGATATTTACCTTCTTGCGTGAACTCTGCGATAAAAAAGGTTTAACTTTTGCTTTATGTATGGAATACCAATTAGGCCAGCCGTCAGCTATTAGCCATCAGCCATCAGCGGTTAAAGGACTTAATCGTGAATTTATGTCTTCTACAAACTGTGAAGGGATAGATATACCGCTTTATATACGCAAAAATGGGAAATTTCAACCCGCAACTGACTGTAAAGGAAACTGTCTCAATTGTTTCCAAGCAAAATGTGGAATTGAAGAATTAGCGATGGGTAAAGAAGGGGCTAAGAAAGATTGGAAATTGAAAGACTACCGCCACTGGTCAAAAGAAGTTAAGAATCCAATATTCCAATTGTTAGTAGTCTGACATTAAAAAAATAGAAAGAAGAACGAATGAAAAAAGGTTTTAATAAGAAATTGTTATCTATTCTTGGGATTTTAATCTTCATAACAATCGCACTATTTTTCTGGTTTTATTATCCGGCTCTCAAACCAGTTCATCCGGAGAATCAGAATACAATTAAAGGAGGTGGTTTACCGCCGGGTTGTACCTGCCACAGTAAAAACCCAGGTTATGTATCAATGCACAAATTCTTCTCGGTTGAAGATTGCCGCAAATGTCACCAGAAAAAAGAGAAATTGATGGAGAAGAAAAGTGCGAGTATAACTGCGGAACGCAAGAAGATTCTGCAAAAAAGAATGAGTAAAGAACCAATCTGTCAGAATTGCCACCAAGGAGATAAAATTGTTAAACCTGAAAAGACCGAGATAAGCGGTGGTTGGTTCTGCCCTAAAGAGCAAAAAACATACAAGAAAAATCAGATAATCCGTAAGAATGAAAAAAAATACTGTCCCAAAGACGGAACTGAATTAGTGGATGTAGATGCAGTTGCTATCAAATCAGCCAAAGAACCGAAAAACGAATACTGTATCCTTTGTCACCCGGTTGATGGTATTCTTACGAAAAAACATCAAAAAGTCATCACTACTTCAGGTATGTCATCAATAGAAGATTGTTTAAAATGCCATAAATCACATTCCCAATGCGGCGGCTGTCACTTCTAAAACTTTTTAAGCAAACCATAGAATTTTACTATGCGTAGTGTTCTGTGACAAAAGTATCTGCACACCAGTCATTGCGAGCCCCCGATAAATCGGGGGCGTGGCAATCTCATATTCTATACAGTAACAAACGAGATTGCTTCGTTTCACTCGCAATGACATAACCAAGTATTTATGTCACAAAGTAGTAGAACAGTTGTTGGTTTACTTTAAATGAAAGATAAACTTACTCGCAGTTTTTACTCTCGTAATCCTTTAAAAGTAGCCCAGGATTTGCTCGGGAAATACCTGGTTCATAAATCTCGAAAAGGAATAATGGTCGGCAAAATTGTGGAAACCGAAGCTTATCTCGGCAGTGATGACCCTGCCTGCCATACTTATCAAGGGAAAATCACTGAACGGAATAAAATATTATTTGCTCAACCCGGGCATGCCTATGTATACACAATTTATGGAATGTATTATTGTTTCAATGTAGTTGCTCATGAAAAAGGCAAATCTGGGGGAGTATTTATTCGTGCTGTAGAACCAATTACAGGAATAGAACTCATCCCCTCATTAACGAACGGACCGAGTAAACTCTGTATTGCTTTTGGTATAAACAAAAGTTTAAACGGTACAGATTTGTGTGGTAATGAACTATTTATCACTAACGGGGAAGATATACCTGATTCAGAAATTGCCTGGACACCAAGAATAAATATTGATTACGCTGGTAAAGCAAAGAACTGGCCATACCGGTTTGTGATTAAGGAAAACGTTTTCCTTTCCCGGAAATAAAAATTTATGCAATCGATGTCATTGCGAGACCCCGCTGGGTCGGGGTCGTGGCAATCTCATCAAGGGATTGCTTCGGCTACGCCTCGCAACGACGTCTGTGTAATGGAGGATAAAGATGAAAACTTTGACTGAGTACCTCTGGTTCAACACCAAGAAAAAGAAAGAGTTGATTAACATTACTGATGAAGTGCAAAAAGTAGTTACAAAAAGTGGAATCAAGGAAGGACTTGTTTTAGTTAGTGCAATGCACATTACTGCCGGTATTTTTGTCAATGACGAAGAAGAGGGGATTAAAAACGACTTGATGCAATGGGCGGAAAATCTTGCACCCTTTCGCTCTGATTACCAACATCATCGCACCGGTGAAACCAATGCTGATGCACATTTGAAAAGTATCCTCTTTCATCATCAGGTAATTGTTCCGGTAACTAACGGTAAACTTGATTTCGGTCCCTGGCAACAAATATTTTATGCTGAATTTGATGGTCAGCGACGAAAAAGAGTAATCATTAAAGTGCTTGGAGAGTAACAAAAAGTGAAACTTGATTTCACAGATTATAAGGAAGATTACACAGAAGTGTCATTGCGAACAAAGTGAAGCAATCTCATATCGGGATTGCCACGGTCGCTTGTAGCGACCTCGCAATGACAGTATTACTATCGTCTGTGCAATCAGTTTTACTGAACTGATGTAAAGTCGTTAAAGTAAAATATAAATGAAGAGGTTTCTCATCTTTAGAGTTGGTGGAGTGGGAGATACACTTTTACTTTTACCTTTCATTTCCGCCTTACGGGAAACTTATTCCGAAGCATATCTTGAATTCATCGGTTACCCGGAAAGAATACAAATTTTTAAAGATTTCGGCTATGTAAATGAAATAAAATCTTTTGACCAACTGGGAATGTCATCATTTTTTGTTAAAGAAAGTAATCTCCCGGAAAAATTAGTGAAATATTTCGGAAAATTTGATATAATTTTTGCCTTCCTTAAAGACGAAGAAGAAATATTTAAAAAGAATCTACAAAAATGGGGACTGAAAGATTTTTATCTTTTTTCACCATATCCATACGGAAATATGCATATTCTTGATTACTACAATAATCTAATTCATTATTTAGGATTGAAAAATAGCCAGACGAAGACCTTCTTTTTACAAAGACACAAAAACCAAACTCGTTATCACCTACGCGGTGATAACAGTGATAATTCTATCGCAATCCATCCCGGTGCGGGAAGTAAAAAGAAATGCTGGCCAGCAAAATATTTTGCCGAAATTATTGACTGGCTAGAAAAAAAACATATAATGAAGACTTTGCTCATTTCCGGTCCGGCTGATGAAAACACTACCCGGGAAGTTGTCAGTCATTTAGAAAAGACAAAACCGGAAATTATTCGGAATCGTACCTTGAGCGAACTTGCTCTCTTGTTTAATCATTGTTCTCTTTATCTCGGTAATGATTCCGGAATTACTCATCTGGCAGCATTTACCGGGATACCAACAGTTGCTATTTTTAATCAAGAAAATGCAAAAATCTGGTCACCTCAAGGACGAAATGTTCATCTTTGCGTTTCTAATGATCTTGAAAATATATCACCGCTGGTCGTAAAAGAAAAAATTAAGCAATTGATTCCGGCGATTAAGAAAAACGATTACAGCAAAATGTCATTGCGAGGAGCCCCGCACATTTTGTCATTGTGAGCGTAGCGAAATAATCTTGTTTCTGAAAATGTGCGGGATAAACTCCGCGACGTGGCAATCTCAAGACCGAGATTCCTCACTTCGTTCGGAATGACACAATGGGTCATCACCGTAATCGCCTTTAATAATCACTGTAATCTATAAACAAATGGACGAATTTTATATTCAATGGCATATTACTAATCTCTGTAATCTTCGTTGTCGGCATTGTTATCAGGAATATTTTGACTCCAAAGAAGACCTCCCTTGGACAAAATTGAAAACAATTTATGAAAATATCCTTTCCACTGCACAAGAGTGGAAGAAAAAAATGCATATTACCATTACCGGTGGTGAACCACTCTTAAAAAAAGAATCTTTTCTCCTTCTTAACTACCTTGATGCAAAAGACGAAATCAGCGAACTTTCTCTGATTACTAACGGTTCTTTTCTTAATCAAGAAGTTTGTCAACAACTTGACGGGTCAGATAAATTTAAAAAAATAAAAATTTCGCTTGACGGAGCAAGTGAGAAAACGAATGATTATCTCCGTGGTAAAGGTGCATTTAGTAAAGCAATGAAAGCGATTGAAACGGTAAAAAAATCTAACAATTTTCAAATAACCCTAATGTTTACGGTAATGAAAAGTAATCTCCGGGAAATTGACGATATTTTTAACCTTTGTAAAGAGTTTAAATTAGATGGATTGATGATAGAAAGATTTATCCCACTCGGTCAGGGTGTCTCTATTGAGGAACAGATTTTAGATAAAAACGAATGGAAAGATTTAACCGATACTTTGCTTTCATTATGTAGAATAAATTCTTCCCCGGAAGAAATATTGCCTTATCGTGCTTTTCAGATAAAATTCAATTCACCCCGCCCCTTTGCTCAGAATAATGACATTTTTCAAAACTCACATATTCATGGATTACCACCCTTTTCTCGGGCAAAGGAGCGGGGTTCCCCAAATTTAGAACTTCTCGGTGCACCCTGCACTGCCGGAACTGATGGACTTTGTATTATGCCTGACGGCACGGTTTATCCCTGTCGTCGGTTTAACTTACCGGTGGGTAACCTACTTGAGAAATCTCTCTCCGAAATCTGGCAAAATTCTGAAGTGCTAAATAAAATCAGGGATAAAAATAATCTGCAAGGCAAATGTAAAGAATGTTCAATAAATGAATGCCGGGGTTGCCGAGCAAATGCTTTCGCTTTGACCGGTGACTATCTCGCTGAAGATAACCAATGTTGGTATTGATTTTTAATTAGAAAGAGGATAGAATATTCTTAGTAAAAAAACTCTAAACGATACCAGCGATAAAAAAATCCGATTATGGTGATAAATGAAATAAATCACTGTAATCGTTGCTACTATCGTTGTAATCGTTTAAATAGGAGGTGAGATAAATGGAAGCCTATGTTCTGATTGAAGTAGCCGCAAAAAAGGTAAAATCTGCGTTGAACGCAATTTCCAGGATTAAAGGTGTAGAATGTGTCTCCGCAGTAGTTGGTCCTTATGACCTGATTGTCTGGACGAAGGCAGACAATTTAAAAAAATTAGGTGAATTAGTTGTTTCCAAAATCCAAGCCGTAGATGGCGTGAAGAAAACTATCACCTGTCCAGTAGTAGAGTTATAAATATAGATTACAGCGATTTTAAAATTCCGATTTCAGCGATAAGGACATTTTCATTCAAAGTAGTATTTTTGGAAAGGGATTGTTTTATCTTTTTAATCGCCGTAATCGTGGTTCTTTAATCACTGTAATCATTTTTTAGGTATGGATGAAATAAAATCAGCCTTAGAAATTGCTTTAGAAAAAGCAAAAGGGATAACTGTATCTGAAAAAGAAATTGAAAAAGATACTGCTTTAGAACAAGGAACAAAACTTGCTGGTGAATACCTGAGAAATCCTAAATTTAATCTCTCCGCTAAACTTACCGAAATAAAAGAAAAATTACAAATTATCCATCCCGATGTATCATCGGGACAGGCAAATTACCGATTGCAAATTGAAGGCGCAATCCAAGTATTCTTAAGGAATATTATCCTTCCGGAAAATAAAGAAAGAAAAAAAGAGAATTTAAGGGCAATGGAAGGACTTTATCATTTGAAAAAAGATAAAGAAAAATTAAAAGATATTTTTGCCCAAATTGACCAGTTTTTTGATGAATATCTTGAACACAGAAAACAACTTTACGAGCATCTACGAAAAAAATACGAATCTTTCATCAGGCAAACTCAAGAAATGAAAAATCTTGAGGAACAAATGAAAAAACAAGGAGTAAAGTTAAAAATTGCCGTTGAACAAAATCCACAATTCCAACAGGAATGGCGTGCCATCCTTAACCAACTTGACCAAGATTACGGTACCCAACTTCAATCAGTCAAAGAACAGTTATCAGCAATGAAAAATATTGACTGAAAAATAATTCAATCCTATCCAGATATCTAAAAATTTTATCTATTCTACCTCTTGACAAACCATAATTTATTAAGTATAATAAATTAACAAAATTGTTAATTATCTGTTCTCAATAATAATGAACTACCAAAAATTAGAAAAACTGAATAAGTTATATTTTACCTGCCAAGATGTTGCTAATAATTTTGGCATTAATCCCCGTTCGGCTAATGTTCTTTGCAACCGTTATGTAAAAAATGGTTCTTTTGTTCGTTTGAAAAGAAATTTTTATATACTAAATGAAAAATGGAAAACACTTACTGAAAAAGATTTATATTTTCTTGCCAATATACTGCAGGTCCCTTCATATATTTCGCTTTCCACCGCTTTAAGTTATTATCAAATAACTACCCAGTTACAACAGAACTTTGTTGAATCAATAGCAATAAATCGCACGCTTAAACTTGATATTGATAGTCAAGTGTTTAGTTATACCAAAATTAAACGCAAATTGTATTTTGGTTTTGTTAAATTGGATAACTTTTTTATCGCTACTAAAGAAAAAGCGTTTTTAGATGCAATTTATCTGGTTTCCTTCAATAAATATGAATTGGATTTTTCGGCAATTGATTTCGCTAAACTTGATAAAAAAATAATAAAAAAATTAGTAAAGAAATATCCTTTGAGAACAGCTGTCTATTTAGAAAAACTATGGAAGAGTTAAAAAAACACGAACTCTTTGAAATTGAAGTTTTAGAGAAATTAAAAAATGCAGGATTTCTCTTACCCTTAGTTTTTGTTGGCGGAACAATGCTCCGTTTGTGTTATGATATGAAACGCTATTCTTCTGACCTTGATTTCTGGTTTATAAAGAAAGTGAATTTTAATAGTTATTATAAAAAACTAAAAGAGTTTTTACAGAAAAATTATAAACTTACGGATTCTAAAAACAAATATTTTACTTTACTGTTTGAATTTGGCTCTCCGGAATATCCAAAAAAAATAAAAATCGAAATAAGAAAAAGAGTAGTCCGCCGTGGCGGACAGGAAAGGATTGCTTATTCTCCCTATACTAATAAACAAGTAATTTTGCGATGTTTGTCTTTAGAAGAAATGATGAAAAACAAGATTGACGCATTATTAGACCGCAAAGAAATTCGTGATTGTTTTGATATAGAATTTCTTCTCCGGCAAGGAATAAAGATAAACGAAAAAAAAGAAAAATTGGTGAAAATGCTAAAGGTGATAAAAAAATTTAAAAAAAATGATTACGCAGTTAAATTAGGTTCAGTGCTTGACTATGAAATGAGAAAATATTATCTAAAAAATAAATTTTTCTATTTGACTCAGCAGATAAACACAATTTTATCTTTTCGGTAAGGTAAGTAAAACCGAACCTTTTCCGGAAAAAATTGTTGAAGCTTGCTTTCCCCGAAGCTTCGTTGAAAGCGAGGAATAAAAAATAAATAGAGAGGTGAATTTATGAACAAAAATGATTTTATTTATCAAATAAAAGATGATGAACTCATACAAATAAGAGAAAATCGTGTTTTGTATCTCATTCCGAATAAAACATATAAAGCAAATGACCCCGAAGAACAAGTGAGAATGTCTTTTTATCTTGAACTTATTAAGAAATATAAATATCCCAAAGAAAGAATTGATTTAGAAGTTATTGTACCTCGCCGAAAACCTGAAGATAAGGCAGATATTGTTGTTTATGAAGATGATGAAAAGAAAAAACCATATTTAGTTGTGGAATGCAAAAAAGATGGAATTACCGATGCCGAATTTAAGCAAGCAATAGAACAAGTTTTCGGTAACGCTAATTCTCTCCGAGCAAAATATGCCTGTGTTGTTGCCGGTAATACAAGGACTATTTTTGATGTTGCTGGTTTTAAACCAAGTGAAAGAGAAAAAAATGTTATTTCTGATATTCCTGTAAAATATGGTAAAGCACCAAAATATAAATATGTCAAAGGCAATGCCAAATTTGATTTACAAATTGTTTTTAAAGAAGATTTAATTAGAACATTAGAAAAATGTCACGATACTGTTTGGCAAGGTGGACGACTTGCACCGACCACCGCTTTTGATGAGGTTTCTAAACTCTTGTTCTGCAAATTGAAAGATGAAAAGGAAGGAACAAAAAATGGAGAATATTACAAATTTCAAATAGGTACTTCTGAAACAGCGAAGGAAGTTTTTGAGAGAATAAATTCTATATATCAGAAAGCAAAAAAGGAAGACGAGGAAGTTTTCAAAGAAGACATACGATTAGAGCCAGAAATTGTCTATAGCGTAGTTGAACACTTACAATCATTAGCATTAAACAAAATTGACCTTGATACAAAAGGGATGGCTTTTGAAACATTTATGAAAGAGTTTTTTATGGGTAAAATGGGACAATTTTTTACTCCGCGGGAAATTGTCCAGTTCTGTGTTAAAATGTTAAATCCAGAAAATGATGACCTTGTTTTAGACCCTGCTTGTGGCAGTGGTGGATTTTTGCTTAACGCAATGGATTTTATAAGAGAATTAACAGAAAAAGATTATGGAAAAGAAGAGGGGTGGAGAATCTGGCACGACTTTGCTAAAAACAATATTTATGGAATTGAAATCAATGACCAAATTGCCCGTGTTTGTAAGATGAATATGATTATCCACGATGATGGACATACAAATATTATCAGTACCGATGCTTTGAAAAATTTTAAGGATATACAGGAAATAAAAAAGGATTTTAAGAAGGAGCATTTTGACATAGTTTTAACTAATCCACCTTTTGGAGCAACCATTAAAGATACAGAAAAAAATTATTTACCTCAATATGAACTTGGGAGCAAGAAAACTAAGAGAAAAAATCAAAAAACAGAAATAATGTTTATTGAACGATGTATTGACTTTGTCAAACCCGGCACAGGGAAAATTGGCATTGTCCTACCTGATGGGATTTTAACAAACTCATCTTTACAATATGTTAGAAATTTCATAATGGAACGATGTCAAATTTTGGCAATAGTCTCACTTCCGCAATTCGCTTTCACTCATTATGGGGCAGGGGTAAAATCATCATTAGTATTTTTGAGAAGAAAAAGTGATAATGAAAAATTAGAAAAATATCCTATCTTTATGGCAATTGCCGAGCATATCGGTTACGATGCTACAGGTAGAAAAGACCGAATAAATGATTTAGATACAATTTACGAAGAATATAAAAAGTTTGTAAAGGAACAATAATATGCAGTGTTTTGTTGTCTTGACAGATAAAATTGAAAGAAGATTAGACCCCTATTATTACAGACCTGATTTTAATAGACTTTATAGAGAGATTCAAAAATTAAAATATGAAACTATACAGGTAAAAGATATTGCAGATGTAATTTGTGGACCATTTGGTTCATCTATAAAGGTTAAAGATTATGTAGATTGCGGAGTTCCTCTGGTTAGAATTGCGAATATAGATGAAAATCAAGAACTTTTATCAAAAGAAATGACTTATATAACCAAAGATTTAGCCAAAAGGTTAGAATCCTACCAGATAAAAAAAGGAGATTTAGTGATTTCACAAAGAGGAACTTTAGGTTTAGTTGTAAAGATAACTGATTTCTTTAATGGCGGGATTATCAGTGCGAATTTTATTGCTATAAAAAATTTAAAAGAAGTCACACCAAACTATCTTAAAGTATTTTTGTCTTCTAAGTACGGCCGAGTACAGTTGATTAGAAAAATAAGTGGGCAGGTTCAAACAAAAATTACAACTGAAGATATAAAATCAATCATGGTTCCAATTCCACCCCTTGAAACACAAAACCAAATCGTTAACATTATGCAATCTGCTTATCATCAAAAAAAACAAAAAGAGACAGAGGCACAAAAACTTTTAGATTCAGTAAATAATTATGTGCTTGATGAATTAGGAATAAAACTTCCAGAATTAAAAGATAAAATGTGTTATGTTGTTAATGCTGATGAGGTTGAAAGCAACAGAGCAGACGCTTATTACTATCAACCAAAGTTTAAAGAAATTGAAAAGTCAACAAGAAATGGAAAATATAAAATCAATGAATTGAAAGATACTTTTGAAGGTAATATGGTTAAGGGATTACTACCGAGTGATGAAGAAAAAGATGGAGACGTTAAGGTATTACAAATAAGAAATATTTTAAAAAATGGTTTAATGGACTTAGATGAATACACAACAGCAAAAAATATTTTTAGTCAAGAACACAAAATTAACAAAGATGATGTAATTGTAGTAATCACCGGTGCAACAATTGGGAAGGTTGGTCTGTGGAATTCTAAAGAAGAATTTTATCTTGGAGGCGATATGGTAAAATTTAAAACAAACAATAATTTTAATCCATATTATGTACAAGCGTTTCTTTTATCAAATTGTGGCCAATATCAATTGTTAAGAGAAATAACAGGAGCAACAAACAAACATTTGTCACCCGATGATGTTAGATTGATTAAAATTCCTACTCCACCAATTGGGACCCAAAACAAAATTGCTGAAGAAGTGAAAAGTCGTCAAGTAAAAGCAAAACAACTTCAAGAAGAAGCAAAACAAATTCTTGAACAAGCCAAACAAGAAGTAGAAAAAATAATTTTAGATTGAGTCGTACTTGTTTATAAAAATGGATAAGAAATTATTACTTAAAAAGTTAGAAGAATTATTTTCTTTGTTACGGGGTGAAGGTGGATTTAGAACTTGTGATAAAGTATCAAACTGGGCAAATAAAGTTGCACCGTTATTGAAATTCAACGAACAATACTATATTGATTTTATTCAAAATTCATATAAGTTTAATTTAGAATTAAATGATTCCACATTAATACCAGCATTTAAAATAATGAAAAGTCAAGTACAAATGGCAATAGAGGAATTAAAATTGAGTATTGAAATGGAAGAAAGTCTTCCTGAACAAATGTATTTTTCAGAAAATAGTTATCTTGATGTTCAAAAAAACCTTGCAAGAGTTATAAGACAAGCACAAAATTCTCTTTGGATATTTGACGCTTATATGGATGAAAAAATTATTGAAGAGTTGACAGAAGTTTCCGCTGATGAAATAAAACTTTTAACAAATCAAACTAAAGGATTATTCCAGCAGAGATTGGAAGCTTTTAAGAAACAATTCCCGAAGAAAACTATCGAAGTGAAGAAATCAGATAAATCTCACGACAGATTTTATATCATAGACCAAGACCAAGTATGGACACTTGGAACTTCTTTTAATCAAGCAGGGCAAAAAGCCACTCTTTTAAGTAAAATTAAGGAGGATTCAGAAAAACAAAAAATCATAACCGATTTCAATGATTGGTGGAATATCGCAATTATAATTTAAATTTCCTCTGTAAAATAATCGTGCCGGAGGGTTCACCCTGAAGGATTTACCCTGAAGGGGATTAAAAAATTGTCCGGGGGGAAAGAAAAATCGGGTTGAGTGAATGGGAAAAGGGTACGCTACTTGACAACTGTGACCGAAAAGAGGTAGCCGACCCTTA
>DHVG01000001.1:1736-34161 GCA_002412545.1 Elusimicrobia bacterium UBA5214 | reverse complement strand
AGGAATTTTAAATGTAAACCTTCAGGAGGATGTTTCTAATGCGTGATTGTGTTTCAACTGGTAGGTGACCTAACTTTTTTCTAATTAATCGTTGGTCAAGTGTTATTATTTTGCCAACCTTAATGAATGATTGTTTGGGTAAACCTACTTTGGAGGGATATGCGAACTGATAGCAGCAAGAATAACATCGGTACCTTTTTTATTGAACCAATTAGATGAAATTATAACCGCCGGTCTTTGTTTAGAACCAGATAAATCAGTAAAAGGAAAACCGATCAAAACGACATCACCTGAATTAAAGAGTGTCATAGATGGAGTCCTCTTTGTTTTCCCAGAACTTAAAGGACTGTTCTGCAAGTTTCAAAAGTTCAAGGTCTTCAAGTTTGATTTTCAGCAGACGGGGTAATCTGACGAGTAATTTTCTTTGTTTTTCGGGTTCAAACTTTTTTATTGCACGTTCAACTTCTAACAAGGATAAGGTAGATGTTTGCATTCTGTTCACCTCCGAGATAAATTTTATCATAAGAAAAAATATTTGTCAAGGATACAAAAGCGTAGGCAGGGACTTAAGTCCTGCTTATTCGTGGGGGATATGGAGTTAGGTCGGGAAATTTGACAATGGNNAGGGAATTAAAAAAATTTTTGGATAAAGATTTTTAGAAAAAATCCTACCGCTGAATAAAATTGCTAGCCAAGATAAAAAGTAAAAAAACTTTTCGCAAATTATTGACCCGTAAAATTTTATATACGGGTCTTGACAAATTCTACCAAATGTGTATAATATATTACTTAACAAGTAATATTTATTACACAAATAGTTGAAAAAAATGAAAACCTTAGGGAAGATTAGCGCTAAACTTATCACTCAGCTTTATGATGAGAATAGGACGGTTTTTGCCCTTGATGATGTTATTCGTATTCACCGAACATCTCCGGAGACAGCAGCAAAATTGGTTTTTGATTTGGTGAAAAGGAAAATCGTTTATCGTCTCAAAAAAGGTAAGTATATTATTATTCCTCAAGAACTCGGTTCCGTAGACAAATATATTGGTAACTGGTATGTAGCCGGAAGAGAAATAGTCAATTCTCCAAATTATTACATTGCTTTTTATAGTGCAATGAAATACTGGGGAATGACTACTCAACCAATTTTTAAGATATTTGTGGTTACACCAAAAAGACAACCTGTCCCGCAAGCAATGGTAGAAAAATTTTCCTTTGTCTATGTGAATAAAAAATATATTTGGGGGGTAAAGGAAGTATGGATAACGAAAACCGAAAAAGTGAAAATTTCAGATATGGAAAAGACGATTATTGATGCTCTTGCTCATCCAGAGTACTGTGGTGGAATGTCAGAAATAGCCAAGGGGATATGGTTAGTTAAAGAAAAAATAAATTTTACTCGTTTGATAAAATATGTTAGAAAATACAATAAGAATGTAGTGGCAAAAAGATTAGGATACATTCTGGAACTTTTGGATATAAAGAAAGAAGATGTAATTATTGAACTAAAAAAGTTTATTCGGAAGCGCTATGATTTATTTGACCCAACAATTGAGAAAAAAGTTGTAGAGAAGAACAAATGGCGTCTGATTGAGAATGTCGGGCGAGAACAGATTAGGAAAATTATTTCCTATTAAACCATGATTGATTATAGATTTATTCAGAAAATTAGAGAAGAAAAAGGTATTCCGGAAGAAACAATTGAGAAGGACTATTTAATTGAACTTTTACTTAGTTATTTAGAACGGGACAATTTTTTTCAAAAATACTTTATCTTTCGTGGTGGGACAGCATTGAAAAAAGTCTATTTTTCTGACCTCCGCTATTCGGAAGACCTTGATTTTGTTGTGTCTTCCCTCAGTAGTTTAACTATTTTTACCAAGAAATTTGAACAAATTTTGGAAAAGGTTAGAAGGGATTTCCCTGTAGTATTGGGACAGAGATTTTTGTTTCCCCAAAAGGGACATCTCCAGTTATTTGTTTCTTATGATGTTGTTCCAGAAATTCGTTTAGAAAAAGAAGTAAAAGTAGATATTATTGAAGAGGATTCCATCCCGCCTTCACGGAGAAGAAAATTGACCTTTTCTTTCCCAGATTTTACAAATCTAAAAGCATTCCTAAATACTTACGATTTAGAATCAATTGTTGCTGAAAAAATTGGACGACTACTGGATGTAGTGGATGAACCGCGTGACCTCTGGGATTTATGGTATTTGTTAAAAGTAAAAATAAAAATACCGGTAGTGAAAAATGTTTTTAAGAAGAAATATGGCACAGATATCTATTTACCGAATTTGCTTGGAGCGATAAAAAAGTCCAATTACGAAAAAAACTGGGATATCCGGTTAAAAAACCAAGTGCCGAATCTTATTGAATATAGCAAGATTATTGTGGAATTGGAAACATTGATAAAGGACAAGTTAAAAAATAATTAAAGTTGATAGGAAAAGGGGACACTAATCAAAAATTGTGAAAAGTTGAAAAGGGAAAAAATTGGGATAGAGGATTCCCTTCGGCCTGAAGCCTCAGGGCTGAAGGCACCCTGAAGGGAATTAAAAAACGGTTCAATCCATTAACCGTGGTGAGAGGTAGAGGTAGCCGACCCTTACCTGTCCACCGAAGCTTTAGCGTAGGTGGAAGGGTCGGCTACGCTGGGATAAATATTGAATAGGGAATAGGCATAGAAGGGAATTAAAAATTGTCCGGGAGAGAAGGAGAAAGTTTATAAAAAATTTGCTTAGTTTTCTGGTAGTATTTTCAGGTTTTACGACATTCCTATTTGCTAAGGAGAAAGAGATTGCGGTAATTAAGACCGATTTTGGAGTGATTAAATTTGAATTTTTTGAGCAAGATGCACCGAACCATACCGCTAATTTCAAAAAACTTGCTCAGGATAAATTCTATGACGGAACAACTTTTCATCGGGTAATCCCGGGATTTATGATTCAAGGCGGCGACCCAAACTCTAAGGATGAAGACCGGAAAAATGACGGGACCGGTGGACCCGGATACACAATCAAAGCAGAGTTTAATTCCCGACCACATCTGCGGGGAACCGTCTCAATGGCACGAGCACGACATCCAGATTCTGCTGGGAGTCAATTTTTTATCTGTGTCACTTCCGCACCTTTCCTTAACCGGCAATATACGGTTTTCGGTCAGGTAATTGAAGGAATGGAAGTAGTAGATAAAATAGTTAATCAACCAAGAGATGCACGTGATAACCCGTTGGAAAAAGTAGTGATGCGCGAAGTTACTATTGAGCCGATGAAAGGAAAAGGCAAAGAGAAAAAGAATGAAAAACAAAAATAAGGAATATTTGGAATACCGGCAAAGGAAACGGGGTAAATACCCGGTTCCGACCGCTGATATAATTATTGAAATTGATAATGGTTTTATTTTAATTGAACGTAAAAATCCGCCTTACGGCTGGGCAATCCCGGGTGGTTTTGTCAACTGCGGTGAAAGTTTAGAAACTGCAGCAATCCGGGAAGCGAAAGAGGAAACCGGATTAGATATAGAAAATTTAGTCCAGTTCCATACTTACTCCGAACCCGGCCGTGACCCGCGATTTCATACGATTACTACGGTCTTTGTCGCGAAAGGGGTGGGTAAACCAAAAGCAGATAGCGATGCGAAAAGTTTAAAAATATTTAATGAAAGAAACTTGCCGGAGAATTTTGCTTTTGACCATCAGAAAATCATTACCGATTATCTCCGATGGAAGAAAAGATAATTTCTTTCAAAACAATCTCCGCCAAATTAGTGTTTTAGTGTCTCAATTTAGCGTTTTTGCGTAAACATGTTTGATACTCATACACATTTAAGTGATAAACAATTTGCCAACGATCTGGGTAAAGTGATTAGTTCAGCGCAGGAAGACGGGGTAGAAAAAATCTTAACCATCTGGGATTTGGACACTCCGATAGAAGGATTTCTTCTCTTACTGGAAAAATATGATTCTCTTTACGGTGCTCTCGGAATTCATCCGCATAATGCCCAGGAAGCAGTAAAGAATAAGATTCTTGAGAAAATCCGGGGATATTTGAAAAAGGAAAAAATTGTCGCTCTCGGTGAAATTGGTCTTGATTATCATTACCTCAATTCTCCGAAAGAAATACAAAAGGAAATTTTCCGGAAACAGTTAAACTTAGCCAAAGAACATACCTTACCGGTAATTATCCATTCCCGGGAAGCAACTGCCGATACTTTGCAAATTATCAAAGAGGAAAAAGTTAATCAAGGAGTAATGCATTGTTTTTCCGGAAATCTTAACGAGATGAGAGATTTTTTTAACCTGGGATTTTATATTTCTTTAGCCGGACCGGTTACTTTTCCCAAAGCAACTAAAGCAAAAGAAGTCGCCCGCGAGGTTCCTCAGGAACGACTTTTGATTGAAACTGATTGTCCTTATTTAGCACCTCAACCAATGCGCGGAAAACGGAATGAACCGTCTTTTCTTAAATATATTCTTGCAGAAATTGCTGAAATTCGTAAAATGAACAAAGAGGAACTTGACGAAATAACTACGAAAAATGCAAAATATTTGTTTGGATTGATGAAGAATAATGCAAAAAAATAATCTAAAATTGGTTGGTTTAATTTTCCTTTCCTATTTTCTTTGTTCAGGTACAATTACGGCAGTTGAAATCTTTTTCAATAAAGATTTTTTTTATCCCGGGGATACGCTCTCGGTAAAAGTAGTCCAGAGTTTGGGGACGACCGAACCGATTAAATGTTTCTGGAACGGCGGAGAATACCCAATTTTGCCTATCGGAGAAGGTTCAACGAGAGCATTACTCCCGATTCCCGCGAATATCAACCCCGGTAAAAATGAGCTTCTGGTATCCATCCCGCAAGAAACAGAGAGAAAACATTTGATTGAGGTTAGAGCAAAAAAATTTCCAGAAGAAAGAATTGCTTTCCCTCGGGAAAAAACGGACTTGTATAATCTACCGGAAAATGAAAAACAACGGGAACTTATCCTGAATACTTTAAAAACTGTTAGTGAAAAACAACAATGGCAAGGAAAATTCATCCTTCCTACAAGCGGGAAATTCAGCAGTGTTTACGGAGTGCACCGTTCTACTGAAAATTTTCATAAAGGGATAGATATTTCCACAAAAATTTATACCAGTGTGTTTTCTCCTAACCGGGGTATCGTCATCCTCGCTACCCAACTCAATCTCCAAGGGAATACGGTAATCATTGACCATGGACAGGGTGTATGCACGGTCTATTATCATCTTTCTTCTCTCGCAGTTAAATCCGGACAAGTTGTGGAAAAAGGAGATAAAATCGGTGAAGTCGGCGATACGGGTCTGGCTACTGCGCCGCATTTACATTGGGGTTTATATATTCACGGTGAAGCAGTAGACCCTTTGGTTTGGATTAAAGAAGAATTCTGATTTAGGACGCACGAATTACACGAATAAGTAAATACACGAATGGATACGAATATTTATAGCAATTAGCGTTTATAAGGATTGTTTTCAATGATTGGTTATATTCTTCGGCGTTTGCTTTTGATGATTCCTTTAGTTATCGGGATAACCGTGATTACTTTTTTGGTGATGCATCTTGCGCCGGGTAAACCAACGGACTTGGTTACTGAAATGCAAGTCAAGGTTGGTGCCGAAGCAAGAGAAAGATTGAAAACTCTATACGGTTTAGATAAACCCTGGTATGTGCAATATTTCAACTGGCTGAAACGGTTAACCCGTTTAGATTTTGGTAAATCATTCAAAGATGACCGTCTGGTAAGCAAAAAAATTTTTGAACGTTTACCAGCAACTTTACTTTTGAATATCAGTTCTCTTCTTTTAATTTTTTCTTTCGCTTTACCGATTGGTATTTATTCAGCAATAAGACAGAATTCTTTATTTGATAAAGGAATGACAGTTTTTGTTTTTCTTGGTTTTTCCGTGCCAACATTTTGGTTAGCTTTATTGTTAATGATTTTATTTGGAATAAAACTCGGACTTTTACCAATTTCGGGTTTACGTTCTTTAAATTGGGATGACTTATCGTTTTTGGGTAGAACCTGGGATATTGTCAAACATTTAATTTTACCGGTTTTTATTTCTGGATTTACTGGGTTAGCCGGACTCTCACGTTATTCACGAGCAAGTATGTTAGAAGTGATTCATCAGGATTATATCCGTACTGCCCGGGCAAAAGGATTACCGGAAAAACAGGTAATTTTTAAACATGCTTTAAGAAATGCTTTAATTCCGGTAGTAACAATTTTAGGTTTATCTTTACCGGATTTAATTGGTGGCAGTTTCATTTTTGAAACAATCTTTTCTTATCCCGGGATGGGACGACTCGGTTATGAAGCAATAATGGCACGGGATTATCCAGTAGTGATGGGGGTCGGAACGATTGCGGCATTTTTAACTTTACTCGGTAATTTTCTTGCCGATATAACTTATGCTTATGTTGACCCAAGAATCCGTTACCGTTAGGATGTTATGTCCGTTAAGTCCGTTATGCCCGTTATTTCTATTATTCCGTTAACGGACAAAACGGAATCAACGGACTAAACGGACTGAACGGTCTTAACGGTCTAAACGGAATTAACGGAAGTAACGGACAAAACGGGATTTAAATAAGATGTGGAAAATATATTGGCGTAGATTAAAAAGAAATAAGTTAGCTTTAAGCGGATTAAGTATAATTTTATTTTTGACTATTTTAGCAATTTTTGCTCCTTTACTTACTCCTTACAATCCTTTAGAACAAAATCTGCTTGCTCGTCTTTCTTCACCTTCCAAAGAACATTGGTTTGGTACCGATGACCTTGGACGAGATGTATTCTCAAGAATTATTTATGGAACAAGAATTTCTTTAACTGTAGGATTCGTTGCCATTGGTATCGCCATAATTATTGGCACAATTATCGGTCTAATTTCTGGATATTTCGCTAAAAAAATAGATTTAATTTTAATGCGTTTTGTTGACATAATGCTCTGTTTCCCGGCATTCTTTTTAATTTTAATGGTAATTGCTTTCCTTGAGCCAAATATTTACAATGTAATGATTGTGATTGGTTTAACTTCCTGGCCAGGTTTGGCACGGTTAGTGCGTGGTGAATGTTTAAGTATTAAAGAAAGAGAATTTATCTCGGCAGCAAAAATTTTAGGGTTATCCACAATACGGATTTTGTTCGTGCATATTCTACCAAATGTTTTAGCACCAGTCCTTGTCTCAGCAACACTTGGTGTAGGTAGCGCGATTTTGATTGAATCCGGGTTATCTTTTTTAGGTTTAGGTGTGCAACCACCGACGCCATCCTGGGGAAATATTCTCACCAGTGGAAAAGATTACATTTATCTTGCTTGGTGGTTATCTGTATTCCCGGGATTAGCGATTTTAATTACCGTACTTGCTTATAATCTACTTGGTGAAGGATTGCGCGATATTTTTGACCCAAGGACTTTTGAAGGATGAAGTATGAGTTATGAATCATGAATTACAAAATTAGTAAATCTGCGTAATCCGCGGTAAAATCCGCGTAATCTGTGAGAGAAAAATGGACGAAAAGATATTGGAGATAAGAAATTTGTCAGTTGAATATTACCGAAGAAAAAGAGTTATTCCAGCAGTAAGAAATGTCTCTTTAGAAATAAACGAAAATGAAACCTTAGGTATCGTCGGTGAATCGGGTTGTGGAAAGAGTACTTTAGCCCTAGCAATATTACGACTAATTAATCTTAATGAAGGGAAAATTACTAGCGGGGAAATACTTTTTAGAGAAACGGATAACGGAAAACGCCCGTCTGCCGGCGAGGCAGGGATAACGGAAAATAAAGATATTCTTAAATTATCGGAGGAAGAATTGGAAAAAATTCGTGGCGGAAAAATTGCAATGGTTTTCCAAGACCCGTTTACTTCACTCAACCCAGTAATTAGAATCGGAGAACAGATTGCCGAAGTAATAAGAATTCACCAATTATCAATTATCCATCCTCCGTCCCCCCTGCTTCGCTTTGCGAAGCAAAGCGGGAGGGACTGCGGAGGACGGGCCAATTACCAATTACCAATCAAAGAGAAGGTTATCCAAATTCTTAAACAGGTGATGATAGCGGAACCGGAGAGAGTATATAATTCTTATCCCCATCAACTTTCTGGTGGAATGCAACAAAGAGTAATGATTGGAATGGCTATCTCTACAAGACCGAAAATCATCATCGCTGATGAACCAACTACCGCTTTAGATGTCACTACCCAAAAGGAAATTTTGGAACTTCTAAAATTTTTAAGGAAAGAATTAAGTATGTCTATTGTTTTAATTACTCATAATTTTGGTATAATTTGTGAATATACTGACCGGGTTATAGTGATGTATGCCGGTGAAATTATTGAAGAAGGTGAAGTTAAAAAGATTTTTTCTTTACCTTTACATCCTTACACGCAGGCGCTAATTCGTTCCTTGCCGAAGAAAGGGGAAAAACCTTCCCGCTTATCGGCTATTCCCGGACAAGTTCCCGATATGCTTTCTTTACCTCCCGGATGTAAATTTAATCCACGTTGTGAAAAAAGAATGAATATTTGTTTATCTAATGAACCAAAGTTACTTTTGGTTAACCAACGCAAAGTAAGTTGTTTTCTCTACAATTAAATTATATGTTACTGGAAACGAAAAATTTAAGAAAATCTTTCCCGATAGAAAGTAAACTTTTACGCCAAGTAATCGGCAGAGTCATCGCTGTAGATAATGCCTCTTTAAGTTTAAACAAAGGTCAAGTATTAGGTTTAGTCGGCGAATCGGGAAGTGGGAAAACTACGCTTGGTAAAATTGTTGTTGGTTTAATTGAACCGGATAGTGGCGAGATATTCCTTCAAGATAAAAATATAAAAAATTTTACGCGCAAAGAACGTGCAAAAAAAATACAAATGGTCTTCCAAGACCCTTTTGCTTCACTTAATCCTCGCCTGTCTATTGGCACAATTCTTGCAGAAGCGATTAGAACCAGGGAACAGGTAATAGGTAACAGGCAACAGGTTGAAAAAATAAAAGAATTATTAAACCTAGTAGGAATGCCGACAAATATTCTTTCCGATTATCCACACCAGTTTTCCGGCGGACAAAGACAAAGAATCGGTATTGCTCGTGCTTTGGCTATGCAACCGGAAATAATCATTGCTGATGAACCGGTTTCTTCTTTAGATGTCTCTATCCAAGCACAGATACTCAATCTTTTACTTGACTTGAAACAAAAATTCAGTATATCATATATTTTTATAACTCATGATTTAAGTATAGTAACTTTTCTTGCTGACTATATATTGGTAATGTATCAAGGAAACATTATTGAAGAAGGTAAACCCGAAGAAATCCTTACAAAACCCAAAGATAAATATACAGAGAAACTCTTCAATTCTTTACCAAAGATAACTTGTCAAATACTGTGAGGTAAAAAATATGAACTTAAACAAGAAATTTGAAGAAATTGTCGAACTCCATCCCGAAAAAGTAGGACTAATTTGTAAAGCACGTCTGTTTAGTTATCGTAATTTGAAAGAAAAAATAGATTCTTCTGCTTCTGCTTTTCTCCAATTAGGAATAAAGAAAGGGGACAAAGTAGGTATCCTTATGCGTAACTCGGCAGAAATTGTTATTGCCTATTTAGGAGCAACAAAAATTGGTGCGATTGCTGTGCCAATAAATTTTCTGCTCAAGCCGGAAGAAATAACCTACATTCTTAATGATTCAGAGGCAGTAGTCCTGGTTACTAATTCACATTTCGGTGACCGAATCGTAAAATTGAGAGATACATTACCGTATTTAAAATATTTTATCTATACTGATTTACTGAAAAGAAGAGGTGATTACCTCAAAGACGAAATTCTCTCTTTTGAAGAATTGTTATCTATTCACGAAGGAAAAACTGATACTGAATATCTAAGAACAACCGAGGTAACCGAAGATGACTTGGCTTCCATCATTTATACTTCCGGAACTACAGGGAAACCAAAAGGTGTAATGCTTACCCATAAAAATTTTTTAGCTAATGTTATTTCTTCTCAGCAAACTATTGAACTTAAAGAAAATGACCGTATTCTTTGTCTCCTCCCGATGTTCCATTCTTTTGCTTGGACAGTATGTGTGCTTTTGCCTTTACTTACCGGCTTAACAACGGTAGTTTGTGAATCAATCCATCCTTTCACTAGAGTTCTCCAAACAATCTATAAATATAAAGTCACAATTTTTGTTGCCGTGCCGCCAGTTTTTGTTGCTTTAGACCGTTTACCTTCTTTTGTTCGTTTTTTGAGTCCAATTAGATTATGTGTTTCCGGTGCTGCTGCTTTACCGGTAGAAGTTTTGACTAAATTTGAAAAAAAATTCCGTATCCCTCTATTGGAAGGGTATGGCTTAACCGAAGCGAGTCCAGTTGTATCGATGAATCCTTTAGGCAAATCCAAACCCGGGTCTATCGGACTACCCATCCCTGGAGTAAGCGTAAAAATAATTGATGATGACGGAAAAGATTTACCACTTGGGCAAGAGGGTGAACTTTGTGTAAAAGGTGATAATGTAATGAAAGGATACTACCATTTTCCTGAAGATACCGCTGCGACTATTCTTCCCGGGGGATGGTTACGCACTGGTGATGTGGCAAAAATTGATTCCGATGGATATATTTATATCCTTGACCGAAAAAAAGATTTAATCATTGTCAAAGGGATAAATGTTCACTCTTGCGAAATTGAAAATGTAATTCTCCGCCATCCGGCAGTCACGGAAACAGCAGTGATTGGTATTCCCGACGGAACCGGTGATGAAATAATTAAAGCATACTGTATTCTTAAAAAAAGAGCATACCGTGCTAAAGAATCAATCAAAAAAGAAATACTTGCTTCCTGCCGAGAAAAACTTGCCTCTTACAAAGTACCAAAAGAAGTTATTTTTGGTGAAGAACTACCAAAGACCGCACTCGGTAAAATTGCCAAAAAAGAATTGCGGCGATTGATGAAACACCAATTAGATCTTCATTTGAAAAAGAATGAGGAAGGAAATTAAAAACTTACTCAAAGAAATAGCCATTTATGCAAAAAAACAAAATCGTCATTTGTATTTGGTAGGTGGTTTTCTAAGAGATTACTTTTTAAAAATACCAAATAATGACTTAGATTTTGTAACTTCTGCAGGAGTAGAAAAATTTACCCAATCAATTGCAAAAAAATTTAAAGCAAGTTTTGTCCGTTTGGATGAAAAGAATAAAATTTATCGTGTAGTTTTGAAAAAAAATGGGAAAATGTATCATTTTGACTTTTCGCAAATTCAAGGAAAAAATATCAAAGAGGACCTTTCTCGCCGTGATTTTACCATTAACGCCCTTGCCTTGCCAGTTACAAGTTACCCGCCTTCGCCAAGGCTTCGGCGGACAGGCAGGTTACAGATTATAGGTTACAAGAGAAATCTCATTGACCCCTATAATGGAATAAGTGACCTAAAGAAGAAAATTATTCGTGAAATAAGTGACGAAATTTTTGACCTTGACCCTCTGCGTCTTATTCGTGCGTTTCGTTTTCGTGCTAAATTAGGATTTAAAATTGAAACAAAAACACTCGCGCTAATTAAGAAAAAAGCAAAACTGGTCATCCTCCCTGCTCGCGAACGTATTCGTGACGAACTTTACAAGATATTCGCTATAGACGATTCAACCAAAATTATTCACGAAATGGATAATAAAGTAAATCTGCTTAGGTATATTTTTCCCGAAATTCAAACAATGAAAAAATCAGCACGCGAATTTTATTTTCATCCAAAAGGACTCTGGCAACATTCATTAGAAAGTTTAGGAATGTATGAAAAAATGTTAAAACAACCGGAGAAATTCTTTTCTCCTTACCACAACAAGATTTTTAATCATCTTTCAGGAAAAATTAACGAAACAGAAAGAAAAATATTACTCAAATTCATTGTTCTTTTCCACGATGTCGCAAAACCACACACTGCCCGAAGAGAAGGAGAAAGAATGCGTTTTTTTGGTCATGAAGAGAAAGGGGCAAAGATGACCAAGGAAATATTTAAACGATTACATTCCAGTCGGCAAGAAATAAATATTGCTGCAAAAATTATTGACCAGCATATGCGTCCGGGCAATCTGACCCAATTACCGGAAGTTAGCAACCGTGCGGTCTATCGTTATTTCCGCGATTTAGGAAAAGAAAGTATAGATTTACTAATTCTTTCTCTTGCTGACCGTTATTCCTATTTAAGAATTAGCAAAAAACCAAGAGAAATAAAGTTACATCATAGAAGAATTTTAGAAATTCTAAGACGATATTACGAAGAGAAAAAAAAGATTACACCACTGAGGTTACTTAATGGCTACGAAATAATGAAAATTTGTCAGATTCCACCCGGACCGAAAGTAGGAGAATTATTACATCTGCTTGAAGAAACACAAGCGGAAGGTAAAATCAAAACTAAAGGAGAAGCAAAAAAATTTCTAATGGCGTTGACCCCGCACCTATAGTAGATGCCTGTCGTTATATCTTTTGCATTTGATAAATTTTTCCTTAAAAAGCGAACCCACCAAAACTTGTTAGTTGACAATTAAAAGAATATTTTTTAGCGACAGGCAAAAGATATATCTACTATAGGTGCGGGGTTGACAAAAATAATTTAAACAAATAAAATAATAAAACTATGCGGGTGTAATTTCCGCCACTGAGTCGTTGGCGGATCCGCCGAGGTAGGAGTGGCGGACAGTGGTATCCCGCACCTTTACAAATGCGGGCATAGTTCAGTGGTAGAACGCGAGCTTCCCAAGCTCGATGTCACGGGTTCAAATCCCGTTGCCCGCTTAAGAATTAAAAGGTGCGGGGCAAAGTTCGATGTCATCCCGATGTTACATCGGGGTTGCCCGCTATTAAAACAGTGAATAAGTAATTAAGTGATTAAGTAATGAGTAAAGAAAAATTCGTTGACTTACATATTCATAGTTATCATTCTGATGGATTACTTTCTCCAGGAGAAATCGTTAATTATGCATCAAAACGCAACCTCACCGCAATTGCGATTGCTGACCATGATACTACTTCAGGTATTCCCGAAGCGATTGAAGAAGGAAAAAAAGTAAACATTGAAATCGTATCCGCAGTTGAACTTTCGGCTGAGATAGAAAATTCTATCGGAGATAAATCTTCACTAAAGAGTAAAGAAATACATATTCTTGGTTATTATATTGATTGGAAAGATATTGCATTTCAGGAAAAATTACATTTTTTTCGTCAAAAAAGGAAAGAAAGAGCTCGTCTAATTTATGAAAAATTGGTAAAATTAGGAATAAAACTCAATCCAGAAATTCTGGAAAATATTTCTAAGGAAGAGCGTTCTTTCGGGAGATTACATTTTGCTCGTGCTTTGATAAAGGAAGGATACGTCTCAAATATTACGGAAGCATTTCAACTTTATCTTGATTACGGGAAACCAGCCTATGTGAAAAAAATTTGTTTTAAACCAAAAGAAGCAATTGAATTAATTATTCATCTTGGTGGTATACCCATTCTTGCTCATCCTTATTTTACCGCTCTTGAAGAAATAATTTCTCCACTTGTTTCCTTTGGTCTTAGAGGAATTGAGGTCTGGCATAGTAAACATTCCTCTTCTCACAATTGGAGACTTATTTCTCTGGCAAAAAAGCAAGGATTATTGATGACTGGTGGTAGCGATTTTCATGGTGAGATGGATAAAAAAACATCGCTTATTGGTAGTTTGAAAATTCCTTATAGTGTACTTAAAGAAATGAAACAATGTCTACCCGGTAAAGATATTCTACGGAGTCTACCTGAAGTGATTAATCAAGTGGAAAGTTAAAAGTATCGGGGAAAGTTTAAATGATAAAATTGGGTAACTTAGAAATTGGAGAAAAGACGCATATCGTTGGGGTTATTCCGGGAGAAAAATTTCTTAAAGAAGTAACCAATACAACTATTGATATTTTGGAACTTCGGATTGACCGTTTTGATAATTTAGAACCTAATTTTCTTATTGAGACAATAAAAGATTTGAGAAAAAAAACAACTCTCCCACTTCTTGCTACCATTCGTCGGAAAGAAGAAACTGATTTTAAACCACCGAAACATATTCTTAGTGAAAAAGAACGACTTAATCTTTTCAAACAGGTTATCCCTTTTGTTGACGGTGTTGATATTGAACTACAAGCAAAAGAAATCATCTCGCCAGTAATAAATTTCGCTAAAGGAAAAAAGAAAACACTAATTATCTCATACCATAATTTCAAAGAAACACCGGGAAACGAAAAACTGGGAATAATTGTAAAAGAAGCAAAACGAAAAGGCGCGGACATCGTAAAAATTGCCACTTATGCAAAAAATATTGACGATGTTGCCCGTCTGATGTGTTTTACTTACCAATGTTCTCAAAAACCACTTGTCAGTATTTCTCTTGGTAAAATTGGCAGTATTTCCAGAATTATCGGTTCAGTTTTTGGTTCTTGCTTAACTTATGCTTTTCTTGACGAATCTAAAAATGGACAATTATCAATTAAAGAATTGGTTGATACAATAAACCGTATTTACGAAAGGAGGTAAAAAAATGTCAGTAAAATTGAAAGTTTTACATGAGGTGCCACTTTTTTCACACCTTAGTCCCAACCAATTGAAGAAAATTGCTCAACTCCTTCATCAACAAAAATTTTCTAAAAAGACCGTCATCTTTACGGAAAAAGAATATGGTAACGCTTTTTATATTATTCTTTCCGGAATGGTAAAGATTTATAAACTTGCCCCTGATGGAAGAAGAAAAATATTGGCAATTTTGAGAGAAAATGATTTCTTCGGTGAAATGGCAGAATTAGATAAAACGGAGCGCTCGGCTTATGCGGAAGCATTCACTGATACCGAACTATTGAAAGTAAAAAGAAAAGATTTTGAAATTTTCCTTAAAACTAATCCGCATATTATGTTTGAAATGTTACAGACCTTATCTGCTCGTCTAAGACGCGCTGATGAAGAAATAAAAAATTTAGTATCCCAGACTGTTTCTGGACGTATTGCTTACACAATTCTTGACTTAGCAAAAAAGTATGGTAAGAAAACAAAGGAAGGAATAAGAATTAGTTTCCCACTTACCCATCAGGAAATTGCTGAACTTGTTGGTAACCCGCGTGAGGTAGTCACCAAAACAATTAATGAATTTGAGAAAAGAGATTATCTTCTTGATAAAGAAAAATACCTCATTCTTGCTAATAGAGAGGCCTTAGAAAAAATTGTTCTTGAGGGTAAAAAAATCTAAGTATCTTCACCTAAGTTCAGATACATTGATTACAGTGATTTTTTGATAACGATTACAGAGATTAGGTGTGTATGTATGGAAGGAAAAATTATATCGGTTAATTCCAGCAAAGAAAAAGGAACAACTAAGAAAAATATCCATACCGGAATTTTGAGAAAAAACTATGGTTTAGTCGGTGATGCTCATTCAGGCACAAACCGCGAAGTAAGTTTACTTGGTTGGGAAAGAGTGCTACAATGGTTAAAAGTTAAAAGTGAAAAGTTAAAAGTTAAAGTAAAACCAGGAAATTTTGCGGAAAATATCACTACCGAAGGTATTGACTGGAGCAAAGTAAAGATTGGTGACCGGATTAAAATCAGCCCGCAGCCAATAGCCAATAGCCAACAGCCTATAATTCTTGAGGTTAGTCAAATTGGTAAAGAATGTCATTCAGGTTGTGCAATAAGAAAACTTGTCGGTGATTGTCTAATGCCCAAGGAAGGAATTTTTGCTAAAGTTCTGCAAGGTGGGAAAATAAAAGTCGGTAACCGGATAATCGTTGAAAGTGTAAGGTGTAAAGTGTAAAGAGAGTAAAAGAGAAAATGATTCGTGTTGGTATTTTAACTTGCAGTGATAAAGGTTCAACTGGAGAAAGAATTGATACATCAGGACCTTTAATTCACCGAATTGTTAATAAAAAACTGAACGGTAAAGTTGTTAAGTATGAAATTGTTCCTGACGAGAAGAAGGTAATTACATCCTTTCTTAAACAATGGGCGGATAAAGATAAATTAGATTTAATTTTTACTACCGGAGGAACCGGATTAGCTAAGCGTGATGTTACCCCGGAAGCAACCAAAGGAGTTATTGACTACGAGATACCTGGATTCGGTGAAATAATGCGTATTCAGGGTTATCAGAAAACACCTTTTGCCATTTTATCTCGTGCGTTGGCTGGGTTAAGAAAGAAAACTTTAATCATTAACCTTCCTGGCAGTGAACGAGCAGTAAAGGAAAATTTAGATTTTATTTTTCCGGTTCTTCTGCACGCTTTAGAAATAATCGCTGGTAAAACCGAACATCAATGTTCAAGTAAAAGAGGAAAAAATGAAAAAAAGAAGGAGTAATCCCAAAAGTCATTTGGCACAGATACCGTCGGTCGAAGAAATGTTACAACAAACAAAAGTTAAAAAATTGCTTGAAGATGCACCAAGGATGCTTGTGGTTGATACTATTCGTTCCTATTTTACTGAATTGAGAAAATTACCGGAAGAAGAAATAAAAGAAGAAACTTTCGCAGTAGAAAAATTAACTGAAGAAATTATTAGCCGGGTGAAGAAAAAAATGCAACCAAGTTTAAGGAGAACAGTCAATGCTACAGGTGTAATTCTGCATACCGGTTTAGGACGCGCCTGCCTAAGTGAAACCGCAAAAGAAGCAATTCAAGCAGTAAGCGATAATTTTTGTAATCTGGAAATTGAAACTCTCAGTGGAAAAAGAAGTTCACGGGATATGCATCTGGCTGAACTTTTACCTCTTTTAACTGGTGCTGAAGCAGGTTTTGTGGTAAATAATAATGCTGGTGCTGTGCTTTTAGCATTAAATACTTTTGCTGAAGGGAAAGAAGTCATTGTCTCCCGAGGACAACTGGTAGAAATCGGTGGTTCATTTCGTTTACCGGAAATAATGAAAAAAAGTGGTGCAAAACTGATTGAAGTGGGAACGACGAACAAAACCTATCTTGAAGATTATACAAACGCAATAACTGAAAACACGACAATATTATTACATGTGCATACTTCAAATTTTCGTATCCTTGGATTTACTGAAGAGGTTTCTCTTGAGGAATTAGTAAAACTGGGTAAAGAAAAAAATATTATCGTGATGGATGACCTTGGTAGCGGTAGTTTAATTGATTTAACTAAATATGGTTTTGCTTATGAGCCAACCGTACAAGAGAGTATTAAAGCCGGTATGGATATTGTTACTTTTAGCGGAGATAAACTCCTCGGAGGACCGCAAGCGGGTATCATTGTCGGTAAAAAAGAGTTACTGGCAAAAATGAAAAGAAATCCTCTTACCCGTGCTTTACGGATTGATAAATTATGTTTAGCTGGTTTAGAAGCAACCCTAAAACTATATCTTGACGAAAAGAAAACAGTAGAAAAAATACCCGTTTACCAGATTATGTTTAAACCAATTAGCGAAATTGACAAAATGACAAAAAATTTAGCCCGTGAGTTGGAAAAATCAAAAATTGGTAAAATTGGCATCAAAGATAGTTTTTCACAAGTAGGTGGCGGTTCTTTGCCAACGGAAAATATTCCTACCAAACTGGTGAGTATAAAACCGGAGAAACTAAAAGTTGACGAATTGGCCAAAAAATTACGCCTAAATAACCCACCAATCTTTGCGCGTGTTTCGGAAGATGAACTGCTTTTAGATATGCGCACTCTCAAAGAAGAAGATGTAAATATTATAGTGGATGCTTTTCAATAAGGAGGTTTAAAAAAAATGAGTAAAGAAAAAATTTTAGCCTGGATAAGAATATCTCGTTTACCGTTTCACACTGCTTTAAGTATTCCCTTTATTCTGGGGACAATTCTTGCCTGGTCAGAAGGACACCCATTAAATTGGACAGTTTTTCTGCTCGGATTAGTTGCTGTCATTCTAATAACTAACAATTGTTTTTTGACCAATGAATATTTTGATTACGAAGCAGACCGGATTAATAGACACTACAACCGTTTTACCGGAGGTAGCCGAGTTTTACCTGAAGCAAGTTTACCGCGGAGGCAAGTCTTCAAGGTATCCTTGGGTTGTATGCTTGTGGCTTTAGTTCTGGGGTTAATCCTGCATTTTCACCTCAAGACCGGCCCTTTGACACTTCCCTTAGGAATTACTGGTATATTTTTCGGCTATTTTTATACAGCAAAACCAATTCAATTTTCCTACCGAGGGATGGGGGAAATCTGTATCGGAATTATTATTGGTTTCCTTCCTGGTTTTATCGGTTATTACCTTCAGGTTCATCGGTTCAGTTGGTCGCCAATCATCGTTTGCCTTCCCTGGGTAGTAGCGGTAACTCTATTTTGCATTAATATGGTTCCGGATATTGAGTCAGACAAGATTGTCGGTAAGGAAACCGGCGCTTCTCGTCTAGGCAAATCCCAAGCAATGGTTGTTTACAATATGTTGGTTATTTTGATGTGGCTTCTTTTCATTCCTCTCTTCTTTTTAAATGTACCTAAGATAACTCTCTTACTTCTTTTCATCCCATTATTCCTTTCCGGATGGAATTTGGTTTCCGTCTGGCGCGGGGATTGGAAAACACACCAAGGAATGGAAAATTTGTGTGGAAGGACAATTGCTTCCGGTATCGCAACACTTATTACCCTAAGTGTAATTTTTCTTTTGAAAAGAACATTAAGTTAGAGACAGAAAAAATTGAAAGTAAAACCTTTTTATCAACCACCAAGTTTACTCTTTAGACAAGCACAAAGTGTCCTCAATTTTGCCCGCTTAATAAAATGGGAAAAATTGCCTTCCTGGCTTTTTAATAGCGGGTTTAAATGTCTGCCGGTAGCGAACGGTTCCTTAGGGATGGGCTGTATTGGATATCCTTTTCATCCGGTCTGGGAAATGACAACTGGTTGTAATTTAAAATGTATCCATTGCCATGCTTCAGCAGGGAGGAGACGACCTGATGAACTTACTACTGAAGAAGGAAAGAAACTCATCGCTGAGATTGCTAAAATTGAAGAATTCCGAATGTTAGTTTTTACTGGTGGTGAACCTCTGGTCAGACCAGACCTATTTACGCTTCTTGCTTATGGTCAATCTTTGGGATTTAATTTAATGATTGCTACTAACGGAACTTTGATTGACGAAAAAATGGCAAAAGAACTTAAACGATACGGTGTGGTTGGGTTAGCAATTAGTTTTGACCACCCTGACTGTAAGGTTCAGAATTATATCCGTGGGAAAGAAGATGCTTTCGAACTTGCCTTAAGGGGAATAAGAGCCTGTCGTAAAGCAGGTTTAGCATTGCAGATGAATGTAACTGCAATGCAGTATAATTTTTCTGCTCTTTCCGAGATTGTTGATTTTGCGGAAAAAGAAAAAAGTGATATTCTTTTAATGTACCAATTAGTTCCAGTGGGAAGAGGAAAAAATTTGCAAGATGTTGTCCTTAATCGTAAAGAAAATGAGAAACTTTTAACCTTTTTATCCCAGAAACAGCGTAAGATTAGAACAATTATTGAGCCGGTTGCTGGACCTCAGTATTGGGCTTACCTGCTTAGCCAAAACGGAAAAAATAATGGCACTTACTTGAAACGAGTAGAAAAAGTTTTTTATGGATGCACTGCCGGCAGCGGAATTGTTTACATTAAGCCTAACGGTGAAGTTTGGCCTTGTCCATTCTTAGAAATTCCTGCTGGAAATGTAAGAGAAAAACCTTTCTCCGAAATTTGGAGGACATCCCCGTTATTTAATAATTTGAGGAGAAAGAAGGAAACCTTAAAAGGAAGATGCGGCATCTGTGAGTATCGAACAATTTGTGGTGGCTGTCGGGGGAGAGCATACGCTTATGCCGGAGATTATCTTGCGGAAGATCCGTCCTGTTTTCTCAGGTAAAATTAAAAGGCGACAATGAAATACATTGTTGTGGGCACTGCCGGACATGTTGACCACGGCAAAACAACTTTAATTAAGGCATTAACCGGTATTGATACTGACCGGCTCAAAGAAGAAAAAGAAAGAGGTATGTCAATTGATATCGGTTTTGCTTACCTAAATCTACCCAATGATATTTGCGCGGAAATTATCGATGTCCCGGGACACGAACATTTTATTAAGAATATGCTCGCTGGGGTTGGTTTTCTTGATTTAGCTCTCTTAATTATCGCCGCTAATGAAGGAGTAATGCCACAAACAAAAGAACATTTAGACATTCTTAAATTGTTAGCCGTAAAAAAAGGAATAATTGTATTGACCAAGATTGATTTAGTAGATAAAGAATGGCCAGGTTTAGTAACCGAAAATATAAGAGAAATAACCAGAAATACTTTTTTTGAAAATGCACCAATTGTTTATGTTTCCGGTATTACTGGTGAGGGTTTAGAAAAACTTAAACAAATAATCAGTCAAATCGTTGAAGAAATCGAAACAAAAAATATTTCTTTACCTTTTCGTCTACCAGTTGACCGAGTATTCAAAATGGAAGGATTCGGCACAGTAATTACCGGCACAATTGTAAGTGGCACGCTTAAACTTGATAACCCGGTAGAAGTTTTACCACAAAGGATTAAATCACGGGTGAGACAGCTACAAAGTCACAAGGGAAAAATTAGCCAAGCGGTAGCGGGACAACGCTTAGGAATCAATTTAGCGGGAATAAAACTGGAAGAAATAAATCGTGGTGATACACTTGCTCAACCCGGATATTTATCTCCCACGAATTTGCTTGATGTCCACTTACAAATGCTTGATGATACTCCACATCATCTCGTTAACCGGACGAGAGTGCGTGTATATCTTGGCACTGGTGAATATTTTGCTCGGACAAGGTTGTTGGGCAGGAATGAACTCAAACCGGGGGAAGAAGGATATCTACAGTTACAATTGGAAAAACCGGTAGCGGTATTGAAAAATGACCATTTCATACTTCGTCTTTATTCACCTTTAGTAACCATCGGCGGTGGCAAAATTCTTGATATTCATCCTGCAAAACATAAACGTTTTCAAGAAGAAGTAATAGTACGAAAACTTGCCACTTACGAGAAGGGTAGTAGTGAAGAATTAGTTGAACAAATTTTACTCAGTGAGCAAAATAAAATTTTTTCTCTTGAAGAAATAGCAAAAATGAGTAATCTTGCTAACGAGGAAATAAAAAATATTCTTTCCGATTTAAATCAAGAAAATAAAATTGTCCGCTTAGAAAAACCGGAAAGGGTTCTCCATCAACAGCAACTACAAAACTTAAAAGAAAAAATTATCAATATCCTACAAGAGATTCATCAGAAGCAACCTCTCCGTTTAAATCTTTCTAAAGAAGAAATAAAAACTAAAATCAGCGGAGGAGAAATTTTTGACTTTATTCTCAATGAATTAGTTAAAGAAAAGAAAATAATCTTAGAAAAAGATAAAGTCCGTCTCGCTGAACACCAGCTAAAATTTAGCCCGGAGGAAGAAAAAATTAAAAAAGAAATTGAAAACATTTGTCTGAAAGGAGAATTCACTCCACTCACACTTGAGGAAACCAAAATCCATCTTTCTCAAAGTAAAAATATTCCTCAACCCTGCACCGTTCTGGTGCAGGGTAAACCGGAAATCATAGAGACGATAGTTTCTTCTTTAATTGAAATGGGGGTGCTTATAAAGTTAGAAGAAGGATTTATAATTCATCAGAATGCCTTAGAAAAAGCAAAAATTATCTTAAAAAATTATCTCTCGGAGAAAAAAGAAATTACCGTCAGTGAGTATCGGCAGATTTTGAATTCATCAAGAAAATATACTTTGCCAATTTTACAATATTTTGATACAATTAAGTTCACTAAAAGAATCGGTGACAAGCGGGTTCTTGCATAAACACGAATGTACACGAATAAATTCGTGTCTATTCGTGCAGTTCATTCGTGTTAATTCGTGGTAGGGGGAGGCGGAAGGGTCCTGGTGGGTCTCCTGGTCTTCAAAACCAGTGCTCTCTATAAAAGGGGAGGGTAAGGTTCGATTCCTACACGCCTCCGCCACGCACCACGCTGGGTGCGTGGCAAACCCTACACATTAGATTACACAGATAACCCGAAGAGTCATTCCGAGTGAAACGAGGAATCTCATTGAGATTGCTTTGGTCGTTTTACTCCCTCGCAATGACACTTCATATAATCACTGTAATCTGGTTTTTAATCACTGTAATCAGACTTTAAATGGATTTAAGAACTTTAGAAATATTTACTAAACTTGCCGAAAATGAAAGTTTCTCCCAAACTGCTGAAGAACTACATCTTACTCAACCAACCATAAGTTTTCAGATTCATTCTTTAGAAAAATATTATGGAGTAAAATTATTCCAACGGACAACTCGGGAATTATTCTTAACTGCCGAAGGAAAAATATTAAATGAATATGCAAAGAAGATAATTAACCTTAATCGTCAAGTGCAGGAAGCAATGAATGAAGTCAACGGACTAAAACGGGGAGAATTAACCCTCGGAGCGAGCACTATACCGGGAGAATATATTCTGCTCGCAAGATTAAAATCTTTCCAAAGAAAATTTCCCCAAATTAAAATCAGTTTAAAAATTGCTGATACCGAAGAAATTATTGAAGAAGTATTAGAAAAGAAACTTGACCTCGGTGTAGTTGGTAGTAAAATCAAACACCGTGATTTAGTTTATGAGCAATTTGCTAAAGATAAAATAGTCCTTATTGCTCAAGGAAAAACTAAAGTAAAAAATTTCAACTTAGAAGATTTAAAAAAACAACCTATTCTCCTCCGGGAAAAAGGTTCCGGGACACGCAAGACAATGTTAGAAGCATTAGCTAAAGAAAATATTTATCTTGAAGACCTTAACATCATTATGGAATTAGGTAGCACCGAAGCAATTAAATCAGCGGTAGAGACAGGACTGGGAATATCCTTTATTTCCCGCTGGGCAATAGAAGAAGAAATAAAACTTAAGAGATTAAAAATACTAAAAATCCATAATTTCTTCATTAAACGACATTTTTATCTTCTCTCCAACCGTAAGCATAGCCCACCAAAAATAGTTCAGGCTTTTCAGAATTTTCTCACTCATAAAAATCATTAATCACTCTTATAGAAAAATCTAATAAATTGAAAAATATTTATTTAAATTTTTTTATTGACTTATTTGATTATTTTATATATTCTTTAGGCAAATAAAACAAATGGTAATGAACGAAACAAATAAATAAGGTTTTGACCGTTATACCCGTTTAGACCGTTTTGTCCGTTTAGTCGGTTGAGTCCATTAACGGACTCAACGGAATTAACGGACACAACGGACATAACCGACTAAACGGACCTAACGGACAAAAGGAGGTGTGTGTCATGGAAGAAATTGATGCTCGTGGGATGGGTTGTCCACACCCGGTAATTCTTACTAAGAAAGCTCTGGAAAAAATTAAAGAAGGTAAAATCAGTGTGATTGTAGACAACACTACTTCTTGCGAAAATGTGAGTCGTTATGCAAAAAGTCAAGGTTGTCAGGTGAAAGTAGAAAAAAAAGGAGATGACTACTATGTGGAAATCACTAAAGAATAATTTGATTGTTGTCACTGGTGCTGTCCTCGGAATTGCTGCAGCAATTTTGGTTAAGTACGGCAATCCACCAAATATGGGTGTCTGTCTCGCCTGTTTTTTAAGAGATATCGCTGGTGCTTTAGGTTTGCATCAGGTAGAAAAGTTGCGCTATTTCCGTCCGGAAATTTTAGGATTTATTCTCGGTGCATTTATCATTTCTTCCTTGCGGAAAGATTTTCGTTCTGAAGGTGGTTCTTCACCAATTTTAAGATTTCTTATCGGAATGTTCGTAATGTTCGGGGCACTTATCTTTCTCGGTTGTCCAACGAGAATGACCTTGCGTTTAGCCGGGGGTGACCCGACCGCAATTGCTGGACTTTTCGGTTTAATCTTTGGTGCTTTTCTGGGAACACAACTGCTTAAGCAAGGTTTTACTCTCGGTAGAAGTCAACGCTTAAATAACTTTAATGGATTCATTTTACCTTTCCTAGCAGTGATACTCTTATTACTTGTGGCAATTAAACCAAGTTTCATTTATTTAACTCCGACTGGCCATGCACCTTTTTTACTTTCGCTTTTCGCTGGTTTAGTCATTGGTAGTTTGGCCCAAAGAAGTGGATTATGTTTTGTGGGTGGGTTCAGAAATTATCTGTTGGTCAGAGATACTTATCTCTTGAAGGGTTTTTTTAGTGTTTTAGTTTTTGCTTTTTTAACAAACTTTGTGCTTAAACAATTTTCTTTCGGCGCTTCACCGATTGGACATAAAGAATTTCTCTGGAATTTTTTAGGACTGACGGTAGTTGGATTAGGTTCAGTAATGCTTGAAGGTTGTCCTTTCCGACAGACGATTCTTGCTGGACGAGGAAATACGGATAGCGCACTCACTATTTTAGGAATGGTTTTTGCCGCGGGAATTGCTCATAATTATTTATTTGTTTCCAGCCCACAAGGAACAACGATTAACGGAAGGATTATTACCTTAATCGGTCTGGTCTTTCTACTTATACTTGGTTTTCTCAATCGACAAAAAGAGTAACAAATTCTAATGTGGGAGGCGATTGCCTCAAGGAGGGAAAGGTATGCAGAAACAGAAACATTTGTTTTTGGTGTTAGTGTTCTCTTTGTTTTTCGCTTCTTCCGGGGAGACAAAGGAAAGAAAGGCAGAAGTAACTTTTAAAGTTAGCGTAAAAGTTCCTAGTGGGGCTCAAGATGTCCGGCTTTGGCTTCCTTACCCGGTATCGGATGAAAACCAAACAATTGAAGAAGTGAAAGTTGATGGCAATTTTTCCCAGAATGGAATTTACCGAGAAAAAAAGTTTGGTAATTTAGCACTCTATTCTCGCTGGGAAAAACTTAACGAAGAAGCAAAATTAAGTTTTTCTTTCAAAGTAACAAGGAAAGAGGTAACCAAGAAAGATTTTTCTCAAAAAGAAACCACTATTCCTTTGGAAGTGAAAGATTTTCTTGCTCCCTCGAGTCTCGGACCAATTGACGGAAAAATTAAAGAAATTGCTGAAGAAGCGACGAAAGGTAAAAAGATGACATTCTCCAAAGCAAGAAGTTTATACGACTATTTGATTGATAATTTTGCTCGTGACCCGGCAATAAAAGGTTGTGGTCCAGGGAATGTCCTTTCCCTACTTGAAGCAAAAAAAGGTAAATGTGCAGATTTACATTCGGTTTATGTCTGTTTAGCAAAAAGTGTCGGTGTTCCAGCGAGAGAAATTATGGGTATTCGTATTCCCAAAGGAGCAGAAGGGAATATGACCGGAGCGTATCACTGTTGGGCAGAAGTTTATATCCCTGGATATGGATGGATTCCCATTGACCCTTCGGATGTACGAAAAATAATTCTTGACAAGAAAATTGAAAAGTTAGAAGAGGCAAAAGAATATCGGGAATATTATTTTGGTGCAATAGATGAGAATAGAATCCAATTCGGCACCGGTAGAGACCTTACTCTTAGCCCGGAACAAAAAGCAGGTTCGCTCAATTATTTTATGTATCCTTATGTTGAGATTGACGGTAAAACACTTGACTGGTTAGCCCAGGAAGATTTGAAATACGAAATTACTTTTAAAGAGTTTTAATAAAAAATTAAACTGGAGGAGGTCCTATGGGAAAAGATTACACCGAAATGTGGAAAGGACTTGGTCTAAATCTGGAAAAACACGCTGGACTTTTAGGCGTACTTTCCGATGCTTACAAAAACATTTATCTTTCTCAAAAGGAAAGACCAGCGGGTATGGGATATTTTGATTTTGTCATCTCAGAAGTTCATGGACAGCGAATTATAGAAATCCTTAAGGCAAAGAAAGAAGGTAAAAAGATTATTGGCACATTCTGTCTCTATGTGCCTGAAGAGATAATCCTTGCCGCCGATGGAGTATGTATCGGACTTTGTGCTGGTGCGGAAGTCGGGACGAGCGAAGCTGAAAAGTTTATACCGAGAAATACCTGTGCGCTAATCAAAGCGTTTATGGGTTTTAAACTCGCCGGACTTTGTCCTTACGTAGAATCAACTGACCTCATTGTGGGAGAAACAACCTGTGACGGTAAGAAAAAGGCATATGAGATATTTAACGAAATAACCAAGAAGGTTTATGTTATGGAAATACCGAATATGAAAACTGAAGAAGATAGAAAACTCTGGCTCAATGAGGTCAGAAAGTTCAAAGAAAAGATGGAAGAAATTTCCGGAAAAAAGATTACCCTCAATGACCTCAAGAAGGCATCCTCTACTGTGAATAAAAAGAGGGAAGCCCTGCAAAGATTAAGCAAATTAAGGTCAGCTGACCCGGCACCTATCTCCGGACTTGATGCGCTCTTGGTTAATCAGGTTGCCTTCTATGATGACCCGCTGAGATTTACCGAGATGACCGATAGACTCTGTGCTGAACTTGAGGAGAGGGTAAAACAAGGCGTTGGAGTAACCAAAAAAGGCACCCCGAGAATAATCATCTCCGGTTCGCCGATTGCCATACCGAACTGGAAATTGCATGCAGTAACTGAAGGAAGCGGTGCGGTTGTTGTAGGCGAAGAATCCTGTGTAGGTGAACGAAACCATCGCGAACTTCTTGATGAGAATTTCACGACTGTTGACGAAGCGTTGGGAAAGATATCTTCCCGTTATCTCACTATTGATTGTGCTTGTTTCACGCCAAATAATGAACGACCGGACAATATCAAATCGTTAGTTGAACGACTCGGTGCCGATGGCATTATTCACTACTCACTTCAGTTCTGCACTCCTTATATGATGGAAGCATATAAGGTGGAGAAAACATTAAAGAGTATTCCTTTTATGCGTCTTGAGACCGATTACAGTATGGAAGATATGGGACAGATTAAGACCAGAGTAGAAGCATTTCTTGAGACGATAAGATGAGAGTAGCCGGAATAGACATTGGTTCAAGATTCATAAAACTTGTCCTTATTGAAAAGGGGAAAACTGTCTTCTTTAAAAAAACGGAGGCATCATTCAACCCGCTGGAGAACTGTTTTGAACTTTTGAAAGATATTCGTGCCGATACGATTATCGCCACCGGATACGGTCGGCACCTCTTGGAGATTCATCAGGATATCAAAACGATAACCGAAATAAAAGCATTCGCTATCGGTGCAAAAACAATATTTCCCAAGTGCAGAACAATAATTGACATTGGTGGTCAGGATACAAAAGTCATCAGTTTGAATGAGAAAGGAATAGTAAAAAAATTTGAAATGAATGACCGCTGCGCAGCAGGTACCGGCAAGTTTCTTGAAATTATGGCTAAAGCTCTTGATTACAGGATAGAAAAATTTGGTTCAGAGGCAGTAAATAATTCTAAAGAAATACAAATAAGTAGTATGTGCACCGTTTTTGCTGAATCAGAAGTCGTCTCTCTCATATCTAAGGGCATGAGTAGAAAAAATATCACTATAGCAATACATCGTGCTATAGCCAACAAAGTTGTCGGGCTGCTCAGGAGGATACCGATAGAAGATGATATTGTTTTCGCCGGAGGTTGTGCAAAGAACCGGTGTCTTAAACAAATGCTTGAACAAAGTATAGGTAAAACCCTTAAAATACCTTCGGTTCCTGAACTGACCGGTGCACTTGGTGCTGCACTCTATGCGGAACAGGAAGTCCCGCTGACTGGCATTGGGCAAAACTTACAGAATTTTCACAATGAGGAGGTGGAAAACTATGAGAATCGGTGCAAGGAATCAGTTAATCGGTAAAGTCACTGAGATTAAGAAAAATGGAATTATGGTTTTGGTGAAAGTAGAGGTTCCGGCAAAATCAAAAATGGCCTCAGTGATGACCGAAGAATCTCTAAAAGATTTAGGAATAAAAGTCGGCGATAAAGTAGAAGTAATTGTGAAAGCAGTTAATGTACTTTTACTTAAAAGATGAAAAATGGTCAAAAAAGGAACGGTTATCTTCGTCCATTCGGATAAAATCGGACAAGGTGACGAAAAACTTGGTGAAGTTTTAACTAAAACTTTCTTCTACACTTTAACTGAGACCGATAATAAACCGGAAACGATAATTTTTATGAATAATGGAGTGAAACTACCGGTAGATAATTTAGAAGTTATTGAGCACTTGAAAAAATTGGAAGAAAGTGGTGTGAAACTATTAATCTGCGGGACTTGTCTTGATTATTTCAAAATAAAAGACCAGGTAAAAGTCGGGATAGTATCAAATATGTACGAAATTGCAGAAATTTTTTTATCCGCAGAAAAAGTAATTACTCTCTAAGTAACTTCACAAAAATAGTGAGCAATTCTTTTTTTCGGGAACCTTTCTTCGGTTCCTCAGAATGGTGAAGAATTGAACCATCTCTTCACTCTATGATTTTTTGACCAGAGTCAAGAATCGTCCCGATAGGTCATGGTCTACCGAAAAAACTCTGATGTCGTTTAGAGAAGAACCCCTCAACGAATTGCTTACTTGAAAGACTTTGCGAACATTTTTTGAACGATATCAAATCCCGCACCTTTGTCCAAGAAAGGGTCTATTTTGTGCAATAATTCTCGTGAATACTCAAAGTATCCCGAAATAAAGGTGCGGGATTATTGAGTGAAAAAAATGGTTCGCAAAGTAAGAAAAAAACAAGGTATTATTTTTGGGAAATTACTTAGGAGTAAGAGAGAGGGGTAGCCAACTGGTGTTGGACCAGGTCTGCAAAACCTGGGTATCCCGCCAAAATCGGGATGTTGGGTTCGATTCCCAATCCCTTCTTGACCCCGCACCAAATAAGTCATAGTTGGTTTTTTCTTACCGCAAATATGATTTTATGGTTTGGAAGGAGAAAGAATGTCTGTAGAAGTGAAAATCCCAGCGCCTCTGCGTGGGATGACTGGTAACCGGACGAAAGTAGAAATAGAAGGTAATACTGTCCAAGATTTAATTGAAGACCTGGAAAAACAATTCCCGGGAACTAAGGAACGCCTCTGTGATGAGAGCGGTAAGATTCGTCGTTTCATTAACATCTATGTAAACGAGAAGGATATCCGTTTCTTAGAAAACGAAGATACTAAACTCAAAGATGGAGATGAGGTTTCCATTATTCCGGCAATTGCCGGCGGCTAATTAGTCAACAGTTGATAGCCGATAGTTGATAGCCACAAACCATAGACCATAAACTATAAACAACAATTTTAAGAATTTTCTGCCAGTTTTACTACTCAGAAAACGCAACTTTTTCTGATTAAAAGTGTTATAATAATGTGTTCAGTGTTTTCACATTTTTCTAAAGCTACCTGGTGGACAAAAATTTTTTTTAATCAACCCCTTGACAAGTTTTTTTATTTGAGTATAATATCACCATAATGGTGATAAAAGTAAAAACGGGGGTAAGATAATGAGACTTTCCACCAAAGGACGGTATGGAACCAGAGCAATGTTGGATTTAGCAATTCATTATGGAGAAGAACCTATATTATTGAAAAATATAGCAAAAAGACAAGAAATTTCCGAACGGTATCTTGAGAATATAATGACGAAACTTGTCTCCGGTGGTTTAGCAAGAAGCGCACGTGGTCAGAAAGGTGGGTTTAGCTTAGCAAAACCGCCAAATGAGATACGCTTAAGTGAAGTAGTACAAGTTTTAGAAGGTCCAATTGCACCGGTGGAATGTGTTGATAATCCAAGATTATGTAATCGTTCACCGGATTGTGTGACTATTGAAATCTGGGGAAGGTTAAAAAAAGTAATGTTGGATTTATTAGATTCAATAACTTTACAGGATATGGTAGAAATGACGAGAAAAAAAGTTTCTCCGTTAAGTTAGGGCAGATTACATTATAAATTTTTTTGTCAACTAACATCACTAAAATGGTAATAATAGTGATATAACTCTAAGCGACAGGAGGAAAGTAAAAATGGGACTATTAGAAGAAGCAAAAAACACTGATGTGCAAGTATTAGTGGAAGGATTAAATTTTAAAGAAAAGGTTGACCGCTCACTAACCCTGATTTCTGAAGCATATGAAACTTATGGCGACGGACTTGTGGTTGCCAATAGTTTGGGTAAAGATTCAGTTACGGTCTGGAACTTAGCGAAAAGGGTAAGTCCAAAAATTCGCGGATTCATTGTCACGACAAGGTTCAAACCAAAAGAAACGGTTGAATTTATGAATTATATAGTGAATAAATATCCGGAGTTAAAAATATATAAAAATGATGAAGCAATTCCCGAAAAATTGTATGAAACCAACCCGAATAAATGTTGCGAAATTCTCAAAGTTATACCGACAAAACAGGCACTTCTGGAAATGGAAGCAACCTGTTGGGTAACCGGTTTAAGATGCACTGAAGGGGAAACACGGACTGAGTTTAAAGAAGTAGAAGAGCGAGATAAAGGACTGATTAAACTGAATCCAATCTTACTCTGGAAAGAAAGAGAAGTCTGGCAGTATCTTGCCTTGTATGAAGTAAAAGTTAACCCTTTATACAAATTGGGTTATCGTTCATTAGGTTGTCTCCCTTGCACAAAAATTACTAATGAAGAAGATGAGCGGGCAGGAAGATGGGTAGGAACACTTAAACAAGGAGGCGAATGCGGAATCCATACCCGACCACTAAAATGATAAATGATTGATAAAGTCAAACTGGGGGGAAATTGAAAGATGGAAATAAAACAAGATAAAACAAATTTTACCAAAATTGATGAACAGATGGTTGCAAAGATTGTGCAAGCTATTCAGTCAGTAAGGTACGGTTGTATTCAAATTGTGATTCACAATTCAGAAATAGTTCAGATTGAGAAAACAGAAAAAATGCGTTTTGAAAAGAACTGTATGAAGTGTAAATAGCCGACCCGACAAACGGGAGGCGGAAAAGGGGAAAGTTTATAGTCCATAGTTGATAGTTTATGGCTAAAAAAATTACCAGATAACTGGAAAATAAGAATTAAGAAACTGTTAATGTAAAAAATAGTAAACTCGCAGAGAACACAAAAAGATAAATCTCCGCGGATTCCGCGGAAGTTTTTTCTGCGAACTCTGCGGATTACCAAACGAGAATTAAGAAAAGGAGAGAAATGATGAAAAAACTAAGATATATTTTGATTTTGCTGGTTAGTATTTTAATCGGTCAGCAAATTGCATCAGCAGTAGAAGTAGATGAATTGCTCTTAGACCGCCTGGTAGAAAAAGGAACAATTACTAAAGAAGAAGCAGCGGAAATAAGAGCTGAATCGGCAATAAAGACACAAGAAGAAATAACCGCGAAAAAGAAGTTCAATGTGGAAGGAAAAAGTAAAATTGACCTGAGCGGTTATATCCAAGCACAGTATGTAATAGATGACGCTTCCGGTAGCGCGGATACGAATAGAATCCGGCGGGTACGTCTTGACTTCCGTGGGAAAATAAAGAATGTCGGCTGGAGAGTTCAGACGGACGCTTATCCAGTTCGCCTTCTGGATGCTTATCTTGAATATCCGCTCTCTTTTCTCAACCTGCGAGTCGGACAGTTCAAAGTGCCTTTTGGATTGGAGAATTTGGAATCAAGTCCGAAATTAGACACGATTGAACGGGCACAAATCAGTGAACGCCTTGTCGCCGGGAGAGATTTACCTTCCGCATCCGGAAGAGATATTGGACTGCAATTAAGTGGTGAGTATGCTCCACAAGGAACGAAGATTGCCGAATATGCGGTCGGTGTTTTCAACGGTCAAGGAATCAATACTTCTGATTTCAGCGAGGACAAGGACTTAGTTGGTCGAGTTGTTTTTTCTCCACCGGTAGAAGTATTAAAGGGACTTTCTATAGGAGTTGCTTACTACAAAGGCGAATGGGACTACGAACGGAAAAAGACAAGATTTGTATTGAGCGAGATTAGCGGAACCACGGTTAAGGGAACCACAGTTACGGTTACTGATTCACTGATTGTTGATGACTGGTTAACCCGAGAAACAAGAACCGGTCTTGAGTTAACTTATCTGCGCGGCCCACTTTCCATAAAAGGTGAATACATTACGGGTAAAGACCGCGGAACCGGTATCTCTGGCACGGACACGAGTGAGAAATGGGACAGTAGCAAAGAACGAACAATTGACCGTCTGGGTTGGTATGTACAAGTAAGTTACAAATTGAAAGACCTTTTTCCTTTAGATTTGGAAGTAGTAGCGAAGTATGATTCCTATGACCCGGATACGAATCTGTCCGAAGGACCGTATAAAGATAAGAACTATTTCACTTACACACTTGACCCGAAAACTGGTAAACCGCCAATTAACTGGACACAAGCAGGAGGGAAAGGATACCGCGGTCCTTATGATTCAACTCGTGATATCTACCGGAAAGATATCCTTACTGTCGGGCTGAATTGGTTCTTAAGCAAAGAATCAAAAATTCAAGTTAACTACGAACTCCGAGAGGAAAAAGAAGGTCCAAAAGCGGACAATAATCGT
>DHVG01000001.1:0-1681 GCA_002412545.1 Elusimicrobia bacterium UBA5214 | reverse complement strand
GGATTAGTCGGACTTCAGGCACAAGAACTGGAAGGCACGGTAACACTCTCCGGTGCCTGGGCAATTTATCCGACCGCGGTTGCTTGGGCGGAAGGGTTCCAGAAAAAGTATCCAAAAGTGAAGATTGATGTCTCCGCTGGTGGTGCGGGTAAAGGTGCAGCGGATGCGATTGCCGGATTGGTAGATATTGGAATGGTTTCCCGTGACCCTGACCCGGCAGAAATTAAAAAAGGTGTAGTGCCGGTTTACATTCTGCACGATGCGGTCTACCCGGTGATTAGTGATAAAAATCCAGTTCTGGCTGACCTTCTCAAGAAAGGTGTAAAAAGAAAAAATTGGATTGATATTTATATCACCGGTAAAATTACCACCTGGGATGGAGCGGTTGGACGGAAGGTAGGTAAGTCAATCCATGTCTATACCCGTTCCGATTCCTGCGGTGCAGCCGCCAGTTGGGCCGCCTATTTAGGTAAGAAACAGGAGGACTTAAGAGGCGTAGGTATCTACGGTGACCCGGGTTTACTTGAAGCAGCAAAAAGAGACCTAATTGGAATTGGTTTTTCTAACTTCAGTTATGTTTTCACCCGTGAAGGACTGGTGGTGAAAGGAGCAAAGTTAGTTCCGATTGACTCTAACGAAAATGGTCTCGCTGACCCGGATGAAATTTACAACGACCGCGAGACCGCAATCAAAGCCATCAGAGCCGGCAGATATCCGGCGACAAGAAGAAACTATTTCTTTGTCAAAGGCAAACCCAAAGGACTGGTAAAGGAGTTCATTGGATTCGCTCTTTCTGACGAAGGAACAAAAATTGTAGACGAAGTAGGGACAAGTTTGCCCCTCTCAAAAACAGAAAGAGAAAAAGTTCTCAAAAGTTTAGATTGAAATCAGAGGGGAGGCAGAATAGTTCCCTTTTTTCACCTCTTCCTTGCCTCCCCTACCACTTCTTGGGTAAATGTGGAGAGCAAATGAATACAAGAAAATTTAAAGATACTTTGGCCCAGAGAATTATGTTTTTACTCGGTATATTTGTTTTGAGTTTAACTTTTCTGATTGCCTTCGGTTTATATCAGAGGTCTAAACCGATATTAGCAATTAAAAGTTTAAAGGACTTACTCTTTTCTGCTGTCTGGCATCCAACACAAGGACAATTTGGTTTAGCAAGTTTCATCGTGGGGACACTTTGGGTAACCGCTATTGCGATAGTCATTGCTGTACCGCTAAGTATATTAACCGCAATTTATCTTGCGGAATATGCACCCCGACGCATCCGTGAATTTGCTAAACCAATAATTGATTTACTCGCGGGAATTTCACCGGTTGTCTATGGGGTTTGGGGAATAATCGCCATTGTCCCGTTAGTTAGAGATTATCTGATGCCCTTCTTCAGTGAAAAATTACCATTTTTCCCATTTGCTTCCGATAATTATACTGGTTTCACTGCACTTACCGGAGGTATTGTTTTAGCGGTGATGGTTTTACCAATAATTATTTCTATCACTGAGGAAGTAATTAGAACCATTCCCTTTGAGATAAGGGAAGCATCGTTCGCTTTAGGTGCTACGAAATGGCAGACGGTAAAATATACAGTGTTAAAAAAAGCCTGGCCGGGAATTATTGCCGCAATAATCCTGGGACTATCCCGTGCTTTTGGTGAAACGATGGCGGTTTTAATGGTTGC
>DHVG01000022.1 GCA_002412545.1 Elusimicrobia bacterium UBA5214 | reverse complement strand
GCTCAAATTTTGCCTTCGCCATCTTTTAAACCTCCTTTTAAAATGATTCAGACAGATTTAAGCGGATTCAAACGGATAAAAAATCTGTCTGCATCCGTTTATCATCTGTTTGCATCGTCTCATTCTAAACGGTTGCTTTCTCCAATATTGTCTCCACAATTTCTTTGGGCACTTCTTGATAACGCAATGGTTCAAGAGAATAACTTGCCCGCCCTTGACTTAAAGAACGTAAAACCGTAGCATAACCAAACATTTCCGCTAAGGGAACATAACCCATAATTACTTTAATTTTCCCTTTCATTTCCATTTCTTTTATTTCTCCCCTACGAGCACTAAGGTCAGCAAGTACATCACCGATATACTCTTCGGGTGTAAAAATTACCAATTTCATTACTGGTTCTAAAAGTGCTGGTTCAGCCTTTTTCGCTGCATTTTTTACTGCAATTGATGCCGCTATTTCATAAGCAATGTTACTGGAATCAACCTCATGGTATGAACCATCAAGTAAGGTAACTTGAACATCAACTAATGGATATCCGGCAAGTACACCTTCTTCTAACCCCTCAGTTGTTCCTTTTTCAATTGCTGAGAAATATTCTCTGGGAATAGCACCACCAGTAATTTTGTTCACAAACTTAAATCCTTCACCTTGTGGTAGCGGACTTAACTCAATCCATACATGCCCATATTGTCCTCGTCCACCAGTCTGACGAATGAATTTGCCTTCTTCACGGACAGCTCGTTTAATACTCTCTCGGTAAGCAACCATTGGACGACCAACATTTGCGGAAACATTAAATTCCCTCTGCATCCGCTCAAGAAGAATTTCCAGATGTAATTCACCCATACCGGAAATAATTGTTTGCCCGGTTTCCGAATCTACCTTAATTTTAAATGTAGGATCTTCTTCGGCAAGACGGTTTAAAGCAAGTGCAAGCTTTTCTTCATCATTCTTAGTTTTTGGTTCAATGGCTAAAGATACTACTGGGTGAGGAAAGTACATCGATTCAAGAATAATTGGTTTATCTTCTTTGGTTAAAGTATCACCAGTAAAAGTTCTTTTCAATCCAACACAAGCAATTATATCGCCTGCGTTTGCTTCTTTCAGTTCTTCCCGACGATTAGCATGCATTCTTAAAATACGGCCAATCCGTTCTTTTGTAGAACGAACCGCATTATAAATTGTCCTACCGCTTTCTAATTTACCTGAATAGATTCTTAAATAGGTTAATTTACCTACATAAGGGTCTATTTGTATCTTGAAAGCGAGTGTAGTAAGCGGTTCGTCAATTCCTGTATGACGAAATATTTTTTCTTTCGTTTGCGGGTTCTCACCAGTTACTCCCGATAAATCTAAAGGTGAAGGCAAATAATCAATAATTGCGTCAATTAATAGTTGAATACCCTTATTTCTGAATGCTGCACCACAAAAGACAGGAAAAAATTTGTTGGCAATTGTATTTTTTCGTATTGTTTTTTTAATTTTTTCAAAGTCAATGCTTTCTCCGTGTAGATATTTCCTCAAGATATCTTCATCAACTTCTGCTAAAGTTTCCAATAACTGCTCACGATATTTTTTTGCCTTCGCCAAGTATTCTTCAGGAATCATTTTTTCCTCATACATACAACCGTCATCAATTCCATTTGCCTCTGAAGTATGTTTCCAAATTATACTTTTCATTTTCAGTAAATCAATTACTCCCGAAAAATTTTCTTCTTTACCTAAAGGTAATTCAAGAATTAGAGGTTTCGCCTCCAAGCGTTTCCGCATTTGTTCAACAACAGCAAAAAAGTCGCTTCCTACACGGTCAAGTTTATTTACAAAAACTATCCTTGGAACATGATAACGGTCTGCTTGTCTCCAGACGGTCTCGGATTGCGGTTCAACACCACCTACACCACAGAAGACAACCACTGCTCCGTCAAGAATCCTCAAGGAACGTTCAACTTCAATAGTAAAATCAACATGTCCAGGTGTATCAATAATGTTTATTTGATGCTCATGCCAAAAACAGGTAGTTGCTGCCGAAGTAATCGTAATTCCACGTTCCTGTTCTTGTGGCATCCAGTCCATCGTTGCTGTCCCTTTGTCGACTTCACCAATTTTATAAATTTTGCCGGTATAATAAAGAATTCGTTCAGTAGTAGTAGTCTTCCCGGCATCAATATGTGCAATAATACCAATATTTCTAATTTTTTCTATATCCATTTCTGTTCACCGTAAACCGCTTGATTTTCCAGATTACCAGCGATAATGCGCAAAGGCACGATTTGCCTCGGCCATTTTATGTGTATCTTCACGTTTTTTTGTCGCTGCCCCTTGTCCTTGATAAGCATCAAGAAGTTCCTCAGCTAGTTTTTGAGACATCGGTTTACCTTTACGTTGGCGAGCATAATTAATAATCCAACGCAAAGCTAAGGAATAAGACCGGTCCGGTTTAACCTCAACTGGTACTTGAAAAGTTGCTCCTCCGACCCGTCTTGGTTTTACTTCCAACAAAGGACGAACCTTATCTACTGCTTGAGTAACTACTTTTACTGGGTTTTCTTTAGTTTTTTCCTTCAGTACATCCATCGCCTGATAGATAATTTTCTCTGCAAGAGATTTCTTGCCACGAAAATTTAACTTGTTAATAAATTTCTTGATTATTATTGAGTTGTATTTCCAATCAGGTAAAATTTCTCTTTTTACTACTTTCCGTTGGTCTCTTGGCATTCTTTTTTCTTTTTTTAAGCCTTGGGCATTTTTGCGCCATACTTTGAGCGCCCTTGTCGACGACCTTCAACACCGGCTGCATCCAAAGTTCCACGAATAATATGATACCTTACTCCGGGTAAATCTTTTACTCTTCCTCCACGGACTAAGACGATAGAATGTTCTTGGAGATTATGACCGATACCGGGTATATAAGCGGTCACCTCCGTACCGGAAGTCAATTTTACTCGTGCGACCTTCCGTAACGCTGAATTTGGCTTCTTAGGAGTAGTAGTGAAAACACGCACACAAACGCCACGTCGTTGGGGTGCCCCTTTCAATGCCGGTGCTTTGGTCTTCTTGATGATATCTTCACGACCTAAACGAACTAATTGATTTATTGTTGGCATTCTAATTATTTCTCAACTTAAGACCTTTTGATATTCTTTTAATCCTGTCCCAGCCGGGATAAGATGTCCAATGATTACATTTTCTTTTAATCCACGGAGACGGTCAACTTCACCTCTTACGGCTGCTTCAGTTAAAACCCGGGATGTCTCTTGGAAACTTGCTGCGGAAATGAACGACTCGGAAGAAAGTGATGCTTTAGTTATACCCAAAAGTACCGGGTAGGCTTCCGCCTGCTGTTTACCTATTTTTTTCATTAACTGATTTTCTTCTTCAAATTTATTCTTTTTCACAATTTCACCGAGAAGAAATTTTGTATCACCTCTTTTAGTGATTTTCACATGAAAACTCATCTGACGGATAATTATTTCAATATGTTTATCATTTATTGTTACACCTTGGAGACGGTAGACTTGTTGAACTTCATTTACTAAATGTTCTTGGACCTCTTTAACTCCTTGCACCACAAGAATATCATGAGGATTAATTGCTCCTGCCGTTAACGGTTCACCAACACTAACCCGATCACCATCATAAACTAGTAAATGTGTACCTTGAGGAATATTATATTCGCGAGTGAAACCAGTATCTTCATTGGTTACGATTATCTTAGGTGTCCCCTTAGGAGTAGAAACAATTTTAACAACCCCATCAATTTCAGAAATTATCGCTGAATCTTTGGGTTTCCGTGCTTCAAAAAGTTCGGATACTCGTGGTAACCCACCAGTAATATCTTTACTCCGACTAACTTCCTGGGGGAGCTTTGCCAAAATAGTCCCAATTCCTACTTGGTCACCGTTATTAACTACTAAATGCGCATCTACCGGGAGAGAATAAGCTGCCTTTTTTTCTCCATCTTTACTAAGAATGGCCACTTGCGGATGTAGACGGTCAACACGATGTTCAATAATTTTTCTTTCTACTAACCCGGTTACGCGATTTTTCTCCTCCTGCAAAGTGGTGCCTTCAATAACGTCAAGTAGTTTAACTATTCCTTCAACTTCACTTAGAATTGGTAAAATATAAGGGTCCCATTCAGCAATAAGTTCGCCACTGCTAACTTTTTGATTTTCTTTAACATATAACTTTGCTCCGTAAGGAATTTCATAATGTTCTTTAATTTCTTTTCCCCCAAGTTCACGAATACTAATGACTGCATTACGGCTAACATTAATTAACTGTTTTTCTTTAGTTTTAATTATACGAATATTGTGATGTCTTACTACTCCTCCTCGACTAACCTTCGCTTGGAATTTCTTCAAAATTCGTGCTGCTGTTCCACCGATATGGAAAGTACGCAAAGTAAGCTGTGTGCCCGGTTCACCAATAGATTGTGCCGCGATTATCCCTACTGCTTCACCAATGTTCACTAATCGTCCAGTAGCAAGATTTAAACCATAGCATTTTGCACAAACGCCAAAAGGTGACTCACAAGTAAGGACCGAGCGAATCCGTATCCTTTCAATACCTGCCTGTTCAATTTTTCGTGCTTGTTCAGAGGTAATCATCTGCCCAGCTTCCACCAGTACCTCTTCGTGGAATTCACCTTTTCCGTCAGGTAGAAGTCCCACAACATTATCTAAAACAATTCGTCCTACGATACGCTCTTCTAAAGATTCTATCATCTCGTCACCACTGCGTAAAGCACCAATACGCACACCGTTTATCGTACCACAGTCTTCTATCGTCACTACCACATCATGAGCAACATCTACTAATCGTCGAGTTAAATATCCAGCATCAGCAGTTTTCAAAGCAGTATCGGCCAATCCTTTTCTTCCTCCATGAGTAGAAATAAAATATTCCAATACGGTTAGCCCTTCACGGAAATTGGAAAGCACTGGTGACTCAATAATTTCGCCTACTTCCCCAGTAATTTTTTTCTGTGGTCGTGCCATTAACCCACGGATACCACAAAGTTGACGAACTTGTTCTCGGGAACCACGTGCTCCTGACCCGACAATTAAAAGTAAAGAATTAAATTTTTCCTCTCCAAATATAACTGGAAGTTCATCAAATTTGCTCATTTCCTTAAACACAGCTTCAGTAATTCGTTCAGTAACATGGGTCCAGATATCAATTATCCGATTATAACGTTCAGCTTCAGTAATTATTCCCTCTTTCGCCTGTCGTTCAATTTCTTTTACTTGGGTATGTGCTTTACTAATCATTTCTTCTTTAATTTCCGGTATATGCATCTGCGAAATTGACATTGTTAATCCAGCTAAAGTAGCATAGTGATAACCTAATTTTTTTACTTCATCAAGAAGAGTGACTGTCCGGGAGAGACCTAAACGATGATAACATTTTTCTACTAAATTAGATAAATTTTTCTTATCAATAATCTCATTGACATATCCAAGTTCGGAAGGAATAACCTCACTGAAAATTATTCTACCCACGGTGGTGAAATCTTCCCAATCTTGTGGCTTTTTACCTTCATTCAAATTATGGTTTATTCCGTATACTTTAATCCGAGCATTTAACCCAATTTTATTATTTTGATAAGCACTGAATACTTCTTCCTTAGAAGAAAAAACTTTACCTTCACCTAAATCACCAATCTTATCACGAGTTAAATAACTACAGCCCAAAACTATATCCTGCGATGGCGTAGATATCGGGCGTCCCGAAGCTGGGGAAAGAATATTATTTGAAGCAAGCATCAGAAGCCGAGCTTCCAATTGAGCCTCTAAAGAAAGAGGTAAATGTACCGCCATCTGGTCACCATCAAAATCAGCATTAAATGCAGCACAAGTCAAAGGATGTAATTGTATCGCTTTCCCTTCTACAAGTACCGGTTCAAATGCTTGAATACTTAATCTATGTAATGTCGGTGCACGGTTAAGAAGTATCGGATGATTTTTTGTTACTTTTTCTAAAATGTCCCAAACTTCAGGTTTAGCTCGTTCAAGCATACGTTTTGCTGTCCGCAAAGTAACATTATATTGTTGCATTAATTCTCTTAGAATAAAAGGTTTAAAAAGTTCCAGGGCAATTTCCTTAGGCAATCCACATTGATGTAGTTTTAAATTAGGACCAACTACAACTACGCTTCTTCCGGAATAGTCAACCCTTTTACCCAGAAGATTTTGTCGGAAACGACCTTGTTTACCTTTGATAATATCGGATAGGGATTTCAAGGGACGATTACCAGCACCAGTGATAACTTTACCTCGGGCGCCATTTTCGAACAAAACATCTACTGCCTCTTGAAGTAAACGTTTTTCATTATGAATCATTACTTCTGGTGCTTTTAATAGCATAATGTGTCTAAGTCGATTGTTACGATTAATAATCCGTCGGTAAAGGTCATTCGAGTCGGATGTAGCGAATCTTCCTCCTTCTAAAGGAACCAAGGGGCGCAAATCTGGAGGAATAACCGGCAATACTGTCAAAATCATCCATTCGGGTCGACATCCTGACTTAAGAAAACCTTCAAGAATACGTAAATGGGTAAGTAGTCGGTTACGTTCAGAATCTGATTGAGAACTTTGTATCTTTTTACGTAATTCTTCCCCTTCTTTTTTTAAATCAATTTCACTTAAAAGTTGTCTAATCGCTTCAGCACCGATGCCGGTCTTAAGTTTTTGTCCGTGTTCCTGTTTATATTTACGGTGTTCATCTTCGTTAAGAATCTGTTTTTTCTCAAGGATCGTTTTTCCTTGGTTATCTTTAAAATCTTCAAGCACAATATACCGAGTATAATAAATGACTTTTTCTACTTCACCCATTTTCATTCCTAAAAGTGTAGCAATCCTTGAAGGTGTTTTTCGCAAGAACCAGATATGAGCAACCGGTGAAGATAGTTCAATATGTCCCATCCGTTCACGACGCACCTTTGACTCAGTTACTTCCACACCGCAGCGGTCACAAATTATTCCTTTATGTTTAATATATTTATATTTACCACAATTACATTCCCAGTCTCTTAAAGGACCAAAAATACGTTCGCAAAAAAGTCCATCGCGCTCAGGACGAAAAGTACGGTAGTTAATTGTATCGGTTTTCTTCACTTCTCCGTAACTCCAAGAACGAATTTGTTCTGGACTGGCAATTGATATCCGAATGGAGGAAAAATCAGAAAAATCTAGTTGTGCTGACAGTTTCCTAAATTTCGGACGAGGAAACAAAACTATTTTTTCCTTTTTTTCTTTTAGTCCAACCATTGCCACGTGCTATTCCCCCTTTTTAAGTTCAATATTTAAACCTAAACCCTGTAATTCACGAACTAAAACTTTAAATGATTCAGGTACACCACGATAGGATATTGGTTCACCTTTAATTATCGTTTCATACATTTTTGTTCTTCCCGGGACATCGTCACTTTTAACCGTCAGAAATTCTTGTAAAGTATGCGCTGCTCCATAACCTTCAAGGGCCCAAACTTCCATTTCGCCAAAACGTTGCCCACCAAATTGAGCTTTACCTCCTAACGGCTGGCGAGTAATCAAAGAATAAGGACCGGTAGAACGAGCATGGATTTTATCCTCAACCAGATGGATTAATTTAATCAGATACATATATCCAATTGTAACTTTACCTGCAAAAGGCTCACCAGTGCGTCCATCATAGAGAGTAATTCGGCAATCCTCAGTAGGAAGATATTCTTCTCGTATTCCTCTTTGTCGTAGTTCTTCTTTTGCTTCTTTAACTTTTTCCTTGATTTCATTCTCTTTTGCTCCGTTAAACACTGGAGAAATCATCTGGACATTAAGCACTTTCGCAGACCAACCAAGCATTGATTCAAGAAGTTGTCCAATATTCATCCTGGAAGGAACACAAAGGGGCGAAAAGACCACATCTACCGGAGTACCATCAGGTAAAAAGGGCATATCTTCTTCAGCCAAAATTTTAGCAATCACCCCTTTATTACCATGTCGACCAGCTAATTTATCGCCCACTTGCATTTTCTTCAAAGAAGCAATATATACTTTTACTATTTTATTTATTGTGACCGGCAATTCATCACCAAATTTCAAAGTTTCTTTTTCTTTTGTTAATTTGTATTTTAATTCCTGTTCCTTTTCTAAATAAAGTTGGCGGATTTTTTCTTTTTCGGTTTGTTCACGACAATTTTCTATCTTTTCTTTACGTTCCAGACGTAAATTTTCAATTTCTTTCTCATATTTATTTTCAATTTCTTCCAACCCTTTGTCTTTTTCTTTCTTGGTCAGTTTTTCCTGACGAACAAATAACCTTATACCAATTACTTTCCCTTTTACTCCCGGGGGAACACGTAAAGAAGCATCTTGAACATCTTCTGCTTTTTTACCAAAAATAACTTTAAGGAGACGTTCTTCCGGAGTAACCGCTTGTTCACCTTTGGGAGTAACTTTGCCAACAAGAATATCGCCCGGCCTTACTTCGGCACCAATACGAATCAAGCCATTTTCATCTAAATTAATTAAATCATCAGCACCAACATTGGGAATATCTCGAGTAATTTCTTCCGGTCCCATTTTTGTATCCCTTGCTTCAATCCGAAATTCTTGAATATGCACCGAGGTGAAAATATCATCCTTTACCACTCGTTCACTTACCAAAATCGCATCTTCAAAATTATATCCTTCCCAAGGAAGGAAAGCAACTAAAAGATTCTTTCCTAAAGCGAGTTCACCGTTATTAGTGCAAACACCATCAGCAATAACCTCATCTTTTTTTACTTTATCACCTTTCTTTACTAAAGGTATTTGATTAATACAACTATCCTGATTTGAACGTTGATATTTGCGTAATTTATAGATATCAATTCCTGGATTTCCTTCTTCACTCCAGATAAAAATTTCATCCGCCGTAACTCGTAATACTTCACCGCTTCTTTTAGCAATAATCAGTGCTCCGGAATCACGGGCAACCCGACTTTCAATACCCGTAGATACCAAAGGAACTTCGGTATGTAAAATTGGTACCGCTTGTCTTTGCATATTACTCCCCATCAAAGCACGATTAGCATCATCATGTTCAAGAAAAGGAATAAGTGCAGTGGAAACACTGACAATCTGCATCGGTGAAATATCCATATAATTTACTTTTTTTGGGCTAACTAAAGGGAAGTCCCCACGGTATCTCGCTGCAACCAAATCGGTAGCAAAAAAATTGTTCTTGTCCAAAGGAGCATTAGCCTGAGCGATAATATATTCATCTTCTTTGTCAGCAGTGAGATACACTATTTCATCTAAAACTTTACCATTTTCTACTTTACGATAGGGGGTTTCTAAAAGACCATACTCATTGACACGCGCGTAAGTGGTCAAAGAAGTAATTAGTCCGATGTTAGGTCCTTCGGGAGTTTCAATGGGACAGATTCGTCCGTAATGGGTATGATGCACGTCCCGTACTTCAAAACCAGCATGTTTCCGATGCAGTCCTCCGGGACCCAAAGCAGAAAGTCTACGTTTATGAGTAAGTTCTGCTAAAGGATTGGTCTGATCCATAAATTGGGAAAGTTGAGATGTGCCAAAAAATTTGCGAATAATCGCAACTAAAGGTGCACTGTTAATGAGACCACGGGGAGTAAGCGTAGAACGTTCTTGAACATTCATCCTTTCCCGAATAAGACGAGCTACTTGTAATAAACCAATCCGAAGTTGATTCTCCAAAAGTTCACCAACTGCTCTTACTCTACGGTTACCAAGATGGTCTATATCATCAATTTCACCAGAAAGATTATTGTTTAAATTAAGAAGGTATTTAATTGTTGCGATAATATCTTCTTTAGTAAGCGCCCTTTTGCGCTCGTTAGGCGTTTCCCAACCGAAGGGTAAATTTTTTCTTTTTTCAAATTCTTTTAATGTGTGTGCAAGTTTTTTGTTAATTTTATATCTTCCTACCCGGGTAAGGTCATATTTTTTCGTAGTCTTAAAAAGTAAATTTTCAAAAAAACTTTCTGCTTGTTCAAGCGGAATAAATTCCTGTGCACGCTGTGAACGATAAATTGTCTGAATTGCTTCTTTTTTAGATTTCAATGGGTCATGGAGAAGTGTATTACGGATAGCAACATCATTCAAGGTAGGATTATAAATGAGCACTTTAAGTGTAGCGACTTTCTTTTCTTTAAGACGATGGATTAATTCCTGGTTCAATTCTTGATTTGCTTCAAGAACTATCTCGCCAGTTTTTTCGTCAACAATCTCAGTAGCGGAAATTTTACCTAAATAACGAGAGAAATCTCCTTTAAGTTCAATTTCCTCAATGCCATAAAAAATGTTCAAAATATCACTATCATTTTCTAAACCGATTGCCCGCAAAAGGGTAGTTACGAAAAGTTTACGTTTTTTGTCAATCCTTACATAAAGAAGATTATTCAAATCAAATTCAAATTCAAGCCATGCTCCACGGTAGGGTATAATTCGTGCGAAAAAGAGTTTTTTCCCATAAGAAGAAATTTTCTTTTCTTCATCTTCTTCAAAGATTACTCCCGGAGAACGATGTAATTGACTCACTATTGCCCTCTCCGCACCGTTAATCACAAAGGTGGCATTGTCCGTCATTAAAGGTATATCACAGAGATATACTTCTTGTTCAGCAATTTCTTTGACTTTACCCCCGGGCTGTTTTTGGACCAGACGAAAGATTGCTTTTAGTGGAGCAGCATAGGTCACATCTTTAATCCGTGATTCCTCAATTGTATACCTGGGTTTATCAATGCTATAACTTAGAAATTCTAAACTTAACGTATCGTCAGCATTACTAACTGGGAAAACATCTAAGAATGCTGTTTGTAGACCTTGAAATTTGCGTTTCTCCGGAGGGATATCAGCCTGGAGAAAATCAGCAAAAGATTTCTTTTTCAGTTCAAGTAAATCGGGTAAATCTAAAATTGGCTGAATCCGAGAGAAACTTACCTTTTTCATCCTTTTAATCACTCCTACACTTTAAATATTATAGATTAACTATTTGATTTCTACAGTTGCTCCAACTTCAACCAACTTCTTTTTAATCTCTTCTGCCTGTTCTTTGGAAACACTTTCCTTTACTGGCTTCGGTGCATTTTCTACTAAATCTTTGCTTTCTTTCAAACCAAGTCCAGTAAGTTCCCGAACAATTTTAATTACTTGAATTTTTTTCTCTCCACTGTTAGTAAGGATAACACTGAATTCAGTCTTTTCTTCAGCTTTTGCTGCTGGAGATTCGGCAGGAATAGTAGTTACACCTGCTTGAGGGAAAACACCCATCCCAGCCACTGAAATACCAAACTTTTCTTCCAAAGCCTTAACTAATTCAGCTAATTCTAATACCGAAAGTTTAGAAATTGCTTCAATAATTGCGTCTTTACCGTTACCTTTAGTTACCATCTTTTTTGTTCACCTCCCATTTCACAACTTTTCTGGTTTATGGTTTATAACCTATAGTTTATGGCTCGTAACTATAAGACCATCAACTATAAACTATCAACTATTTTTCTTGCTCCTGCAATCAAGGAGATAAATAAAATCTCTCAAGGGTGCCTTAAGCGCATTTACAAAACGAAATAAGGGTAATTGTAAACAACTTGCCAATTGTTTAAGTAAAATTTCTTGGGATGGTAACTTCGCCAAATTGGCAATTCCATCTTTTGATAATACACGTCCAGTAATAAACCCAGCATTAATCTTAAAGTTTGGATGATTCTTAACGAAGGACAGTAATATTTTGCTCAATTCCACCGGGTTGGAATTACCAAGTGGAAAAGATTTTTTGCCTTTTTCATATTTTTCTAAGAGTAGTCCGGTTGGACCCTGGAAAAGTTTATTTATAGAATCAGAATTTAGATTTCCTAATTCCAAATTTTTGAATACCCGCTGGTAAAGAGTATTTTTTACTACACGATATTCCCAAGAAAGCACACGCAGATGATTGCGTAATTCATTTATCTCCTCTGTTTTTACACCTTGGAAACTAGTGAAGAAAAAAATCTTTTGCTCTTTTAATTCATTAACTATTTGAGAAATAAATTTTTCTTTTTCTTTCCGCTTCATCTTAATTTAATTCTGAACTAATCCCCAGGGAAAAAGTTTTCTCATCACCAAGAGCAAATTCAAAAAAAACTTTTTCCCGATGAAAAAGACTGCTGGCTAAACCAAAAAATAAACTAAAATTATCTTTTCTGCCTTTTATTTTTTCTCGGTTTCTTTTACTCTTAAGTTCACTTTCAGTCAGCATAACCCTAAAACCACCGTAAGGATGAACCTTATCAAATTTTTTACTTACTAATATTGCTCCTTGAAATTCATAAATTCCGAGATAAAAATCGTCTACCTGCGTATTTGCATAAGTATAACCAAAATCAAAAGAAATTGCTGGATTAACAATTGTCTCCGGAAAAAGAAGTAAGCGTGCACCCACTCCCAAAAGCCATCCCGGATAATTGCTCCGATAATAATTGGTTACTGTAGCTGTAGAAGAAGGAAAAAATAGATTATAACCTTGCAGATTAGAACCAAATTTAATCCAGGGATAAAAGGTTGTTTTAAAACCATAATCAAATTTAAAGACAATTTTTCTTCCTTCTTTCTCCCCAGAAAAAATATTAGTTCCAACTTGAAAGTTTATCTCATTTTTTTCTTTTGTATAATAAATCTGCCCCGAAAATTTATCCCTTTTTATTTGGCTAGCAGTTGTCATCAACTCGCTAGCAAAACTTTCATTCCAAAGAACAAAAAAAAGCAAAAAAATAAGACTTTCCTTTTTAGGAAGATACATTAGCCCTTTGGCTCAACTCAATTTTTATACATACATCCGCCTGCTATAAATCTAGAAAGGTGACCCTGGCAATGACCTACTCTCCCGACCGCGAATTAGCGATAAGTACCATCGGCCCTGGACGGCTTAACTTCTGTGTTCGAAATGGGAACAGGTGTTTCCCGCCCGGTAGAATCACCAGAGTCTTAATTTCTCACTTCATAGCAGGCGGACTAAGAACGTTCACTGAACTCCATAATCCTTATGTTAAAGTAAAGAAATCTGTATTCCAATAAATAGAATTAAATGATGCGGCTAAACCGCACGGTCGATTAGTACTGGTCAGCTCAAGTCCTTACAGACCTTCCACCTCCAGCCTATCAAACTCGTAGTCTACAAGTGACCTTTAGCCCCGACGTTACGTCGGGGGGGAAACCTCATCTTGGGTAAGGCTTCACGCTTAGATGCTTTCAGCATTTATCCTTAGCGCACATGGCTACCCAGCGATTGCTCTTGGCAGAACAACTGGTACACCAGCGGTGCGCCCGTCCCGGCCCTCTCGTACTAGGGACAGCCTCCCTCAAGTTTCCTCCGCCTACAGTAGATAGAGACCGTACTGTCTCACGACGTACTGAACCCAGCTCACGTACCGCTTTAATTGGCGAACAGCCAAACCCTTGGGACCTGCTCCAGCCCCAGGATGCGATGANNAGCCTGTTATCCCCGGGGTAGCTTTTATCCGTTGAGCGATGACCCTTCCACACAGAATCACCGGATCACTAAGCCCGTGTTTCCACCCTGCTCGACTTGTCAGTCTTGCAGTCAAGCTCCCTTTTATCTTTGCACTCAATATCCGACTTTTATACGGACTGAAGGAACCTTTGGACGCCTCCGTTACAATTTAGGAGGCAACCGCCCCAGTTAAACTGCCTATCTAACCCTGTTCTTCTTCCCGTTTCAGGGAATGAAGTTAGAACCAAAAGATAGTCAGGGTGGTATTTCAAGATTGGCTCCCTCCAACCCAAAAGTCAGAGTTCATCACCTCCCACCTATCCTACGCAGATTATCTCCTAATCCAAGATTAGACTACAGTAAAGCTCCACGGGGTCTTTTCGTCCCACTGCAGGCAACCCGTATCTTCACGGGTATTCCAATTTCGCCGAGCCCCTCGTTGAGACAGCGCTCCCTTCGTTACGCCATTCATGCGGGTCGGAACTTACCCGACAAGG
>DHVG01000024.1:66405-74725 GCA_002412545.1 Elusimicrobia bacterium UBA5214 | reverse complement strand
ATGGTTTAAATACCAGTGTTACGCATAGCGGTTTAACATTGAATACGGGGACAACATACTATTTTACGGTAAGAGCGGAGAATAATGCTAATTTACAGTCAAGCGCACAGAATTCTAATGGTGTATTAGTCGACTCAACTCCGCCAACTAATGTTGGTTGTCAAACACCAACTGATTGGACTTACGATGTGGCGACCAGTACAACTCTTTGGGCACGACAAGCAGGAGATACCAGTTCAGGAGGTGTTTCTTATAGATTCAAATACACTAAGGATAAAACACTGAGTAATTGGGGTCCTCCGGATGGGGAGACAAAAGTAGCTTTTGAAACATATCAATATTGGGATATTACAGGTTTGGCTAACAGTACGACTTATTATTGGCAAGTGCAAGCCCGAGATAATGCCGGGAACGAAAGTGATTGGTGTGCCTACCCGGATGTTGCCGGGTCAACTTATGCTTTTGTAACGGTCGCTTTACCCGGAAATACTTCACCTACCGTCAATACCGGCACAGCGGAACAGTTGAGCAGCACAACTACCGTACGGATACCTTATACCGTAGGAGATGGACAAGAGTCACAAGTTATAGTAAGTATAAAATATTTCTGGGCTGGACAATGGCTTTCTCCTACTTCACCCTGGGGTGATATCGGCACTGTCTCTACCGGTGCAGCAACAGTATATGCCTACTGGGATGTAAAAAAAGACCTTACTGCAGAAAACACAGCACAAGTTAGAATTTATGCTAACGATATTCCGGACTCTACCGGGACAGCGACCACTAATGTTTTCAATTTTGATACGCGCAGTCCACAAAGTGTTACTGCTGAATCTCCGAAAGGGATGATTACGGTCTCCACGAGTACTGCGCTTACCGCAACGTTAGGTTCGGATTATAATACAATTTCTTATCAATTCCGTATTTCTACCGGGACGATTTTCAACGAAACCGGGACTTCAACTTCATCTTACCAAGTAAGTGATAATGACTGGGCACCAAGCAATTTGACAAATTCAACTACCTATTACTGGCAGGTACGGGCAAGGGATTATTTCTATAACGAAACTAATTGGACTACACCAATTTCTTCTTTTGTTACAGTGAGTGCCGGCGTACCTCCGTCAACAAGCACTTATAATTTTTCTATCGGATATGGAGAGAGTAGATGGGCTAAGGAAAACGCGGGTAGCGATTTTACTTTACCAACCGATGCAGGGACATCTAATTTTGATGCTAACAAATATAACGAGATTGCTTCTTATGATGTATTAAGAGCAACCACAATTGGTACGGCGAACAATGGACTATGTGCTCAATGCTATCTATATTGGGTGAGCGAAAGTGTTACTTCAATCAGCCAGTTGACCGCAACTTGGGATGGTTATGGTATGGATACCACCCCGGATGCCAGGGCACCTTCTTTATATATTTGGAATTTCAATACCCCTGGTTGGGAATTATTGCAAACCGGTGCGGCTCAGTCAAGCGACCAGACACTTACAGGTAATAAAACTACAAGTATCAGCTATTATGTGCAGGATAGTAGTTGTTATGTCAAAGCAGTGAGTGGTGCCCCGGCAGGGGGCAAAAAATCTAATCTCTACTCCAATTACACTAAACTTGAAGTTAATCTTTCTGGTTCAGCGGGTAATCAGTCACCGACTGACCCGACTTATGCGGTAGTTACACCTTCACCGACATTCAGTGCCGGAGAGGGATTGACCTGCAAAGCAAAAGGGTCAACTGATGATAATAATAATGTTACTTATGTATTTCAGTGGTACAGAAATAGTAGTCCGGTAATTGAACTAAGTAGCGGTACTGCCACTTCGGGGACACAAGAATTATCGGTTTCTACACCGATTACGGTTAATGCCGGGGATACAGTTTATTGTTTAGTTAAAGCATACGACGGAACCAGTTACTCCGGAGCATTCCAGAGTAATGTTACTACTGCTACCGCAGCCGCGCCAAATGATGCACCGGAAATCAATTCAGTAGCCGGAGTAGTCGCAGAACAACGTTTAGGGACCGGAGTAATTGTCTCTACGATTTCAATGCGTGACCAGAATGGTGATAGTATAGTTTATCAAATCTATGGACTTGATTCTGACGGTGATGGCAGTTTTGAGACAACTTTAGTTCCGGATACAGTTGACCCAATCCATGATTCCACATCAATTATCTTATCTGCCAGTTACCAGAATTACAATTTTGTTGCTAAAAAAACAGCAACGAATGCGGATACTTCCAATGCTAAAGTAAGATTCCAGTTAAAAGATGAACACGGGAGTGTAAGTGAAATTTCTACAAGTAGTGTTTTCGCTCTGGATACCCGCGCACCACAAATCAAGACGACAACTTATCTTTTGGTTAACCCGGTTTCCGGTGATAATGTCCTCCAGTTAAGAAGTATCTGGTATGAGACAAATCCGAATACAGCGACATTCCAGGCAGCAATCAACGGGACAACTTATGGCGGCGAATCCTCGGGGACAGTAGAAGGAACAAATATTTCTACCGCAACCGTGAACTATCCAGCCGGCAGTTTGACTGGTTCTTCCTATATTGACAAAATCCGCAGTATTTTCACTGACGATTATGGTAATATTTCTTCCTGGAGTGAAAATAACCCAGCAACTGACTGGTATGTCCGTCCTTTAGTACCTTCTACACCGACAATTGTTGCCGTTTATAGTTCAAGTTTAACTATCAGGATTGAACCTAACTTGTTAGAGAACGGAACAAGTATCTATTTCTTAATCCGTTCCACTTCACCGGGATTCAGTGGTGACCAGTATGTCCATTCTAATAGTAGCGGATTGGTAACTACCGGATTCTGGCGCTCTACCTATAACTGGGTTGGTCCAGATGTTACCATTATTGACCTTACCCCCGGGGGAACATATTATTTCTCAATTGCGGCACTTAACCCGAAAATAAGTGATTTTGATGGCGACTGGGATAACTTGATTAATGGTCCACCGCAAGCAAATTCTACCTCTACATTTAGTATAAGCATTGGCACGGTTACTCAACCCACAGTACCGAGTGCAAATCAACGACCGGAGATTACGATTACTTCTGCTCTTCAAGGGGGAAACACAACCACAATTACGGTAAATTACACTCTCTCGGATATAGATAACAGTTCAGCAACAATTACTCTTTATTATGAATGGAGTAGTAATAATTATTCCGTAACCGGTGCTTTGGGTAATGTCGGACCAAATGTTTCTACCGGAACCGGGAAGAGTGCATCTTTTGATGCGAAAAAACAGACAAATCTTAACGGGAAGGATACTGCTGACGGTAATACCCGGGTCTATATTTATGCGGATGATTTATCCGGTGGAACAACTGGTGTCTATTCAGGGAATGTAAGTAATTTTGATGCAAAAAACCCAGCTGGTTCAATTGCCAGTCCTTTCGTCAGTGACCCGCAGTCAGGACAGAGTACCCTCTCACTGAAAGCAAATTGGGAAGACCCTGCTGGTTCAACTAATAATCTTACTACACCACAGTTTGCTTATAAAAAGAATGGTGCCGCATCATATTCTACTTGGGCAGATGGCGGATTCTACAGTGGGACAGAATTCCGAATTAACAGTAACTGGGGTGGTACGCTCGGGACATTAGACGGTAATGATTATTTCAATGGAATAACTTCACAGGCAAGTGATAAGTACGGTAATGAGACAAGTGTAGAAAATACTACCACTAAATATGTTAAACCTCAGACACCACCAGCACCAACTATCTCCCAGGTTTACAGCACGAGTATGACGATTCAGATTGTTCCTCAGGAACAACCCGCCGGGAAAGGATTATTCTACTTAATCAAAGCGACTTCACCAGCACTGGGTAGCGATAAATATGTGCAAAGCAGTAAGACACTTGGTGATGCAATGGTTTGGCAGTCAACCGGGACTGGTGGTTGGGATGGTTGGTCATTTGTAGTCACTGTGCAGGGTGGAACGACTTATTATTTCTCGGTGTGTGCAGCAAATGCAGAAATTGATACCGGTGAATCTTATTCAGGGACACCACCGAGTAATTCTGCTTCCGATTATGGTCCTTCTATTTCAACAGTTACTCAGCCGGCAATGAACAATACACCTGACCTTTCCTGGCTCGGGATTACTGGTTATCAGTCAGATGGGGTTCATCCGGATACGGGTATAGTTGATTCAACTTATTTTGTTTATAAAGTAAGATATTATGATGTAGATGGTGATACTCCAACCGCAGGTTATCCCAAGCTGCAGATTTCACTTGACCAGAGCACTTGGGTATATACGATGAGTGTTTTAGGGACACCGCTCTGGAATACAACCTACTATTATCAATTGAAATTAGGTAATGTAACTAATCAGTACAAGTACCGTATGGTTGCTCAAGATAACGGTTCACCGCCGCAGACAAAATATACGGACTTGAAGTCCGGCCCGACGGTTTATACGGAAAATCCAATTTTGGTAGCTGACGGGACAACTACGGTTTACGGTGTAGAAGGTTCTTCAGTTAACCGTGTAGGGAGTAATGTAATTACGATAAAATCATATTTTGTGGATAATGATGAGTCACCAGTAACTAAGTATTATGTAACTTTCAAAGTGAGCAGTAACACGGCTACTGGTTCGGAAATTATTTTAGTCAACAATAAAACGCATAAAGGGTTAGGTGAAGCAAACTACAGTGATGTGCGGAATTTCGTCAATATTGCACAAGATGGAAGCACTTATACGGTAACCTATGCCTGGGACCCGTCAACGAGTGTGCCAACCGGTGCCTATGCGTTATATTTCCGCGTAACTGACGGTGCAGATGAAGATGTAGATGTTTATGATTATAACTTAAATGAATTATATGTGCGTAGTCAGGTAATTGTAATCACCGAGTTACCTAAGGGGACATTAAAACTTGTTCCCGGGAAAACGGTCTGTCAATCCTGTCACACCCATCGGAACCGTGATTGGCAGCACCGTGATACTCGTGTGCCGGATTATGATTGTCTCACTTGTCATTCTGCACACGGGTCGGATGTAGGAACGAATATTCAACTTGTCCGGGGAACGATTACTGCTTCAGTTACACTTAGTGATTTTGAACAGGGAATAAAATCAACGATGACGGTTATTTTTAGGTCAACCGCTCCTTTCACTAATATGGGCACTTGGGATGTTTTATATCCGGGCACTACTGGTTTTGGTTTAGTTTCGGTAGATACAGTTGGTGTCCAGGGTGGTTATGGTCCTTGTCAGGTATGCCATATTCAAGCAAAATCTAAGGGGTCAACCTACTCGTTATATTATGCTACCTCCACTGCGGTCAGTCAGACCCATGGTGGTTCAGATAGAAATTGTGGACAATGTCATTCTCATATGCCTAACCCAATAATTGAAAGCGTAACTACTGATCCGGTAGAATGTTCAACAATGGCTGCGATTACCATTACCATTAACGGTAAACATTTTGATATGCGTATTGCCCGTAGTTCGGATACTTCAGTGCAGTTAACCCATAGTGAAACCGGTATTTCTACCTATACCGTGGGGACTGCTTGGCTTAATGCAACAAAATTAGTGACCACAGTTAGCACGAGAACACTCACCGTACTTACTACTGGTTGGTATAATCTTACCGTTTATAATCCTAATGGTAAAGATGGAACATTAACCAGTGCGATACGGTTACGTTCTGCGGACTATTTCAAAGTTCCAGTAATTAACAATTTCACTCCCACCAGTGGTCCACCGGGGACACAGGTCACTATTGGTGGAAGTTATTTCTACTCACCAGTGACAGTAATATTTGGCACGAAAACTGCTACTAATCTCTACTGGGTAAGTGAAAGTTCAGTAAATGCAATTGTCCCGGAATTATCTCCCATGACCACGACGATTACTCTAATTAACGGTGTCGGGAAATCAACCACTACTACTAATACTTTTCAGGTTATTGCTCCACCAGAAGCAATACCGGAAATTAGAGAAGATGGCATTGTCCCGAATTTTGGTTCTGCGGGGGCAATTTTTGAAATTTATGGCTCAAGTTTTGGGATAACTCAAGGGCAAGTGAATATTTATGGTGACCAGTACGAATCTTACGGTGACTGGAGATTGATGATTATCTGTAATGATAGTAACGAAATTTTGCGCTGGACAAATAATTATATTCAAGTAAAAATACCTTCCTTTAGAGCGAGTGATATTCTTTCTGCTTCCAAGCAGAGTATGCTCACTCTGAATACAAAAGTGAACGTAGTTAGTGCTTCGGGTTCAAGTTCTACCTATACTACTGACCCCGATAACTTTACCCTTATCTGTTTACCACCGAAGGTTGAGAGTGTCAAACCAGTATCCGCCTCCCAGGGTGTAGATGTGCCGACCGTAACCGTAAGAGGTAAATATTTCTCACCGGGTGCAAGATTGTATTTAAGAAAACAAGGTGAAGTATTTGAAATTGAAGCAGATAATGTAAATCTGGTGAATATCAGTACGATTACTGGTCAATTCAGTTTCCTCTCTGACCAGACCACCGGCTACTGGCGGGTAATTGTGCGTAATCCGGACCTGAAAGAGCCAACTGAAGAACTTGTTTTTGAAGTTCTTGCTGCACCGAGTATAACTTCAGTTGTGCCGAACTGGACTTCCAGTGATACGGCAAAAGTAGTTACGATTTACGGGACTGGTTTCCGTGATAAGGATTATAATAATAATAATGTGCAACCAGTGATAAAACTGAGTACCAGCAGTGATTTTATTCCGGCGATTACGGTCAGCAGCAGAAATTACGAATCAGCAACTATAATTAGAGCAACTTTCCCGGCTTTAACTGAATATCCGGGTTACCCACTTGGTTGGTATCGGTTGAAAATAACTAATCCTGATTATTACGGTGTGGCTACTCTTGAAATAGGTTTCAAATACGAACCGGTAAGTGTTACTACACCACCACCGTCAATTGTTTCTATCTCACCATCGGAAGTTTATAATAATGTGAATACGACGATTACTATCACCGGGGCAAATTTTGTTTCTACACCGACGGTAAAAATTGGTGCACCGGTAGCTACTGCTTATGATGCTTTGAACGAGATTTGGAACAGTGCTACCCAGATGAAAGCGGTTCTCCCGGCCGGACTACCACCTGGTACTACTGATGTCTCGGTAATCAACTTCTATGGTTCAGTTATTGCTTCTACCGCTACCAAAACTGGTGCACTAACGATTATCAAAGGTGCATACGCTTGTAACGATTGCCATAATGCACCAACATTTAGTGGCACACACGGAACAAGTCATAGAAAACATTACGATACTACTTTAGTTCCGACGAAATACGGTGAGGTAACTAATAACTCCGCCGGGACACAATACAAATTTGCCTGTGGTAAATGTCATCAGGGAACACATATGGAATATGAAACTACCGGTGCTTCTACCGGGACAGCATTGCGTGTAGATATCACTTTTGATACGACTACTACACCGAGTAATCCGGTTACTGCAAGTTATAGTATTACTGCAACCACCAATGTCTATCTTGGTGCTGATGGTAATTATTATGGCTGGACTACCGGTACTTGTAATAATCTCTACTGTCACGGTAAATTTGGTGATTACACTATCGGTCTTAATGCTAACCCGCAATGGGCAAGTGGTTCATTATCCTGCACTGCTTGTCATAGTACCGGTACGGTGACTATTTCCGGCTCATCACACCGAAAACATGTGAGTACTTACTCGTTCACTTGTGATTATTGCCACGAGGGTATTGTCTCCGGGAATACACAGATGTTAGATACATCTAAACATGTTAATGGTTATGCTAATATTGACCTGATGGTTACTACTGCTGTTATTGGTAGTTCAGCTAAATATCGTGGGCAGGAATCAACTGCAGTGGTTACCGGTGGTGGCAGCAGTTACGGTTCGTGTGGTTCATTATATTGTCATAGCACCGCTACTGGTTCCTATAAAACTATCCAGTGGGGTGGAACTGCAACTTGTAGTTCCTGTCATGAGGTAGATTCACCAGCGAAAACTTTAGCCGCCGGTGTTCTGCCCACAACCGGACCAGCGACTGGCAGCCATCTTAAACATACTAAAGGACCGTGGAGTTATACTTGTGACCGCTGTCATCCTTATAATGACCCGGCAACTGACCTTTCTAAACATGTTAATTATCAAATCAATGTTACTACTGGTGGTTATCCGGCAAATAAAGCACCCGGGAGCGGATACCAAACTTGTAGTAATATTCCGAACTGCCACGGTGGAGGGTCACCGGAATGGGGTAATAGCGCAACCGC
>DHVG01000024.1:0-66394 GCA_002412545.1 Elusimicrobia bacterium UBA5214 | reverse complement strand
GCAAAAATTTCTTCTTCCGAATGGTATGGTTCAACCCATAAAAAGGATTCGGCAAGTGACGAGTGTACTGACTGCCATAATTCTGGTGTCGCTCATCGGGTTTCCACTAACCCATTCCGTTTGAATGGGAGTTATCTTGGTGCTGGTGGGGACATTAGCAATTTCTGTCGTGATTGTCACCAAACAAATAGTAGTAAGGTAAGTATCAGCACTCATACCCATTCACAAGCAATAACCAGTGCTGGTGGCGGCGATTGGGGTATAGGAGCAATTACACCGCTAATAACAACTTATAAATGTGTTGATTGTCATGACCCACACGGTGAAACTAATTACAAAATGGTCCGTTCAACAATTTCACGGAATTCAAGTAATACTACCGGGATACCGAGTAGTAACGGTTTAGGTACGCGCGCGCTCCTCTTTACCAGTCTTGCTCCGAAAGCGTCGGATTATGCCACTCCTACTGATTTTCTCGGTGACCAAAGTAAAATCTGTCAAACCTGTCATCAGGCAAATAAATATTATACGATAAATTATGGTTCACCAACTGCACATAATGGTGGGAATAATAAAGATAGTTGCACCTCCTGTCATTCGCATAGCGATGGATTTAAAGGTTCCTGCACAACCTGTCATGGTAACCCGGATACCGGTGTTTGGTGGCCAACAAGTACGGTTAACGGGACGAGTTCACCTGACCGTGCCGGAGCACATGAAAAACATATTATCGTGATTTCGTCCAGAAATTGGAATATCCTGTCCGGTACTTCAGAAACCGACAAGAAAAACCAAACCTGTATCTGGTGTCATACGTCAGTTACTGCCGGGCATGATAGTAATACTTCCGGTTCACCAGCGGGTATTGCCGATTTACATCGGGATGGATTTAATCAGTCAACCTATTTCAAAAATATCAAAAACCAAACTGATAGCAATGCTACCCGCAGTACTGAAGCGATGACCTGTGCTAATATTGACTGTCACTACGAATCTAACCTCGGTGTTTGGCGTAATGCACCAGTGCCCAATGACCCAACCTGCGACTCCTGTCATGCACGACCACCAGATGCCGGGGCACATATTGAACATACGAATAAATATACTCCCGCCGCGGAAAACTGTACTAAATGTCATCCTGAATACCGTGGTATTGTTTACATTTCCAGTTATTCACATACTACCGGCGAGGTAGATATGGACTTTACCCTTTTAGGTTCAACTTTTGGCTATACCGGTAGCGAAGCGTATAGTTACGGTAAAACTTGCTCTACCGGTTCTATAAATGGCACTTGTTCAAATATCTATTGTCACGGAACTGCTGCCAGCCGACAATGGAATCAGACCATCGGTGCCAGTGAATGTAATGTTTGTCATTACCGTCCACCGGCAGAACCGGCATCTGGGGGGCATCCGTTACATGTTGACCATTCAACCGGCACGGATAACAATTCTACAGCAAGTTATTATGACTATGGCTGCGGTAAATGTCATTCTTCACCTGGAGTAGCCGATTGGCCAGGTAAACATGCTCTCGGTAAACCTAACCCCGGCACTTATCCGGGCTGGGTAGCCCAGACAACCTTTACGGTTCTCGGTAGCGCACCGACAAATCCGGAAGCAAGTTATTCAGTAGGGGCAGAAGCAGCCGAGTCACCCGATGCCCAAGGATTTAAGTATACTCAAGGTACCTGTCAGAATCTTTACTGTCACGGGAATACTTTGAATACGAACAACCAAGGGACAGTGGTTAATCCGCAGTGGGGCACAACCCAAGGTTGTGGCAATTCCTGTCATAAGGCCGCTACTTTACCGAATGTAAATGGTGTTCATCTGCACGGGAGTCATCTCGGTAGTTCTAAACAGATGTCACCGAGTGGTGGGTATCAGTTTGACTGTGCACGCTGTCATATTTCAACTGATAATAATGCTAACGGTACACCGCAGGTTAATGTTAAAAGTTCACATGTTGATGGCGGTGTAATTGATGTTGACTTTGACGATAATCTTAATCCGGGTGGTAATTGGCAACAGTAGCCAAATATTTTGTAAAATGTTTATCGGTTAAAATAGATGAGCAAAAAAATTATTCTCTACTTACTACTTACTACTTGCTACTTACTACTTTCTACCGGGGAAGTCCGGGCACTTCCTAAGGACTGTAGTGGTCTCTATTGCCATGGTGGACAAACGGTTAACTGGACTGCTACCCAGTTAGGTAGCGATTGTGGACCTTGTCATTCCAGTCAGGGTGCAGGAACTGCACCGGAAGAATTCACCTGGAAACATAAAATACATTCTTCAACTACACCGATTGTAAACGGGGTAGGTAGCGGTTACGGGTATGCTTGTGACCAATGTCATACTCGTTACGGCACCGATGTAATTGGTCATGTCAACGGACCAGCATATGCAGTAAGTAACGGTAGTGCTGCTGCGGAAGTTAAATTTTATCGGATTGCCGATAATTTGACCGAAAGAACTACCAGTTACGGTAAAGATACAACAATAATGCGTTTCCTTTCTCTCTCCAGTAATCCGTATACAAGTGTCTCTGCTAACCCGGTATATACTAAAGGTGGAAGCACAGTCGCTGTTGACCGCGGATATTTCGGGATAAGCAGCGGTTCCTGCAGCGGTATCTGGTGCCATTCTAATGCTAACCCACTCGGTGGAACTAATCTTTATGTAACGGTCTTCACTACCGATACGGTTACTTGTGTTTCTTGTCATAAAGGTGCCGGAACTGCTGGCGGGACTAATCTAAGTTTAGCCCACTCTACCCATACACGGACTACTACTTATAACTATAATTGTTCCTATTGTCATTATGATACTGCCCAAAGTAGTTACACGATTAGATACTCTTCCCACCATGTTAACGGGTTTAAGAGTATAGAAATTTCTACTGCTAACCGGAATACTTATGCACTTGACTATAATACTACCACTCGTCGTTGTGTTGATACTTACTGTCATTCTAATGCGGTCACGGTCTGGACCGGTGGTGTGCCTTCAAGCACGGTTACCTGGACTTCTACCGGGACAGTGAACTGCGGTTCCTGTCACGGTGGCGGTTCAGCAAACGGTATACCCAATTATGCTAACGGTTCACCTAAACCGAATAGTCATGAAAAACATAATAGTTACAATTGCCAGAAATGTCATAATGCTACTACCAGTAACGGGACAACTATTACTGGTTTTAACCAGCATGTGTCTTCTACTTATACAGTGACTGCGGGTGCTGGTGCAAGTTTCAGTTATAACTTTGCCAGTACACCGTCAAGTTCAACTTGTAATGATATTTCCTGTCATGGAGGGAACAACGCTACCTGGGGTCAAACTCTAACCTGTTACGATTGTCATGTGAGCACTTATGACCAGGTTGACTATGTTTACAACGATGGGAATGGAACTATGGCTTTAATTAGCACTTATCCTGGACGAGGTTGGTATGATACTGGTCATGGGAGACCGACGAGTTCCTATTACGATTCCAGTAACCGTGGTGCCGGACTTACTTCTTGTCTCTACTGTCATAGTAGCGGCACAGTTCATACTGACAATAGAAATGGTTTTTACCGTCTTTATGTATCAAGTGATAATACGGTTTGTTTGAACTGTCATAAACAAGGTGTTGGTGCATATTCACCTTCAGGTAGTGGTCTTCCGGCTATAAATGCTTCAACTGAAGTTGCTGGTGCACATGTTGGTAGCAGACATAATACTGAATCTGGTTACACCGATGGTGGAATGTTCTGCTGGGATTGCCATGATGCACATGGTGATTACAATGTAACCACTTCTTCACCAGTTGGGCATATGGTTCAACTTAATCCCGCATATCTTACTGAAGGGACAACGATTGGTGCCTGGACTGCTTACGGTGTACCACGCAGTACCACAGTAGCGAATGGAGTAAGATTCGCTGCTCCTTATGATACTTGGGGTAGTTATGTAAGCACTAACCCGATTGCTGGTATCTGTCAGGTTTGTCATGATAGTGTAGTGAGCCATTTCAATATGACTACTTATGATAATACTCATAAACAAGGGACAAATTGTAAAAGTTGCCATAAACATGATGAGAATTTCAAACCGGCCGGTTGCAATGCTTGTCATGGTGGAGGGACAAGTCCTACTTCGCCTAACTATTCAGTTTTTGCCTCTACTAACTATTGGCCGGATGGTAATGTGCGTTCCGGGAATGATACTGCTGACCGTGGAGGGTCACATGAAAAACATGTGATTGCCATCAGTAGTCGTCAAGGTTGGACTGCAAGCGATTTGCTTGCTGATGCTAACCAGCAGAAAGTATGTAAATACTGTCACGGTGATACGATGCCACCATCCGGGCATCCGGGTGATGAGCCAGCGGATTTGCCGGGTTCAACACTTGGTATTACCGAGATGCGTAAGTTGGATAACACTGGTGGAACTTTAGGTAGTGTTGATACGGCAAGCAGTCATACCTGGCTTGGGTCCGGTGCCGGTGGCTATTGTAACAATTCTGACTGTCACTGGAATACGCAAACACCAAACTGGTACGGAGTTAACCAGGGTTCGGCACCAGCACCGGCTAATTGTACAACCTGTCATACTGATTTCGGGGTAAGTGGTAGCACCTGGCCGAATATCGCTGCACATCGTAAACATGCGGGGACACAAGCCGGACAGGAATACTATGCTTATGCTTGCACAAAATGTCATGCTTCTAGTGCTTACCAGGTTAAACCAGTAGATAGCACTGACCTGCATAATAATAATACTTGGGAATTATCCTTTGCTGGTATTGGTGCGAATTTCAAATATAAAGGGACAGAAGGTTACAGTTTAGGCACTTCCTCAACAATCGGGTATTATCTTAACGGTACCTGCTCTAATATTTATTGTCATGGTAACCAACCCACGGTCGCCTGGAATACCGGTAGTCCACCTTCTGGAGAGGCAAAATGTGATGATTGTCACAGAAAACCACCGGACGGGAATATCCCCTACACGCATTTAGTGCATAATTCTACTGGTGCGGTAGGTATAAGTATAATTTCTACACCGACTGCCTATAATTACGGTTGCAGTATTTGTCATAGTAATGTGAATACTTCCGGAACAAATCTTAATGTGGCAAACCATGCCCAAGGGCAAGTTGTTGGGGGTACACAAACTGCACAGGTTGAATTCTATCAAGCGATTGCCAGTACGACCGGTTTCACCGCAAGCTATTCTGCCAAAGCTGTCCGTGCCGGGACTGATGACCGTGGTTTTGATTACACTCAAGGAACTTGTAGTAATACTTACTGTCACGGTGTGAGTTTACCTTCAGGGACAAGAATGTATAGTGAACCCGGTGTACCGCAAGCAGTAAGTGTTTCTACACCGAACTGGAATGTGAACTTAGCCAGTGCCACTGCTGGTGGCGAAAGGAATATCGCCTGTGGTAGTTGTCATAACCTCTTTAGTTCTGATTCCGGTAGTCATCGGATACATATAAGTACAGATACCATCAGTGAGAGTTACGCTGGTAGCGGGTATAGATTTGACTGTGGTAAATGTCATAACCTTGTAGATAATAATAGCAATAATTATTCAGCTGACCTTAGCAGTCGGACTTATCATATAAACAAGAGTAAAAATATTGACTTTGACAGTTGGGGAGGAAACTGGGTTCCATAGTTAAGCAAATGACTTTATCACCGTAATCGGGTCGTTAATCACTGTAATCAAGTTTTTATAGAAAAAATATGAGTAAAAAATTTATTAGTTATCGGTTATCGGTTATCAGTTACTCTCTACTCGTTACTTTCTACTTGCTACTTACTGCAGGTAATCTCTGGGCAGCGAAAGAGTGCAGGAATACTTACTGTCACGGTAACTTTGAAGGGAGTGGACGGGGTTCAACGGCAACCTGGAGTAGCCCGAGTACTGGTAAATGTGGTACTTGCCATAGTGCCGGTAGATACGGTGTTTACGATTCGCCGGCAAGCACTGCACCTAAAGGTGGGTCGCATTATGTCCATACTTCAACTGTTTCTACTGCTGGTTACAATTATCTCTGTAAACTTTGCCATGATGCTACTGTTACTAACTGGGGTGAAAGCACAACTACGGTTCGTTTAAGCACAGCTACCCATGTGGCTGGTCAGGCAACTGATTTGAGATTCTCTACCGATACACGGACAGGTGGCGGCAAATATGATGGTCAAATATCTTATTCTACCAGTCCACCAAATACACCTTACGAAGAATGTACGAATTTATACTGTCACAGCCGGGCTTACGATTTCACGGTCACTTGGTCTACACCAACTTGGGGTAATGCGAACAGTGGTCGTTGCGGCACTTGCCATAAGGCAGGTGAATATGACCTTGTTTTTGCTACTGCACCAACCGGTTGGATAGGACATTATATTCATGCTTCTACCTGGACTGCGGAAGCGAAAAGAGTATACAGTTATGACTGTAAACTCTGTCATAGTGGTACGCTTGACTGGGCAGGTAAAATTGTTTCTCGTTCTACCCATGTAAATTACGGTGTTGATGTGACTTTCTCCACTGATACGCGCACTACTGGTGGTAGATATATGAATAAAACCTGGTATACAGTAACACCACCATCAAGTAGTTACGCAAATAATTATAGTAATACTTACTGCAGTAATACCTATTGTCATTCTGACTCCGGTGAAGTAGGTGGAGCGGTAACCTATAAGACGGTTTATTCAACCGAAACCTTAAGTTGTAATGGTTGCCATGATTCTTATCGGGGAACACCGAGTTCTACAACTTTAAGTACCGCACATTATATCCATATTGATACCGGGACTAACAGATACGGTTACAAATGTTATCGTTGCCATAACGATACAGCAAAGACCGAATCTTATACCATACGCTACACAAGTCATCATGTAAACGGTGGGAGTTCAGATGAGAAATCAGCTGATGTGGTTTTCTCTACACATAATCTTTCTGGTGACTATGTGAATGACTTGGAACAGCGTCAATGTCAAAACCTTTATTGTCATGGGAGCATTACTTCGCAATATTCACCAGCTGTACCGACCTGGAATACTGGTGGCACAGCACTTTGTGGTTCTTGTCACGGTAGCGGACAATACGGTGTAGCCAATTCGAGTCAACCACCGGCGGGTTGGAAACATTCAAAACATGTTTCTATTGCCACATACAACTATTCCTGTCGTCTCTGTCATGAAGGAACAGTCAACTGGTCAGGAGCAGTGAATATTACTACCGCCCATGTGCAAAACCTTGTAGATATAAAATTCTCTACTTCAAGTTTGACCACAAATGCTACCTACTGGGCATTGGGGACTCCTTATAGTTATTATGCTGGTGCAGCAACCAGTGCTACTAACGGTAGTTATTGGAACCGTGCCTGTGCGAATTTGTATTGTCATTCTAATGCTAATCCAAGTGGCACCGGTGCACTAAACAATTATGTAAAAGTATATTCTACCGATACAGTGACCTGTGCATCTTGTCATAAAGGAGCAAGTAGCGGTGGCGGATTAAATTTAAGTGTCTCTCACGGTACACATACGCTGACAACGAAATACAATTATCCTTGTGAGCGCTGTCATTATAATACCGTGAGTGGGACATCAACAATTAAGACCACCGGTTACGATGAACATGTTAACGGGACGGATAATATTGTCTTCAATCCCAACTGGACCGGTCCGAACAGTTTAGCTGGTAATTACGATGCTCCGCGCTGTTCTAATGTATATTGTCACGGTAATTTTGCTGGTTCCGGATATACAATTAATATCGCCACTTGGAATATTGCCGGCACAGCGGTCTGTGGCAGTTGTCACGGTGCTGGACAATACGATACAGTGAGAGCAACTTCACCTTCCGGTGGGTCACATCGGATACATACTTCTACGACTACTTACAATTATCAATGTGAATATTGTCATAAAATAAGTGTAAGTTCTATGGGCGTAATTGTTGGTTACTCTACACATACGAATTATGCTACTAATATAAGTTTATCTACTAACACCACAATTATCAGTGGAAGTGCAAAATATGCGAATACAATTTCTTCCGCAATTAGTCCACCACGCAGTAGTTACCCCTCAACTGCACGATGCACCAATCTTTATTGTCACAGTAACGGCAGACCAGTAAGTGAAATTGTTTACTCTACACCGACCTGGGGTGTAGCCATTTCAACTGCTTGTACCGGATGCCATAAAGGCAGTGGATACCATGTAAATTCATCATCAACCATATCTACTGGTAAACATACTCTTCATGTGGACAATGCTACCAGTTTAGGCACAAATTACCGTTGTAAATACTGTCATAATATCACTATCGCCAACTTTACTTCCGATTTAGTTGTTTCCAGTTATACCGGACATATCAGCGGGACACGCAATGTTGATTTCAGCACTGTTACCTGGCCTACTGGTAGTCCGCAAGCAAACTGGGACACCAATAGTTCAAGTTGCACTAATGTCTATTGTCACAGTAACGGTGTGCCCAAAACTGTTGCTGATTATAAACAAGTAAAATGGACTGCGGGTACTACTTTGTGTTATGATTGTCATGGTTCAACAACGACAGAAAATCCTGCCCCGGCATATACTGGTGCATCGGCCGGTGTCGCTTATACTTCTTATACTGCTTTACAGGCAAATTCTCACGGTAGTCATAGTAACAACTGCAACTATTGTCATTATCGTACTGCAGTCAGTAGCACAACATTAAAATCAGGGACAACGATTCATACTGACGTTTACTGGGATGTTTACTTTGATACACAGGCACTTAATTCAGCTAATGCTTCCTATACCCGTTACGGTACTGATGGGAAGAGCACTTCTACTGCCGATAATATGACTTGTTCTAACACCGGTAATAGTTGCCACAGCGGGAGTGCTGCCCAATGGGGCGGTACACTTAAATGTGTTAGTTGTCACGGGACAGGTTATGATGCGGATAATGTAACCGGCACTTTCTGGCTTGATGGATTTATTTCTAAAGTTAGCACTGACGAATGGACATATTCCGGTCATGGTAAATCTACCACCCCACCGAATAATTTGTATGATGTCTCACTTTCTACCGGTGCAGGTTTTGACCAAGGTGGTGAAAATGGTTGTCTCTATTGTCACGATGATGATGGCACACAACATAAAAAAGCGTCTAATCCTTTCCGTCTGGAAATGGCTAATGGGGGAGAATACGAAACCGGACAATCTACTTGGAATAAAGTATGTTTGATTTGTCATAGTAGTGATTTTAGTGGATACCAACCCAGTGGTGGAGGTTACCTGTTAAAGAATGGTAAAGATATTGACTCGGCACATTACGGGACTAAACATACTACCACTACTGCTGGTGGCAGATTCTGCTGGGATTGTCATGACCCGCACGGTGACCGTCTGAATTCTACTACCGGTAATATTTATATGGTGCACTCAACGGTTACCCGAATCAGTGACGGCACTTTCGGTTATGTAAGTTCAGTATCAACTACACCAGCAACACGGTTATACACACTCTTTACTTCTACAACACCAAGCACTACCGGGTTCTATGCGAGTAGTACTACTACACCGAGTTTTGCGGGCATATGTAATGTCTGCCATATGACCGCTGCACATTATCGGAATGACTTCGGTGAGTTCCATTATTCTGGTGACCGCTGCACAAAATGTCATCAACATCAAGGAAGATTCGGTGCGGCTTGCACTCAATGTCATGCTTATCCACCCAGTCCCTATGATGGTAAAATCAGTACGGCTGCACCACCGGATGGTAATTATTTAGGTAATCCTTACGGTAAAGGTAAACATTATACTAATCTTGATGCGACTACCACGGTACATTTAAATATCGCTGTCGCTACTCAACCGGCAAACCAGATTTACGCTGCCGGTAATACTGAATGCGGACAATGTCATGACTTGAATGTTGGGAGTAAACATAATGATGGTGTAGTGCAGGTTGGCACACTACATATTAGTTCCGCTACTTTCTATAACAATAATTTAGTTGTCTTTAGCACAAGTTCGTGGGGTGGTTATGCGGTATATAGAAGTACCCCGGGTGGAGCACAGAATAATAAAAAATGTGTTAATACCGCTTGTCATTTCGGTCGGGAATCACCGGTCTGGTCACCGTAACCGTAAGAAGTGGTGGTTAGTGGTTAAGTGGTTAAGTGAAGCTGTAATCAAATTTGATTGAAAGAAGGGAACAAAGAGAGAAAAAAAGTAGTCAAAGATGTTAGGAGGGGGAAAACAGCCATTAGCTATTGGCTAACGGCTGAAGGCTAAAGGATAAATTCTTAGACGGAAAAATTTGACGAAAAAAAGAAATTAAAATAAAATACTAATCCAGATAAACCGGTTATCACCTATGCGGTGATAGCGGTTAGTTGGTGAGTAGAATGCAAGTTTGGAAGTGGTCGGATTTTATAAGTAGAGGAGATGGCAAGAAATGAGTTTAAAATTAGCTCCGCATTATGTTACTGACGAGAAAGGTAAGAAGTCAGCGGTAGTAATTAATATTCGTGATTATGAGAATCTTCTTGAGTATCTTGAGGACTTGGAAGATGCTTGTGACCTCTTGAAAGCGGAACGCACCGCCAAAAGTTTCGTTCCCTACGAGCAGTTTCGTGCAAAACTGAAAAAGGAAGGTGTTTAATAAATGAAATACAAAATAGTTTTAGAGAAAACTGAGATGGGTTATTCGGTTCATTGTCCAGAACTGCGGGGTTGTTGGTCGCAGGGCAAGACCAAAGAAGAAGCCTTAGAAAACGTAAAAGATGCAATAAAAACTTATCTTGAATCGTTAAGAGAGGTGCTTAAAGAAAAAGAGGTTTACGAACTTGAGGTGGCTTAATGGCCAAGCCACCGATAATTTCCCATAAGCGGGTAGTGCGTGCTTTTCAGAAAGTGGGATTCAAAATTATTCGTCAAGGAAAACATATCTCAATGTGGAATGGAGAAATAATGATTGTGATTCCAAGAAATGACCCGGTTGACCCTTGGACATTGAAGGGAATTATTGAAGACGCTGGTTTAACGGTTGAAGAATTTCGTGAATTGCTATGACAATTTTAGGTTCCTGTAATCTGCGTTAAAAAAATGAGTAGAAATATTTTCAAAATGATTTCAGGGATAAAAAAGAAAGAGATGAAGCAGATAAGTGTAAAAAAATTAACTTGGGCATTTTCCCGTCTTGCCTTACTGATTGTCCTTATTTTAGGTTTACTCGTCTACCGGGAAATGCGTCAGTCAGAGATTAGGAAAGCACAAGCGGCCGCTGGAGACCTAATCTTGCTCTGGGATACCGGATACGGTGCGGTGCCAGGTGGCTGGACATCACTTTCTGGTGTTGGAGGGGATTTCTATCAGGTTTTAATCAGGGGAGCGGGTGACTATCTAACCGGTGGAACCGCAACTCATACCCATACGGTCACGACGACAGTTGGAACAACCGCAGCTGATTCGGGTTACGCAGCAGGGACAAGTAACACCAATAAAACTGCCACTGGTCATAACCACCCAGCGACAACCGGTGGTCTTGACGGTAGTAACCTGCCCAGTTATCGGAATCTGGTGGTAATTAGATACTCAGGAGTGCCTTCAACCCTACCCGCAGGTATTATTGCCCTTTTTGATGCTACCCCACCTTCAGGTTGGACACAATATTCTGCTCAGAATGGTTATTATATCCAAGGCGAGGCAACTGCCGGAGGAACTGGTGGCAATGCAAGTAATCAGCATAGTCATACGGTAACTATTACCTTTTCAGCTCCTGCGGTACAAAATACGAAAACCGGAACTACGGCTAGTATAGCTGGGGTAGGTCATATACATACTGTTTCTAATCAAATAACCAATACAGTTACTTATGAGCCACCGTATCGCGAGGTCATTTTAGCACAAAAAAATAGTGAAGGTTCTCTACCCAATAATATGATTGGTATGTTTGATAATACTTCACTCCCCGGTGGTTGGAGTAGTCTTTCTGGAGTCGGTGGTGATTTTGAAAATAGATTTCTTAAAGCAGCAGCAGCTTATGGTGGTTCTAGTGGCGGGGGTACTCATACTCATAATGATATTACTAGCGTTGTCTCGGGAGGTTCTGATTATAATCCGGTTCATTCGGGTGCAGCCGGCACTAGTGCTACTTGTTCCCCAACCCATACCCATACGGTTGATTTGACTGGTTTCAGCATAATCGCCGAAACTGATAATTTGCCACCTTATAGAGATGTAATTATTGCTAAGTATACTGCTCCCGCAGCAAAAACTGTCATCGGTGATGGGACGATTACAAAGAGCAGTTATCGTGTCCAGCGTTCTTCAACTAATTGTACAGTTGCCGTATTTACTACTTCTTCTACAGTTAGTTCCGACCAAATTACCGGGATTACCATTCAAAATAGCGGTAGCGGTAATCTCTCAACTGATGTAAGTGCAGTGAAACTCTGGGTTGATAATGGTTCAACCAGTGGTCAATGGGATAGCACTGACCAGAGCACCGGGACAGCAAGTGCTATTTATACCAGTTCCGCTGTTTTCACTGGTTTAACTTTACCGGTAAATACTGACACATTAAGGAATTATGTAATAACTTACGATATTTCAGCTAACGCAGTCAATAATGATACACTCTTAGCAAAAGTTTCTACAATAACCTGCACTAATAGTGTTCAGGAGATAAATGATACTGATGACATAACTATTACGATTGATACGGCTGCACCGACTAATTTAGGTTGTTCTCAGCCAGTAAATAATTCGTATAATATTTATGTGACTACCAGTTTAACTTGTTCCACAGCAAACGACCTGGCTACACCAATCGTCTACTGGTTCCGTTTAGCAACCAATGCTGGTTTTTCTCAAGGACTACAGCAAAGTGATTGGCAATCTTCTACGCAGTGGACTCCACCGACAACATTGGAGGTGGGGACGACCTACTACTGGCAGGTGAAAGCGAAAGATGGTTTAGGTAATGAAGGGGTCTATGTCTCAACTCAGCCGGATATCCCAGGATACTGGACTTTTGTTACTTCTGGAACTGCAACTGTACCACCGCCACCCGAAGTAGTCATTTCTTCAATTACTGCTTGTGACCAGTGTCACGAGATGCCGCCGTATGAAGATACGGTAAGAAAAGCATATACTTCCAGTGCAACGGTAGTCGGTGACCACGCTCTTTCTATCCATGTCTGGAGTTCTTCCTCTTCCGCTTGTGAACTCTGTCATCTCTCTACCACTACCGAAAATTACGCGACCGAGCATCGCAATAGTTATATTGATATGCGTCCTTCAGGACAACTTAGTGAAGGAAACTATAGTAAAGGTAGTTCTTTCGCTCAATCAAACACACCAGTTACTGGATACTGTCAGAATACTTACTGTCATGGTGACGGTAATTCACCACAGTGGGGTATAGAGACAACCGATTGTAACAGTTGTCATGAATCAGAGGGTGCCGGTGGTGTAGCAAGTTACGAAGGTTCTCATCAGAAACATGTAAGTAATTATGGTTACTCCTGCGAATTTTGTCATGCACGGGAGATTAGCGGTGAAGGTGTGGTGGTTACGCACAGCACCGGTCGTGCCCAAGGGACAGCAAATCCGGGTGGCGGAGGAACAGTGGGGACAAATCAGGATGTAGAAATCAGGTTCCGTGGTGGTGCCTCGGCGAACTGGACGCTGAATGATAATTACGGTAACTCGGCAACTTCGTATAGTTATCGTCGGCTCTATTCTGACCCTTACCGCACTGAAACAGCAATTACACCAAAATATACTGAAGGTAGTTTAGCGGTGGGTTCTCCTGATGATAATAATTCAAAACTTACCTGGAGCGGAGGACAATGCACCAATATCTGGTGTCATTCTAATGCTAACCCGGATAACGGGACGGTGGAGTATGCTACGGCTACCTGGGGTGGTGCAGCGGGATGTGAAACTTGTCATAAAGGTGCAGGTACCGAAGGTGGTATCGCATTAAGTAGTGGACATGCTAAACATACTGATGCTGCTTTGTATGGATATACCTGCAATAGATGTCATGACAAAACTGCCGATAGTAACAGCGCACTTGACTCTCTTACCGGATACCAGTATCATCTTAGCACTACTACCCAAAAAGATGTATATTTTGATGCTTTGAATCCTGCAGGAACATATAGTGACCCGAATTGTTCTAATCTTTATTGTCACGGTGACGGTATAAATAACAGCGGAGCAGTTGCTTGGAATACGATTGATAAAACTTGTACTTCTTGCCATTATGGTAATAAAGCAAGTGGTAGTGCGATGAATACCTTAAATCATAATGTGCATATTACCACGAGTGGTATTATCGGGGTAAATTACGGTTGTAAAAATTGTCATGATACTACTGTAAGTAATGATACCACTATTTTAACCTACGCTGAACATGTAGATGGTACTAAAGATATTGATGTTACTACCACCTTAAACCCATCCGGACAGTGGGCAGTCGCTGGTTCATCAAAATGTTCTAATTTATATTGTCATAGTGACGGTTTACCACAAGCGGTAAGATATTATTCTACCGCTACCTGGGATGGTTCTACTTTAGATTGTACTGGTTGTCATGGTAGTGTGAATGAACCGGATAAAGACCCCTTATTTACAACTACTTACGGTGGACCGAATTACAACAATGACGGTCTTGGGAAAGCGAAATCCAATTCGCATCGTAAACATGTGAGCAGTGCAGCTGATTGTAAAGAATGTCACGGGAGGACCGTAGATAATACTGATTACATCATTAACAATTCTACCCGTCATATCAATCAGGTGCGTGAAGTGAGCAGTGGCAGTTACTCCGGTGCACCATACTTTACCTACAGTGTAAGCGGTGATACGAAGACCTGTGCTAATATAGGTGTTGCCGGACAGACCTGTCATGGTGCCGGGACCGCAAGATGGGGTGCAACTTTAGATTGTGCTAATTGTCATACCAAAGATGGTGATGATATTGACGATTATGTTTATGGTGGCGGTTCGCCGATGGCGATGATTTCTACTAACAGTACCTACGGTTGGTATGGTTCAACTCATTCCAGTCATCCGAGTGGACCGCTAACCTGCACTAATGGTAATTGTCATGACCCGGATTCACAACATAATGATACAAATAATCCTTTCCGTTTGCGGGTAGCGACTTATTCTTACACTACTGAATTTGGTTGTAAGAACTGTCATAGCGAACTGCGTCATTCTTCAACTACTTGTGTAGGTGATTCTTGGGGACAGGGTAGTTTTTCACCGGTGCAGGATTATAAATGTATTGACTGTCATGACCCGCATAAAGATAGAAACTTTTTCCGCCCGACACTTGGTGTCTCGCAGTTAGTGCAAGCACGGGTATCTCGTCGTTCAAGTGATGACCGTGGTAGACCCAGATTTGACCAGGTTAATTTCAGCACTACTCCGGTGAACTTTACTTTAACTATTCCGGTAAAAGCGACTGACTATGTAATGAGTATTGGCACAAATACGGCAATTTGTCAGACCTGTCACCAGGCGAATGCCTATTACAATATTTCCTGGGGTTCAACCACGCAACATAATGGTAGTGGTAATACTGCCTGTACTGATTGTCATAAACATAATAACGGTTTTGCGGCGACTTGTTTAGTCTGTCACGGTTCACCACCGGTAGATACGATTGCTGTGCCGGGTAATGATACTCATCGGAAACATTACAACTGGGTTGCTTCTACACCGACAACTTACGGGACCGGTGCGGAATGGACAGCGAACTTAAGTAGTGGTAATGTTTACATCTATGGTTGTGGTAAATGTCATAAGGGTGCTGACCATCTTACCGGTGCACAGAAGACAAGCACGCATACGGTAGAGGTATTATTTGATGCGACTGTTGCCCCGATGAATATTTCGCCGGCGACCTATACTCGTCTTGCTTACGGGACAACCCACCAGTATAACACTGATTGGCGTTTCTTGTATTACAACAATGGACGTTGTGATGATACTTACTGTCATGGACGCCTGAAATCCGCACCGAACAATACGATTGGTATCTCTTCAAGACCAGCGTGGGGTGGGGTTATGCCTGCTGACCCGGGAACGAAATGTGCCAGTGCCTGTCATAATATTTCTACCGCAACTGAGTCAGGTTTGACCCACCGTATCCATAGAAGTAGTTACGGTTATACCTGTGATTACTGTCACTATGATACGGCAAGTAGCACTTACACGGTGCGCTTTACTTCTTACCATGTTAATGGTTTAGTTAACTGGGATTTTGATGAGAATAAGACATTGATTGGGACTACTGGTAGTAAGTATAAAGGTTCAGGTGAAAGTTCAACCGGTACGGCTGGTGTATACAGTAGTTATTATTGTACTAATCTCTACTGTCATTCTAACGGTCGTTCTGGAGCAGCGGTAGTTTACTCTTCAGCGACCTGGGGTGATCCTTTGGACTGTACTGGTTGTCATGGGAATAATAAATTTAGTAGTAATGCGATGAATACCGCCAGTCATGATGCACATATTTCTACTACCGGGGTTACGGGTGTATATTATCGTTGTTACAATTGTCATGATACACTGATAACTTCTGATGACCAGAATATCGTAACTATTTCTTCGCATGTAAATAAAACAAGAAATGTTGTTTTCAGTTCCACGATTGCCCCGCAAGGAAAATGGGAAGTGGCTAAATGTTCTAATGTCTATTGTCACAGTAACGGTTTAGCCACTGCAGTAATTGTTTACTCTACACCTACCTGGGGTGTAGAAACTTCCACCTGTGGTTATTGTCACGGTAGAGAAGCAGTGAGCATCTGGGGTGAACCGAAATATACTAATGCCGGTATTGGACAGCCAAAATCTAACTCCCATCAAAAACATGTCGGTTCGGCGAGTGACTGTGTCTACTGTCATAGTGGAACAACCGATGGTAATGGTTATATCGTTAATACTTCTACTAAACATATTGATAAGATTCGTGAAGTGCAAGGTGGTGGTGGTAAATCATTTACCTATACCGTAACTCAAGATACAAAGACCTGTTCTGGTATTCAACCCGGTTGTCATGGTGGTGGACAAGCAAAATGGGGTGGAGCGAGTTTGCAATGTTACGCCTGTCATGTAAGCACTTATGACCAGACTAGCTATAAGTACAATGACGGGACGATGGCTTTAATTAGTACTTATCCTGGACGAGGTTGGTATGATACTGGTCACGGCAGACCCAATACTTCTTATTACAATTCCAGTAACCGTGGTGCGGGACTGAATTCCTGTCTCTACTGTCATAGTAGTGGAACGGTGCACATGGACGGGAGAAGTGGTTTTTACCGTCTTTATGTATCCAGTGATAGCACGGTCTGTCTGAACTGTCATAAACAGGGTGCTGGGGCATATAAACCGGCAGGAACTGACCTTGCGGCAGTGGATGCTTCAACTGAAGTTGCCGGTGCTCATGTGGGTAGCAGACACGCTACTGAATCTGGTTATACTGATGGTGGATATTTCTGCTGGGATTGTCATGATGCACATGGTGATTGGAATAGTGTAACTATATCTTCACCGGTTGGACATATGATACAACTTAACCCTGCCTATCTTACTGAAGGGACGACCGAACAGGGGGATGCTTACGGTGTCCCACGTAGTACTACATTAGCGAATTTAGTAAATGGAGTAAGATTCTATGCTCCTTATAATAATTGGGACAGTTATGTCAGTACTAACCCGATTGCTGGTGTCTGCCAGGTCTGTCATGATGCTACTGTACCTCACTATAATACNNTGTTCCGGTTGTCATGGTGCTGACCCGGCTTGGTGGCCGCAATTTAATACCGTAGTAATATCCAGTTACCCGAACCGTGTTGGTAGTCATAAGAAACATATAGATGTTATTCGTTATCGTAGTGGTTTAAGCACATCTACTGATGCTGGGCAGAGAGAAATCTGTGCCTACTGTCACGATGACCCTTCAGGGATAGGTGGAGGCACACATTATCCGGGTGGTTATACTCCTGCGGATAGACCGGCAGATTTGCCCGATGTTGCCTATTCTTCAGCACCGTTCTATAGTATCATTAAAGGTTCTACCGATACTGCACCTTACGGATATATTCAACATAGTTCAAGTAAATGTTACAATGTTGACTGTCATGCCGATGTAGAAACACCAAACTGGTATGTTCCACCGACAGTATCGTCCTGCTCCTACTGTCACAGCCCGAATGGTGTCTCCTGGAGTGTTTTTGTGCCAACAAGTAATGCACATGTGAAACATTCTACACCGAGTTATACTTATGGCACTCCTGCAGTAACCTATAGTTACAAATATGATTGTAGAGAATGTCATATCAGTAATTATAATGCTTCACCGTCAAGTTATGCCCATACTGATGGCTATGTAAGTATGGCGTTTAATAATGTTTTCGCCGGTCAAGTCCAAGCCAATCCTAATGCTTGGTATGATAAAAATAATAACAGCGTAAACAATGTCACCGACAGTACATTCACTTACGGGACAAGTGGTTCCGGTCCGTGTTACAATATCTATTGTCATCGTCCAAGTTCATACACGGTAATTACTTGGGCTGAATCTTGGGATACTAAAACCGGATGGGGTGGATTTAACCGTTGCAATAAATGTCATGAATTACCACCGACACTTACTGCTCCGAGAATATCTTCACATACTCATTATGGTAACCATACAATGGGTTCTACCGGCACAGTTAATGCTTCCACCCAAGTATTCGCTTCCGGACAGCAAGGCGGTGAAAGCGGTGGTTATAATTTCGGTTGTGCTAACTGTCATCCTGACCCAACCAGTAATGCGACAAAACATGCAAAAGGTCGTGCCTATCAGGTGGGGAATGCAACGATGACGGCTAATCTTACCTTCGCTTCTACTATCCTTGAACAAGCGCAGAATGTTACTTGGTCAACCGGTAGTGTTACCAAAACCGATACTCGTGGTTTCTGGTTCACTAATACAACATGCAATTCTACCTTCTGCCACGGGACAAAATTACCCGGTGGAATGCGTATTGAGAGCGGGACATCTATCTCTACACCTTCCTGGGGAGTTAATCTTGCTGATGAAAGTGACTCTGCCTGTGGTGCTTGCCATAACCGGCGTCAGGCGAAGTCCGGCACCCATGCTAAACATGTAAGCACTTATACTTACAGTTGTGAACTCTGCCATTATGATTCCGCACGAAGCACATATACGGTTATGTCTTCATCACATCATGTTGACGGGAAAGCAAGTTGGAATTTAGGTAACGAATCCAAACCATTACTCATCTGGTCAAGTTCAACTTATAAAAAACAACATTCTGGTTCTACCGGTACTTTTGCTACCTACGGTGCCGGAGTTGCTATCTCAAGTTGCACCAATCTCTATTGTCATAGTAGAGGTCAATGGCGAAGTACTTACAAAGAGCCGATAAGTGCAGGACGCTGGGGTGGTAATGCTTTAGATTGCACTGGCTGCCACGGTGGGAGAAGTGTCAGTGGAACTGGTAACTATTTAGTCCTTACTTCCAGCCATTTTGTACATGTTTCTACGGATACGGCTAAAGGCAAAAAGGAGTATGTATATCCTTGTGAAGCGTGTCATAAATATACGGTCACGGGAAGTACCACAATCGCCAATTATAACTTGCATGTAAGTAGTATGGCTAATGTTGCCTTTTCTACAAATACCTGGGGATGGAACCGTACCATATACTACAACAAAGATGGGGTATTTAACATATCGGCGAAGACCTGCACGAAAACCTACTGTCACAGTGACGGAACAGCAAGGAAGATTGGTTCTTTAACCCAATGGACTACACCACAGTGGTTACCGTAATTTGGGGTTGATTTCAAAGAAAAATTTTTATATAATTACATCTGCAAAAAATGGGTGAGACAATTGCTAAAATTAAAGTAGCAAGTTTAACTAATGAAAAAAAAGTTGAATTGGAAGCACTGGTAGATACCGGGGCAACCTATACCTCTCTTCCGACGGAGATATTAGATTCGCTTGGAGTTAAAAAAGTTGACAAAGTCAATATTGAATTTGCTAACGGTATAGTGGAAGAAAGATATCTGGGTAATGTTTTTATTGAAGTTGAAGGTAAGGTCTGCCCAAACCGGGTAATTTTTGCTAAAAAAGGTGATGCAACTGTTCTCGGACTGATTACTCTTGAATCTTGTGGACTAACCGTTGACCCAATAAATCGGAAGTTGGTTCCACTTACTAAAGTTCATCATTATTGATGTTAATCACCTTCTGGGAAGTGAGGTAAAAAAAATGCGTAATGAAATGAAATTTACCAACCAGTGTGGCGGAAAACCAAAATTTTTTTCGGTCTTAATCGTTATCCTGGTTTTGCTCTCACTATCAACTATCAACTATCAAATATCAACTGCCTACGCTGCTTTATCCTGTAATTCCTGTCACGGGTATCCACCGAGTTATGCAAGTATACTACCAAATAAAGGGAATAGTCATGTTGCACATAACGGATATTCCTGTGAAAAATGTCACATTGAAGTAACCACTGGTCCTTATACAATTAGTTTTGCTACTAACCATGTTAACGGTACTTACCAGGTGGGTGGTGCTTCAGTTCCTGCCAGTACTTATAAATATGATATACAAGGAAGTAGTTGTACACCTAACTGTCATGCGGAAGCCTATTGGGGTGGTTCACTTACTTGTGCTGACTGTCACGATGCTAATGGTGCTACGGTAAACGAGAACGCTGGTGTCCTGGGAGGTAAATCTGATAGCACTGCCAACGAAGTGGATATGGCTCAGCACAATGATACCGGTCACGGGAATACCGGGACTTATGATGCTGACTCTATCGGAAGCGGGGGAGGTAACTCGGGAGCATCTCTATCCTGCTATTCCACTGGACAATCTACTCCTGTCGGTGGCTGCCATGCTTCAGGTGCCCAGCATACCCCAACTACTGCTGCGGGGAACCCTTATCGGATAGTAACCGATTATGCTTCTAATTTAGATGGACTCTGTAGTTATACCGGATGCCATTCTCAAAGTCTTGAAAATCATATTGAGTCTTTATTTAATTCTCCTAACCATGCCGGGGCATGGGTATTCCAACCCAAGTGTATTGATTGCCATGACCCGCATGGTGATGGAACTACGACCGGAAATATCTTTATGATTCATAATAAAGTCCACAATACGGGAAGTGATACTTATGGTGCACCAACCGGTGGAGCCACCGAGGCAGTAACTTTTAGCAATGATACGGTTGCTGATAATTGGGGTGACCGCACCGCCAGTGCTGGGAATGCAATCTGTGAGACCTGCCATACGGTTACCACTGTCTTTAGAACTACTGGAGGGGACTCCACCCATTACGCGACTGATGCTTGCGATACCTGTCATACACACGCAGCTGCCTTTGAAGGTTCCGGTGAATGTATTGGCTGTCATGATGGGTATAAAGGACCACGCCGACCAATTAAACCGGAATTTCTCCTAACTTGGAGTCATAAACGCAGTACCGGTTCGGTAAAGAATAACGACTGCGCCGTTTGTCATCTGGAAGGTAATGCCAGTGATGGTAAAACTACTTCCTGGCATAAGGAGTTGAGCCCAGGCACCACGGCTACTCCGGTCGGTACTTTTGCTGGGTTCATCAATTTGCGCGACCCGGATTCCACCACTCAAAACACAATGATTAAATTAAGCAGTTGGTCAGCCACGGCTAAAGCCTATCAGAATAATACCAATGCACATACTGGCTACTTATACAAAGTCACCGCTAGCGGTTTCGAATTTGTTCAGTTCAGGCGGGATACTACCAAAAAAGATTTAGAACCCTGGACGATTTCAGTGCAGAATAATCTCTGTCTCAAATGTCACGATTATGATGGTTGTATCTCCACCTGGGTACCCGGTGGTTCAGCGCTTAAACCTTTTAATAGTAATATCATTTATACCACCTGGACGGCTACCCGTGTGCTTGATGTAAGTGTCCAACTTTCTACCGAAAATAAAAATATTACCTATCATCCGGTAAGAGGTAGACAGAATAATGATTACTGCGACAGCGGTTCAATGCTTTCTCCCTGGAACGGAATTGCAAAAACAGTGGGGGCACCATTAGAATATGGTTTCCTGATTTCCTGCTGGGATTGTCATAACCGGGCGAGCCCGAGCGTGCTTTCCAGTGGTACAGTGACTGCCCACGGTGGTGCGACGACCTTGCGTGCGGCATACAGCCGGACTGGTGCGCAAGCAACACCACTTTGTGTTGTATGTCATAACAGTTCAGTTTACTGGGGTTCAGCAGCACCAATCGGTCTTACCGCTTTTGATGGGAGTATTACCGATGCTGTCCATCCTTATACGGGAGCGACACGACATGCCCCAGCTGGTTCCGGGATTAGCACGGCATGGACTTGTATAAGTTGTCACAGTAGCGCTTATACAAGCCAACCGTCGCGTCCGCGCGCGGCGGAAGATATCCACGGTAATAATGGAGGAGTTACTACCGCTAAATGGGCTGTTATCGGAGGTGCTGCGACCCAGGCACCACCCTTTGCTTTCTTTCGTGACATAGGTGACCAACTTGAAGGGTGGCGACCGAAAAGTTGGCCCGGCGAGTCGGCAGGTGAAGGTGGCGGATATTGCTCAGGAAATACGCAAGCTCACTGTGGGCGGCAGACCGCTGTTACTTATACACCCGGTGGTGACTACTAAGTTTACCCCGTGAGATAACCCTGATGCTTTACTTCATCTCACGGGGTGAAGGTGATTAGTAAATTCAAAATTTATGCTTGAAAGTTTTGCAAGGGAGTGTAAATATGCCGAGCGTAAAGGAAGAAGTTATCAAAATGATTAAAGAACTTCCAGATGAAGTCAGTGTGGACGACATTATGGCGGAGTTGTATTTTAGATTACAGGTTGATGTTGGGTTGGAAGAATTGGATGAAGGTAAAGGAATACCTCACGAGGAAGTAGAAAAACGAATGTCTAAATGGCTAAACCGATAAGATGGTCACCGCGAGCTGCCTCTAATTTTGAAGAAATCTGTAACTACATTGCTAAAGACTCTGAACATTATGCCGGTCTCTTCGCTAAGAAAATAAACTCTATTATCAAAACTATTCCTCAATTTCCTCTCGGTGGGAGGATTGTGCCTGAATATAAAAATGAAAATTTACGCGAAAAAATTTATCAGAATTATAGAATTGTCTATAGAATCAAAGAAGAGGTTATTGAAATTGTTGCTATTTGTCACGGCGCTAAACAGTTAGGGGATGTTTTTTGATTTTGATAAAATTGCTTAACGGTATCTCACGGGGTGAAGGGCGACCAAGTGTTAGGTGATTAAGTTGAAGAATTGGGCAAATTAAATTATATTTTGAACTTTGTTAACTTTATGCGAGGTATAGAAAGATGAAAAAGTTTTTCCTTTTTCTTTTTGTTTTCACTCTCTACTCTCTACCCTCTACTCTCTACTCTCAACTTAACCTAACCGAGACCAAATTAGCCACTATTCCGGATGACTATCAAGAGGTGAGTAAAATTGCTTTCAGTGCGAACGGACGAAAGGTTGCCTATAAAGTCCGCAAAGAAGGTAAAGAGTTTGTCGTAGTTGGTAATCAGGCGGGCGAACTTTACGATAAGGTGGTAAAAGAGATGTCTTTGCTAATAAGTCCTGATGGTCAAAGGGTCGCTTATCAAGCGAAGAGAGGAGAAAAAGAATATTTGGTATTTAATGGTCAAGAAAGCAAACCTTATGATGATGTTTCTCCAAGTGGATTTAGCCCGGACGGCAGTGTAATTCTTTGTGAAATAGGAGAAGGGGGAAAATATTTCATTCTGGTCAATTCGCCAGCCGGTGAAAAAGAAACCCCGCGCTATGATTATTCTGGTGACTTGCCGTTTTTTAGTCCAGATAGTCGTATAATTTTCTATATCCTTGAGGACCAGGAAAAAAGAGAACGAACCATTTTTGCTGCTGATGCACGTACGCTTGAGGTAAAAAAAGAGAGAACTTATGCTTGGGTAGGAGCGATTAGAACTAATCTGGGTGTAAATGGTTTGCGGTTCATTTATCCGATAAAGAAAGAAAAACACGGGAAATTCGCTTTTGAAGCCAAGGGAAAGGTTTCCCTGGTTATGAGTGACCTTGCTTCGGATAAAGAAAAGGAAGGACCGTCTTATGACCAGGTTAGTTCAGATGCGATAAGTCCCGATGGTCAGCGTGTTGTCTATCGGGCAGGGAAAGAAGGAAAAAACTTCCTCGTGGTTAGTGATTGGGATTCCCCATCCCGGGTAAAAGAAAACGGTCCCTATGATTCGGTTGGTCAACCGGTCTTGAGTCCTAATAGTTTGGTAGTCAGCTATCCGGTATTTAAAGACGGTAAATGGTGTATAGTCAGTAGTGCGTTGGACGGTTCACTTCCCGAGCGTGAGGGTAAGAGTTATGAGCGGATAGAAAGACCGGTTTTCAGTCCTGACAGTTCAAAGATTGCCTATCCGGCAATGAAAGATGGTAAGTGGTGCGTGGTGAGTAGTGAGTGGGATGGTTCGGTTCCTCACCACGAGGGACCCGTATATGATATGGTAGTTACACCAATCTTCAGTCCGGATGGTGCAAAGGTTATTTATCGGGCAAGAAAAGAAGGAAAACGATTTATTGTAATTGCTGACTCGGCAACAGGTGCAGTGATGGACGAAGGTCAGGTCTGTGATGAAGTTTGGGAACCCCGCCTTAGCGGGGATGGTAAATTCGTCTGCTACGGTGCAAGGATTGGACGAGAGTTATGGTGGAAAGTTGAGAGCGCAGATTTTCGCTGATAAAAAAACTTTGCCCCGCAGATTACGCAGATAGAAAACTTTAATGGGACTGAGGTAATTAAGGTGAGTTAGGGTGGTAGGGTGGTGACTTGATAAAATGAAAAAGATAAATGATTTACGAAGAATTCTTTCTGAAAAGTTTTTTGACGCCGGGAATTTAGCATTAGCTGCTTTGGTTTTTGGTTCATTCTTAACTGAAAAAACAATAAGATGGAGTATAGTCGTAATCGGTCTTGTATTTTGTATTCTTTTTTATCTTCTTGGTATATGGTTGTATGCCGGGGGTGAAGACTAAAATGGAACAAGCACTTCTTTTAATCGGAGGGATGGTGGTATTCTTTTTCTTTATTGTTCTTTATTTCCGTTTGCGGGAAAGAAAATCAAAATAAAGAAAAAGGGAAATAGAATACTTTTGTGAAAAAAGAAAGGAAAAAAGTTCTAAGTTTTGAGTTGTAATTTTGAATTTTACGCTTTAGTAGATGAATGAGTTTTTCAAATGAAGATGGCTTCAGATAATGGACAAAGATGTTGGTCGGTTACGTTGGTTGAGTATAATTCTCTTAGTTCTTGTTACCTATGCTGTTTACCAGGGCAGTTTAAGCGGTCCTTTTCTTTGGGATGATGGCGACCTTATTCTCAAGGATAGTCAGGTTCATTCTCTTAAAAATATACCGCATTTTTTCGGACTTAGCTATTGGAAGGATGAATCACCTTTTCCCGGGGCAAACTTTCGCCCTCTACGAACCACCTCTTTTGCTATAGATTACTTTTTCTGGGAATATAATCCTTACGGCTATCATCTCACCAACCTCCTCTTCCATATCTTCAATGTCCTCCTTGTTTATTTCTTTGTCCGTTTGCTTCTTTATCAGCCATTAGCCATCAGCCATCAGCCTTTAGCCTCTAACACTTCACCACTTAACCGCTTACCCGCTTGCCCGCTTATTCCCTTACTGAGTGCCTTACTTTTTGCTACTCATCCTATTCACACCGAAGCAGTCTGCTGGATAAAAAACCGTTCCGAACTTTTCTGCACTTTTTTCTTTCTTTCTTCTTTAATCCTCTTCATTAAGAGTCAGCTATTAGCCCTCAGCCCTCAGCCCCCAGCCTCTAACCATCAGCAATCAAAATACTATCCACTATCCACTATCTACTATACACTTTCTCTCGTCTGTTTTGTTCTTGCTCTATTGTCTAAGGAGACAGCGATAACTTTGCCGGCGGTCTTGGTGTTTTATGTTTTCTTTTTTCTCCTTCCCAATAATCTTTCTTTATTGGGAAAAGGGAAGAGAATTATTCTTAAAACTTTACCTTTCTGGATAGTTGGAATCCTATATGTATTTTTCCGGTTCAAGATAATAGCAATTGTTTCATCCGCAGGTGAAGGATTTCGCCCTCCGGTCTTAGGCTTATATTCGCATATTCTCTCAGTGATAAAGAGTATTGGGTACTATCTTCAGTTAATTTTTTTTCCGGTTTATCTCTGTGCGGAACGTCTCTTAAACATTCCTAAATCACTTTTTGAAGTTGAAGTTCTTCTTTCCCTGGGGGTAATTATTCTTCTACTCGCTATCGGGGCTAAGTTGTTTAAGCGGTTGAAGGATGTTTCTTTCGCCCTTTTTTTGATTTTTATTATCCTTTTACCAGTAGTGAATATATACTTTTTATATAGTCGCCCAATTGCTGAACAGCGTCTTTATCTTCCTTCGGTAGGTTTTTGTATACTTTTAGCATTATTATTCGCCAAAACGCTAAAACGCGATAACGCTATAACGCAAAAAACTTCTCAACGAAATTTGCGACTGTTTGGCCCTTTGGCGGTCTTTAGCGTTTTAGCGTTTTACTCAGTAGTGACAGTTAGACGAATTGCTGACTGGAGAAATCCGGTAGTTTTTTGGGAGAAAACGGTGAAGAGTAGCCCAAAAAGCACGAGAGCATATATCAATCTGAGTATAACTTACGATGATGCTGGCAGGACTGAAGAAGCAATCCAAGCGTTAAAAAAGAGTATTGAAATGGATCCCAAATGGGGGATGGCCTATTTTGACCTCGGAATTTTTTATGATAAACAAGGACGAACTGACGAGGCGACAGTTATGTTTGAAAAGGGGATTAACTTGAGTCTCGGCAAGTCTTCTCTTCGTCGATATCTGAAACTCGCGCATGCCGAAATGCAAAATTACACATTAGACGATACTGAGTTCCTTTGGGGATATTTCTATCAGTGGAGGGGTTTATCGGAAAAAGCAATTACTCATTATCAAAAAGCTTTAGAGATTAACTCCGGGGATGTTAAGACGCATTATCACCTTGCGGAAATTTACGCGAGTAGAAATCATTACGAACAGGCTATTTTTCATTATCTGCAGGTAGTAAAAATAGACCCTAATTATCCTGAGATATTTAAGGTATATCTTAATTTGGGTAATATTTATCATTCACAAGGCAAACCGGAGCAGGCGATAATTCAATGGGAGAAATCAGTAGAGGTTAAACCCGGTCTTTTGGAGGTAAGGAAGAAACTTGCTGATGTCTACAAAGAAAAAGAATTGTACCCGCAAGCAATTGAGTGTTACAAAAAAGTGTTGGAAATTGAGCCGAAGAATTGGGATGCATATTTTAATCTAGGAAATATTTATACGAAGAAGGGATTATACAAAGAAGCGTCTGAACATTACAAGAAAGCAGTAGAATACAATCCAAATTTCGCTCAAGCGCATTATAATCTTGGACTGCTATACCTTAGATTTGGACAGTTTAATGACGCGGCTAAAAAATTTGAGAAAGTTCTGTATTTGGAGCCGAAAGATATAATGGCAAAAAAAATGTATCAATTTGCTCTTGAATCAGTAAAAGAAGGTCGTATCCCCCAAGAGTTCCAACATCCTTAATTTTCTGTATAGGACAGACAGATTCAATCCGCTTGCATCCGCTGTCTTTAATCCGTCTGCATCCGTGTTACCTTAGATAAATGAAAATACTTGTCATAATTCCTACTTATAACGAAAAAGAGAATATTCAAAAATTAGTAGAAAAAATTCTTAACCTTAACCTTAACCTTCTTATTGTTGATGACAATTCACCTGACGGAACTGGTGAAATTGCTGATGAATTAGCAAGGATGTATTCTCAAGTTAAAATTATTCATCGGCAAGATGAACGCAGTGAAGGGTTAAGTAGAAGAGATGGCTACCGGTATGCTTTGACTTATGACTATGATTATATTTTGGAAATGGATGCGGATTTGTCGCATAATCCGGAAGAGATACCCAAGTTCTTACAGCAAATCAGGGAGTGCGATGTGGTGATTGGTTCAAGGTTTATTAGTGGAAGTAAACAGGTTGGACGGAGTATCTTTAGAAGGTTAGGGAGTCGGCTGGCAAACTTTTATATTTGTAAAATGCTTAAGATAGAAAATATTCGTGACTGTGCTTCGGGTTATCGTTGTTATAGGAGAGAAGTATTGGAAAAAATAAATTTAAATGATATAAATTTTACTGGACCAGCGTCATTGATTAAATTACTATTTAAGGGTTATGAATTAGGTTTTAAAATAAAGGAAATACCAATCACCTATTGGGAACGAAAATTTGGTAGGTCTAAGAAAAATTCTCCTTGGTTCATTATTGAAGCCCTCTGGACAGTTTTCAAATTACGATTTGCTAAAAATCTTTAGGTCAAGAGAAAATAAATGAAATATGGTATATTTTTTCTGGACAAATTCATAAATAAATTTCTGTTTAGAAAAAAAGCAGTTGGATTAGACCCTAAAGTGTATTTAAGAAGAAGAGAAAGGAATTTTCTGACGAGATATAGATTTAGAAAAAGGGTGAAAGAAGTATTAAATGCGATAAAAAAGTATAAAAATATACAAAGAATAAGACTATTAGATATTGGTGCAGCTGATGGTGCGATGTTAAGTGTTTTAAATTCAGAACTTAATTTAGAAAAAGCAGTTGGTATAGAACCTTCAGATGAACTGCGTCAAGCAGTGAATGACCCTAATATAAAAGTCCTGCCCGGATATGGAGAGAAACTTCCGTTTAGTGAGAATGAATTTGATGCAGTTATTATCGCTTCGGTAATTGAACATGTGAAGGACGGTGAGAGATTGCTTACCGAAAGTTATCGTGTCCTGAAAAAAGGTGGGCTACTGATAATAACTGCCGTAGACCCTTTTTTTGACAAAATAGCCACCTTCTTGGGTTTTAAACCAAAAGACCACTACCAAACCTACAATTTGGAAGAACTTAAAAGATTATTTGTTAACACTGGATTTCAGGTAAAATTAACTGAAAAGTTTGGTCCATTCTTTTATACACTTGTAGTAGGAGAAAAATGAAGAAATTATGGATTTATTTTACTTACTGCGTGCCGTTATTTATCTTTGCCTTTCTCTTCTCAAAAATTAGGATAACCGAAGTTATAAAGGTATTCAGTAATGTAGAAGCCAGTTTTCTGGTTTTGGGGCTTGCAATTTCAATAGTGAGCAATATATTTCTTTCTACGGAAAAATGGCGTCAGATATTGAAAGGTCTCGGGTTAGAAGTTCCTTTTAAAGAACTTCTTTTTGTCCAAACTGGGAGCATACCTTTGAAAGCGATTTCACCGATGAAGTCAGGTATGCTCCTTCGGGCAGTTTATTTGAATAAAAATTATGGTTTTCCACTGCTTGGAGGTGCCTATTCGCTTTTGCTTGGTCTGTTTTTGAATCTGATTACGGTGATATTTTTTATTCTGGGAACATCTTTCTTTTTGGAAAGAAATCTACATCGTTCTGTCTATTTTAGTTTGTTATTTTTTCCCATTTGTTTACTACTTTTTTGGATATTAAAGAGAGAAAATGTGAGTAAAATCATTAAAGGCTATCTCGACTTCTGGGGTAGCAGGTTTGCTATTTCCGTAAAGAATCTCTACGAATCAATAATAACAATAAATTCAAAGAAGTTTCTTATTCTTTTCCTGTATGCGGGTCTTATTATTTTTTTTGAACTTTTGAATTTTAAGATATTAAGTAAAGCGGTGGGTTTAGTTATTCCTTTTTCTCAAATTCTCCTCCTTGCTTCTTTAACGATTTTAATTAGCAATTTACCGATTACCATTCATGGTTTGGGGACACGGGAGGCGGCGATTTGTCTTTTCTTTGCACCCTATGGTTCATCTGAAAAGTTACTTAGTCTGGGAATTACTATTTCTGTAGTAGAATATTTTCTTCCGATATTAGTTGGATTGTTTCTGACTAAATCTTTTCTTGTTCGGTTATCTAAATAATGGGTAATGGGTTATGCGCATTGCTTTAATTTTTCCACCTTTTCAGCATCGTAAATTTTCGGAAAATTTAAAAGTTGTAGACGAGGAATTTATTCTTGCTCCACCAATCATTCTTGCTTACATAGCGGCAATTCTTAAACAGGCAGGACACGAAGTTTGTTTGATTGATGCCAATATACTGAAACTTTCTAAAGAAGAAACTTTAAGACGGATAGAGAATTTCAAGCCGGACATCTTAGGTTTTAGAATAGATACCTATAATTTCCAGGAGACATTGGATTGGATAAAATATTTAAAAGAAAAAACAAAATTGCCGGTGATTACCGGAGGAATCAATATTACCAATTATCCTTTAGAGTCACTTTCTCATCAAGAAATTGACTACGGAGTCATTGGTGAAGCGATAGAATCATTACCGAAATTCTTACGTGTCTTAGAGAACGACGGCGACTTTTCTGCGGTTGAGGGATTGGTTTGGCGAAAGGATGGAGAAATTAAAATCAATCCACCAAAAACTAATTTAGTTGACTTTGACATTTACCCTTTTCCCGCAAGACATCTTTTACCTAACGAAAAATATCACTCTTTTATCTCCCAGAGAAAAAATTTTAGCATTATGTTAACCAGTACCGGGTGTCCTTTTAAGTGTAAATTCTGTGCAATTGCTCACTTACCCTATCGGGAAAGGTCTCCGAGAAATGTAGTTGACGAAATTGAACAATGTTACTATGACTTTGGTATTCGGGAAATAGATATTTTTGATGGAACATTTTTTATCAATAAAAAGAGGACAATAGAAATATGTCAGGAAATTCGGCGAAGAGGAATTAAGATTGAGTGGACATGTCGTTCCCGTGCTGATGTCTTAAATGAAGAAGTGTTAAAAGAAGCAAGTCGTGCCGGTTGCCGGGAAATAAATTTAGGGATTGAGTCAGTAGTGCCAGAAATTTTAGAGGGAATAAATAAACAAATTAAAGTAGAACAAGTCAAAAATGCAGTTAAACTCTGCAATAAGTATGGTATCCGTGTTTTAGGTTTTTTTATGTTTGGTAATCCCGGTGAAACTGAAGAAAGTTTGAAAAAGACAATTGATTTTATGTTAAGTTTGAATATTGATTTCGTGCAAATTTGTCGCACAATTGCTAAACCAAAAACTGATTTAGACGATTCATTGATAAAGGGAACTGGGCGGGATTACTGGCGTGAATTCGTCTCGGGGAAAGCAGGTGAAGAACGACTTCCTACACCGTGGACAGGATTGAGCCAGAGGCAGATAGAAAAATGTTTAAAATTGGCATATTACCAGTTTTTTTTTCGTCCGAAATATATCTGGAGAAGAATTATTCAACTTAAATCATTTTCTGAATTTTGGAGATATATAAGTGTTGCCTTACGGATGCTCTGGCATTATTTCTACTGGGATGTTCCCCATCCGACCCTCACCTCATCACGGTCATTGCGACCCTGAGCGAAGCGAGGGGGAAGCAATCTCATGTCAAGTAGACAGTATTACATATACGTAATGACTAACAAAGGGAATACCGTTTTATATACAGGTGTTACGGCAAATTTGGTAAAAAGGGTATACGAACATAAACAAAAAATTGTGGAAGGATTTACGAAGAAATATAATATCAATAAATTGGTTTATTATGAGACGTTTGATGACCCAGAAAACGCTATTTTGAGAGAAAAACAAATAAAAGCAGGGTCAAGAAGGAAGAAAATCAAGTTAATTGAGAGGATGAATCCGGGATGGAAAGACTTATATGACAAGATTGCTTCGCCCCGATAAATCGGGGCTCGCAATGACTTCGTCGGATTGCCACGCCCTCCGCCTGGGGCGGAGAGCTCGCAATGATAAATATAGAACTTATGGTACAGTCTATCAAGGAAAGAAGGGGTAACAGTGAGTAGAAGGAGCAGCAATGAAACTAAAAGATAAAATCGGAAGTGGTCTATCGGTGCTGAAAGTTACCTTGCTAAAAAGAAGGATTCCTTTAGCCGTGCGTTTTCAGTTAACCAACCGCTGTGACCATCGCTGTCTATATTGCAATGTCTGGAATACAAAATCTGAGGAACTTTCTACTGAGCAGATTTTTTCTTTGCTAAAACAATTAAGAGAAATGGGAACCAAAACAATTTCTTTCAGTGGCGGTGAACCCTTGCTCCGTGAAGATATTAGTGAAATCATTAACTGTTGCAAAAATTTAGGTATCTCACCAAGTATGAACTCCCGGGGTGCCTTAATTGAGAAAAAAATAAAAGAGCTAAAAAACCTTGACCAAATAAAAGTAAGTATTGATGGACCGGAAGAAATACATGATTTTCTCGCTCGCAAGAAAGGTGCATACCAACAGTCAATTAAGACGGTTGAAGTTGCCCTTAATAATAAAATAAAAGTTATCTTAACCACGACAATAACCAAATACAATCTTGACCATGTAGAATTTGTTCTGGCTCTGGCAGAAAAATATAATCTTCTTGCTGCTTTTCAACCACTGAAGAGGCTCGCCCGTGGTGTGGAAGATATGAATGACCTCTACCCGGAAGAAGAAAAGTATAAAAAGGTAATTGAAAAATTTATTTTTTTAAAAAAGGGCGGGAATAAACATATGCGGAATTCCTTAATTGGACTTGAGCATATCTGGCATTGGCCAAGCTACAATCACCAACTTCCCTGCAGTGCGGGAAAAATATTTTGCATTATTGAAACTAATGGTGACCTTTATCCCTGTGACCGGATTCGTTATCCAACTGAATTACCGAATTGTGTGAAATTAGGATTCCGAAAAGCATTTGAATTGCTTCCTGAGATTAACCCCATTAGAAATAGGACTGTCATTGCGACTCCGACGTCACGTCGGATGAAGCAATCTGACATCGCTACAAAAATTTCTAACGGGATAAACTGTGACGGTTGTGGTTTTTGTGGAACCTTGGAACTTAATTTACTTTTATCTTTTAAATTGGAGATTATTCCAACAATCTGGGAAATTTTCAAATGATATGTTAACATTTGACTTTTCTTAGACGAAGGTATAGAATTTAGCTATTGGTCTTTAAGGAACAGTTTTTATCTTTAATTTGTCTAATAATTGAGTAAAAGAGTAAGGGTATTTGGATAGACAATTAAAAAAAATTGAATTGGGAAGCTTAAAGTGGAAATTAGAAATTTTAACTTTTTCGTTTTTCTTCGTTCAACTAAACTTGCCATTGTTTTGTTAGTTCTGGTCCTTCTTTTTTCTCTTCTGGGGACTATTTTATCTCCTGCTCTGGGCAGAGAAATAATTTTTTCTTCTTTATGGTTTAATTTCTTATTAATACTTCTAATTGTAAATATTCTTTTTTGTAACTTCAAACGAATAAAGCGTTTGTCGGTTAAGTCCGTTTTGTCCGTTGAGACCGTTAGTTCCGTTGAGTCGGTTAGTCCGTTGAGTCCGTTAACGGATGAACGGACTAAACGGTTGCACGGTCTAAACTTTTTGTCACTATTTGGTTCAATAATTTTCCATTTTAGTTTTGTTTTGCTCTTTATTGGTGTAATTTACAACTCACTCTTTTTTTTTGAAGGAGGTATTCGTCTTACCGAAGGGGAAAGTTTGAGTTGTGGTGATGAGCAGAACTATGACTGGATGAGGAAAGGACGATTTTTTAAGATTGTAAAATTGCAAGATTTAGGTGAAATTTATTTCCATAAACTTTATCCTTCTTATTATGTTAAAAACGATTATAAAGGTGTAGCCAACAAGATTGTTCTGCGTCCTGGTATGAACCAGAGCGGTTCATACCAAGAAAGTAATAAGAAAGAAGGAATTATTTATGTAAACTCTCCTTTGAAATATAAGGGATTTGAGTTCTACCAAGAGATGGATGGTTTTTCACCTTTATTTGTTTTTCGGGATGAGTGGCGGAGAGTGCTTGGTGGTGGCTATGCACCACTAAATGCAGTCAGGCGTTCAAAAGGAGATTTTAATTATTTAGGTGGTTTCCTTTTCCCTTTGGAGAATCCACTTTATTATATTTGGTCGGTATACTTTCCTAAAACAAAGAACGAAAAAGCGAAAGTTTTTTTAGAAATTAAACAAATTTTTTCGCCAAGTCAGAGTATGCACCAGAACGGAACATACCAAGGTGAAAAAGGGAAGCGGCTTTTTAAAGGGAAGGTTTTTCTAAAAGAAATGGCATCCGCCGGGAACTTTTTTATTTCCGTAGATGAAATTCGTTTTTGGTCAAGGATGAAAATAATTTATCGTCCGGGGTTATCCTTAATTTTTAGCAGTTTTTGGCTTGCTCTTGGTGGAATAAGTCTCACTACTTTAACAAAATGGGGACGGAGGTAATTTTTCGCTGATGCCAAGAAGAGCGAGGTTCACTATAGAAGATGGGAATTACCATATTTTGAGCAGAGGACACAATAAGCAACCTATTTTTCATGAAGAATCCGACTATAAGAAGTATCTTGAATTTTTATTACAATACAAGATAAAGTTTTCTATAAAGATTTACCATTATATCCTGATGAAAAATCATGTGCATTTAATACTAAAATCATTGAACGGTGAAAAATTAAGTAAAGCAATGAGAGGGATAAACCAAGGTTATGCTCAATATTACCGGTGGAAATACGGTGGGATTGGATATTTGTGGCAGGATAGGTTTAAGAGTTTTGTAATCCAAGAAGGAAAGTATCTGCTTGAATGTGGTCGGTATATAGAACTAAATCCAGTAAGAGCGGGAATAGTAAAAGAACCCAACGAATATCCTTGGACAAGTTATAGATATTATGCCTTTGGAGAACAAAACACTCTTTTGGATATGAATCCCGAATATCTCGGTATTTCAGAGGATTCCGCCAGAAGAACGAAACTTTATTCTGATTTTGTGAAAGATGGTCTTAAAGAAAGAAGAAGTTTAGAAAGATTATTTAAAGAGGGGGTCTATGGAGATAAGAATTTTGCAGAATGTTTAAAAGGAAGAGGGTTAAACCAAGTTTGGTCACACCGGGGCAGACCTAAGAGTAAATAAGGTTATCGTTGCAGGATAAAAAATTACCTCCGTCCCCATTTTGTTGAGATGATACTGGGTAAATACATTATAAAGTATAAATTGGATTCAAACAATATTTTGCTGATAAATACTCTATCTGGAGCGATAGATATCGTGGACAGTTCTTTCTTTGTTACTCTTGAAAAAAAATTGAAAGCATTGACGAAAAAAGAAATTAATGACAACAAAGAATATCAAACTCTCTTAGAAAGAGGTTACCTTTATTCAAATAAGGAAGAAGAAGAAAATGAAAAAAATAAAATTGTGAAAATTATAGAAACGACGATGAAAAAGAATGAATATCTTACGGTAGCGATTTGTCCTACACTGGGATGCAACTTTAATTGTGTTTACTGCTACCAAAAAGATATCAAAACTAAATCATATTTTACTCTTGAGCAAATTAATCTAATAATGTCCACTTTAATTGAAGAACTAAAAATAATGCGAGGAAAAAAGAAAGTTAAGATTGATTTATTCGGTGGTGAGCCGCTCTTATCTCCTTTCTATGAACAGATAAAATTAATCTTGGAAAAGAGTGCCAGTCGTGGTTACGAAATAACAATTATCACTAATGGTTATGAGGTGGACAAATTCTTGGAACTAATTTTATCTTATAAGGAGATAATCTCCGGGATTCAGATAACCTTAGATGGGTTAGAAGAAATTCATAATCGGAGAAGGATTCTTCCCGCTTCACCGCGAGGCGAGAAGGATAATCGGGGGACATTTAAGAAAATTGTAGATAATATTGACCTCCTTAGCAAAAACAAAATTCCGGTAACCGTAAGAACCAATATAGATATGGAAAATATTAACCGCTTACCTGAGTATGCGGACTTTATTATTAATAGATGGGGAGATAAGAGAAAACAATTAACTTTTGGATTAGCTCCAGTAACTGATTACAAAAATTTGCTACCTGACGACGGCAATATCCAGCCAGAAAGTGAACTGGTTAGAAAAATATTTACCCTTTATGACCGGTATCCTAATTTAAAAAAATTTAATTTAGACCTTTTCCGTATCTTAAGCCATATTGTCAATGTCTTTGAATTTGACAGTAAAAGAGAGGTTCTGCCAAGATACTATTTTTGTCAAGCAACCGGTATGGAGTATTATATTCTTTCACCGGATAACCATATCTATTGTTGTCTGGAAGCAATTGATAATGAGAAATATTCGGTGGGTAAATTATTTCCTGATTTCTATCTTGACGAAGAAAAACTGAACCGGTGGCATAGACGGAACATTTTTGAGCTGGAACAATGTTCAACTTGCAAATATGGTCCATTATGCGGTGGCGGGTGTTCCTTGCAGTTTTTTGAAAAAGGATGTAAAATATCCTGTGTTGAATCAAAAAAAATTCTTTTTGAATATTTGAATTTTAGAAAGAAAGAGATAGTTAATAAATTTCTAAACTGCGCCAAATCGCTAAACACTAAATCGCAAAATTATCGCCCGGTAGGTCATGCCTGCACCTGTGATGCCTGCACAGGTGTCGCAGGCACAGGTGGTCTACCGACAAACCGCTAAAAGAGAATCATTGCAAAACCGCAAAGAAAAATCTTTTGGCGTTTTCGCGTGACTGTAAGGAGGTGAAAAAATGAGAATAAAAAGTGTTAACAAGAATTCAAAACTTTGGAAGAAACTAAATGCCAAACGAATGAGAAAACTGGGAAAACAGACGGTCTGTGAGTCCAAAAATTCATAATAAAATACAGTGATTGAGATTCTAATTGCTCACAAATAAGTTAAATGAATGAACCGAATGGTAGCGAATATGAAATTCGTAGAATTCGTTGCCATTTGTATAATTCGTTGAGGAAATCTGTGTAATCTGGTGTAAAAAAATCTGTGAAATCAATGAACGAAGTTATTCATGAGTTAAGTTTTGAAGAAGTAGCTAAGAAATATCCGGATTTTCCCCGGACAGTTATACGGAAGATTGACACATCATTACGTGGTGTTATTCTTACGGAGAAAGCATTAGAAGGAGCAAAGGAGGAAGGTGCTTTTTACGATGTTTCTCATGACCTGGGTAGAGAAACCCATAAACCGGTGCTTGGGGAGGTGTTCTTCCGGGATGGAACGTACCTTTTAGGTCTTAATTGTGAGGAGAGCAGGTTAAAAGGGAAGCCATATTTTCTTGATTTAATTGATGGTAAACTCTGGCTTTTAGACGGAGAGAATTTGTTAGAAGAAGTATATTTTGCTCCTGTTCCTGCATTTTTTAGGAAGAAAACCAGCCGGGGAACACCGATGATAAAGGTAATCAGTTCAAAGGTACCTAACCGTATATCAATTAATATTTTTACTTATTGCCAATTTTTTAGAGAGAAATTACCTTGCAAATATTGTAGTTATATGGCTAATGGTTCTTTTTCTCGTCGTAAAGACGAGATTCACACTCCAGAAAGTTTAGAAGATATCTATGAAACAGTTAATGAAATATTGGAAGAAGAAGGGAAATGGACAAATATCAACTTAATTAGTGGTTCTGACCCACGAGGTATGCACCAGAGCGGTGCATACCGAGGAAATTCACCCTATGAAAATGAAGTGAATGAATATATTAAAGTGTTAAAAACTCTTCAGAGATGTTTTGCTACCCAAAGAATTCCTGCAGTGAATCGTAATGGTTCACCCTCGCACCAGACGGTGCAGGGTTCACTGCCAGTTAATGCAATTGCCAGTGCTTTTCCTCGGGAACAACAACTCCGACTTAAAGAAGCTGGGTTAGCTGTTTATATCTCAAATATTGAGGTTTGGGATAAGAAACTATTTGAATGGATTTGTCCGGGTAAAGCGAAGTATTTTGGTCGGCAGTACTGGATAGACAGTATTCTTTCCGCGGTAGAAATATTTGGTCGGGGTAATGTCTCTACGCAATTGGTTGCCGGAGCGGAACTAGCAGAACCTTATGGGTTTAAAGAGATGGATGAGGCACTTGCCTCCAATCTTGAGGGCGTAGAATTTTTTGCTCGTAATGGTGTCTATACGACTTTTTGTATCCTCTGGGTTGACCGAGGTAGTGTATTTTATCGGGAAAAGCAAAAACTGCCACCCTTGGAATACTATGTAAAGTTAGCTCAAGGGATAAACAAGATTAGGAAAAAGTATAATTTGAATGCGAGTTATAGCGGTTACCGAGGTGACGGGTTTCACCTGGATATGGATTTAGCCCGACTTGCCCCGTAAAGATTTTCAATCTACGGGGTTTGACTATAATTCTAACTACACCGATTATAGTCTTAATCTGCGTAATCTGCAGTAAAAAATCCGTGTAATCTGTGGTAAAAAGAGATGAGATTTCTTTTTGTTGTTGAACCGTTATCTGAAGAATGTCCGGAATGGTTAGGAGTAATGTATCTTTCTTCAGTATTAAAAAAATATAATCTGGAGACAAAATTGTTTGTTACTGGAGAAAATGTTGAGGAGATAATTGCTTGGAAACCGGATTTTATCGGGTATAGTGCTTCAACTGGGAGACATAGAAATTTACAAAAATTCAATTCGGAACTAAAAAAAAGAATAAATTTTGTCTCCGTGTTTGGTGGTCCGCATCCGACCTATTTCCCAGAGATTGCGAGCGATAAGGATATTGACTATATCGTCCGAGGCGAAGCCGAAGAAGTTATCGCTACACTCCTTTCTCAACCTAAAGAGAAAATTATTTTGGGAAAATTACCTTGGGACTTAGATAAAATTCCTTTCCCGGACCGAGACCTGATTTATTCTCATAAAAGTAATCCGATTAGACGTTTTATTGCCACTCGGGGTTGTCCATTTGATTGTCCTTACTGTTATAACAGTGCAGCACGAAAATTGTATCCGGGAGAAAAATGGGTTCGGTTTCGTTCTCCGGAGAATGTTCTTGAGGAAATAGATTATGTATTGAAACAATATAATGGTAAGTTTGTATTTTTTCAAGATGACTGTTTTGGGATGAATAAACCGTGGTTGGAGAAGTTTCTCTCAATTTATAAACAAAAAATTAATCTTCCCTTTCATTGTAAAATTCGGTTGGATTCGTTAGAAGAGAATATGGTGAAGGACTTAAAAGAGGCAAACTGCTACAGTGTGCGTTGGGCTTTAGAATGCGGGAATGATGATGTTCGGGTTAAAATACTGAAAAGAAAAATGACTAAACAACAGATAATTAGTGGAACGCAATTGTTACATAAATACGGTATTAAGTTTATGTTACTCAATATGTTATGTTTACCTGAGACAGGAATTGAGACTGATTTAGAAACTTTAGAACTAAATATTCAATGCCATCCTACCTTCGGCTGGAGTTCAATATTCCAACCCTATCCGGGAACAGAACTTAGTAGTTACTTTCCGAATATTACTGTGGATAAGATTATACCATCATATTTTGCCGACAGTCCTTTGGATATTTCTGATAAAAAATTACGTGTTCGTTTACAAAGATTATTCGGTGTAATAACCCGTTATCCTTCATTAAGATATTTATTACCGTTACTGTTGAGGTTACCATTGGACAGTTTTTATTATAAACTGTGGGATTGGCACTATGACTTGAGTAATAAGAAATTGTACGCGGGAGTAATATAGATAATAGAGAATTCCCAAATCCAAATTTCAAAATCCAAAGTCCAAAATTTGAGATTTGAGTTTTGTCATTTATTTGGTATTTGAGCTTTGACATTTGGATTTATATTAGAGATGGACAGAGAGAACAGCGAATTAACCTTTGACCAAGTGGCCAAAAAGTATCCGGATTTTCCCCGGACAATTCTGCGTAAGATTGATACTGCATTGCGTGGTGTTGTTCTCACCGAGAAAGCATTAGAAAGAGCAAAAGAAGAAGGTGCTCTTTTTAGTGGGATCTCCAATAAACCAGCACTTCTTTTCGGTGCATTATTCAGAGATGGAACTTGGGTTTTAGGTCTGGAAACTTATTTACAACAATTACCCTGCAAAGCAATAAGAAAAGGTAACCCTTATATTCTTGATGTGCTTGATGGAAAACTGTGGCTCTTAGATGGTTTACCCCGCCCCTTTGCTCAAGACAAGAATGTTAATCAGAGTTTAGATGCTCACGGGTTACCGACCCGCCTGTCGGCGAGACAGGTATTTCCTCGGGCAAAGGGGCGGGGCGAGCCGGTGGAGGAGATTCATTTTGTACCTATTCCTAAATATTATTGTAAAAAAACCAGCCGAGGAATACCGATGTCCGAAGTAGTAAATGCTCGCTTCCCGAGTTCCTTAGCCATTACTGTATTGCACTGCCGTTTTGACCAAGAAAAAAATCTCGGAGATCCCGCTAAAGCGGTGACTTGTAAATTCTGCTTTTATGCTACTCCCCTTTTTCGTCGTAAGGAAGAGAATTACACCCCGGAAAGTTTAGAAGATATCTACGAAACAGTCAAAGAAGCATTGAAAGAAGAAGGACGGTGGACAAGTATTCACTTAGTTGGTGGTTCAGACCCACGCGGTATGCACCAGAACGGTGCATACCCAGGAAATTTACCCCGTGAGATAGTTAAAGATACTTCAAACTTTATCTCACGGGATAAACCCTACGAAAAGGAAGTAGAAGAAGATATTAAAGTATTAAAGACATTACAAAAGTACTTTGGCACAGAGAAAATACCTGTCCGAGCGATTGCCAGTGCTTTTCCTCGGGAACAACTACTCCGACTTAAAGAAGCCGGACTAAGCGCATATAACTCACATATTGAAGTTTGGGACGAAAAACTTTTTGCATGGATTTGTCCGGGTAAGGCAAAATATTTCGGTCGGCAGTATTGGATAGACAGTATTCTCTCAGCAGTAGAAATATTTGGTCGGGGGAATGTCTCCACGCAATTGGTAGCCGGAGCTGAACTGGCAGAACCTTATGGGTTTAAAACAATTGAGGAGGCGTTAGAATCCAATTTAGAATGTGCAGATTTTTTTGCTCGTAATGGTGCCTATACGACTTTTTGTATCCTCTGGGTTGGTCAAGGTAGTGTATTTTATGCCGAAAAACAAAAACTACCTCCTTTGGAATATTATGTAAAGTTAGCTAAAGGTTTCAATGAGATTAGGAAAAAGTATAAATTGAATGTAGGTTTTCAAGATTACCGACGCTGGTCAAATTTTCTGGATACCGATTTAGCGAGGATTGACCATGCTTAAAATTTCAAATTCCAAAATTTGACATTTGAACTTTGACATTTGGATTTATTAGAGATGGAGAATGACGAATTAGGTTTTGAAGAAGTAGGCAGAAAATATCCAGATTTTCCAAGGACAATTATGCGAAAGATTGATACTGCCTTGCGTGGTGTGATTCTCAGCGAGAAAGCACTGCAAAGAGCAAAAGAGGAAGATGCTCTTTATGATGCTTCTGCTGACTTCGTGGGACAATGCGGGTTTGATTTAGACAAACCCGCATTGAAAGTTAGGGTGCCGGTGTCTGCGGAGGCACTGCCAGTGATTGGGGGTGTATTCTTCCGGGATGGAACCTATGTTTTAGGTCTTGAATCCGTGACCCGTGGTTTATATTCACCATCCGGTACTTTAGTTAGAAAAGGTAAACCTTATCTCCTTGATTCGGTTGATGGGGAACTCTGGCTTTTAGATTTACCCCGTGAGATAAAGTTGCCGAATGGTATCTCACGGGGTGAACCCATGGAAGAGGTTTATTTCGCTCCAATTCCTGCATATTTTAGTAAGAAAACCAGCCGTGGAACACCAATGATAAAAGTAATCAGTTCAAGAGCACCTAATCGTATAACTATTAATATCTCCGATTATTGTCATTTCTTTAAAGAAAAATTATCTTGCAAATATTGTAGTATTATTCCTTGGCTTTTACATAAAGGGGTTCGTACGCTGGTAAATTTGGAAGATATTTATGAGACAGTCAATGAAGCATTGGAAGAAGAAGGAGGATTCACCAGTATCCATTTAATTGCTGGTTCTGACCCGCGTGGTGTGAACCAGAACGGTTCACACCGTGGGAATTCACCATACGAAAATGAAGTTAATGAATATGTTGAAGTATTAAAGACACTCCAGCGGTGCTTCGGTAGAGAGAAAATTCCTGTGCAGGCGATTGCCAGCGCTTTTCCTCGGGAACAACTACTCCGACTTAAAGAAGTTGGACTATCTGCATATCGGTCAAATATTGAAGTTTGGGATAATAAACTTTTTGAATGGATTTGTCCGGGAAAAGCAAAGTATTTTGGTCGGCAGTACTGGATAGACAGTATTCTTTCCGCGGTAGAAATATTTGGTCGGGGTAATGTCTCTACGCAATTGGTTGCCGGAGCGGAACTAGCAGAACCTTATGGGTTTAAAGAGATGGATGAGGCACTTGCCTCCAATCTTGAGGGCGTAGAATTTTTTGCTCGTAATGGTGTCTATACGACTTTTTGTATCCTCTGGGTTGACCGGGGTAGTGTATTTTATCGAGAAAAACAAAAACTGCCATCTTTAGAATATTATGTAAGATTAGCTCAAGGAATCAATGAGATTAGGAAAAAGTATAAATTAAGTTCGGATTTTAACGATTATCGTCGTGACGGGTTTCACCCGGATATGGATTTAGTCCGGTTGGACTATAATGAAACCTAAGCAATTCTTTTTTCGGGGACACTCTCTTCACTTTATAATTTTTTGACCAGAGACAAAATCGTCAAAGAATTTGATGTCGTTCAGAGAGGAACCCCTCAACGAATTGCTTATTTATAGAGTTGCGAACCTTTTTTGAACGACTTTCAATCCCGCACCTTTGTCTGAGAAGGGGGCTATCTTGTGCATTGATTCCCGTAAATGCTCAAAGTATCCCATAATAAAGGTGCGGGATTATAGAGAGAAAAAAAGGTTCGCAAGTCAAAAACAAGATTGAGGGATAAATGTTTAAGTTACCGAAAGAAGTGGTAGATTTGATTAACGACCCGGAATCAATTAAAATTGTAGCTACTGCTGATGAGAAAGGTAATCCGCATTGTGCGGTTAAAGATTTTTTTACTCTGCTTGAGGATGGGAATCTGGCATTTGCTGAAGAATTTGAAGGCTCACAAACTAATGTAAATTTAGTAAGAGCAATCTGGTTTGCTAAAAATGTGGAGTTAACTGTCCGGGGCAAAGATGGAACAACTTATCAGATTAAAGGGAAACCTTACAAGTATTTTTATACCGGACCGCTATTTGAGAAATTTTATCTTGCGGCAAGGGAGAAATGGGGTCCGGATTCAGAACTTGCTGGTGTCTGGGTGATTACACCGGAGGAAGTAAAAAATGAAACTTATGAAGTGAGGAAGAAAGAAGAAGATAAAAAACATCCTTTCTTCCGTCATCTTGACCGTTCATCCGTAAGGAGAACAAAAATACAAAATTCTAAATCCGAAATTTCAAATTAAGCACTAAATTCGAATATCTAAATTCTAAAGATGTCATTGCGAGCCAAAGGCGAAGCAATCTCTGAGTTCCCTCGCCTATGCTCGGGACAAGGTTTAGAACATTTGAGTTTAGATATTGGGATTTGTTTAGGATTTAGTGCTTTGGATTTAGGATTTACCCTTTAAGAGGAGGGAGAAAATGGAAACTGAACTTATTTTTTTCTGGTTTGCCACAATCTTTTATGGGGTGAGCGCTTTTTTCTATATTTTGAATTTTATTTCCAAGAAAGAAAAGTTCATTCATTCCGCGACAATTCTTGCCTGGTTAGGTTTTCTTATCCAGATGCTTTCTTTGGCTTGGTATTGGTTGGAGGGAGGGCTGGGATTATCTATCTATAGCCATACGGCAACCAGTAGAATTACTGGAACTACTTTGATGGGAGTACTCGTTTTTTTGCTCGTTCAATTGTTTACTAAATCCATAAGACCCGCCGGTATTCTAATTATGCCAATTAACTTTCTTTTGCTATTTTGGGCGGGTATTTCCAGTATAGAGATTGGAGCAATTCCCGAAGTGCTTGTTACTTTCTGGTTTTGGGTTCATGTTATTAGCGGTGGATTTGCTTATAGTTTTGTCTTACTTGCTAGTGCAGTGGCACTACTTTATCTCCTTAAAGAACATGAGGTCAGTTTAATCCAATCACCTACCCCCCAATCTCCGGAGACTAAATCTACTCAGTCTCCGGAACTAGAAGTTTTAGACAATTTGAATTATCGTTTTATTGTCCTTGGATTTATTATGTTGACCATAATGATTATTTCCGGTTCCCTCTGGGCAAATCAAGTTCACGGTCGTTACTGGGGTTGGGACCCAATAGAAGTTCAATCATTAGTCAGTTGGCTGATTTATGCGATTTGGTTACATTTGCGGTTAACTTTTGGTTGGCGTGGTCATAAGCTCGCTTGGTATTCTCTTTTGTCGCTAATTATAATCGGTACCAATATGACTGGTGTACCCTTTATTGAAAAAGCTTTTCATTCTGGTTTCCGTATCCAGCATTAGCTGACGCGAAAGGATAAAAAAAATGTTGAGGATTTTCAGCAGAATTTTTCGCGGTTTCGGTCATATTCATAGTTCGGTTTCCAAGTTTTGGCTGGCTACCGTATTTACGGTGTACTGGTTAGATTGGCTGTCCAGAAAAAACCTGGAATTAGTCTCAATTGTAGAAGGTTTGAAGAAAGAATTCTTTTATCTTGGGCTTTTCTGTGCGGTAATTTTTATTCTTGCCGGGATGAGAAGCATCCTTACTATACGTATTGGTATGAAAAAGGAAGGAGAAAATTGGATACCACCAGCAATGAGTCCGCTAAAGGAAAAAATGGAAGTATTGGTAGTGACTTTTATCTTCATTTTTTTATTTTTTGGCGGTAGAATTTGCTGGCAGTTGAGAACTATTCCGGGAACGCAAACTGTCAAATTCTTTTTACTTCTGATTGCCACTTGGGCAATAATTGTGGTTTTCCTTCCCGGACTTCTTTTGGAATACGCACTTTTCACTTATCTACCGAATATTTACCGGGGAGATATCAAAAGATATCGCCGAATTTACATGGGTATAATTAGGATAATGCATATTGTTCTACTGTTAATTCTGGGTGCAGGGACTTATTGGCAGTACAGAATAGCTTTTAGGTAGGTTTAAGAAATGAAAGTTTGCCTGATTTCGCCACCATCATTTCCTCTTTTTTATCGGCAGGTGCCGATGGTTCCGCCAATCCTTGAATACCTTGGGGCGCTTACTTTAAAAGTAATGCCCAATGTAGAACTGCAACTAATTGACGGCAATGTTAATGAACCTAAAAGCAAAGAGTTAGACGCTGATCTTGTTGGCATAAGTACTTGGACTGCCACTGCACCTTGGGCGTATAAATTTGGTGATTCTTTGAGAAAACTCGGAAAAAAGGTAGTTTTTGGAGGGATTCATTCAACCGCACTCCCCATTGAAGCAAAAGAACATGCCGACACAGTAGTAGTAGGAGAAGCAGAATCGGTCTGGGGGGATGTACTCAAGGATGCATTGAAAGGAAACCTTAAATCATTCTATTATGGTGAAAGATTACCTTTGGATGACATGCCCTTCCCTTTAACCGGGGTTCTAAAAGGGAATTATCGGTTCAGAGCAGTCTTTACCGCGAGAGGATGTCCTTATAAATGTACTTTTTGTTATGTGAGAAAGTATTTTGGTGATATTGTCCGATACCGGCCGATCGATAAAGTGGTCGAAGAAGTAGCAAAGTATACCGGCAAAGTTTATTACAACGGAGATGATAACATTTGGGGTATAGATATAAAAAGGTCTATTGAGCTTTTCACTGAACTCTCTAAAAGCGCTAAGAAATGGTGGCGCGGATTTGGAGATTTAAGAACGCCACAAGAACCAGAGGGGAATAGACTTTTGAAAGCGGCAAAAGATAGCGGGCTATTTTCGGTATGGGTTGGCTGGGAAGCCTCATCTGAGGGAGTTCTGAAGATGTATCATGCCTCAGCTAAACAAGGAAAAAACCGAGAAGAGGCAATAAAGAAAATTAAAGATTATGGTATTGACGTAAATATTTTTGTGATCCTTGGTGGTAGGTCGGATACCGCTGCTGATTTTGAAAAGACCGTTGAACTTGCTGAAAGATTAGGAGTAGGAATCCATCCGGTATTGCTTACACCTTTTCCCGGTACCGAACTCTATGAGGAATATAAACCATATCTCTTAAAAGATAAAGGATGGGAGTGCTACAATGGTGTTAATGTTCTTTTTGAGCATCCTACAATGACTACAAAAGAGATAGAAGAGATGTATTATAAAGTATCACTGAGGTTATTGGATACAAAAAGGATAATAAAACATTTTTTTGAGATTCCTTTTAGAAGTTTCCCTGTTGCCCATTTGGTTTCGCTTATGGAGGGAATTTCCATAAGAATTGCATCGGGAAAAATATATGAAGACTGGAAGGAGGAAAACTGAGTGAAGATCTGTCTGATAATGCCACCGTTACCTTACGGAGGAATGCCTCTAGCTCCGCCAACAATTGAATACCTCGGTGGTCTTACAAAAAAGGTTATGCCGGATGTGGAAATAGAACTTATCAATGCGGACATTACTGCGGTGTCTCCGGAAGAGATAAAGGCTGACCTCGTTGGCATAAGCTGTAAAACTCCCACGGTCACTTGGGGGTACCGTTTTGCGGATGCGCTGAGAAAAAGAGGTATACGTGTTGTCCTGGGAGGAATGCATCCCACTTTTTTGCCTGAAGAGGCAAAATTGCATGCTGATGCGGTAGTAGTTGGCGAGGCAGAATCAGTGTGGAGTGAAGTTCTCCAAGATACAGAAAAAGGTAAGATTAAACCTTTCTATTACGGTGAGCGTCTTCCCCTGGAAAATCTGCCCTTACCTTTGATCGGACATCTGAAAGGTCCATATAAATTACATAGCCTGATGACGAAACGCGGATGTCCTTTTCACTGTGAATGCTGTTCTTTGACCCCTTTTTCCGGACCAGAAGTTCGCTGCCGACCAATAAAAGAAGTGGTTAAGGAGGCAGAACTTCTTCCCGAGAAGCTTGGTTATATCTGTGATGATAATATTTGGGCAGGAGATCTGCAGCGGGAGATTGACCTTTTTGATGCTTTGAAAGATTTAAAGAAAAAATGGTTTGCGGTTGGTTGCCTGCACTCGTTGCACGGTCCCCTGGTAGATAAACTGCTGAAGACATCAAGGGAGAGCGGTCTTATTGAATTCTGGGTAGGACGTGAGACTTATTCTGGGGGGAAGATCGAGAAAAACCGAGAAGAAGCAATCAAAAGAATAAAGGATTATGGTGTTAATGTAATCCTTCCAGTGATGCTTGGATGGAGAACCGATACTCTTGCTGATTTTGAAAAAACAGTTGAATTGGCTGACCGAATGAAAGTTATTGTCCATCCCGGACTGGTTCTTCCTTACCCGGGGACAAAACTTTACGAGCAATACAAACCCTATCTGCTCAAAAATAGGGGCTGGGAATACTATAACGGTGGATACCTGGTTTTTGAACATCCGACATTAAGCCCGGAAGTGTTGGAAGAGAAATTCTATCAGGTCTCGATTAAATTGCTCAATTTAAGAAGATTGTTCAAACATTTGTTTGACATTCCGTTATCGGGTTTTCCGACTACTCATTTATATTTTTTGATGCGGCAATTACCGGTTCACCAGGCAATGAAAGTTGCTTATCAAAAATGGCAGAAGGGAGTAAACCTACCCCCGTAGCCGAGCCTTAAGGCTCGGCTACACATTGAACAATATAGACGAAAAAATGACAAAGGTAAGAAGATATATAGAAAGTGGAGGAGTATATTTTATTACTTCAGTGACAGAAGGTAGGATACCTATTTTAGTAGATGTTTCAGCAAGATTCATGGTAGTTAATCTGATTTACCATAAGTATCTACTTGATTACAAATTATTTGGCTATGTAGTAATGCCAGAACATTTTCATCTTTTGATTCAGCCGAGTAAGAAATATAATATCTCAAAAATTATGAACTTGGTTAAAGGTAATTTTGCGCGTAAATATAACGAAATACATAATCGTCAAGGGACAAAAGTTTGGCAACAAGGATTTCACGATAGTGTAGTAAGAGATGAGAAAGAAATTAATAAATGGCTTGAATACATGCATTGGAATCCGGTAAAAAAAGGATTAGTGAAGTCACCTGCGGAATATGAGTTTTCCAGTCATTGTCAGTATTACGGTATAACAAGAAAATCTATTTATGTGCCCATAGATAGACTTTGGTGATTTTTTCCCGTAAACCGTTGTAGTCGTAGCCGAGCCTTAAGGCTCGGCTACAGGAATGATTTGAAAAGGATTGTAGAGCAGAAAAAAATGAAAAAGAAAATTTTGTTTATTACACCACCGTATCATTGTGGGGTTTTAGAGTCAGCCGGTAGATGGTTACCGTTGAACTTTGTTTATTTAGCCGGTAGTTTACAAAAAGCCGGATATGAAGTAGCAATATACGATGCGATGGTGAAATTCCATAATTATCCTGAGATTCGTAATTATTTGGAAAATTCTCCAGCCGATGTAGTGGCAACCACCGCTTATACCGCGATGATTAATGATGCTTTACAAGTGCTAAAATTAGCAAAAGAGGTTAATCCCTCAGTAATTACTCTGCTTGGGGGTATCCATCCTACTTTTTGTTTTGAAGAAATTCTTCAAGAGAACCATTCATTTGTAGATTATATCATCCGTGGTGAAGGAGAAGAAACAATTATTGAATTGGTAAACTGTCTTTCGGCAGGAGATGACCCGGTAAAAGTTTCCGGTATTGCTTTCCGTCAAGAGGGGAAAATTGTCTCTACAGCGGAACGTTCTTTTGTCGCTGATTTTGATTCTTTACCGATGGCTTGGGACTTAATTGATTGGAGGGATTATACTTTCCGCACTAAACCGGGTTCAATATTGGCAATGGTTAGTTCTTCCCGCGGTTGTACCCAAGGATGTACTTTCTGTTCACAACGACTTTTCTGGAAACAATCTTGGAGGGCACGCAAACCGGAGAATTTTGTTATAGAGTTAGAATATCTAAACAAGAAATACGGTATAGATGTAGTGATGCTTTCGGATGAAGTGCCAACACTTGACCGTGCCCGCTGGGAAAGAATACTTGATTTACTCATTGCGAAGAAAATGGACATGGAACTTCTAATGGAAACCAGAGTTGATGATATACTTCGGGATAAGGATATACTTCATAAGTATAAAAAAGCCGGGGTTCTCCATATTTATGTCGGAGTAGAATCAGCCAGTCAGGAGACACTTGACCGCTTTCATAAGAACTTGAAGATTGAACAATCCGCGGAAGCGATTGAGTTAATTAATCAGCAGGAAATTATTTCCGAGACATCTTTTGTTTTAGGTATGCCTGAAGACACGCCGGAATCAATCAAAAAAACAATTGAATTAGCCCAATATTATAATCCGGATATGGCATTTTTTTTAGCGATTGCCCCTTGGCCTTACTCGGAAATTTATCCGGAATTGAAACCCTATATCCAAGTATTTGACTACAGTAAATACAACTTAGTCAATCCGGTAGTGAAACCGAAACAGATGACCCTTGAAGAACTTAACCGTGCATTACTTAACGCTTTCCGTACTTTCTACATCAGGAAATTCTCCCAGCTTGAGCAGATAAGTAAATTTAAAAAAGATTATCTACTTGCCGTAGCCAAATTATTCGTTGAACATTCTTATCTTGCTCAGGAAATGAAAAGCATAAGCGGCAAGATACCGGAGGAAGTGCAAAAACTTATCACGCAGATGTCCGCAGACAAGGTAGACAAGGTAACCGAGCCTTAAGGCTCGGCTACCGGTACGGCTATCTTTTGCTTGACAGTTTTAGATTAAATTATTAAAATCTACAAATTATTTTACAAGTTGGAGAAAAATATGCGAAAAATTATTCTTGCCGGTTTATTTATTTTTATTTTTTTGTTTGGGTTAACCAAAATTGAGGACTATGATTTGTGGTGGCATCTAAAAACCGGAGAATATATTCTCACCCAGAAAAGTATTCCCCAGCAGGATATTTTTTCTTTTACTAACCCTCCGGGGACAGAATGGGTTGTTCCCGGTTGGTTAAGTGGAGTGATTTTTTATCTTATTCAGCGTCTATCTGGGTTTAGTGGGTTAATCATTTTCAAAGCACTAATAATTAGTTTATCCTTTTTTTTACTTTTCTATTTACTTCTTAAAAAGGGAAATCCATTTTACTTAGCTGTTTCTATTTTAATTATTTCTGTACTTGTAGCACGGTTTCGTTTTATTGAAATTCGTCCTTATATCTTTAAATATTTTTTCATAGTTCTTTTCATTTATCTTCTTGAATCCCGTAAAATATCTTTACCGGATGAAGATTACCGTTTATCTAAACAGGTAAAGAAACTTTATTTGCTTCCATTATTAATGCTATTTTGGGCAAATTTGCATGGTACTTTTTTTCTTGGGTTAGTAATCTTGGGTGCATATATTTTGGGTGAATTGCTTCAACGAAGTTACTTCAGAAGTTCTTCTGACAATATTCCTATTTCTCTTAAGCCTTTACTTCTTACCTTCACTACTTGTCTGTTGATTACTTTAATTAATCCTTACGGTTATAAGTTTCACCAATGGACATTAAAACTTTTTATTCTTACTGCCGGACAAATTATTCCTAATCAGGAATTCATGCCGCCGAGAATAAATGAATATCCACTTTTTTGGTTTTTTCTTCTTTTCGGTATGCTTTCCTTTCTTTTTAGAATGTTCATTCCTCTAAAGTTAAACACCTCTTCGGAGAAAAAAATTAACTTCACTTATTTATTCCTTTTTCTTCCTTTTGCTTATTTAGCTTTGAAAGCAAGACGCTATATGGCAATTTTTTCTTTAGTTAATTCTTTGGTAGTTGTAGAAAATCTGACTTTCTTTTATCGGGAATATCTAAAAGAAAAAATAATACGATTTAAGAAATATTTTCCTTTCTTTAAAGGACAAATAATTACATCTTACACCTTACACTTTATACTTTGCACCTTATCCGTTTTAATAATGGTTGTTTTATTCTTTTTTACTTTTCGTCAAGAAAAAGGATACCGTTTTGGACTGGGTATAAAAGAAAATGTCTATCCGGTGAAAGCAGCAGAATTTATTGAAAAAGAGATAATTACCTCAAATCATCTCCAAGACAAAATTTACAATTCTGAAGAATACGGTGGATATTTGGTTTGGAAATGGTTTCCCGAAAGGAAAGTTTTCATTTTTAATGACAACCTGCTCTTTTATGATTTAAGAAGAAAAGTTGACGAAAAGACAACCCACCAAGAAGATATACTGGCAAAATTTGGAATCAATTGTATTTTGAAAAGTTATGTAAGTGCAAACTTGGAAAATTATTATCTCAGTTCCGGGAATTGGAAACTTGTCTGGTGGGATGACCAGTCGTTAGTATACTTGAAGAATATTCCGGAGAATAAAGGTTTGCTCTCTAAGTACACTTATAAGTATATTGACCCTTTGAATTTTAATCTTAACTTTGCTCAAACACTTGCTAGACATAATTTTGCTAATTACGCTTTGGAAGAGTTAAATCGTAGTTTGGCTGATAATCCGTATAATTTTAAAACTCATTTATTTTTAGGTTATCTCTATGAAAGTTTAGAAGAAAACGAAAAAGCACTCAGTTCATATCAAGCAGCAAAAAAAATTAAACCCGAGGCTGGATATATCCATTATCAAATAGGTTTACATTTAGGGAAACTATATATGGAAAGAAATCCCCATCAGGCAATTAAAGAGTTTTCTTTGCAGATGAAATATTTACCTAAAAACCCAGAACTTGAATTCTATTTAGGTACAGCATATTATCTTATGGGCAACTATAGAATGGCATTAAAAAAATTTAACCGTTCACTTGAGTTTAACCCTCAGAATGCCGTTGTCCAGAGCAATTTAGGTTTCTTATATTTTGATTTAGCACGCTATCAGGAAGCAATTAAGACATTCAAAAAAGCTATTGAAATTGACCCAAACTATCCTGACCCTTATTATGGTTTAGCTTCGGTTTATGAAAAATTAATAGAGAAGAAGGAAGCAATGGAAAATTGGGAGAAATATATTACCTTAGGTAAAGACCCGCGTTGGATTGCTACTGCAAAAGAACACCTCAAGAAGTTAAAGTGAATTAGTAAACCAGCGAATTAGTAAAAAAATAAACCCCGACTTCTTATCGGGGTTTTGTAGTTTTAGCGTTTTTGCGTCCCGACGTTTCGTCGGGATTTTGCGTTTTTGCGTTTTTAGAATTTTGCTGAGAAAGATATCCGATGAGTATTCCCTAAATCACCATAAGGAACGAAAGAATAATCAATACCAATATCGGCAAATCTGAATCCAAATCCTGCCCCCAGACCATAAAATTTGCCTAAAACATTATCCTTAGGTGTAAATCTAAGATTAGAAGTAAAGAGACGTGTAAGATAACCTGCCCTTAAAGCAAAAACCTTGAATGGCCAATATTCAGTACCGAGAGAAATATTTGTTCTTTTTTCAATTGGTTGCCAACGAATATCACAGGCTAAATTTAGTCCATAATAAGTATAAGCAATACCCCCAGTCAAAGTAAGTGGTAAAGAGAAAGGTTCATTAATGAATTTCATTTTTGGACCAAGATTTTGCACGGTGAAACCAAGATTCAAATTCTTTATCCCAGTTTGATAAAGAAGTCCTAAATCAACAGCTAAGCCTTTTGCTTTCTCAATTTCTATCTGCTCATAGATATATTTTAAGTTTAAACCAAGATTTAATCTTGGATTCACTTTCTGGGCATAAGAGATTATTCCAGCGGCATCATATGCTTTGAAAGTATTAGTTTTATTCCGGTATTCATCTCTTCCTTGGAATTCACCTAAGTTGAGATAAATCAAACCACCAGCTAAAGTTGCCCCGGTATTCTTCCGGGTGTTAATCAGTGCCTTTTTCAAAGGATGAGCAAAACCAAGAAAATCGTATTTGAAGTCAACAATCCATTGGTTATGCATAGCGGTAAATTCTCTTTTTTGTAGTTGAACTAATCCCGCGGGATTCCAGTAGATTGCATTGACATCGTTAGCCAGAGCGACATTTGCTCCACCCATACCGATTTGTCTTGCTCCGACACCAATTTTTAAGAACGCTGCACCAGTTTCACCCCACCCCGCATACAGATTAGGAGCAAAGAGCGATGAGCTAAGAGCGAAGAGCAGAGAACAGAGGATGAAGAGCAAAGAGTCTAAGGGTAAACGGCGCAATATAACACTTTTCCGGTGGGTTATTTGCGTCTTTTGTTCATGGTTATTCAACCATTGGGTGATGAGGTGATTACCTCTTATGTTCATTTTTTTACCCTTTGCTCTTCATTCTTTGCTCTCTCTTAACTATTTTATTACGGCAAACTTGGAGAGCACTTTTATTTCCGGATAGCCGACCCTTGTCGCTTTTATATGAGCGACATATACTCCGGAGGCAATCTCCGAAATATCCCAGGGATACTCGTATGCCCACTCAAATTTTTTCTCTTTAGGAACATCTCCCCATTCATACCAGAGATAGCCGCCATCACTTTTTCTTTGTTGTCCATTGATACTTACCGAATGGACAAGTTCCGCGGCAACATTGTAAATTTTAATTTCTACTTTATCGGCAATACCACATTCAAGATGGATAATTGGTTTTTTCCCTCTTTTCGCTGGATTGGGGAAAACGTAATAATCACGTAAATAAAATGTTGAGTCAGGTTCTTTGACTGCTTGTGCTGCTGCGGGACGAGGAATAATTCTTGGTTTTTCCGCATCTTTTAAATTATAAATTTCAATCCGTCCGTTTCCCTGGTTAGTTACTATGAGCCGGCGGAAACGGTCAACTACGGCATCAACTGGTGATTTCAATTCACCCGGATTCGTTCCTAAATTACCAACGAAAGGACTACCGGGAAAAGGTTTCCCTTCACGGTCAAAAACCTGTATTTTCGCCCAAGTTGAATCCACACCGAAAAGATAACCTCGCGGGTCAAGAGCTAAACCATGTAAATTGATAAACTGTCCAATCGTAAGATTTGAAGGATTAGTAAATTCCTTATCCGATGTAGTATAAGCTGGTGCCTGAGAAGCAAATTCTTCTTTCTTAGTTTTATCCAAATTAAAAACTTGTATAGTTGTTCCTCTTTTGTTAGCGATATAAATTTTATCTTTTTCTTCGTCAGTAGTAATTCCGGTAGGAGAAACTAAATCTTCGCTACCAAGAGTATAAAACTCTCCACTTGCCGAGTCATATACTTTTACCAAATTTGCCCGGTCATCAGTAACATAAATTCGGCTACCATCGGAAAGGATAGAAATATCATTCGGACGAGTGTATTCACCAAGATTACCAATTCTTTCTCCTGTATCATTGTAAATGAGAACAGTTTTCTCTCTTTGGTCAACAATATAAATTTTTTCTCCATACCGACTTACGGCAATACCGGAAGGTAAGCGCAGCCCACTAATAATTAGTTTTATTTCTCCAAGGGGATTATAAACAACAACTTTTCCTTCCCGGCTATCGGTAACATAAATATTGCCCAATTCATCTGCAGTAATTCTTGCCGGGGCAGAAACCCCTTCGTTAATTTGGGCAGAATATTGAGCAATTACTGCTGGAATGGTAATGTTTTGTTCTCGGGATTCGCCTTTAGAATCGTCAACTTTTACGGTAATTACTGCTTCTCCTGCCCAGAAAGGTGCTTCATAAACCGCGGTTTCATTCTTCCCGCTGATTATCCCAGTAGATGCACTCCAAGTATAAGTGAGGGTGTCCTGGTCTGGGTCAGAGGCAAGAACAGTAATGACGGTGGTGGTACTATAAAAGATAACCGCTGGGTTAGCGATAAGAGAAGTAATTACTGGCGGTTGATTCGCCTGTATTCTACCGGGAAAGAAAAAACCCACCGAAATAATCAAACCAACTAAAATTACCGACCGTATACCCTTCATTTTATCCTCACCCAAGATTAAGTATATCCAAATATTCAAAATTTGTCAAGGGTAAATTAAAGTAATTTTTTTCACATTCCTTTTGAATTTGGGGTAATTTTTTGATAAACAATATATTCAAATTATTCTAATCTTCCTAACTAATCGACCAATTATTCTTTTTTCCTCACCGGAGAATAAAAAAAACCACTTCTCCCTTTGAATTGAAAAATAACTCGGCTTCTTAATCAAGGTGCTGAGGACTACGAGTTGCAAAGTAAAAAGAGAGAAATGGTTTAGCACTTTTTTCGTTTTGAAGTGACTATCTCAACTGTAAGAAAAATTACAATTTTTTTTCTTGACAAGAATATCAAGTTTATTTTATAATAGAAATGCAGACAGATTTCTTACTCTGGGAAGTAAGGAGGTGATATTTTTTGTCTGTCCGCATTTCTACTATATAAGACAATGAAAAGGCCGATTTTGTTCCCTACCTTTTTCCTATTTTTTTCCTTTTTCTTAATCTTACTATCAACTATCAACTATCAACTATCAACTCTTTATGCCGCAAAAGGAGATAAGTTTTATCTTCAATATACAAAGAGCTATGAGAATTTCTTGCAAGATAAGTATATCCATAAACCAGTTAAAGAACAAAACTGTTCTTCCTGTCACCGTTCGGTAAAAACTCCTAAAGAACTCACTGCCCAAGGTAACCAGTTATGTTTCACTTGCCATAAAAGTTTAGCTAAAGAGGTCAAAGAAAAGAAAGTTCATTCTTTACTCCAGGGTGCTGAATGTCTCACTTGCCACCAGGTGCACAGCGGTAATAACCCTTCTTTACTTAATGATTTCGGTAAAGATTGTACCAATTGTCATGACCCCAACGATACAAAAAAAGCACATTTTGGTATTTTCGTGAAGAAGGGCACCTGTCTTTCCTGCCATCAGGCACATACTTCCAGTGTAGGTAAACTTCTTATTGAAACCGGGCATCCGATGTTTCTTGAGGGTGGTTGTGATGCTTGTCATACGGCTACTGGTGCGGATGGCAAATCAAAACTTAATGCAAAAAGTGAGAAATTATGTTTCACCTGTCATGCGGATACCGAGGAATTAGGAAAGAAAAAAGTTGTCCATGCGGTTTTTAGCGATTGTACTTTCTGTCATTCTGGACATGTTTCTAAAGAAAAAAAGTTGTTACTAAAAAAGATGAATAATATCTGTTACGAATGTCATTTACCGGAAACTTTTAAAGAGCATCCGGTACCTAAACACCCGGTCTATTTTGATGAATCTACGCAAAAGAAGAAATTGACCCTTCAGGGTGACCCTTCAGGGCGAGCCTTTAACTGTCTTTCCTGCCATTCCGCCCATGCTTCGGATAACCAGAAAATGTTTAACGATACCGGTAAAGATTGTACTAACTGTCATAAAGTAGAAGAGAAAAAAATAACCCAAGCGCATGCCGGTATCTTTGTAAGTAGAGATAAATGTTTCAACTGTCACAATTTACGTAAGCCAGCGAGTGCCCATCCGGATTTTGCTAATAAGAATTGTTTTGCCTGTCACTCAGCGAAGACAAAAGAAGGTAAGATAGAATTGGTCAAAACTGGTAAAGAACTTTGTTATCTCTGTCATCCAGCAATAAAAGAATCGTTGGATAAGAAATATCCCCACGGTATAGTTAAAGATGGTGAATGTAATACCTGTCATGAAGTGCATTCTTCTCTTGAGCGCTCTTTGCTCAATGCTACTGGCAACGACTGCGGCACCTGTCATGACCCTACCGATTTAAAGAAACCGCATTTCGGAATAATTGCTAAAAAGGAGTCCTGCACGAAATGTCATAACCCACACGGCTCAGATAAAGAAAAACTGCTCTTGACAAAAGGGCATCCATTTATTTATGATAAGACCTGTGACCCTTGTCACCAGAGCAGTTCAGCAGAGGGTAAAGTTTTACTGGTTGCCGAAGGTGAAAAATTATGTCTTATGTGTCATGGTGATATTGAAGAAGTATTGAAAAAGAAATTCGTGCATAGAGTAGCAAAGGAATGTACCAGTTGCCATTTAGCGCATTTAAGTAATTTTTCTAAACTTTTACCGAAGAGTGGAGAGAGATTATGTTATGATTGTCATTCTACTGTGGGTGAGCATCCAATTAGGGGACACCCAATTCGGGGAGTAATTGACCTGCGCTTTTCCAAAGAAAAGAAACCGTTAACTTGTATAAGTTGCCATAATCCCCACGGTGCGGATTACGATGGTTTACTTTTTGCTGACTATGGTGGTGGCGAACTTTGTGCAAGTTGCCATAAAAAATGACCTGGAAGGTCATTCTGACCCCCACCGTTTTGATTCGCTTTTGCGAATGCAAAACGAATCAGTGGGGGGAAGAATCTCAAAATAACCGATGCAAACAGATTTAAGCGGATTCATACCGATGAAAGGTTTTATCCGTCTACATCTGCAACAATCCGTCTGAATTATAATGTAAAATGAAGAAGTTTTTACTATCCACTATCCACTATCCACTATTAACTGTTTTATTGTTCTTAGCTCTTGGCTCTTCGCTCATTGCTATAATGAATGGTTGTGCTACGGTTCCAAAAATGGAATATGTTTTTCCACCGGCACCGGCCCGTCCAAAACTAAAATTTTTATACAATTTGCGGAGTGAAGTTGACCTCCATCCTCAAGGACGGGCACCTCTTCTGACGGCAATTTGGTACTTTTTGTTGGGTAGGGAAGTTCAAAATTTGGTTCTGGTTCAACCCCAACAAGTTTGTGCTTACGATACACGGGTCTATGTTACTGATATAGCACAGAAAAAAGTAGTAGTATTTGATTTTGCTACTAAAAGTATTTCTTATATTGCTGTTCCGGGTGTGCCTACGGGTATTGCAGTAGATAATGAAGGTAGATTATATATTGCTGAAGGTCTAAACTTATTCATTAAAGTTTATGACCGGACAGGTAATTTTCTTTACCAATTTGGTGGCAAAATTGGTTCAGAAGCAGGTCAATTTTCCGGTCCGCAAGGAATGGTAGTTGACCGCGAGAGAGGACTTCTTTATATTAGTGACCGTGGGGGGAATAACCGGATTGCAATTTATGATTTACAGGGTAATTTTTTATATAATATTGGTCAAGAACAAATCATCTGGGTACAATATATCGCTACGGATAATCAAGGTAAAATTTATCTCAGTGAAAGTTTCAAGAGGACGGTTCTGGTTTATGACCGGATGGGCAAATTTATACGCACAATTGGTGAAGCCGGCGATACAATAGGTTCTTTTGCCCGTCCGAAAGGTATTGCTGTAGATAGTGATGGAAATATCTATGTTGCTGATGGTGAATTTGATGTGATTCAAGTTTTTAGTCCTGAAGGAAGGACTAATTTTTTTTGGATTGGAACGCCTCCAGTTCGTTTCAATTTTTTGCAAGGGTTATATATTGATGAAAAAGACCGTCTCTATGTAGTGGATACTTTGAATCAGCGAATCCAGGTTTACCAATACTTGAAATAACTATGAGTTATGAATTATGAATGATGAATGGATGAATTGTGAGTTGATGAAGGATGAGTTATGGATGATGAATTTTAGCGTTTTGTCGGTAGACCACCTGTGCCTGCGACACCTGTGCAGGCATCACAGGTGCAGGCATGACTTATCGGGCGGATGAGTTTAGCGGTTTAGCGATTAGTAAAAAATTTTTTTTGGGAAATACTTGACAAGAAAATACTATTTTGATAAAATAAATCCACTTTTGAATATTTGGTTTTGAAAATGGCAATTTCTTTGAATAATTAGGATTCTTTGAGTAACGGACAAAACGGGAATAACGGACTTAACCGGCTAAACGGTTGTTGTAATAAAAATCACATATTTATCTCCTTGACAAAAAAAGAATAATATTGTATTCTTTTAGATAGAAGTAAGATTTGGACTTAATCTGGTGGAATCAAGTCCTTTAATCAGTGTAATCATAAAGTACTAAATTTTAGGGAAGGAAGGAGGTGAAAAAAGGATATGCAGAGGATAGTAAAACTTCTTTTCGTGTTCGTTTTCCTTGTTGGTTCCTATTCGTTTGTTTGTGCAGCTGTCCAGGATAGTAGCCATGACTTTAGAGATACTAAAGATGGTGCGATGGCAGTTGCTCCTGATGCTGGTGCTACTGGTGAGAATCAGCTTTGTCGTACTTGCCATGTCCCACACAAGAGGCAGACAAACTGGGGAGTATCTACATTTGGTGAGTATGTGCAAGAGTTACTCTGGACACAGACCTTGCATGGGGGCACCGGACCAGTAGGGTACCAACTTTGGAGCTATACGGAACTCTGGTATAGTCAGTGGCAGGACAGCAATGCTATGGGTCCTGACACCGGGTATGACTATGCGGGTTTAGACCTCGGGTCAAAACGTTGTTTAGGTTGTCATGATGGTGGGACATTCTGGGTTTGGTCAGGTAGTGCTAAGAAAACTGTGAGTTTAATCCCGAGTACTTGGAAGCTGACTAATTTGACTGAAACCCATCCAGTTGGCGTGAAGTATGGCATTGGAAATGTCAATGACTGGAGGACATTAGCTGTTGCTAAAGGGAGAGGTGTCCAATTTTCTGGTGCAAGCGCTGGTGGAACGAAGGAGTGGGTTGGTTGTGGTTCCTGTCATGACCCGCACAATAGTAGAGGTCTGAGTGAGCGTGCTTTCTTACAGGTGAGCATGACTAATAGCGAGTTGTGTACGGCTTGCCATATTAAGTAAGGTTCTAGTAACCATTAAGAAGGGAGTAAGCGGAAGTTTACTCCCTTTTTCCTTAGGTTAAAGTATAACTTACAACTTGATAGTAGGTGAAGGTAGTTAGCCACAGTAAAGTGGGCGTGGTTGGTTAGAAAAAAATGAAAAGATTCTTTATTGGGCTATTAGCTACTGGCTATTGGCTATTAGCGAGTAGCACTTATGCTGAGTTTAGCGTCCGGGAAAAATCACGCGAGCCACGCGCTCTCCAGCGCAGTACTGAATTAAACTGGACATATCGTTCAGTGATGCCCAGAAATCAACCCCCTTTTTCTTATTTTGCTCAGACCTATAATTTACAAATGTGGGGTCCACTTGGTTTACCTTCTCTTGGACAGACCAAGATTGGCCTTAGTTACCGTCTGGCAAAGAATGAACTTGTCTTACCGCTGTTTGGTAAGTCCGACCTCCGGGGCTACAACTACACGCTCAATTTCTGGTTTGCTCCAAGAAGAGTGCGTGATTTTTTCAGTTCAACCTTTTCTTTTTCCCGGGGAACGAGGGAAGAGTTCCTGGAGAACGGGATACTTGCTTCTTCCGAGGTGAACACTTCTCAAGTAGTCAGTTTAAATTTTTCTCCTCAAGGGCAGATTGACCTTTCTAATATTTTTCGTAAAAATGGTAACCGCAATCGGCGTAAGAAAGATAATCTAAACAATAGTTTTTTTGTTTTTTCTTTTCCTTATTTTTCTTATTTATACGCAAAAACGAATACTGTGGACGGGATTGATTCCCATCCCTCGTTTAACCGGGATTCTATTGTTCAGCGTTTTTATACTTTTTACAATTATCATCGTTTGCGATTGAGATATACTTACGAAACAAAAGAAACCATTGATTTAATCCCAAACAAAAGAGGTAGTGGTAGTTTTTCCCATAGTTATGATGCTTCTCTTTTTACCCAGTATAAATTTCTTGGTGGGGTAGTGATTACCGCTAATCGTTCAAGTTCGGGTTCCTTAGAGATACCTAAAACAAGAAGTTATCAGTGCACCAATGCCACCCTTTCCCTTAGCGGAAAACCAGTTCATTTTCTCGGAATTACTTCTACTTTGCAGAGCAAACATGCATTTACTGAAACTGAGATGGTTTCCTCGCGACTCCAGTCAACGACAAACGGTCTATCGTTGACATCTTCATTGTTTCTATTCCGGTATTTTTCCATAGGGAATAGTTTGGTTTATACAGTTATGCAGAGTGGCCGGGACAAGCCGGTGCAGAAATTAGGTGAAAGTATTGGTGGTTATTGTACTCCTCTGAGACAAGTACGTTTGGAAGCACATTATTCACTGAATGACACTTACCACCAAGGAAAAATGCGGGATACTGAACAATTCGTCCGGGCTGATTTTACACCTTTTTCTTTCCTTTCATCCTATCTTGAACTTAGAGTTAACCAAACAGAAAATCTACTCAATAAAGAAGTAACTGCCCGTGGACTAAACTCAACCTTTTACCTAACTGCTGGAATATCACCTTTAAGTTTCTTTTATAATTTTTTCTACAATTACAATAATAATAGTAATGGTAACGGTAATCATAACGGTAATAATAGTAACCGCAAGAATGGATACAATAATTTAAATGGTAATCTTCTAAGTTTGGGAAGCGAATTGAAATTGGAACAGAAGAAAAACCTATTGAATGATGAACCGGTAGCAACCTCTCTTTTTGAGAGATACAGTATGACCAGTGCACCCTTTAATGGTTTTTTAACTATCAGTGCGGTTTACTACCGGATAAGAAACTTTAGCGGAAATAAACCGGTTGGTTATCGTGAATATCTTAATTCCAATATCAGTCTACAGAAAAGTCTCTTTTACCGGGGGTTAGTTTTGGAAATAGGGGTTTCTACTCCGGAATTGAAAAAACTGAATTTTGATTTTAATCTGAGGTATAATGTCCGGCAGAGCAATTTTACTCTTAATTACCGAGTAGTTCGCTACTCTCCTTCCCAAGGGGCAGATTACCGGACAATCAGTGCAAGTTTCTCGCGAAAAATCTAATAATGTAGGAAGATAATCTTCTCAAAATGCCGAAGAAAAAAAACACAAATAATAATTTACTGAAAGTTAGTGAAATTGCACGGGAGGCCGGTGTTTTACCTTCTACAATTCGTTACTATACACGGCTCGGAGTCCTGACTCCGAAGGAAATCTGGACAAGTGGATACCGTCTTTATGAGCGTGAAGAAACACTACATAGAATTCGTTTAATCCGTGAATATATGAAAAAGAAACCAACTTTAGAAAAGTTTAAAGAGATGCTACCCCCGGGAGTTGATGAGTAGAGATTATCTAAAAATTATTGTAGTTATTCTGGTTTCTTTCCTTGTTCATTCTAACTCTTTCCGTAATGAATTTGTCATTGATGACCCTCTCCATATAAGCGAAAATCAACTGATAAAAGATTGGAAAAATGTCCCTCTTATTTTTACGAGGGATTATTTTTATCTTTCCGGAGAAAGAGCATACTTTCCAGTAGTAACTCTTTCCTATTTTCTGGACTATTCTCTTTGGGGATTAAATGTTTTTGGTTATCATTTAACCAATACTCTGTTCCATAGTTTAAATTCGGTCCTTATCTATCTCATTTTCGGTCTGCTTCTTCAGGAAAGTAAGGTAGCTTTTCTTAGCAGTATACTTTTTGCCATACATCCGATTCATACCGAGTCGCTTAACTTTATTTCGGGAAGGACTGACCTTTTAGCAATGTTTTTTTTCCTTTTATCCTTTTACTTATATATAAAGACATTTTACTATTCCACCCTTCAACAAGTTCAGGGTCTGAGCCTGCCGAAGACTATTTCACCATTTCACCATTTCACCTATTTCTTTTCCTGCATCAGTTTCATTCTTGCCCTTTTCTCTAAAGAAATGGCGGTTACTTTACCTTTAGTCCTTGTTCTGAGTGATTTTTGTTTTCGCCGTTTCAATCCGGAGGTGATGGACATTGTGCATAAATATCTGGTCTACGTTTTACTTGCTTTTCTATTTATCTTAGGCAGGTTCACTGTTTTTGAACCGGTAGGTATAGTAGAAGGATGTGATTTATCTTCTCCGGTAGAATATATCGGGAAAAGTTTTTCTTTTACCTTTTACACAATGGTGAGAGCCATTTCTTACTATTTGAAATTACTTATCTTACCCACTAAACTTACAGCTGGTTATGTTTTTCCACATTCATTAATATTTTCCGAGCCAGCGGTAGTTACTGCTTTCGTTTTTTTGCTTGTTTTACTTCTCAGTGCTTTATTTCTCTACCGAAGGGAGAAAGTTTTTAGTTTTTCTATTTTTTATTTTTTTCTTACCCTTTTACCGGTAGCAAATATTGTTCCTTTTGGAAGAATATTCCAGGAACGTTATCTTTATATTCCTTCTTTAGGTTTCTGTATATTTTTAGCACTCCTGATGGCAAAAACGCTAAATTACGCTAAAGCGCAAAAAAGGAGTTTGCGCTTTGGCGTCTATTTTTGTATATTTAGCGTTTTAGGGTTATACTCTTTACGGACAGTAAACCGAAATTTTGACTGGAAAAATAATTTGAGTATCTGGTTAAAAGCGTTACAAGTTTATCCTAACTCTGAGGAAGCTTTGGTTTATGCCGGGATAGAATATCAAAAAATCGGCGAGATAGATAAAGCAATTGATTACTATGAACGTGGACTACTGGTTGGTCCGGATTATGCTAATACTACCGCTTATGCCGAGAATAATCTTGGTTTAATTGAGATGAGTAGAAATAATTACGAGAAAGCAATCAGTCACTTTAAAAAGGCAAGAGAAGCGCTCCCTGGATTTACCACTCCCCGGATGAACTTAGCCGGGGTATATGTACGAGAGGGATATTTTCAGCAAGCAATTAATGAGTATGAAGAAATTCTCTCTATTGACCCCAATTTTGAAGATGCACGACGCGGTTTAGCGATGGTATATTTTGCGCTTGGGGACCATCAGAAAGGTCAAGAAATCATAGAAAAGATAAAAAAGAAGAAGATATGAATATCACAAGATGAACAAAAAGTTGCATTTAAAGAACATTCTTCTAATTATCGGAGTAGGTTTTTTGCTTTATGCTAATACGCTACAAAATACTTTCCAGTTTGATGATAACCGGATGATTGAATTTCTGGTCACCGTTAAATCAGCAAGAGAACTTATTCCTTCCGGGTTCATTTCCCGTGCACTCCCGAATTTAAGTTTCTTTTTCACCTATCATCTGAATAGGTTCACTACGCTCTGGTTTCATTTGGGGAATGTTGTTAATCATATAATAATCGCAATTTTAGTTTATTGGATATTTTTTCTTATTACCACGGATTACGTGGAAAGAAGTGCGGATTATACGGAGGAAACCGCAGATTACACAGAGAAAGACGCGGATTCCACAGGTGAAATCGCAAATCCGAAATCCGAAATTCTAAACTCTAAACTTAATTCATCTGGTCACTCACTCACCAGGTCACTTAATCACTCAACCACCCAATCACCTAATCACTTCTCTCTATTCACTGCTCTGCTTTTCTTAGTCCATCCTCTTGCTACCGAATCGGTCAATTACATAATTGCTCGCTATGCGCAATTTGCCGTAATATTTGGTTTATTAGGTTTACTGTTTTTTATACTTTATTTTCGGAATAGAAATAGAGGAACCATCCCGAGATGGTATCTTTTGGGAACTTTTATTTCTTTCCTTGCGACATTTCATTCTAAAGAAGTTGGAATACTCTATTTTCTGATTGGTATTTTTCTTTATTCCTGGTTTTTTGGTATTTTTGAGGAAGGGTTGATGAATTGGATGAGGAAGAGAATTTGGTTATTAGTTTTATTTTTTTCCCTGCTCTTCTTAGTTTACTGGCATTATTCGGAAATAAAAGGACGAATTATCGCTACCAATTTATCACAAATGGGCAGATATTTTCTCATCCAGAACAAGGTCTTTTTCTACTATTTAAGATTAATGTTTTTTCCATACTTTGGACTTAATGTTGACCATCATATCTTGCCACCCAAGCATTTGTTTGATTTTTCTACCATTATTTCTTTAGTTCTGAATATTCTTTTGGTTTATTTTTGTTTTCATTTAAAGAAAAAGAATAAAATTATATCTTTTAGTATTTTTTGGTTGCATTTATTCCTTTTGCCTTACTTTTTCATATTTAGTTCTGAATTGATGGTAGAATATCGTACTTATCCAGCAATAATTGGTGCGGTTCTTATTCTCGTTTCTTTGATTGAATTTTTAATTAGAAATAAGAAAATAAAACAGATTTTTCTTGTAGGGTTATTTTTTTCTTTTTTCGGGGCTACATTTCTGAGGAATCGTATCTGGTATGACCCAATTACACTCTGGAGTGATGCAGTGAAGAAATCACCCTACAAAGCGAGGGCACATTCAAATTTAGGAACTGCCTATTCCCTTGCAGACAGATATGATGAATCAATTGAAGAATTTATTAAAGCAATAAATCTTTTTCCACAAGCAGTAGAACCACATAACAACTTGGGATTGGTCTATGCAAAGAAAGGTGAGGTAAATTTAGCAATTGCTGAATACGAGATGGCTTTAAGTTTGGAAACTGAGGATGTGGGCAGGATGGCTAAGATACAGCGTAACTTAGGTAGTCTTTATGCAGCGAAAAAAGAATATACTCGTGCACTTAAAGAGTACAATAAGACCTTAGAAATTTTTCCTTACGCAGGTGATGTATATCATGATATAGGTCTGGTCTATTATGAACTGAATAATTATGAAGAAGCAATAAAAAATTTTGAGAAAGCAGTAAAGATGCGTCCCAATTATGCACAGGCATATAACAGTTTAGGTGTTCTTTACGATTTGCGTGGTGATTATGATTTAGCGATTGCGGTTTATAAGAAAGCAATTGAGAATAGCCATTTCTATGCGGAACCATACTATAATTTAGGGATTAGTTATGAGAATAAAAAGATGTTTGAAGAGGCAATCGCTGCCTATCAAGGCGCATTGAAAATTAACCCGCATTATTTGAAAGCATTGAATAATTTAGGGAATGTCTACTATCGGAAGGGCGAGTATGAGAAAGCAATAAAACAATATGAAATAGCACTGACATTTGACCCTGATTTTGAGGATGCTAAAAATAATCTCCAAGAAGCAAAAAAGAAAAAGTCCCTGCTTAAATAAAATTCTACTTACCTTGAAAACTTTTTAAACCCAGATTTTTCAGTTGAAAAATCTGTCCTTCGGACCGCCTTATCTTTTGATAGGGCGGGGTAACCCCGCCCCTTTTTATTGGAAGCGATAAGTTTTTATGCATTTTTTTGTGCATAGATAGAATTGCTTCTTTCAAATAGTTTTACTATCATGAAAAGGGGCGGCCGCTTGCGGCAAAATCCCCAATCAACTGGGGATTTTGGGTTAAAATAAAATTTTCTAACCGGATAGAATAATGAAAAATAGTAAATTTACTTCACTAATAATTATTTTT
>DHVG01000025.1 GCA_002412545.1 Elusimicrobia bacterium UBA5214 | reverse complement strand
CGCTAAAGCTTCGTAGAAACGGTGTTCATGTTCTCTGTATGTATTATGTCTATATTCTAAAAAGTTTATCTAATAAGAAAAAGTTATACATCGGTTATACAGAAAATTTAAAGAGAAGACTAACGGAACACAACTCTACTCTAAATAAATATAATTATTCTTCACGACACAAACCCTGGGAATTAATTTGTTATCTTGCTTTTAAAACTAAGGATACAGCAGAGGATTTTGAAAGATATTTAAAAGAAGGTTCTGGTTTTGCTTTTATGAAAAAGCATTTGTTGGACAAGGGTGCTACGTAGCTTTAAGCGAAGTAACCACACCCTCTGCACATAAATTTTTGCTCGAGCAAAAATTTGAGTAAATTGTAATTAGTAGTTGGTAGTTTGTAACTTCATTTGGAAAGACACCACTAAAATTTCTTTTGTCAAAGGTCAAGACACAAACTCTGGTTTCTCATTAGAGGAGGATATTTATGCCGAGTTTTGATGAGATAATTTGTAAATTAAAAGAACTTAAAAAACAAGGCTATATAAAAACTCATAGGTCTGGCCCGACAGGTATTGGAAAAACATTAGAAGATTTATTAGGCATAAAAGAAAATAATATTCCAGGACCTGATATCGGAGAAGAGATTGAATTAAAATCAGCCAGGAAAAATGCTGTAAGTATGGTAACTTTATTTACAAAAGCGCCTTTACCCAGAAAGGTCAATAGTTATCTTCTAAAGGAGTTTGGATATGTGACACCAGACAGTAAAGGTGAAAAAATATTGCATACAACAGTTAGCGGTACAGATTTTAATAAGTTGCGAGGTGAGATTGGATTTAAAGTCGTATTTGAAGACCTGAGGCTAAAATTAAAATCAAACAAGAAGACTGAAATAGAAGCTTATTGGGATGAAACTATTTTACGAAAATGTTTTGAGAAAAAACTTCCAAAACTTACCTACGTGAAAGCAGATTCTAAAGGAGCCGGTAAGAATGAAGAGTTTTGGTTTAATGAAGCATACCTATTAAGTGGTTTTAATTTTGAAAATCTTGTAAAACTGGTGAAATCCGGCGATGTTCTGGTTGATATAAGAATAGGCCAATATCCAGACGGTAGACCTCACGACCATGGAACAGGTTTCAGAGTGCAACCTTCAAAATTGGATTTATGCTTTAAGAATAGAATAAAGTTAATCTAAATACTAGCTAAGTTACTGGTTCATTAAAATAACAATATATTCTTTTACCATTGTTGAGCTTAACTTGCCTTTTACATTTGTAGGACTATTTTTGGAAGGCATTCTTTTATTTGGTATATTTCTGATAACTGTTTCTTTATGGAGTATACCGTGCTTATTACTAATTTCAACCAAGACTTTGTCTGTTGGGATTTGAATACCTTTAACTGTTCTATTCCCAACTACCATACAGATATAACCTTTGGGTTTCATAACTCTTTTTATTTCTGCCAAGCATTTATCTAAATCAATATAAAAAGATAATACCTCTCTAGCTCTTTTCTCGTCTTGTTCTGCAATATGCTTAAGAGAAATGTTTAAACTCTCAGAGCCAAGCTGATTTTCTAATGAATTAACTATTTGTCCACCCAAGGAAATTTTGTCAATATCCTTTTTATTATTATTTAGACCGAGCCATTCAGAAGATAATTTTGTATATTGGCCATAGGCAACAGTGGTTCTGGAATCCCCATAAGGTGGTGAAGTAAGAATTATATCAACCGACTCATCTGGAATAGAAATCTTTTTTCTGGTATCCTCATCTAATATTTTTACCCAAAGTGCATTATAATTTTTAATCTTTTTGCATTCAGTATAAAAGTTTTTTATGGCTTCATAGTTATATTCCAGCTTTCCAATAAACCTCTTATATACATCCGGACTATAATTTAATAATTTCTCTTCAGGCATTCTATAGAGCTTGAATTCTCCGTTTCTAGTGTTGGAACAATCCCTCACAGTATGGCTGAAAGTTACCAGTAAAAAATCTTTTATATCCGGAGAATTATTTGAGATTTTTAGAATTATGGATTTTATTAATTGAAGCCTTTTTATAACATCTTTCTTAAACCAAAACTCTAAACCATTAAATTTAGGGATTTCTATTTTAGATAAATTAAACCCATTATTAAATTCAGCATTAATAACTTCTGATTTGACTTTTTTTATATACTCATCCAAAAGTTCAGGTTCAATCAAAGCGGATTTTACTTTTGCAATTAGTCGGGCCAAAGGATTTATGTCGACGCCATATGAATTAAGTCCTTGCAATCTGGCTTCTACTAAAGAACTTCCAGAACCACAAAAAGGGTCTAAAAGAATACCTCCTTTTTTTGGTGCATACAATTCAATTAGACGTCTGGCAATTTGAGGGATCATCATTGCCGGGTAATTATGAATACCTTGGCTAGTTGTTTTAGTATCTTCTGTTCTAAAATCCCAGCTAGTGTCTTCGTAAATTTTATTTATAATTTTCTTTTTCATAAGTCCAACCTTAAAGACATTTTTGAAATATTTCGCAGACACAAATTATAGTATTCTTCATTTAATTCATAACCTATATAATGTCTATTCAATTTCTTCGCAGCAATAGCAACTGTACCCGAACCCATAAAAGGATCTAAGACAATATCTTCTTGAAAGGAGTATATCTTTATTAATCTATATGGTATTTCTTCTGGAAAAGGCGCAACATGTCCTCTCTTATTCTGTCCTTTGGAATTATATTTTATTACAGGTGTTATTTCCCAGACATTGCTTACCCAGTCATACCATGTCTTTTTATCAATTATAGATTTTTCTTTAATTTCTGGTGCCGGCAATTTGCGAGTGTTAAAATATTTATTATTTACCCATTTCCTAAAAATTAGAATATATTCAAAGACCATATTAAACTGATAATTAGTTGGATAAGGATAAGAACCATAGACTTTTTCAAATTGTCTATGCGGTTTATGCCAAATTAAAAAATCATAATAATCTAATCCTATTTTTTCGCAGCTCTCAATTATTTTGGAATGAGTGGGGAATATTTTTCTTCTGCCAAATTTCTCTGTAGAACTGGAAATATCTGCAATATTTATAATTAATTTACCATCGGGTTTTAATACTCTAAAGCATTCTTGCCAAACTTTACTTAAACCAGATAAGTATTCTTCAAAAGTGATGTTATGATTCCACATATCAGCACCATAATATTCAGGACTTGTAATAATAATCTGAATTGAATCATTTTCAATGTCTGACATATCTTGTGCGTTTTTGTTATATACAATATCCAGTTTCATTTTGCTTTCTTTTTAATAAGATGTTTTGAATTAGGCATTTTTTGAGAGATTTCAGTTAGAAATATGCCTCTGTGCATACCCTTGTTCTTTACGATATATTTCTTTTTTTCCAAAGCTAACAAAACTTTATGAACTAGTCCGGGATTCTTAATACCAATTTTGCTTTGAATCTCGTTTATTGTAGGAGGGAATCTATATTCATCAATATGATCAATAATGAACTGCAAAGTTTTTGTCTGATAATCTGTTAGTGGGAACATTATCTCTCTATTCATATTACCCTTATATTACCTTAAATTTACCCATATTTTACCTATTTAATTTATTTTTGTCAAGTTTATTTTGTAATTATTTTATCACTTTCAGCCGATAGGTCATGCCTGCACCTGTGACGCCTGCACAGGTATCGCAGGCACAGGTGGTCTACCGACAAAGAAGGGGTGGGAACAAGACAGACAAGGGAATAGTAACAAAGGCAATAGAGAAAATAATTATTAAATATTTTTACGGTGTGGAATGTTACGGAAGTGTGGGGTCTTGAAAATTGACAAAAAGAAATAATGATAGGAAGTTAAATTTCTGCAGAAAAATTTTTTAGAATCACCGAGATTATTCTCGCCTAATTATTTTACCTGCCAGTAGTTAAAGAAATTCTCTTAAAAAAAATTTTTTTTGACTTGTAAAAAATTTTTTATTATAATCTTCTCACTTAAAAATTTTTTGAAAAAGGTTTATTGATGAAGAAGAAATTAGTCGTTGGTTTAACTTATGATTTAAAAACCGATTACGAACTTGAACCGGGTGAACCGGTAGACAAGTATGCCGAATTTGATAAAGAGGATACGATTGCGGTAATTGAAAATGCCTTGAAAGAAGGCGGGCATCAGGTTATCCGTATTGGTAACGGTAAAAAATTGCTCGATTTCCTCGTCGGGAAGAAAGAAAAAGTAGATATTATTTTTAATATTGCTGAAGGAATCAATACCCGTTCCCGGGAAGCACAAGTGCCGGCAATTTTGGATATGTTGGAAATACCTTATGTCGGTAGCGACCCTTTAACTCAGACGCTTACTTTAGATAAACTGATGGCAAAAAAAATTGTTGCTTATCATAATCTTCCGACACCAAAATTTGTTTTAGTTAATGAAATTTCTGATTTAGAGAATTTCAAGTTGTCATTTCCGGTGATTGTGAAGTTGCGTTACGAAGGAACTTCAAAAGGTCTGGATAAAGGAGCGAAGACGAATAATTTTAGCGAAATGAAAAAACGTGTGCAATGGGCATTGGGAACTTATCATCAGCCGGTATTAGTGGAAGAATTTATTCAAGGTAAAGAGTTTACGATTGGTTTGATTGGTAATGAAGAACCGGAAGTACTGCCGGTAGTACAAATTGCGATAAATGGTAAACTTGACCTCGGGGAAGATTTTTATATTCACTCCCTTGTTGAATCTACCGGTGTAGAATACATCTGTCCAGCAAAAATTTCTGCACGCTTAGATAAAAAAATTCAAGAAATAGCAAAAAAATGTTATCAGGTTTTAGAATGTCGTGATTTCGGTAGAATTGATATTCGTTGTGACGAGAAGGATAATCCCTATTTTTTAGAATGTAATCCTTTACCTTCACTTGCCTTAGTAGATATTTGGCCAATTGTTGCCCAGCAGTGCGGTCTCACCTATAACCAAATGATTAACAAAATTCTCTCCTATGCTTTAGCCCGGTATTCTTCACTTCGTTCAGGATCTTGAACGTAGCTGAAAGATAACCTCACCTCTACCAAATAAAAATTTTTTCCTACAGGTCTTGACAAGATTTCCCCCTTCTTGTATAATTAATGGCAAAAGAAAAAGTTTATTGGCAAAGAAAGAGAAAAGTTAGCAAAAAATTTTTTTTCAGAAATACTTGACAAAATTTAATACTTATTGTATAATTTTAAGAAAAGATATAAAAAGGTGGTAAAATATGGTTGAAGAGAAGAAAATTACTGACCGCACCGGGAAGGAAATAATGGATGTAAAAGAGCTTGCCCAATATTTGAGAATCGGTAAATCCAAAATTTACGCTTTAATCCGACAAAAAAAAATTCCTGCCTCACGGATTGGTAGACAATATCGTTTTTCTAAAGAAGTGATTGATGCTTGGCTGAAAGAAAGAATCATTACCAAGAAAGAAGAACCACAAATAGAATTCTTTAGAGAGAAAGAAGCTCTTTCTAAAGAGGAAAAAACGGTTAAAAAAGAAGGAGGAGAAACAACACAAAAATGAGCGAATCAAGTAGTAGCATTTCTGATAGTAGGTGCGCTGCTAAACAGGCAGATTGGCATTGGCAATTCAGAAATCGTGTTACCACTTTGGAAGGATTAGGAGAATGGCTCAATCTAAGTGTTGAAGAAAAAAGAGCAATAAATTATGTTACTGACCGTCTACCGATGGCAATCACCCCCCATTTTCTTTCCTTAGTAGATCGGGATAATCCAGATTGTCCTCTCCGTCGGCAAGTAGTTCCTTCTTTGGATGAGTTCCGTGTTGGTTCCCATGATTTAGTTGACCCCTGTGGTGAAGATAAAGATATGGTTGTGCCCGGTTTAGTCCATCGTTATCCGGACCGGGTAGTAATTTTTCTTACTGATATTTGTGCAATGTATTGTCGGTTTTGTACAAGAAGAAGATTAGTTGGGAAGAGCAATCATACTTTGACCATAGAAGAATTGAAACCGATTTATGACTATTTGAAAAAAAATGAACAGGTACGCGATGTTCTGATTTCCGGTGGAGATTCTCTACTTTTACCGGATGAAAAATTGGAAGAAGTGTTAAAAAATCTGCGTGCGATTAAACATCTGGAAATTTTACGTATTGGCACGCGTCTACCGGTGAGTTTACCCCAACGAATTGATTTATCTCTTTGTCAAATGCTCAAAAAGTATCATCCTCTCTATATAAACATTCACTTCAATCATCCGGTAGAAATTTCTGAAGAGACAAAAATTGCCTGCCAGTTACTTATTGACCATGGTCTCCCCCTTGGTAGTCAGACGGTTTTACTTAAAGGAATCAATGATTCCCCGGCAATAATTATGAAACTTATGCACGAACTCCTTAAAATTAGAGTTCGTCCTTATTACCTCTATCAATGTGACCTTGCTACGGGTACCGAACATTTCCGGACACCAATTTCTACCGGGTTGAGAATTATGGCTTCCTTACGGGGTTATACCAGCGGTCTTGCTTGCCCTACTTATGTAATTGATGCACCTGGTGGTGGTGGTAAAGTACCGATAAATGTTGACTATGTAATTTCGCGTGCAAGAAAAAGAACAATATTTAAAAATTATCAAGGAAAGATTTTTGTTTATCCGGAAAGGAATGGAACTGAATTAGTTATGACCGGGAGCACAAATCATAATGGGAAGAATCTTAATAAGAGGTAATCCCTTCTTGAAGGGATTAATTAAAAATTAACCTTAAAAACTCGCTTTGCTGAAGCGAGGTAAGAAGGAAGGAGGTGAAAAGATACAATGGCTGAGAAAGTAGCAAAAGTTGGTGTAAAAAGAGCTGATGGTTATCTCTACTATGTGGACAAAAATGGTGATATTTCTCGGGCGAAGATGGCACGCGGAGGAAAGAAAGGTGGCAAACCAGAGAAAGTGGCAAAATGTGGTGTGAAAAAAGCCGGAGGTTATCTCTATTTCGTTGATAAACATGGTGATATCTCGCGGGCAAAAATGCGTCGTGCTGGTAAAAGATAAGAGATAATTATCTTTATTAGAAAAAACCTAACCTACCCAGTCCCCCAAAGAGGTAATTACCTTTAAGGCCGTATAAATGTAAAACTTATGGGCTCAAGGGGTAATTACCTCAAATGGGGTAATTTTTCTTTTTTTGTGTTGATTCTGCACCTTCCAGACAACCATCCACTTTCAAAGTGAATCATTCTTTACTAATTTTATCCTAAACTCTCCTTAATTAAAAAAAGCAAATAACTCGGGCTCTCATTAGAAATACTAAACTGACTATTCTTGAAGATACGGGGTTGACATAAATTTTTATATTTAGTAAAATGTCAAAACAATGTTACTTATTGACCGATTTAATCGCCGAATCAATTACTTACGAATTTCTATTACTGACCGTTGTAATCTCTATTGCATTTATTGTCGTCAGGATTCACCTACGGTGGATTTGCCCCAAGATGAAATTCTTACCTATGAAGAAATTTTTGAAATTATCAAAATTGCTCAAGGATTGGGTGTAGAAAAATTCCGTCTTACGGGTGGTGAACCCCTCTTACGCAAAGGTTTAGTAGAATTTCTTGAAAAATTATCTCTCGCTGGAATAAAATATTCGCTGACTACCAATGGTCTATTGCTTAAAGAATATGCCAATTCTTTATCTAAAGTCGGTTTAGCCGGTATCAATGTCAGTTTAGACACTTTGGATGAAAGAAAATTTGTCCAGATTAGTGGGAATGGGGGCTTGAATAATATTCTTCTTGGTATTGAAACAGCAGAAAAAGCTGGTCTTTCGCCAATTAAAATCAATACGGTAGTAATGAAAGATATAAACGAAAATGAAATTGAGAACTTTATCCATTTTTTTAGCCAAAAAGAAAATTTCCATTTACGGTTTATTGAATATATGCCTTTCCAAAGTGATAATTACCTCAAGAATAAAAAAGATTACTTTTTTCCTTTAACTGAAATTGAAGAAAAATTGCAAAATGAAGGTCTTTTATCTCCTTTATCTAATTCTCACCCCACAGATGGTCCAGCAAGGTATTATCAGATTAAAAATAACGATGGTCAGGGACCACTTATTGGATTTATCACTCCGCGTAGTCATCCTTTCTGTGGTCAATGTAATCGTCTGCGTCTAACTTCTGATGGTAAACTACGTTCCTGCCTCGCTTCACCGGTTTCTTATGATTTGAAAAAAATACTCCGCGAGGAGAAAAATATTGGGAAGGTAAAAGAAATATTTATTAAAGCTGTTTCTTCTAAACCGGAAGGACATCATTTTCAATTTTGTGGTGAAATGATAAAAATGGGAGGGTAGGTAGCTTTCAAACCATTTTTCTCACTCTATAATTTATTTCCCAAGAACGAGAATCGGAAATAAATTTAAAGTCGTTCGAAAAAGGTTTGAAAGCTATTTGAGGTAAGCAGAAAAAATGGAGGGATTATCTCATTTTGATAATAAAGGAAAAGCGAGAATGGTAGATGTGAGTGAAAAAAAAGAAACTTTACGCATAGCGAAAGCGCAAGCGATTGTCCGGATAAAAAAAGAGACAATGGATTTAATCAAAAAAAATAAGGTAGCCAAAGGTGACTGTTTTGCGGTAGCAAAAATTGCGGGTATTTTAGCGGCAAAAAAAGTTGCGGAACTTATTCCTTTAACTCATCCGTTGAAAATTAGTCATTGTGATATTGAATTCATAATCGCAGATTATCCCGATGTAACATCGGGACAGATGACACGGATAAAAAATCTATGCACAATAAAAATTTTGGCTAACGTGAAGACAAAAGATATTACCGGTGTAGAGATGGAAGCACTCACTGCAGTAGCAATTGCTGGGTTGACTATCTACGATATGGTAAAAGCAGTAGATAGAGGAACAGTAATTAGCGATATTTGTCTTTTAGAAAAGAAAGGTGGGGAAAGTGGCTACTGGAAAAGGCGTAAAGCAAAGTGATTATCTTTTTCGTGGACGCTTAGAAAAGGGAATTGATCCTCTGGCAAGAAAATATCTTTCTTGTCTTGAAGAAGATAAACGGATATTTGAAATTGACCTCAAAGTGTTAGAAGCACATTGTTCAATGTTGAAGAAACAAGGTTATCTTTCTGCCCAGGAACTAAAAACAATTTTAACCGCTTTAAAAAAATTGAGAAACGATTTCCAGCAAGGTAAATTGGACCGGATGTTTTCTTCAAGGGAAAAGAGTACAGCCAATTTACCGTTTACTGATATTCATCCGATTATTGAAAAATATTTAATTGATACTTGTGGGGTAAAAAGAGGTCATCATCTCATTGGTGGTAAAGTAAATTTAGGTCGTAGTCGTAATGACCAAATTGTTACTGATTTACGAATTTATCTGCGAGAAGAAATTCTGGAACTTGAGCAATTACTAATTGATTTTATTCAATCACTCTTGAATTTGGCAAATTTTCACTATGAGACTGTTTTTCCTGGTTATACCCATCGTCAACCAGCACAAGTGATTACTTTTGCGCATTATTTGCTTTCTTATGTAGTAATTTTCTTGCGTTCTTTTGACCGTTTGAAAGAAGTATATTTACGGGTTAATCTTAATCCGCTTGGTGCCTCGGCTTTAGCTGGGACAAGTATCAATCTTGACCGTAGATATACAACCAAATTGCTTAAATTTGATGGTCTAATTGAGAATAGTATTGATGCAGTTTCCAGTCGTGATTTTCTTCTTGAAGGAGCAAATGCTTTTCTTTTGGTTACGCTTCCCTTAAGCCGGATGGCGAAAGACCTAATCCTTTGGTCAAGTTTTGAATCAGGAATAGTAGAACTTGCTGATGAATTTACTGATATTTCTACCGCAATGCCCCAGAAAAAGAACCCTTCGGTTTTAGAACTTTTACTTGGTAAAACCGACCATGCTATCGGACTTCTTAATCATCTTTATTCTACTATTTCTGGACTGGAAACTGGGTATAATCAAGAATTGCAAGAATTGAAACCTTCACTTTGGCAAATTATTGACTTCACTAAAGATTCAATTAAAATTATGAAAAAAATTCTTCTTACTCTTAAGATTAACAGAAGAAGAATTGAAGAAATTCTTGAAAAAAGTTATCTTACGGCAGTCGATTTAGCTGAGTATCTCCAAAAATCAGGAAAGGTTGGTACTTTTCGGGAGGCACATTTTTTTGTTGGCAACATAGTAAAAGAACTAAACCGGAAAGGAAAAACTTTTGCTCAAGTCAGTGCTGAAGGAATTGAAAGAATTAGTTATAAATTATTTGGTAAGAAAATTGGTCTTACTGTTGAAGAAATCAAAAGAGTCACTGAGCCTTTTTTTGTGGTAAAACAAAGAGAATCTATAGGTGGTCCGGCACCGCAAGAAGTAAAAAGAATGTGGGTAATTTATCAAAAACAATTGAATCAAAGAAAAAAAATTTTTGGGTAATTACTTTGGGGAGGTAAAAATAAATGGAGGAGAGAAAGCCATCCTTATTGCGAGGCGAGCAGGAAACAGTGAAAGTGGGAATAATTGGCGCTGGCAGAACTGGGACACCACTAATTAGAGGATTCTTGCAATTTCCCTATATTAAGATTTTTTGTGTGTGTGATTTGAATCCCGATGCGGAAGGGATGCTTATTGCCCGGGAGAAAAATATTTTCACTACCACTAATATTGAAGATGTAGTTAATCTGGGTGAAGAACTTGATTTAGTGATTAATGTTACTGGTGACCCGACTTTGCGTAAACGATTGGTTAATTATTATTTGCGTACAGCAAATGCGCATACAATAATTGTTCATGAAAAAATTGCTCGCCTGATGGTTTCTCTTGCACAAAGAAGTGCCGAATTGATGAAAAGTCTGCACCCACGAGTTGAAGGACTGTAGGAAAATACGCAAGTGAAATCCTAAATCCCAAACAAATTCCAATATCTAAATCCAAATGTTCTGAACGGCTTTAGTTACGAGTTTAGGAAATTAGATATCGTTTAGCCCTGAATCAAGTTCAGGGTTGGATTTAGGATTTTCTTTTGAGAGGGATGGAGTTGACAGAAAGCCCTTCCAAGCATATAATTTTAATGATGAATAATTTGAGGATTTCTTTTTTCAAATATGAGGATTCTCAAGGATTTAGTTTAATTGAATTGATGGTTGCCGTAAGTGTATTATCAATTTTTTTACTTGCGGTGATTAATGCTTTTTTTGGTATCGGGAGAGGTATTTTAATCAGTAAGATGCACACAATTGCTAATAATCTGGCTCAGGAAAAAATTGAATATCTAAAAGATATTTCTTATTACCGTTTATTGGTAACTACACAAAGTGATTTGGATACTTATGGTTATGATAACACTACCTATACTCCGGAAACCCTCACAGTGGGGGATAATCAATTTACCCGGCGGGTGGTAATTTATAAAGTTCGGGAAAGAAGTGATAAAAAATTAGAAGAAGTTAGTCCAACAACTACAGATACTGGTTTGAAAAAAATAAAAATAACCATTCTCTGGATTGAACGTAATGAAGAAAAAAGTATCACCCTTACTAATCTTTATCGTGACCCTTACCGTGAGCCAGTCGATTCTACCATCAGCGGTGTGGTAAAGTCAACCGATGGAGTTACTGTCTTAGATAATGTAAAAGTTATAATTGAAGAAAATGCGAACTGGGAAGATTATACGGCTGCGGGCACTGGATTTTACAGTATAAATGTCACTTCTGGCACTTGGACAGTGAAGGCAAGTAAATCTGGTTATTGGGATAGTTCTGCCCAAGTTACCGTAGCAAAGTATGAAGGAGAAACTCAAAATTTTACTTTGAGTGCCCAAGGTAGAGGTAGTGCCTATGGATTTGTCTACCTTGGTTCAACCGATACTGCAGCGGTAGGAGCGGTGGTTACCGCTAATGATGGACTTTCTTCTTTGACTACGGTTTCCAGCACCGGCTATTGGTATCTCACTGATATTGCTACTGGTACTTGGACACTTGTTATCAGTAGTGGGATTTTCTATCAGCAAATAAGTAGTGTAACTATTCAAGTTGCCGTGAGCACCGGAGTACCTAATTATTCAACTAATCCTTCATCAAGTTCTCCTAAAGTTATACTTGTTTCTACTACTACTAATGGTTTTGTTTCTGGTAAAGTTACTGATGGGAGTAGTGGACTTTCGGGTATCTATGTTTCAATCGGAGGGGATTATAAGCGTACCGATGTTCAAGGAATATACTGGTTTGAACTTTCAGCGGATAGTTATACCCCAACTGTAAATCCAACTACACCGCAGGGATATAATAACTCAACTTATACTTCTTCTACTACTGCGGATGTCAGTGTGAATGTAGGACAGATTACAACCATTCCGGAGGTTGCGCTTGCTCGGGCAGGGACGGTACAAGGGAAAGTTACCTCTAACGGAATTGACGCTTTGCCAGATATAATTGTTGAAATTAGAGACAAAAATGATGAACAAGTAGCAACTGAAATTACCGGTAGTGACGGGATGTATACTTTTTCGCAATTACCGGTTTCAGGGAATGATTACGAAGTTCAACCACTTTTAGATACTGGCGAGTCCTATTCAAGCGGTTCGGGAACTAATGTGCCGGTCTCAGTAACAGTCAGTGCTGGGGCAACTGTAGATGTAGCAACTTTTACCATTTCTGGAGCGATGGGTGAAATTAGCGGAACCGTAAAAGAAGGAACGGAACTAATAAAAACCGGTGTATTGTTAATTGCCACGACGGTAACGATTTCTTCCGAACCTCCAGAATTTAACCAGAGTACACTACAGGGCGGATCTTATTATTATTCTACAGTCAGTCTTTCGGATGGGACTTATACTCTTGAAGTTCGTGGTGGTTCAGCAACCTATAATGTTTACGCTTGGTATACAAAACTGAATGGAACGACCACCACTACTACTAGAGAAGATGACACTACCGCGGTTGCGGCGGGAGGGACAGCTACAGTAGATTTCACTTGGTGACAAAAATGTTACAGATTAAACAAGAAAGAGGTGTAACTTTAATTGAATTGATGTTCGTTGTGATTATTCTTGGTATCCTTTTTACTGTGGGTGCGAATGTTCTTATCAGTGGTTGGCGATTTATGTTTCTCTCTCAGGCACGCTGGGAAATTCAACGTGATGTGCGCACTAATTTAGATTTAGTCCATAGAAATCTGCGTGAAGCAGAATACACCTCAGTAACTATTTATAAATCAACTGATACTGCTGGGGTGACTAATCCGCCATGTTCAAAGATTTCTTTCACTAATGTTGACGACGATGAAATTTCTTATTATCAGGACGGGGATAAACTTTATCAAAAAATTAAACGCAGTGGTGAGACAACTTATGCAACTACTAAATTAGCCGAAAATTTACGCTATATCTATTTTGCGTATCCAAAGAGTGATGAACGGTCAATTATTTCTCTTTCTATTTGTTTTGAGAAAGAGACTTTTGGTGGTGGAGCAAAGGCATTGCAACTTTCGGTAGAAAAAATACGACTGATGAACGAATAAGTTTAATTATGAATTATGAGTTATGAATGATAAATTAGATTCAGAGAAAGGGCAAGTAATAATTATTATTCTTGGAGTAATGATTCTTTTCTTGATTTTTATTCCATCTTTAGTTTATTATTTACAACAGGATATGAAATGGACAGTAAGACAAAAACGGACAACTACTGCTTTCCACTTGGCAGAAGCCGGAATTGACCGTGGTTACTGGAAATTACGGGAGAATAGTGACTACTGGACTAATTTAGGTCAAGGACAAACAATTAGTGGATACAATTTTGACCTGGCTTATGAAGATATTCCCTCAACCGGTTCTCCGGCAGGGAAATATACGATAAACCTTACTTCTCATCCGACTAATTCCAGTTGGCGAGTAATCCAAGCCGTTGGTCTGGATTCAACTACCAACGAAAAACGGTCAATTGAACTGGTTGTAGAGAGAGCGGGTACTGATTCTTCAATTTATTCTAACAGCGCAGTAGATATTTCAGGAAATGCCGAAGTTCATTGGGGACCAATTCGTTCCGAAGATGATATTACGGCAAATACGGATAATTATTTTCCACGAAAAATTTCTAAACAATTGGTAATTAATCGTCCCCCGTATGTAGCCGGTTCCGGACCGGGTGACGAATATTATCATTACTATGAAGGTGCTATAGGAACAACTGAGCTTAATTTTGACCTTCTCAAATCAAGTTCTATGACTGGGTCTTACTGTAGCCATACCAGCACTGATACTTACAATTATTATACTTTAGCAAGTCAGCAAACACTCAACGGGATGCAATGTACCGACCAGCGAGTTTGGTATTATGAAAATACTGGTGGTGACTATAACGGTAATTTGAAAATTACCGGGAATACTTATATTTATGGAACATTAATTGTTTTAGGTGATTTAACCCTTTTAGGTACCGGTAAAGGAGAATACACTACTAATCCTCCTTCGGAAGCGTGGAAAGAGTATCAACGGATTGATACAAGTGCAGAAAACGAATTTTACGCTGATGCTGGTGGCGGTCCGCATTCAGATATAAGCGAGTCCTTTGAATTCGGTGCTACTGGTAATCCGGACGAAAAAGATGGGACAAATGACAAGGTGACCATTCGTGGTTTTGTCTATGTAGGAGGTAATTTAAATGTGCAGGCGAATACAGTTATTCATGGTGCGGTGACGGTTAAAGGTCAAGTCACGCTCAATCCGGGCAAGAATTTAAAAATCTTCTATGACAATAGTCTTACGGTTGAATTTACCGATGCGCCAATTGTCCGGAAGTATTGGCGAGAGAAAATAATAGATTGGCCTTCAGGACTTTAAATGAAAAAAGGATTATTTATTACTTTTGAAGGAGTGGATGGGAGTGGGAAGTCAACCCATTCCAAACTTTTAGCTGAATACTTGCGGAAAAAAGGGTATAATGTAGTGCATACTCGTGAACCGGGTGGTGTATCCATTGCTGAATCTTTAAGAGAAATACTTCTTCACCCAAAAAATAAAATTTCATCTGATACTGAACTTTTTCTTTATCTTGCTGCCCGTGCGCAACATGTTGCGGAGTTAATTCGGCCAGCCCTAAAAGAGAACATAAGTAAACCAGTGATTGTGATTTGTGAACGATTCAGTGATGCCACTTTTGCCTATCAGGGTTACGGTCGGAGATTTGACTTAAAATTATTAAAAAAATTGGATACTCTTGCCCGGCAGGGAATAAAACCGGATTTAACTCTTCTTTTTGATTTACCCCGCCCCTTTCGTCGGGGTGCAGAGAAAATTACGGGAAAAATTTTGTCTTCCTCGTTATTAACTCAACGAAAGGGGCGGGGTTTACCGATAAAAAAATGGGAGTGCGACCGTTTAGAAAACGAACCCTTATCATTTCATCAACGGGTTCGTCGTGGGTATCTAAGGTTAGCAAAACAGGAACCAAAGCGGTTTCGGGTAGTCAAAGTTAAAGGTTCAATTGAAGAAACACAAAAAGAAGTAAGGAAGATTATTGATGAGTTTCTCACACATACTTGGGCAAGAAAGAGTAATTGAAATTTTAAAGAGACTTTTTGCAGGTAATCGTTTCCCTCAAGGATTGTTGTTTTACGGTCCTTCCGGGGTTGGCAAACGCACAACTGCTTTGGAATTAGCCAAGGCACTTAATTGTTTATCAGTAAACGGTAAACAGTTAATGGTAAACGATTTTCCGTGTGATACTTGTCTTTCCTGTCAAAAAATTGATAAAGGGATACATCCGGATGTAAGGATAATTTCTCCCGAGAAAGAGACCATTGGGATTGACCAGATTCGTGAATTAAACCGGGATAGTCAATGGAAACCATTTGAAGGTAGTTATAAAGTTTATATCTTGGAAAAGACAGAAAAACTAACCCAAGAGGCAGCAAATTCATTTTTAAAAACTTTAGAAGAACCACCCCCGCAGGTTCTATTTGTTCTCATCAGTGAAAATAAAGATACACTTCTTCCCACAATTCTTTCACGCTGTTGGGTATTACCCTTTTCAGGTCTCTCTGAGAAAGTGATTGGCGGAATTTTGCAGCGTTCCATTTTTAATTATCCGCAAGAAATTCTTCCTTCAGAATACTTTTTTGCTGGACGAATGCAAGAAATTATTTTTAATGAAGATTTTTCTCTTCTCTATCAAAAAATTGAAACATTTTGGCAAAATATGTTTTCCTTTACGGAGGTAGAAATGCTGAGTTTAAGTGAAGAATATAGTAAAGATAAAGAAAAAACCGGGAAATTTTTAACTTTGCTTTTACTTTTTGCAAGAAGTAGAAAATATTGGCAAGCAGTTGAGTTTATCAATCAAACAAAAAATCAAATCCAGCGTAACCTCAATCGTCAATTAGCCCTGGATTGTTTGCTCTTAAAATTAAAATCTCTATGCCGATAGTTATTGGTGTATCAATTAGACGGACTAAAGATAAAATTTATTGTGATGCAGGTAATTTTGACTTAAAACTTGGTGAGCGAGTAATTGTGCAAACTGAGAATGGTCTTGAGGTGGGGATAATCTCTGAACCAGAAAAATTTTTTGAGAAAGGCGATAAAAATTTAACTATTATTGGTAAAACTATTCGTCAGTTAACTTCTGCTGACGAGCAACGACTTAAAGAAAATGAAATTAAGGCACACGAAGTTTGGAAAACCATTTCTCAGAAAATTGAAGATTATGAATTGAAAATGAAACTAACTGCATTAGATTATACTTTTGACCGGTCAAAACTTTTTATCTATTATACTGCTGAAGAAAGGGTAGATTTTCGTGAATTGATTAAAGATTTGGGACATCTCTTGAAAACACGAATCCAAATGGTCCAAATTGGTGTCCGTGAGGAAACACGGTTGTTGGGTGGACTTGGTCCCTGTGGGCGAACAGTTTGTTGTAGTATTTTCTTAAAAGATTTTCAACCGGTAACGGTAGAATTAGCTAAAGAACAAAATTTGCCTTTGAATATTGCCAAACTTACGGGGTTATGTGGGAAATTAGTCTGTTGCCTTGCATATGAACATCCATTTTATCAGGAAAGGAGAAAACATTTTCCCCAAGTGGAGACAATAATTAAAACCGATGAAGGAGAAGCGAAAGTTAAAGAAGTAAATTATCTAACTGGTTCAATCACAGTAGAATTCTCCGATGGGAGAATAAAGAAGGTCAATATTAGAGAGTTAAAAAGTTAGGAAGTTAGAAAGTGATGAAAAAAATACTATATATTACCACACCTCTTTATTATGTAAACGATAGACCGCATCTGGGTCATGCCTATACGACAATTGCCGCTGACTGCTTAGCCCGTTGGTATCGGATGAATGGTGAAAAAGTCTTTTTTTTGACTGGTAGCGATGAACATGGTGAAAAAATTGCTGAAGCAGCTGCTAAACATGGTAGAACTCCCAAAGAATGGGTTAACTACATTTTTCAAGAATTTAAAAATCTCTGGCAACTTCTTAATATTTCGTATGATGGCTTTATTCGCACAACCGAACCGAGACATGAAAATGTAGTAAAGAAAGTTTTTGTGAAACTTCTTAAACAAGGTGACATCTATAAAGGAACATATACTGGTTGGTATTGTATTCCTTGCGAAAGTTACTGGACCGAGACGCAGGTTGTCTATAGTCCAGGTGGTAGTCCCCAATGCCCGGAATGTCAGCGTCAATTAGAAAAAATTTCTGAAGAAAGTTATTTTTTTAGGCTTTCTAAATATGGAGAAATTTTACTTAAATATTATGGAGAACATCCCGAATTTTTGCAGCCAAAATTTCGTGTCCAAGAGATTATCAATTTTGTCCAAAAAGGGTTGAATGACCTTTCTGTCTCACGGACAAGGGTCGCTTGGGGTATTCCGGTTCCCAACGATGAAAAACATACCATCTATGTCTGGTTTGATGCTTTGTTGAATTATATCAGTGCTATTGGGTATGGAGCAGAAAACAAAGAACAGAGTACTGAATTTGCAGAAAAATGGCCTGCTGATGTTCATCTTGTAGGTAAAGAAATTTTTCGTTTTCATACGGTAATCTGGTCAGCAATACTCTTTGCCTTAGGATTACCTTTACCAAAGAGTGTTTTTGCGCATGGTTGGTGGACTGTAGAAGGGAAAAAAATGTCCAAATCTAAAGGTAATGTGGTTCAACCAGAAAAAATTGTTCAAGAATACAATGTTGATGCTTTTCGTTATTTTGTTCTGAGAGAAATACCTTTCGGTAATGATGGTGATTTTTCAATGGATAGCCTAAAAATGCGCTATAATTCTGACTTGGCAAATGATTTTGGTAACTTATTCAGTCGGGTATTCAGCATGATTGAAAAATATTCAGCAGGGAAAATTCCTGCTCCAATATCGGAAGAAGAGAAAATAAGAAGTTTTTTTTCTTCGGATTTGAAAGATAAAATTAGTCAACATTTTGCCAATTTGGAATTTCAACAAATATTGGTTCTTCTTTGGGGAATAATTGCTGAACTTAATCGTTACATTGACCTTGAGGCACCTTGGAATTTAAGTAAGGGGAATGATGAACGGCTAAAGAGTGTCCTTTATGCTTTAGCCGAGTCTTTACGTCTTCTTGCGGTTTATCTTTATCCCTTTCTTCCGCAAACAAGCGAAAAAATTTTTTCCATATTTAAAATTAGTGAAGAGAAAGAATTTCTTTTTGATTGGGGTGGATTAGAATCAGGCGTAAGCATTGCAAGATATTCGATACAGAGAGGAGTGAGGAGAAGTTTGTTACCTCTCTTTCCCCGAAAATGAAAAATTCAATTATTTATACTTACAAAGGCAATCTTTATATTAACCTTACTAATCGTTGTCCAGCAAGGTGTACTTTCTGTATAAAGTATAAATGGCGTTATCGTTATCGTGGACACAATTTAAAATTGTTTTCTGAGCCATCGGCGGATGAAGTTATCCGAGCATTAAAGGTTAAGTTTCCGTTAAGTAAATATAAAGAGATAGTTTTTTGTGGTTACGGTGAACCATTTATGCGTCTGGAAACTTTGAAAAGAGTTGCCCAATGGTTGAAAAAGAACGGGGTCACTATTCCCAATGCTAAAATTCGGGTAGATACAATCGGCTATGCTAATCTTATTTACGGACGGAATATTTTACCAGAAATAAAAGGTTTACTTGACGCTATCTCAATCAGTCTCAATGCTGAAAATGAAGATAAATATCTTCTTCTCTGTCGTCCGAAGTATGGTAAAGGGACATATCCGGCGGTTTTAGATTTCGCTCGGGAATGCAAAAAATATATACCCCGGGTTACTCTTACCGCGATAGAAATACCAGGAATTGACTTGGATAAATGCAGAAAAATTGCGGAACATTTAGGAGTATTATTTCGTTCACGTCCTTATTTAGATAGATATGAAGACAAGTAAAAAATATTACCTAATACTCATCGTGATAGTTTTAATTTTACCGATTATTTTTTTATCCAAAATGTTTGCTGAAACCAAAAATGACTTGATAATTTTTTGGTTAGTAGATAAAAAAGAAGGAAGGAAAATTGAAACTTATCGTTATTTTGTCAATTTACTGGAGAAGTACCCTCAATTACATCTAAATCTTAGTTTTTCTCCGCCAGTTTTACAGAATTGGGTAACGAGAGCACCAGATTTGGTAGAAAAATTAAAAAGTTTGCAAGGCAAAAAACAAATCAGTATTGTTTTCCCCCCCTTTTACGAACCAGTTCTTCCTTTACTTTATGATTATAATCCAGTAGTTAGTTTTTCTTATCCAATAGATATTCGTGAACAAATGGCCCGTTCTTGGGAACTTTATCAACAATTTTTTGACTCTTTACCGAATGGTATAGTTCCTCCCGCTGGTGCAATATCGTCTGCTATACTTGACCTTTTGAGTGAATTCGAAATAAAATGGATTGTAACTGGTGGCGAAGAGATAAGTGAAGGTGGATATGCGCCCTTTGTTCAATATTTAACTGATGCCGGAGAAGTAGTTTATCTTTTTTTTCGGGAGAATAAACTTTCTGAATACCGGGATAGGATTTCACCAGCCACGGAGTATTCTCTAAATATAACTTCAGCTAAAGAAAAAGTGAAACAATGGATTGCCCAAATTGTAGATAAAAATTATCCTTTAACTGTAGTAACTTTAGAAGGAATTCCAAGAGCTTTTACTGCTGACGAAAAAGAATATGAAATTGTAAAACAACTTTTCGAACAAATTGTTCAAGGGAAATTCGTTACTTATACTGCGGAGAATTATATTCTAAAAAATCCGTCAGCAAAGAGAACCATGACGCTTAAACCGCTAAGTTGGAGAGAAGACGGTTTTTCTGCTTGGACGGATAAAATAGAAAAAAGGGCAGCGTGGAAATTATTGGAACAAGCCCGTAGCGCAGTAGAAAAATATAAAAATAGTGGACAAGCTGAAATCAAAACTCTGGATAATATTCTTGAAGAAATATATTTTTGTGAATCCGGTGACAACTTTCTGCATTTTGGTGAGGCGGCTTACGAAAATAGTGAAAAGATTGAACTTAATTTTCGTCTTAAGTTAGTTAATATTTACCGGCTTATTGGACAACCGATACCGGAAGAATTGTTTCATCCGTTAGCCAGTTATTCTTTTTTTGGGAGTTTACCTTCCGAAGAGGAAACAAAAATTGAAATTGACGAAAATGAAAGATTATTTTCTTTGCTTGACCCTTCTGGTGATAGTTTTGACGAACGGTTTGACTTAGAGAATTTTAGTTGCCGGGAGAGAGTTAATTCTTTGGATAAAGAAGAAATAGTTTTTTCTTTTACTTTTTCTAATCCGATTGTCTTAACCGAAGTAGTTACTTCTACTGAGGTAATTACTTTTTCAGAGGTAGACACCTCTATTGAACCGGTAGTTGTTTCTACTGAAGAGGCGGGTAGTTTGCAGGAGACAATTGCTTCCGAGAATGAGGTAATCACTTCTACCGGTTTTTATGTGATTGAATCAAGTACCCCGACGGAAATTGAAAATAAGGTAGAACGAATATTTGTTGACCTCTATATTGATTTGAATAACCGTGTTGGTGCTGGTTCAGTTGCACTCTTACCCGGGCGGAGAGCATTAACAATCCCCGAAGATGCTTGGGAATACTGTTTGACTACCGAAATAAACACTTCAGGAATAAAAGAAGCAAAATTATACCGAGCAAAAGAAAATAATTCATCACAGAAATTAGGGGAATTTCCGGTAGTTATAAATAGTTCTTACACATTTTCAGTGGATATTCCTAAGGAGATATTGTATGGAAAACCAATGAACTGGGGATATCTTGTTGCTATTTTTAAAGAGACGGTTTATTATCAAGAGGGGGACAATACACAAAAAGTAAATTCTGAAGAGATGGAAATTATTGATTTAATTATTCCACGGGGAAAAACACAAAAACAGGTCTTAAGTGACAGCAAACTAAATCCATCTCTATCAGCAGTAAGGATAAGGTAAAATTACTTATGTCGAAAGGAGGAAAAAAATGTTTAAACAAGAAAAAGGTTCAGCACGGAATTGGTTTTTAATTTTAATTTTGCTTTTTGCACTTTTCTTCTGGTGGGGTAAAAAACAAGGGAAAATAGTTCTTTTTTCGCGGAGTAAAATGGAAACTGCGCCGATAACTACGGTTGCGGAAGTAGTCCCCCCAGCAGAAGTGATTAATCTACAAGAAGCATTTGCACAAATTGCTGCGGTAGCTAAACCAGCAGTAGTAAACATTTCTACTGTTCAGTTGATTGAAGAGAAACATCCACCAGTTGAATTTTATTTTGGTGACCCTTTTGAAGAATTCTTTGAAGAATTCTTTGGGATGCCACGTCAGGAACAGCAACGGCGTCAGCAGCGCACACCAAAAAAACTTCAGCGTCGTTTAGAAGGAACCGGCAGCGGTGTAATTATTGACCCGGAAGGATATATTTTGACTAACGAACATGTTGTCCGTGGAGCAACTGAAATACAGGTAACCATTTCGGGAGAAAATGGTAAATATACAGGTAAGATTGTTGGTAAAGATGAACGGACAGATTTAGCAGTAGTAAAAATTAAACCAAAAAATAAATTGTCCGCAGTAAAACTTGGTGATTCGGAGAAAATAAGGGTTGGTGACTGGGCGGTAGCAATTGGTTCACCTTTTGGTTTGGAGCAGACCGTTACCGTTGGGATAATTTCAGCATTACGTCAACGGTTAATGATTGAAGGGCGTGAATATCGTGATTTAATTCAGACTGATGCAGCGATTAACCGTGGTAATTCCGGCGGTCCTTTAGTGAATATTCACGGTGAAGTGATTGGAATAAATACGGCAATTTATGCACCGACGGGTGTATTCGCCGGGATTGGTTTTGCGATACCGATAAATCAAGCAAAAGAAATCCTTGATGATTTAATTCATAAAGGTAAAGTTGTGCGTGGGTGGTTAGGTGTAGAGATTAAAGAAATTGATGATGCAATTCAGAAACAATTTGGTTTACCGGATGAAGAAGGAGCATTAGTAAATAATGTTTTGAAAGATTCACCGGCAGAGAAGGCGGGTTTAATGCGTGGTGATGTAATTGTCAAATTTGATGAAAAGAAGGTATTCACTTCTTACGAATTGCAGAAAATAGTCGGTCAGACACCACCGAATAAAAAAGTTAAGATTGAAATTATCCGTGATAAGAATAGAAAAACTATTGAGTTAGTTACTGGTGAAATGCCAACAAAAATTGAAGAAGCAGCAGCGGTTGCTCCGGAAGAAGTTAAAGGGGAATGGTTAGGAATGAAAGTAAGTAATTTCAATTCTGAACTGGGTGAAAAATATGGTTTGCCAAAAGAAGAAAAAGGGGTAGTGATAATTGCTGTTGAACCGGGTTCAAAAGCAGAAGAAATTGGATTAGAAGAAGGTGATTTGATTAAGTCAATTAACCGTAAGCAAGTTGCCGAAGTTAAAGATTTTAACGAAATTACAAAAAAGGTAAAACTTTCGGAAGGAATAGTTTTTGACCTTAACCGTCGTGGTAAATTACTTTACTTAAGTTATCTCGGAACCGAGTAACCCAGATTAGAAGTTAGCTATCTCAAAATAATGATTAAAACATAGGTAATTATTGATAGAGAAAGTAAACCAAGGGAAATTACTGCCGGGGTAAAAACAATTCTCCTGCCTAATTTCCCCTCCCCCCTCCGTATTTTTTCTTCCGGAGTAATTTTTTCGATTGTGCGGGTAAGTATATTTTTATTTCCTGCGGAGTCAATTGCGGTAAGAGTCAATTTATATTTACCCGGTGGATAAAGTAAACTTTGTTCAAAATTTCCTTCCTCATCGCTAGGAATTATTTTCTCGTCAACCAAAATTTGCACCCCTTTCTCAGTTTTCCCTTTAAGATAAATGAACTCACCAGCAATCATCTCATTTTCTTGAGGAAAAAAAAGTTCTACAGTTGGTATTTTTGTATCCAGAGTAAAACTTTGGGGTTCAGAAAATTTACTTTCCAATTCATGAGGGTCGAACCAGGCAATCCGCCAGAAGTAAGTCCCATCCGGTAAGTTATGTTTCAATTCAATTTTTTCGCTTACTGCGCCAGTTTCATCAATCAATAAATTCTTAAATTCTTTGTCTTGAGCAATTTGTAAATGATATTGTAAAAAAGCAGGGGTAGTTTCTTCGCCAGCAACTGTTTCCTTTTTTATTTCTTTTGGCAGAGTCATCTCTAAAGTAAATTTTTGTATTACTGGTGAAGGGGGGAGAATTCGCTCCTTGTCCGTAGTGATAGGTAATTGTGTAACTGTTGGTGCCGGAGCAGTCTTTATTTGCGGTTCTATTTCTAAAGAAGGTAAAGGTATTGGTAATGAGGGGGCAGTTTGAACTTTTATTTCCGAACCAAATCCAGCGGGTACGGTTACAGTTTTACCTTGGGCAGTAACATCAACTTCACCTTTATAGACGGCAACTAAGGTTGTTTTATCTTCTTTAATTTTTGTCCGGAATTCCGGGTTTGCCCCCGAAGGTGAAATTTTTGGTTCGACAATCGTGCTTGCCGTGATTACTTTTGCTCTTGAAGCACGGAGTTCACCCGCAAGAAGGTTTACTTCTTCTCTTTTCTCCTCTGGGCGGACAATCGCTAACGAATTTTCATGTAAACGCAAAAGTTCACCCGTAGGAAATCTTATTTCCGCATTAGAAGCTTTCAATGTTCTTATTCCATCTCCTTGATAAAGTTCCATATTAGTGAGTGCCTTTTTCCAAAGATTTTCTTCCTTTCTACGGTAGTCAACACGGTTCACGAGATGAATTAGATAGGCAGCACGTAAATATTCTTTGATTAAAAGAACCGGCACTTTCAATTTCATTCCTGGTAACACCGCATAAGGGTCAGAAACCGGGAGATGGTTATATTTCAGAATATCCGGCCAGCGTTGTGGGTCTTGCAGATATTCATTGGCTACTTGCCAGAGAGTTTGTCCATCTCTGACGATAATTTCTTGGAAAATTACTTCCTCAGCATAGAGATTAGGAAGTAGCAAGTAGAGAGTAGAAAGTAGAAAGTAAGAGGCAGGGAAAATGAAGAAACTTGATAATAAGCAATAAGCGATAAATATTTTTTTCATCAGTTTTTTTATCTGCGATTATCTGTGGTTCACCCCGCACCAATAAATCATCCGTGCCTTTTATTTTTTAGTTGGCTTATACATTGGATAATGCTAATCGTTAATAAATTTTTTTATCAGCATGCGTTATAATAATTAACATAATCGGCACGGTCAAAGCCAACTATGACTTATTTGGTGCGGGGTAAATCTGCATCTCTGTTTTCGGGAGCCAGAAGATAAATTTTGACCCTTCGCCAAGTTTTGATTCAACCCAAATTTTGCCACCGTGTGCTTCTACGATATATTTACAGATTGTCAATCCCAACCCAGTCCCGCCTTTAGTCCTTTGTAACTGTTGGAACTTATCAAATATTTTTTCTAAATATTCTTCTGGTATTCCCGGTCCGGTATCGGAAATTTCTACTTTTACTTTTTCCGGTAAATCTTCAATCACAATTTTGATTTTACCATTTTCGGGAGTGAACTTGATTGCGTTACCAAGAAGATTAGCAAACAAACGTTCTAAAAGTTGCGGGTCAGCATTTAATTCTAACTCTTTGGATGAGAATAATTCTAAAAGAAGATTTTTTCTTTTTACTAATGGTTCCTGAATGGTTAATACTCTTCCCACAAGATCAGTGAGGTTAACTTGAGCTAATTCAAGGTGCATTTCCCCAGATTCCATTTTGGCGACATCAAGAATATTATTAATGAGAGTGAGTAATTGATAGGAAGCAACTTCCATTGTCCCGAGCATCTTTCTCTGTTTTTCGTTTAAATGACCACTTTTGCCTTCACTTAAAAATTTTATTAAAACACGAATAGAAGTTAAAGGATTACGTAAATCATGAGTGATGGAATTGACAAAATCTTCTTTCATTTGGTCAATTTCTTTTTCTAAAGTGACATCATGAAAAACGCTCAATAATCCGAATTCTTCACCTTTAGGAGTGAAAATCAAAGTTCCGCGCACTTCAAAATATTTCTTTTGTTCTTCGGTTAGAGGAAGAATAACTTCTTTAAGGAAACTTCTGTCCGGATGAGCGATTAAGTCAAGTATTTCTTCTCCCAACACCGGAGGGAGATAATCCCAGACCATTTGTTCTTCCCATTTACCTTCTGGGAGATGGAAAATTTTTTCTGCTTGCGGATTGACCAAAAGAATTTTCCCACTATGGTCAGTGAGAATAACCGCGTCAGCAATTGAAAAAACAATCGCTTCAGTTTTTGTTTTTTCCAGTAACATTTTATCTACTTGGATATCCGCATATTCTTTCAATTTAGCGGTCATAAAATTGAAAGTATCGGCTAATTGGCGTAATTCATCATGGCTGGGTACTTTAACTTTGGTTTCAAAATTACCACCGGCGACTTTTTCTGCCCCTTTGATTAAGGTAATGATTGGACGAGTAAGATTGCTGGCTAAAAGGAAAGCCACGATTGCCGATGCAAGCGCCGAAATGAGTATCCAGAATCGTGCCTGTCTTTGCATTTGGTAAACGGGATAATAGGCTTCCTTTTTTTTCTGTTGAATAATTACACCCCAGGCAAGATTTTTTACTGGTGAATAAGCACCAATTATTTCTTCACCAGTTTTATCTTTAAATTCACGACTACCTACGACTTGTGCAGTGATTACTTCATTAACTAGGGGGATATCTCTTGCTGAGAGAAAAAGTTTTTCTTTTTCTGGATGGATGATGATTTTCCCTTCCTTATTTACTAAGTAAGCGTAGCCAGTTTTACCAATATGTGTAGTTAAAATTTTTTGTTGGAGTTTCGCAAGAGAAAAATTGGTGAGAAGAAAATATTCTTTACCTAAAGGATAAAACACTTGTATACAGGGTAGTTCATCTTTACAGAAAAGAGAACTGATTTGTGTCTTTCTTTCTGTTTTTGCTTTTTGGAATAAAAGTTCTTCACGGTGGTTGATTAATTCTGTTTCTTTTTCCAAATCTGGATTATACGCTTTGAGTACTTCATTTCCTTCTTGGTCAACAAAGGAAATATTAATAATTTCTGGGTTAGCATCCAAAACTGACTGTAATTCGTACTGTCTTTCTGTCCAAGTCAGCGCATGCGTTTCTAAACTACCAATTACTCGTATAAGTTCACGGTTAAGATTTGAAATATAGTCATCAATCTTCTCCGCTAAAGAAGAGGCTGAATTTATTTGTAATTCAAGAATTGCTCCTTCTAGACTAATCCGGTTAAGTTCAATCATTCGGAGCCCAATTAGGGCTAACGGAATAACTGAGATAAGAATCATTACGGCTACGAACTTAGGAAAAATTTTTATCCGCATTTGTTATATTCTTATTATATGTCAGGTTTACTTTACTGTCAAGATTTTCTATAATTAAATAAAATGAAAGAGTTAAACCCAGAACAATGTGAAGCAGTAGAACATCTTGAAGGTCCATTACTTGTTTTTGCTGGTGCCGGGACCGGTAAAACACGGGTAATCACTTATCGGATTACTCGTCTTTTAGAGAAAGGTGTCCTTCCCGAAAATATCCTTGCTGTAACTTTTACCAATAAAGCGGCTGATGAGATGCGTAACCGTGTAGAAAATTTAGTTCCCGGTAAAGGAAAAAGAGTATGGATTTCTACCTTTCATTCTTTTTGTGCCAAAATTTTGCGGATAGAAACAAATCCGCATTTTGTGATTTATGATGAAACCGACCAGAAAGACCTAATCAAAGAATGTATTCGGGAATTGAACTTAGAAGAAAAAAAATTTCGTCCGGGAATATTTGTTGATTATATTTCCCGGGCAAAGGATGATTTAATTGATTCTGATTCTTATGCAATTTTATCTTTAGCCAGTAATGACCCTTTCCGCCAGATTGTTGCTTTAGTTTATCAGAAATACCAGAAGAAGTTAGCCCAAGCTAATGCTTTAGATTTCGGTGATTTGATTATGAAAGCAGTTTTCCTCCTCCGGGATAATCCAAAAATATGTGAAAAATATCAGAACCGTTTTCATTATCTTTTGATTGACGAGTATCAGGATACCAATCGTGCCCAGTATCTTTTAGCTAAATATTTAGCCGGTAAATACAAAAATATCTGTGTTGTCGGTGATGATGACCAAGCAATCTATTCCTGGCGTGGAGCAAGTGTAGAAAATTTATTTCAATTTGAACGTGATTACCCGGAAACGAAAATTGTTAAATTAGAACGGAACTATCGTTCAACACCGGAAATACTTGAAGTTTCCTGGCGAGTAATTAAGAATAACCAATATCGTAAAGAAAAAAGACTCTGGACAAAAAAACCAGCAGGAAATCCGATAATTTATCAAGAACTTGACGACGAAATTGAAGAAGCAAAATATGTAGTTTCAGTTATCCGTGATCAGTTATCCGTTGACCGTAATTACTCTCTATCCCATTTTGCGATTTTTTATCGGACGAATGCTCAATCCCGTATTTTTGAAGATATTTTAAGGAAAGAAAAAATACCCTACCGGATTGTCGGTACGGTCAAGTTTTACGAACGAATGGAAATCAAAGATATTCTTGCTTATCTCAAACTAATCTATAATCCGCTGGATAACTTAAGTTTGAAAAGAATCATTAACCGTCCGGCACGGAATATCGGTAAAATCACGCTGGCAAAAATTGAAAAATATGCACAGGAAAAAGATATTTCCCTCTGGCAAGCGTTAGAAGAAATTGAGGGGGTAACCACCCCCGGGGTGTCTTCTTTACCTTTAAAAGCAGTTGATAAAATTAAAGATTTTGTAGCTCTGATTCAGATGCTTATTCTTGAGAAAAATAAAGTCACGGTTAAAGAACTGGCAAAAAAAGTTTTAGAAAAAAGTGGTTATCAGGAAGAATTGGAATTAGAAGATACTTTTGAGGCACGACTGCGTATTGAAAATTTAAGAGAACTAATCTCGGCAATTAGTGAATTTGAGGAACAATCCGAAGATAAATCACTTTCTACCTATTTAGAACAAATTTCTTTAATTACTTCCAGTGAAACCTTGGAAGGACCGGATGAAGTGGTAAGCACCAGCGGGCAGAAAGATGCGGTTACCCTGATGACGCTTCATTTAGCTAAAGGGTTAGAATTCCCGGTAGTTTTTGTCACTGGTTTAGAAGAAGGACTTTTCCCTTTAGGTGAATCAATTTTTGACCAGGAAGAATTAGAAGAAGAGAGACGGCTTTGTTATGTCGGAATGACCCGGGCAAAAGATATACTCTATTTAACCAGTACGAAAATGCGGAAAATTTATGGTTATCCACGAGAAAATGTTCCTTCCCGTTTTGTTGACGAAGCAGGATTAAACGCAAAGAGCGCAAAATTGGCACAAAGAGCGCAAAAAGATTCTTTTCGCGTTTTTAGCACACCTTTCGCGCCCTTTGCGAAGTTTAAAGTTGGGCAACGGGTTAAACATCCCGAATTCGGTGAAGGTAAAATCCTGCAAAAAGAAGGTTCCGGAGAAAACTCTAAAATTAAGGTACGTTTTGCTAACGGACAAATAAAAAAACTTATGGTCAAATATGCAAATTTACAAAAAATATAGGGGAGTGAGTTTTGTGACCCCTCTCTTTATTCCTCTCCCCTCTGTGGGAGAGGGTTTGGGTGAGGGGAAAAACAAAGCAAAGTATTTGATATCGCTCGAAAAAGTTCCCGAAACTCTTAATGGAAACGAAAATAGAAATGTCTACTAAAGAAACAGCAAAAAATTTAGGGAATACAAGCTTTGCCCTGCTTCCAGTGAAAGAACTTAAATATCCAGAAGATTTTGTCAATAAAATAATCTGTGGCGATTGTTTGGAATTAATAAAGTTGGTTCCAAACAATTCTATAGATACCATAATTACCGATCCACCTTATGGACTAAATAAAAATGGTGTCAGAAACGATGCAGATTTGAATCTTTTTTATGATATACTTCCAGAATGTAGCAGAGTCTTAAAAGATGATAGTTTTTTTATTACATTTTTTAGCACAAAATTTCTTCCGCAGTTATTTAAAAATAATGCTTTCAAATATTTTTGGCAAATTGTTTTATATTGCCCTGAAGGAAGAGTTAAATCGCCGATAGGATTTACAAAGTATATGTCTTGTTTTATTTTTAAAAAAGGAAATCCTAAAATTATCCGCTGGAACAAAGATATATTCATTGATACTCCTGGGAAAATGGTTGAGCCCGACGAAGGATATATAGACCATCCAACGCCAAAACCTAAGCACTTTATAAAAGAAATTTTAAAAATGTTTACAAAAGAGGATGACCTCATTTTGGACCCTTTTATAGGAAGTGGAAGCACAGCGGTGGCATGTCTTCAATTAAATAGAAGATACATTGGATTTGAAATTGATGAAGCATATTGCAAAATTGCTCTTGATAGAGTGAGTAAATTTTCATCAGGGATTGAGTCAAATACTGTTAAGAAGGAGGACGAACAAAACTATGAACATTCCCGCTAAAATATTCGTTAGAATTGGAAAGTTAATAATACAACTTCCTTTAACTAATCCTACGGGGAAAATTAGAGTAAAGCGTAGAGGTAAAGGCACAAACTACGGTCTTCCTATAGCGACTAGAGTAGAGAGTTTTACAAAGGATGACTATGTAGAATGGCAAATATCTTATGCTACTCAAAACCCTCCCGAAGAATCGAAAGTTAAGGATATTGTTATAAATAATGTCCAAATAGGTTTTGAACTAACTAAACTATTATATGAGAGTATAAAACTGAATATTTTTTCCAAAAATGACATATTTGAGATAGAGAAATTTGTCGATAACGTGCAATCAACAGAAACTCTGGAAGAAAATGAAAAAATTCTTAGAGAAGATAACTTGCAAGAGATTAAAGGAGGATTTAAGAAATTTGTAGAAAAGACGCCATTATTTATCAAGAAAAATAAAGAAAAAGGTTACTTTGTAGAAATAATTCTACAGCATAAGCAAAGGGCTGTAGGAATCCAAGCTATGGTTTATCTTTGTATTTATGTTGAGAAATTACAGGATAAAAATGGAAAATCTTTAATAGGAAGAGCAGCTGAATCCAAGGAATTTGGTGAATTTGAGATTATTTCGAAGAATAAAGAAATTGTTACGGATGTTATTAAAGCTTTTGCTGTAGCGTCTACGCAACATAAAAATGATATTTTAGATATTTTGAAACAAGTAAAGAAGAAATGCAACTTATAAAAACATTTTACAGGTCAGACCAAGCGAATAGACACTTTAGCAGGGGAGAAAAAGTATTGGGTCAATTTTTTACCCCTTCGGAAGTAGCTGAATTTATAGTTTCTTTTGCTTTGGATTATCTGCCAACAAAAAATTCAGCATGTGACCCGGCCTGTGGTGATGGGGTGTTTTTATCAAGTCTTCTCAATCATGGATTTAATCCAATAGGTGCAGATATTGATAAGGATGTCATAGATTCTCTACCGGAGAATCTCAGAAAATATATCTGGGTAGGGAATGGACTTCTTCTAAAAGAAGAAAAGGATTTTGATCTGATTGTAGGTAATCCGCCTTTTTCTTCGAAATATGGGCGAGTGAAGGGAGATATTCTGAAAAATTTTGACCTTGGTAAGCATTTTTCTTCACAGGCGATAGAGATACTTTTTCTTGAGAAGTTTATAAAACTATGTAAAGAAAATGGGGTAATTGGGATTATTCTTCCGCAGGGTATTTTTTCGGATTTGCGATTAAGCTATGTGCGAAAATATATTAGAGATCATCTCTCCACAATCGCAGTTATTTCTCTCCCGCGAAATATATTCAGAAGCAAAGGAAATAAAACAACATCTAAAACCTGTATTTTAATTGGCAAAAAAAGTGCAGAATTATCTCAAAGAAAAATCATGTTTGCTTCTGTTAATTCTATTGACGAACTCTCGGCAAACAATCTAGAAAAGAAAATTTTTGCTATACCTAACGAATTTTTGTATCCAGAATTTTATCTTGAGAGAAACGAGATATTAAATAGATTACCAAAATTAAAAGAATTCAATATTGAAATTGTTCAAGGGAGTGCAAAATACGGTAATGAACGCACATTTTCTTCAGCGGGAATTCATTTTATTTCAGCGAAAACTGTAACTCCATTTGGAATAAATTTTTCTAAGAGCGAGAAATATATTAAGCCCGGTGGCATTATGGATAATAAAAGAGCTCACACTGAGGTAGGAGATATTGTGTTTGTCCGAGTAGGAGTTGGTTGCATTGGTAGAGTAGCAGTAATAACTAAGAAATCCGAAAAAGGAATAGCTGACGATTGGATATATATAATCCGTGTTAAAGATGTGAAATTATCTCCGTTTTATTTGGCCTTCTGGTTTCAGACTTCTACTGTCCAAAAAGAAATAAGAAGACTTGCACGGGGCGTCGGAACGATGACGATTCCTATCGCATTAGTTAAAGAATTACCTATGCCAATTCCTAACGGCAACGTTTTGAAAGAATGTGATGAAAAATATAAGAAGATGATATTGGAGCGAAAAAATAAACATTACGAGAAAGCACAACAAACAATAGATGGAATGTGTAAAAATTTAGAAATCTCATTATTGGCTGGCCACACTTATCATTATAATAGAGAAAGAGAAGGGCATCTTAACCTTAAAACCAAACTGAACGAAGTTTGTGAAAAATATGCTAACTCTGGAAAAAGTTAGAGGTAAAAAAAATGAAGACGAAAATTACACTGACCAAAGGGGATATTACGAAATTAAAAATTGAGGCAATTGTTAATGCGGCAAACCGGACACTTTTAGGCGGTGGCGGTGTTGATGGTGCGATACATCGTGCTGCCGGACCGCAACTTTTGGAAGAGTGCAAGAAACTCGGTGGCTGTGAAACCGGTGAAGCGAAAATTACTAAGGGCTATAATCTTCCGGCAAAATATGTGATACATACCGTTGGTCCAATCTGGCACGGAGGGGGTCGTAACGAAGAAAAATTACTCGCTTCCTGCTACCGGAATTCTTTACAGTTAGCCATAGAAAATAAAATTAGGACCATTGCTTTTCCCTCAATCTCTACCGGTGTCTATGGTTATCCGATTGAACTTGCTTCGGTAGTTGCGCTTAGTGAGACAAAAAAATTTATGGTTCGGTTCACTCACCATCCTGAGAGAAACCGAAGGATTGAGTCTGAACTTGCTGAAGACCTTGAGGAAATAACTTTTGTTCTTTTTTCGGACTACGATTTCGGGATTTATCAAAAGAAATATCAAGAAATTTTTGGTGCAGAATAGATGAAAATTACGAAAAAAGATGTGGAATATGTAGCGAAGTTGGCAAGATTGGCATTAACTGAAGAAGAGAAAGAGAAATTTTGTAGCCAGTTGAACCAGATTCTGCTTTATATGGAAAAATTGAACGAACTGGAAACAAAAGATGTTCCACCGACCAGTCATGTTTTAGCATTGAAAAATGTCTGGCGGGAAGATGAAGTTAAACCTTTTACCCATACTAAAGAAATACTAAAAAACGCACCGGAGAAGGAAGGAAATTATTTTAAGGTCAAGAAAGTAATTGAGTAAACGCGGATGACCGCAGATTAAAACCCTGATTGCCGCGGATAGCACCTCTTAAAGGGGTGACAGTGACCCCCCTGCTTTCTTGCGAAAGCAAGAAGGGGGGGAACGCAAGAGGGGATTTAATCCCTATTGGGAGCACCGAACAAAGCAAAATAACCTTTCTTTGCGAGGGAAGTCCCCCGGTGATATTTCGAGGGACTGCGACAAAAGGAGGTAAGGACGATGCCAGAACTTAGACAGAATTTAGCCACTAAGGAATGGGTAGTTATTTCTACCGAGCGGGCAAAAAGACCGGAACAGTTCAAAACTGAAAAAGTAAGAAAGGAGTTACCTGCTTATAACGAGACCTGTCCTTTCTGTCCGGGGAATGAAAATAAAACACCATACGAAACCTTTGTCTTAAAAAGAGACGGTGAATGGAAAGTGCGGGTTGTGCCGAATAAATTCGCTGCTTTAAGTAGTAGCGGTCATCTGGAACGACACATTGAGGGTTTAGTCCGCTGGATGTCCGGTGTGGGTATTCACGAAGTAATTGTTGAGTCACCTTTACATAATCAGACGATAGCTACTTTATCCGAAGACCAGGTGCGTGATGTGCTGATTGCTTATAAGAATCGTTATCTGTCTGCTTCCACTGACCCGCGGATTAAATTAATTACTATTTTCCGTAATCACGGCGAATCCGCCGGCACGTCTTTGGAACATCCCCATTCGCAACTGATTGCGACACCAGTTGTTCCTTCCCACATTCGTTATCGGATTGAGGAAGCGATGCGTTATTTTGACGAACACGGTGAATGTGTCTTTTGTAAAATGTTGAATGAAGAAATGAAAACAAAAGAAAGGATTATTCTCGAGACGGCTTCTTTTGTCAGTTTTATCCCTTATGCTTCACTTTCGCCATTCCATACCTGGATTTTACCAAAGAGACATATGTCTTCATTTAGTGAAATTAGTGATACTGAAATTGAAGATTTAGCACGGAACTTGAAAACAACTTTAGCGAAATTTTATTACGGTTTGGATAACCCGGATTATAATTATGTAATCCGTTCTTCACCGATTGATGCGGATAAATGCGAATATTATCACTGGTATTTAAGTATTGTTCCTCGTTTAACCAAGACCGCTGGATTTGAGTTAGGTTCAGGAATGTTTATTAATGTCTCTCTACCCGAAGAAAATGCTAAATTCTTTCGGGAGATGAAGGTGGAATAGGGTGAATGGACCAAGTAAAAAGTCAGTTTCTCGCTTCAATAATATTTTTCCCCCGACGTATCGTCGGGGTCGGCAAAGGCTTCAACTTCTTCGGTAAACAAATCTAAACTTCCCCGATGTAACATTGGGGTTCGGACAAGATTTGTTTTTCACCCTTCAGGGTAAATCCCTCCGAAGTTTTGCCTTTGCCTAAAAATATTAAATTGCGCTCCGAACTTTGGCTTTTTACTCTCTGGGCTGAGAATTGTAAAAAATGAAGAAAATAAAAATCAGGACGGAAAAGGTAGAAATGGAGGCGGAGTTGAATGAGACGAAGACCGCAAGACTTATTTGGGAAAAGTTGCCGATGGAAAGTAAAGTGAACACTTGGGGTGAAGAAATATATTTTCCTATACCGGTTGTTGCTTCTTTGGAAAACGGGGTAGAAGTGGTCAAGGAAGGAGATATTGCTTACTGGCCTGAGGGGAACTGTTTCTGTATTTTTTTTGGCAAGACACCGGTTTCTACTGATAAAGAGATTCGTCCGGCAAGTGCAGTGAATTTAGTCGGTAAAATTTTAGGTAACCCTAAAGAATTGAAAAAAGTTAAATCTGGTGAAGAGATAATTATTTCTCCTCTGCCTTGAGGGCAAGAAAATAGAAAAGTATGGGAATTTACGAACTTTCGGCAAAAGAATTAGGCGAAAAAATTAAGAAAAAAGAAATTTCTTCTGAAGAAGTGGTGAACGCTTTTTATAAAAGAATTGAAGAAATTGAAAAGAAGATACATTCCTTCATTACTTTAACTAAAGAAGAAGCAATCAAACAAGCGAAAATAGTTGATGAAAAAATTAGAAAAAATGAACCAGTCGGTGAACTTGCCGGTATACCTATCGCAATTAAGGATAATCTTTGTATTCAAAGGATAAGGACAACCTGCGGGTCAAAAATTTTGGAAAATTATTTTGCTCCTTACGATGCGACCGTGATTGAAAAATTGAGAAAAGCGGATGCAATATTTGTTGGAAAAACAAATATGGACGAGTTTGCGATGGGTTCTTCAACCGAGACATCTTATTTTGGTCTGACTCGTAACCCACAGAATTTGGAATATATACCCGGTGGTTCTTCCGGTGGTTCAGCGTCAGCAGTAGCGGCAAAAGAAATACCTTTTGCTTTAGGTTCGGATACTGGTGGTTCAATTCGTCAACCGGCAAGTTGTTGTGGTATCGTTGGTCTGAAACCTACTTATGGGAGAGTTTCCCGTTATGGTTTAGTTGCTTTTGCTTCATCACTTGACCAGATTGGTCCTTTAGCGCGGGATGTTTATGATTGTGCTTTACTTTTAAAAATTATTTCCGGTTATGATGAAAAAGATTCTACAAGTATAAATTTACCGGTGCCGGATTTTTCTCAAGGGTTACAAGGGTTAAAGGGGTTACAAGGGATAAAGGTTGGGTTACCGAAAGAATATTTTATTGAAGGTATTGAACCGGAAGTAGAAAAAGCGGTTAAAGAAGCAGCAAAAGTTTTAGCAGAATTAGGTGCGGAAATTATTGAAATTTCTTTACCGCATACTGAATACGCAGTAGCAACCTATTACCTAATTGCTCCTTCGGAAGCAAGTGCAAATCTTGCCCGTTATGATGGGGTAAGATACGGATATCGTTCAACGTTCAACGTTCAACGTTCAACGTTAGAGGAAGTATATGAAAGGACAAGAGGAGAAGGATTTGGTGTGGAAGTAAAGAGAAGAATTATGCTTGGGACCTATGCGCTCAGTGCGGGTTACTATGACGCTTATTACTTAAAAGCATTAAAAGTGCGCACATTAATCAAAAAAGATTTCGATGAAGCGTTCAAAAAAGTAGAAGTAATCTTAACCCCGACCGCACCGACACCCGCATTTAAACTCGGTGAAAAACTTGATGACCCGTTGAAGATGTATCTTTCGGATATTTTTACGATTTCGGCAAATCTTGCCGGTATTCCGGGGATAAGTATACCTTGCGGATATACAGGAGGAGGTATTCATCTCCCGATTGGTTTACAAATACTCGGTAAACCTTTCACTGAGGAAACGGTCTTGAAAGTCGCCTATGCTTACGAACAAACAATGAACGGAAAACGGATAACGGATAACGACAAATAGAATGAACTATCAACCAGTTATTGGTTTAGAAGTACATTGCCAGTTAAAAACAAAATCAAAACTATTTTGTGCTTGTTCAACCGAGTTTGGTCTGCCGGCGAACAGCAATATCTGTCCGGTATGCACCGGGCAACCGGGTGTTTTGCCGGTTTTAAACAAAAAAGCAGTTGAATATGCAATCCGCACTGCAATTGCTCTAAATTGTAAAACTGCTCAACAGTCAATTTTTGCCCGGAAAAATTATTTTTATCCCGATTTACCAAAAAATTATCAAATTTCACAATACGAAATGCCACTTGCGGAAGACGGATACTTAGAAATTCTAAACGCAGAGAACGCAGAAATTTCGCGGATTCCGCGGAAAAAACGCATTGGTATTCAGCGGGTACATTTGGAAGAAGATGCGGGGAAATTACTGCACGCTGTCGGTTCACAGGAATTAGATTATTCTTTGGTTGATTTTAATCGCACTGGCATCCCGCTTTTAGAGATTGTTTCCGCACCGGAAATAAATTCACCGGAAGAAGCATATTTTTATTTACAAACACTAAAAATGAATTTGCAATATCTTGATGTTTCGGACTGTGATATGGAGAAAGGAAGTTTAAGATGTGATGGGAATGTTTCGGTAGTAGCCGAGCCTTCCAACCTTGAGCTTGAGCGAAAGGTTGCAGGCTCGGGGAAAAAGTTAGGAGTAAAAACCGAAATCAAGAACATGAACTCATTCAAAGCATTAAAAGAGGCATTGAGTTATGAAATAAATCGCCAGATTGAAGTATTGGAATCGGGAGGAAAGATTGTTCAGGAGACACGACTCTGGGATGCGGATAGAGGAATTACGCAATCAATGCGCAGTAAAGAATATGCCCACGATTATCGTTATTTCCCGGAACCGGATTTAGTGCCTTTAATTTTGTCGATAGATCATGACCTTCGGGAAGAAAATTTTGTTGCCGAAATTAAGAAAAATTTACCGGAATTACCTGCTCAACGTAAAGAACGATTTATTAAGGAATATCAACTTTCCGAATATGATGCGGGCGTAGTAACTGCGGAAAAAAAACTTGCTGATTATTACGAAGACACCGTAAAAAAGTTACAGGTTACAGGTTTTAAATTACAGATAGTGGCGAAAACCATTGCAAATTGGATAACGACTGAACTTCTTGGTAAATTGAATGCGGAAAAAAAAGCAATTATTGATTCACCGATTAAACCGGAAGATTTGGCTGGTTTAATAAAACTGATTCAAGAGGGGACAATTTCCGGAAAAATTGCGAAAACTGTTTTTGAAGAAATGTATAATACGGGTAAGAAAGCCGAAAAAATTGTCCAAGAAAAAGGTTTAGTGCAACTTACTGACGAGAAAGAAATTGCTAAAATTATTGAAGGAGTATTAAGAGAGAACGAAACGATAGTGAGAGAATATAAAGCCGGGAAAGAGCGTGCTCTCGGTGCTTTGGTCGGTGCAGTGATGAAAAAAACGCAAGGTCGCGCTAACCCGCAACTGGTAAATAAAATCTTGGAAGAGAAATTAAGATCCTGTTAAGTTAAAATGGTATACAAAATTTGTGTAGTCGCCAATTTTAATTGGCGCTGATATAAAATCAGCGATTACAACTTGGTAGTTAAGGGGGAGGACAAAAATGGCTACGAGAGTTTGGGAAGAAGCAAAAGAAATTGGCGGTAGAGAGGTGGTAAGTAGTAAATGGTTAGTGAAAGTTATCGGTGTAGGTAGTTTCATTATTTTTACTGCCCTTGGAGCGTATGTCTGGATACGCTTACCGTTTACACCAGTGCCGCTCACTTTGCAGACATTTTTTGTTCTTCTAAGCGGTGCAGTTTTAGGCGGAAGATTAGGCGCATTAAGTCAATTAGGTTATTGGGTTATTGGGGGATTAGGTTTACCTTTTTTTGCGGGTGGAACTTTTGGGTTTAAAGCTTTATTTGGTCCAACTGGTGGATATCTTTTAGGATTTATATTGGCTAGTTGGATAGTTGGCTGGTTCCGAAGCCCCAAGGTGACACTGGGGTTCGGAGTCCCTTCGGGACTGGCGGATAAAAATAAAACAAGATTCCGAGATTTGTTTTCGATCTTTCTAATCGCTGATTTGCTACTTCTTTTACTTGGTGCAAGTTGGTTAGCAGTGGTTCTTCATTGCTCAATAAAAAAAGCAATATTACTTGGTGTTTTACCCTTTATCCCTGGTGATTTGGTAAAAATAATTTTTGCGACTTTAATTTATAAAAAATTTCAGTTACGATTCAGACAGATTTACCCCATTTAGAAAGGACAGAATTTTCTAACGGGGTTTATTCGGATTCAGACCGAATATCTGTATTCATTTCACCCTCACTTTTGTCCTCTCCCATCAAGGGAGAGGATTTAGAAAGGATGTCTGCGGCAATCCGCGAGATGCTTCCCCCGATGTCCACCGGGGTCAGCACGGCGTCTGCGTAATCTGCGTTTATGAAAAAAGAGATTCTTATTAATCACACTCAGGAAGAAACAAGAATTGTTCTCCTTGAAGATGGGAAAATGGTCGAATTTTTTATTGACCGTTCTTCAATCAGCGAAGGTGGTTTAAAGAAAATCATCGGTAATGTTTATCTTGGTAAAGTGGTAAATATTGTTCCCAATCTGCAGTCAGCATTTGTGGACATTGGCTTGAAAAAAAATGCATATTTACCGTTAGATGAAACCCTACCGGTTGACGGGAAACGCACAATTCAAGAACGGTTGAAAAAAGGACAAGAAGTAATCGTCCAGGTAGTGAAAGAACCGATTAGCACAAAAGGAGCAAAAGTAAGTGAGCGGATTTCGCTCCCGGGTAGATATCTTGTTTATATGCCTTTGGAACGAAAAAAAATATTTCTTTCCCGGCAGATAAGAGAAAAAAAAGAACGAGAGCGGTTAAAAAAAATTGTCCAGGAATTACCTCTTCTTAATGGTGGTTTAATCATTCGTACTGAAGCAGAAGGTGCAGAAAAAGACAGTTTGTTAACTGATTCCGAGTATCTTAAACATCTTTGGGACGATATCCAAATAAAAAGGAAAGGAACGAATGCTCCTTTATTATTACACGAAGAAGTAGGTTTAGTTTATCAAGTTTTGCGTGATTTATTTTCGGAAGAAGTGGCAGTGGTGCTGATTGATTCGTTGCCTTTTTATAAAGATTTACTTAATTATGTCCAAATCATCTCTCCGCAACTTAAATCACGGGTGCAGTACTATTCAGCAAAAACACCAATTTTTACGGCTTATAAATTAGAAGAAGAAATTAAACGACTCTATCAACCTAAAGTAAGACTTTCTTCCGGTGGATACCTGATTATTCAGGAAACCGAATCTCTCTGTGCAATTGATGTGAATACTGGCAAATTTGCTGGGAAAGACCTCCCTGGAGGAGTGAATTCAATGGAGGACACTGCTTTCCAGACGAACTTAGAGGCAGCAAAAGAAATTGCCCGGGAAATACGGTTACGCAATATCGGTGGAATAATTGTAATTGATTTTATTAGTTTAAGAAAAGGAGGTAATCGCCATAAAGTTTATCAGACTTTAGTTGAAGCACTGAAAAACGATAAAGCAAAAATTGAGGTTTTACCTTTTAATCGTTTTGGTCTTATTGAATTAACCCGGGAAAGAAAACGCGAATCGACCTTGAATTTACTTACTGAAGAATGTTCGGAATGTTTCGGTTCAGGAAGAATTATCTCACAGGAAACACTTTATTTAAGAATAAAAAAGGAACTCAATGAATTTAAAAATACTTTTATCGGTAGTAAACTTCGTCTGCGCGTACATCCTGACCTAGTAAAATATTTACAAGCTCATCGAGAAGAATTGAAAAATATTGTTGGGGGAGAGATTGAATTAATTAGCGACTATTCTTTAAAACACGATGAATATCAAATAATTTTACATTAATTCTTGACTTAAAAAAAGGAAATAGAATATAATAGTCAAAAAAAGGAGGTGACAAAAGATGCGGCAAAATGAATTAGTAGAAAAAATCGCTGCTGAAGCAAAAATCAAAAACCGTGCAGCAATCGGTCGTGCTTTAAAGACATTAGTTGCAGCAGTTCGTAGCGAATTACAGACAAAAGGCAAATTTGCTCTTGCCGGAGTAGGTGTTTTTAAAGCAAAAGAAAGAAAAGAACGGAAAGGACGTAATCCAAAAACCGGCGAGTCATTAACTATTCCTGCTGGGAAAAGAATTTCTTTCAAGCCAGCAGTTTCTTTGAAGAAAGCACTAAAGTAGTTTCTGCTGAAAAACCGCAGGAACTATGATTACAACGATTAAAGATAAATTACAGCGATTAAATAATCAAGGATGTTATCATTGTAATCAGATTGCAAAATCACTGTAATCGTATATTTCATAAACCTGCCAAGGGAAAAATAATTTTTTTAAAAGGGAAGTATTGTTATTTTTCTTCCAAGAGGGGATTTTTTTAAATGGTTCATTGTTCAGATAACCTCAGTCGTTTACCACCATATCTTTTCAGTGCAATCAATATCCTCAAAAAATCTGCTTACGAGAAAAAACTTGATGTAATTGATTTGACGATGGGTAATCCGGATTTACCCACACCGAAACATATTGTAGAACGACTCTGTGAAACAGTAAATGAACATCCACGCACTCATCGTTATCCGCAAGCGAAAGGGATACCGAAATTCCGTAAAACCGTCGCTGAATGGTATGAGAAACGATTTGGGATAAAACTTGACCCCGAGCATGAGGTTCTGGCTTTAATCGGTTCAAAAGAAGGTGTCGGACATTTAGTGATGTCCTATTTTAATCCCGGTGATATTGCGCTTATCTCTAATCCCGGTTATCCGGTATATTTCAATAGCACAATTCTTGCTGGTGGACAGGTTTACGATTTACCTTTACTTAAAGAAAATGATTATCTGCCGGATTTAACCAAAATTCCGACTAATGTCCTGAAACGGGCAAAAATACTTTTTCTTAATTATCCGAATAACCCAACCGCGGCAGTAATTGAGGACTTAAATTTTCTTAAAGAAGTAGTAAAGTTTGCGAAAAAATATGATTTGCTTGTCGTCTATGATAACGCTTACTGCGAAATAACTTTTGACGGTTATGTTGCCCCGGCATTTTTGCAAATCCCCGGAGCGAAAGATGTAGGAATAGAATTTTATTCTTTTTCTAAAACCTACAATATGGCCGGTTGGCGGATTGGTTTTGCTGTCGGTAATGCTGACCTTTTAGCACCGTTAGAGAAATTCAAGTCATTTCTTGATTACGGGGTAGCGATGTTTATCCAACTTTCCGCAGTTTTAGCTTTAAGTTACAAACAGGACTGTGTCCAAGAAATTGTAGAAGTATATCGGAGGAGAAGAGATAAATTTGTTACTGGATTAAATAAGATTGGCTGGAATGTAGAAAAACCCAAAGGGACATTTTATCTCTGGGCACCTTTACCTGAACCTTATAAACATATGGGGTCGTTAGAATTTTCTGAACTTTTGATTGAGAAGACCGGTATTGCCATTTGTCCGGGGGTAGGTTTCGGCACTTATGGTGAAGGATATGTAAGAATAGCATTAGTCACTCACGATAATCGTTTCCATGATGCACTTTTACGACTAAAAAAATTTCTAAAAAAACGCGAATGAACACAAATGAAGTTACGAATAAACACGAATAGAAAAATTCGTGCTAATTCGCGCAGTTAATTCGTGAATATTCGTGAAAGGAAAAAGAATGATTAACTTAGGTTTAGTTGGTTATGGCACAGTTGGCAGTGGGGTAGTAAAAATTTTAGAGACAAATTTATCCTTACTGGAAAATAAAGTCGGCACAAAGTTAAATTTGAAAAAAATTTGTGACCGGGATAAAAAACGGTTACGCAATCTATCTGCCCACCGCTTCGCTTTGGCAGGCGGGAAGATTGTGACGACAACAAATTGGGAAGAAATTGTTAATGACCCAAAAATTGATATTGTGATTGAGTTAATCGGTGGCTACGAACCAGCACGGACAATTATTCTTTCAGCAATAAAAAAGAAAAAACATATTGCTACCGCAAATAAAGCACTTTTAGCCAAACACTGGGATGAAATTTTTACTACTGCGGGAAAAAATAAAGTTTTGGTATATTTTGAAGCCAGTGTTGGTGCCGGGATACCGGTAGTCCAGGCACTAAACGAAGGTTTAGCCGCTAACCGGATTCATTCAATTTTAGGTATCCTTAATGCGACCACAAATTATATTCTTACCCGGATGAGTAAAAAAAATATTGATTTTCCAACTGCTTTGAAAGAAACACAGAAAGCTGGTTTTGCTGAAGCAAATCCGAAATTAGATATTGAAGGTATTGATGCCGCACATAAACTAAGTATCCTTGCTTCCATTGCTTACAGTTCGTGGGTAAAATTGGAAAATATCTATACCGAGGGAATCAGTCATCTTGACCAGCAGGATATAAAATTTGCTTTTGAAGAATTTGGCTACGAAACCAAACTGCTCGGTATTTGCAAGGAGGTAATTACCTCCAATCCTGAGCGGAGTCGAAGGATAGATGTGCGTGTCCATCCGGCACTTATCCCTCAAGAGCATCCTTTCGCTACTGTAGAAAATGAATACAATGCGGTTTTGATTAAAGGCGATGCAGTCGGTGATGTAATGTTTTACGGTAAAGGTGCCGGAGGAATGTCCGCAGCCAGTGCGGTAGTCAGCGATATTATCTATTTAGCCCGCCATATTCATAATCAAACTGCCGGGAAGATTCCTTATGTAACTTATCAAAAAGGAAAAAAATTATCTTTCCTCCCGATTGGAGAAATTGAAACTGCTTACTATCTGCGGTTCACTACGGTTGACCGACCGGGTGTCCTTTCCAAAATTTCCGGTATCCTCGGGGAAAATAAGGTTTCCATTGCTTCCTGTTTCCAGAAGGTTCCTACTACACTCCGACCACGTGGTGTGCCGATTCTGATGGTTACCCATAAAGCAAAAGAAAAAAATATTCGTCAGGCAATAGAGGAAATTGACCGTTTACCAATTACCCGTGCAAAAACGGTTATGCTCCGTATTGAAGAATAGTATTCTCAAAAGCTATTTCTATAGTGCGGAATAAGTAAGGTATGCAAAATAATTCAAGATTTCTAACAGTAAAACAAGCAAGTGAGTGGGCAACTAATTATCTGCACAGGAATGTAACTCCTTCAAACATATCTTACCTTGTCCAATATGGGAAAATAAGAAAAATCGGGAATAACGGAACGCTTTTAATTGATACAAATGAGTTGAAACACTATTATCAATCATACCATGGCGAAAGAGAAATAAACTGGAAATCGAAATTAGGTGATGATTTAAATTGGCTATTGTCATTTGATTATCTTAAAGAAGCTGATACAACTAAACATGTACATCGATTGCATCCTTACAAAGGGAAATTTATCCCACAATTAGTTGAATACTTTTTGGATAGTCACACCGATAAATTTAAAAAAGAAGTATATTTCAAAAAAGGCGATATAGTTTTGGATCCGTTTTGCGGAAGTGGGACTACATTAGTCCAGGCAAACGAATTGGGCATTTATGCAATAGGAATCGATATATCTGCCTTTAATGTAATGATTAGTAATGCAAAGATAGGGAAGTATAATTTAACTGAATTGTACCAAGAGATAAGCAAAATAACAAAAGCATTAAAACAATTCATTGCTGATTCAAATACGATTAAATTTGAAGCACATTTATTAGAGGAACTGCAAAAATTCAATAATAAATATTTTCCATCTCCTAGATTTAGATATGAAGTAGAACGTGGAGAAATAGATGAAAAGAAATATAGTAATGAAAAAGTGGCGATGTTTTTGCCAATATATCTAAATCTTATCCGGCAATATAAAATTAAACTTAAACAGGATAAATCCGATAGTTTTCTTGATAAATGGTACTTAAAACATGTTCGGGCAGAAATTGAATTTGTTTCCAGTCTCGTAGAAAAAATAAAAGACTCAAATTTACGAAAAATAGTAAAAATCATCTTAAGCAGAACCATTCGTTCTTGTCGAGCTACAACTCATTACGATTTGGCAACATTAAAAGAACCTATAACAACTACTTATTACTGTTCAAAACATGGGAAAATCTGCAAACCTTTGTTTTCAATATTAAGCTGGTGGGAACGATATAGTGAAGATACTATTAAAAGATTGGTCGAATTTGATAAATTGAGGACAGATACTTTTCAGATGTGTTTGACTGGAGATGCGCGGACAATAGATATATTTTCTAAATTTAGACGAAAGAGAAACAAATTTGATGTTTTGTTAAAAAGGCAGAAAATAAAGGGCATTTTTTCAAGTCCTCCATATGTTGGACTAATCAATTACCACGAACAACATGCTTACGCTTATGATTTATTTGGTTTTGAAAGAAAAGATGAATTGGAGATAGGACCTCTTTTTAAAGGTCAGGGATATGAAGCAAAAAAGTTATATATTCAAGGGATTTCCGATGTGCTAAATAATTGCAAAAAGTATTTGGCAGAGGATTATCATATTTTTTTAGTTGCAAACGATAAATTTAATTTATATCCGTCAATTGCAGAAAAATCCGAGATGAAAATAGTAAATCAGTTTAAACGCCCCGTGCTTAATAGAACAGAAAGAGATAAAGGTGCATATTCGGAAATAATATTTCACTTAAAAACAAAATTGTGAAAAAAGAATCATATGACACTAACGAAGGAATATAAGAATCACATTATTGAAACAATAAAAATCTGTCTAAGAGACAAGTTCCAGAATTATAAACCTGAAACCGATAATATGCCGTTTCATTATCGCTTATTAGGTAAAGACAGAATGGCTTTGTTTTCTTTCCTTCAATCATTAAATACAACATTTGGGACCTCAATTTACGAACCCGTTGCTAAAGAACTTGCAAAGACAATTTTCAAAGAAGTTTATACTCAATACAAACTTGGGAATATTATTACGCAAGATGCTCAAAATGAGATTCAGAAGATAATGAATTATCTTTCTGTGGGCGGAGAAGTAAATAAGGTCAAAGAAACAGAAAAAATAAGAAAAGTTGCGAAATCAGGAAAGGAAAATAAACTCAAATCGGTAAAAGTGGATTTGTTTCTTGTTTCAAAAAGAGATGAAGTGTTTATGTTTGACTTAAAAACAGTTAAGCCTAACAAAGGCGATTTCATTTCCTATAAAAGAAATATGCTTGAATGGTTGGCGGTTTATTTTTACCAAAATCAGAAGGCGAAAGTAAATACCCTTATCTCAATTCCCTACAATCCTTATGAGCCAAAACCTTATACAAGATGGACAATGAAAGGGATGCTTGATTTGAAAGAAGAAGTAAAAGTCGCAGAAGAGTTTTGGGATTTTTTAGGCGGCAAAGGGGCATATCAAGATTTACTGGATTGTTTTGAAAAAGCAGGTATTGAATTAAGACCAGAAATTGATAAGTATTTCTCAAACTTCCAGCGGTGAAGGTGGCGTGTTTTTCTAAAAGTTGCAAAGTCCCAATTGACCCCGTAAAGATTTCTATCTACAATATCGCTGGAATTGGTCTTAAAAATCGCTGAAATCTAACATAATTGAATTTAGAAAAACTATGAAGACAAGAATTTTGGCACTTGATAAAGATAATGAGAAGAAAGAAATTGAATTTGAACTAAAATATCTTTTGTCTTTGTCTCGTGAACAGAGGTTTGAGAAATTTTTTGGAATGTGCGATTTTGTGAGAAAACTTGCAGAAAGACATGGATACGGAAAAAGAAAAACTCCTCAAATTATTCAAAGGACATGTAAGAAAGGTTGTTAAAAAGAAAAAAGTAAAGAGGTAATCACCTCAAATGATTTATCAGGGAGTAATTGAAAGGTATCGGAAATATTTACCGGTAAATAAAAATACGCCAGTGGTAACCCTTTACGAAGGGGATACGCCGCTCCTGCCGGCAGAAAATTTAGCCCGCCGGTTAAAAGTAAAAAATCTAAAAATTTATCTCAAATGTGAAGGATTCAATCCTACCGGTTCGTTTAAAGACCGGGGAATGACTGTTGCCGTTTCCAAAGCGCGGGAAGCCGGTGCAAAAGCGGTACTCTGTGCTTCTACCGGGAATACTTCTGCTTCGGCAGCGGCTTATGCGGCTAAAGCAGGAATAAAATGTATTGTCCTGGTTCCGAGCGGTAAAGTTGCTTTAGGTAAGCTTTCCCAAGCGTTAATTTACGGGGCGAAAGTGATTGCGCTTGACGGTAATTTTGACCAGGCACTGAAACTTGCCCGGGAAATCTGTGACTGGTATCCGATTACTCTGGTCAATTCACTTAATCCTTATCGGATTGAAGGACAGAAAACTGCATCTTTTGAGATTATTGATGTTTTGGGTTTTGCACCGGATTACCAGTTTATGCCGGTCGGTAATGCTGGTAACATTACTGCCTACTGGAAAGGATATCGGGAATTTGCCGATGGCAAATTCCAGTTAACGGTTAACCGTTCCCTTCGGCCCGAGTTCCCTTCGACCCGACGCCTCAGGGCAGAGGGCAGGGCGAGGGCACCATTCACCGTTCGGGGCAAATTGCCCCGAATGATGGGTTTCCAAGCCGAAGGTGCCGCACCGATTGTGAAAGGTCATCCAATCAATAAACCCAAAACCGTTGCTACTGCGATTCGTATTGGTAATCCTGCCTCTTGGGAAGGAGCAGTGAAAGCCCGTGATGAATCTGGCGGCGTAATTGATACAGTCAGTGATAAAGAAATTCTCAATGCTTACCAGTTGCTTGCCTCTCAGGAAGGACTTTTCGTTGAACCGGCATCTGCTGCTTCAGTCGCCGGTCTGATTAAATATGTCAAAAAAGGTTTTTTCACCCAATCACCTAATCACCTAATCACTCAGTCACCCGTTGTCGTCTGCATTTTAACCGGTCACGGTCTTAAAGACCCAAAACAGGCAATAAAAATATCAGTTAAACCAAAAATTATTCCACCGGAATTGAAATCAGTCCTGAAGGAGGTCGGAATTTAACAATGAGAAAATTTGCCTTTTTGTTATCTTTTGTCTTATCGCTATCAACTATCAACTATCTACTATCCACTGCCTTTCTCGGTTGTGCCCCGAAAAAAGAAGCAAAAAAAATCGTGCGGATAGCATTAGCTGCACCAATCACCGGTGACCTTACGGCAATGGGTCAGGGAATGAAAAAAAGTGCCGAGATGGCGATTGAAGAAGCGAACAAAAGCGATGAATTTGAAGGTATAAAATTGGAACTGGTTCCTTTTGACGACCGTTTTGACCCGAAAGAAGCGGTGAATGTTGCCAACCAGATTGTTTCCGATACAAAAATTGTTGGTGTAGTCGGGCATCTTAATTCCGGTTGCTCAATTCCAGCTTCCCGCGTCTATGCCCAGCATAATCTAGTAATGATTTCACCGGCTTCTACTAATCCCAAACTTACCCTGCAGCAACTTGAACCTTCCTGGCAGTGGGTAAGAAATGTTTTCCGGGTTTGCACGACTGATGATGTGCAAGGGTCATTCGGTGCAGATTTTGCCTGGGGGAAATTGAAATTAAAAAAATTCGCCGTAATTCATGATAAGACACCTTACGGGCAGGGTTTAGCTGAAGAATTTGCTAAACAATTCAAAAAAATTGGTGGCACAGTTTCAAGTTTTGATGGAATTATCGTTGGTGAGAAAGATTTCAAAGCACTGCTTACCCGGATTAAAGCGGACAAACCGGATGGAATCTATTTCGGCGGTGTCTATAATGAATGCGGGTTAATTATTCGTCAAGCAAAAGAGTTAGGATTGAATGTTCCCTTGATTAGTGGTGATGCTTGTTTCTCGCCGGAGTTAATCAAAATTGGCGGACCGGCAACCGGTAATAATTACATCACCATGGTCGGTGCTTCACCGGAAAGATTACCGCAAGCAAAAGAATTCCTTGAGAAATACAAAACTAAATATCCCAAGGTTGATTCACAACCCTACGACCATTACACTTACGAAGCAACAAAGATTATTCTTCAGGCAATCAAAATGGGCAGTTTGGAGAAGAAGGAGATTATTGAGACGGTAAGAAAAATTAAATATAACGGTGTGCTTGGTGAGACCGCTTTTGATGAGAAAGGTGATACTTTAAATAAAGTTATTTCCGTATATAAGATTAAAGAAGGTAAATTCATTCCTCTCAACTAAAGAAACACGAATACTCACGAATTAACTACACGAATTAACACGAATTTTCTATTCACGAATATTCACGAATATGTTTTTCCAACAACTACTTAACGGCGTAACTCTCGGTTCAATTTATGCTTTGATTGCGTTGGGCTATACAATGGTTTATGGTATCCTTTTGATGATAAATTTTGCCCATTCGGAAATTTTTATGTCCGGCGCATTTTTTGGCTATTTTTTTTATCAACTCTTTTCCCGAATAAGTTTTTTTCAGGAAAAAATATTTTTCTTCATTTTCTTTTTATTTCTCTGTTCAATGTTTTCTACTGCTTTACTTGGAATTTTCATTGAACAGGTTGCTTATAAACCTTTAAGACGTGCACCCCGGCTTGCTCCCTTAATTTCGGCAATTGGTGTTTCGATTTTTATCCAAAATTTTTTTATGCTTTTTGTGAGTAACCAATCGGTTGCTTACCCGCAAATTTTCCCACTGAAAAAATACAATTTTTCCTTGCTGGAAATAAATTCTCTACAAATTTTTATTATTTTTCTTTCTATTTCTTTAATGCTCGTTCTGCGTTTTTTTATCCAATATACAAAATTAGGTAAAGCTACCCGTGCAGTTTCCCAGGACCGGGAAACTGCTTCTTTAATGGGGATTAATGTAAATAGAATTATTTCCTTAACTTTTTTTATCGGTGCAGGTCTGGGTGGTGCAGCGGGGATATTGAACGGGATGTATTACGGTTCAATTAAATACAATATGGGTTTTCTGCCGGGGATTAAAGCTTTCACCGCCGCAGTATTAGGCGGTATCGGTAATATCAGCGGTGCGATGTTTGGTGGCTATATCCTCGGTATCTGTGAAGCATTTACTGCTGGGTTTATCCCCGGTGGTGCCGAATGGAAAGATGTTTTTGCTTTTGCCATTTTAATTTTGGTCTTACTGCTCAAACCCAGCGGTCTTCTCGGGACACAGCTTAAAAAAGTATGATTTTTATAGAGAAAAAAATTTTTCTCTTTCTTTTAATCTTTTTCCTGCTTTTTCTTCCCCCTCTTGGACAATCTCTCGGGATGTATTATACTCTGCATATCTCTGCTTTGATTGGTATTTATCTGCTTCTCATTCTCGGCTTAAATTTAATTCTCGGTTTTGTTGGTCTGCTTGATTTAGGATTTATTGCTTTTTATGCCTGCGGTGCATATCTTTCCGCTTTGCTTTCCATCCGGGGATGGAATTTTTGCTTAGTTCTTCCGGCAACAATTATCCTCACTGTTCTCTTGCGTTTGCTTTTGGGTTTACCCGCATTGCGTCTGCGAGGTGACTATTTAGCGATTGTTACTTTAGGCTTCGGTGAAATTATGCGTCTGGTCTTGAATAACTGGGATGGTCTAACTAATGGACCGAAAGGTTTACCGCGGGTAGGGGAAGCAATTTCTTCACCGAAGTTTTTCTTTCTTACTTTCCAGTCCGATTTATCTTTTTATTATCTGATTTTGTTTTTTGTCATCCTTGGGATAATTGTCAGTCGTCGTTTAGATAACTCGCGGATTGGTCGGGCTTGGATTGCCATTCGGGAAGATGAACTTGCTGCCGAGACCTGCGGGATAAATGTAGATAAAGTAAAACTTTTTGCTTTTTGTTTTTCCGCAATTTATGCCGCTACTGCCGGTGTCCTATATACGCATTGGATAAAATTTATTTCACCGGAATCATTCACTTTTTGGGAATCAGTCCTTTTGGTCTCCATGGTTGTTCTTGGTGGGATGGGCAGTATCCCGGGAGTAATTCTTGCCACAATTTTAGTGATTGGTGTGCCGGAATTTTTGCGCGGTTTATTAGGGACACAACTGGTTAATTACCGAATGTTATTTTTTGGTCTGGGTTTGGTTTTAATGGTTATTTTCCGTCCCCAGGGAATTGTCCCGTCAAAAAGAAGAGAATTAGAACTTCACCCTTCCAATGAATGAGGAAATAGTTTTACCCCCTCACCTTATTCCTCTCCCTCTCCGAAGGAGTCTCCGATGAGTCCGAAAACGACTATCGGAGTTCTTCGGACCGATACTCGGTCTCTTCGGAGTCATTGGACAAGGGGAGAGGGTCAGGGTGAGGGTACGAGAATAAGAAATGTTTCTCCAAGTAAAAAATTTAACTAAACATTTTGGCGGGCTTTTGGCTTTAGATAATCTTAATTTAACCGTCAGTCAGGGTGAAATTGTTGGTTTAATTGGACCGAATGGTGCTGGGAAGACAACTTTTTTCAATCTTTTGAGCGGTGTTTATCAACCTGACGAAGGTGAAATTATTTTTCTTCATCAGCGGATTGACCGTATCCTTGCCCACCGGATTACTGCCTTAGGAGTTAGTCGCACATTCCAAAATATTCGTCTTTTTGCCCAGATGACTGCTTTAGAAAATGTAATGGTTGGACAACATTGTCGCACCCGGGCAGAAGTGAAAGAGGCACTTCTCCGTACTTCGGGATTCCAGAAGGAAGAAAATGAAATTCAAGGAAAAGCAAAGGAACTGCTTGATTTTGTCGGGCTTCTATCTAAAGGTAATGAATTGGCAAGGAATCTGCCTTACGGTGACCAGCGTAGATTAGAAATTGCCCGTGCTTTAGCCACCGAACCTAAACTCTTGCTTCTGGATGAACCGACTGCCGGAATGAATCCAGTGGAAGCAAAAGAACTGATGTCGTTGATTAAAAAAATCCGTGAGCAAGGAGTCACGGTCTTGCTTATTGAACACCAGATGGAGGTAGTGATGAATATTTCCGAACGAATTATTGTCTTGAATTACGGTGAAAAGATTGCGGAAGGTAAACCGGAGGAAATTCAGCAGAATTCTTTAGTAATTGACGCTTATTTGGGAACAGAATAACCCCTTTGTTGTCCTCCCTCACCCCTTCCCTCTCCCTCAGAGGCGTAAAGCCTCGTGGAGGCCACGCCTCTATACGAGGGGAGAGGATTAAGTCGCCGACGCTCCATAGCTATAGCGACGGAGCGGTGAGGGTAAAAAAAATGCTTGAACTATTCAATATCCATACCTATTACGGAGAAATTGAAGCACTTAAAGGCATAAACCTGAAAGTAGAGGAAGGTGAAATCGTGACCCTGATTGGGGCTAACGGTGCGGGAAAGACAACTCTTCTAAAAACTATTTCCGGTTTGCTTACCCACACCAGCGGAGAGATAAGATTCTTAGATGAAAAAATTTCTGGTCTTAAGGCACATCAAATTACTAAATACGGAATAGTTCAAGTGCCGGAAGGAAGAAAAATTTTTCCTTTACTCACGGTAAAAGAAAATTTAGAAATTGGTGCCTACCGTAAGAAGAACGGGGTAAAAGAAAATCTGGAGAAAGTTTATCAGTTATTCCCGGTACTCAAAGAAAGAGAAAAACAATTAGGAGCAACTCTCTCCGGTGGTGAACAACAGATGTTAGCTATTGGCAGAGGTCTAATGGCTGAACCAAAAATTTTGATGTTGGATGAACCTTCAATGGGTTTAGCCCCGATTTTGGTAGAAAAAATATTTCAAATCATTAAAGAAATTAACCAACAAGGCACAACGATTCTTTTAGTTGAGCAGAATGCTTATCAGGCATTGAATATTGCCGCTCGCGGTTATGTTCTGGAGACGGGCAAGATTGTTCTCTCGGATACGGCAAAAAATCTGCTCAATAACGAAGCAGTAAAAAAAGCCTATCTCGGGAAATAAAAACACTTAAAGCAAAACGCAGAGACTATTTTCATTGCTGCTATAGGGTCAGCAGGTAAAAAATTTCCAGAGAAACAATTTACTTTGATATAAATAATTACAAGATGAATTAGAAAATGATAAGCAAAGAAACAGCAAAAAAAGAACTACCTAAAGTTTCTCAGTGGCGTCATCCCGGAGGTAAACTCCGTGAACTTGGTCCTCAAAGTTTGACCGATACTGAACTTTTAGCAATTTTGATTTCTACTGGAATTAAAGGCAAATCAGCAGAGAAAATTGCTGAAAAATAGACAAAAGAATAGCATAAGGAGGAGAAAATGGTTGCCAAAAGACTCCCTGACATTATTGATAATAGTTCCTTTTTGCTTAAAGATGCCGTCAATTTACTTCTAAAAAAATCAAAACTAAGCAAAATGGCAGTTGCATTTTTCCATCTCAGCGGATTCAATCACATCAAAGAAAACCTACATAAAATTAAAAATCTGAAACTACTTATCGGGAATACAACTGACCAAGAAACTTTAGATGAACTTGCCGAAGGATTCATAAGGTTAGAATTGGCAAAAGAGTATAAAAGTAATCAAATGGACTACCAAAGCCCGGACACCGTCCAAGAGATAATCCAATCTACTATGCAAACGCAACAAAAGGAATTAGAAATAATTGAACAAACAGATGAAAACACGGACGCGGTAAAAACGCTTGCCGAGTTGATAGAAGAAGGCAAAATACAAGTAAAAATTTACACAAAAGGGAAACTTCATTCAAAAGCGTACCTTTTTGAATACGACGACCAATCAATAGATAAAGGAATCGCAATAGTAGGTAGTAGTAATCTTTCTATAAGTGGTTTGACACATAATTCTGAATTAAATGTGATCTGCCCCAGCAGTTTCTGAGCCAGTCATCCATCACTTTCCAACTTCCACTTTTCATAGAATTTCGCTGGTGTTAACATCCCAAGTGCCCCATGTGGTGCTTTTTGGTTATAATCCTCTACCCAGCCGTCTATCATCCTGCACACAGCATCAAAACTCTCGCATTCACTCTGGTAAACATAGTCTCTTTTAAAACCGCGGAAAAACGACTCCGCTATTCCATTGCTTTCAGGACTTTTTATCGGCGTCCGGCATACTACAAAACCCACGTTTTCAAGAAACCTCTTTAATGTTGTCTTAATATATTCGGGACCATTATCGCTTAAGAACTCTATTCCTTCTTCGGGTATTCTATCACTTCCAAACCGCTTTTTCAACGCTTCTATTACCATCTCCTGGATATCATACCCGGTTATTCTTTTACCCCAGCGATAACTTAATATCTGTCGGTCTCCACAATCTATAAGCACAGCAAACCGCCCTTTTTCTCCGTTCCATGCTTTTATCACCGTTATGTCCGATGCCCATCTCCGGTTCGGCTCTTCTACCGCTACTACTCCCTCATGACGCCTTTCACCCCGCTTCCTCCTCTCCCGGTAGGAACTCAGCCATAACCGCTGTGCCATATACCGGTTTACCGTCTTGGAATTGCAGTATATCCCTCTCACCCTCAACAGGGCGTGTACCCGCCGATACCCATAACTAACCGGCTTTTCGCGAATAACCTCCCTTATCCCTTCAACCACATCGGGTCTCTTAATTACGGGCATCCGCACCCGGGTGCGATGCTTGTAATATAGCCAACCCCGACTCTTCCCTAATGACTGACTGACAATTTTCAAAGAACAACGAAATTCTACTGAAAGCTCTTTTATCTCTCTTCGGGTAATTTCATACCTTTTATCTCGAAGACTTTTTTTAAAATATCATTCTCCAAGCTCTTACGGCCTAAAACCCTCTCTAATTTCTCTATCCTCTTCACCGCTGTAAGATACTGGCTCCTGGGTACCACTCCGCCTTCATATTTAAGTCCTTCTTTACCACTTCCCTGCATTCTTCTCTTCCAGGTGTACAGCAGCTGATTGCTTATGTTATACTTCCGGCACAACTCGGCGTAGTGTACCCCGGATTCCAACTCCTTAAGAATGTTTAGCTTTTGTTCTACCGACCATCTCCTCTTCCCATTTTTAGTCAATTTTACTTCCATCTCGTCCATTTGAGCCTCCATCTAAATTTTAGCATTCTGCTGGCTCAGATGTCATCTGGGGCACACCAAGTATGTATTAGGCGATGATGTTATATTTTTCTTGAAAGTATTTTTGATAAGTAAAGAAGGAAGCAATTTACGCCATGACATTGCCCACGGGTTAGTAGATTTCGGAACCTGTGATGAATTAAGGTCAAACCTTATTCTGTATATTTGGCTAATCTTTGCCACCTACAAAATTGAAGAACAAAAACCAAATAATGGAAATGATGCTGGAGGGAATTAAAATAAAGGGAACGCTTGCTGACTGACAAAATTAGTGTAAAAAATTGGGACGGAGGTAATTTTCCTGAGAGTGTAGCGTAGCCGACCCTTAAGGGTCGGCTACCTGTGGGGTAGAGGTTAAGGTTGGGAAATTTGACAATGGGGAAGTCGTCTTCACTCGGTCAAAGTAGAAAAATAAATCTTAAGAATAACTTGACAAATAGTATTACTTTTTGTATATTTACAATATGCTTTTAGAAAGAAAACTTTTCAAACCGATTCGCTCTTATCTGGAGACAAAAGAAGCAATAATTATTACCGGTATGCGGAGAACCGGAAAGACCTCATTACTTCGTTTTATTTACGAGCGTATTCCTTCAACAAATAAAATCTTTTTGGATTTAGAAAATCCACTGAATCAAAAATATTTTGAAGAGACAAATTATGATAAGATAAAATCAACTCTTGAATTTTTAGGTTTGGATTTTAGGCAAAAAGTATACCTTTTTTTAGATGAGATTCAACTGGTAAGAAATCTTCCCCGGGTAGTGAAATATCTGATTGACCAGTATAAAATAAAATGTTTTCTCACTGGTTCGGCAAGTTTTTATTTAAGAAATTTATTTACCGAGTCGCTTGTGGGAAGAAAATATATCTTTGAACTTTTCCCGTTAGATTTTGAAGAATTTTTATTATTTAAAAATAGCAAAATTAAACTCCCGGAGAGAAAAAGTAAAATTGCCCGACCGATTTTTGATACAATCTCAAATTTGTATGATGAATATATTTATTATGGTGGTTTTCCGGAAGTTGTCTTAAAAACAAATTTTGCGGAAAAGAAAAAATCATTAGAAGATATTTTTACTTCTTACTTCCAGTTAGAAATCCTCAGATTGGGTGACTTCAGAAAGAATGAAGTTATTCGTGATTTAATCCTCCTTCTACTGGAGAGAATTGGTGCGAAACTGGACATTAATAAGATTTCTTCCGAGTTAGGTATTTCAAGGATTACGGTTAAACAGTACATTTCCTTTTTAGAAGGGACTTATTTCATTAAACTGGTGAGACCATTTTCCCGAAACCGGGATACAGAAATTAGAAAGATAGCTAAAGTATATTTTTGTGACTCCGGATTAGTTAACCATTTTTCTAAGATAAATGAAGGGAGTTTATTTGAAAACAATATTTTCCAGAATTTGCGGATGCGCGGTGAGATAAATTATTATCAGAAAAAAAGTGGAGTTGAAATAGATTTCATCTTGAATAAAGAAACAGGTATTGAAGTTAAAATAAATCCGACCGAAAATGATGTCAGAAGATTAGAGAAAATAAGTAAAGAAATAAGGTTAAAGAAGTTTAAAATTTTCACAAAAAATTATCCTTCTAATTTAGATAAGATGAAAAATGTAGAATTCGGGTTCTTCATTTAAAAGCGTAAGCGGGACTTAAGTGTAGCCGACCCTTCCACCTACGCTAAAGCTTCGGTGGACAGGTAAGGGTCGGCTACCAGTGGGGTATAGATTCAGGTTGGGGAATTTGGCTTCGGGGAGATATAAGAAGGAAATGAAAGATATATTCAAAAAGAAACATAAAACAATTAAAGTGAAATATTTACCCAAAGAGTGGACAGTAGGTTATCGTCCACCACAAAGTCCGGTAAAAAAATTACACGGGACAGGGAGGAAAAAGATGGAAGAAGAAAAGAAGACCGCACCGGTTAGTCAACCGGGACAGGTGCAGATTGAAATTGATGAACAAACTGCCCAGGGTGCATACGCTAATCTGGCAATGATTACTCATAATGAGACCGAATTTGTTTTTGATTTCATCTATGTCCAGCCACAGGCACCGAAAGCAAAAGTGCGCAGCCGGATAATCACTTCACCTTTACATGCGAAACGTTTTCTGAAAGCGTTAGAAGATAACCTGAAAAAATACGAAGCGCATTTTGGGCAATTACCGGAAATTAAAGAAGTAGAAAAACCGATTGCTTTTGCCTAAACCACGAATTAGCACGAATGTAAAGAAAACACGAATATTCACGAATAATCCCCTCACCCTTCCCTCTCCCTCAAGGGGAGAGGCTTCGTCCTGAGGCTCAGCCTGAAGGAATTAAGGTGAGGGTGAAATAAAAAATTCGTGTTGATTCGTGCCGTTAATTTGTGGTTATTCGTGAGGTTCTAATGAAGATAGAATTAATTTCTATTGGTAGTGAATTACTTGCTGAGAAGGTTAATACAAATATTAATCTGCTTGCCGAGAAATTGGCAACGATTGGACTTGCCATTTCCCGCCAGATTACGGTCGGAGACAATCCGGAAGAAATTAGACAAGTTTTTACCGAATCTTTAGCCCGTGCGGAGATAGTCATTTCTACCGGTGGTTTAGGTCCGACTTTTGATGATTATACTCGGGGAACGGTAGCCAAAGTATTAAAGAAAAAACTTGTTTTTAGTCGTGAAGTTTTAGGGGCGATTGTCCGCCATTTTGCCGAACGGAATATAGAAATGCCTAAGGAAAACGAAAAACAGGCATATATCCTTGACGGTGCAGAAGTGATTCCGAACAAAATCGGTACTGCTCCGGGGCAGATAATTACCGTGAAACGTGTAAAGTGTAAAGTGAAAAGTGAAAAATTAAGGGAATCTTCCACCTTCCACATTCCACCTTCCACGGTTGTAATTCTACTGCCGGGTCCACCGAGAGAAATGTTGCTGATGTTAGAAGAGAAAGTTATCCCTTATTTGAAAGAAAAATACGAGACCGGTCTCACCCGGAGTGTCACTCTCCATATTTGTGGTCTTCCGGAGTCGGAAATTGATGAGAAGATTCATCCGGTTTTGGAACAGGAAAAGAAAACTGAAGGACTAAAATTTGCTTTAATTGCTCATCCGGGAACTGTAGATTTAAGAATTACTCTTTCCGGGGGAGACCAAATGCTGCTTGAACAAATCTTGAAAAAGACAAAAAATGAAATTTATGAAATTTTGGGTGAAAATATCTATGGTGAAGATGGACAAACTTTAGAAAAAATTATTGCTGAACTAATGCTGAAAAAAAGGAAAACATTAGCTATTGCTGAATCTTGCACCGGTGGGTTACTTGGACACCGGATTACTAATATTTCGGGTAGTTCGCTTTATTTCAAACAAGGGGTAGTTGTTTATTCTAACGAAAGTAAAATTCAAGTTTTAGGGGTGAAATCAGAAACAATAGAAAAATATGGTGCGGTCTCCCAAGAAACGGTTTTGGAAATGGCTCGCGGAATGAAAAATTTAGCCAGGACTAATTGTGTGCTGGCAATCAGTGGTATTGCTGGACCGACCGGTGGGACAGAAGAAAAACCAGTAGGGCTGGTTTATGTTGCGGTAATTATTGATGAGAAAGAAATAGTTCAAGAGTACCATTTTCTCGGCAGTCGTTTAGAAATCAAAGAAAAAAGTATTACTACTGCGCTTGACTTCTTCCACCGGGAGTTACTAAAATAGGCAATTTAAAAATCGAGCCAGCAAGTTTATTAAGGTCGGGTTCAGTTTATATGAATACAAACAATCTAAAAAAACTAAAAATAGGAGATTTGACAGCAAAACTTCCTATAATTCAAGGAGGGATGGGAGTTGCAATTTCTCTATCCGGACTAGCATCCGCGGTAGCTAACGAAGGTGGTATCGGGGTCGTTTCTGCTGCAGCTATTGGAATGCTTGAACCTGATTTTTCCATAAATTTTTTGGAAGCGAATATTAGAGCGTTAAAAAGGGAGATTAGAAAAGCCAAAGAATTAACTAAAGGAATTCTTGGTGTAAATATATTAGTGGCATTATCAAATTTCGCTGATATGGCGAGAACTGCCATTGAGGAAGAAATAGACATTATTTTTTCTGGCGCTGGACTTCCCCTTAATCTTCCGAAATTTTTAAATGGAAGCAAAAGGACAAAGTTGGTTCCCATTGTATCTTCTGGAAGGGCGGCTAGAATTATTTGTAAAAGATGGTTAGAAAAATATAACTACCTTCCTGATGCTGTAGTAGTAGAGGGGCCACTGGCCGGGGGACATCTCGGGTTTAAAGAAGAACAAATTAGCGATTCTGCGTATTCTTTGGAAAAACTGATTCCAGAAGTGATTAAGGATATAAGAGTATTTGAAGAAAGGTATAAGAAACCCATTCCGGTAATTGCTGCTGGAGGTATATATACAGGGGAAGATATTTATAAATTCTTACAGTTAGGTGCTTCTGGAGTACAGATGGCAACACGTTTTGTTACCACTTATGAATGTGATGCATCAATAAAATTTAAACAAGCTTACATTGATTCTAAAAAAGAAGATATTGTGATTATCAAAAGCCCGGTTGGTATGCCGGGAAGAGCGATTAGAAACAAGTTTATTGATGATGTCAATGAAGGGGAAAAGAAACCGTTTAAATGTCCCTTTCACTGTATTGTAACCTGTGATTGTAAAAACAGTCCCTATTGCATTGCTCTTGCTTTAGTAAATGCCAAAAAGGGTAATTTAAAACACGGGTTTGCCTTTGTTGGAGCGAATGCTTATAGAACAAAAGAAATTATTTCCGTCAAAGAATTGATAAAATCTTTGTTAGAAGAGTATGAGAATGCATCTAAGCGATCCGCTTCGCCCAACAGCGGATAAGAGGGAAACAAAAGTTGGTTGTTGTGGGTATCCGGTTTCGCGGGAAGAGTATTACAAACATTTTAATTGCATTGAGATAAATATTACCTTTTATCAACTGCCGGAAATAAAAACTGCGCTCAAATGGGAAGAAGAAGCACCGGAGAATTTTGAATTTATTCTTAAAGCATGGCAGTTGATTACTCATCCGGCGAATAGTTTTACTTACCGGCGTCTGAAAGAAAAAATACCCGATAAGAAAAAGAAAAATTATGGATTTTTCCAACCGACCGATGAAGTTTTTCGTGCCTGGACAAGAACCAAAGAATTTGCCGATGCTCTCGGTTGTAAAAAAATTCTTTTTCAATGCCCAAGAAGTTTTAAACCAACTTTAGAAAACAAAAAAAATATAAAAAAATTTTTCCATCTAATTACCCAGCCTGCCCGCCGAAGCTTGAGCGTAGGCGGGTCACCCAATCACCAATTCACCTTTATCTGGGAACCACGGGGCGAATGGGCAAAAGAAGAAATTAAAGAAATTTGTCGAAGACTTAATTTAATTCATTGTGTTGACCCTACGATAAAAAATCCTCTTTACGGTGAATTTAATTATTTCCGTCTGCACGGCAGTTATCTCGGCGGAAGAATTAACTATAATTATCAATTTAATGATCAAGAATTAAATAAAGTTTTTAAAATGTGTACTAAACCTTTAAATTATGTAATGTTTAATAATTCTACAATGTTTGCCGATGCCTTAAAATTTAAAAAATTAGTTAAGGTGGAGTAAAGAATGCGTCTTTTTATTGCTGTGAATTTAGATGAAGAGTTAAAGAAAAAAATCCTTCCGCTTCAGGAGGAGTTGAAAAAAACCGGTGCGGATGTGAAATGGGTAGCCGTAGAAAATTTGCATTTAACTTTAAAATTTTTAGGTGAAGTGAGTGAAGAAAAAGCAACCCAAATTGAACCGGTAATAGTACCGATTTTAGCGTGTTTTCCTTCTTTTGAGATGAAACTTTCCGGGTTTGGTGTTTTCCCGAATTTTAATTATCCCCGGGTGATTTGGCTTGGGATAGAGGAAGGCGGTGAAGAACTGAAAGGGTTAAGCGAAAAAATTGAGGATTCCTTAGTTTCTTTAGGATTTGATAAAGAAGAACGACCTTTTACTGCCCATTTAACTTTGGGAAGAGTGCGTTCAGCAAAGAATAAAAACCAGTTAATTAGCATAATTGAAGAAAAAAAGAATATAGAAATTGGCAAACAAAAAGTGGGAAAAATATATTTGATGCAAAGCATACTTAAACCTACCGGTCCGATTTATCTTTCGCTTAAAGAGTGGCAATTGAGCGGTTAAAATTTGACAGATAAAAAAAATTGTGGTATTATTTAAATAATGAAGGGACATTTTTTTTTGCCTCGTTACCAACTATTGACCAGTGTTTTATTTCTTCTACTTGCGGTCTGTTTCCAGACGGTTTCCGAAGAAAGTCTGCTTAATCCTTCTTCACTTCCTGCGGAGATAAGAACTTCTTTTGAGACGATCACCTCAAAAAAAATTGCTCTCACTTTTGATGACGGACCGTATCCGGAACTTAGTGAGAAACTTTTGAAAATACTCGCCGAAGAAAAAATTAAAGCAACCTTTTTTATTGTCGGTGAAATGGGTTCACGTTCTCCTCATCTTTTGCAATTGTTTAATTCTCAAGGACACGAAGTTGCCGGGCATACTTATACTCATCCGAATTTGACCAAGGTTTCTTTAACCAGGATAAAAGAAGAACTGGAAAAGACACGGGTTTTGATTAGAGAGTTTACCGGTAAAGATACTTATCTTTTTCGTCCACCGGGTGGGAATTATAACGAAAATTTGAAAAATATCTGTTCTGCACTTGGTTATCAACCAATTTTCTGGACAATTTTTCCCCAGGACCATCTGGATATCTCGGTTGAAGAAATTTACCAGCGAGTAGTGAAGAATGTTCATCCTGACGGTATAGTTATTCTTCATTCGGGCAGAGAAAACACACTAAATGCTTTACCAAAGATTATACAGGCATTAAAAAAAGAAAATTATCATTTTGTAACTATTTCTGAGTTAAACACTAAAGGAGTAAATCTTGCAAGGAAGAATTTTAGCTATTGATTACGGTGAAAAAATTCTCGGTCTTGCTTTAAGTGACCTGACCGGTAAAATCGCTCAGCCGGCAGGAAGAATTGTCCGAGATAATTTAACTTCCGATTTAAAAAATTTCCTCCACCTGATTAAAGAAAACGAAGTAAAAGAAATTGTCGTTGGTTTACCGAAAAGTCTTGACGGTAGTCTTGGTGAGAAAGCAAAAGAAACGATTACTTTTGCTGAAGAATTAAAGAAATTCCTCTCTGAACAGGGATTATCTTTACCGATTGTTTTCTGGGATGAACGGTTGACTACTAAAGAGGTAGAAAAAGTTCTTCTCCGTGCTGACCTTTCCCGAAAAAAAAGAAAAGGTGTTCGTGACCAACTTGCCGCCTGTTTGATTTTACAGAACTATTTAGGGTCTGTTGAAAAATCCTCAACAGACACTGATTACACAGATTTTTAAAAATGAAAAAAGGGTTAATTCTATTTATCTTTGTTTTTGGTTTATTTTTATTGATTCGCTATTTAGAACCGTATTTTTTTGGTGCAGATGTCCTGGTCTCAATCCCGGCAGGGGTAAATGCGGAAGAGATTGCTCGTCTTCTTAAGGATAAAAAATTAATTTTAAGTGAGAATATATTTATTTTTTTAGCGGAAGTTAAAAAAATTGAAAACAAAATTAAAGCTGGTACTTATCGTCTGAACCCAAAAATGTCCAGTATTCAAATTTTGAGGAGTTTGGTTAAAGGTAAGACTTATGCTTTTAAAGTTACTCTCCCGGAAGGTTATACGGCAAAAGAAATTGCTCATCTTTTAGCGGAGAAAAATTTAGTTAATGAAGAATTTTTTTTATCTCTTACGGAGAAGAAGAAATTAGAAGGTTATCTTTATCCGGAAACCTATTACTTAAGTCCGGGGATGGGTGAAGAACGAATTATTGAAATTATGGTTAAACAGTTTAACACAATTTTTACTCCGGAGATGGAAAAACGAGCAAAAGAATTAAAACTAAATCGTGAAAAAATTGTTATTCTTGCTTCAATTATTGAGAAAGAAGCACGTAAAGATGAGGAAAGAAAACTGATTTCATCAGTTTTTCATAACCGTCTAAAAAAGGGTTGGGCTTTGGAATCCTGTGCAACAGTGAATTATGCTTGGGGTAAAGAATTTAATCAGAAAAAAGGGAGGCTTACTTATAAAGACTTAGAAATCGTTTCCCCGTATAATACTTATCGTAATTACGGTTTACCCCCGGGAGCAATTTCTAATCCGGGTTTGGCTTCAATTAATGCTGCACTTTATCCGGAAGAAACCGAAGTGATGTTTTTTGTTACTAAGGGTGAAGGCACACATCAATTTTCTCGTTATTATCAGGAGCACTTAAATAACCAAAAAAGAAGAAAAAGAGGACGGAAAGAAAAATGATTAACGAATTAAAAAACCTAAAAATCAATGAGATAATAAAACTTCCTCAACCGAAAACAAAAGGTGAATTGAGTGTTGAAGAGGCAATCTTTACCCGTCGTTCGGTGCGCAGTTTTGAAGATAAACCTTTGACTTTAGAACAGATTTCGCAATTGCTCTGGTCAGCCCAAGGGATTACTTATGCCCGTGGTGGTTATCGTGCGGCACCTTCGGCTGGAGCGACTTATCCTTTAGATGTATATTTAGTTTCGGCAGACGGATTTTTCCATTATTTACCAGAAGAGCATAATTTAGAAAAAATTTCTTCTGAGAATCGTCTAATCGCACTTAGCGAAGCGGCACTTGACCAGGAATGGGTAAGAAATGTGGTAGTTAATCTGGTAATCACGGCAATATTTGAGCGTACAACAACACGCTACGGACGAAGAGGTATTGGGTATGTGTATATTGAAGTTGGGCATACCGCAGAGAATGTACATCTGCAAGCAATAAGTTTAGGATTGGTTTCCTTACCAGTAGGTGCATTTGATGATGATGAGGTGGCTAAAGTTTTAGCCCTGCCATCTCGAGTTAAACCAATTTATATTATTCCGATTGGCTATTCTCGTAAGGAGTAAGGGTAGTTTAGTAGATGATTAGTGAAAATTCATATTTCCTTCTCCGAAGTATAATTGCTAAAAATGAAATAAATTATGCAGAAATATATTCAGAAGACTTAAGATTTTTGCATCTCTTTTATGAGGACAGACGTATTGAACCGATTATCAGCGAAGAGAACAAAGGTTATGGTTTGCGTCTTTTCCGCAGGACTAATAATACTACTCCCGAAGTGCTTTATATTTCTACCAATGAGGAAGAAAAAATAAAATCTTTAGCTGAAAAAGTGCTAAAAGATAAAATTAGCACCTCTGCGCAAGGTGCAGTTCTACCTAAAATTGAAGAATTTATCCATCCGATAAAACTCTCCCCAAGCGAAATTCCTTTAGAAGAAAAAATTAATCTTTTAAAAAATACTGAAATAAGCGTAAGGAAAATGAGTAACGAAATTGCCCAAGTTTCTCTTCACTACGGTGAAAAAAAGAAAAAAATTTCTTTTGTTAATACTGAGGAAGTATCCTACATTGAAGAACGGCAGTATATTATTTTTTCTCTTGATGTTGTTGCTAAGCGTGGAGAAATTATTCAGACTGCTTCCGAAGTTATTGGTGGTTTAATTGGTTATGAAATTTTTCAAATTGTTAATCCGGAAAAACTTGCTCAAGAGGTTAGTGCTCGTGCTTTAGCCAAACTTTCGGCACCAGAAGCACCGGTAGGCGAAATGCCAGTTGTGCTTAGTTCTTCCGCCGGAGGGACAATGATTCATGAAGCGATTGGACATTCTTTGGAAGCAGATTCAGTGCAAAAAGGTATCTCACCTGTATATCAGGGTAAAATTGGACAAAAAATTGCCAGCGAATTAGTGACCGTAATTGATGACCCGACCTTAGCCAACAAAAATGGTTCCTATATTTTTGACGACGAAGGTACACCTGCAGGAAAGACTGTCCTGATAGAAAATGGTATCTTAAAGAATTATCTCTATGACCGTTACACGGCAAATAAAGATAAGTGTATTTCTAATGCGCACGGAAGACGAGAATCATACCATTCTAAACCGATACCGAGAATGTCTAATACTTATCTCCTTCCCGATGAAGATGAGCCAGCCACCGCTAAAGCGGGGTCTCCAAAAAAAATTATCGGTTCGGTAGAGAAAGGGCTGTTCGTAAAAAAAATGGGTGGTGGACAGGTGAATACCGCTACCGGTGATTTTGTTTTTGAAGTTGAGGAAGGTTATTTAATTGAAAACGGACAAATTGGGACTTTAGTTCGTGGGGCTGTCCTTCTTGGTAATGGACCGGAAGTTCTAAAATCAATTGATATGCTTGGTAATGATTTAGGTTGGTCAATTGGTCTCTGTGGCAAAGATGGACAGGGGGTGCCGGTTTCTGACGGATTACCCACTTTGAGAATCAAAAAACTGCTTGTTGGTGGTACAAAAACTTGACCCCGCACCTATTAGTCATCTATGCCGTTTATTTTTTTACTCTTTAAGTAAAGAAAAAAACTGGTTCATGGTTAACAAAGATGGATTTTTTGTTAGTCTCAAAAGAATGTAAATAGCCGTCATAGTTGAAACCAATTATGACTGATAGGTGCGGGGTTGACTTTTGTTAGTAATTTTTGTAATTTAATTATTTCTTAGCAAAATCAACGGAGGAGGTGCAAAATACAATGCAAGCTAAAGATATTATGACCAAAGATGTAATCTCAGTAAGAGAAAACACTGATGTTAAAAAAATAGTTTCTCTTCTCCTTAAACACCGGATTAGTGCAGTACCGGTAGTTGACGAGGAGAATCATCTCCTTGGGGTAGTGAGTGAAGGTGACCTGCTATATAAGAAAAAGTTACCTACTTCAATTGATTGGGTGCAAGATTATGGTGGTTATTACTATACACGTCCTGAGCAATTGCTTGAGGAACACCGAAAAATGGAAGGTTCAACGGCGAAAGAAATGATGACCCCAGTTCCTGTATGTGTAGATGAAGAAACAGAAGTATCGGAAATTGCTCGGTTGATGTTAAAGAGAGGAATAAAAAGGATTTTTGTTGTTCAGGAAGGTAAACTTGTTGGTGTAGTTAGTCGTGGTGATATTCTTAAAGAAATAATTGTGGGAATGAACAGTAAGGGAGGGTAGAAAAATGTTAGCCAAAGATATAATGACCAAAAATGTAATCACCGTAAAAGAAGATACACCAGTGCGAGAAGTTATTCGGATGCTTTTAGAAAAAAATATATCCGGTGTTCCGGTGGTGGATAAAGAGAATAATCTCGTTGGGATAATTTCCGAAGCCGACTTGATTTATAAAGAGAAATCGCTCCTTCCCATAGTTACTTATCACGAAAATCACAAACAATTTATGAATGCTTATCGGAAAGGTTTAGCCAAGACCGCTGGTGAGATAATGACCAAAGATGTGATTACAGTAAGTGAAGATACAGCAGTTGAAGAAATTGCCACTCTGATGTTAGAAAAATGGATAAAAAGAGTACCGGTAGTAAAAGATAAAAAGGTTATCGGGATTATTAGTCGTCCGGATATAATGAGAACAATCTACGAATGAAGAGAAAATTTCACGGTGGTATCCATCCAGCGGAAGAAAAGAATACTAAAGATATACCAATCAGACAAGCGAGAGAACCAAAAAAAGTTGTTCTTCCCTTACAACAACATACAGGTGTACCTTGTCAACCTTTGGTTAAAGTTGGTGATGAAGTCAAAGTTGGGCAGAAAATTGGTGATGTAAATGCGTTGATTAGTGCACCGGTACATTCTTCAGTTTCGGGTAAAGTTGTTGCTATTGAACCTTATCTTCATCCTACCGGTAGTATTGTTTCGTCAGTAATTATTGAATCGGATGAGAAAAATACACTTTCTGAAGAAATTAAACCGCGGGCTAATCTGGAAAATATTTCTCTGGAAGAAATAAAAAAAATTATCCGTGAAGCGGGTATCGTTGGTTTAGGTGGTGCCGCTTTTCCGACGCATGTAAAACTTTCTCCACCGAAAGAGAAAAAAATTGATACTTTAATTCTTAATGGTGCCGAATGTGAACCTTATTTGACTGCTGACTATCGTTTAATGGTAGAAAGAACGGAAGAAATAATTTCGGGAATGAAACTTTTGATGAAAGCGTTGAGTGTAGAACGAGGAATTATCGGTATTGAAGATAATAAACCGGAAGCGATTAAGACAGTCGGAAAGGCGATAAGTGAGGGGAACAGTCTAAAAGTGGTTAGTCTAAGAACTAAATATCCGCAAGGGTCGGAGAAACATCTAATCAAAAGTATTCTAAATCGTGAAGTACCATCCGGTGGTTTACCGTTGGATGTCGGGGTAGTGGTAAACAATGTCGGCACTGCCTATGCGGTCTATGAAGCAGTAGTGAAAGGGTTACCGCTAATTAAGCGTGTAGTTACGGTCAGTGGTAATGGAGTTAAGGAACCACAAAATTTGGAAGTAAAAATAGGAACTTTATTTCAGGACTTAATTAGCCAGTGTGGTGGTTTTGACGGTAAAATAGAAAAAATAATTATGGGTGGACCGTTAATGGGTATTGCTCAATATACGACCGAAGTGCCGGTAGTAAAAGGGACGACTGGGATTTTAGTTTTACGAGACAGTGGAGTTATTCAATCCCGTCCTTGTATTCGTTGTGGTAGATGTATTGATGTTTGCCCGGTCTATTTAATGCCCACAATGTATGCCTTACTTGTTGAGCATAAAAAATGGGAAGATGCAGAAAAATATAATATTCTTGATTGTATTGAATGTGGTTGTTGTGCCTATATTTGTCCCTCAAGAATACCGTTAGTTCATTATATAAAATACGGTAAAACTGAACTCCTTATGAAACGCACGCAAAAGCGCTAAAATGACGCAAAGAACGCAAAAAATGATTAACGCAAAAGAACGCTAAAGAACTTATTTGGCGGTCTTCGCGGTGGTCTACCTTTTGCGATTTAGCGTTTAGCGATTTGGCGGACATTTTTGTGTTTTAGCGGAAATGGAAGAAAAATTTATTTTATCAGTTTCACCACATTTGAAAACTAAAGAAGATGTGCCGCGAGTGATGCTGGATGTAATTATTGCTCTAATTCCAGCATCGTTAGCGGCAGTATACTTTTTCCGTTGGTATGCCTTAAGGACAATTTTAGTTTGTCTAATTTTTGCTCCACTTGCTGAATGGGTAAGTGAAAAAATAATGAAACGTAAAAATACAATTGACGATTTATCGGCGGTAGTTACCGGCTTACTTTTAGCCCTTACTTTACCACCGACCTTACCTCCTTGGATTGCCGCAATTGGTGTGATTGTTGCCATTGTTTTGGGAAAAGCATTTTTTGGTGGTTTAGGTTGGAATCCATTTAATCCGGCCTTAGTCGGACGGGCGGTACTGGTTGCCTGCTGGCCAGTAGAAATGACTACCTGGATTAAGCCAGTTACTTCCAGAGTGTTGCAAGCAGTAACTACGGCTACACCGTTAAATATTGTTAAAGAAAAACTTGTAGAAGAAATATTACCGACACATCTGGAACTTTTTCTCGGTAACCGTGCCGGCTCGTTAGGTGAAACTTCAGTTCTTGCTCTTTTAATCGGAGGGATATATTTACTCTATCGCCGGCAGATTACCTGGCATATACCTTTAAGTTATCTTGGAGTAGTTGCACTTTCGTCTTTTCTTCTTAAAATAGATGTATTATTCCAGTTGTTTACTGGTGGTTTAATTCTTGGTGCCTTCTTTATGGCGACGGATTATGTTACTTCACCGCTTACTCGTAAAGGACAAATTATTTTTGGACTACTTTGTGGTTTAATGACCATGCTGATTCGTTTGAAGGGTGGTTTCCCGGAAGGGGTATGTTATTCAATCTTGATTGTGAATATGTTGACTCCGACAATTGATAAACTTACAGTGCCGAAAAAATTTGGAGCGCGGTCACGAATGTTCACGAATAAGTAGAATGCACGTTCATCCTTCGTAGTAGTTTTACTACGGAGAATGGAAATATTCACGAATGTAAATTCGTGTGAATTCGTGATGTATTAAATAATTCGTGTTGATTTGTATATGGAAAGTTTAACTAAAAAAATTGTTGACTACATTTTCCGTTTAGTTCTCCTTTGTGCAATTGCCAGCGCTGCCCTTGCCTGGGTGTATGTGGAAACAAAACCACGGATTGATTTGGAAGAACAAAAAATGTTACTCGCCGCACGGCAGGAAGTGTTACCCCAGGCAGAGAAGTTTGAAGAGGAAAGTTTTATTGAAAAAACAAGTACAATAACTTATATTCAAGGTTATGCGGAAAATGGCGAACCGGTAGGGAAAATAGCGGAAACAAGAAAAAGAGGTTATGCCGCACCAATCAAAGTATTAGTTGGTGTAGATGAAACGAACAAAATAACCAAAGTAAAAATTTTAGATGAAATGGAAACGCCGGGGTTAGGGGCAAGAATTAAGGAGGCAAAATTTTTAAACCAGTTCCCGGGGAAGACAATTGAAGAACTAAAATTGAAAAAAGATAAAGGGACAATTGATGCAGTTACCGGAGCGACGATTTCTTCCCGAGCAACAATTGAGGCAGTGAAAGAGGGACTAAATAAGTTTAGTGGAGCGGGGAAGAGAGAGGTGAGTAAGAAGTGAATAATTCAAATAAGCGGAGTTGGCGTGATGATTTTGCTTTTGGTATATTGAAAGGTAACCCGGTCTTAGTTTTGATGATTGGGCTGTGTCCGACTTTAGCGGTATCAGTTACTTTGTTTAATGCAGTAGGAATGAGTATTGCGGTAGCTTTCGTGCTTATTGGTTCCAACCTGATGGTTTCGGCAATCAGAAAATTTACTCCTTCCGAGTTAAGAATACCAATTTTTATTATTGTAATTTGTACTTTTGTTACCATTGCTGATTATCTGCTTAAGGCGTATTCACCGACACTGTCACAGAAATTAGGTGTTTTTGTACCTCTAATTGTGGTCAACTGTATCATTATCGGTCGGGCGGAAGCATTCGCTTATACTAATACCGTATTTTCTTCTCTTCTTGACGGGATTGGTGGGAGTATCGGTTTCTTTCTGGTCATTTCGGTAATTGCTTTAATCCGCGAATTTTTTGGTAACGGTGGCATTGGTGAAAAAATAATCTTAAATAAACCAGCGTTAATTATGATTCTACCACCGGGTGGATTTATCACTATCGGGACATTGATGGGTTTAATGAATTATTGGAACCGCCGGAAGAAGACACGAATGTCCACGAATTAAAATTCGCGAATGTTCACGAATAAATTCATTTTGGATTTTAAAAAATCTGTCTGCATCCGTATTTTATCTGTCTGAATCGGAGGTATCAAGGAAATGATTGAAAATGGGATGAGTCCATTCCTAATTTTTTTAAGTGCCTGTTTAGTAAACAATATCCTTTTAATCCGTTTTATTGCTCTCTGTTCATTTTTTGGTTTATCTACCAGTCTTAAAGATTCAATCGGAATGGGTATTGCGGTAACTTTTGTGGCGGTAATGGCGGCTGCGGTTGCTTATCCGGTTTACTATTATTTACTTATTCCTTTAAAATTAGTCGTCTTAAGAACAATGGCTTTTATTTTAACCATTGCCACTTTAGTTCAACTTGAAGAAATGTTTATCAAGAAATATTTACCCCCTTTATACCGGGCAATGGGTATTTATTTACCTTTAATTACGACTAATTGTGCAATTTTAGCGATAACTTTTTTAATTATTGATTACCAGTTGAACTTTTTCAAGAGTATGGTTTATGCTTTTGGTGTCTCCGGAGGATATTGTTTAGCGATAATTTTATTCGCCACAATTCGGGAGAGAATCCTTCTTGCCCCAGTACCGAAATCGCTGGAAGGTGCACCGATTGCTTTCTTTACCGCCAGTTTAATGTCCTTGGCTTTCTTGGGATTCAAGGGTCTCTTTGGACTATAGAAAGTTAATTCGGTTATGTCCGTTAATTCCGTTTGGTCTGTTAACGGTCAAAACGGCAATAACGGACAAAACGGTCTAACAAAATGTTGATACTCTATGCAGTTTTAGTTCTTGCTGGTTTAGCTTTAATTTTTGCTTTTGGTTTAGCGGTAGCGAGTAAAATTTTTGCGATTAATCAAGACCCACGTCTCGTTGCGCTTATTTCCGCTTTACCGGGAGTAAACTGTGGTGCCTGCGGTTTTGCTGGCTGTGCCGGTTATGCCGGGGAACTGTTTAAAGGAACGGCTGAACCGGGTAAATGTACGGTTGGACAGAAGGAAATTGCCGATAAAATTGGTAAAATTCTTGGGATTGAAGTAAAAATGAAAGAACCGGAAGTAGCAATGGTCTTCTGTCAGGGTAAACCGGAAGTAGCGGTAGAAAAATATCTTTATAATGGACTCCAAAGTTGTCGGGCAGCGAATTTACTTGTCGGGGGAAGTAAAAGTTGCAGTTATGGTTGTCTGCGTTACGGTGATTGTTATCGGGTCTGTCCGTTTGATGCGATTGCTTGGAGTGAACCACGAGGGGTTCACCCTTCGGAATCAGGAGAAATACCGAGAATTATCCCGGATAAATGCACCGCTTGCGGATTGTGTATCAAATCCTGTCCGAAAAAAGGTTTAATTCGTCTTGTTCCCGAGAACAAAGAAGTGCATATTCTTTGTAATTCTTTAGATAAAGGTGGAGTGACCAGAAGAATCTGTAAGGTAGGATGTTTTGCTTGTGGGTTATGTGTGAAAGCCTGTCCGAAACAAGCAATCACGATTATTGATAATTTAGCCCGGATTGATTATAGCAAATGTGACAACTGCGGTATTTGTGTAGAAAAATGCCCAGTAAAGACAATAGTTAAAGTCGCAGTGAAAGAAAAAGTAATAATCTAAAAGTGCGTAGTGTATAAACTATTTTAGGAAAACAATGGCGACAGCAAGGGTCGCTTTTTTTATGAAGATGAAAAGATTTTTACTCTCTACTCTCTACTCTCTACTGTTTGCTCTCTTAATTGGTTGTGCTCAGGAACAGGTTTACAAAAAAGAAAGAAAACTGATGGGCACGACTGCCGAAATTACCTTGTACGGAGAAAATAATCAGACCGCGGTTGAGCAGGCATTTAAGGCAATGGAAGAGATTGAGAAAATAGCGTCCGAATATCGTAAAGATAGTCAGTTAAGTAAAATTAACCGTTACGCGGGAACAAAAAAAGTAAAAGTTGACCCACGACTTTATGAGATGATTGAAAAATCGGTCTATTACTCAAAATTAAGTGACGGTGCATTTGATATTACGGTTGGACCGTTAATCCAACTCTGGCGAATAAAAGAGAAAATGCAGAAAAGTAATTCTACCTTACCAAGCGAAAAGGAAATCAAACAGAAATTAAAACTTGTTTCTTATCAAGAGATTTCGCTTAATCGGAAAGAGAAAAGTGTTTATTTAAAAAAGAAAGGGATGAAAATTGGTTTAGGTGCGGTAGCCAAAGGGTATGCGGTAGATGAGGCAGTTAAAAGTTTAAAGGTTAAAGGTGTAAAAACAGCACTCGTACGTTTAGGAGGGGAGATTCGTGTTTTAGGGGAAAGAAAAAAACCTTGGAAAATCGGTATTCAGCATCCGCGAGAAAAGGATGGAATCTTGGGTGTTGTTGAATTGCGAGACGGTGAGGCAGTATCTACTTCCGGTGATTATGAACAATATTTTCTTAAGAATGATGTCCGTTATCACCATATTTTTAATCCGAAAACCGGTAAACCGGCCTGGGAATGTCAGGCAGTAACCATTGTGGCCAGTAAGGGTATTGATGCGGATATATTCTCTACAACCGTTTTTGTCCTTGGTCCGGATAAAGGAATGGAACTAATTGAAAAGCTTCCTGATATAGAGGGTTTAATTGTAAAAAATGACGGTGAAGTTATTTTTTCCTCGGGAATGGAATTCTCGCAAAATTAGTGTCTATCGAAGAAGATATTTTTACCAGTGGCGGAAAGAGGGATAGCGTAGATAAGTTTTACTTCCTCACCTAAAAGATTAAGTTGTTGTGCCGCATAACCGATTGAATACATAACTCGGTTATCTACATGATGTAAACCGGCGACTGAGACCGCTGAACCTAAGGCAATACCGAGGTCGCCGGGAACATAACTACAGCGTGCCTTACCATTATTTTTTAATTCTTCACAGGAACTGAATCCACAATATCCGCAGTCAAGTTCCATCGTGCCAAGTTTACTACCAACCAAAACGACTACCGGTGCTTGCCGTAAATTTATTACATCACGAGAGAATATTTTTGCTACTTTCGGTTGCGTGCGTCCAATTTCTTCCATTTTGGAGGCAATTGCTTCTTTTTCGTCAGTAACAATTTTTGTCACAATTCGGTCAATCCCGCGTGCTTTTGGTGCTGTCCTTGCCGCGAGACACATTAGTTTTGCTACTTCTAAGATTGCTTCGTTTTCTTCCATTCTTACCTCCAAACTTGATTACAACGATTATTAAAGGCGATTACAGTGATTTAGATTCTCGCTAATAATCTGTGTAATCGTCTGTTTTAAATCACCGTAATCAATCTAACTGAACTTAGGTGAAGTTAGTTAGAATCCGTGGTCGTATTCTTCGGGGATAACTGTACTTACTTTCTTTTTGGTGATAAATGAATATTCTGTAGGTTCGTTACCACTGATAAATGCTTCTAAATAAGCATCTTTTGTCCTTGCTGAAGCAAGGAGTCCGGTTTCCGGGTCAATTTTTGCAAAAGTTATACCACTGGGGACAGGGAAATCAAGCACTAGTTCCTTAGCTAACGCTTCTTTCATAAATTTTGTCCAGATTGGGCAAGCGACTACTCCACCGGACATTTTATTTCCTAAAGTATGCCGGTCATCATAGCCGACCCAAACACCAGCAACTAACTGGGGAGTATACCCAATAAACCAGGCATCAGTAAAATCATTTGTCGTGCCGGTTTTCCCGGCTGCTGGACGGTTAAGCCAGCGTGCATATTTACCAGTACCATTTTCCACTACTCCCCGGAGAAGGTTGGTCATTAGATACATTGTTGGCGGATTGAATATTTCTTCTTCTTGAGGCAAATTTTTTTCTAAGACATTACCCTGCGGGTCTTCTACACGAATAATCCCGTAAGGTTTAACTCTTATTCCTAAATTATCAAAAGTAGCAAAAGCCGAAACCATCTCTAAAAGGGTTACTTCGTTTGTCCCCAGAGCTAAAGACATATTCGCTTGTAGAGGAGATTCAATACCCAGTTTCTGTGCATAAGGAATAACTATCGGTGGACGAATTTGGTCTAAAACTTTTACGGCACAGACATTGAGCGAATATTCTAACGCTTTCCGTAAAAGAACCGGACCATAATATTTTTCGTGATAATTCTGAGGAACCCATATTTTTTCCGGGTCATCAGGAAGAAGTTCCGGACTGATTTGGGTAAAATCAGTAGTGTTTGCTACCAGTCGCCAATCATAACCGTCATTAACATAGACAACCGGTTCATCTTCAATAATACTTGTCGGAGAGTAACCGTTTTCTAAAGCAGCAAGATAAATGAACGGTTTAAATGCTGAACCGGGTTGTCTTCTCGCTTGGGTAGCACGGTTAAATTGTGATTCCGAGAAACTGCGTCCACCAGTCAATGCTCTGATTTGTCCAGTTTTTGGGTCTAAGCAGACTAATGCACCTTGCACTTTGACAGTTGCAGTTGAACCCTGCCCTTCTGTAGAAGAGCGGGGTAAATTTTTTTGTAAGTCAAACTCACTGAGTCGTTCTTCAATATTCTTTTCCGCACTTTTTTGTAACCTTAAATCAAGGGTAGTATATATCTGTAATCCACCCTTATAAAGCATCTGGGAGCCGTATTTTGTTTCTAATTGTTGTCTAAGATGTTCAATGAAATACGGTGCGACTGCTGTAGGTAGAGATGTTTGCCAGAGGTTTAATGGTTGAGCATTAGTTTTTTCTTCATCTTCTTTGCTGATAAAACCAAGTTTACGCATTCTTCTTAAAATGACTGCCCGGCGGGTTAATGCTCTTCTTGGATTAAGAAAAGGAGAATAGGCAGTCGGACGAGAAGGTAAACCAGCTAAAAGTGCACATTCGGCTAAATTGAGTTCCTTAGCTGGTTTACCGAAAAAGATACGTGCAGCCGCTTCTATGCCATAGGCACCACTACCGTAATAGATTTGGTTAAAATACATCTGCAAAATTTCTTGTTTAGAATAGGTATATTCTAACTGTACGGTAAGAATCAATTCTTTAATTTTTCTTTCCCAGGTTCTTTCCGGAGTTAAGAACAAAAGTTTACTTAACTGCTGAGTTATGCTTGAGCCACCCTGGACAATTCTTCCGGTTTTAAAATTAACTAAAAAAGCGCGTAATAGTCCACGTAAATTTATTCCCCAATGTCTAAAAAATTGGGTATCTTCAATAGCAATGGTTGCATTCTGTAAGTCAACCGGGATATCTTTCAGTTCGGCAAGGACACGACGCTCAGTAAAAAGTTCACTTATTAGTTCACCGTTGATATCGTAGAACCGTGTAGCTAAACTGGGTGTATATTCTTCTAGAACTTCAATTGCTGGCAATTCAGAAATATACTTCTTGAGGAGTAAACCGCTAGCGATAAGCAAAATAAGTAAAATTGAATAAACTATCCAAAAAATTCTCTTTTTTATTTCCATAAATGGTTATGTCCGTTTGGTCCGTTATGTCAGTTTAGTCCGTTAACGGTCATAACCGAATTAACAGACACAACGGACAAAACGGTCTAAACTGATTTTTTATCCGTTTTATTGTGGCAATATTTTAGCAAAATTAAGAATTTTTTTCTACTTTCCTCATTTCTCCTTGACAAACCTGCGACAAGCC
>DHVG01000015.1 GCA_002412545.1 Elusimicrobia bacterium UBA5214 | reverse complement strand
AAAAGAGTAAAAAATTAATTCAATGACAAAACAACTCAATCTAAAAATAAACTATATTGAATTTGTTAAAAATATAATTACTGAAATTAAGAAAACTCGTTTAAGAACTTATCTGACAGTTAATAAACAATTAGTAGAGTTATATTGGTTTATTGGTAGAAATATCTACGAGAAAGTTGAGATTGCTCAATGGGGTGAGGGTATAGTTGAAAAGTTATACGCAGATTTACAGAAAGAATTCCCGGATATGAAGGGATTTTCTGTTCAAAATCTCTGGCGGATGAAACAATTCTACGAAACTTACAAAGATAACGAAAAACTCTCACCACTGGTGAGAGAATTATCTTGGACACATAATTTAATAATATTACACAATACAGAAACAACTGAAGAAAAAGAATTTTATTTGAAAACTTGCGTAACTGAAAGATGGAGTAAAAGAGAACTTGAAAGACAAATAGATTCTTCTTTATATGAACGGTTTATGCTCTCAAAGAAAACGGATAAATTGGTACCGAAAACAAAAGAGAGGAATATTTTATCTCATTTCAAAGATGAATATGTTTTGGATTTTCTTGGTTTAAAAGATGAATTTACCGAAAAGGATATGAGAAAAGCAATCATTCAAAACTTAAAACAATTTATTCTTGAAGTAGGAAAATATTTCACTTTTGTAGGTGAAGAATACACTTTACCAGTGGGTAATGAGACCTATAAAGTCGACCTTCTATTCTATCACCGATTACTCAGGTGTTTAGTGGCTGTGGAATTAAAAATTGGCAAGTTTAAACCTGAATACATCGGGAAAATGCAATTCTATTTATCTGCTCTTGACGAGAAAGTAAAAATAAATGAGGAAAATCCATCAGTTGGACTAATCCTCTGCAAATCAAAAGATGAAGAAGTAGTAAGAATTACCATAAGTAGAGCAATTTCACCGATGAAAATAGCAATTTACCGAACCAAAATCATTAACCAGAAATTACTAAAACAAAAATTACATTCTTTACCTTTACCCGCAAATTTTGTTAAGGAGTAATTTTTAGGTAAAAACACACTTGACAAATACAAAAAATCTGATAAAATGTATTTAATAGTTAAAAATATAACCAATCTGAAGTAAAATGAGTATAATTAGAGATTTAACCCACAAATTAGAAAAATATCTCTTCGCTGATGAGATTTTGCTCATAATTGGCGCAAGACAGGTAGGCAAAACTACCGTTTTGTATCAAATTATGGATGTTCTTAAAAACCAGAGACAAAATCCTTATTTTCTCAACTTGGAAGACCCTGATTATTTAACCCTTCTTAATCAGTCCCCAAAAAATTTACTCAAGATTTTTTCTTTTAATCTGAATAAGAAAAATTTTTTACTCATTGACGAGGTACAGTATCTGGCTAATCCGACTAATTTCCTTAAATATATCTTTGATGAATTCAAAGGGAAAATAAAAATTATTGCTTCCGGTTCCTCAGCTTTTTACCTGGATAAAAAATTCAAAGATTCCCTCGCGGGCAGAAAAAGAATTTTTCACCTTTATACTCTTTCTTTCAGGGAATTTCTGCGTTTTAAAAATGAAAAAGAATTAAGCCGGAAAGATTTTCGTGACTTAACTCTTTCCGACCGGGAAAAATTAACTCTCGGCTATCAGGAATACTTGAGTTTTGGAGGCTATCCGCGGGTAGTTTTGGCACCTCCGGAAGAAAAAGCAGAAATACTTAGAGACATTGTCTATTCCTACATCAAGAAGGATATTTACGAAGCCAACATTCGTCAAGATGAAGTTTTCTATAAACTGTTTAAAATCCTTGCTAACCAGACCGGTAATTTAGTGAACAGTTCCGAGTTAGCTTCTACTTTGAATGTTTCCAAAACCAGCATTGATAACTATCTCTATGTAATGCAAAAATCTTTTCATCTTGTGTTAATTAAACCTTTTTTTAAAAACATTCGTAAAGAACTGACCAAAATGCCAAAAGTATATTTTATGGATTTAGGACTGAGGAATTTCTTAAAAGCAAATTTTGCCCTCTATCACACCCGAGATGATAAAGGACAATTACTGGAAAATGCGTTTTTCCGCCAACTCCTGGAAAAATACGATTTGGAGAGAATAAGATTCTGGCGGACTATCCAAAAGAAAGAAGTAGATTTTGTAGTTAACGAAAATTTAGCTTTTGAAGTAAAAACTCAACTTAAAGAAGTAAAGATGAAAGATTACCATATTTTCTTAGAAAATTATCCAGCAATAAAACTAAGTTTCGTATCTTTCGATAGCGGGGAAAAAAGTATCTCTATCCATTCAGTATTAGAAGTTTGGCAAATGGACTCTTTGAGTAAACTTGAATAATTTCTTTGTTTCCCTTTTTTACCCCGACGATACGCGGGGTTGACCCGAGCAAGTCAATTTACCCCGCCCCTTTGTCCGAGAAGGTTCTGGTTCAGCAAGGTAAGTTTTGGAAATCTCTTGCCGGTATCCTGAACAAAGGGGCGGGGGTTAGTCAAGTCAGACACTGAATTTTAAAATCTATGAAATTTAAAGAATCAGAAACATTGGAACTAAAAAAATCAACTTCCGAACTAAAAGAGGCAATAATTTCAATATCTGCTATATTGAACAAACACGGTAAAGGAATATTGTATTTCGGTATAAAGAATGACGGGGACATCATTGGACAAACTATTGGCGAAAAAACACTCCGCGAAATTTCAAGAACAATTGCTGAGAATATTGAACCCAAAATTTATCCCACAATAGAAAAATTAAAAATAGACGGCAAAACTTGTATCAAAATAAATTTTGCAGGGGAAAATGCACCATATTTTGCCTTTGGTCGTGCTTATATTCGTACTGCTGATGAAAACAGACAGTTAAGTGCGAGAGAACTTGAACGATTGTTCATCAAAAAAAATAAAGATGCACTCCGTTGGGACAATGAAATTTGTCATCAGGCAAAATTGTCCAATATCAACACAAAAAAACTTAAAGCATTTTTAAAAATTGCTGGTTTAAGATACGATACACTTCACAGTTCACTTACAAAACTTAAACTTCTTTCCGGTAGCAAATTATTAAATACCGCAGTTGTTTTATTTGCTAAAAGACCGCAAGATTTCTTTGCTAACGCCAAATTGCGTTGTGCTGTTTTTGCCGGAACAAATACAGCAATCATTATTGATAGAAAAGAATTTGAGGGTGATTTACTCTATCTTATTGAGAAAGCACAGGAATATATTCTGGAAAACATTCACCTTGGAATGCGTGTTGAAGGTCTACGCAGGATTGACCTGCCGGAAATAGACAAAGAAGCATTCAGAGAGGCAATAATAAATGCCTTCTGTCATCGAGATTATCGTGAGTATGATTCGGTCAACATTGCAATTTTCAAAGACCGTATTGAAATAAGAAGTCCCGGTCTTCTTTACGGCGACCTGACTATTGAGAAGATAACCACGGAAATGGTCTCGGAAAGACGGAATGAACTTATTGCTGAATTGTTTCATAGAATACATCTTATTGAAAAATGGGGAAGAGGTATCTCTCTGATACTTTCAAAAGAACCGGATACAGTTTTTAAAGAAGTTGGTAAACATTTTATCGTTGTTTTTAAGAGGAAATACCTTGAAGAAAAAACTACCCAGAAAACTACCCAGAAAACTACCCAGAAAATTACAGAGTTAATAAAAATCAATCCCCATATTTCAAGACAAGAATTAGCAAAATCTACCGGTTTAACCGAGGACGGTATAAAATACCATCTTACAAATCTAAAGAAAAATGGCACTATAAAGCGTATCGGTCCAGATAAAGGCGGATATTGGGAAATCATAAAAAAGATAAAGTAGAAAAACAATGACCAAATTTTACCTCGGGGTATCTGAGGGGTTTACCCCGCCCCTTTGTCCAAGAAGGTTCTGGTCCAGCAAGGTAAGTTTTGGAAATCTCTCGCCGGTATCCTGAACAAAGGGGCGGGGTTGACCCGAGCAAGTCAATTTGGGCAGGTCAGGCACGGAATAACTGTTATCAAAATAGATGGTTGTCTATTTTGATAAGTTAAGACCTTATCAAAATCCATTTAGATAAGCCAATCTCTTATCAAAATATAGTTGACATTTTTTTGATAATAATCTAAAATATCAACAAATGAATATAGAAAACTTTAAAAATAGTCCAACTGGACGGCTTATTAAAACAGAACTAAACTATTGGGCATTCGTACCCAATCCTTTGCCTCCGGCAGGTCTTGATAAGTTTTCAGCAGAATTTGTTGGAATTTTATCTGAGGCAGACCGTAGACTGGGTGGGTTAAGGTCTCTGGCTAAACTTATTCCAAACTCCAACTTATTGGTCGCACCCTATGTGCGAAAGGAAGCAGTTTTAAGTTCAAGAATTGAAGGTACTCAAGCATCTCTTTCGGACATTTTCTACTATGAGGCATCAAAAGAGAAACCAAAACATCGGGATGTGTTAGAAGTTCTAAATTATGTAAAAGCAATGAATTACGGGTTGGCTCGACTTAAAGAACTTCCGCTCAGTCTTAGACTGGTTAGAGAAATTCATTCAGTTCTTATGGAAGGAGTCAGGGGAGATAAAATGAGACCCGGTGAGTTCAGAATCAGCCAGAACTGGATAGGTCCGCCGGGATGTTCTCTTGCTGATGCGACATATGTGCCACCGCCAGTTTCAGAAATGAATGAGGCGCTCAATAACTGGGAAAAGTTTCTTTGTACTGAGGGTTCTTTAGCTCCTCTTATCAAATGTGCTTTGCTACATTATCAGTTTGAAACAATCCATCCATTTCTTGACGGTAATGGAAGGGTGGGACGACTTCTAATCACTTTTTATCTTTGTGAGAGAGGTTACCTTGAGCATCCAATTCTTTATCTCAGCGATTATTTTGAAAGATTTAGAACCGATTATTATGACTTACTTATGAAAGTTAGCCAGTACGGTGCTTGGGATGATTGGTTAAAATATTTCATTCGCGGTGTAGCCGAACAAGCAAAAGTTGCCGAAGAAACCGGACATAAAATTTTGGATTTGCAAAAGGGATATCGCCAACAACTTCAAAAAGAATCGATATCCACCGTGGTCTTTCAACTGTTAGATATGTTGTTCTTAAACCCGTTTGTGAGTTTACCGGGAATAAGTGATTACTTGAAAATAACCTGGCCTACTGCTAAAGCATCGGTTGAGCGTCTTGTTAGACTGGGAATTCTTAAGGAAGTTTCTGGTCGTAAGCGCGGACGAATTTATTGTGCTAAAGAACTTCTTAATATCCTCGGTGGAGATTCTGAATAAATAAAGAAGGAAGAATAATCATCGGGACGGGGTTTACCCCATGAGATAAACTTACGGACTATCTAACGGGGTTGACCCGAGCAAGTCAAACAATAGGTTAATAGTTTTTAAAGAAAGAAATGTCAAAAAGGGCACAGAACTTTTCCCAAAAAGCCAAAAAAATCAGTAATTTAATCTTGACAAAGTTTCAGTTATTTTCTAAAATATTGGAAAATAGATTCTAAATAATTATAAATTATTTGGAAATGGAAGAAAAAAATCTTCTTAAATACAATCGCCACTGGGAAAAAACATTTAATTACCCCTTTCCGAAAAAGAGAGAAATTTTTGCTCTCCTTCTCAAATCTCTTGAAAAAAGACAAATTGTAGAACTAATCGGTTTAAGAAGAACCGGCAAAACCACCCTTCTTTTTCAAATCATTAATTATCTCTTAGCCCGGCACACTAACCCCTTTTCAATTTGGTATTTTACTTTTGATGAAGAAAAAATAAAATTAACCGAATTATTCCAAAATTTTTCTCGGCAGACCCAATCCGATTTTAAAAAAGAAAAAATTTATATATTCTTAGATGAAATACAAAAATTACCCGATTTCCAAAATCAATTAAAAGTTTACTATGACTTATACCCAAATTTAAAATTTTTTATCTCCGGTTCAACTTCCCTCTTTATCAAAAAGAAAACTCAGGAGAGTTTAGTCGGGAGGATAATTAGTTTTTCTCTCTCACCTTTAAATTTTAGCGAATATCTCTATTTCAAAGAAAAAACAGAAATCTTAAGAAAACCTTTAGTTTTCAAAAACGAAATTGAAAAAGAATTTGAGATATTTTTGGAAAGCCAGTTCATTGAAAGTATTCTGATTAAAGAAACAAACGAAAGAAAGGATTATTTTATCTCAATTATGAAAAAAATAATTTTTGAAGATATACCACAAATTTTTCCGGTAGAGAACCCTGAGATTTTATGGAGAATTTTAAAAATTGTTGCCCAAAATCCGGGTATATTGATTGACTATCAAGGATTCTCCAAAGAAGTCGGTATTTCCAATAAAACCTTAAGCGCCTACTTTTTTTATTTAGAAGAAGCATTTTTAGTCAAGAAAATATACAATTTTTCCCGGAACTTAATCACCTCAGAAAAAAAACTAAAGAAATTTTATTTGGTTTCGCCTTCTTTTAGTTGGGCATTAACTGATTTTATGGATAAAGGAAAATTAGCAGAGAATTTCGTTCTCTCGCTGAAAAATTACAAATTCTTCTGGCGTGACCCCTACAAACACGAAATTGATTTTGTGGAGGTAGAAAATAAAGGAATAATCCCAGTTGAAGTTAAATACAAAGAAGATATTAGAGAAAAAGAATTGAGAAATTTTTTATTCTTTTCTAAAAGGTTCAAACAAAAAAAAGCAATCCTCCTGAAAAAAACTTTAGAAGAAAAAAAGATAAAAATTAAAAATTTAGAAATCAAAGAAACACCAATATATTTTATTTAAAGAAAATTCACCCCGAGCAAGTCAAGTTATAAAATTAAATAATAGATTTATGATTTTTAGAAAAAGAAAATTCGCGACTGGGACAGGAGAATAAAAATGTCCTCCAAAGCAAATAGTTATAAATCTACAATAAAAGATTGGCCCAAGGACGAACGGCCGCGTGAAAAACTTTTTAAGTCCGGCGAACACACTTTAAGCAATACCGAGCTTCTGGCCATACTCCTACGCAGCGGTGTAAAAGGTCAAAGCGCTATTGATTTAGCAAGGAGTATTCTCTCCAAGTTTAACACCTTTCGCGAAATGAGCCATACAGATATAAGGGATTGGAAGGAATTTAAGGGGTTAGGTCAAGCTAAAATTGCACAGATAAAAGCAGCTATTGAAATCGGACGACGGTTCTTAGCAGAGAACAAGGATTCAAAAGGTAAGATTAAGGATTCAAAAGATATAGCGGATCTTTTTATTGGCCGCATGAGGGACTTGAAAAAAGAAGTCTTTCAGGTTCTTCTTTTAAATAATCGTAACAATATCATCGATACGATTGAAGTTACGGAAGGTACTGTATCTCAATCGCACCCTATAATAAGAGAAATCATCTCTAAGGCCCTTCAATCCTTTGCATCTAGTTTAGTCTGTGTGCATAACCACCCTTCAGGCGATTCTTGCCCAAGCAAGGAGGATAGAGACTTTACCAGAGAGCTATGCCAAGCAGGGAAAGTCGTAGATTTAAAGATATTAGACCATATTATTATTGGCGATGACAGGTATTATAGTTTTTCTGACGAAGGACAAATAGGATGACGGCATTAAATCAAAACCCGGAACAAATAGCGCGAGATAAAATTGATGCAATGCTTGTGCAGTCCGGCTGGAAGGTGCAGGACAGAAAAGCACTAAACTTCAATGCGGGGCCCGGCATTGCTGTTCGGGAATATCCGACTGACATCGGCACTGTTGATTATGTCCTTTTTGTTGACCGCAAACCAGTCGGTGTTATTGAAGCCAAACGCGAGGAAGAAGGCCACCGGCTGACTGTCCACGAAGCGCAGGCAGAGGCTTATGCCCTGGCTCAGCTGAAGTATGTTAATAATGCGCCTCTTAGCTATGTTTATGAGAGTACCGGCGAGATAACTAGGTTTACTGATTTTAACGACCCAAAGCCTCGAGCCCGCCAAATGTTTTCTTTCCAAAGACCGCAGACTCTTAAAGAATGGCTATCTTCTCCAAAGAGCTTAAGGGCAAGATTGCATGATATACCTCTACTTGACGAAAAGGGTCTGCGCGATTGTCAAATTAAAGCAATTAAGAACCTTGAGAAATCATTCAAGGAGAATTATCCCAGAGCGCTTATTCAAATGGCTACAGGAAGCGGCAAAACATATACTGCGATTACCTCTATTTACCGGCTTCTTAAGTTTGCCAATGCCAAAAGGGTGCTTTTTCTCGTTGATACAAGAAATCTCGGTAAACAAGCAGAACAGGAATTTATGGCCTATACGCCAAGTGATGACAATCGTAAATTCACCGAGCTTTACAATGTCCAGCGCCTCAAATCCAGTTACATTTCTAAAGATGCGCAGGTTTGTATCAGCACTATTCAGCGGCTTTACTCCATCCTTAAAGGCGAAGAACTGGACGAATCCGCGGAGGAAACCAATCCCAATGAACTTTGGCAGCCAAAAGAGCCGATGCCTGTAGTCTACAATGAAAAAATATCGCCTGAATTCTTTGATTTTATCGTCATTGATGAATGCCATCGTTCAATTTATAACGTTTGGCAACAGGTGCTTGATTATTTTGATGCGTTCCTAATTGGGCTGACAGCGACACCTGATAAACGGACCTTTGGATTCTTTAAAGAAAACATTGTCAGCGAATATTCTCACGAACGGGCCGTAGCGGATGGCGTCAATGTCGGCTATGATGTTTATGTCATTGAAACGGAAGTAACGCAAAAGGGAGCGCAAATATGCGCCAAGGAATATGTGGATGTCCGTGAGCGCCTAACCCGCAAGAAACGTTGGGAGCAATTGGATGAAGATGTTACCTACGATGGCCAACAGCTTGACCGTGATGTGGTCAACCCCAGCCAGATCCGAAATGTTATAAGGGCATTTAAGAATAAACTCCCGGAAATATTCCCGGGCCGCAAAGAAGTTCCTAAGACCTTGATTTTCGCCAAGACTGACAGCCATGCTGATGATATTATTGAGATTGTGCGTGAGGAATTTGCCGAAGGCAATGACTTCTGTAAAAAGATAACCTACAAATCCGAAGAAGATGGCGATACTCTGCTTGCGCAGTTTAGAAATTCATACAATCCGCGAATTGCTGTTACTGTAGATATGATTGCTACCGGAACAGACGTCAAGCCTCTGGAATGCCTGCTTTTTATGCGCGATGTGCGCTCAGCTAATTATTTTGAGCAGATGAAAGGCCGCGGCACAAGAACGCTTGGGCTTGATGACTTAAAGAAAGTTACTCCTTCGGCGAAATACGAGAAAGACCACTTTGTCATAGTTGATGCCGTGGGCGTTGCAAAGTCACTTAAAACCGACAGCCGTCCGCTGGAGCGAAAAAGTTCAGTGCCCCTCAGGGATTTATTGAATGCCGTTATGATGGGTTGCCGCGATGAAGATACTTTCTTGTCACTGGCAAATCGCTTAACGCGTATGGATCACCAGATTAAAGATAAGGAACGCCAGAAAATCAAAGAATTATCCGGCGGAATGCCTCTTGGCGCTATCGTAAATGGCCTTCTTGACGCGCAAAACCCGGATCGCATTGAGGAAAAAGCAAAAGAACTTTTTCCTGATGTAGATATTTCACAGAGCGAGAAACTAAAGCGTGCACAGGAAGAGTTGGCAAAACAGGCAAGTCATGTTTTAAACGGCCCTCTTAATGAATATTTAGAGATGGTGCGCAGGTCACTGGAACAGATTATAGATACCATTAATATTGACCACCCAACTTTTGTCGGGTGGAATGAGCAAGCCTTTCAACAGGCAGAGGCGCTCGTTAAGGACTTCAAAGAATTCATTGAATCGCATAAGGATGAAATCCAGTCGCTTTCTATCTTTTATAGCCAGCCATATCGCCGCCGCGAGATTACTTACAGGATGATTAAGGAGGTCTTTGAACTTATTAGAGACAAAAAGCCGAGTCTGGCGCCCTTGCGTGTTTGGGAAGCATATGCGCACTTGGAAAAGAGCAATGCTGGAAGCCCAAAGAGCGAGCTGACCGCGCTTGTCGGCCTTATCCGCAGAATCGTGGGAATTGATAAAGAATTGATGGATTATGACACAATCGCGCGCAGGAATTTCCGCGACTGGGTTGTCCGTGCACAATCCGGCCATAGATACTTTAACCGGGAACAGATGGAATGGCTCTATATGATTCGTGACCACATTGCAACCTCATTTCATATTGAGCGGGACGATTTTTCGCTGGCACCTTTTGGCGAACGCGGCGGCCTGGGTAAATTACATGAGCTTTTTGGCGATAATACCGAAAACTTAATTGATGAATTGAACGAAGTATTGGTGGCGTAGTTACATGACAGAATTAACAATTCCAAAAGAATGGACTAAAGCGAATATCGAAGACCTAATTTCTGAAGACGGTGTTTTCTGCGATGGTGATTGGATTGAGACGGAAGATCAAAATCCTAAGGGTGACGTAAGATTAATTCAACTCGCGGATATAGGCGATGGCTACTTTCGTGATAGATCCAATCGGTTTTTAACGTCGCGAAAAGCAGAAGAGATAAGATGTACTTACTTGCAGAAAGGCGATATCCTCGTTGCTCGAATGCCAGATCCTCTCGGCCGCGCATGTATTTTCCCGCTCGGTTCTGATAGAAAATATGTTACTGCGGTAGATGTTTGTATTGTTAGACCGAATACGAAATGGCTTAATTTGAAGTATCTCGCTTATCTTATTAATTCACCCAGAATGCGGGTAGAGATTGAAGCATTCAAGAGCGGGACTACGCGTAAGCGAATCTCCAGGAAAAACTTCGGAAAGATTTTGTGGCCAATATCTCCGACGTCTGAGCAAAACAAGATAGCTGAACTAATTGAGGAACTCTTCTCCGACCTCGACAACGCCATTGAAAACCTCAAAAAAGCCAAGGAGCAGGTAAGGGTCTATCGGCAGGCGGTACTGAAATATGCGTTTGATGGGACATTGAATCGGACGAAAAGTTCATCGAACAAATGGATGCGAAAAACTATCGGTGAGATTTGTATAACTGGGTCTGGTGGCACGCCTAGCAGGTCAAATTTAAAATATTTTACTGGCAATATCCCGTGGGTTAAATCTGGAGAGCTTGATTTCAACGTGATTTATGATACAGAGGAAAAAATCACTCAAGAAGCATTAAATAATTCGAGTGCAAAGCTAGTAAAAAAGGGAACTCTTTTAATTGCTTTATATGGTGCAACTGTTGGGAAGATGGCTTTTTTGGGCATTGATGCCGCTACTAATCAAGCTGTTTGTTTCATTGAGACTCCAAAGTACCTAATAGCTAAGTTCTTGTATTATTTTTTAGTTTTAAACAGAGATATATTACTTGGTCAAAGAATTGGAGGAGCCCAGCCTAATATTAGCCAAACCATCATAAAGAATACGCTATGTCCGATTCCTTCCGTAGAAGAACAAGACACGATCATCAAATTTATTGAGTCGTGTTTTTCCGTATGCGATAAACTTGAAGAAACAATCGAAAATAGTTTGAAGCAAGCCGAATCTTTGCGTCAGAGTATCCTTAAGCAAGCCTTTGAAGGCAAGTTGACCGAACAGTGGCGCAAGGAGCATAAAGACCTGATATCCGGAGAGAATTCAGCTGAAAGCTTACTCAAAAATATTAAAGCCGAAAAAGAGGCTTTGCAGGTTAAGCCGAAAGGGAAAAAGAAACATGGCTAAACAAAAGTTAAGAGTTTTTATCAGTTCGGTTCAGAAAGAACTTGAAGTTGAACGGGTTTTTGTTTCAGGGATGGTATCCACCGATTCTGAATTGAGCAGTTTATGCGATATTGTTTTGTTTGAAAAGGAGCCTTTATCCGGTAAAAAAGCCGCAAAACCTTATTTGCGCTGTTTGGCGGGTTGTGATGTATATGTGTTAATCCTTGGTCGGGAGTACGGTGAAAAGGGTGGGTTAATTTCAGCGACCCATGAAGAATATCGTTTTGCCCAAGAAAAGAACATGCCCATACTTATTTTTATAAGAGGCAAACACGATTTGGAAAGGCACAAAAAGACCCAGGATTTTTTTGAAGAAATAAAGAAGGACGGCCACACATACCGCCGGTTTCACGATCGACAGGATCTCGGACCTGAGTTAAAGAAAAGCCTCATCCGTGTCCTTCAGGAAATATTTCATGTGCCTGTTAAATCATTAAGACAAAGGAACAATACCGTGGAATGGAAAGTATCCGCTTTTGAACAGCAAGAGCTAAACGTGTCGGCAAACGGGATAGATCTGGCTGTTGCCAGCCGGTGGCTTCAGCTTACCACGGCAACGAACGCGCAAATAATGAATCATTTGAGGGAAAAAGGTCTGGTCAGGCGCAACAGCGAGGGCTCGGGATTTTCTGCTATGGCATCAGGTTTGATTTTCCTGGGGAAAAACCCGTCGCTTGTTTTTCCGCACTGTAAGATTCTCGTTGACGCATACACAGGGACAGAGCTTGATTCAACCCCTAAGGATCAAATGACTCTTTCGGAGCCGGTTCCTTCGATGATTGAAAAGATAATTGATTTTATTATCCGTAATACGCGCCATCCTATTCAAGTTGTAGGCATTAGGCGCGTCAGCCTTGATGAGTACCCGACGACTGCCCTTAGGGAGGCGGTAGTTAACGCTATCGCGCATCGCAATTATGATGATGCAGCGCGCTCAATTTATGTCAGATTGTTTTTTGACCGGATTGAAGTGCTTAGTCCCGGAGACCTTATGCCTCCGCTTACCATTGCCAAGCTTCTTAAAGGGACATTTAATCCGTGTTCACGGAATCCTATATTGGCTCAATATCTTGCGCAGTTTGGCCTGATGGAACAACGTGGTAGCGGGATCTTGCGCATGAAGAAGGCTATGATTGACCATGGGCTGAATGCGCCGCAGTATTCATATAAAGATGGTTTTTTCACGGTAACACTGAAAGGACCCGGCGCTGACTTATCGCGCATTCAAAAGCCTGTGCTTAAAGAAGTTCCTGTCGGCAAAGAAACTGTTTTGTCAGAGAGGCAGAAAGAGATTGCTAGATGGTTAGCGGAAGGAGAAGCCATTACGAATCAGATATGTCAAAAACGATTAAGAATATCGAAAGTAACGGCAATGAATGATTTAAAGGAATTGGTGAATGCAGGATTAGCTGAACAAACAGGGAAAGGTCGCAGCGTTAGATACATATATAAGGCCGGTAAACGGTAAGTTTTCGGTAAGCGTTTTTTGCTAATCGGTAAGAAGGGGAAAATATGACCGAGGCGTTAGTTTCAAAAATTAAATCCTTTTGTAATTTACTCAGAGATGCAGGATTAGGCTATGGGGATTACCTGGAGCAACTTACTTATTTATTGTTTTTGAAAATGGTCGATGAATACTCCAAGCCTCCACATAACCGGAAAATTGTCGTTCCGGAAGGATGTGCTTGGGATATTCTGAGAGATAAAAGAGGAAGCGATCTCGAGAATCAATATGATAAAACTTTAAGAGATTTATCTAAGCAAACAGATTTGTTAGGAAGAATTTTTTTTAAAGCAAAAAATAAGATTGAGGAACCCTCTTTGCTTTATCGTTTAGTTCAGATGATTGATAGGGAATCCTGGGTCATGCTTGGTGTCGATGTGAAAGGTGCAATTTATGAAGACTTGCTTCAAGCATATGCCGAAGATATAAAAAGTGGCGCAGGACAGTACTTTACTCCCCGGACTTTAATAAAAGCGATTGTAAAATGTGTTTCACCCGAACCTGGTAAAACAATCGCTGATCCAGCGTGTGGAACGGGAGGTTTTTTCTTGGCAGCATATGATTATTTAACAGACAAAAGCAACTATCAGTTAGATAAAGATTCCCTTAAATATCTTAAATATAAAACATTTAGAGGTGTCGAATATGTTCAAGAAACAGCCCGATTGTGTCTAATGAATTTATTCCTCCATAATATTGGAGATTTAGACAATACACCTTCTGTAGAGAGAAAAGACTCATTAATCGCTGATGATGGAATTAGATATGATTATGTTCTAACCAATCCTCCTTTTGGGAAAAAGAGCAGTATGACTTTTACCAATGAGGAAGGCGAAGAAGAAGGCGAAGACCTCGTGTATAACCGGCAAGACTTTTGGGCGACAACGTCAAACAAACAGCTTAATTTCGTTCAGCATATCCACACTATGCTCAAGGTCGACGGTAAGGCGGCGGTTGTTGTGCCGGACAATGTATTATTTGAAGGTGGGGCCGGTGAAACTGTTCGAAAAAAGCTACTGGAAACCACAGACTTGCACACGATATTACGTTTACCGACTGGTATATTCTACAAGCCGGGCGTAAAGGCGAACGTTATTTTCTTTGATAATCGGACAGCCAGTAAAAATGCACAGACCAAGGAAGTATGGATTTATGACTTCAGGACGAATATGCATTTCACGTTGAAGAAAAATCCGCTCAAGTTCGAGGATTTGAAAGAGTTTATTCAATGTTATAACCCAGGTAATCGCTACAAACGCAAAGAGACATTCTTAGAAAAGAACCCCGAGGGCCGCTGGCGCAAGTTCACATATAACCAAATCATCGCCCGGGATAAAACCAGCCTTGATATTTTTTGGCTTAAGGATAAAAGTTTGACCGACCTCGATAGCCTTCCTGATCCGGATGATCTGGCAACGGAAATCATAGAGAACATTGAAGCAGGGCTGGAGAGTTTTAAGGGAATTATTGAGAAGATGAAAGGATAAATGCAATCATGGTTATTCATACTATAAGAGATTCGGCCACCATATGAGAAAAGGGGACGTTTTCATTTATTACGGCGTGGTAGCAAGAATGTAGAAACTGGGTAAGAATAAGTTCAGATGACACAAAATTATGGTTTTTTTTCGGACTTAGCTTGTGGCTATGAAGAACTTTCAAGAACTGACCATTTTTGTATCCAGATGCTTGCGGATAAAGCTCGGATACGGGTCATGGTGAAGGAAAATGGAAAGAGAGAACGTTATCAAACCAAATGGGTCATGAATTACTACACTTGGAAGGTGCTTCACATGATGATGAGTGATGTTGAACTGAAAGATAGGGACATTATCATGGGTCCCGTAGAATACCGCTATCTGCCCGTGGCAAGGTCAGTCCTCTGGATAAATGGAAGACAATTCAAGTTTGAAGGTACTCTAAACGAATTCCGCAAAGCTGTTCAGATCGCATACAGAAAAATTCTCAAGCTGAGAGATTTGCGGTGACAGGTTTGCAAAAAAAGGCGACGCTTTCATTTATTCGGAAATCCGGGGACAGAGAACTTAATTATTCTCCTTTGCCGAATGGGGCGGGGAGCTTCATTTTTTTCGGTCAAGAGGTAGCCGACCCTTCCACCTACGCTAAAGCTTCGGAGGACAGGTAATGGCCGACTACACTTTATTGAAGTTGTAAAGGAGAAGTGGAATGACTGAATTAGTTCCGGTTGAAAAGATAGAGAATAAAATATTTCAAATCCGCGGTAAAAAGGTAATGCTGGATAGTGATTTGTCGGTAGACCATGCCTGCACCTGTGACGCCTGCACAAGTGTCGCAGGCACAGGTGACCTATCGGTAAGAATATGAGAATATAGAAATCGGGATAGGAGAGATTTTACGACTTGGTCCCTGGAAGTTGTCTAATATCAAGACGCAACCCAATCAGATGGAAAACATATGGTTAGTTTCTTTAGAGAAAAAATTTCACGGAGAGATTTTGTAAAAAAATCCTGCCAATTTCTACCTACTCTTTTCTTCTCCGCTCCCCTGGTAAGTTTCCTCTTGGAAAAAGCACAAACAAAAGAAGAAGTTTTAAGGGAGGCGATGTTTTATAAAAAATTGGAGAAAGGAATTGTTGAATGTGAGGTATGTTTCCGCGGATGTGTTTTGAGGAAAGGGGAACGCAGTTTTTGTCGGAATAAAATAAATAAGGAAGGCAAATTTTATAATCTGGTTTATGCTAAACCATCAGCCAGACATATTGACCCGGTAGAGAAAGAGCCACAATTTCATTTACTTCCCGGCAGTTCAATTCTTTGTTTTGGTACCGCTGGCTGCAATTTTCGTTGTCGTTTCTGTCAGAACTGGCATCTCTCACAGCGTGCAATAGAAGAGATGGATTATTATGAAATTTCACCTCAAGAAGCAGTAGAGTATGCTTTAAGAAAGAGATTACCGACTATTTCTTTTACTTATAATGAACCGACATCTTTTTATGAGTATGTGTATGATATTGCGCTAGTTGCTAAAAAGAAAGGTTTAAGAATTCTTTGGCATTCAAATGGTTCAATGAATCCTGAACCTCTGAAGGAGATACTTAAGTATACTGATGCGGTAACTATTGATTTGAAAGGTTTTACAAAAGAATTTTATGAGGATGTATCTGAAGCACAACTTGAACCGGTTTTACAGACATTGAAGATTATTCGTGAAAAAAAGGTATGGTTAGAGGTGGTTAATTTAGTAGTTCCTACACTTAATGATAATCCGGAAGATATGAAAAGGATGTGTCTCTGGATTAAAGGAAATCTTGGGGAAGATGTCCCTCTACATTTTACAAGATTTTTCCCACAGTATAAACTTACTCATCTCCATCCGACACCAGTAGAAACTTTAGAAAAGGCACACGCAATCGCTAAAGATGTTGGTCTTGAGTATGTGTATATTGGTAATGTCCCCGGTCATAAGTACAACAGTACTTTTTGTGCTCGTTGCGGGAAGATTATAATTCAACGGATACACTTCACTGTCTTAGAGAAAAGTATTAAAGACGGTAAATGTAAATTTTGCGGGAACATTATTCCTGGAATCTGGACTTGAGGGATATTGATGAATTATTATCTTGGGGGAATTAGGGAATTAGTAAAAAATCGGGACGGAGGAAATTTTTCTGATTTTTTCGGCAGGTCCTCTTGGAAGCTGTTTCTTATTCCAATATTCTTAAGGAGAAGTAGCCGACCCTTAAGGGTCGGCTACGTTTTAGTTTTACCGGGTCAAACTTTGCTCTGAGGTATAAAAAGAAGAATATAGAGAAAGTTGCTTTTTATTAGTGAATTTGGTATACTTCATTTGAGGTGAAAAAAATGAATTTTACAAGGATTACCGTAGAAGCAGACAAAATGGGTGGAGTTCCTTGTATTCGGGATTTACGGATTCCAGTGGCTACAGTCGTGGGTATGGTTGCAGAAGGGATGCAGGAAGAAGAGATATTGAAAGCATTCCCTGATTTGGAATCAGAAGACATTCGCGAAGCAATGCGTTATGCAGCTGAAGCGGTGAGAGAACGCGAAATTCCTTTGGTTACCAAGTGATGAAATTTCTGGTAGATAATGCACTTTCTCCGATTGTCGCTGAAGGTCTCCGCCACTCCGGGTATGATGCTACTCATATAAGAGATTACCAGATGCAATCGGCTTCTGACCGGGAAATATTTGCTTTAGCAGAAAAAGAGGACCGAATATTAATTTCTGCTGATACTGATTTCGGAACTCTGTTGGCACTGAGGCAACATAAAAAACCTTCCGTTATTTTGTTTCATCGGTTTCAAAGAAGACCCACTGAGCAGGTGAAAATTTTGCTGGCTAATTTACCTACCATAAAAGAAGAATTGGAAAAAGGAAGTATCATTGTCTTTGAGGATGTTCGGATTAGAATTCATCGCCTACCTATTGGAACAGAAAAGGATATTTAAAATCCGGGGACAGAGAACTTTCGGTTGAAAAAGTAATTTTTCTGATTTTTTCGGCAGGTCCTCTCGGGAAGGGAATCATTTTATCGTCAGGTTTTCTCTGCTACCACTTTGCGGTCTCCAAAAAGTTACCCTCTCTTTCGCAATTACAGATTTAAAATTGTAAATTATTCATCCTTGGTATCAAGTATAACTAAGTTGAATAATTTTCTTAAAAACACTTGACAGAGAAATAGTTGTATTGTATAATTAAGTATATACAAATGAAAGAAATTGAACAATTTGAATGGGATAGGTGGAATATAGAGAAAATAAAAAAGAAACACAATGTGGAACCGTATGAATGTGAGGAAATGTTTTTCAATGAGTTATTTATTGCTCTTGATGAGGGGCATTCACAAAAAGAGGAAAGATTCTTTGCCCTGGGGAGAACTGATTCAGAAAGATTGCTTTTCGTAGTTTTTACTATTCGTGTTGGTAAAGTCAGAATAATCTCAGCAAGAGATATGAATAGAAAAGAAAGGAGGATTTATCATGAAAAAGTTTAAAAAAATACCAAGATTTAAAAACGAAAATGAAGAGTTTGAATTCTGGTCAATTCATGATTCAACCGAATATGTTGATTGGAAAAAGGCAAAGAGAGTAATCTTCCCAAATTTGAAATCTACCTCCCGAGCAGTCTCGGTGCGGTTTCCTGCGTCTCTGCTGGAACGAATTAAATTCTTAGCTAACAAAAAGGATATTCCTTACCAGTCCCTGATTAAGGTTTTCATCAGCGAAGGGATTGAAAGACAACTGCATAAAAGGTAAAGTTTCAGTTAAAGTGAAATAAGGAGAAAATTTTGTTCAGCAGGATTTGTGACTGGTTTACCCGTTTTTTAGTGATTTGGGTAATCACCGCGGTAGTGATTGCTTATTTTTTTCCGAATTATTTTGTCGGTTTGAAACTTTATACTGACTGGTTGTTTGCCCTGACGATGTTCGGTATCGGTGCAGTGCTTAGTCCGAAAGATTTTCAGCCAATTTTTAAGAAACCGCAGAAAGTTCTTTTAGGAACACTTGCTCAGTTTGGAATAATGCCTTTGTTAGGTTTTTTAGTCGCTAAAAGTTTAAACTTACCTAAAGATTTAGCTCTTGGAGTAATTCTTGCCGGTGCCGTACCTGGTGCGATGGCATCTAATGTGATTACCTATTTAGCCAAAGCTGATGTTGCTTTGTCAATTGCTTTTACCACAATGTCTACCTTTTTATCTCCGGTTCTTACTCCTACTTTTACCTACTTATTTGCCCGTAGTTTTATCAGGATAGATTTCTGGGCAATGTTTTTCAGTATTATTAAAATGGTCGTTTTACCGGTAATTTCCGGTTTAGTGGTGAAACATTACTTCGGGCAAAAATTAGAACGAGTTGTAAAAGTATTCCCGGCAATGTCGGCACTCTTTATTGCTTTTATCTGCGGGTTAGTGGCAGCACTGAATAAGGATTATCTGGCAAGTTTAACTTTGCTTATTTTTTTAGCCGTGTTTCTCCATAATTTTTTTGGTCTGTTTTTCGGTTATTTAGCGGGGATACTTTATCGGTTTAATCGGAAGGAAAGAAGGACTCTTGCTATTGAAGTAGGAATGCAGAATGCAGGGTTAGGCGCAATTTTAGCCCTGAAACATTTTTCTTCAAAGTCAGCTATACCTAATGCCTTGTTTGCTACCTGGTGCATAATCACCGCATCAATTTTAGCCGAATACTGGAGTAGAAAAGAATAAATGAGGAAGAATAGACGTACCGTATTGATTTTAGTCCGTCATGCCGAATGTCCGGGTAATGTAGATGGTGTATTTCGTGGACGGATAGATTATCCGCTTACCGGAACCGGAAAAGAGCAGACGAAACTTTTAGCTGAAGAACTGCGAGAATATCCGATTAAAACGATTTATTCCAGTCCGCTTATTCGTTGTCGGCAGACTGCGGAAGCAATTGCTAAATTAACAAAAGTGAAAATCTTTGCAGAGGAAGGTTTGAACAATATTAAACTCGGTGCTTGGGAAGGGAAAGCGAAAAGGGAAATCAAAGAAAAATCACCTAAATTATGGAAATTATGGGTTACCGAACCGGAAAAATTAAGTATTCCGGAAGGTGAAACTTTAGCTGAAGTGCAAAAAAGAGCAGTGAAAACCGTAAAAAGAATCGTTGCTCAAGATAAAGGTAAAACCGTACTTCTGGTAACTCATCGGGCAGTGCTTAAACCTTTAATTGCCGGGTTGCTTTCTCTGCCGCAACCATATTTCTGGAAAATACATTTAGACAACTGTTCCTACAGTATTATAGAATATAATGAAGTAAAAGGATTTACTTTAACTTTGCTTAATCAGACGAAACATTTAAAATCATTTGTTGAAGAAAGAGATTCAGCATGAAAAATAGTAAAACCATTTATCAAGGTAAGTTACTTACTTTTCTTACCCGGAAGGAACGTCTGCCTAACCGCTATCTTGTAGATTTGGAAATAGTAGAACATCCCGGTGCAGTGCTGGTTATACCTTTTCTAAGTAGAGATAAAATCGTTCTTTTGAAACAATATCGGCCGGTAGTAAAATCATATTTTTATGAACTTCCTGCCGGGATACTGGAGAAAGGCGAAACACTAATCGCTTGTGCACGGCGTGAAGTAAAAGAGGAAACCGGGTATTCGGTTAAAAAATTTACCCGGTTGGGTGTGATTTACCCTGCACCAGGTTATACTACCGAAAAAATCGTTATTTTTAAAGCCGAAGGTTTAAAAAAACAAAAAAGAATCTATCAAAAAGATGAAATAATTCAGCCCCTTATTGTTACCAAGAGTAAGGTTAAACAACTTTTTAGAAAGGGTAAAATAACCAGCGGACCGATAATTTCGGCGCTTGCATTCTGTGGTTGGCTGTAAATACGGGGAATGGGGTGGTGGATTAACATTCAAATTTGATATAATGAGATTAGGAAACTGGGTTAAGAATTGTGGTAAAATTTTAACTACGGAAAAAAAGGAGGTGTTAAAAATGGCTGAAGGTAGATGTATGAAATGTAAGAAACAGGTTGAGATTAAGGATGCTAAAGAAATAGAGATGAAAGGCGGAAGAAAAGCATTACAGGGTGTTTGTCCTACTTGCGGAACCAAAGTATTCAGGATTCTTGGCAAGAAATAGGAATCAGGGTTTTTAAATAAATTTGCTAAAATATATCTGTGGACTATGCAATTGTAACCAAGTCAGTTTATAAGACTTACCGCTCCGGTTTTTGGGGAAGAAAACTTACCCCGGCACTTTTAGGTGTTGACTTGTCTATAAAAGAGGGAGAAATTTTCGGTTTGTTAGGTCCAAACGGTGCGGGGAAGACCACTCTCCTCAATATTTTTTCTTGCCAATTACTACCAGATTCAGGTGAAGTTTGGGTTTTAGGTAATGAAATTACTCACCAGGCAACTAACCGACTGAAAAGTCGGTTGAATATGTGTTCCGGCAACCCTAATTTCCCTTGGAGTTTAACCGTAGAAGAAAATCTAAAGTTTTATTCTTTACTTTATGGTTTGTGCCGAAAGGACTGCAAGAAAACGATTGAGAAAAGTATGGAAATGTTCGGATTGGAAAAATTTCGTCATACTCGTTACGATGAACTTTCTTCCGGGAATAAGCAACGGCTTGCTCTGGCTAAGGCGCTGATTAATAATCCAGAAGTCCTTTTCTTAGATGAACCAACGATTGGTCTTGACCCAGACATTGCCAGAAAAATTAGGAAAGAAGTCTTTAATATCCATAAAGAAAAGAAAAATACGATTATTCTTACTACTCATTATATGAAAGAGGCGGAAGAACTTTGTGAACGGATTGCTTTTATCAAAGATGGGGAAATAAAAGCCCTCGGTACACGGGATGAACTTTTAGAGATGACCAAGAGTGAAAATTTAGAGGAGGCATTTCTTGAACTGGCTGAATAAATTTTATGCTTTTACTTACCGCAATTATATTTTTGCGAAAAGAAATTTTTTTGCTTTTATGGAAATTCTTTTCTGGCCAATAGTAGGACTGCTCTCGGTAGGCATAATGGGCAGTTTTCTTGAGCTGAGGGAAAATACGCTTGCTTTTGTTTTAACTGGGGCAATAACTGCTGGTGTTTTACAGGTTACTCAGTTAGATGTTTCTTACAGTTTGCTCTATGATATCTGGTCTAAAAGCATAAAACATACCTTTCTTGCCCCGATTACTCAATATGATTACATTATCGGTTCTTGGTTAGTGGGGGTAAGCCGCGGTGTTCTTGTCTTCGTTTTGTTAGGTTTTTTCTCGGGTAAAACATTTGGGTTTAAATTAGCCGGGTTGTCTTCTACAATTATTTTCTTAGTTGGTATTTTTTTAAGTGCTTTGGTAATTGGTATGTTAGTCTGTCTCCTGATTATGCTTTATGGACAAAGAGTGGAGGTAACTGCTTGGTCACTGGCTACTTTACTAATGTTAATCTGTGGAATTTATTATCCAGCAAACTTTCTACCTAAACCATTTTTTACTCTTGCTTCAGTAATACCGCTTACCTATTTTCTTGAATATTACCGCTCATTCTACGGTTTTAAGCCGGTATTTTCCCATTCTCTTTTAAAAGGTTTTGGATTAACGAGTATTTATGTGGTATTACTTTTCTGGTTTTTGAAATATGCTTTTGAAAGAGCACGCCGAACTGGGATGATTTTGAGGGTATCGGAATGAAAATATTTCTAAAGTAATGTCAAGAAATATTATTTTTATTTTTTTTCTTTTAGTATTCTCATCAATATATTTTGGAATAAATTATTATGTTTATAGCCGGATTGTAAGCGGTTTGGGCATTCCTCTTACTGTTCGTAATTACCTGAAAATATTTTTTTTCATCGCTGGTTTATCGTTTTTAGTCGGTGAAATTTTAAGCCGACGCATAACGGTTTATCCGTTGGTTTATTTCGGTGCTCTCTGGTTGGGAGTTATAGCAATTGCTTTTACGATATTTGTTTTAAAAGATATTGCGCAGTTGTTTTTTTCTGAACCAAGCAAGTTTATGACTTTGCTTGCTCTTTTTTTAGTATTGGTTACTTCGGGTTTATCGCTATACAATGCTTCCCGGCCACTAGAAATTAAAGAGATAAAAATTCCAATTGAAAAAATAAATCCAAAATTGTCCGGTTTTTCCATTGTTCAACTATCCGATTTACATTTAGGCATTTTGAAATCTGAGAAGTGGTTGCAGAGAATCGTTGAAAGAACAAATGAACTTAATCCGGATTTAATCGTAATTACCGGTGATTTAATTGACCAGGATATTCGTAGATTTGAAGGATTTTGTGAAGTTTTGAAGAGGTTAAAATCAAAATATGGTATTTATGCAATTACCGGGAATCATGAATTTTATGCCGGTATGGATAATTTTTTAACCATCGCTAAAAAATGCGGATTTAGCATTTTAAGGAATGAAAAAGTAACCGTTGCCAATTCAATAGAAATTGTTGGTGTTGATGATGATACCGGAAAAAGTTTTGCCGGGGTCGGTGCAGATTTGGTATCAGCGATACAGAAATGTGAGCAGGGGAAGCCGATAATTCTCCTTTCTCATCAGCCAAAGAATTTTAAAAAAGCGATAGGAATGGGTGTTGATTTACAATTATCTGGGCATACACATGCGGGACAGATTCTACCAATGAATTTAATCATTTTACTTGTTTTCAAATATCCTTTTGGTTTATATTCCGCTAGCTCGTCTTTCATTTATACCACCTCAGGTACCGGCACTTGGGGACCACCAATGCGTCTTTTTTCTCGTTCTGAAATTGTAAAAATTGTTCTTGCCGGAAGAAGTGTTAATTAAAAAAACAGATGTTTACAACTTGAAAATTTTGGTAGATTAGACTATTTTTAAGAAAGGAATGATGAAAATGACGAATACATTTTACTGGGCAGTTTTAACTGCTTGTATCTGGGGTTTAGTGCCAGTTTTGGAGAAATTAGGATTGTCAAGGATAGATACTTTTTCCGGACTTCTTTTACGTTCTTCAGGTGTACTTCTCGGGGCAATTGTGTTAGTTACCGTAAAAAGTGAATATCTCATCAAAGCGGTAAAGGCAGATTGGATGGCAATATTTTTTCTTTTAGTTAGCGGTTTGTTAGCCAGTTTTGTTGGACAGATATGTTTTTATAGGGCATTAAGAAGTGGTGAAGTTTCTAAAGTGGTACCAATTGCTGGTGCGTATCCTTTAGTTTCTTTTCTTACCGGAATAATTTTTTTAAGTGAAGCGATTACTTTAACAAAATTAGTAGGGGTTTTGTTGATTCTGGCTGGAATATTATTATTGAGATAAAATTAAACGAAAGATTGGAGTTTCGGGAACCCTCTCCTCACTCTATGATTTTCTGACCAAAGACAAAAAGCGTCAGAAACTCTGATGTCGTTCGGAGAGATTCCCGAAACTCTTAACTTAACCTTTTATCGCAGAGGGGGGTGACAGGATGGCAAAAGTATTAATTATTTATTATTCGGCAAGCGGGAATACCGAAGAAATGGCTAAAATGGTGAAAAAAGGTGCGGAAACTGAAAATGTAGAAGTAGAATTGAAAAGAGTTGAGCAGACGAATATTGAAGATTTATTAGAGGCAGACGGGATTATTATTGGTTCACCAACATATTACGGAACACTGGCTGCACCGATTAAGAAACTGATTGATGAAAGTGTGAAATATCATGGTGAACTGGTCGGTAAGGTGGGTGGTGCGTTCACTTCTTCAGCAAATATTGGTGGTGGTAATGAAACAACGATTTTTTCTATTTTGGAAGCATTTCTTATTCACGGGATGGTTATTCAAGGTGCATTTGATGGTGACCATTATGGTCCGGTGAGCATTGGTAAACCAAATAAGAGAGCCGAAAGAGAATGTGAAGAACTCGGCAGGCGGGTCGCTGAACTTGTGTTGAAACTTAAGGGGAAAAGTTGATGGCAATTATTGGTTTAGCGATGAGTAATTTCTTTTTGAGTAAAGATGTGTTCCAGGCAATAGTTTTCGCTCGGGAGAATAGTTTTGCAGGAGTAGAAATTTGGGCTGATGTCCCTTTTTGTCATCCGGATTTATTTGCGGATAAAGAAAGAGAAAAATTAAAAAAAATATTAACCGAAAACGAACTCGTATATACTTTACATAGTCCGCTGTTTGGGATAGACCTTGGTAGTGTAAATCCAGGAATACGAAAGGAATCAATCCGACAAACAAAAGCAGCGATTGATTTAACAAAAGAGTTAAATGGAGAAATTGTTGTTGTCCATCCACCGAAAACGCCTTCTCGTCTTGCTCAGGTAAAAGAGTATATCTACCAATTAGCCAAAGAGGCAATTAGTGAAGTGAATCAATATGGGAAGGGAAAAGGAGTAACTGTTGTTTTAGAGAATTGTGGGGTAGATTTTAATGATTGGGAAGAAAACCTTGATGATTTTCTTTCTTTAGTTGAAGGATGTAAGTTAGATGTCTGTCTAGATATTGGTCATGCTCATTGTTCATGGGGAATAGAGAAAACTATAGAATCTTTAAGAGAAAAAATAAAATGTATCCATATTAGCGATAATCATGGTAAAAAAGATGAACATTTGCCGGTCGGAATGGGGAATATTAATTATCAATCTATCCTTTCTTACTTGAAAAATTTTTCCGGAATGATTGTGCATGAAATTCAATATTATCAGAACGATGAATGGGGAACAAAAGAAAGTAAAAAAAATTTAGATAAAATCCTTGAAGTGGTCACCTCAAATTGAATATGCAAACTTCTAAAGGTCTAACAATATTTTCCTGGTCGCTCTTTGATTTTGCAAATACAATTTTTTCAATGAATATTGTTTCCTTATATTTTGCTCTTTGGGTAACCGTGGATAAAGGGGGGCGTGATATTCTTTACAGTAGCGCTTTAGGAATATCTACCTTACTGATTATTTTTTCGCTTCCAATCTTAGGCATACTTTCTGACGGATATGAACGAAGGATGCCGTTCTTAATTTTTTTCACTTTAATCAGTGTGATTTTTACCGGTTTAATTGGGGTCTTTGACCACTTATTTCTTGGACTAATTTTTTTTGGGATTGCTAATTATGGTTACCATTCAAGTTTAGTTTTTTATGATGCTTTATTACCACAGGTTGCCGGTGAGGAAACGCATCTGGGTAAAGTTTCCGGTTACGGAGTAGCGATGGGTTACCTGGGAGCAATTTTAGGACTTCTGATGGTGAAACCTTTTGTTCTCCGGGGTGGACGGAGTGGAGCATTTATTCCGACCGCAGTATTATTTTTACTTTTTTCTTTACCTTGTTTTTTCATAGTAAAAGATGCAAAAGAGAAAAAGATTGATTGGGAAAGAATACATCACCATTTTTTTGCGGCAGTAAAAAAATTAATTAACACTTTTGTTAATGCAAGAAAATATCCAGCAGTTTTTACTTTTCTTCTGGCAAACTTTATCTATTCGGATGCAACTAATACAATTATTGTTTTTATGGCGGTTTATACAAAGAAAGTTATCCAAATGACTGATACGCAGATTGTTTATTTTTTGATTACTTCTACTTCTTTTGCGGTGGTCGGTTCTTATTTCTGTGGTTTTATCTGTGATAGAATTGGTCCACGGAAAACACTGATTGGTGTTCTTCTTGGCTGGTGTTTTACTTTAAGTTTAGCCGTAGTAAGTTTTAGTCCGTTTTTATTCTGGTTTGTCGGACCGTTAGCCGGGATATGTTTAGGTTCGGTATGGGTAAGTGCAAGAGCATTATTAGTAAAAGTTTCGCCAACGGAAAAGTTAGGTGAATTTTTTGGTCTTTATGGGTTGACCGAAAAGTTCGCTACCGTAATCGGACCGCTTATCTGGGGATTGACCGTATTCATTTTTGAACCTTTAGGGATAGTTAGATATCGGATAGCGGTAGGGATGCTTCTTTTTTTTATGTGTTGTGGTCTTTTTGTCCTTACCAAGGTTCCTGAATAAAACTAACCCCAGCGAATAATACGAATAATTTTTTTTCGGCGAATTCGCGGTTATTCTCCTTCGCCAGAATACCCCTCTGCTACAGAGGGTGGAAATGGCGAGGAGAACACCCCCGCTTAGTTTTGCTTGCCGATAGGTCGACACCTGTGCGGGCTTCACACCTGTGCCTGCCGATAGGTCATGGTCTACCGACGATACCTGTGCAGGCTTCACACCTGTGCCTGCGATACCTGTGCAGGCTTCACAGGTGCAGGCATGGTCTACCGACAAAACTGGGGGTGTGCTTCGGAAGAATTTCGCTCAGATACTCCGTTCCTTGGGGCGGAGAGCTTCATTCGTAAAATTCGGAATACAAAAATGCAATCAGCCTATATAAACGAAATCTTTACTTCTTTACAAGGGGAAGGAATATACCAAGGAGTAAAACAGATTTTTATCCGTTTTGCTGGATGTAATTTAGATTGTGATTATTGTGATACTCCAGAAAGCAAAGTGAAAAGTGTAAAGTGTAAAGTGGAAGGTGAAAAACAAGAAATAATAAATCCGGTTTCTAGTAAAGATTTAATCGACCTTTTAACTCATAATTCATCATTCATAACTCATAACTTAGGTTACTTCCACTCGGTGTCAGTAACTGGTGGGGAACCGTTATTACAGGTAAATTTTTTAGAAGAATTAGTCCCCCAGATTAAAAAGTTAGGATTAAAAATATATCTGGAGACAAATGGAACTTTACCGCAAGAATTAAAAAAAATTGTTAGTTTAATAGATTTTATTGCGATGGATATAAAACTGCCCAGTGCTACCGGGAAGGATTTATTTTCTGAACATTATGACTTTTTGTCCGTTCTCCGTAGTCCCGACGGTTCCGTCGGGACGAAGGATGAACAAATTAGTAAATTAGCCAACCAGCCAACCAGCCAACCAGTAAAAATTTTTGTAAAAATTGTTTTGACAAAAAAAACTCTTGACGAAGAAATAAAAAAGAGTATAAATTTAATTAAAACGGTTGATCCGGAAATACCTTTAGTTTTACAGCCGGTTACACCGAGTAACGGTCGCCTCATCGGCGACCCGTCACCTCATCGGCGACCCGCCGACGAGGCATGGCCGAAGAGGCGTGGGGTATATCCACCGGAAAGAAAAAGAATACTTTCTTGGGCTACTTTAGCGAAGAATAGTTTAAACGATGTGCGTGTTATTCGTCAAAAACATAAATTATGGGGAGTGAAATGACCCTTCGGCAAGGCTCAGGATCATAGTGAGTAAACCGAACTATGAAGAAGAATCTGTTTATTAGTGGTAATCCGCGAGTAGGGAAAACGACACTGATTAAAGAGGTTTGTTTGCCTTACTGGGAGAAGATTGGTGGTTTTTATACCGAAGAATTTCGTAAAGAAGGTGAACGCTGGGGATTTCTTTTGAAAACTTTTTCTAATCAAGAGGCAATTCTTGCTCAGAAAAAGATGAAAGGGCAAGCGAAATTAGGTAAATATGGTATTGATTTGAAAGCATTGGAAAAAGTCGGGGTGGAAGCACTGGAAGAAGCATTAGCAAAAAAAGAAGTGATTGTGATTGACGAAATCGGACAGATGGAAATCTTTTCCGATAAATTCCGTGAAATTTTAGTTAAATGTTTAAATTCGGAGAAGAAAGTTTTAGCAACCATCAGGTTACATTCGCAACCGTTCACTGATGAAATAAAAAAGTTTGCCAATACCGAGGTATTGTATTTAAACAAAGAAAATTATCCTGAAATAAAACTGAAAACACGGAAATGGTTAGAAAGTATATTGTTTTAATCACTGATTTTGGTGAAGGTTCACCTTTTCCGGGAATAATGAAAGGAGTAATCAAAAGTATTTCTCCGGAAGCAGAAATTATTGATTTAAGTCATCAAGTTCGTCCATATCAAGTTGAAGAGGCAAGTTTTCTTTTAATGTGTAATTATAAATATTTTCCGCAAGGAACAATTCTTGTGACCGTAGTTGACCCGGAAGTCGGTGGAAAAAGAAAAATTGTTTTAGTGAAAACAAAAAATTATTTTTTTCTTGCTCCGGATAATGGTATACTTTCTTGGGTATTAAAGAAAGAAAAACCAGAAAAAATTATTGAAGTAAAGAATGAAAAATATTTTTTAAAACCAGTAAGTAACACTTTTCAAGGAAGAGATATTTTTGCCCCGGTTGTCGGTTGGCTGGCTAAAGGAGAAAAAATAAAAAATTTTGGGCCAAAAATTGATAAAATTAAAAAGATACCTTTCCCGGAAGTTGTCCACCAGAATAATCGGTGGATTGGTAAAATAATCTATATTGACCATTTTGGAAATTTAGTAAGCAATTTTGCACAGGAAGAGTTTAGTAAACTTTTAGAACAGAATTTTAGTTTAAGAATAAAAAATAAGATTTTCAGTCGGTTAAGTTCATCCTATAGCGAAGTAAAGAAAGGTGAACCTTGTTTACTCTGGGATAGTTTTGGTTTTTTAGAAATTGCTCTGAGAGAAGATAATCTTGCTCAGCAATGGCGAATTAAACCCGGAGAAAAAGTAATTCTTGAAATAAAACGCGAAAGCGCAAAAGGTCCGTAAAAGCGCTAAAAATTTCTTGGCGACTTGCGTTTTTTTGGCGTTTTTGCGAAGAAAACCATTTTGCGTTTTAGCGGAAGTTTAGCGTTTTGGCGGTTATTTTAGCGTTTTAGCGGGTGAGAAAATGTTTAAAAAAATTAAAAAAATTCATTTTGTTGGTATTGGTGGTTCGGGTATGTCAGGTATTGCCGAAGTACTATTGAATTTGGGTTACCAAATAAGTGGTTCGGATTTGAAAGAGACCGAAGTGACCGAACGACTTAAAAAATTAGGAGCAAGGATTTTTTATGCGCACAAGCGGGAAAATATTGCCGGTGTACAAGTAGTTGTTGTTTCCAGTGCAATTACTAAAGATAACCCGGAAGTATTATCGGCTTTGGAACAAAAAATACCGGTAATTCCGCGTGCGGAGATGCTCGCTGAACTTGCCCGCTTGAAATACACAATTGCTATTGCCGGGACACATGGGAAAACGACGACTACTTCTTTAATTGGGACGATTCTTTCCGAAGCAAATTTTGACCCGACTTTAGTCGTTGGTGGACGTTTGCGTGGTCTGGATACCGGAGCGAAACTCGGTAAAGGTGACTTTTTGGTTGCTGAAGCCGATGAAAGTGATGGTTCATTCTTGAAAATCTCACCCACGATTACAATTGTGACTAATATTGATGATGACCATCTTGACCATTATGGAACGATGGAAAAATTAGAAAATACATTTGTGCAGTTTATCAATAAGGTTCCTTTCTACGGTTGGTCAATCCTTTGTCTTGATGACCCAGGAATAAGAAAAATCCTGTCTTCTCTTGAACGGAAATTTTATACTTATGGGTTAGAAAATAACGCTGATTTTATGGCGAAGGATATAATTTACGACAATTGGGAATCTAAATTTACTGTCTATTTTCAAGGGAAGAAAATTGGTCAAGTGAATTTACATCTACCGGGGAGACATAATATTTCCAACGCTTTAGCCGCAATTGCCTGTGCGATAAATTTGGAAATTAATTTCCCGGTAATTAAGAAAGCACTTGCCGGGTTTAAAGGGATAGAACGCCGTTTACAGGTGAGAGGAGAGAAAAATAGCATCACGGTAATTGATGATTATGGACATCATCCGAGTGAAATCAAGGCAACTCTTTCGGCAATAAAACAACGCTGGGCAAAAAATAGATTAATTGTTATTTTTCAACCCCATCGCTATACAAGAACAAAAATTTTAGCTGACGAATTCGGGCAAGCTTTTACTCAAGCGGATATAATTAAGTTGATGGAAATTTACCCGGCAGGAGAAAAACCACTTCCCGGAATATCCGCAAAACTTATTTATGATTCCATAAAGAAAAAAGGTATGAATGTAAATATGTTTAGCAGTGGGGAAGTGAGTAAGTTAGTTAAAGAACTCAAACCCGGCGATATTGTATTGACTCTCGGTGCCGGTGATGTCTGGAAACTCGGTGAAGAACTGCTGAAGATACTTTGACACAGATTACGCGGATTAGAAACCGGGTTACACAGATTTCTAAAAGTAGTTCTTGTAAGTTTCTTCAATGAGCGAGGGTAAGAAAATGGAAAAAAAGGAGCAGTCTTTTCCTGAAGAGATTAATTTCAAGGTTCAGGACTTGACCCCAGCTGAACTGAAAGCGATTGAAGAACATAAATACTACATGAGTTTGGAATTAGGATGTGAAGTCTCAATTGAGCAAGCTTTATCTGATTTTATCAAGGAATATAGAGAGGAGTGGCTGCGCGACAAACAGGAAAAAGATATGCAAGCACAGAAAATGGAAATTATTAAACATAAATATTTTCGTTCTCAAGAAGAAGGGTGCGATATCGGTGAAGAGCGTGCGGTTCACGAGTGGCGTGAGAAATATGCAAAAATCTGGCGTTCTTGTTGTGAATCACTTGAGCATAATGATTTTTATTCTTTGCGAGTTACCATTCCGAACAAAAGGGGTTTACATCTGAATCCGGTTTCAACACTGGTATCCGTAGTTAAAGGGTTTGATTGTGATGTTTTTATTCATAAGCCCGGTCTTGAACATTACAATTTTATCCTTCAGGGTCGTCCGTTTCTCCATATAAAGTCAGTGTTCACACTTATGGGTGTTGCCGCTATACAGGGAGACACTATTGAGTTTATTGCCTATGGTTGTGAGGCTGAAATTGCTTTGGAAAAAATCAGACAGTTTATTGAGCAATTAGCACAAATTGATTCTTAGGAAGGAAGAGCGACAATTTTAATTCTTTAATTACCTCCGTCTCAATTACTTCTATAATTATTCTCAAGATAATGCTAAACAGAATTGTTAAATTTATCAAAAAATGTTTCCAATTTTTGTTGGTTGTCTTCGTTTCCTTTGTTTTTGAGAAAGACTATACTTACGGGAACACCGTAGAATATCCCATAATTACTCCTAATGTAAATGTCGGTGCCAAAGCAACTTCATTGGGCGGATCCTATGTTTCAATTGCTGATGAAGTTTCGTCAATTTACTGGAATCCTGCGGGGTTAAGCCAGATTCTAAAACCTGAAATTGAAAGTAGTGTTAGTATTTTCAATTCTTCGTTTATACAATCTGAACATTTTTCTCTTGCATCCTTTGGTTTTGCATATCCTACCCGTTTTGGGACAGTAGGCATTGGGAGCTATCTGCCAATTGATTATTACCTTCTTGATAGTGATTTAAACTCTGAAGACAAGATTGCCCATAGACTATCTATTTTTTCTTATGGAATTAATATCTTTTCTTATATGTCTTTGGGTGTGAGTCTGAGTCAAGTCTTACAAAGCGAGAAAGTCAAACTACCTTGGTTTGCTACGGAATTTATTTCTGAGCAGAAAGGAGTAGGATGGGAATACAGCATTGGTTATCTTATCAGACTTGCAAAGTGGTGCAATTTGGGAGGTAACATGAGACTTCCCTATAAGATTAATTGGGAAAGGAAAGCTAATAAAGAAGGAATTGAATTTACTGGTTCTGACTCAATCCCCTTTCGTCATACCAATGGTATTTCATTCCATTTAGAGAATACCATTTTATCGGTCGAGTACGAAAATAGAAAATGGTCTGATTTCAGAAGAATAAAAAAAACCGGAACCGATCAAGGAAAATATTTTCAATACAAAAATTACTGGAAGGACCGAGAACAAATGAATGCTCTCAAAGATGACGAAACCCTTTTGAAGATAGGTTTTGTTATAAATTATTTTAAAGGAATTATTAGTCTGAGAGGCGGTTTTGCTAAAAGATACCAGTCCAGCGATTCGAAGATAAATGAGTTATCTTTGGGAACTGGATTTATAATAGGCAATCATTTAAAAATTGATTTAGGTTATGATAAAAGAGATTTCGAAGAACCCTCCATAAGAAGTTATCAGACAATTTCTATTACATATAAATTTTAGAAAAAAATCGGGAAAATCGGAACGGGAAAAATTGATAAATCGAGTGTAGGGGACGCTACTTGACAACTGTGACCGAAAAGAGGTAGAGGTAGCCGACCCTTCCACCTACGCCAAGGCTTCGGTGGACAGGTAAGGGTCGGTTACGCTTCTACGTTTTACGGGATGAATATTGAACAGGAAAATTTGGACGGAGGGTTCTCTTCGGCCTGAAGACTCAGGGCTGAAGGCACCCTGAAGGGAATTAAAAATTGTCCGGGGGAAAGAAAAGTCGGATTGGATAAAGGATTTTCTATTGACTTTTTAAAAGATTTATGTTAACCTGTAAAAATAAGGTTAACATCGGTTAATCTGGACAAATATGGTTAACGAACTCACTGATGGGAGGGGTTATGATGGAGAATAAATACATTACTATTCCTGAATTAGCGAAATTATTGGGTATTTCCAGGATTGCGGTTTATAAAAAAGTTAGGAAAGGTCAAATCAGGGCAGTGAAAATCGGTAGGAATTTTGCCATATCTAAAAAATATATTTCCGGGATTATCGGTAAAGATTTAAATGAGCAAGATAAAAAAGAGATTGACAATGCAATAAGAAAAACTGTGCAGGAATACGGAGAGGTTTTGCGACTTTTAGGCAGAGAATAATGCAGATTATTACCGTAAAAGAAGTTGAATACATTGCCTTTCGGTTGGCGAAAGAAATTCTCTCATTTAACGAGCCTATTCCTGATTTCTCTACACGATTCCCGAATATATTAGAAAGTTGTCTTGCTAATCCATTCCAAAGTTTTAGTGGAAAATCACTTTATCCTTCTCTTGTTTCTAAAGCGAGTATCCTTTTTTATCTGATGATTAAAAATCATCCGTTCCAAAACGGGAACAAAAGAATTGCGATGACTGCATTGTTTGTATTTCTTTATAAAAATAAAAAATGGCTGAAAGTAAATACGCAAGAATTGTATAATTTTACTCTCTGGATAGCACAGAGTCATCCAAAATTTAAGGATGAAACGGTAAAAGCAATAGAAAAATTCTTGAAAACTTATATTGTGAATCTTACCTGACCCCGCTGATTCGGCGGGTGGGACGGAAGGTTCCCTTCGGCCTGAAGCCTCAGGGCTGAAGGCACTCTGAAGGGAATTAAAAGATTATTAAGTAAAAGTGGATAAGATGATAAAAACTGAAATAAAAAAAATTTGTCCGCAGGTAAAATTTAAGGAGTTGTTAGCAAAACATACCAGTTTACGGATTGGTGGACCAGCGGAGTATTTCGTAGAAGTAGCAAATAGAAACGAATTAGCGAATTTGCTAAAAATAGCAAAAAAGTATAATTCAAAAGTTTTTCTGCTCGGTGCAGGGACAAATGTTTTAGTAAAAGACCGGGGAATAAAAGGGATAGTAATTAGGTTATTAGGTGATTTTAGGAAAATTCAATTTAAAAATCGTTCGGTTTTTGTAGGTGCGGGAGTAGGACTTTTCCAATTGTTAAAAATTTCTGCCGAGCATAATTTGGAGGGGATAGAATTTCTTGCTGGTATTCCGGGGACAGTCGGGGGTGCATTAGTAATGAATGCCGGTAATCCGAAAGAAGGGATTGGTAACTTGGTTGATTCGGTAAAAATAATGAAACCGAACGGCAAAATTCAGATTTTTAAGAAAAAGGACTTACATTTTTCTTATCGGAGAAGTAATTTCCCTAAGGGTAGTTTGATTCTTTCTTGCTGGTTAAGGTTGAAAAAAAGTAAAAAAGAGACGATAATAAAAGTTATTAAGGAAAGGTTAAAAGAACGTTGGGGAAAACAACCACGTGGATATAGTGCCGGGTCAGTATTTAAGAATCCGCCCGATGATTATGCGGGTAGATTGATTGAAAAAGCAGGGTTGAAAGGGGTAAAATATGGTGATGCGTATATTTCCGAAAAACATGCAAATTTTATTCTTAACCGAGGTAAGGCGAAAGCAAAAGATGTGCTTTATTTGATTAGAAAAATAAAAAATACAGTAAAAAATAAATTTGGAGTTGATTTGGAGTTGGAAATCAAGATCTTAGGAAATTAAAGAGTAGAGTTTCGGGAACCTTTTTCTCACTCAGTAATTCTTTGAAGAGAAAGGTGGAAGAGTTTTGGGAATCTTCTCTTCACTTTATGATTTTTTGACCAGAATCAAGAAGCGTCCCGATAGGTCATGGTCTACCGAAAAAACTCTGATGTCGTTCAGAGAAACTCCCAAAACTCTAAAGGGTGCGTAAGCGTTCGAAAAAGAACCCTGAAACTCTCCAAGAGCAAGCGAGAGGTCTGGTCGTGCTATGAGTTACTTGGAACTTTCTTTTACTTAAAGGAAGATATTATAGGAGGGGAATTCGTGAGTATTCGTGGTAGTGATTCGTGTGCATTCGTGAAAGAAAAATTGAAGCGTAAGAAGATAGCAGTATTGATGGGTGGGTGGTCAGCGGAGAGAGAAATTTCTTTACTGACCGGTAAAGCGGTGCTTCAAGCATTAAAGGAAGAAAAATGTAAAGTCATCGGTATTGATGTAGATAAGAACATTGTAGAAAATTTAAAAAAATATAAAATTGATTTTGTTTTTCTTGCCTTACACGGACCGATTGGTGAAGATGGTAGAATTCAAGGACTTTTGGAAATTTTGGGCATTCCTTACACTGGTTCGGGTCCGCTGGCTAGTGCTTTAGCGATGAATAAAATTTATGCGAAACGGATTTTTTCCGAGCAAGGGATACCGACACCGCCTTGGATTGTCGTTAACCAGTTACCAGTTACCAGTCACCAGTTACAAGGATTAAAACTTCCGGTGGTGGTGAAGCCGGCAGCACAGGGTTCAGCGATTGGAGTAAGTGTAGTGAGGAAAAAAGAAGAACTCTCTTCAGCGATAAAGAAAGCAAAAAAGTTAGATAAGGAAGTGTTAATTGAAGAATATATTCCGGGTAAAGAAGTAACCGTGGGTATACTTGGTGAGAGAACTTTACCAATTATTGAAATTGTCCCGAAATCTAAATTTTATGATTATCAGGCAAAATATGCACCGGGTGGGTCGGAACATCTTATCCCGGCGAGGTTAGAGAAAAAAGTAGCCGAGAAAACTGCGCGTATTGCTTTGCAGGCACATCATGCTTTAGGTTGTCGTGCTTACAGTCGGGTAGATTTGCGGGTGGATAGAAGAAGGCAACCTTGGGTGCTGGAGATTAATACTATCCCCGGGATGACGAAGATGTCTCTTTTACCGGATGCAGCACGTGCGGTTGGGATAAGTTTTAACCAGTTGGTTTTAAAAATTATTAAATACTCCGTTTAGACCGTTTAGTCGGTTATTCCCGTTAGTTTCGTTAACTGACTAAACTGGCCACTGACCTAACTGACTCAACGGACCTAATGAAATTAACCGATCAAACAGACTTAACCGAAATAACGGACTCAACCGACCTAACGTTTTTGAATCAATGAACAAAAGGATACAGAAAGTTTATCGGCGGAGAAAAGACCATTTACGCTGGGGTAAAATTTTTTTTCGTTTCATTTCCCGATTAATAATTTTCTTTCTTCTTGTTGGCAGTGTAGCATTTTTTGGTAAAAAATTCTATAATTATTTAAATTATAAAGTAGTAATTAAACAATTTGTAATAAGGAATAATGATAAGTATTTAGATGAAAAATTGAACAATTTTCTTGATAAGTATATCGGAAAGAGTTTATTTTTCTCTACGGCAGAATTAAAGAAAAACATTATTGCTTTTTTCCCGGAAATAAAAGAAGTAAAAATTAGACCCGCACTGGGAGGGAAAATAATTCTTTCTTTAACGAAAAGAGAACCGTTAGCTTTATTTGGAGACGGAGCGATTGATAAAGAGGGTAAAATTTTTTCTCTTTCTTTTGGGGAAGAACTTCCGGTAATTTCTGAAGATGAGAAAAATCTTAATAAAGTAATCAATTTCCTTGTTTGGCTGAAGAAAGAAGATATGTGTTTGTATCAAAAGATAAAAAAAATCTATACTTTAGAAAATAATATTCTGGTTTTTGTTTGTGATACAGGAGAAAAAATTATCTGGGGTGAAAAAGAAAATAATTTCAAAGAGTCGGTAGAAATTAATAGGGCAAAAGAAAAAATGCGACATTTACTTTCGGTGTTATCTGATTTGACCGAAAAGATGGGAACTGGTACTGTTAAGGGAAAAACTAATATTGTAGATTTAAGTTTTTATCCGGAAGGAGGAATTATTGTCCAAAACTAACAGGTAATCACTTCAATGAATTAATTACCTTAAAGGATTATAAAACTATGGCTAAACAAGAAATTATCACAAGTTTAGATTTAGGGTCTTCACAAGTTATCTGTCTCGTAGGTAGCAGGGAAGAAGATAAGGTTAAAATTATTGGTGCAAGTAAAGTTAGCTGTCGTGGTCTTAAAGGTGGGGTGGTAGTAAATATTGAAGAGACCGTAGATGCGATTACTAAAGTTATTGAAGAAGGAGAAAAATCTGCCAATACGGATATTCGTTCCTTATATGTGGCTATTCGTGGGGGACATATTGAATCATTTAACCATCGGGGAGCAATCAATATTTCGCGTAGTGATAAAGAGATTACAGCTGAGGATGTAGCTACAGTAATTGAAGCTGCGAAAGCAGTGCAGGTATCTGCTGACCGTGAGATTATTCATACTTTAGCACAGGATTTTTCAATTGATCGTCAGGCGGGAGTAAATAATCCTGTAGGTATGGAAGGCGGTCATTTAGGTGTATTTGTGCATATTGTTACTGCTTCCACTTCACATTTGAATAATATTTATAAATGTATAAACCGTGCTGGATTTACAGTGGAAGATGTTGTGCTTGGGGTATTAGCCGTGGGTGAAGTGGTGGTTACTCCGGAAGAAAAAGAATTGGGTGCATTACTTATTGATATTGGTGGAGATACAATTAATTTAGCAATTTATTTGAAGGGCAGTGTGCATTATACTAAAGAGTTGCCTTTAGGTAGCGAAGCGATTACCCGTGATTTGGCTTACGGGTTACGCACTTCCGGTACAGTGGCCCGGGAAATTAAAGAAAAGTATGGTGTAGCACTACTTGGCTATCTGGAAAGTAAAGAGAAAGAAAACGAGGAAGTCAGATATTTAAGTGTTGATGGACGAAGTGAACGCTCGGTTTCTCGCCGGACGGTCTGCGAAATTATTGAACCAAGAGTAGAAGAAATTTTTTCCTTAGTGAATGAGCAGGTACAAAATTCTGGTTTTGCTGAAGAGATACCTGCGGGTGTAATTTTGACTGGTGGTGGTTCTTTGCTTAAAGGGATTAGTTATGCCGCGGAGGAAAGTCTTGGTCTACCGGCACGGTTAGGTTTACCTCAGGAAATTACCAGTAATCTTGCAGAAATTACTCATGACCCTACCTATGCAACTGTATGTGGGTTACTTAAATATACTTTTAGTGAACAGGTTGGTAGAAGTTTAACTAAATATCGTAAAAAAACAACTTTAGCTAAAAAATTTCGTCGGTGGGTTGATGAATTCTTTTAAAAAATGATTCGGATACGTTTTACTGAAGATTTTCGTGAGCATCCAACAAATATCAAGGTTATTGGTGTTGGTGGTGCGGGTGGCAATGCAGTCAACCGGATGATTAGTTCCGGAGTTAAAGGTGTAGAGTTTATTTCTGCCAATACTGATGTGCAAGATTTGCGTCGTTCTTTAGCTCATGTTAAATTGCAACTCGGTGAACAAATCACTCGTGGTTTAGGTGCAGGCGGTAATCCAACAGTTGGTCGGCAGGCAGCCGAAGAAAGTCGCGAACAGATTAAAGAAGTATTGACCGGTGCGGATATGGTTTTTGTTACCGCCGGTATGGGTGGCGGAACGGGCACCGGTGGTGCACCAATAGCCGCCGAACTTGCCCAATCTTTAGGTGCGTTGACCGTGGGTGTAGTAACCAAACCTTTTGCTTTTGAACATCGTGTCCGGGCAATGCAAGCAGAGAACGGGGTAAAAGAATTACGTGAACATGTGGATACACTTTTAGTTATCCCAAATGAACGACTTTTCCAGGTTATTGACGAAAAAACAAAATTTCTGGAAGCATTCCAGATTGCTGACGATGTTCTGCGTCAGGCAGTACAGGCGATTACCGATGTGATTACTACCCCGGGTGAAATAAATGTTGACTTTGCGGATGTAAGAAGTATTATGACCGGTGCCGGGAAAGCATTGATGGGTCTTGGTTATGGTGAAGGTCCAGGAAGAACCTTGCTGGCAGCAGAGAAAGCGGTTACTTCACCTCTCTTAGAAGATGTTACTATTGATGGTGCTAAAGGTGTATTGGTAAACATCACCGGTAGTAAGGATTTAACAATTCTTGAAGTAAAAGAGGCAATGAGTGTAATCCATCAATCGGTTTCTCCGGAAGCACATGTTTTCTATGGACAGGTGCTTGATGATACTTTAGGAGAGCGGGTAAAAATTACGGTTATTGCTACGGGATTAAGTGCGCGGAGAGTTCTCCTGCCAACACGAAAACAAAAGGAAGTTCCCCGGGCTAAAGAAACTCCCTCTTCTTTATCCGAAGAATATTTTGCTCAACTTGACCGACCAGCATTCCTGCGTCGTAAATTTAGAAAACCGACTTAATCTTCAAAAGAACGATGTCTTGGCAAATAAAAAATGGTCTTCTATACGAAACAGATTTCTTAAATATTCCTTGGTTAAAACATTTTTTTACTTTACGGGCAAACGGCAATTTGCGGGATAGGGAAATACTAAATAGAATTTGTGAAAAAGAAAAAATTAACCCTCTTTCAGTTGTTTCTGCGGAACAGGTCCACGGGGATAAAATATTTTCAGTTAGAAAAGAACATCTCGGGAAAAGAATTTCTTCAGTTGACGCTTTGTTGACTGATTGTTTAAATATACCCTTGATTGTTTTCACCGCTGATTGCTTACCAATGTTTTTTGTTGAAAAGAAAAAGAAAATTATTGGTCTAATCCATGCAGGCAGAAAAGGGACTACTCAGGAGATTGCTCAGAAAACAGTAGAAATGATAAAAAATGAATACAATTCTAACCCGGCTAATCTTCTTATTGCCATCGGTCCGCATATTCATTCCTGTTGTTATCCAGTAAACCTGACCAAACTTAATTATGAACAACTCTTATCGGCAGGAGTAAAAAAAAAGAATATTTTTATTAGTGATTACTGCACAAGTTGCCGGAATGATTTATTTTTTTCTTATCACTTGGAAAAAGAAAAAGCCGGACGGATGATGGGTTTGATTATGCTACACCCTCACCCATCCCTCTCCCTTCAAGGGAGAGGCTTCGTCCTGAGGGGGACTCAGCCCGAAGGGATAAAGGTGAGGGGAAGGAGGGTAACTTAAAAAATGGAATTAAAAAAGTTGCGCAACCAAGTAGATACACTTGATTCAAAAATTCTTCAATTACTTAATCAACGAGCAAAATTAGTTAAACAAATTGGTAAAATTAAATCTTTACATAAAAAGCAGTATTACGCACCGGAAAGAGAAAGAGAAATACTTTCCCAAATAATAAAAAATAACCAAGGTCCGTTATCATCAGAAGCGGTGAAAGAAATTTTTTCCGAAATTCTGCATACTTGCCGCAGTTTGGAGAAGAAACTAAAGATTGCCTATTTAGGTCCGGAGGCAACTTTTACTCATCAGGCAGCAATAAAAAATTTTGGCAAATCAGCCGAATATATCTCAGCTAAATCTATCTCTGATGTTTTTGCCGAAGTAGAAAAAGAAAGGGCTGACTACGGAGTAGTACCGATTGAAAATTCTACCGAAGGGGTGGAGAATCATACTTTAGATATGTTTATTGAATCCGACCTAAAAATCTGTGCCGAGACACTCTTGGAAATTTCACATTATTTACTATCTCGTGAGGAAAATTTGCAAAAAATAAAATGTATTTATTCTCATCCGCAAGCATTGGCTCAGTGTCGTAATTGGCTGGAAGACCATCTACCCAATGCGGAATTAATTGAGACCGCTTCAACTGCGGGAGCAGCACAAAAAGTAAAAAAAGAATCTACTGCTGCAGCGATTGCCAGCGATTTAGCCGCTGAATTATACGGTTTAAAAATTGTTGCTTCCCGGATTGAAGACCGGAGTGATAATTTCACTCGTTTTTTAGTGATTAGCAAAAATTTTCCTGCTCCTTCCGGTATGGATAAGACTTCAATACTATTTTCAATTAAGGACCGGATTGGTGCCTTACATGATATGTTAGTGCCTTTTAAGAAAAATAATATTAATCTTACCAAGATTGAATCCCGTCCGACGAAAAAGAAAGCTTGGGAATACATCTTTTTTGTTGATTTTGCCGGACATATTGTTGAAAGTAAAGTTAAAAAAGCACTCAATGAATTGGAAGAACAGTGTCTCTATTTAAAAATTTTAGGTTCCTATCCGAGAGCAGAGTGAAAGAAAGGTGATTAGGCAATTGGATAAGGTGAAACAAAAAAAGTGGTTAAGTGGATAAGTAGTTAGTTGAGATAGAGTAGCGGAAATCAAAAAAATGAAGAAAAAGGATATAAAAGAGCTGGTGAGAAAAGAGGTATTTAGTTTTCAACCATATATTCCAGGTAAACCGATAGCAGAATTAGAACGGGAATTGAGACAAAAAGGGGTGAAAGTAAAAAATATTATTAAACTTGCTTCAAATGAGAATCCGCTTGGTCCTTCAAAAAAAGCAATTTCTGCGCTTGAGAGAAGTGCAAAAAATATTTATTTCTATCCGGAAAGTAGTTGTCCGGAATTGCGCAAAAAATTAGCTAAAAAGTTGCAAGTTAAACCGGAAAATCTTATTTTTGGTAACGGCTCAGATGAAATAATTGAACTGATTGGTAAGGTTTTCCTTAATCCAGAAGATGAAATTATTGTCTCCGAACATGCTTTTATCCGTTATCAAATGGCAGGCGACTTGATGGGTAGTAAAGTAGTAACGGTGCCGATGACCCCCTACCCTTTTGTCATTGCGAACTCCTCGCTTGTCATTGCGACCCCCACTGCTTCGCTTTGCGAAGCAAAGCGGTGGGGAGTGGCAATCTCGCTCGGGACAGGCTCCGTGAAGCAATCTCGCTTTTCAAAAGGAGTGGGATTTACCCACGATTTAGTAGCAATGGCGCAAGCAGTCACTCCGAAAACGAAAGCAATTTTTATCGCTAATCCCAATAATCCCACCGGCACCTACAATACTGCTGACGAGATGGAAAGTTTCTTCAACCACTTAACCACATACCCACTTAACCACTTATCTACTATGCCTTTAGTTATAATTGACGAGGCCTACTACGAGTATGCAAAAGGAGAAAAAGATTATCCGGATACTTTGAAATATTTCCGTGGAGGGAAAAACATTATCATTCTGCGTACTTTTTCCAAGATTTACGGTTTAGCCGGTCTGCGGATTGGTTATGGGATAGCAAAAAAAGAGATTATTGACTTCTTAGAGAGAATCCGTCCACCGTTTAATGTGAATTCTTTAGCCCAAGAGGCGGCATTAGCCAGTTTAGATGATGGCGAGCAAATAAAAAAGAGTATTCAATTGGTTAAAGAAGGAAAAAAATATCTCTACCAAGAACTAAAGAAACTCGGTTTGAATTATGTTCCTTCAGCCGCAAATTTTATTCTTATTGAAATGAAGAAAGAAGGGAAAAAGGTCTTTACTGAACTTCTTGAACAAGGGGTAATTGTGCGGGCGATGGAAGAATACGGTTTTCCGGAATATATCCGAGTTACCATTGGTCTGCCGGAGGAAAATAGAAAATTTATTCAAGCGCTGAAAAAAGTTATTTCCATAGCCATTAGCCGTTAGCCATTGGCTATTAGCCCAAAGACTGTAATCTGACGGCTATAGGCTAATGGCTAAAGGCTGGGATACTCTCCAAGATGAAAAACATCCAGGAAAAAGAAATTGCTGTAGTTGGTGTATCGGAAAATGTAGAAAAATATGGATTCAAAATTTTTAAAGATTTACTGGAAAACGGTTACAAGGTGAAAGGTGTAAATCCAAAAGACGGAGAAATTTTAGTAAGGAAAATTTATAAAAATCTAAAAGAACTTGGGACTGTGCCTGATTTAGTAATTACCGTTGTTCCACCGGAAATTACTGAACAAATCGTTGACGAATGCAAAGAAATCGGAGTAAAAGAAATCTGGATGCAACCCGGCTCCGAGTCAGAAAATGCAGTTAAAAAAGCAAAAGAATACGGAATTTCAGTCATCTATAATGCTTGTTTTATGGTCCAACATGGTCTCTGGTGAAAGCAAGGCAGTGGACGGTGACGGTCTTTGCTTTTTTACATTTAGTGAAAATCTCGGCAAAAGTGTGAACCATTACGATTCACACTAAAGACACAAAATTTGGTCTTTTTGAACCCCTTCTCCCCTTGAGGGAGAGGTCCGACGTTGAATCGGACTCCGTATCCGAAGGCATCGGAGACTAAGGTGAGAGGTAGAAGTAATTGAGGGTGTTAGTTAAGTCAGGTAAAAACCAGTATCTTGACTTTACTTAAGGGTTGTATTATACTAAACTCAATATCTGTTCCTGAGATGACCGGTTCACTTTAGAAACGCAAAATGGGAATAGTATTACCAAAGCATATTAAACTACAGATTGAAGAACGAAATATTTCTGAAGATTTGGTGAAAGACACTCTGGCTAACCCGGAACAACTCATTGAAGGTACAAAAGGAAGAAAAATTGCTCAGAAAAAGTATTTTGATAGTTTAAAAAACAGGGAATATTTAGTGCGGGTAATATTTAAAGAAGAAAGGGGCTCTAAAATAGGTGTTACTGCCTATAAAACCTCAAAAATTAAGAAGTATTGGAGGTGAAAAGTTATGAAAGTTCGTTACGACCAAGAAGCAGATGCAGTTTATATTCGTTTTCGTGAAGGTGAAATTGCTGAAAGTGACGAGATTAAAGATGGAGTAATCATTGATTACGATTCCGAAGGTAAACCCTTAGCTATAGAATTACTTGATGCAAAAGAAATTCTTGCCGGAAAGCCAGAAGTCGTAGTTGACTTTTCTCCTTCTCCAGCGCGAGTATGAGAAGATTGTTTTTGACTCTTGTGAAGTAATTGATACATTAAAATTTGCGAATATTCGCCAATAAGATTCGTGGCAAGAAATGAAAAATATTAAATCAAATGATACCTGAATTTCACTCATTCTAAAAACGAAAGGGTAAGTTCAGGTTTTTTGTTTTATCCCTTCTCCCCCTGAGGGAGAAGAAAAAAAGATGAGGGGAATTTGGTGTTTTCCTCTCCCCTTAAGGTGGGAGAGGGAAAGTGGGAGAAATGGGGACGGAAGTAATTTTTTAAGTCTTAATGAAGCACGCCCAGAAGTATAAATCCTAATGGATTTAACTACAGGGTAAACAAGAAAGCAAAAGAACTTTTGGAAGAAGCAAAAAGAAAAGTTGAAAAATTTATTGAAAAATATTCAAATGGAGAATAGAGAATTAAGCCTGAGAAATTACAAGGACTTGTTTGATAGAGTTGCTAAAATCTTAGTTGAGACAAGAACTAAAGTAGTTAGAGAAATAAACAAAACACAAGTATTAGCATACTGGGAGATAGGGAGAGAGATTGTAGAATTTGAACAAAAAGGCAAAGTAAGAGCAGAGTATGGAGAAGAATTATTACAGAAACTCTCTGTAGATTTGATAGACAATTTTGGGAGAGGTTTTTCAGCAGAAAATTTGAGATTGATGAGAAAATTTTATTTGACTTTTGGAAAATCCAAGACACTGTCTTGGAAATTTAATGAAGAAGAAAAATCCCAGACACCGTCTGCCAAATCTCAAATAAGTCAGACACTGTCTGGCGAATTTGAGCCAATGTTATCTTGGTCACATTACTGTGAATTATTAAAAGTGGAAGAATCGCTCGCTCGTTCTTTTTATGAACAGGATGCAATTCAAAATAACTGGTCAGTAAGAGAATTAAAAAGACAGATTAATTCAATGCTTTTTGAAAGAATTGCTTTGAGTAAAGATACCAAAACAGTAATGAGAATGGCAAAGAAAGGACAGATTATTGAAAAACCGGAAGATGCAATTAAAGACCCATATATTTTAGAATTCCTCAATCTAAAAGAAGAAATATCTTACACCGAAAATCAGTTAGAATAGGCACTGATTGATAAATTGCAATTTTTCTTGTTAGAACTTGGTAAAGGGTTTACTTTTGTTGCTTGTCAGAGAAGAATTACCATTGCCAATCACCATTATTACATTGACTTAGTTTTCTATAACCGGCTATTAAAATGTTTCGTATTGATTGACTTAAAAACGGGTGAACTTGACCATGCTGATATAGGACAGATGAACTTTTATCTAAACTATTTTGAAGAAAATGAAAAGATAAATGATGAAAATGACCCGATAGGACTTATTCTCTGTGCTAAGAAAGACGAAATTTTTGCAAAGTATGTTTTGGGTGGATTAAGCAATAAAGTTTTTGCTTCTAAGTACAAATTAGCACTACCTTCAGAAAAAGAATTAAAAATTAGACTGAGGACAATTCCAAAATTGATTGAGTAAAAAAAATTGAAAGGAGTTATTAAAAAATGATTTTAACTTTACGCGACGGTGTGAGTAAAAAAGAAGTAGAAAAGATTTTGAAAAAAATCAGGGAGTTAGGTTTCACTCCGCACATTTCTAAAGGTAAAGAAAAGACAATTATCGGTGTAATCGGTGAGAATGCTATTTTAGCAAGAGAAATTTTTGAAGCGATGGAAACAGTTGAATTTATTACTCCAATTTCTCGGCCATACAAACTGGCAAGTCGTGAATTTAAAAAAGAAAATACAGTAATAGAAGTCAATGGAGTGAAAATCGGCGGTAAAGAAATTGTGGTGATGGCTGGTCCTTGTGCAGTGGAGAAAAAAGATTTATTAGTTGAAATTGCACAAGAAATAAAAAAAGCCGGTGCAAAAATTTTGCGTGGCGGTGCATTTAAACCGCGGACTTCACCTTACACTTTTCAGGGATTAGGTAAGAAAGGATTGGAGTATCTTCTGGAAGCGAAAAAGAAAACCGGACTGCCAATTGTTACTGAAGCAATGCAGAATAACCAGGTAGAATTAGTTAGTCATTATGCGGATATTATCCAAATTGGAGCACGGAATATTCAGAATTTTGATTTACTCAAAGAAGTAGGGAAAAATAAAAAGCCAGTGCTTTTGAAAAGAGGTATGGCGACAACAGTTAAAGAATTTTTGATGTCGGCGGAATATATAATGTCACAGGGAAATTATAAGGTGATTCTTTGTGAACGGGGAATACGCACTTTTGAAGAGGCAACAAGGTTTACTTTAGATTTGAATGCGGTACCGGTGCTTAAACATTTTACACATTTGCCAGTGATTGTTGACCCCAGTCATGGTGTGGGGATAAGGGAACATATCCCGGCAATGTCCAAAGCAGCGATTGCTTGTGGTGCGGATGGATTACTCATTGAAGTGCATCCTAAACCGGAAGAAGCACTTTCTGACGGACCACAGTCACTGCTTCCTGAACAGTTTGTTCAACTGATGCGTGAATTAAAACAAGTAGCACAAGCAGTAGGACGCAATTTATGAAGAATAAACTTTTAGAAAAAATAAAAACAGTAGCAATAACTGGAGTAGGTCTGATTGGTGGTTCAATTGGTTTGGCAATAAAGGCGGTGGAAGGTGTAAGGTGTAAGGTGACAGGTATTGGAAGAAACAAAAATAAACTTATAAAGGCAAAAAAACTTGGTGCGATTGATGATTACACAACTGATTTCAAAGAAGGAGTAAAAGAGGCGGATTTAGTAATTATTGCTACACCAGTAGGAACGATTGCTTCAATAATAGAAAAAATTTTGCCTCACCTGAAACCGGGAGCGATTATTACTGATGTTGGCAGCGTCAAAGCACCCATTGTCTCTGCTATAGAATCTTTTCTTTCCCACTCACCATTTCCCACTCACCACTTACCTGTTTTCATCGGTGGCCATCCTCTCGCTGGCTCAGAAAAAAGTGGTATTGATTATGCCCGGGCTGACCTTTTCCGAGGAGCAATTTGTTTTCTTACTCCAACGAAGAAAACTCCATTAAAGGTTACCGAAACTATACAGAAATTTTGGGAATTACTCGGGGCAAAAGTGTTAATTCTTTCACCGCAAATACACGACTGTCTTCTTGCCCGTTCCAGTCATTTACCCCATCTCCTGGCAGCTGGTTTAGTAAATTTAATTGCTCAAAATAAAAACAAGTATTCTTCTCAAGTTTTAGGACCGAGTTTTCGTGATTTAACCCGAATTGCTTCCTCTGAACCACAAATTTGGACCGATATAAGTTTTTCTAATCGGAAAGAGATAATTACTGCCTTGGGTCAATTTAGGAATATTCTTTTGGAAATTGAAAACTCACTTAAAAAGAAAGATAGGAAAAAACTAAAAAAGTTTTTTCAAAAAGCAAAAAATTATCGACAGAAAGTTCTTAACGAATCTTAAATTGAAAACTTGCTATGAATAAGATAGTCATAGAGAAAAATAGTTCAAAAATTTTTCCGATAGATAAAGTTGAAGGTGAAATTACGGTATGTGCGGATAAATCAATTACTCATCGGGCGATAATGCTTACTGCAATTACTAAGGGTACTTCTAAAATAAAAAACTATTTGTCTGCTGACGATTGTTCGCGGACGATTTCCTGTCTCCGTGAATTGGGAGTTCAGATTAGAGAAGATAAAAAAGATTTGATTGTCTGCGGAAATGGTAGAGAAGGATTAAGTCAACCGAAAAAAATTCTTGATGCCGGAAATTCCGGGACAACTATCCGTCTCTTAAGTGGTATCCTTTCCGGCTGCCCGTTTTTGACTGAAATTACTGGTGACGATTCTTTAAAAAGAAGACCGATGCACCGAATTATTGAACCTTTAACAATGATGGGTGCAGAGATTTCTAGTTCTAGAATTATTCCACCAATAAGTATGAGCCCGGGGGAAACAATTACTCAAGTACTTTATCCTGACAAGTATCCGCCACTAAAAATTAAAGGCCGGTATCCATTAAAGCCGATTAGTTATAATCTTCCGATTGCTTCAGCACAGGTAAAATCGGCGATTCTTCTCGCTGGTCTTTTTGCGGACGGAGAAACGACAATCTTTGAACCTTTACCTTCGCGTGACCATACCGAAAGAATGTTAATTTTTTTTGGTGTTTCACTGAAAAAAGAAGGGAATCAGGTTGTTTTGTCTGGAACGGTTAATTTAGAAGCACGGGATTTAGAAATTGCTGGTGATTTCAGTGCGGCAAGTTTTTTTCTTGTTCTTGCTTTACTTCTTCCTAATTCAAGGATAAAAATAAATAATGTCGGAATTAATCCGACCCGTATCGGTTTCTTAGAAGTAGTCAGAAAAATGGGCGGCAAAATAATTTTACTTAACCAAAGAGAAATTTCTGGAGAACCGGTAGCCGATATTCTTGTTGAAACAAGTAAACTCCGAAATGTTTCTTTGAAAAAAGAAGAAATACCGATGATGATTGATGAAATACCTTTATTTACGCTTTTGGCAACTCAGGCAGAAGGAGTGAGCGAAATCAGTGGTGCGGAAGAATTGAGACATAAAGAAAGTGACCGGATTGAGACGATTTCTTCACAGTTAAATCTTTTAGGTGCAAAGATTAAAACTAAACCCGATGGCATGATTATTGAAGGACCAACAAAACTTAAAGGTGCACGGGTGAAAAGTTTTGCTGACCATCGGATTGCGATGACTCTGGTGATTGCGGGATTGATTGCTCAAGGGGAAACTACAGTTGGAAGTGTTGACTGTATAAAAATATCTTTTCCTGATTTTTGGAAGATTTTGAATGAACTCAAACAATAGAAAACAAATCAATTATGTCCATTCATTTGGTAAATGGTTTTTTTGGCTTATTTTTAAATTTTTTTGGCGGATTAAAGTCTATGGACACAAAAATATTCCTCCCCAAGGAGGTGTAATCGTCGCTGCCAACCATTCAAGTCTCGTTGACCCACCAGTGCTTGGTTCAGCAATGAAAAGGGAAGCCAACTATCTAGCCAAACAGGAACTCTTCCGGATTCCCATTTTTGGGAATATTTTGCGAAGAGTGAATGCTTTCCCGGTAAAAAGAGGTGAATCGGACATTTTAGCACTGAAAAGAGCAAGGAGACTGCTTGAAGAAGGTAAACTGGTAATTCTTTTTCCGGAAGGGACGCGTAATCGTACGGGTAAATTATTAAGAGGAAGACCCGGAATAGGTATACTTACTGTCTGGACTGGAGTGCCAATAGTTCCGGCATTAATCAGGAATACCAATCGGTTATTTCATTTTCCGCGTTTAGAGGTACATTTCGCTCCACCTTTATATTTTTCTAATTCAGGAGATAATTATCCCAAAGATAGAGAATATTATCAAAAAATTACTGATGAAGTAATGCAAAAAATTAGTGAAATGAAAAAAAGTAATTGCCGAATAAACTCGCATCTTGTTGGTATATACGGTTAGAAGTATTATTTGAAGTGCAGAATGAAGATGGAAATAATTTTAGCAAAAAATATCGGTTTTTGTTTTGGTGTAAAAAGGGCAATGGACTTAGTCACCGCACATTTAAATAAAAGTAAAGAACCGGTCTATACCCTAGGTCCGTTAATTCATAATCCGCAAGTGATGGAAAAGTTAGAAAAAGAAAACCTTGTTTGTGTATCAAAAATTGAACAAATAAAAAAGAGAGGTAAAGTTTTTATCCGTTCCCACGGTGTCCCACGAGAAATTTTAACAAAATTGAAAAGAAAAAAACTTAAAATTATAGATGCCACCTGTCCTTATGTGAAAAGAATACAACATTTAGTGAACAATTTGGCAAAAAAAAATTATACAATAATTATTTTTGGTAAAAGAAACCATCCGGAAGTAGAAGCATTAGTCAGTTACGCACAAGGTAAAGCAAAGGTAATTGAGAAAGTTGAAGATTTGACCCGCCAAATCAGCGGAGCGAATAAAAAAATTGGTTTAGTCGCTCAGACTACTCAAGCAACTGAAGATTTTCAAAAAATTATCTCTTTTTTTCAATCACCATTATTTCAAAATAAAGAAGTAAAAATATATAATACTCTCTGCCCAACAACAAAAAAAAGACAGACGGAAGCAGAAAAAATAGCTCGTGAAACAGATTTAGTATTTGTAATTGGTGGAAAAAATTCCTCTAATACTACACGACTTGCTGAAATATGTTCTCGGTATCAAAGAAATACATTTCATATTGAAACTGCTGAAGAAATTGATTTAAAAAACTTTAAACGAAAAACTAAAATTGGTATTATTACTGGAGCATCTACACCGGAATGGATAATTAAAGAGGTAGTAGAACGAGTAAAAAAATCAATTCTCGGAGGATAAAGAGATGATTAGAAAAATTATGTCTTTGGGGATAGCCGTTATTCTGGTGACGATTCTTATTTGTCGTTTCGCTTTTACCGAAGAGGTTAAGAAAACCAAAGAAGAAGAGTTGATTAACTCAAAAATTTATCTTGTTCAACCCCGAGATACACTTTGGGGGATAGCCCAAAAATTTTACACTAACCCTTTTGAATGGAGAAAGATACATTTGGCTAATCCAGGGGTAAAAAATCCTGACCTTATCTATCCGGGTGAAAGATTAATTATTCCTTTCCTGACCGGACAGGTAGAAGTAGTTACTCCGAGCGAAAAAGTTGCACCGGCGGAAGTAGTTACTCCAGTTGAAAAAATTGCTCCGGTTTTAGAGATAAAAGACGAAAAGTCTCGTAGAGACCTCGTCTCTTTACGAGAAGAAAAGAAAATAGAAATAAGTACTGCTGTTGTTGAGGTAAACGTTCCAGAATCTACAGAGAAAAAAGAAGAGATTATTATTTCCCGAGATAAATATCTGAAAATGAAATTTAGTCCAGAAAATTTTGTTGTTCCAGAAAACTGGCAATTTGATGGTTTAATTACTGGCGAAAAAGAAAAGAAAATATTAATTAGTGCAGAAGACACGGTCTATTTGAATATTGGTAGTGGAAAAGGGCTAAAACCAGGAATGTATTGTTTTGTCGTTCGGAAAGAAAAGAAGAGTTATCTTCCGGAAGCAGGTAAACTTTTAGGAAGAAATATTCAGCGGATCGGAATAGCGGAAATAATTGAAGTAAAAGAGAATAATTCTTCCGCACGAATAATTACCAGTTCGGAAGCAATTGAAGTTGGTGATGGAATAAAAATTGAGTTTGATAAATAGTAATATCACCTCAAAGAAGTGATTACTTCAAATGGATAGAAAGTCTGCTTATTTACTTTTGAATTTATTGCCCGATATCGGTTCTTTAAGAATACGACATTTAGTAGAACATTTTGGTAGGGTAGAAGACATATTCTCTGCACAAATTAATGACCTTTGTCAAGTTAAAGATATTGGTGAGAAATTAGCAAAAAAAATTCTTTCCGTACCTAAGGAGATAGATTTAGACAAAGAACTTAAATTAATTGAAAAATATCAGATAAAACTTATTTTTTGGGGTGATGAGAATTATCCGACTGGACTGAAAACTTTACCTGACTCACCAATGGTAATTTATTTGCGTGGCGAATTGAAAGAGGAAGATATTTTTGCTATTTCTATTGTCGGGACACGGCGGGCAACTAATTACGGGAAAATGGTTGCCGAGAGATTAGCTAAAGGTTTAGCCGAAGCAAAAATTACGATTATTAGTGGTTTAGCTCGTGGTATTGATACCGTGGCACACCAGTCAGCATTATCAGAGAGTGGAAGGACAATTGCTGTTCTTGGTAACGGTTTGGCAGTACATTATCCACCGGAGAATCGTAAACTTGAAGAAAAAATTATTAATTCCGGTGCTTTACTCAGTGAGTTCCCGATGACCTATCCACCGGAGCGGGCTAATTTCCCGCGTCGTAATCGGTTAATTGCCGGTTTATCTTTCGGTGTAGTAGTTATTGAAGCCGATATTAAAAGTGGTGCTTTAATTACAGCAAGGTTAGCTTTAGAGCAGGGCAGAGAAGTTTTTGCTGTTCCAGGAAGTATATTTTCACCTTATTCCCGGGGGACACATCTTTTGATTAAAGAAGGAGCAAAATTGGTTGAAGAGACCGCTGACATTATTGAGGAGATACAACCGTTAAAAGAGAGATGGCATCCGACCGTAGCAAGAGAAATAGATAGAGAAAAATTATCTACGGAAGAAAAAGAAATGTATGAGATTTTTCCTTTTGAACCGGTGAGTATTGATTTTCTGCTTGAACATAGTGGTTTAGGGTTAGGTGAAATTTCGCAACTTCTTATTTCTTTAGAAATGAAAGGTTTAGTTAAACCACTTGCCGGGAAAATGTATCAACGGTTAGGTGGCAATGTCTAACCAAGAACCTGCTTCCAATGCGGGTTTGGAATAGGTAAAGAAAATGTCTAAATTACTGATTGTTGAATCACCAACTAAAGAAAAAACAATATCCCGTTTTTTACAAGGTATGAACCGCTCTGGTTCACACCAAGGAGATATTATTATTAAATCCTCTTATGGACATATACGGGATTTACCAGCGAATGGCTTAGGAGTAAATACTGATAAAAATTTCCAACCTTCTTATGTCATTCTTCCCAAGGCGAAGCGTATTCTTTCCGCATTAAAGAAAATTAGTGCCGAAGCGGAAAAAATATATCTTGCTACCGATTATGACCGCGAAGGTGAAGCAATTGCCTGGCATTTGACCGAATCACTTAAACTGGATAAAGAAAAAGTGAAAAGAATTACTTTTCATGAAATTACCGAGAGGGCAATCTTGGAAGCGTTAAAAAACCCGCGGAGTATAGATTTGAATTTAGTGAATGCGCAGCAAGCAAGACGTATTCTTGACCGTTTGGTTGGGTATAAAATTTCACCTTTACTCTGGCGAAAAGTAAAATCCGGTCTTTCCGCAGGGAGAGTGCAGTCAGTGGTTTTAAGACTGATTTGTGACCGGGAAGAAGAAATTGCAAAATTTCAAGCACAGGAATACTGGACAATTAGTGCTGAATTGCAGAAAACTGAAACCTTCGCCAGACCCGCCCGCCAAGTCTTGGCAGGTGGGGGCGGATCCTCCGATGAAATCGGGGCGGGCGCCTTGAGCGGAAAAGAATCATTTTTTGCCGAACTAATTGAATATGAAAATAAAAAATTAGAAAAATTTTCTATTCCCAAACAAGAAGAAGCAGAAAAGATAGTCAGTTCTTTAAACGGACTTACCTATTTGATAGAAAAAATTGTATTTAAGGAAAAAAAGAGAGAACCTTCGCCACCGTTCACTACTGCAACTCTCCAACAGGAATCAGCAAGAAAACTTTTCTTCTCAGCGAAGAAAACGATGTTTTTGGCTCAGCAACTTTATGAAGGTATTGAATTAGGTGCAGAAAGGATGGTCGGTTTAATTACTTATCATCGGACCGATTCTTATCAAGTTGCCGAAAGTGCACGTAACGAAGCATTGAAGTATATTGCTGAAAAATATGGCAAAGATTTCCTGCCGGTAAAACCAAGAATCTATAAAACTAAAGTTAAAGGAGCACAGGAAGCACACGAAGCGATTCGTCCGACTTCCGTCTATCAAGAACCGGAAAAAATAAAGAATTATCTTTCTGCTGAACAATTAAAGTTATATACACTTATCTGGCAGAGGTTTCTTGCCAGTCAGATGGCACCAGCGATATTTGATACGATGACGGTAGATATTGCTGCCATGCCTCATCGGCAGGCCACCGGTGAGGTGGCAGGTAATCTCGGTATTTTTCGTGCCACTGGACAGAAGATAAAATTTCCCGGTTTCTTGAAGATTTACGAATTGGATGAAGAGGAAGAAAAAATTCTTCCCGCCTTGAATGAAGGTGAAAACTTACAATTGTTGAAGTTGGTGCCTGAACAACATTTTACTGAGCCGCCGGCAAGGTATAACGAAGCAAGTCTAATTAAAACATTAGAAAAATACGGTATTGGTAGACCGTCAACCTATGCACCGACAATTTCTACAATCATGGAAAGAAGATATGCCGAACTTAAAGAACGCAAATTTTATCCTACCGAGTTAGGAAAAACAATAAATGAACTGATAAAAAAACATTTCCCAACAATTGTTGACATAAATTTTACTGCGGATATGGAAAAAGATTTGGATGAAATTGCTAAAGGTAAAATTGCCTGGACTAAAGTATTGGATAATTTTTATGGTCCGTTTTCGCAAGCACTGAGTCTGGCGGAAAAGGAAATGGTGCGTTTACGTCCGGTTCCCCAACCAACAAATGAAAAATGTGAAAAGTGTGGCCGGATGATGTTATTACGGACTGGTCCGAGAGGAAGTTTTTTAGCCTGTTCGGGTTTCCCAAAATGTCGGAATACTCGTGCCTATAACCCTAAAAGTTCATAGACAGATAGCGGATTATTTATGGAAATTTTACTTAAGCGGTTTTTACTCTACTTAAGGACAGAAAAAAATTTTTCTCCGCATAGTTTAAAAAGTTACCAAACTGACCTTACGCAGTTTTTTTCTTTTTTAAGAAAGAGAAAAACTGACCTTACGAATGTTGACCGTTCGTTTATTCGTCTTTATCTGTCTGAATTAAACCAACGAGAAAAGCGGAATAGTGTTATTCGCAAAATTTCATCTTTACGTTCATTTTTTAAATATCTAGTACGGGAGAAGACATTCAATTCTAATCCTTTACTTTATCTTTCTGTACCAAAAAAAGAAAAACTTCTACCACATTATCTTGAAGAAAAAGAAATGTCCGCGCTACTTGATTCCATAGTAACGACTGATTTTTATTCACTACGTAATCGAGCGATTTTGGAGACCTTATATTCTACGGGGATGCGGATTGCTGAATTGGTAAGTTTAAATTGTGAAGATATTGATTTTTTTAATGGATTAGCGAAAGTTATGGGTAAAGGTTCACGGGAAAGAATTATTCCTATTGGTGAGAAAGCATTGGGTATTTTACGTCATTACCTTAAAAACCGTGAAGAAATTTTGAGAAAGAATAATTTTCTTACGGACTCAACGGAAAACGCCTGCCTGCCGGCGAGGCAGGGAGAACGGAGAACGGAGCACAGTCTTTTTGTTAATCGTTATGGGAAAAGATTATCCGCAAGATATATTCGTAAACTAATTAATAAATATATTACAAAAATTAGCCTGAAGAAAAAAGTTTCACCACATATTTTCCGTCATTCTTTTGCGACACATTTACTTAATGCGGGTTGTGATTTACGTGCAGTACAAGAGATGCTTGGTCATGCGAGCCTGAAAACAACACAAGTTTACACTCATGTTTCTTTGGGACAAATGAGAAAAATCTACGCTAAGTTTCATCCGCGTGCGTAATAACGCAAAAACGCAAAGATGAATGAAAAAAATGAAACTATTCCAGTTATTTTGAATATTGATTTAGTTGTAAATGATTTTCCGGGAGTTAAAGCAAAAAATTTAAATAACGGTGATATTGTCTATTCTTTTATTACTGATAAGCGAGATATCGGTCAGTATCTTGCACGTTTACTTGGCGGGATGACAAAGGATGGTCATGTTCCTTTAGCGACGGAAATTGAAAAAATTTCTTTAGATGGAGAAATGATAAAATTGCAAGTGAGATTTACACCGGGGATTGTCGGTTTGACTACACTTGAACAAGAAACACGGGTTAAAGTTTTAAAGAGAAATAAAGAACCACTCTGGTGGCAAAAAATTTTAAATCTTCTCTTAAATAGAACAATAAATTAGAAGGAGGTATCCAAAAAATGTCTGAACTGGAAGAAGGTATCCACGAGTTTAAGGATGGCGAAGCAATCATCAAAGAGAACGAAGTCGGTAAAGAAATGTATGTTATTCTTTCTGGTGAAGTGGAAGTATTTAAAGAAAGTGAAGGAGAAAAAACAGTATTAGCTATCTTGAGAGAAGAAGATATTTTTGGGGAAATGGCTTTGTTTGATAATCGTCCCCGTTCAGCGAGTGTCCGAGCAATTGGTGATGTAAAGTTAGCCGTATTTGACCGTGAGACATTTCTTGAACAGATTAAGAAAAATCCGCATCTTGCTTTACAAATTTTGCAAAAAATGAGTCAACGAATCCGTATGATTGATGATGAATTGCATAATTTAACTGCACAAATCCACAAAATTAGGGAATCGGTACATACGGCTGATGTTTCTCAGCCAGTTATTTCTCCTCAAAAGAAAAAACGGTAAAGATGTAGAGGTCGGTTCGGGTATTCTTCCAGGCATCTTCAGGCAGTCCTGCCTTGTGGCTGGCAAGATTGGAGAGGAATTCTTCTTTATTCCAGCCAGTTTCTTCCCAGACCCGGGGTAAAAAAAGACCAGCATAATTTCCTTGTCTTAGATACACACCATGTATTTTGGGTTTAATTTCTTCCGCTGATTTAACTTTTTCCAGTGGGGAAAGAACCGAAATTTCTATTTTTATATCTTTAAGTTCTTCCTTTTTCACTGGTGGAAAACGGTAATCTTGGAATGCGGCAGCACAAGCCATTTCCGCTACTTCTTCGTAAATTGCACGGCGTGCCATCGTTGTGCCAATACAACCACGTAATTGTTCTCTCTTCCGCAAAGTAACAAAAACCGCACCAAGATTTTTTAGTTCTTGACTTTTCGGTGTAAATTCGGTCTTCTTACCTTCCAGCGAAGATTCAATACTTTCCCGGGCAAGAGTTAAAAGTTCTTTTTGTGCTTCCGGTGAAAGTTTAAATTCAGTTTTCATTTTTTCTTCCTCCCTGATTGTTTTTTTTAGACCTTTTAAAAAAGCAACAGCAGTATAGCCAACTACCTGATTTTTCATTCCGGTTTTTACATCACCAGAATTTGCGTAGTGTAAGACTTTTACTTCGTTTGCACCTAATTTTTTTACTGCATAGATTGTAGTGAACAATGCACCTTCGGCACAGAATACACAATGGAGATTTGGTATTCCTTGAAGAAGTAAAGCATCAATTGTTTCCTTTAATTCAATCGGGTTAAGTCTTTCCAGAACCGCAAGAGCCATTTTATCTACACGATTAGCACGACTATATTCCGGATAATGAGACATATCGCTGGAACAGATAAGTAATATGTTTTTTGTTTTTCGCCCCGCCTTAGCCAAGGCTTCCTCCTTCGCTTTCGCTTCGGCGGACAGGTCGGTGGGCAGGTCTTTGCTAATCACTTCGGCAATAGTTTCACCAATTTTCCGGCAAGTGTTCAGGTCAGAATTACCAATTAAAATTGGGACAATTTGCGGTTGGTTAGAAGTATAAATTTTTTGTAAAAAAGGAAGTTCTACTTCTAAGGAATGTTCATCCTGATGGGCTTCAACATTTTTTTCAATTAAAGGGTTAAGTTGGCAAAGTTTGTTAGCAATATCTTCATCAATTTTAATCTTTCCTAACGGTGTCTGGAAATATCCTTTTGGATAAACCGCGGCTTTATTCCCGAGATGATAACGGTGGGCTAAACCAATCAAGATGACCGTATCAAATTTTTTCTGTTCAAGAAGTTTAAACCCGTAAGCAGCAACCTGTCCGGAGAAGATATACCCCGCGTGAGGCACAAGGATTGCAGTTAACTCTCCTTTTTCATCCTTCGTAGTACTACGGAGAACGGGAATTTCTTCTTTTTTTACATTCAAAAGAAATTGTTCAATCTGTTGACTTAATTCTTTAGGGTCAGCAGGATAAAACTGTCCCGCCACGGCAGGTTTCCGAACTTCTTCTGCATAGATTCTACACCAGGGTAATACAGAATAAAAAGATATACTGAATAATAAAAGAGGAAGGAAAATCTTTTTCATTAGAGTTTCAGCCAAAGCGCTAAACAGTAGTAAATCGCCAAATTATTTTTTTAGCGTTTTTGCGGATAATTAGCGTTTTTGTGTATCAGGGTGTAACCGTAAGAATTTTCTTTACTTGTTCAGGATATTTAGCAATAAAACGCAGTTCATCGTCAGTGATTGGTTTTTGGGTATGCACGTTAGCGTAACGAACTAATTCTAAAACTTTTGTCGCTTCTTGGTCATTTTTAAATTCAATTTCCAATTTGCCGGCAACATTACGGAATCCTTTAATCCCGCTATATTCACCGGCAACAATATGTCTTCCGGTTTCAATAATTTCTGGTTCTCCGCGACCGAGTTCTCCATAATGGTAAAGTTCGTAATTACGCCAATCTTTTAACGCTCCGTCAGCATGAATACCGGACTCGTGAGCGAAAGCGTTAGCTCCTACTCCCGGTTGATTTATTGGTATCGGGACACCGAAGGCATAGGCAGCATACTTGGCAATTTTCCAAGCTTTAGTTAAATCTATTCGTTCATCAAGAATATATTTGTTCTTTCTACCGGAGGCGGCTCCTCCTTCAGTAGAAAATCCGCTTGATTTTGTTATTGCTAAGATACAACTTACCAAATCAGCATTACCACAGCGTTCACCAATACCGTTTATCGTTGTATTGATATAAGCGTCAACACCGGCATCAATTGCTCCTTTCGCACCCATTACTGAACATCCTACTGCCATACCAAGGTCATTGTGGCAATGTAGTTCAATTGGTATTTTAATCCTTTCCGCAAGAGTTCTTATTTTTTCGTATATTGTTTGCGGGTCATCATAACCTAAAGTATCACAATAACGAATCCGCTCAGCACCATTTTCTTTTGCTGCTTGAGCAAATTCAATCAGGTATTCCATCTTTGTCCGGGATGCATCTTCCGCATTTACCCCAACCGTTTCTGCACCTAATTTTTTTGCTTGTTTTAATGCTTCGGTCATTTCCTTAACCACTGATTTATGGTCAAGCTTACCTTGGAACTTGTAAACAATCATCTGGTCCGAAGTAGAAATGGAAATGTTTAAATGTTTTATTTTTGGCACATTGACGAATGCTTTTTCTACATCGCTAACCGTTGCCCGCAGCCAGCCACTCAGTCTTATCGGAGAAAGGACACCCATTTCCTGAAGTTCTAAATTTGCATTAAGGTAATTTATTTCATGACGAGTTACCGGAAAACCGAACTCCGATTGGAAGATACCCATTTCATTCAAGTAGAGGTTAATTAAAGTTTTTTCTAATTTTGCTAAACCTAAACGGGCAGTCTGTACGCCGTCACGATTGGTTACATCAATAATATAAATTTTAGGCATAATTTTTTTCACCTCACCTTCTCCCGAATTTATTTTTTAATTTTTTAAATTCGTTCCAAATATTTTCAGGCATTCTTTGACCGAATTGACTGAAAAACTTTTGAACTTCGTTGAGTTCTATTTCCCATTCGCCGGGATAGAAAGCAAATAATTCTTCCCATTGTTTTTTTGTAATATTTAACCCGCTAAGATTTATATTTTCCATATGGGGAATTAATCCGAGTGGTGTTTCTTTTGCCCCGATTTTATCGGGGTTATGCACTCGGTCAACTATCCATTTCAAAATACGAATATTTTCACTGAATCCCGGCCAGAGAAAATTCCCCGCCTCGTCTACCCTGAACCAATTTGCAGTAAAAATTTTTGGTGGATATTTTGCTTTTCTTCCCAGATTAAGCCAGTGCTGGAAATAATCAGCCATATTATATCCACAGAACGGGAGCATTGCCATTGGGTCACGACGTAATACACCAACTTGATGGACAGCAGCTGCGGTTGTTTCCGAACCGGTTCTTGCACCTAAAAATACACCATGTTCCCAGTTAAGAGATTCAACGGTTAACGGCATTGTTTTTGTTCTTCGGCCACCAATTATTATCGCCGAGATTGGCACACCTTTTGGATTATCAAACTCTTTGGATAAAGTTGGTGAATTATAGATAGAAACCGTAAACCGTGAATTAGGATGTGCAGCTTTTGTCCCTTTTGCAGGACTCCAAGGATGACCTTGCCAATCAAGTAAGTTTTTAGGGACAGAACCATCCATTCCCTCCCACCAAGGTTCGTTCGTATCAATATTTAATGCCGAGTTTGTAAAAAGGGTGGGGAAAAATTTGTCATTCTTTATTGTGCGTAGCATATTCGGATTGGTTTTCATCGATGTTCCCGGTGCTACACCAAAAAGTCCACTCTCCGGGTTGATTGCATAAAATCTTCCATCCGGACCGATATTTATCCAGGCAATATCATCACCTAAAGTCCATACTTTATATCCGGGCAAGGTTGATTCTAACATCGCTAAATTAGTTTTCCCGCAAGCAGAAGGGAAGGCAGCTAAAATGTAGGTTATCTTACCTTGTGGGTCTTCAACACCAATAATCACCATATGTTCGGCAAGCCATCCTTCTTGAAATCCTAACCAGGAAGCGATTCGTAAAGAAAAACATTTTTTACCAAGTAGAGCATTTCCACCGTAACCTGAGCCAATACTCCAGACCAAATGTTCTTCGGGGAAGTGCATAATAAATCTTTTATGCGGGTCAAAATCACCTACCGAATGCAGTCCTTTAACAAAATTTTCCGAATTGCCGATTTTTTCTACTACCTTTTTACCCAACCGGGTCATTATGCGCATGCTAATCGCTACATAAGAAACATCGGTAAGTTGCACACATGCTTTCGCATAAGGTGAATCCGGATGTCCCATCATATAAGGGAGAACATACATCGTCCTTCCTTTCATACAGCCATCAGATAATTTAGTAAGTAATTCTTTTGCTTCTTGAGGGTTCATCCAATTATTATTTGGTCCTGCGGTTTCCTTATCCGGATGACAAACATAGGTGAGATGTTCGGTCCGAGCAACATCCGTCGGATGACTCCGATGAAGATATGCCTTTGGCCAAGTTTTCTGGTTTAATTCACGGAAAATCGGTTCATTGCCAATCTTTTCTTCCTTCATCCCGATTTCTATAAGTTTATGTGCTTCTTCTTCCGAACCATCACACCAATAAATCTTCTTTGGTTTAGTTAATTTTGCCTGTTCTTCTACCCATTTTTCAAGTGCGGTAACCATAGTTTTTTCTACCTGACTTCATCATTCATACTTCATAATTCATAATTCAGACCCGGCTGGGTCAAGACGCACGGCACAGACTTTCAGTTCTGGCATTTTCGCTTCCGGGTCAAGCGCATCATTCGTAAGGATATTTGCTGCTGTTTCAGCAAAATGAAAAGGTATGAAAACTACACCGGGGGCAACTCTTTCGGTAAGGGATACTTTTGTTAAAATTGAACCACGCCGTGAAGAGACATTTGCCAATTCTCCATCTTTTAAACCATATTTTTTTCCTTCCGAAGGATTCAATTCAACATAACCGGTAGGAACAATCTGGTTCAACCCGTCAACTCTGCGGGTCATTGTCCCAGTATGATAATGGTAAAGAATTCTCCCGGTAGTTAAGATTAAAGGATAATCTTCATCAGTTTCCTCTGCAGGCGGCTTATATTCTAAGCGATGAAATTTACCCAGACCCCGACTGAACTTATTTTGATGCAAAATTTTCGTTCCCGGATGCATCTTATCCGGACAGGGCCAGAATAGCCCTTGGGTATCCAACCGCGAATAATCTATTCCTCCATATATTGGTGTAAGTGAAGCAATTTCATCCATAATTTCTGCTGGTCCTTGATAATTAGGCATCGGGTAACCCATTCTTTGGGCTAATTCAACAATAATTTGCCAGTCCGGTTTACTCTCTCCAATTGGTTCAATTGCTTTTCTTACTCTTTGCATGCGTCGTTCAGTGTTAGTGAAGGTGCCATCCTTTTCCGCAAAAGAACAACTGGGTAAGACGACATCAGCAAATTTTGCGGTTTCGGAAAGGAACATTTCCTGGACAACTAAGAATTCTAATTTTTTCAGCGCTTCTTCTACATGGTGAATATTTGGGTCAGAAAGCATTACATTTTCACCCATAATATACATTGCTTTAATTTTTCCTTTGAGAATAGCATCAAACATTTCCACTACCGTTAATCCGCTGTTTGAAGGAAGTTTAGCCCCCCATAATTTTTCAATTTTTTCTCTTACTTCTTGATTATCCAATTTTTGGTATCCGGGTAAAAAGTTTGGTAAAGCACCCATATCGCAAGCACCTTGCACATTATTCTGTCCGCGCAAGGGATTAACCCCGGTAGATTCCCGACCAACATGTCCAGTGAGAAGAGCTAAATTGGCTAAAGCGACGACATTATCGGTTCCGGTGGTATGTTGAGTAATACCCATTGAGTAAACAATTGACCCATTTTTGGCTTCGGCATACATCTGTGCCGCTAAGACAATGTCTTCTGCGGGTACACCGGTAATTTTTTCTACATATTCAGGTGTATATTTCTTAACTGTTTCTTTAAGTTCGTTGAACCCTTCAGTGTGTTCATTGATAAATTTTTCGTTATATAACTTTTTGTTAATAATTACATTGACGATGCCATTAAATAAGGCAACATCGGTGCCAGGTTTATGTCGTAACCAAAGAGTAGCAAAATTGGTCATTTCAATTTTTCGTGGGTCAGCAACAATAAGTTTAGCATTATTCTGTCTGACCGCTGCTTTTATTTCCAGAGCAATAATTGGATGCGTTTCCGAAGTATTTGACCCGGTAATTAGAATACAGTCAGCATTTCTTAATTCGGCAATTGTATTGGTCATTGCACCACTACCGAATGCTTTGGCTAAACCGGTTACACTTGGTGCATGACATAACCGTGCACAATGGTCAACATTATTTGTCCCGATAACTGCACGCATGAATTTCTGAAAGAGATAATTTTCTTCATTAGTACATTTTGCCGAAGCAAGTCCAGCAATTGCCTCGGGACCGTATTTATTTTTTACTTCAAGAAGTTTATCGGCAACTAATTTTAGTGCTTTCTCCCAAGGGGTTTCTTTGAAGTCAGTTAACCGTTCACCCTGCCTCGCCGGCGGGCTGGCGTTCACCGTTAACCGTATTAAAGGGGTGGTTAATCGTTCCTTGCTTTGGATGAACTCAAAACCAAACTTACCTTTCACGCAGAGATTCCCACGGTTCACTGCACTTTGCGGGTCGGAAGTCACACGAATAATTTCGCCTTCTTTAATATTCAATTCAATTTCACACCCGCAACCACAGTAAGGGCAGGTCGTCTTCACTTTGCTAAATTCCCATTCCCGTCCTTTACTTTTTTTACTTTTCTCAATAATTGCTCCTACCGGACATACTCTTACACATTGTCCGCAGAAAACACAGCCGGCTTCAAGAAGTGATTTTTCAAAAGCAGTAGATACTTTGGTTTTAAATCCGCGGTAAGCATAGTCGTAAATTTCCTGATACTGAACTTCACCGCAGGCAAAAATACAGCGTCCACAGAGGATACATTTATTCATATCTCGCTCAATGAAAGGATTACCATTTTCAATTGAGTAGGTATTCTTTTCACCAGTAAACCTTGAAGAACTGACTTTAAGTTCATAAGCATACTTTTCTAATTTGCAGTCGCCACTTTTTTCACAGGTTAAACAATCCAAAGGATGCGTAGAAAGGAGTAACTCAAGTACCATTTTTCTTGCTTGGATAACCCTTTCGCTATCGGTTCTTACCACCATTCCTTCACTAACTGGATAAGAACAAGAAGCAATTAAGGTCTTTGCTCCTTCTACTTCTACCAGACAAAGCCGGCAAGCACTAATCAGAGGAAGATTTTCGTGATAACAGAGACGGGGAATCTTAATTCCAAGCATTTTCGCTGCCGACATTACCGTTGTTCCTGCCGGAACTTCAATCTTTTTCCCGTCAACGGTTAAATTTATTTTATCCATATTACTCGCCCTTTTCATAACATCTTAAACATCTTTTTGCTTCAGCGATTGCCATTTCTTTGGTAAATCCTAATTCAACTTCCTCAAACCCTTTCACGCGTTCCACTTTTTTTATCGTTGGCATGATTGGTCTTTTGGTCTCCACTACTTCCATTTCTTCTTCTACCAATGCTCTCGTCGGATAAGAAATTTTTGTTTTTGCTACTACTTCTTCACTGACTTTACCATTGTTCAAATATTTGTCAATTTCTTCACCGGCACGCATCCCTTGACCAATGGCACTAATCACTGTTTTGGGACCAGTGACTGCATCGCCACCAGCAAATACACCAGGATAACTGGTCATCTGGTTTTCGTCTACTTTAATTGTTCCAGGGTCAGCAATTTCAAGTTTATGGGCAAGAAACGAGAAGTCAACTGACCGTCCCACTGCCGGGATTACCATATCCGCATCAATTTTAAATTCTGAACCTTCAATTGGGATTGGGCGACGACGTCCACTCTTATCAAATTCACCTAATTTCATCTTTATACATTCTAACCCAACAACTTTACCGGCAGTGGTTCCGCAACCACCCGCAGTAGAAAGAACTTTTACCGGTGCAACTAAAGTTTCAATTTTTACTCCCTCGTGTTTTGCATCATCAATATCTTCCTTTCTTGCGGGCATCTCTTCCAAAGAACGACGATATAACAAAATTACCTCTTTGGCATCAAGACGGACTGCTGTTCTTGCGGCATCAATTGCTGAATCTTCACCACCGATAACCATGACTCTTCGTCCGATTTCAATTGGGTTTCCAAGATTTACATCCCGCAGAAAATCCAAAACAGGCACGACACCTTTACTTTCTTCGCCGGGGATGTTAAGTTTTGCACTGTGTCTTGCGCCGCAGGCAACAAATACCGCATTGAACTCCTTGATCAAGTCATTAAAAGATATATCTTTACCGATTTCTGTCCCGACTTTCATTTCTGCACCTAAAGTGACAATGTCATCAATTTCTAATCTTAAGACTCTTTTTGGCAAGCGGTAATTAGGGATTCCTACAGCCATCATTCCCCCGGGTGTCTCCAATGCCTCAAAAACCGTTACCCGGTAGCCCCGCCGGACAAGGTAGTAGGCACAGGACAAGCCGGCTGGCCCCGAACCAATAATTGCTACCTTTTCTGCCCTGAACTTTTCAACTCTTGGTTTGGGTTCACCTCTTTCCAATTCTATTTCGTGGTCAGCCACAAACCTTTTCAACGTCCGCAGGGCAAGGGCTCCATCCATTTCTGCTCTCCGGCACCTTATTTCACAGGGATGATGACAGACTCTCCCGCAGATTGAAGGGAAAGGATTTCTTTTCTTGATTAGTTCAAGTGCTTCCCGGAATTTCCCCTGGGCAATTAAAATCACATAACCATGAACCTTAATATTTGCCGGACAAGCATCCATACAGGGTGTCGTATACATTCCTTCACAAACAAAAGAGAGACAGCGCTTATCCCGAATATGCATTTCGTATTCATTGAGGAAATAACTTATGGTGGTAAGAACAGGGTTAGGCGCAGTCTGACCCAGTCCGCACAAAGAAGAATCTTTAACCATTTTTGCCAGTTCTACAAGTGATTCCAAATCCTCCTCTTTACCTTCGCCCCTGGTTATTCGCGTGAGTATTTCTAACATTCTTTTTGTGCCAATGCGGCAGGGAACACATTTCCCGCAGGATTCATCCTGAGTGAATTCAAGAAAGTATCTTGCTACTTCCACCATACAGTTGTTTTCATCAAGAACAATCATTCCTCCTGAGCCCATAATCGCCCCAATTTCCGTAAGCGAGTCATAATCAATAGGTATGTCCAAATATTCTTCAGGGATACAACCTCCCGAAGGTCCACCCAATTGAACCGCTTTAAATTTTCTTCCTCCGACAATACTACCGCCAATATCAAAAATTATTTTTCTTAAATGTATGCCCATCGGTACTTCTACTAAACCAGTATTGTTTACCTTGCCAGCCAAAGAAAATATTTTCGTTCCTTTACTTTTTTCTGTCCCTAAACTACTGAACCAATTTGCACCTTTCTGGATAATCAAAGGCACATTCGCCCAGGTTTCTACATTGTTGATGACGGTGGGTTTACCCCAGAGACCCGCTTCTACCGGGAAAGGTGGTCGGGCACGGGGCATTCCTCTTTTTCCTTCAATGGAGGCAATTAGCGCTGTTTCTTCACCACAGACAAAAGCACCGGAACCTTCTTTAATCTTTAAAGTGAAACTAAAATCAGTGCCAAGAATATTTTCACCCAGTAAACCTAATTCTTCTGCCTGAGCAATAGCAATTTTCATATGTTCTACCGCAATCGGATATTCGGCCCGGACATAGACATACCCTTCCCGAGCGCCAATGGCATAGGCGCCAATAAGTATACCTTCAATCACTGAATGCGGGTCACCTTCAACTACTGCCCGGTCCATAAACGCACCAGGGTCACCTTCATCAGCATTACAAATAATATATTTAGTTGATAGTCCATAGTCCATAGTCAATGGATTTTTCTCGGTAGGCTGTGGACTATTAACTGTGGACGGTGGACTACTTTGACGACAGAGTTGCCATTTTAAACCGGTAGGAAAACCTGCGCCACCGCGTCCGCGTAAACCTGAATTTTTTATTTCTTCAATTACTTTTTCAGGACTAATCCCGGCGAGTACTTTGCTTAAAGCCGTATAACCATCCCTTTCAATGTATTGATTAATATCCTGAGGGTCAATTTTTCCACAGTTTCTTAAAACATTCTTGACCTGTTCTTTGTAGAAAGGTATTTCTGCGGTAGGGACAATTTTTTTACCAGTTTTTTTATCTTCATAAAGTAGATGTTCAATAATTTCACCTTTGAGTAATGTTTTTTCTACTATTTCTGGTACATCTTCGGCGGTCATCCGAGAATAGAAAATGTCACTGGGGTCGGTTTGGCTGAGCCCCTCGACCTGAGCTCGGGACGAAGGTTCACCGAAATCAATGGTCATTACGGGTGCTTGGGCGCAAAAACCATGACAGCCGGTACCAATAACTTCAACTTTATTTTTAATCTTTTTTTTCTCAATTTCATTAAGGAGAGCATTTTTCACATCTAATGAGCCGTAAGCGCGGCAACCAGTTATGCAGATGCGTACACAAATCTTATTTGGGTCGCGTTTTTTCTTTAGTTCTTCACGGTAAACAGATAACTCATTAAGTGACTTTAATGCTTTCATTTTATTCGTATTCTTTAAGCACAGTTTCAATCTTTTGTGTAGTAAGTCGTCCGAAATACTCATGATTAATCATCATCACTGGAGCTAAAAAACAAGTCCCCAGACAGCGTACTGTCTGAAGAGTAAATTTGAAATCTTTACTTGTTTCGCCATCTTTCAGTTCTAAGATTCTTTCTGCGGTTTGCAGAATCCTTTTCCCACCGCGTACATGACAAGCCGTACCAGTACACAAACGGATAAGATTTTTGCCACGCGGAGTGAAGGTAAATTGTGCATAAAAAGTTGCTACACCATAAATTTTGCTTAAAGGTAGATTCAATTCGGTAGCAATAATTCTCAATGTCCCTTCCGGTAGGTAGTTATACAACTCTTGTAACTCCTGAAGAATAGGGATGACTATTTCTCTTTTCTTTGAACTTTCTGAAAAGGAACGCTGTAAATTTTTATATTTCCTGATTATTGAATTTAATTTTTCTAATTTTTCTTTTTCGTTTAACATTTAAGCACTTTTACTTATCTCCGACCAGCAATTGCGCGGATAATATCGGAGAGCGAAATTATTCCGTTGGGTATATGTCTTGTTCCTTCTTCACCTTTTACTTCCTGTTGAACAACCAGACGATGAATATTATTATCTTTCATTGCTTGACTTGCTTTTCTTAAAGAATCTTCTTTATTTATCGTAATTACCGGGCTGTGCATTATTTCTTTAACTTTGATTTTTTCTAAATCCTCATTAAATACTTTCATTACATCAATTTCGGAAAGGACACCTACCAATTCACTATTTACTTGAGTTACTACCAATCCAGAAATATCATAGTCGGCTAAGATTTCTACTGCTTGCTGAACTGAGGCATCTTCATCAATGGTTACTACACCACGGGTCATTACATCTTTAACTTTTAATTCTTGCATATTGGTAAAAACCTCCTTTTTAATTTTAGAAGTTGAAATTTTACTATAATTCTTATAAAAAAGCAAACAAAAAATTTTTTTGATTTTCATTGGTCTTGACTAATTTGACTAATTTAGTTATACTTTTTAAGGTTTAAGAATAAAAGAAAAAAATGTTAAGATTAGTTTGTAAATCAAAAATTCAACCAGCAACAGTTACGGAAAAAAATTTACAATACAGAGGAAGTATCGTTATTGATGAAAATTTAATGCAGAAGGCTAATATCTTACCTTACGAGATAGTAATGGTTATTAATTTGAATAACGGAGAGAGATTTGAGACTTATGTTATTCCGGGGAGAAAAAATTCAGGTATTATTGCTTTGCAAGGTGGTGCAGCGAGATTGGGCGAAGTTGGTGACCAATTGATTATCATCTCTTATGCTTTTTTGGAAGAAAGAGAACTAAAGAAATATAAACCTAAAATGATATTACTTAATGAGAAGAATAGAATTAAAAGGTGATCACCTTGAAGGAGTAATCAAAAAAAATGAGCGGAAGAGCTGAACCAAAAGAAAAAATGATTTTTGTTGTTGATGATGACCCGGTTTTTCTCAATTCCTCTGTAGATTTTTTTACTCGTGAAGGTTTTCGTACTGGCTCGGCGGTTGATGGTGAAGAAGCACTAAAAAAAATTGCTCAAGAGAAGCCTAATTTGATAATTTTGGATTTACTTCTCCCTAAATTGAGTGGTTACGAAATAATAAAAAAATTGCAGGAGGACTATTTCACTAAATCAATACCAATTTTTGTGGTTACGATTAAAAAACTGGACGCAGGAACTAAACAAATGTTCAGTATGGAATCAAATGTCAAAGAATTTTTTAATAAACCAATCAATCTTCATGTGCTTATCCAAAGAATTCATCAATTCCTTCATACTATTCCGAAAGACGAAAAAATTCTTGAAGAGTATCGGAAAAGAGTAGATGAAGAAAAAAAATAAACTATATATTGCTGGCGCAGTTATCCTGACAATTTTTTTTATATACCTGATGATTTATTTTGACCTTTGGTTACGAGCTAAAGAAGCCTATCAGGAGGGAGAAAAATATTGGTCCTGGTATGAACAACCGGGATTGAAAATAAAAAATTTAGAAGAGAACTTTGCAAAAGAAAAAATAAAATTGGATAAACAATTAGAAAAAAGAAAAATTAAACCTGAGGAATACGAAAAAAAATTGAATATCTTAAAATATGAAAACGAACGCGAGAAGGAAGAATCAGCAATTAAGTATGCCTATTTCTGGTATCAGACCGCAGTAGAACTTTTCTCTCCCCCGGAATCAAAATGGGTGAAACTATCACAAGTAAAAATGCAGTTAGCAAAAGAAAAATGGAAAGAAGAACTCCGGGCTAAAGGAATAAAATTTGAGGAGTATATGTTAGAATGAATGCGGTGGCAGTAGAAAGAACAGAAAAGAATCGTGAATTAAGAAGAAAATTTTTTCATTTTGCAGGTTTATTTTACATTCTTGGTTACCGTTTTCTTCCCCGGATAACTGTTTTTTGGATAATGGGCATATTGTTGATTTTTGTTTGTCTGCTTGACTTTTCACGGCTCTATTATCCTTATTTAAATCGTTTCCTTTTTAAACTTTTTGGTGGATTGTATCGTCCGGAAGAAGAAATGCGTCCTTCAGGACTACCCTTTACTTTTCTTGGTGCTTTCCTTACGATGTTCCTTTTCCCGCAGGAGAAAATTGTTCTTTGTGCTTTAGGATATCAGGTCTTCGGTGACGGTCTTGCTACTTTGGTTGGGTTGGGATTTGGCAAAATAAAAATTCTTAAGAAAAGTTTGGAAGGTAGTATTGCCTGTTTTATTGTTTGTTTGTTGATTGGTTTAATCTTTTTTGATTTTAAAATTGCTCTGAGTGCGGCATTCTTTGCGACAATAATTGAAATGCTTCCTATTCCATTACCATTTAATGATAATTTAGCTATGCCTCTCCTTTCCGCATTATTTTTAAAGATTCTCACCCAATGAGGTAATCTACCTCTAATGATTAAAACAATTAATCTGACTAAAAAATTTGGTTCCTTAGTTGCCGTAGATAATCTCAATCTTGAGATACCAGGTGGTGAAATTTTTGGTTTTCTTGGTCCGAACGGTGCCGGGAAAACAACTACAGTTAAACTTTTAACCGGTCTACTCAAGCCCGATTCAGGAAAAATGTTTATCAACGGGTATGATTTGGAAAAAGATATTTTGAAAGTCAAAGAAACTGTAGGTCTCCTGCCCGAACATCCTTTCCTCTATCCAAAATTGACCGGTAAAGAATATTTATTTTTTCTTGTGCATCTTTACCAGCTTGATTTATTAGTGAATAAACGTGTCCTTGATTTATTAGAGATGTTTCGTCTCTCTGATTTTTCTGATGAACTGATTGAGACCTATTCCTTAGGAATGCGACAGAAATTAATTCTTGCCGGGATTATTTTAAGGGAACCGAAAGTACTTCTGCTTGATGAACCTTTAGTCGGGTTAGACCCACAAACAGCAAAATTAGTCAAAGAAATATTTTTAAAATTTGCTGCCCAAGGAAAAACTGTTTTTCTCTGCACTCATATTTTAGAAATTGCCGAAAAACTTTGTCACCGGATTGGGATTATTCAGCAAGGTAAACTCATTGCTCTCGGGACAATTGAACAATTAAGAAGACAAGCGGAAGTTGATGGCAATTTAGAAGATATCTTTTTCCGTTTAACTGAGAAAGATAATTATCCCAAATGAAACATTATTTCTTATTTTTAAAAATTAGATGGCAGATGTTGCGGAATATTCTCAAACGGGCAACCTTTTTTGAATTCTTAAAATTTTTTATTTTCACACTAATTGCTATTTTTTTCTTCCTCGGATTATATGTTGGTTTTCAGCGGATACTTGCCTATCTGCAAACTGTTCCTTTGATTGGTAAGACACTTACTTTGAAACTTTTGGCGATGGTTTTTTTACTCTTTTTTCTGATGCTTATTTTTTCCAGTTTGATTACTTCCTTGACTACATTTTTCTTTGCTAAAGATTTATCTTTCCTTTTTCTTACCCCACTTCCGCCAAAAATAATCTTTGTCTACAAATTTTTGCATACAATATTTTATTCCTCCTGGATGGTCGGGATAACTCTTTTACCTCTGCTTCTTGCTTATGGTTATGTGGAAAAATTGAATCTCTCATTCTATTTAAGTATTCTTTTCTTGAGTTTACCTTTTTTTCTTCTTGCCAGCAGTGCCGGTGTAGTAATTGCTCTTTTTTTAATTTATCTTTTTCCTTCCCCACGGTTACGCAATATTTTTTTCATTTTTACTGTCTTTTTAGGCGGGATAATCTATTTACTTATTCGTTTACTCCAACCAGAACAGTTAGCTAATCCGGATAAATTAACCGAAGTGATTCAGTACATAACTTTTATTCAAGCACCGACGGCAGTATATTTACCTTCCTGGTGGATTACCGGAGCAATTAATGCTTATACGACCGCTAATTTTGCTGATTTCCGATTCTATTCTTTGTTACTCTTTAGTTGCGGATTAGCCATTTTCTTTTTAGTTTATTTTCTTGCTCAACGAATCTATTTCCCGGCTTGGATAAACTTGCAAGGAGCGTCTCATTTAAAGAGAAACAAATTACAGATTCCAGATTCCAAATTACAGATTGCAGATTGGGAAAGATTATTGAATAGGAAACAGCCAATCTTAGTTAAAGATATGAAAACATTTTTCCGCGATACTAACCAATGGGTGCAGATATTTCTTTTGATACCTTTACTTTTGGTCTACCTTTTCAACCTCTATCGTCTGCCTTTGGATACATTCTATTTGAAAAATTTAATTGCTTTTTTGAATATCGGTTTAGCCGGTTTTGTTGTCTCGGCGGTAGCTTTAAGATTTGCTTTCCCGGCGATAAGTTTGGAAGGACAAAATTTTTGGATTCTTCGTGCCGCACCAATAGAAACGAAAAAAATTATTTACACAAAATTTTTGTTCGCCTTTTTACCGCTAATCTTTTTTGCTTTACTTATTGCTGTATTTTCAAACATATTCTTAAAAGTTGAAAATATAATCTTTTTGTTTTCTACGCTGGTCATCCTTATTTCGGCTTTAGTTTTGACCGGTCTTGCTCTTGGTTTAGGGGCAATCTATCCCAAATTTAAAGTAGAAAATATACCACAAATTGAAACCTCACAAGGAGGAATATTCTATATCCTCAGTGCACTTTTTTATATTGGTCTGTGTCTGGGTTTGCTTGCCTGGCCAATAAGAATGTACTTTTATCACAAACTGGGGAAAATAAATCCGTATGATTACCCGGTAATTTTCTGGATATTCTTTTCGTTTTTTCTGCTTAGTTTACTAACTTTTTTTCTGCCTATTTTCTGGGGAATAAGAAAATTAAATAATTTAGAGGAATAAAAATGATACCTTTAAGAGATAATATTCCTTCACGCACCCGTCCCTGGATTAATTATGCACTTATTTTTGTCAATGTAATTATTTTCCTTTACGAACTCGCTCTTTTGAATACTGGTTTACTGGAAAAATTCATTCTCCGTTGGGGATTTGTCCCTTCGGTTTTCTTAAGTAATCCTTTAGCAGAAATTCCTACCCTTTTCAGTGCGATGTTTTTACACGGTGGATTGACTCATCTTGGGGGAAATATGCTTTATCTCTGGATTTTCGGGGATAATGTTGAGGATTGGTATGGACACTGGCGATACTTAATTTTTTATCTTCTTTGTGGTTTAGCCGCAAGTTTTGGACAGATGATAACGAGCACCCATTCCAAAATGCCAATGATTGGTGCCAGTGGTGCAATTGCCGGTGTTTTAGGTAGTTATTTTCTGCTTTATCCGAATGCACGGGTTTTAGCCCTAATTCCTTTTGGTTTTTTTCTGCGGATGGTAGAAATCCCGGCATTCTTTTTTCTTGGGTTCTGGTTTCTGCTCCAGATGTTCAGTGGCACACTTACTTTAGGTAGTCAATCTGGTGGTGTTGCCTGGTGGGCACATATCGGTGGTTTTCTTGCCGGTGTAGGTTTTCTTTTTCTTTTTCGCCGAAGACGAAGAACCGCAGATTACACAGATTAACCCCCAGATTACGCAGATAAAACCAAAAGAAAAATGCCGAAGGTGGGAGTTGAACCCACATGTCCTTGCGGACACGGGTTTTTGAGACCCGCGCGTATGCCAGTTCCGCCACTTCGGCCCCGAAGCAGTGACTAAACGATTTAGTAAAAATACAAACTTATTCTACCTAAAAAAGTTTTCTGCGTCAAGTTGTTAACCTGTAACTTGCAACTTGTAACTGACTCTAAATGCGTATCGGTGTCCATTGTTCAATTGCTAATGGTCTTTTAGGTGTATTAGATGAAGCCAAAAGTTTGAACTGTCAAACAATTCAATTTTTCAGTCGTAGTCCGCGGGTTTGGCAAAGAAATAAAATAAATACTCTTGAGATTAAGGAATTTAAAGAAAGACAAAAATTTTTAAATATTTACCCGCTTACCTTACATACTCCTTATTTACCTAACCTCTGCAGTAGCGATGACAAACTTTACCAACATTCGTTAAAGGTCTTTATTGAAGATTTAGAATATACCGGAATTCTCGGTGCTGACTACTTAACTTTCCATCCGGGCAGCTATTCTGAAGATAGTAATTCCGAAGAGGGATGCAAACGTTTAATTGAGGCATTAAATTCAATTTTAGCAAAAGTAAAAAACAGAGTTGTTTTATTGATAGAGAATACTGCAGGTGGGGGAAGAAAGGTTGGCTGGAATTTTTCAGAATTGGGTTTAATCATAAAAAAAATTAGAGAAAAGAAACGAATCGGTATCTGCTTTGATACTTGTCATGCTTATGCGGCAGGATACGCTATTTCCCAAAAAGAAAGTTTAAAAAAAACTTTGACTGAATTTGACCGGTATATTGGTTTAGAAAAACTCAAACTTCTCCATACTAATGATTCAAAAAAACCGCTTGGTTCAAAGATTGACCGTCACGAACATCTTGGTAAAGGGTATATTGGTTTAGCCGGTTTCCGTCTCATTTTAAATCATCCAGTTTTCAAAAAACTTCCCGCAATTCTGGAAACCCCTAAAGACAATTCCCGCTCTGACAAACGCAATTTAACTATCCTGCGTAGTTTGATAAGTTGACAAAATTCCAGATTTTGTCTAAAATAACTAATTACTTAAAAACTAATTACCTAATCACTTAATCACTTTTTCAATCGGGGCAGTAGTTCAGTGGGAGAACGCCCGCTTGGCGTGCGGGAGGTCGTGGGTTCGAATCCCATCTGCTCCATTTTAAATCGTTAGTTCCATGGGAGAACGCTCTCTGATGAGTCCGAAAACGACTATCGGAGTTCTTCGGACCGATGATACATCGGGGAGGCTCGCCTCTGCGTAGCTTCGGCGAAGCAGGGTCGTGGGTTTCCCGCACCAGAACAAAGCACGATGCGGGACTAAACCCTGAAGTGAACTTCGTTCTACTTCAGGGCGAATCCCATCACCTCCATTTTGTAGAATTAAAGAACAACTATTTTGGAAAAGGGAATGGCTATTATTACTCAAGAGTTGAATTTATCTACTCAAGGGCATACAGAAATTATTGATATTACGAAAAATGTGGAAGAAGTGGTGAAGAAGAGTAAAATTTCTGACGGGTTAGTTACCGTATTTGTGGTTGGTTCAACTGCGAGTATTACCACGATTGAATACGAGCCGGGGTTAGTGAAAGATTTGAAAGATGCTTTTGAACGCTTAATGCCGGAGAAAATGGAGTATGCACATAATTCTGCTTGGGGTGATTTTAATGGTTATGCCCATATCCGTGCCGCATTTTTGGGTTCAAATCGTTCTTTTCCGTTGAAAGATAAAAAAATGATTCTCGGCACCTGGCAACAGATTATTTTGGTAGATTTTGATAATCGTCCCCGGGAAAGAAGAATTATCGTCCAAATCATCGGGGAATGAGGGTATTTTCCTCTTAAATAATTTCACAAAAATGGTAAGCAATTCTTTTTTCGGGAACCTTTCTTCGGTTCCTCAGAATGGTGAAGAACTGAACCATCTCTTCACTTTATAATTTTTTGACCAAGGTCAAAGAGCGTCAAAAACTTTTCGGTAGACCATGACCTATCGGGATGTCGTTCAGAGAAGAACCCCTCCCCGATGTGTCATCGGGGCTTAATTAAAGTCAGGAATCAAACTAATGTATCATTTTTGTGAAATTACTTAAATATGTCAATAAGAATTATTGCCGGCGAAATTAAAGGGAGAAAAATTAAGTCAGTAAAAGGTAGAACTGTTCGTCCGTTATTAGCGAGGGTTAAAAAATCGTTATTTGATATAATCAGTAGAAAGATTAAAGATGCACTCTTTCTTGATTTATATGCCGGTACCGGTAGTGTCGGTATTGAAGCATTATCCCGGGGAGCAAAAGAAGTTGTCTTCATTGATAACGATTCCCAGGCAGTAGAGATAATTGAAGAAAATCTTAAACAATTTGGTTTTGAGGGAAGGGCAGAAATAATTAGAAAGGATGTCCTTAGAGGTTTACCGGTAGAAAAAAAGTTTGACTTAATTTTTATTGGTCCGCCATATAAATTGGAACTAATTTTGCCTACCTTAAAAGTAATTAGTGAAAAAAATTCGTTTGCTCCTGATGGATGGATAATTTGTCAACATCATTTTAAAGAAAAATTACCGGAAGAGTATTTTTCTCCTGCCTCGTCGTCAGGCGGGTATGAACTTTTCCGGAGAGAAAAATACGGGGATACAATCTTATCTTTTTACCGGATGAAAAGGATAGATAATGAAAAAATTGGACTCACTGGTAGTGATTAAACTTGGTGGTAAGACACTGACTAAAGAGAAGAAAAAAAATCTTCTTCTTCAGCGGATAGTAGAATTGAGCAGAAGAACGCCGGTCGTCCTTGTCCACGGCGGTGGACCAGAAATTACTCAGTATTTGGAGAAAATGGGAATAAAGAGCCGATTTGTTCAGGGATTAAGATATACTGATTCTAAAACGATGGAATTCGTAGAAATGTTACTTTCCGGGAAAATAAATAAAGATTTGGTGAATAAAATAAACCTTCTCGGGGAGAGAAGTCAGCAGCCGATAAAAGCGGTTGGTCTTTCCGGTAAAGATGCCGGGATGGTGATTGCCGGGAAAGTAAAAGGTTTAGGTTTAGTCGGTAAACCGAAAAAGATAAATACTGATTTACTAAAAATACTGCTCAAAGAAAAAATTATTCCGGTAATTTCTTCAGTAGGAGTTGACCCGAAAGGTGTTACTTTGAATATCAATGCCGATATGTTAGCGAGTGCTCTTGCCGTGAGTTTAGGTGCACCGATGCTCATCTTCTTGACTGATAAACCGGGGATACTGAAAACGGTAAACGGTAAACTGGTAACGATAAAAGTAATTCATTTAAAAGAAATCGATAAATTGGTCAAAGAAAAAATTGTATCCGAAGGAATGATCCCAAAACTTAAATCTGCAGGTGAATCAATCAAGAAAGGTGTTGGCGAAGTAATTATTACTGATGGAAAAGAGGCATTAAATTCAGGAACCGAGGTAATTAGATGAATCTCATTGATTTAGAAAAGAAATATTTTTTACCAGTTTTTAAACGGAATCCAGTAGTTTTAGTGAAAGGTAAAGGGCAATATCTCTGGGATGAACAAGGTAAACGCTATTTGGACTTTTTTTCTGGTTTAGGAGTGAATCTTTTTGGTCACGGTCACCCAAAAATTGTTAAAACAGTAGAAAAACAATCAAGAAATTTAATTCATACTTGTAATCTTTATTACACTAAACCACAAATTCTTTTAGCAAAAAAACTTATTGAGTTAAGTTTTCCGGGGAAGGTCTTTTTTTCCAATTCCGGTGCGGAAGCGAATGAATGTGCGATAAAACTTGCCCGCAAATACGGAGAAGTAGCAAAGAGCGAAGAGCAAAGAGCAAAGAGATATGAAATAATTGTTTTTGAGGATTCGTTTCACGGGAGAACTTTAGCGACTTTAACCGCTACCGGACAGAAAAAATTTCATCAGGGATTTGAACCGCTGGTTCCCGGATTCAAGTATGCAAAATTTAATGATTTGGATTCGGTGAAAAGGTTAGTTGGTCCGAAGACCGGTGCGATAATGGTGGAATTAATTCAGGGTGAAGGCGGGGTAATTGTTGCCAAAAAAGAATTTATCCAAGGGTTAAAAAAAATTGCGCAAAAGTATGACCTTCTTTTAATTTTTGATGAAATCCAGACCGGTTTAGGAAGAACTGGTAAAATTTTTGCTTATGAACATTACGGAGTGGAACCGGATATTTTAACCTTAGCTAAAGGATTGGCTGGCGGTCTACCATTAGGAACGACGATTACTAATCAAAAAATAGCCAATGTTTTCGCCTACGGTGACCATGGGTCAACTTTTGGCGGCAATCTTGTTGCCTGTAGTGCAAGTTTAGAAGTATTGAAATTGCTAAATCCGAAACTTCTTTCCCAAGTGCGAGAGGTCGGTAAATACTTTCATCAAAATCTGAAAAATCTGCAAAAAAAATACAGTTTTATAAAAGAAGTCAGAGGTATCGGTTTGATGCTTGCTTTAGAACTGGACTTTCCGGGTGCAAAAATTGTCTCTGCCTGTCTGGAAAAAGGACTTTTGGTCAATTGCACTCAGGAAAAAGTAGTTCGTTTCCTTCCCCCGTTGATTATCAACAAAAAAGATGTTGACCAAGCAATGACCATTCTTGAGCAAGTGTTCAAAAAGATTTAAATCTTAAAAAATTTGATTTTTTGGGGATGTGATAATTATCACAAAAATTTTTTCTTGACGGAAACAATAGTTTTTTCTACAATAAAATTAGAACTATTTCTTTTTACTTTCCGAATGTGTGATAAACCACTATTTGAGCATGTAGATTTGGCAGATAGCATTTTCAAACCGTTTTCTTAAGAATGTTCTGGGTAAAGGAACGACTGGAATGACTGAGTTAAAAGAAAAATACAAAATTTTGGCAATTACCATCCTTTTAGCGGTTGCTTTCTTTCTCATCTATTATTTTCATGCAGTTTTAAAGACCGGTGTTATCTTTACCCATTTCTTCTATATTCCCGTTATTTTAGCAGTTTTGTGGTGGAGAAAAAAAGGTTTGTTCGTTGCTATATTTTTAGGAGCACTGCTCATTCTAAGCAGTATTTTTATTAAAAAAGGAACAACTGTTTTTGATGATTCCATTCGTGCTCTTATGTTTACGGCTATCGCTTTTTTAGTTATTCTGTTGAGGGAAAGGATTATGAGGCAAGCGGAATTGCTCCATCAACAAAGTGAATTTTTGAAAACTACAGTAGAATCTTTTCCTTATCCTTTCTATGTTGTGGACGCTGAAGATTATACAATTAAGATTGCAAATAAAATCGCTAATCCGCAAGGTTTAACTGACCCCCCAACCTGCTATACACTCATTCATAAAAATCCTAAACCCTGCGGGGAGACAGAACATTCCTGCCCGCTTGAAGAGGTTAAAAAAACGAAGAAACCTGTAGTTGTAGAACATATTCATTACGATATTGATGGCAATGCAAAAAATACGGAGGTTCGCGGCTATCCGATTTTTGACCACGAAGGGAATGTCATCCAGATGATTGAATTCTCTTTGGACATCAGTGAGCGCAAGCGAGCAGAGGAAGAAATCCGTACACTCAACGAAGAAATGGAGAATCGTCTCATGGAATACATTACACGGTTTGAAGCTGCCAACAAAACATTGTTGACTGAATTTCGCAAACGTAAACTAAGCGAAGAAATGTTGCAGAAAAGTGAGGAACGCTACCGGAGCATTGTAGAGACCGCAAACGAGGGGATTGGAGTGATTGACGCCAACCGGCGAATAATTTTTGTCAACAAAAAGATGGTTGATATGCTTGGCTATACTATGGAAGAGATACTTGGCAAAGATGTTTTTTCTTTTATATCTGAGGAAGACAAATTAATTGGAGAAGAGAAATTTGACCAAGATAAAGGTGTGATGAAAAACCTTGAACTCAAATTCCGTCAAAAAAATGGTAATTTTCTTTGGGTCTTAGCATCAGGAGCACCTGTTTTTGACAGTCAGGGTCAATATGCCGGCACTATGACTATGTTCATGGATATCACTGCACGCAAGCAGGCGGAAGATGAACTTAAAAGTTCATACGAACAGATATATGCCCTTGCTGTTCATTTACAATCCGTAGCCGAAGAGGAACGAACCCGGATAGCACGTGATATTCATGACGAGTTTGGTCAAAGGCTTACTGCATTGAAATTTGATTTATCGTGGCTTAGGAGTAAAATATCTAAAATAGGCGGTGCGGCTGGGGGTATAATTGAAAAAATAAATTCAATGTTGGAACTTACAGATAGTACTATCCAATGGGCGAGAAGAATTTCTACAGGATTGCGCCCCAGTGTGTTGGATGACCTTGGTATTGTGTCTGCACTCCAATGGTTGTCGGAAGAATTTCAAAATAAAACTGGTATTGTCTGTAAATTTACTTCATCTGGGGAAGACTTAAATCTGGTCCGAGAGAAATCTACGGCTGTTTTCCGCATCTGTCAAGAGTGTTTGACTAATGTGGCTCGTCACGCTGGCGCGTCTGCAGTTACCGTCCGATTAAGAAAAGAAGAGAATAACATTATCCTGGAAATCAACGATAATGGAAGAGGTATTGGGGAAAACGAAATTGCTAACCCTAAATCATTCGGGCTTCTGGGAATGAGAGAACGTGCCGTCATTTTGGATGGGGAGATTAACTTTAAGGGAATCCCCAAAGAAGGAACCACGGTAATGGTCAAAATTCCGTTGGATAAACCCAGATTGGGGAATCGTATAGAAGGAATGATGTAATGTTAAGAGTCTTAATTGCTGATGACCATGCTGTTGTTCGTCAAGGATTGAAACAGATTCTCAGGGAGGAGTTTCCGCAAGGGATATATGGTGAATCCGAGAATGCTCAAGAAGTACTTAGGCAGGTCAGGGAACAGGATTGGGACATAGTAATTCTGGATGTTACTTTAGGAAACAGGAGTGGTTTGGAAGTGTTGGCAGAAATAAAAACAATGTGTCCAAAACTTCCGGTGCTTGTATTGAGTATGCACCCTGAAGACCAATATGGAGTGCGTATGTTGAAATCAGGTGCAGATGGATATTTGACCAAAGAGAGTGCCCCGGAGGAAATAGTCAAAGCCATCAGAAAAATACTTGCTGGTGGAAAGTATGTAAGTCCGTCACTTGCCGAGAGATTAGTCCTTGAATTAGAGAATAATACCAATAAACTTCCTCACGAGAAGCTATCTGACCGCGAATATCAGGTAATGCTGATGATTGCTTCCGGGAAGACGGTTACCGAAATTGCCGAAGTTGTGCACCTGAGCGTAAAAACTATCAGTACTTATCGGGAGCGCATTCTGGAAAAGATGGGAATGAAGAATAATGCGGAATTGATACACTATGCGGTTAAAAATCACCTTGTGGAGTGAGAATGTAGGATAAACACCTACAACTGAGTGAGTCAAAATCCTACCAAAAAAATAGATTTTGTCTGATTGTTTTCCCCGTGCTAAAACACTATAATCCTGCCTATATAAAACGGCATAATATTTGACAACTTTCTCCTTTTGTCATTGCGAGCGTATGCGAAGCAATCTCGTCGTTAAGATTGCCACGGGCTAAAGCCCTCGCAATGACGGTAGAGCGCAAGAATTTTGCCGTTTTCTATAGAATATTCTAAGCAAATTCCGAAGTCAGAAGGTCAATAAATCATGATGAAAGTATTTATTATGGATGATTCACAATTTTTACGGGAACGCTTGATTGGCATGCTTGCTGATATCTACGGTGTGGAAGTCGTGTGTCAAGCAAAAGATTTACCTGAAACTATTGAATCTATCCAGCAGTTTAAACCTGATATGGTAATTATGGATATTAAAACATCCAAAGGAAACAGGATTGATATGCTAAAAAACATCAAGGGAAACAAGAGGATTCCCTTCGTGGTCATCTTTACTAACTACTCTTCCGCTGAGTATCGGAGAAAATGCATAGAATTAGGTGCGGATTTCTTCTTTGACAAGTCAATGGAGTTTGAGAAATTGGTTGAGGTCTTAAAGCAACTACCGGAATATTCCAAATTAAACCAATACTCTGGAATGAACGTTTTGTAAGCGCAAACTCGGTTTTGAAAATAAAATAAATCGTGAGGTGAAAAATAAGGAGAAGTATAACCAAAGTATCTGAATAAAGAGAGACGCATAAAAAAAGGTTCAACTTAGTAATAATGATAGATTGGTGGTTAGTGATAGTTTCTTAAGGAGAATGAAAACGGGTGTGGTTTATCCGTCAATCTATTCGTATTTATACACTGGTAAAATGAAAAAAATATTACCCATTTTTTATCTTATCGGCATAATAATCTTTACTGCTAATACTTTCCTTTTTGCCTGGCCAACAGCCACCCAGTGGATACCAATGTATATGCCATTCAGCGGACAGAAAGTACCTGCGTTTGACGCTGTCCAAACACCCGCAGATTCAAGAGATATTGTCGGTAGTAGCAGTACTTATCCGTGCGCTTATTTATTGGTTGAAGGCACGACAATGTATCTCCGACTCCGTTTGAATGATAATGCTTGGAAGGGTACAAGTCAGGGCTTGGACCAATATAACTGGGGAATTTATGTTGATACGGATACGAATGCAAACAATTATGAATTTATGCTTTCTATTGACGGGTCAGCCAGTAAGGCAGAAGATGAGATAATTCAGTTAAGACAAAATACGACCAAAGGCACAATCGGAGAGCCGAGTGACCCAGCTGATACCGTACTTTCTACAATGACTGCTGTAGGTAATTTTCAGTACTCGGTAGCAGATTCGTCATCCGACGGTACTAATGCTGACTATTTTCTTGATTTCTTATACCCTTACGACACTTTTATCCAAAAAACCGGAGTAACCGATAATACACCAATACGACTGTTTTTTGGTGTGGGCACGGTTAATGCTTTCAATGAAGCTTCCGGAGATGTAGTCGGTGGCACGGTTACGACTAGTGTCAAGCTATGGGATGGATTTTCTCGTTATATTACACCTAAAGGACCAGAAATATCTACCGGAACAGTTAAATATGTAAACGATTTAGCCGGGAGCGGAGATATGACCGAGATGCTCGCTGGGGCAACCGCTTATATTCGGGTAGATGATAGCGACCAAAATAGTAATAGTGCAAGTTCACAGACGGTTACGGTCACCCTAACCGCAGTAGGTGGTGGCGATATAGAAATATCTACCCTGACCGAAATAAGTGTCAGTACCTATATATTTACCGGTTACATAAGAACCGTATCCAGTTCTGGCTATACTACTTACAACGGTATTTTTCAAGTTTCACCCGGCTCAACAATCACGGTTACTTATACGGATGCAGTTGATGGTAGTCAAACACAACCTTTATTAAATCAATCCCGAACCGATACACTTAAGATTTTAAATAATCCACCAGATTCGTTTTCGTTGTACACACCTACCGGGAGTGTGGTAGTTTATGAACTTACCCCGAATTTTGATTGGGGTGATTCCACCGACCTTGACGGGCATACGGTAAACTACGAACTTCGGTATTCTACAGCCAGTGATTTTAGTGTCTATAGTTACCAGACAGGACTGACTAGTTCAACTTATATTTTTGATACCACTCCGTTAACTAATTATACTACCTACTACTGGCGAGTAAAAGCGTATGATAATTACACTCCAAGCCCCGGAACAACTTGGGCAACCAACCCCTCTACCGGAGTTTTTATTACCAGTAATACCTTCCCCACTGCTTTTAATCTTATTAGCCCAACAAATGCTTCTGTCGTAACCACCAGCAGACCTACCTTTGACTGGGGTGATTCCAGTGACCCTGACCCCGGCGATTATGTAAGATATGAAATCCGCTATTCCAGCGCATCCAATTTCAGTGTTTATACTTCTTCAATGAATCTCTCAACTTCAACTTACATATGTCAGGTTGATTTACTTAGTGATTCAACATACTATTGGAAAGTATATGCTTATGATACTAACAGTGCTACTACTACCAGTACACAGACAAATTGGGAATTTTATGTTCGGTTTGCGCAAACCGCTATCCTTGACGGGTCACTGGGTGCTCCCACATATGAGAATGTTTATTATGTTCCTGCATCGTCAACCACTGTACAAACAGCAATTTTTACCGTGGATTCAGCAATTTCTACCGATACAATTACCGCAATTACCTTGAGTACTGCTTCACCGGTCAGTCTTTCCTCTAATCTTGCGGCAGACGGGATAAAAATCTGGCTTGATACCGGCACAGCAAATTACCAGTGGGACTCCGCTGATGGACTTGCCAGTGCCGGGGCAACTTTAAACATTTGGACTACCAGTGCAACTTTTAGTTCACTTAGTTTAGCAACTTCAACTGAAACAACAAAAACTTACATCATCACTGTAGATATTGCTGCCGGTGCATCTGACGGCGCAAAAATCGCGCTTTATGTTTCCACAGTTACCTGCACGAATGCTTCGGCTCTCTCTGATAGTATTGATGCTACTATTGTTATTGATACTGCTCCTCCGACTGTAGTGTTTACTCCTGGGACACCGCTTGTGGAATCCTATAGTCAGATTGTTACCAGTGGCACGTCGGATTTCGGTGCAGGTAGTCCAGCACATGCTACACCTTATCATATTCAGCGGTCCACCTCAAACGATTTTGTTACTGTTTCTGACTCAGGCTGGATTTCTACCGGAACGGTTTGGAGCAGTTTAGATGCTAATACTACCTATTGGTTTAGAATCCAAGCACGAGATGCCCTTGGTAATACTTCGGTCTGGTCTTCAACAACAAGTGAAGTAACCTTATGTGCAGCACCGGACAATGTTACTTGGGGAACAGTCTGGATAAGCAGTATGACTGTTGACTGGTCTTTGACCAGTGACAATAACCCGAGTGATACGGTCTAT
>DHVG01000010.1 GCA_002412545.1 Elusimicrobia bacterium UBA5214 | reverse complement strand
GTGGAAATGTTAATAAAAAACATTTCCACAAGATATAATAAGAATAAAGTCCTAAAAGAAATAAGAATTATTAATTGTCTTAATTGTAATTAAACGTTTCTATCACACCAATTAAAAATTAAATTTAAAATTTACAAAGAAGGAGGAAGCTAAACAAAATGAGAATTATTTGTTCTAAAACTGAATTACTACAAGGAGTTAATGTTATCCAACTTGCGGTTTCGCCAAAAACCACTTTACCTATATTGTCCAATTTTTTAGTTGACTCAGAAAAAGGAATAATTAAACTTACTTCTACTGATTTAGAGGTTGGTATTCGCACATCCGTAACTGGACAAGTTGTAAAAACTGGTCAAGTTACTATCCCCGCAAAAAAATTTGCTGAAATCATTCGCGAATTACCTGATGCAAAAATTGAAATTCAAGCTGATGAATCAAATCGAATCAGAATTACTTGTGCTAATTCTCATTTTCTAATTAATGGTTTACCTAAAGAAGACTATCCTTTATTACCCGAGTTTAAAGAAGAAAGAGCAATAACCATACCCCAAATTATCTTACAAAAGATGCTTAAAAAGACTTCTTTCGCAGTTTCTACTGATGAAACGAGGTATGTCTTAAATGGTGTGTTTTTTGCTATTCCTCCACAACCCAAAGCAGATCGCGAGAAAGAAACTGAAAAAAGAGCAACAACTGTCTCAATGGTTGCTACTGATGGACGACGTTTAGCTTATATTAAAACTACCTTGGATGTACCAACCGGGCAACGGACTAACGGAATGCAGGTAATCATCCCGACGAAAACAGTTGCTAAACTTATCGACCTCCTTGCTGGGAATAATGAAGAAAACATATTAGTAAGTATCACTGAAAATCAAGTTGGATTTAAAATCAAAGATACAATTCTTATTTCTCGTCTTATTGAAGGGACTTTCCCAAATTATGAACAGGTTATCCCCAAAAGTTATAATATTAGACTTAAACTTAATACTAAAGATTTTCTTCAAGTGACAAAACGTGTTTCTCTTTTAGTCAGTGAAAAAGGCGGTTCAGTCAAATATAGCCTAAGTAATAATAAACTCAAAACAAGTTGCATTTCCCCGGGTATCGGAGAAGCAGAAGAAGAAATGGTTATTGAATATCAAGGTAATCCTTTTGAAATTGCTTTCAATCCGGTCTATATCTTGGACGCATTGAAAGCAATGGACAGCGAAGAAGTATTTTTTGAATTTACCGCTCCACTTAATCCCGGTTTACTTCGTCCCTTTAAAGATAAATCGGTAGACCATGACCTTCGGGAAGAACATCTTTGCGTGCTGATGCCAATGCGTATTGAATGAATTTCGTTAATCCGTTATTTCCGTTTGGTCGGTTTAGACCGTTAACGGACCTAACGGAACTAACCGACTAAACGGACGTAACGGACTAAAATGAAATTGATTATCCTGAAAGATATTCTTGCTCGTTACTTGAACAAGTTCACGCTTGGAGAGAGAACTGAGAAGATTTATCAATTATGGGAAATTGAGATTGGTAATCTAATTAAACATAGCCATCTTTTGGGGATAAAAGGTGGATATCTGGAAGTAGAAGTTGACTCACCGGTTGTCTTACAAGAATTTTTCTTAAGAAAAGATAAAATTATTCAACAACTGAATAAGAAAATTGGTAAAAGCGAAGTAAAAGATAATTACCTCAAAGGTATACATTTTCATCCCTTGAGAAATTATAAAAAATAAAGGAAAAAAAATGCCTGAACAAGCTTACGATGCTTCACAAATTCAAGTTTTAGAAGGACTGGAGGCAGTCCGCCGCCGTCCAGCAATGTATATTGGCTCAACTGGTGCTGCCGGATTACACCATCTTGTCTATGAAGCGGTAGATAATTCTATTGATGAAGTGCTCGCCGGTTATTGTAAAAACATTGATGTTACTATTCACCCAGATAATTCAGTAACTGTCCTTGATGACGGACGGGGGATACCAGTTGACCCGGTGAAAGAGGTTAAAGACCCTAAACTTAAAGGGAAACCCGCATTAGAAGTAGTGATGACCGTTCTCCATTCCGGTGGTAAATTTGACCGTAAGGTCTACAAAGTTTCCGGTGGACTGCACGGTGTAGGTATTTCGGTAGTCAATGCCTTATCCGAATTTTTGGAAGTAGAAGTTTACCGTGAAGGGAAAATATATTTCCAGCGATATGAATACGGTAAACCAACCGCAGCTTTGAAGGTTAGTGGTAAAACTGACGATACCGGCACAAAAGTTACCTTCTTACCGGATAAAAAAGTTTTTGAAAATATCAATTTTGGTTTTGAAACTCTATCCAATCGTCTTCGCGAACTTGCTTTCCTTAATGCTGGCACACGGATTACCTTAATTGATGAACGTGAAGATAAAGAACACACTTTTTGTTATGAGGGAGGCATTGTTTCTTTTGTGCAATTTTTGAATACGAACAAGAATGTGCTTCATCCGAAACCAATCTATTTTTCTAAAGATAAAGATGAGAATAATGTAGAAGTTGCGCTTCAGTATAATGACGGTTATGCCGAACAGGTTTTCCCTTTTGCCAATAATATTCATACCGCTGAAGGTGGCACACATTTATCTGGTTTCCGTTCGGCTCTAACCCGGGTAATTAACGATTATGTAAAAAAGAATGAACTCTTAAAAGGTAAAGAAATTGACCTTAGCGGCGAAGATGTGCGCGAAGGACTTACCGCAGTAATCAGTGTAAAACTTCCAGACCCACAGTTTGAAGGGCAGACCAAAGCAAAATTAGGCAACTCAGAAGTAGAAGGAATTGTTAAGTCAGTTGTTGGTGATTCTCTTTCAGCATTTTTTGAAGAAAATCCACCAGTCGCAAACAAAATTGTTGAGAAAGTGATTAATGCTGCTGAAGCAAGAGAAGCAGCACGAAAGGCGCGTGAACTTACCCGGCGTAAAGGGGCATTGGATACTGCTTCTTTACCGGGTAAACTGGCTGACTGTTCTGAGCGTGACCCGGCTAAGACCGAAATGTATATCGTTGAAGGTGAATCTGCTGGCGGTAGTGCCAAACAGGCACGTGACCGCGGTTTCCAGGCAATTCTTCCTTTAAGAGGTAAAATTATTAATGTAGAAAAGGCACGGCTGATGAAAGTGCTGACTAACGAAGAAATTCGCACCCTGATTACTGCCGTGGGTACCGGCATCGGGCAGGAAGAATTTGACCTAAGTAAACTGAGATATCATAAAATTATCATTATGACCGATGCGGATATTGACGGTGCACATATCCGCACCCTGCTTTTGACCTTTTTCTATCGCCAGATGCAGCCTTTAGTGGAAAACGGGAACATCTATATTGCCTGTCCGCCGCTGTATAAACTGAAGAAAGGGAAAAAAGAATTCTATCTCGAGACCGATGAACAACTTGACCGTTATCTCTTGGAGGAAGGTTTAAGCGGGGTAAATTTAAGCAAATGGAGTAACGAAAAGAAAGTCAAAGATTTCGAAGATAAAGAATTAAAAAATATTATTACTTGGCTGATTGAAATTGAAAATCTGCGCAAAAAACTCTTAAAGAAAGGTATCACTTGGGATGAATATCTTAAATTACGGCAAGACTCGCCGCGCGGCGAAACGAGGAAATTGCCTCTTTACCGGATTGATACCGAGAGTGGTCCCCAATATATTTATACCGATAAAGAATGGAAAAAATTTAAAGCCGAATACTTAAACAAAAAGTCCAGCCTTCGTAGCCACTTCGGCGGAGTAGGCAAAGAATTAATGCCCGAGAAAGAAGAAATCACTTCCGCGGAAGAAATAATGGGTCCGGAAGTGAAAGATTTATGGGAACTGTCTAAATTAGAAGAATTAGTGAAAAGGTTAAGTGGAGTTGATTTTGATTTAGACATGCCTCGTCGGCAGCCCAGTGATGAGGTGGGAGTTAGTGAAAAAGAGAAAATTGTTTATCGTTTAGCTGTGAATAACGAATTTATAGAAATTAAAGATTTTCTTGACTTAACCAATAAAGTTAAAGATTTGGGTTTAAAAGGCACCACGATTCAGCGCTATAAAGGTCTTGGAGAGATGAACCCGGAACAACTCTGGGAAACGACAATGGAACCGGAAAAACGTAAACTTCTCCAGGTAAAACTGGAAGATGCAGTTGCTGCTGACCGTATTTTTACCACTCTGATGGGTGATGCGGTAGAACCGCGCCGGGTCTTTATCCAAACCCACGCCTTGGAAGTAAAGAATTTAGATATTTAAATTCGTGTAAATTCGCGCATTGTCAATGTTCACGAATAAATAAGATTATCCTCTCCCCATTGTGGGAGAGGATTCAAGGTGAGGAGGAAGTTAAAAGATTGCTGAAATTAAAAAACTAAACAAGGCTACCAAACCACAATAATTTTTGATGTTTAAATTTTTCTTAAGCTAGACTTTTGCTTCAGATGGGTACTTTTTGGGCATCAACTTTCTGTAGTGGTAACAACCATGAAGTTTTGTGTTATCTGTAGAAGAGTTTTTGAACCGCATAGAAAAAATCAAATTACTTGTCTATTGAAATCTTGCCAACATGCAAGAAGATTGCAAAATATGCTAAATTGGCGAAGGAAAAATCCTTACCGCTATGATGAATATGTGGCTTCTCCGGAATTAAAATTGCGGAGAAAAGAACAGATGAGAAGATGGCGTACTGCTCATCCTGAGTATTTCTCAGAATATAGAAAAAAACATCGGAGAAAAATTAGAAATGATATGCGAGATTACATGAGAGTTTATCGTGTCTTAAAGAGAAAACCGAGTATCAGTTTATGATCATAAGACTATTTTTGTCATTTATATAGAAAAATTCCTAAATAAATTGTAAATAAAACAAAAATATATTTAGACATTCTTATATATATTTCCGACGGTAGATAGTAACACCTAATTTAGTAAGACTTGAAATTTTTCTATTTTTGTGATAGCATTATTACCGGTAGAAAAATTAGGGGGATGATAGACGTGAAAGAAAACCGAAAGAAATTAAATTCATTGGGAAATTTGCCAAAGGAAACAAAAGTGGGGGGATATCTTAGTGCTTCTTATCGCAAAGAAGTATCGCGAGCGAGTCAAGAAATTAAGAAACTGTGGAAATCTGGCGAAAGAGCACTAAAGAAGGACAAAACTTACTACGAACTTTAAAAGTTGGATATTAGCTACTCTAAAAAACGAAAAAGTAGATATTCTATAAAAATACCAGTTAACCTAAAGGAAAACTGGTATTTTTTTGATTGGGTAAGTTCAAAAATATGTACGAATTTCGGGAAGTAACAAATTTGACGGGTGTATGTGATTTTTATAGCGTAGCAAAGAAGTATGGTAATTGCCGTCCATTCCGCCGGGTTCTCTCAATTTTGGAACATTATTCTTGTAAAACAGTAATTGAGGGTGAAATCAAATCAGAAGAAGAGGATAGAAATGGTAGTAAAAAGATAATGAATACGCGGTTAGATTTTTTTGCTGATGATAGTGTCAAGATAAAAACGGAAGAAACGGATATACAACAGCTTATCGAAAACCATAAAAGCAGTTATCTGGGTTATGTTGTGATAAGACAGACTAAACTTCCCAACGAAAATAGGAGAGTTGCGAAAGCCGTAGTCCCCGCTCCAAAAGATTTTTATCCACTAAGCCACTTTGTAACATGTGGATACCATGTACCATTTTTGTCAGAAGACTTAGGTACTTATGTTTTTCCGTTTGTTCAAAAGCATTGGAATGGAAATTGGACATGTGTTTTTGCCACATTGCGGGCATTATCTTTCTGGCTTACTGAGAGTAGTTATGGAAAAGCGTTTTTTGAAGCGAAGAACTGTCCTTGGGATTTCGAGTTTATTGATGAAGAAGCCGAGCGTTCAAAAACAAATTGTTTTACTGCACCAGAGACAAAGATCTTCCTTGACCAGATGGGAGTTGAATCAATTGCTTACTCTGAGTTGTGTAAAGAGAATGATTATCCAGTAGAGCAAGTTGCTTACTCGTTTTTGGAAGCGGGATTCCCAGTGATATTTTTTATAGAAACTGAAACTCGTAAAGGTCACGCTTTACTTGCCATTGGTCATACATTTGACCCTCATAGCTGGTGGCCAGACGCATCAAGCAGATACTACCGTGAAACGATACGTGGACGAGATGGGGGATTCAGTTATTTACGCAGTTCATGTTGGACGGACTTTCTTGTGCATGACGACAACTTTGGTCCTTATCTAACTTTTTCCTCTATTCCCGGTTCCTGTTCGAGAATCAAAAATGCGATTATCATATTTCCTAAGGGAAGATTGCTAACTCCGATAGAAGCAGAAGTTTGTGCCTTCATAACCTTGATACAGGAATTGCAAGGGGTTGTATCATTACGGCAAGATTCGTATAAAGGCTACTCCAATGAAGCAAAATTGTATGTTGAGAATTTCTTGCAAGATTTTGAAGATGGATCTATTGTTTTGAGGACAGTATTTAAGCGCGCAGATGATTTTTTGAATAGTGCTACTACCGGACGAAAAAAGATATCTGACAAGGAAGAATTGTGTAAAAAATTGGCTCGAGAGGAAAAAATCTTTGAAAATAAAGAATATCTATGGATTACTGAGATCAGCAGCACCGATTTATTCGCACAAAATCGCTTTTGTATGGGTGAGATAGTGTTGGATACGTCGTTTGTTGTGCCAAATGATATAGCAAGGTCCGTGTTGTATGTGCATCTCCCTGGGTTGATAAAAATCTATAAGAGTGGACGGCTAATAAAAAAACAGAATTTATTTCACGATTCACCCTATAGGCATTTCATCCGCACTTCTCGCGAATAACTTTTATTTGGAATCAAGTTTCTGAAAGCAAGATATTTTGACATTTTGGGGTAGATAATATCTGCTAATAGATATAGATTGATTTCAATGACCGCTGATGTCTAAAAGATGTTGGCGGTTTTTTTGTTTACCCCGTATAGTTGTATATTTACGGGGTTTACCCTGTGTTCTTATTTCTACGGGGTTGCCATCAGTCCGAGGAAGGTTCACCTTGAGAGTTCACCTTGAAAGGTTATTTGGTGAGATGCTCCTTGCCAGAGAGAATTTTGCCATAGAAGGGGTTAGGCTATTCTGTTTGTTCCCAGTATTTAGATTTAGTGGTACCGGTGCTAAAAATCTTTTTTGCTAATTCTTCGTCTTCTTCTCATCAAAAAGCACTTTTCAAAGCAGAATCAAATACCCTATTAACTTTGTTTACTTTATACAACACGAAAGGAAAATCTTCGATAAACATCGTAAATATCGTTAAAACAGTACATTATTTACTCAATTTCGGCAACTTCAATTGTGGCATTACTTCTTAGACGTTTAAGAAAATCTTCGAAAACTATTTCTGCATCACTTCTATAGATATATTCTGAAAGTTCTTTTTTCAGTTTGGAATATGAACCAATTTTACCGTCACGACGCAAAAAAAACTTTGCCATTTCTGTTAATTTCTCTTGTGCTTCAGGAGAGAGGTCGGAGATCGTTATTCCTCTGCTTACCGCAACAATTTGGTCGTATAGGTTTTTTATTTCTTGTTCATCTGGTATTGAGAGTCTTAGTTTTACTTCCGTATCAATAAGTTTACACACCATCAAGTGGTCCTGCACTCTTTTTTCGAAATCAGCTTCAGTTAGCGATTGTTTCTTTAATTCGGCTTGGAAATATTCCGAGTTAACTCCATCTCTAATTTCTCTTTCTGTAACTTCAATTTTACGTTTCTTTGCCTCCTGGAGCAAAAGTTTTTCGTCAATCATCTGATTGAGAGCATCTTTTTTTAGCTGATGAATCTTATCAGCAGTTTGCTCACTTACAGGGGTATCACGCTTATATTGTTTAACTAGGGGCTGGACATTTTTTTCTAATTCGGAGAGAAGAATTTTTTATCCATTTACTAAAGCGACAACGCCTTCAATTTTTGTCTTCAGTATTTTATATTCCTGTTTTGTTGATTCTATTTTAGTTGATTTTAAAGATGTTCTCTTCTTGCCGCTTAATGTGGCTGCAAGAACCTCCATTAGTTCTACTAATTCTTCTTGGGCATTAGCCTCTACTTTCTCAGAAGAAATAATTTTTGCACTTTCCACGTCAATCATATCAGCATTTACATACCATTTCGCCCCAAATTTAAGCAAAGTCCCAATAATGATTCTTTGTACATTAAGTACTTGTCCCATTTTCACTGCACATTCTTGAGTTGTGCAACCGGTCTGTTGGAATCTTTGTTCAACAAGGATTCTTTGCATATTATTCCGGTCAATAACATTAAACACTTCACTCTTTACTAGTTCTGTCCTCAAAAAATCACTAATGCTTACTGCATCCATCTGGGAGACATTTCTTGCTTCAAATTCAGCAACTGCAATGTTAAGTCTTTCGCTAGCAAGTATGAATGCTAAGTTATGAATAATAAGCGATAGACAGGCGGAGAAGAATAAAATTTTTTTCATTTTTCGGTTAAAGGATTGGAATGCTCAATAAATTGAGCAACTACAAATATATTTTTTATTTACTTTCCCGCTTACGTGAGATAGTGACAGCCTTCTCCTTACTTCAGAGTTAGATGGTCTTTCACCATCTTTAAGGAAAGGCTGAGAAAAACAAATTAGCCCTTCAAAAGAACTATCCTTCGCTTCGTTCAGGACAAGTTTGTTGAAAATTAACATTTTTTATGATATTAAATTTTTTGGGATTTGTCAAAATTTTTGTTCTGTTCCAAGAGAAAGGTGTCAGCGGTTTTTTTATTTGCAAAAAGAAGGAATTTTTTGTAAAATCTTACTTAGAAAAAATGATTACACTGATTTTTTAATCACTATCAATAAAGCTGCCTTTTGGGTTTGAAGGAGGTGGTATATGGAAAAAGTAAAAGTAAAAATTGCGGGAGTTGCTCCTCTGTTAATGAATAGGTTTGTGATGGAACAGTCAGATGAGACAAAAGCAAAACGCAGGGATGAGCAATATGACCCTAAAGACGATGCAGAGAAAGCCTTGTATAAGGATGAAAAGATAGGTTGTTATGCACCATCAACTTGGATTGAAGCTTGTCTAAGAGAGACCGCTAAAGAATTTAAAGGCAAGGGCAAAAGTTCTTTGAAAACAACTATTCTCTCATCGGTATTTATGGAACCAGAAAAGATTCCCTTAAACAAAGAAACCTATGATGATATTGATTTAAGACCCGTAGTTATTCAAAGGAATAGGGTAGTAAAAGGTAGACCAAGATTTAACTCTTGGGAGTTAGAGTTCGCGATTAACTTCAATGAGGAAAGAATCAAAAAAGAAACCTTAAAACAAATTTTGGAAGAAGCGGGAACAACAAAAGGAATCGGAGATTACCGACCAAAATTTGGAAGATTTAAGGTAGTTAAATTTGGGTAGATAGGTTATAGCCACAAAGATAGGACATAATCAGAAAAAGTATAGTTAGGTGTAGTTCGGTTCGGCACGGTGCAGTATGGCCCGGAACAGCGGGGTGTCCCCGCTGTTTTGGAATAATAACTGTTTTGTTTTGATGTGGTGCGGTATTGTTTGGTGAGGTGCAGTGTAGTAAGCAGTGGTTTGGTCCGGTCTATTCCGGTGCGGCTGGGCCCGGTTCGGCATGGTCCGGTACAGCGGGTCGTTCCCGCTGTATGTTTTTATATCTATTATGGAAACCAATATACCGAGAGAGATAATTACCGAAGATATAAAACAAATAGAAAAGTATATTAACCATATTTGGGAACAATTTACTACAAAGAAAGAGGTTAAATTAAGAAATCTATTTCCTGAACCAGAGGAGGCTGGTTTAAGACATATTTGGAAGTATGGTTCTGCTGATTTAGTAGTTCTTAAAGACAATAAACCTATCTGCATAATTGAATCAGGCGGTGCTCATCACTTTGAAGAAAAACAAAGTCTTAACGATAGGCGTAAATGGAAACTTGCTGAACTAAACGGTGTAAGGTGTCTTAATATGGTGGTCGGATTAAGTGGGAAATTATCTAATCGTAAGTGGAGAACATTATTAGGTAGATACTTGTTTGGGTGTCAAGTGCATAGAAGGTGACGGGGTTTGACAAAGTTGACCAATCTTCTTCACCGCTCCGATGATACATCGGAGCGGTTTTTTATTTGTCCCGCACCTTCTGTCATTCCTGCGGAAGCAGGAATCCAAACCTCTGGATTCCGTGTCAAGCACGGAATGACTCTTTACAGAAGGTACGGGGTTGCAAAAAAGATAAATTTATAGTAAAATTTTTATATAAATAAAGACGATAAGAAGAGGATAAAAAAATGGTCTACAATTGGAGTGTTGATTTAAAAGAGTTAAAGAAAGATAAAGAAAAATATACCATCTGGAAACTGGAGCAGATGATTAATTACGGTCTTGATGGCGAAAAACTTGACGAAAAATTGGTCAGGAAATATTGGAAGAAACTTTACCTTGACCCGGCAAGTAAAAGATTCTTGGAATTTTTATTATGGAACAAAAAGAAATCCTTACCACCGAACAAAAAGTATTTCTGGATGTCACCTCGGAAGAGAAATATTTAACTGATAATTATTATCTTACCGGTGGGACAGCATTATCGTCTTTTTATTTATTTCATCGTCTTTCCGAAGATTTAGATTTTTTTATTGAAAAAGAAGAAGTTAATACCCGAATAATAAAAACTTGTTTAGCAAAGATTCAAAAGAAACTTAAACTTAAAAAGGTAGATTTCAAAGAAACATTTGGTATTCATAATTTTTATTTCCATTTCTTAAATGATGAAATTTTGAAAGTTGACTTCAGTTATTATCCTTTCCCAAGAATTGAGAAAGGGACTAAATATAAAAATATTATTGTTGATAGTCTTTATGATATTGCAGTAAATAAGGTTCATACGATTGTAATGCAACCACGAGCAAGAGATTTTATTGATGTTTATTTTATCATTAAAAAAGAAGGGTTTGCTTGGGAAAAACTGGTAAGGGATGCCAAAGCGAAATTTGATTGGCATATTGATGAAATACAACTCGGGAAACAATTGATGAAAGCAATAGAGGTCAAAGATTACCCAAGAATGATAAAAAAAGTTGACCACCGAGAATGGAAAGATTTTTTTCTTGCTGAAGCAAAAAAACTTAAGAAAGATATATTCATTTAAAAAACGGAGGTATTTAACGAATAAAACGAATGATAGCGAATAACACGAATTATGAATTCGTAAAATTCGTTGTAATTCGGCTAATTCGTGAATAGAGAAAAATGGCTGAAGTAAGCGAAAAAATTCCGCTCCCCAGCGGAGAAAAAATTTATCCCCGTGATATTGAAGATGAAATGAAGACCTCCTACATTGATTACGCAATGAGCGTAATCGTCGGGAGAGCATTACCCGATGTGCGTGATGGACTTAAACCGGTGCACCGGAGAATACTTTATACAATGAAAGAGATGGGGTTAGGTCCACGCACACCGTTTAAGAAGTCCGCACGTGTTGTCGGAGATGTTTTAGGAAAATATCATCCCCACGGGGATATGGCGGTCTATGATGCTTTAGTGCGGATGGTGCAGGATTTTTCTTTACGTTTTCCATTAATTGATGGACAGGGTAATTTTGGTTCGGTTGACGGTGACCCGCCGGCAGCGATGCGTTATTCCGAAGTGCGGCTTGACCAGATTGCTGAAGAAATCCTTGCCGATATTGATAAGAGTACGGTAGATTTTGGACCAAACTACGATGGTTCTTTAACCGAACCGTTAGTTTTACCGGCAAAACTGCCTAACCTTTTGGTGAACGGTTCTTCGGGTATTGCCGTCGGTATGGCGACCAATATCCCCCCGCACAATTTAGCCGAAATTGTTGACGGTTTAGTTTCCTTGATTGATAATCCGGAAATAGAAATTCCGGAACTGGCAAAAATTATTAAAGGTCCGGATTTCCCCACTGCTGGTATTGTCTGTGGTCGTCAAGGAATAAAGGATTATTTCGCTACTGGTCGGGGTTCGTTTCGGATTCGGGCAAAGACCGAAATTGAAGAACTTAAAGGTGGTAGACAAGCAATCATTATTAAAGAAATACCTTACCAGGTGAATAAAGCACAACTTTTGGAAACGATTGCCGATTTAGTCCGGCAGAAAAAAATTGAAGATATTTCTGACCTGCGTGATGAATCTGACCGCGAAGGTATCCGGGCAGTTATTGAAATCAAGCGTGATGGTAATCCGGATATTGTCCTCAATCAACTTTTTAAACATACACAGTTAGAAATTTCTTTCGGTGTGATTATGCTTGCTCTGGTGAACGGTCGTCCGAAAGTGCTTAATCTGAAAGAGATGCTCGTAGAGTATGTCAACCATCGGAAAAATATTGTTCTCCGCCGGACCCAGTTTGAACTGGATAAAGCGGATAAACGGGCACATATCTTAGAAGGTTTAAAAATTGCTTTAGATAATTTGAATAAAGTAATTAAAATTATTCGCGAAGCAAAAGATGTAGATACGGCAAGACAAGGGTTAATGGATAATTTTAACCTGACTAAAATCCAGGCACAGGCAATCTTGGATATGAAACTTCAGCAGTTGACCGGTCTGGAACGGAAAAAGATTGAAGAAGAATATCTGGAATTAATCAAAACGATTGAAAAACTTAAACTGATTCTTTCTGACCCGAAAAGAGTATTAAATATTATCAAAGACGAACTTCTGGAATTGAAAAATAAATATGCTGATGAACGGAGGACAAAAATTATTTCCCAGATTGTTGAGTATGAAATTGAAGACCTTATCCCCGAAGAAGAAGTAGCGGTAACCATTTCTCACGCTGGTTATGTGAAAAGGATACCCTCGTCTACTTATCGGTCCCAACGGCGTGGCGGTAAAGGTGTAACCGGGATGACTACCCGGGAAGAGGATTTTGTCGAAAACCTTTTCGTCACTAATACCCATGCCTACTTGCTTCTTTTCACTAATAAAGGACGGGTGCATTGGATTAGAGTTTATGAAATACCGGAAGCAAGTCGTATTGGTAAAGGTAAAGCGATTGTCAATTTGGTGCAGATTTCTTCAACTGAAGAAAAAATTACTGCCGCGATACCAATCCGTTCATTTGAAGAAGAAAAAGAAACTTATCTTTTGATGTGTACAAAACACGGGACGATAAAAAAGACGCTCCTCTCGGAATATGCTAACCCGCGCAAGGGCGGGATTATTGCGGTCGGTTTAAAATCTGATGATTCTTTGATTGCGGTCAAACATACCGATGGTAAACAGGAAGTAGTGATTGCCACTAAACAAGGTATGGCAATCCGGTTCAAAGAAGAAGAAATTCGTCCGATTGGACGCAGTGGACACGGGGTGCGTGGGATCCGGCTGGATAAAAATGACGAAGTAGTAGGGATGGAAACGGTTTTACCCGAAGATACCTTCCTCACTGCTACCGAAAACGGCTACGGCAAGAGAACTGATGTCGGTAAATACCGTTTGCAGTCCCGCGGCGGTAAAGGTGTAATCAATATTAAAACTACCGAAAGAAATGGTATCGTGGTAGGAATAAAAAAAGCGAATGATGAAGATGATTTGATGTTGATGACTGAGAAAGGAATGACTATTCGTCTGCCAGTGAAAGATGTTTCGGTAATCGGACGCAATGTCCAAGGGGTTCGTCTGCTCCGTCTTGATGAAGGGGATAAACTGGCTGCAATTGCTCATATTGTTAAAGAAGAAGATAACACGAATGAACACGAATAAGTAAATTCGCGCGAATATTCGCGAATAAAATTCGTGTAAATTTGTGGAGTAGGAATTCGTGTCCATTCGTGGATAGCATTCGTGAATAAAAATTCGCGTAAATTCGTGGTAGTAGAACACACTGCCGATATTGGTCTCACTGCTTACGGCAAAACCTTAAATGAACTTTTCGAAAATTCTGCCTACGGGATGTTCTCCCAGATAACCGATATAGAAAAAGTTAAACCGAAAGATAAGGTTGAGGTTCAGGTTGAGGGATACGACAAAGAGAGTTTATTAGTGAATTGGTTAAATGAGTTAATTTATTTTTTGACAACAAAAAAAATGCTTTTTAGCCAATTCAAAATAAAAAAAATTCGGGACAATTCGCTTTCTGCTGAAATTCGTGGTCAAAAAATTGATTGTAAGAAACATTTATGCCATTTAGAAATCAAAGCCGCCACTTACCACAACTTAAAAATTAGTAAAACTAAAGAAGGTTACCAAACCACCATAATTTTTGATGTCTAAATTTTAATTTAGAATTTAGTATGAAAAATATCTGTTTGGTAAAGGTGGTAAAGGGGTAAAGTAAGGGGGTAAAACCTTGACATTTGACCAAATGAGAAAGTTTAACCGCTGATGTCTAAAAGATGTTGGCGGTTTTTTTATTTGCAAAGAAGAAAAATTTTTTGTATCATTTTTATGAAAACGAGTAGAATGTCCACTTTAACCGGAGGTGAAACCGAATGGCGTCCATAACAACTATTCCAAGAGGGGTAACTCGCGGGGAAGAACTTGTGGTAATTCCGCGTAAAGAGTATGAACGGTTACAGAAACATCTTACTGAAGTACGAGATGCTTTGTCCAAAATTCAACGAGGAGAAAAGGAATTGCGTACCGGCAAAACACGTGTAGTCAAATCGTTAGCAGAACTTCGCTGACAAGATTATGGTACACCGTATCTTGAAGGTTCACATAACATCTGATTTTGAGAAATCCTTTCGTAGACTTCCTATCCATATTCAGAATTTGGCTATAAAAAAGGATGAATGGTTTAGATTAGATGCGTTTGATAAGAAACTTCACACACATAAACTCAAAGGTGAATTAAAAGGATATTGGTCATATTATGTGGATCGCAAATATCGCGTTTTATTTCGCTTTCTTAACGATAACGAGGTAGTTTATTATGATATAGGTACACACGAGATATATAGGTAGAACACATACTATCAGAAAGCAAAAAATCTTCTTCACCGTTCCGATGGATTATCGGAGCGATAAAGAAGAATTTGAAAAAGTAGAATATTTAACGATTTTCAAGACATTTTTTAACTGTATTTAGTAACTTATCAATTGTAAATGGTTTTATTAAATAATTTTCAATACCCAATTTTGATGTTTCTTTCTCGGCCTCATAAGAGATGACTCCGCTAATGATAATTATGCCTGTTTTATAATTACTCTCTTTAATTTTTTTGACTATCGTCATTCCATTTATTTCTGGCATCTTCAAGTCAACAAGGATAACATCAAAAATTTCTCGGGATACCACCTCAAGAGCAGTCCGGCTATCTCCAATTGTTTCCACTAAATAATCTTCTCGGGTTAAAGCACGCTGGATAAATTTCCTTATTATTTCTTCATCATCAATTACTAAAATTTTTTCTTTCATTTCAAAACAGGCAAGATAACAGTAAAAATTGAACCTTTGCCCGGCTCACTTTCAACAAAAGTAGTTGCGTATTTCCAAGAATGCCAGCAAGTGGATTATTCAATTCATGAGCAACACCAGCAGCTAACTGCCCTAACCCTGCTAATTTCTCCGATTGAACAAGTTGTTCCTGTAACTGTTTTATTTCTCTCATATCCACAGCAATACCAACAATACCCACTAAACTACCACCTTTATCTCTCATCACCGAACCGGAGAAACTGACAGGAATTGATTCGCCCTCCTTTGTGCGATACTTCATCTCGTAATTACGAATCACACCTTGTTGTATCAGCTTCCTTAATTTGGTATCTTTGAATTCTTCTGCAAAAATTATTCCCACTAGCTTCCCAATCAGTTCTTTTTCCTCATATCCTAAAAGTTCAACCGTTGCTCTGTTAATCGTCCTTATTGTGGCATCTGGATTTATCACAATCAGACTATCAATCATTGATTTGATGATGTAGGTAATGTAAAATATATTGTG
>DHVG01000014.1 GCA_002412545.1 Elusimicrobia bacterium UBA5214 | reverse complement strand
TTTCTTTAATCCCGACATTATCACTGGCATCTGCCCTAATTGTAACTCTCCCACTTACCGTTTTCCCCGAATAAGGAGAAGTTATCGCTACAGTTGGTGGAGTATTATCAATCGTTACTGTTCCAATCCGCTGTCCTACTTTTCTTCCTGCAGAATCAAGAACCTCTACTTTGTAGGTGTACAGTCCATCACTCAATACATTTCCTTGCTCATCTTTTCCGTCCCAACCAGCAATATATGTCCCTGCTGATTTAGTCAGAAATGTGATGGCTTTGCCCATAACTCTAATATCATCAAAATGAACATGAGCATTCATAGTCCCTAATTGCACTCTTGCAAAAGTAGAGATATCAACAGACGAAGCAGTGTAACTTGAAATAAACTTTCCGTCAATCCAAGCTTCGCTATATTGGTCATTTTTTACCACTATTTTTAGTTGATGCGAATAATCATACTTGAGGTCATATTGGTAAGTTACCTGACCTGGCGAATTCCAAGGGAAATAAATCTTGTCCCATGGAACATAAAGAGTAATTGCCCATAAGCCAAATTGTGATTCCACCCATCCCCAACTCCAATTACCTGCTTTCACATTTATTTTTATTTCTGCTTCATAAGCAGATACATCTTTTTTGTCAAAATTTCTCCACATGGGAAGGCCACCCAATGAATAGTCATACCCTTCTTCAATATTCTCAGGTGATGGATCATTCGTCGAATATTCACCATTTTCTACTTGCCAGTAATCAGCGTATCCACCCGGATTCCATCCATCAGCATTACCATCATTGAAATCATCAAAAAGAAGAGTTTCCGTCTTTTCGGTAATTTCTTTAACTAAAGTCCTGACTAAATCTCCTTTTTCATCATAAATCTCAACTACCGGAGCAAGTTCTTCCGATAAAGTATAGGTAATTTCAGTTTGGTCTTTGGTGCCGTCACCATTTGGAGAGAAAGAATTAGGGGAAACCGAATCAATGGTAATCTTTATTGGCTGGTCAGTAATCACAAAAGAATAAATTGCTTGATTACCCATCAGGTCAACTGCCTTAATATAAATATCTTCTTCTTTGGGTAAGTTAGAGACAGAATAAGTGTGACTGGGTTTGTAATCCGTCTCATCAGAGAATAATAGTTGTCCTGTGCCGAGGTTATTCTTCCTTACTTCCAATTTATCAATTCCTGAACCATCACTCCCTTCATCAATTTCAATCTCAATACTGGTTGCACTGGTTACTCCACCATCAGGAATTATATTCCAAGAAGAATCTTTCACCCCAATTCTTGGAGGAATACGGTCAACTGAATTATAAAAATATACATATAGACCTGCTATATACTGAAGCATTTGCGGAAGAATCAAATCTCCGTATTCTTGGCATTTGGCATCTGGCAACTCACCTATTGTAGCAATAGAAACATCCCCATTTTCGTCTAATCCATTGTACTCATCACTTGGATACCAGCCGGTTTTTGCTTGTAGATTGTTAAAAATTTTATTAAGCGAACAACCAGCGGGATAATAATAACTGCCTGAAGTAGTTATACAAGTATGGTTTAAAGTCCAATAGTCTTCATATTCGTCATCTCCGCCACCAAAAGGCACAAATTCTCCAGCATGAGGGTCATTATGCACATGAGCGGGAACGCTCATATCTTCTAAAAGATGTACAACTCGTCCTAAATAATAATATGCTTTTTCTTTTTCTCCGTTGTTATAACACGGAATTACATAAGTATTCCAGTAATATTCAGCACGAGATAGAGCATTAGATAGTTGTTTCTCTGTTATTGGTTCTCTAAGCCCTTTGTCATTATCAGCATTGTTTGGCAAATAGTACATAAAATGATATCCCGAAATTGTCCAGGTAAAAGTATCAGGGTCATGTATCAGATTTCCATAAGCATCGTCTGTGGTGTCTTCATCATACGCACCCTGTTTGATTTTACTCATATACTGATTCAATTCTTGTTTTATATTTTCAGGACAAAGGTCTACTGCTTTCGCAGAAAAATATTGATGTGCCTCTTTGCTGTGTGCCCATAAAATTGAATTAACTTGACTTACAATTAACAAATTTAGGAGATAAATGACATATCTTCGCATAAGGTTTTTTTCTTATTTCTACTCGCTTTTTTTCTTTTTCATCTCTTCCTGTCTTTTCTTTTCCCACTCTAAGTGTTTTTGTCGCACTTCTGCTTCTTTTTTGTGTCGTTCTCTTGTTTTTTTCTCCGCATTACTAAAAAACTTATTAGGGTCGGTTAAAAATTCTTCTATTTTTCCGTCAAGTCTTGATTCATCACCGGCAAATTTCCATTTCCCTTTTTCTTTTATCATTATGACCGATGCCGCAGGAAAATATTTTAGTCCTTCTTTAGTTTTTACCAATTTTTCTAATTTCATTTTGACGATATCCTTTTTGTAATATTCAATACTGACAATATTGATTTTATTATACGGCATACTTCCATACAATTGATGATCTAATAACTCAAACAATTCTCCCAATATAAGTCCTTGATACATTTGTATTTCTTCTTTTGTAAATTCAGCATTAAGCCATTTTTCGTCCTTTGTTTCACGAAAACGGAACAGTCTTAAAGATGACTTTGCTGTATCAAAGTACAACCCGTAAACATATTTTTCCAATTTTTTGACCTTTTTTATCAATTCTTTTTTCAATTCTTCTTTTTCCCCGATTATTGGTAACGGTGTTAAATAAACATTCAATGCAGAAATAAACACTCCTACCGGTGTATTCCTTTCTTCTTTCGCTAATTCCTTTATTTTTTCTTTGTCTAAGTTAAGTAAGGGCAGGTCAAACTCACCTTCTATTTTTACTTGTTTAACCGTTTCTGTCGACTCATTTGGTATTTCTTCTTCACCATTCACGGCACCATGCAAACCGAAAAACATAACGACTAACAAAATTTTCTTGTTTAAATTTTTCATCTTTCAAATCCTCCTATGTTCTAATACTAAATTCTCTTACCAAATCTCCTTTCTCATTATAAATCTCAACTACTGGAGCAAGTTCTTCAGATAAAGTATAAGTAATCTCGGTTTTGTCTTTAGTACCATCAGAATTAGGAGAGAAAATTTCCGGTGATGCCTCGGCTTTCTCAAGTTTAATTTTGGCAGTCCAGTCCACAGTGAAAGAAATGCTTTTTGTAGTTGAATTTCCTTGAACATCAGTTGCTTTTACGGTTAAGGTATAGTCACCACTACTCAAGTTCCCGCTATCAAATTCGTAGAAAAAGTGGTCTTCGGCAGGAGATACCTGGTCAGTATAAGATTTCACTCTTTCCAAAGTACTATGGGCAGAATCCCAGTTATGATAATCAAATTTTACCGGGAAACCTGAACCCGCACGGTCGGGGCTTAAAGAAAATTCAATGACATCTAAATCTTTGGTTATTGTTTCAATATAGGCATCTATTTTGATTTTACCATTTGCTCTGAGTTTATCAACAGGAACTACATCTCCGTATAACTCTACAGTTTTGATTTGAGGAATGGAAGAATCATAAGTGAAGATTTTGAGAGGATTAGTTGCACTTCCTGTAGGTCCAACTTGAAAATGTAAATGGGAATGTTCTTTTTTGACTGTTCCGTCTGTATTATATTCCGAAGCATTACCTGTGGCCCCTGACCAACCAATCGGCGTTATTCCTGCCTCAACCCACTGTCCTTTTTCTACCAATTGCGGATAAGTATCACTTGGTGGTAGTAAATGACCATAAATATCATCCTCAATACGGATCCGATAACCAAGCCCTATTTTCTCGTCAGTATCTTGCCATCCGATTTCTTTCACATATCCACTTCTTGCTGCGAAGACCTTCGTTCCTTTAAGAACAGGAAAATCTATTCCGTCGTGAAAATCAAATTTTCCCTTTATCATCCTTGGACCAAAGTCAGAAGACAATTCTTGAGGCCAATTCCCAGAAACCGGCCAGTCAGCAGCAGATAATTTAACAGTTAATAAAACCGAAACGAAAAAGAAGATTCCGCAAAACTTATATCTCATAGGATTAACTTGCTATTCGGTAACGAGACGAAGTAATCTATACTTCTGTCCTTTTCTTATCTCTCTTGAAGTTATCATTTCACTGTCTAAAAATCTGTAATATGAGTATGCTCCCTCTGCTTTAAATTGAGTTATAGCCACACCATTCCTGTTTAACAAATATATCACAGAAGGCTCATTCAATTCTGGGGTATGTGTTACCAAAAAGTATTCGTTGTCCGGGGATATGCTAACATACTCCACGCTTCCTCTCCCGAAATTAAACTTGAACATTTCTATTTCCTTATCAGAACTAATTGAAAATATTTCTTTCGTTATATGGTTGAATCCGACCAAATACATCCCATCTTCGGACATATATGCTTCACTGGCAACGAAGAATCCTCCTTTTCTCCACAGGAATCCTTTTTCGACATCAAAAGCAATTATTTGATTCTCCGGTGGCGCATCTCGGCCACTTCGGTTTATTCGATCTAGAGTAACAAAAAAATACTTGCCCTTGCTTGATGTTATCCGAGGGAAATGATAATCTTGATTCATTTGATATTGCCACAAATTATTTCCTTCAGGGCTAAAAAGTGACAAAGTGTAGTTTTTACTCTTTCTATCATATTCAATGACAATAAACCTTCCGTCATAAAGAAGATGACCATACCAGTGCCGTGTGGAAAAATCTCTTTCCCAAAGTTTATTGCCACGAATGTCATACATCACAAGAAGAGGCTGAGACTCTGCTTCGTTAGCAAGGAATTCAGCAATATATTCTTCATTACCTGAAATCTCTGGCGGTAAAGAAAAATACCTTGTCCATAAGATATTTCCCTTTAAATCATAACAGCGTAACTCGTAACCTTCACCTTTTTCTGCCGAAGAAGTAGCATAGATTTTACCACCGTACTTTGAAATTTTTGTTCCCGGTGGAAGAGGTTTTTCTAAGAGAATCTCGCCTTTTTGGTTAAGCACGATAAACCTGTATTTTCCTTCTTTTTCCAAATTGATTCCAATCAGCCCAGTCACCGTGCTAAAACTTACTCCTTCCACATTACCATCAAATTCCTTCTCAAAAATTATCTCAATTTTGACTTGCTTTTCCTGAGCAAAAACTAAACTAAAACCAGTTAGAATTAGTAAGATTAAAATAATCTTCCTTTTCATTGTTTTTCTATTCCTCCTTCAGAAAATATACTAAATTTTTAACTATCTTGCCATCCAGCAGCATTACCATCATTGAAATCATCAACAAACAGAATTCCTCTTACTTCAGTAAATAGTGTCCGCAATAAGTTCCCACTGCTATCATAAATTTTAAACGTCGGGACAAGTTCCTCTTCAAAAGTACAAGAAATTTCTGTTTTATCTTTAACACCATCGCTATTCGGGGAAAAAATTTCGGGGGAAGCAGAAACATTACTCAATCTCGGTGGTGTATTGTCCGTGATTACCTTTATAGAAGCTTCCGCAGAATTCCCTGCAATATCGTAGGCAACCGCACGAATTGTATGTTCACCATCCGAATAAAGAGTTGTATCCCAAAACCAATCATACGGATGGTCTAAATTTATCACTTCTACATCATCAAAATGTACTTCTTGTCCACGCTCACTATATAAACCAATTTTACCGCGTATTAAGGAAAAGTCAAGCACTTCTAAAGAGGCAACTTGTGTTTGTGGTGGTTCACATTGGTATATCTTTACACTTATCTGGTGGTCAGTAAGGGATACTTTAACTTCATACAAGGTATTAGTATAAAATGGTCCCGATTGGCTTGCCAAAGTAGTAGAAACACCTCCGATAATTTTCTCTAAGACCACATCACCGGGGAAAGTTAAACGGTAATAATTGTTTGTGTCTTTCATCCGGAAAATTGTACCCGGTGCGCCTCCCCCGCCAATTTTCGCCATAAACTTAACCTTAAAAATATAATTTCTCCAGGATTCATCACCAGCGTAAGCATAACTTCCCAAATATTCATTACTCGCGTAATGAACATATTTGCCCGAAGAAACAGTCCAGCGCGTAGAATAATCAGCATTCCCTATTGTCCAGCCATCAGCATTACCGTCATTGAAATCATCATATAGGAAGAGTTGTTGCACCGTATCTTTGTAAATACCATCAACAGAGAGGTCAACTTTTGCAGTGGGAGCATATATCCCTTCTATCTGTGTATCGTAAGTAGGAAAATCAATATTAGTTTCACCTTTTACTGTTTCCCCGTCTCCTGGATTAGTAATTCGGACACATGGAAGAAAGTTATCCAGCACTACGGTCATTGTAGTAGTTACACTGGCACCTTCAGTATCACCTACAGTTAATCTAAGAATGTACTTCCCTCCTTTTAAGGAAGTAGTGTTCCACACACCTAAAATACTCTTTGAAACCGGGCTAAACGAAGTAGTAACTGTAAACCAGGTTGTTGGGTTCACTTCGCTTGCGTACTCAAGTTTGTATTCTTTGAATTTTTCTCCTCTCGCTGAACCGAGAATATTTATCTGTCCGCTACCAACAAAACTTCCTTCTCCCGGGCTGGATATCTCAGCAACTGAATCTAAGATTTCAAAACTCCAACTAATGCTTACTCTATTTCGTTCCCAGTCCTGCCATCCAGCAGCGTCATTGCAAATGACGCTGACCTGATGTTCCCCAACACTTAGGGGTTGAACCGGTGTATATGTAGAGACAATTACAAATTCGCTTTCTTCCAAGTCAGAATGACGACCAAAACTATGTATTCTCTCGCCATCAAGAACAATGTAACCACCAACATAGTTAAATACACGTAGGTCATCAGTAATCCTTATTGAAACTGTTGGTTGCCGTTCATAAATTTTCCCTACCGGTGAATATTCCACTATTTTTGGTGGTTGGTCTTCTACATAAAGTACGAACTTCTTTTTCCGCACAAAAGGTTCACCGAGAAGATTCTTCCCGGAAATCTTTATCTCAAGTGGATGACTCACATATCCCGGGTCAAGCCAATATTCAAGCAGTTCTTGCGGAATAAATGTGCATTTGTAAATTCCTTCACCTTGGTCCTCAAGAGTAATTTTCTTCTCCCAAGTATAACCATCAACCTTGAATAATTTGTCCACTACGACCAAACTTGCTTCCTCAATTTTTTTCACTTCACTAAAACCAACCAAACGCGCAGTAATTGTTAGTGGGTCGTTTGCTCCGCTTTTTATCTGGTCTGGAAAATCAAGATAAACCCCACTCTTAGCGACAGCATCAAGACTGCTATGAAACTGTGCCCGCCATTGACCAGGTTGTGGATTTGCAATTTCACACATTTCACCATAGGTTGTCTTCAGCCAGAGTGTATCCCCTTCCTGCACCAAACTACCATCTGGACTATAAAGCAATAAATCTCTACCATCCTTCAAAACAAGAGAAATCTTCCTTAACGATGAATCAACATCAAAAGTTTCATCAGAACCGGTATGGCTCAAAAGTAAAGTATTACTCTTTACTTCAGTTACCGCCATTTTGCTTATAGTAGCATATTCTGCGTACTCTGCCGCACGGAAAAGTTTGCCACCACTCTCCGTAATAAACCGTTCATTCTCACTGCTTACCATGTCATAAACCGGGTAAAAAGTGTAAATCGGGCTACCAAGTTTTGTTATTTCTTTTAATACCGGTTCGTACCCGGGTGGATAAACGAGATAATTATGGTCCCAGTCAGTATAAACTAAAACTACTTTCTTTCTTCCTTGGGGAACTTTACTCAGTTCTTCATAAGCAACCATCAAACCAGCAGTAACATTGGTCATACCCGCTGCACTTATACTGTTGACCATCATTTTTGCATAATCAAAATCATTCCCTAAAGAATAACCATAGCCACCCGTGTAAGGTGCCTCTGGTCCGGTATATGCATCTTGGTCAAAAGAAACCACTGCTACCCGGTCAGTTAAAGGGTCTAAATGGTTAATTACCTCAACTGCTGCCTCTTTACACCTTCCTAAACCTAACGCCATCATCGCGGATTTATCAATGACCATTACTACATCTACACCTTTAACTTCGGGGCTGGTTCTAAAAGTAAATAGATAATCTCTCCCCAAAGAATTACCGGCTAAATCTTTAACATTCCGGGAGATGATTGCTGTATATTCGGCAGCAGATAAATAACTTCTCGGACGGAATCTTAAGGTTTTATTATCCACCCAATAAAAATCTCCTTCTACCGAGGGAATAATAGTTAATCCACTTTCTACTGAACCCTTATCCATTGCTTCACTAAAAGAAATGACAATATCTGTATTTACCGGAATATTAGTTGTTTGGTCTTGAGGACTTGTAGATAAAACTTCTGGTGGTTCGGTATCGGAAACACTGAACTGCCAACTTGTTTCTTCTTCTAAATTCAGTTCATTCTTCGCATAAACTGAGACCGTATATTCCCCGATACCTAAAGGAGTCACCGGAGTATAAGAAACAGTGATTTCTTTAGCATTGGTTGAAGGAGAAAAAGTCGGAGAGACAGGGTTACCGTTAAGTTTCATAACAGTAGAACTAACAAGAAGATTTGTCCCGGATTTCACGGTAAACTTTATTTCCGGGGTAGCATCAGTGGTAACTGAATCTGGTGAAGGAGTAAAGTTGGAAAATAGAGGGAAAGGAGTATAAGGAGTATGAATTTTATAAATTCCATACCTGTATAATTTTAATTCGGCATCTTCTATCTTAAAATCTATTGTTTCTTCTATTACTCTTCTCATATGTTTCCCTGTTGAGTAAGACAACCATGCAGAATGAATTAGCGTAACTGTACCTGTACTGGATGTCATATATTCCAATTTATCTCTTACTAAGACAACATGTCCAGCAGGGTCATACAATAAATCTCCGGGCTTAATTAAACTGTAATCAGTAATTTTTATCCCATATTTTGTACCTATCGTACCGCTGTATATATCTGTTGTATTACCAGACATCCACACTTCTTCAACAAATTCAGCACAATCAATCCCGGTAAACCCGTTATATCCGGTAGGAAGTGGCTCAGGTGTGAGGGGATCGCCAATACCTCTTCTTCCGGCTATCCATCTCTGGTTTATATATGGAGATACTGCTTTTACCTTCTTCTCAAATTCTGAAAGCGTATCATCTTCACCAAACGCATACGCTTCCCCGAGGTAAGACTGACCTTTTTCAAAGGGCCACCAGTTTGCGTTCCCTTCAGGCGAATACGATTTACCATCAGGAGAAACTTGGGATCGGTCGTCAATTTCATCCGGTTCATCTTTTATTTCTATCGTCCCATCAGGTCTTCTAATATACTTTTTTATGTCTAAAATATTTGATAGTGAAGGTGTCCACGAATAGATTCTATAATTTTCTGCCTCGGTGATAACATTAGTTCTATCACGAGCAAATGCCAAACTATAAAAGAATAAAATGCTTATTACAAGAAAAACTTTTCTTACTTTATTCATTTGTCGCTTCTTTTGTGTATTTTATTACCTTTAGTATTTTTTCTGTAGCCTCCACTGAATAAAAATTTCCTTCTTCGTCCCGTAAACTTACAACCGAAGGATAACTTTCTGCTTTTAACTTTGACATCAGTTTTCCAGATAAGTCATAAAAATAGGACCACTTTTTCCTATCTTCGTTGACAAATATTGCAAATTTATTATTTTTTGTAGTTATTCCTTCTTCATCAAATCTCATATTCAATACATTTTTTATTTTTAATCGTTTCCCCGCAGGATTGACAAAAATTAACGAATTTTCATCTTTTGATTCTAATTTGAATTTCCTTTCTTTGTTCTTTTCATTCCTGGCTTTCTCTAATTTTTCCCGAGAGTAATTCTTTTTCTCAAAAACGCTATAGTCTTCCTTTGCATAAATAACATCGCGAATCCACAACTCTCTTTCTTCCCAATCTAAATATTTTCCTTTCTCCACTTCCCACTTCTTCACCAACTTATCCTCTTTAAACTGCCAGACTTCTCCTTTTTCTCCTTTGATTAAGTAGTAATAGAGGTTATCCTGTGAGTCAATGACGATGTTTATACCTTCAGCCTCTGTTGGAATAGTCGTATACCTTCCTTTCATAAACGGATTTTCAATTGGTTTTCCTTCCCAGTATTTGGCTTTACCTTTAAATGAATCAACCGGTATTGAAAGCAAATATTTTCCTTCGTTATTAAATTTCTGGATTCTATTGTTTACCACATCAAGTATATAGATGTTACCTAATGAATCCGCTGCTAAACTTGTGGGGTCATAAAATTTTTGGAATCCTTCATCTCTTCCAAACTCTCCTTCTCCAGTTCCCCATTTCCCTTCAATTATCACCTTTGGGACATATTCTTCAATCTGCACCTCACTTACCGGCTCAGTAGAAACTTCCTGACCCAACCCTAAATTTGTGAGTGTTAAAACTGTTAAACCAATTAAAATTATTTTTTTCATTTTTTTCACCTCGCTACTTTCTTAAATTTCTATCCAGATTTTATTAAACATATTTAAGAATTATCAATTACCTCAACTGCTGACTCTTTACACCTTCCTAAACCTAACGCCATCATCGCGGATTTATCAATCACAATCACTACATCTACTCCGGGGATAGTTCCGGCAGTTTTGAACGTGAAAAAATAATTTTTATCTAAAGGATTACCAACCAAGTCCTTCGCTTTATCAGAAAGAATAAATGTATACTCAGTGTTTGTCGCCAACCAACTCTTGGGACGGAAACGCAAATTTTGCTCGTCTGTCTAAATAAAGCACCATCTACCGAAGGAATAACTGTAAATTCATTTTCTACTGAACTTTTACCTTTTATACCCATAGATACAAGTTTATATGGGTCAGCTGAATTTTCAAAGATGTCTACATCCTCGGCCAAGAAATTAGACAGAGCGAAAACGGATACAAACGACTACAAACCAAGAACTATTGCCAAAAGAAAACCACGCGGGACAATTCTTTTCATTGACTTTTCTCATTCAAAATTTTTGTTGCTTCTTTACGAATGTTACTATTGGGATGAGTCAAAGCGACTTCTCTAATAATTGTGATGACTTTTGGGTTACCAATTCCTTTCAACTTTCTTACTGCATCTATTATCATTGCTTCTTTTATTTCTTGAATTCTCTCCTTGGCGAATCTTTTCTGTTTTTCAGATTTGTCCGGCAATTCAATAAAGTAATAATAAACGTCCGCTCGACTCTGACCTTTTAATGTCTCATCCAAATCATCTAAATTTTTTATTTGGACAATTTTTTCCCAGACAGGTAAGGTAATTTCTCTTTCTCCCCAGTTAAATAGGATTTTGGCCACTGACTGCTGAACTGCCAATTCCTCGTCTTCCAGCGCCTTTCTTAAGGCTGGAATAGTCTCCGTTGAACTAATCATTCCCAAAGCCTGAGCAGCGTTTACCCTATTATCCGGATAAGGGTCCCAAAGGAGAATTTCCGTCAAATAAGGAACCGCTGATTTCTCTCTCGCTCGCCCAACCCCAGAAATCGCAAGGTCCAAATCTATGAGAAAATCTTTCTCCCCTTCAGTATGTTTTTCTTTAGAAGAGTCCCCCTTTGTTCTTCCCTGCTCAATTTGGTGAGTTCTTTTTTTAAGCGTGTCTATTCTTTCCAAAGTATATTTGCTCTCTTTCTCGATTTCCTCTTCCTGCCGCTTTTTAATTTCTTCTCCACTTGAAATTTTATTTGGTGTACTTTTCTCAATTTCTTGAGCAAAAATAACTGCGTTTAATAACAAGAAAAAGAATAAAATAATTTTTCTTTTCATCTTTCCAATAAAACCTCCTTAGGTTTTTACTAAATCTCTTTTCAATAAATTCTCCTCTATTTTAAGGACTCTGATGTTCCAAAGATAACCTGTCTAATTCATCTTGTGCATTTTTTGCCCAATCAGTAGCAGGGTAGTTATCAATCATCTTCTGGAATATTTCTTTGGCTTTTTCATTTTCTCCCTGCCTGAAATAGAGGGTTCCTTCCCACAAGAGAATTTCCGGCACTACCGAGGTTTTCCCCATCACTTCCGGACTTCTGTATTCGGGATTAGCAGATAAAACCTTCTCAAAATCAGAAATGACCTCGGTAAAGGATGTAGCATCCTCCTGTAGTGACTTAACCATCAGAGCAAAACCACGCACAAAGTATCCGTCGGGATTAGAGGGAGCAAGCAGAATCGCCTTTTCTGCCTTTTCTATCCCTTGGTCGAATTGTTCATTCAGGAGACAACAAATACTTGAGTAAATATATGCTTCAGCATATTTCTCGTCTGCCTTTATCGCTTCTTCACATTTTGTAATTAGGGACTCAACAGTTCCACTGTAGAGAGATAAATCTTCCGGTAAATTAGCAAGTGTTTGTTTCACTTCGTTGATTACTGCTGATGTTTCTTGGTTGGGGATGTAATTTTCTGCAAAAATGGGACTTGTCAAAAAAACCAAAATTAAAAGCAAAATAATTTCTTTTTTGCACATTAATTTCTTCATAAACATTCTTCCTCCTCCCAAAAATATAAAAACCAACCCAAGGTATTTTTTACCTCTTAGTCGGTTTAAATTTTGATTTCTCTAATATTTTTGTCACTACCGTGTTCATAAGTGTGGCTCCACGGATAATAAATAAAAAAATCCTAACGGCTTCAATGTTACCAGATTATCCGAAACTTGTCAATAGTTTGGATAAGTAAAATTTTGGTTACTTTGCCTTTATCCGTGGATTTTTTGGCTGATTTTTTACCTTTTGAGGTCACTTAGACTTCCTGAGATAACATAGATGGACATGGAAATTAAAGTAAACGTTTACCGGGCAGGAATAATCCTTTTTGATTTTTAATATTTTCCCTTTATTTGCTTGATGATTTCAAAACGCAATGTCGTATTGCGTTCCAAACATGAGACAATTATGACTTCCAGCAGCGGCAACCTCTAACGCTCGTTTAGCAAATCCTTGTCCTTTCACTTCACGGAAATCTAACTCGTAAACACTCGCTTCTTCAAAAGTGTGGTTCAAATCAATCCGGAACGGCGCAATTTCAAGTTCACCTTGCAGGAATTTTACTACTTGGGCTAAATTTTCTACCGGGATAATTTTTATTCCTTCTCGGAGATCCCCCCGCTTCAGCGGGGGTGAAACTACTGCTGCTTCTGCCTGGTTACCTTTCGGAAGAATTATCCCTTCTAAATTTTCATTTTTAACCTTTAAAGCAACCGGCAAAATACCCTTCACTCCTCGCACATTTCCATCTAAAGATAACTCACCAAGAACACAATAATTCTTAAGTCGCTCCGAACTAAGTTGTTCGGTAGCGGCCAATATTCCCAGGGCAATCGGCAAATCAAATGCTGCTCCTTCCTTCTTGATATCTGCCGGTGCAAGATTCACCGTAACTTTTCTTACTGGAAAATCAAAACCGGAATTTCTAATTGCCGCTACTACCCGGTCTTTGGACTCTCGCACTGCCGTATCCGGTAACCCGACCGTAGAAAAGGAAGGTAATCCTGCCGAAATATCTATCTCTACCTTGACAATATAAGCATCAATCCCTAATACTGCACTTGAATACACATAAGCAAGCATATTTTTGACCTACCTTAAGGAACTGTAACTTTGAATATCATATAAAACGAATACCATTTTAATAAAAAATTTACTAAAAGGCAAGAACCAAAAAAAATTTCTCCCGAGTTAAAAAGAATTTCGATTTAAAATCGGGCAGAAAACTTAGGGAAAAGGGGACGCTACTTTACGAAGCCAGCGGGATTTATGTGATTTTTGTGGAAGGGATTAGGTGTACGGATTCAGAAAAAGATAACTCTATTAAAATAATTCTTAATGATTGTCTTAAAGCAAGAATACTAAAGATAATTTTGATAAGCTGAGAGGAATTATAGAATAGATTCACTCTCTGCTATATCTTATTCGTCCTTATACCCTTGAGTAATTTCAACAATATTACCGTCCGGATCCTTCACCCAGACAGTCTTCCAGCCCTTTATAAAATCATCAAAGGTAAGGGGTCCCAGCGTAACTACTGCATCTTTACCCATTTCTGCAAGTTTGCCATCCACATCCTTGACCGAAAAAGCAAGATGCCGTATTGCCTGATAGTGCGGACCGTCTCCCTCCTCCTGCGGCAGAGGTCTTTCCTTATCCGCCTCAAAAAGTTCAAGATAAACTCCTTTGTCGTTCCGTAAAAAGACTATTTTTGTCTTACCTATCGGAATACTCCTCGCCTGCTTGAACCCGAAGTGCCGGGAGTAAAAACTCTCTGTCTTTTCCAAGTCTTTACAGGATAATCCAATATGTGAAAAATCAGTCTTTATCATAAGACGCCGTTATTTATCTGCAATCATTTCAATTATTTTCTTGGCAAACAGGTTGCAGTGCCCGCCGGTCCTGGCAGTCACCAGGTCACCATCAACAACAACATCTTCATTAACATAAATCGCACCCATATTTTTCGCATCACCTAATAAGTTGTTATGGACCACTACCCGCCTTCCTTTAACTAATTCCGGAACCGGGGATAGTAGCCACATCCCGTGGCAGATTATTCCTTTAATAATCTGTTTTTCTTTAAAGATACGTTTCATAAACTCGCACGCCGGGGGCAGTTTGTTAATGTCTTCCGTATAACGTAACCGGTCAGCTACCACACCGGCCGGGACGATAATTGCATCGTAACTTTTTAGTTCCGTATCACTCATATTTTCGAAAGTTTCGCTGCATTCCATCGGAATTTTATATTCATGTCCGTAGAAAGTAATTTTTGGTTGTCCCCATAGTCTTGTTAAAAAGTGTAATGCCGCCCCTTCTTCCGGAAACCGTAATTTGTAATAAAAAATTTCGTTTTCGTAATAATCACCTTCAAAAAGAACTCCAATCTTTTTTCCTTTTAGTTTCATTGGTTAACTCCGTTTAATTTTATTCAACGAACTCATTATTCCACCATTCAAGAATAAAACGTCTATCCCGACGATCAAATTAGTAAACCCCTGTTTGATACGTTCGTTAGTTTGCTCGGGTGCTACCGTAATAATCCCGCATGGTACATTAGCTTGTTTGGAAGCTTTTAACACTTTTTGTATGGCATCTTCTACTTTCGGATTATCTGTTTGACCGAGTATTCCCATGCTGCCGGAAAGGTCGAGTGCACCAATCATCACAGAATCAATACCTTTGACTTTAAGAATTTTTTCTATATTCTCTACGGCTTTAATATGTTCTATCATAATAATGGTCATCACTTCTTCATTTGCAGTTTGCATATATTCACCCATATGCAATCCGTAACATTGAGCACGGGCAAGCCCGGCACCACGTTCGCCCCACGGCGGATATTTTATCGCCTTAACCGCATACTCGGCTTCTTCAGCCGTGTTTACCAGAGGAATAATCAAGACATCAGTTCCGGTATCCAACGCTTGTTTAATCATAGTTTTATCATTCCAGGGAACACGAATTGCCGTACTGATATCAGTCCCGTTGGTAGTCTGTAACATACCCAAAACATTGTCCAGGTTAAGTGTTGAATGTTCCGTCTCAAACCATAACCAGTCAAACCCGATATGAGACATAATTTCCGCTACGACAGGACTGTGGATAGTAATCGTAGCTCCCAGACATACTTTTCCAGCAGCTAAATCCCGTTTCAATCGGTTAGGATTTCTTTTTCCTTGTGCATCCATAAAAAAATTCCTCCTTTTTTCCTTTATGTATTCTTTTTGTCTATTACTTCTAACAGCCGGCGTCGGACTTCAGGATTTTTTGCTCGTTCAGCAATGTCTCGCTGTGTTACACCAGCAAAATTTTCCATATCAGTTCGTCCACCTTTCTGAATAAACCATCGTGCCTGTTCTAAATATCCTTCAAAACGGTCCGGTGCGGACATAGTTGCTCGTAGTATTGTATCGTGCATTGCGGTTAAACCGTTCACAATAGGAACTTCGTTAATTGCATCAGTTAACGATTGAGCAGTCATTTTTTTTGCACACATTTTTAAAATATCCAGATGATTAAAAACCGCAGCCCTAATAATCGTTTGAACATCCATTGGATGTTTTTCATGTAATGCCGGATCTGCCCCTTTTTCTAATAAATATTCAGCCAGTTTATTTCTTAATTCGGCTACGGTGGGATTTGGTGGAAAACCGTTATTACCGGTAGCAACAACAATGAGTGGCGGTTGCGATAGTGGTCCGCCTAAACGGTTCACTTCAACTTTTTTTGTTTCCACTAAATCTTTAACTTTATCAATAGTTATTTTAACTGCAGATGTATCTTTTGCAGCCTGTTTTATCCCGTCTTCTATAACCTTAACCAGTTGGTCTGATAACTTTTGTTGTTCTTTTTGTCCGACAGGTATTACCGGAGCGATTCTATCAAGATACGTTTTATAATATTTTGCTTTTGCTTCCGCTGAAACGTCATACGGTTTAATCAAATTTACCATTTCCTGGTTCTGAAATTGTGCTGCAAGTTCTAACGGGCCAAGTCCCCGTGCAGTGGTAATATCGGTTCGGGCACCTCTTTTTAAGAGCATTGCTGCTAACTCTAAGTATCCATAAAAAACTGCTTGAAGCAGTATTGTATGACCGTTAATATCAAAAACTTCGTCAATATGTTCCGGTTTATGATCTAAAATTATTTCGGCAGTTTTAACATCGCTGGACTGCCCAGCAAAATGTACAGCTAAAGCTTTTGATACCCGATGCGGTAGGGTAATATCGGCCGGGAATTTTTTATTATCAAGCAGCAATTTAACTGCTTCATAATGCCCGCGTGCAGAAGCCCATAACAAAGGTGTCCAACCATCAGCATCATATTGATTCGGATTGTTCCCTGAATTTAACCACGTTTTTAACTTAGGCAAGTCGCCGGAACGAGCAGCGATAATTCCTTCACTTAAAACATTTGCATTCGCAGATTTATTGTCCATTTTTGAACTCCCCTTTTTAAATAATTATCCTTTGAATGGTGCGGTGTCATGAAAATTCGCAAAATAAACTATTTTCCCGTTTTTGATTTTATAAAAATTTGCGACCCTAATATCTATTTTATTATTATGAAATGGTGTTGTCAAATGACATATCACCACCGCCCGTTCACCTTCAATCACAATTTCTTGTGGATAATTATGAAAATCTTTGTTACTCCGTAACCCTTCAATCCCTTTGGCTAAATCTTTTCTTCCTTCGATATGCCCCAACATTTGTTCGTCCATCACGACCTTATCATCAAACAACTCCAGCCACCCGTCCCAGTCACCTTTGTTCACACATTCAAAATATTTATCGACTATTTCTTTTGTTGTCATCTCTACACCCCCATTTTTGTTTGTTTCTTTATGTAGGACAAGTTTAGCCTTGCTTTTACAAAAGTCACAATTTAGCCGAATCTTTGGTATACACCAGTTTATCTACCACATACTTTGTTACCACTATTTTACCGGTCTTAGGCGAACGTTTAATTTTCCAACTCTGGTATGCATCGAGTTTAATCCGGTCACTGAACCGTGCCGGCGGGTTCCATTTGCTCGCTTCCCAATGCACAATAATTTTTAAGTCTGCTTTATCTTTTTGAATTTTTGAAGAAACTTTTTTTACCTTGTGTACTTCGTCAAAGAAAATCCGGATCACGCTCTGATACCACGACTCAAAACTTGCCAACCCTTTCAATACCGCTTCCGGAAAAACCATGTATAGTCCTTCTTCGGAAAGCATAGGCAAAATTTCTACCATTGGTGCATGTACATCTAACTTATCATACCATTTTTTAACAAAATTTTCAATTTCTTTTTTTGTTAACGGCTGTGCCATAAAAACGACTCCTTTCGTAGGTTAACGTATGCGGCTACCAATTAATGGTAGTCGTATCATTTGTCCTAATCCAACACCAAATCAATCAAAAACGGTTTATCGTCGGCTAACATTTTATCAATTGCGGGAACAATTTCTTCCGGTTTTTCTACTCGGACAGAACTTACACCCATTGACTGCGCTAATAAATCAAACCTGATTGTCGGGTAGGACAAATCAAAACTCAATGGATATTTCCGCGATTGTATATTTTGTTCTTTCCAATAGTGGTCAATATTATTCTGTAAAAGTTTATAAGAACTGTTGTTACAAACAACAAATTTTGCTCTAGTTTTATATCGTGCTGCCGACCATAACGCTTGAATCGTATACATTGCTGCCCCGTCGCCAGTAAATCCGATAACAACTTTTTTCGGGTTAGCTATTTTTACGCCGATTGCCCCGGGAATACCAACTCCTAACGAACCACCACGAACTAAAAAATAACTGCCCGGATACCGGGGAGGGATATATCGGCTAATTGCCAATGAATTTGTTAATCCTTCATCAAATATTATCACGTCATCAGGAACACGTTTAGATAATTCTTCTGCGAACTGCGGCATATGTAACGGTACCTGATTTTTTAGTTTTGTGTCCGCTTGTTTTTTTGAATCAATTTTTTGTTGTTTGAGATTACCAATTTTCTGAATTCTTGTTGCAACTATTTTCCTTTGTTTTTTAGTAATCGTTTTTTCTATTTCTTCAATCAACGCTTGTAAAGTAAGTTTCGGGTCGGATACTGCTGCTAAGTCTACCCGATGATTTTTAGCAATTTCATAAACATTCAAATCAAAGTGAATCACTTTTGCGTTAGGAGAAAATATATTGCCTAACTCAGGAAAAACTTCCGGCATCATATAAGTACCAATTACTAGATTGACGTCACCTTTTTGGGTAATGGGTAAACTATACGAACCCAACATATGCTCGGTAGTACCTTGATATAACGGATGGGTGTAATCCATATTTAAATCGCCAACATCTACACCATACACTTCTGCACCGAGCAGTTCTGCTAAACGGGTAAGCTCAGTATTCGCATCGGAATAAGCAACTCCATCACCCATAAAAATTATTGGTTTATTGGCAGAAATTAAAATTTCTGCAGATTGTTTTATAATACTTTTATCAGGTAAAACGCGAGTAGAAGGAATCGGAGTCGGGAACACAGATTCATCGTTGACTTCGTCCAAAATATCCATTGGTAAACACACATACACTGGTCCCATCGGTGGAGTAGCAGCAATTTTAATTGCACGACGTAATGTTCTTAATAACGATTTCGTCTCGGTTACCATTGTTGAATATTTAGTTACCGGTTCCATCATCGCTACCAAATCACCGGACATTTGTGCGTCCATATTCAAATACTTTACGCCCGCATCACCGCCGATGACTACTAACGGTGAATGACCGCGTTTAGCCTGATACAACGCACCCACACCGTTACCTATTCCTGGCGAACTATGCAATTGTACCAGTGTGGGTTTATGAGTACTACGAGCATACCCGTCCGCCATCATTACGGCTACACTTTCCTGTAGCGTAAGAATGTATTTCATTTGCGGATATTCTTCAATAGCGTCAAGTAACCCTTGTTCTACGGTGCCGGGATTACCAAACATATAAAACATTTTATCCGCAACGAATTGTTCAATAATTTTATATCGTCCCGTTTTTGTCTCCATAAACTTCCTCAAGATTACTTTACTTTTACCGTTACCATCCGTATCGTTTTAATCCTTTATCCAAAACTTCAACGAATTTAGCACCAAACTCGTGTGAACATTGTAATGACCGGGCAGTAATAAACGGATAATCCACAATAACCGAAGTTTCTTTCCCAAAGTTACCATGATATTGGCCAGTCGGTCCCACCGCATCAGTGAGAATATATTCCAAACAATATGGTGGTGGACCCATATTCAAATCTGTTCCGACAAATCCAGTTCCATCGTGATAATCATATTCAATACAATGTCCGGTTACATGTTTACCACGAATAATCGGAATCCGTTCATTAAAATCGCGTGCAAAAGCCAAACAAGCCACACCATAACAAATTGCTGCAATCGGTTTATTTTGTTTATAAAACCCTAAAATTATATCGTGAACACGTTGATTGTTTACCATATCAATTATCGGACCGGTGCCACCGACCAAGAACAGGCCTGCGTATTGTTCCAGTTCTTTATACCGTTCCTTTACGGTTTTGTAATATTTTTCTAATTCACGCAGAAAATTGGTTGTACTATAATATGGTCTCTCCGGGAACCAATTTTCTAAGTTGATTGGATTATCAAGTTTAGGACTGTCTTTAATCGATTTAACCTGTTTAGCATCAAATTCTGTGGTGACATTTACACCTAACGGCGGGTCAAAAAAATTCGTGTCATAACTCGGTGGCAATGCCACTGGCCGGCCGCCTTTAGGGGTAACTAAAGTTAACGAATATCCTGCCGCCTCAAGTTTTACCATTGGCCCGGTCAATTCTACTCCCCAATACCCAAAATTAGACAACACTGTTAAAATCTTTTTCTCCATAAAAAGTTTCTCCGATCTAAAACTAAAATTTTTTTAATATTTCTTTTATTGTACCGGCTTATGCTTCAAATGCAAATGTACTCCGCCGGGCATAATATAAAGAAAATTTACCACAAAAAACAAAATCAAACTTATTATCGGGCTAAAAAACGAGACGATAATCGCCACGAGATACACTACCGGGCCCATCAAAATCACGTTTACTACCGAACGGATAAGTTTTGGGTCGGTATCCGAATGAATAAGCCGATAATTAGTGGTTGCATAAATCCAGTGAAAAAATAAAACCAAACCGATTAAAATCATATTGACCGCAAAAAGTATGATTGCAGTTTGATTATGAATATACTCTCCTAATAAAGCACAAGTAAACGGGACCAGACTGATACACATTAAAAAAACTATGTTAATCCATAATAAATTCCGGTCAGCTTTTTTAATTGTATAAAAATGTAAATGATGGGCAACCCAGTAAACACCTAAGGTTATAAAACTAACAATATAGGCAACAAATTTTGGCCAAAGTGGCAATAGACTTTTAGTCAATTCCATCTGTGTTGGAATTATTCCGTGAAAAACTGGTACTTTTATTTCTAAAATTAGCAAAGTCATTGCAATAGCAAAAACACCGTCGCTTAATGCTTCTATACGATGTGTACTTAGCGTAAAAAATGAACTTTCAGATTTTGGTTCCATAAATTATCTTTATTGATTATTAGAAGTCATAATGGAACATCATATCCCAACGGTTAGCATAATAGGTATTATTCTTTGGTGTACCTTTATACACGGTTGATAAATTAGCATATTCTAATCCAACAGAGAATGATTTAGTAAGATTATGTCTCACATTCGTATATAATCTGCTATTTCTTGTTTTTGTCCCCGCTGACACATTGGCATCCTCGTTCAATATAACTGAACCGTATCCAAGAATAAAATTAAGTTTATTCCAAACAAATTTAATATCTGCCCAAGCACCTGTTTCTTTCTGACCAATATCACTAATACCGAAGTAGTCAGCAATGTTCTGGCCAGAATGCAATTCACCACTGATAACAAAAGATGGTGTTTTAACCTGTAAATCTATCGCAATCGCCTTAACCACATTAATCTTACCTGTCCCCGGAGCTGGCCATGCAGTACTATTTTCTTCACCGTAGAGACCGCTTAGTCCAATATTAAAGATCGGTAAATTAAAACTTATCCGACTTTGTAAATCGGGCTTACCTATATTCTCACGTTTACTGAATGGACGATTCACCGAGATTTCTAACTTTATCGGTGCCAAACCGGTGTTTTCATATCGGAGTTGTGGTCGCCAGAAACCAATATTACCTCCATACAAACCACCAAAAAAATCAAATGTGCTTTGGTATAAAGGCGAGATGACATCCATTGTTTGTCCTACGGTTAATAGATGTGTTCCCCGTTGGACAGAAATACAAGCTTTTCTCATCCTTGGCATATTCGTAATTTCGCTACTCGCTTTCTGGCTTTCATCTCCAAAAAAATCCAATTCAATAATTCCAGTAAGTCCCCAACCATCTTCTTGCTTTTCTGTTTTTAGACCGAACCTTGTCTGCCGGGCATGGATACCAAAATTGCTCCCACTGTTCCCGTTAAGAAAAGCAATCCTGACACCGGTGTCACGGTCCATCTGCTGAGTATCAATGTAGGTTACATCTACATGGACATATCCATAGGGTGTTACTGTCGTCGCGGCAATACTTAATCCTTGGATGAGGAAAATGAGAATTAGAGAAAAAACATTCCTTTTCATGGCAATCCCAGCACCTCCTTAAGTATTTTATAAATTTCCCATATAAAAATACAGAATTTTATTGTTTGCTTCTGTCACTTATGTTCTTAACAAATTCAATAATTTTACTGGTTGTTATTTTTTCCTTCCCTGAAAAATAACCGTACCACCTATACACCATATCAACCAGAATGCCCACTGCTAAAACCCCCATTAATATAACTAACCCAGCATCAATTCTCAGATTCAGTACTTCTGACGGTGAAGTTGATAGAGTAGCTTTTTTAAGAAAAATATGTATCAACTGCCACGCTGCGGTAAATGTCGTAACAAACATAAAAATCATTGGGATGAGCGTCACCCAGATATATTTGGTTTTTCCACTCTTGATTATCAGATTAGTCCCTACTCCGAGAGCCAAAGCTCCAAGTATCTGATTAGCCACCCCAAACATTGGCCAAATAGTAGATACGGTTCCGACCCAAATCAGATAAGCCCACATTACTACAATCAAAAAACTGGTTATTGTAAGATTCAAGAAAGTTTTCTTTGTTGCGATAGGTTCATATATATACCCGCCAAGTTCCTGTAGAAGAAACCTTCCCACCCGTGTTCCCGTATCTACCAAGGTGAGAATAAAGAGTGCCTGAAACATAAGCGCGAAATTGTACCAATAAGGTAAAATCTTCTTCCCACCTAAGATACTTGAAAGGAGCGTTGACATCCCCGCAGCTAAAGATACAGACCCGCCCGGTCTTCCAGCTAATTCCACACCAATAGCTTGAGAAAGTTCGGTAATTTTGCCTACCGGGAATCCCAATTTTGCCAACTCCTCAAAAGTAAGTTTGGTATTTATAGCAAAATAATCACCGGGAATAATTATAGTCGCAGCGACTAATGAGATAACCGCGACAATACTTTCTATCAACATCGCACCATATCCAATGGTACGGATATCTTTTTCTGACATAATCATTTTGGGTGTTGTTCCAGAAGCAATTAATCCGTGAAAACCCGAAATGGCACCGCAAGCAATGGTGATAAAAAGAAAAGGAAATAGTTTTCCGGGTATTATCGGTCCGTTCCCTTGAATGTAAACCGTCAATGCCGGCATTTCTATTTTGGATGCGTTAACAAAAATAGCTATTGCCATAAGGAGAAAAGTGCCAACTTTCACATAAGTTGAAATATAGTCGCGGGGGCAAAGTAGTACCCAAACCGGCAGAACCGAACAAATAAAACTAAGAATACCTATAAAAATTATGAGGTTATTTCTGGACAAGGTAAAATAGGGTGCCAGCGGTGAGCCAGGTATCCAGTGTCCTGCATACACTGCAGCTAAAAGCAGTATAAAACCAATAATGCTTCCTTCTTGTATTTTCCCTACTCTATATCTAAACAAATAAAAACCCATCATAATTGCAATCGGAACTGTAAGTGCCACGGAAAAAGTACCCCAAGGAGTCGCCGCGAGAGCATTTACTACTGCTAAACCTGAACCGGAAACCGCGATCACAATGTTGAATAGTACCACAAATAGTGCGGCAATACCTCCTACCGGACCAATTTCTTCTTTGACAATTTGGACAAGAGAATGACCATTTTTTCTAACCGAGGCAGTAAGGATGACCATATCATGTACACCCCCGGCCAAAACACCACCGATGAGTATCCATAAGAATCCTGGCAGATAGCCAAATTGCGCCGCTAATGTCGGTCCAATAATCGGTCCCGCACCTGAAATAGCAGCAAAATGATGTCCAAGCAGAACCCATTTTGGGGTGGGGAAATAATCCACTCCATCATTTAACCTAACCGACGGTGTAATTCTGTTGGAATCATGAATTAGAACCTTAGCGGCAATAAAAGATGCATAAAATCGGTAGGCAATAGCATAAATACATAAAGCTGCAGTTATGAGCCATAGTGAGTTGATTTTTTCCTGCGGATTCAGTACACCGGCGACCAGAGCAAAAGATAGCGCAGCGATTAGTACTACTATAAACCAGAAGAATTTTTTGAGTAAACTGATTTTATTCATTACCTACGAGACAAAATAGGTCTTACTGTTTAAGATATTCTAAAGCAAATAGTGTAATATCATCTGATTGTGGTGCAGTTTGGGCATAGTTAGCGATTTCTTTTCTGACATACTGGATTAGACCTTTCAAACTATCAGGTTTAGATTGGGACAATAATTGTTTTAATCTATTCTCGGAAAATAGCTTACCTTCCGGGTTCATTGCTTCAGTGACTCCATCAGTATACAAGAACATAATATCGTTACGATTTAATTGTATCCTGGAAGTTGTCAGTTTAACCGTAGGCATAGGACCAAGTACAAATCCTCCATCAACTTTGACGAACTCAAAACCCTGGCTTTTTCTATATATTAACGGTGGATTATGCCCGGCGTTAGCAAATTCTACTTCTCCGGTATCTGCGTTCAAAATAGCAAATAGTGTTGTTACAAACATACAAGTATCATTATCAGGATAGAGTAACTTATTTACCCGGGATAGAATTTCATGGGGCGAATCACCTTTTTGTGCTTCGTTACGGATTAAGGTTTTAGTAATTACCATAAACAACGCTGCCGGGACTCCCTTACCGGACACATCAGCAATCAAGAACCCTAACTTTTTTTCAGTTATTAAGAAGAAATCGTAAAAATCTCCTCCCACATCTTTAGCTGGGTCCATCATCGCAAAAATATCAAATTCCTTCCTGTCCGGGAACGGAGGGAATATCCGCGGTAGCATACTTTCCTGTATATCATGAGCGATTTTCAATTCACTTTCAATTTTTTCTTTGGCCGTCTTTGTTTCTTGTTCTTTCCGGTAATTGTGAATGATAAAGGAAAATACGCTTGCTCCAAAAGCGTTACCTAATATCATTGGCAAGGAAATTTGTTGGACAACAACTAACGCTTTATCAAAAGGTTTTGCCAAAAGAAGTACTAATAACATATGGAATATCTCATAGAGAGTAGCAAACAACGCAGCTCCTAAAGGAGTGATAAAACGTGTTTTGCGAAATAGGTAAATTAGACCTCCGGCTAAACCGGCTATTATTGTAGCCAAGGAACAAGGTACCGCTGTAAAACCACCTCTTAAAAACCGATGCACACCTCCGACTATACCCGCTCCAATTCCAGCTAACGGTCCTCCAAACATCCCGGCAATTTCTGGACCCAAGTCCCTCGTATTCGCAATGGCACCGAATATATTTATGCCTGCCAGGGTGCCATAAATAGAAAGTAAACCGAAAAGCACAATTAAAACTAATCTTCCTTTCCAATTAACCTTTTTCTGTTCAATTGAAAGATAGATTTTAGTGCGGGTCAATAAATATACCACTACCATCAGGACACATGCATATTCAATCAGCTTAACTACCATGTCAACGAATTGCATAGATATCTAATATCCTTTCCTTCTGCCAGTAAATGTTTTATTTAGTTGAACCTACATATTTCACAAGAGATAGAAAATTTTTATCGTTCTCCCGTTTATAGGTTACTTTATCCATAATCTTCTTAATCATAAATATTCCAAGCCCGCCAATACCACGTTCTTCAAGAGGAAGATTAATATCGGGTTCTGGTTTTTCTAAAGGATTAAACGGAATTCCGGAATCAACTATTTCAATTGTTTTTTAGTAATCGTTTTTCTATTTCTCCAATCAACGCTTGTAAAGTAAGTTTTGGGTCGGATACTGCTGCTAAGTCTACCCGATGATTTTTAGCGATTTCGTAAGCATTCAATGGGAATATCTACTCCGAAAATTAACAAAGTCATAGCAATGGCAAACACCCCATCAGTCAAGGCTTCAATTCTCCGAGTCCCCATTACAAATATCGGACCATTTTGTTCGCGATTCATAATCAATCATCCCCTTTTAGTCTGCCTTTCCTTTAAATCTGAGAGCCAACATAGTAATGTCATCGGATTGAATAGATTCCTTAACAAAAAGTTTTATGTCTTCTCTTATAGCGTGAATTATGTCTTCAGTTTTCTTTTCCTTCAATTTATCCAAGGTATCCTTCAGCCGTTTTTCAGAAAACATTTGTTCTTCTGGATTCATCGCTTCAGTTACCCCGTCAGTATAAAGGAAGAATGCATCCCCTGATTTAAGAATCATTTTTTTGTTTTCAAATTTTATGCCCGGCATCGGACCAACAACAAATCCCTTTGGTACATCTACATATTTTACTCCATTACTGGCAGTACATATGAAAGGAGGATTATGCCCGGCGTTTGAGTATTCTACTTCCCCTGTTTCTATATCCAGTAATACGCAAAAGAGTGTAGCAAACATGCTGGTCTCGTTTTCTGTAACAATAGAGTTATTAATACGGGAAAATACCTCGGCTGGAGAAAATCCGCGCTGGGCTTCCATTTTTATCAATGTTTTCAAAATTGCCATAAAAAGTGCTGCCGGAACACCCTTACCTGAAACATCACCTATAAGGAAACAAAATTTATTCGTATCAACAAAGAAGAAATCGTAAAAGTCACCTCCTACTTCTTTGGCTGGTTCCATTACAGCAAAAATATCAAACTCCTTCCTGTCTGGAAATGGCGGGAATATCCGAGGAAGCATGCTTGCCTGAATCTCGCTCGCAATTCTCAAATCACTTTCTATACGTTCCTTTGCTGCAGTTGTTTCTGTTAACTTCTGGATATATTCCTTAAGTGATTTTTTCATATACCTGAAAGATTCTGTTAGTTTACCAACTTCATCACCCAATTGTGCTGGCGGCAGTTCTATATCTAAGTTCCCCTTGCCGATGGCTTCAGTTGCTACTGCCATTGCGTGTAAAGGTTTTGTTATTGACTTGGAAATTAAAACAATTCCTATTATAAGTAATGTTAAACCGACTACTCCAAGTAAAGCCAATATATAATTAAGTCTGAAGATGTCAGCCATAAATTCATCTAATGGGAAAAGTACCGCAAGTGACCAGCCTGTTGAAGGTATGGGAGTATAATACATCCGGTACTGCTTACCTGTTTCTACATCTTTGAAAGGGACAAATCCCGATTCTCCTTTTATCATCTTCCTCCCTATCTCTCTTAAATTCTGTTCTTTACGGGCTTCAGCAATACTAAAGATAGTCTCGTTCATTATAAATTCTTTTATCGGATGTGTAACCATTGTGCCGTTCTTTGTAATTAAAAATGTATATCCTGAATTAAGTATTTTCATAGAAGAAATAATTTCTCTGAGCCATTCAATTGAAATATCTACGGTTACAATACCTTTTAACTTCCTTTTCCCCAGAATTTCCTCATAAAAAGGCACCGAATAGGTTGACATTAATATATTGCCTCCACCTACATCAATGTATGGTTCACTCCATTGGGGACAGTTGAGTTCTCTCGGTATCTGATACCAGTCCAAATAAAAATATCGGTATGAGTCAGAACCTAAATATGAAAATTCTATTTTATTATCTTTTTTATAACAATAAGGTGCAAAATAAAGAGAGTTTTTATCAAATGCGTAAGGTTCAAAAGAAATTGTGGAACCATATATTTCCTTATTGTTTTTAACTATCATTCTAATTAGGTTTAGCGTTTCCTTTTTAGTGAATGCTGTATTTTCAAGGAAGTATGTCATATTTTCAGGAATTTTTTTAACCGTACACAAGACAGATTCAATTTTGTTTACCGTACTGTTGGAAAGGTTTTGAGCATTCTTTTCCACGTTCTTCTCTATCATATCCCGTGAAAATTTGTAAGTAACCCAGAAAATAAGCAGGAAGATAATTGTGGTGCTCCCAGAAATAAAAAGAATAAGTTTGAATGCAACACTTCTATTTCTTATTATATTTTTTATCATGACTAACAAAAAACTCCTCAAAATTGGGGATATTTTTAACTAAACTATTCTTCTTTAGTTCACTTGCTACCCGGTCATAATCTGACTGTTTTAATATGCCAATCCCGGTATAGTCATTATCGGTAAGTATAATGTCCTTCATTCTATCCAGCATCCACTTCTGGTGCACTCTGTTTGCTGGGATACCTGCTATTCGCATATATTTTAACACAATATCCAGCGCTTCATCCGGATGTTCAAAAGCATACTTCCATCCTTCTATAGATGCTTTTACAAAAGAAAGTGACAATGCCGGGTCTTTCTGAAAAGTTTTCTCAAGAGTATAAATACCATCTTCCGGGAAGTTTAATTCATGTTTATCAAAAAAAAATCCCACAAGTTCGTCTTCATTAATACCTGAACTAAGTATTGTATGATACTCGTTATACCACATTGCCGAAACAACATCCACACCACCTCTGAGAAAAAGATTCACTGAATATGACTGGGGTATAATCTTTACCTTGAGACCATATTTATTAAAGAAAGCTATCGGCTGTAGACGCAAAAGTCCATCCCAGAGACTCACCTTTTTTCCATCAATATCTTTTGGGCTCTTTATCCCACTTGACTTTTTTGCAACCAACATTAATGCCGAACGCTGTATAATCTGACCGACATTCAAGATTCTTACTCCACTAAAACGCTGTTGTATCCCTGCAGAAAGCCACATAATGGCAAAATCAACCTTTCCCTTTTCAAGCCATTGGTCAGGTGGATAATCCGGTCCTCCCTTAATTATGGTTACATCAAGTCCATACTTTTTATAAATACCTTTCTCATAAGCCACATAATATCCTGCAAATTGTGCCTGCGGTTCCCACAAAGGAAGTAATGAAGTTTTTTTAACTCTTTCCGCACATACACAAATCTTGCAGAACATTATGGAAACTACAATTATCGATATCAGAAATTTTTTTATCATTTATTATGCCTTTCTGCTGACAAATTTTTTATTTAGTTGAACCTACATATTTCACAAGAGATAGAAAATTTTTGTCGTTCTCCCGTTTATAGGTTACTTTATCCATAATCTTTTTAATCATGAATATTCCAAGCCCGCCAATACCACGTTCTTCAAGAGGAAGATTGATATCGGGTTCTGGTTTTTCTAAAGGATTAAACGGAATTCCGGAATCAACTATTTCAATTAGTATCCCTTGTTTATCTTCTGCCGGTCCGCAGGCAATTTCTATATCACCGGTCTTCCCCGGATAGCCGTAGTTAACTACATTTACCAATGCTTCCTCAGCAACCAGATGTATTTGTCCTAACATTTTCTCGTCAAAACCTTGCTTACGAGCGTGGACTAAAATAAAATTTATCATCAATTCTAAATTTTCCATCTTTGCAACAAAAGTTTTATGTTCCATAATGAATGTCCTTTGAGTTTTAGTTTATATCCAGTTAAACAGGCAAAAAAAAATAAATCACCGAAAAAAAACGATTATACTGATTACATTCTTGTACTGAAGTAGCAAGGATTCCGACCCGGAGAGAACTATTCTTCAAACTTATCCTGGATTGTCATAAAATTATCCAACCCGCTCATTTTTACTACATTAAGGACAGATTCCTGGGCACCAATTAGATACACCTGTGCAGCCACACCTAATTTTTGTTTAGCAAAAACGATTACTCGTAATCCAGCACTGGCAATATACTCCAAATCTTTAACGAAGAAGACGATTTTGTTTACAGTCTGTCCGACTAACTTCTTCACTTCATCTTGAAGTGCTGGAGCATTAGTTGCGTCAATCCTACCTGCAAGGGTCATCTTCGCCACACCATTTTCCAAAGAGACAGAAAAATTTGTTTCCATTTTTACCTCCTTCAATTTTCTATATAAATAAAGATTTTATTTTCCTACCAATACAATTACTGACCTCGGTCCTACTAAAAACTCATATTGGTTTTCTATTAAGACCTCTTCCCCGGGACTATATATATCATTTGGTACTGGAACATCGGTATTGGCGAATATATACCATTTCATTCCTCCGGGCAATTTAGGCAGTTCAAATCCATGCATTTCCCAGTGCATGTTCATCGCAATATAAATGTAGTTATCGGAAACTGTCCCTCCCTTGGCATGTTTACCACACAGAAGAAATGCAATCATCCTGCTTCCTGATGACCAGTCAACATACCATGCTTTTTGTCCATGCCAGGAAATGTCTGGGTATCCGCTACCCATATAATCTGTGTTTTTAAAGTGAGTCCCATTTCGTAAAACAGGATGGTTACGGCGGAAGGCAATCATATTCTTGAAAAAATTGAATATTTGAACATTTTTTTTCAACAGTCCCCAATCCAACCACGAAATTTCGTTATCCTGACAGTAAGCGTTATTATTTCCCCCTTGAGATTTACCCATTTCATCGCCTGACAAAACCATCGGAGTACCTTGACTTATTAAGAGCATTGTTATTGCATTTTTTATTTGTTTGATTCGCAAATTGTTAATAACCGGGTCATCAGTATTTCCTTCCCATCCGCAATTCCAACTGTAGTTATCGTTACCACCATCATTGTTATTTTCACCGTTAGCTTCGTTATGTTTCCAGTTGTGAGATACAAGGTCCATTAGAGTAAACCCATCATGTGCGGTAATAAAGTTTATGGAAGCACGATTTCCGCGTTGCTGCCATTGATACAAGTCAGGCGACCCCTGTAACCGCTGGGCCATTGCACCAAGCAAACCATCATCACCTCTCAGAAACCTCCTCAAGTCATCGCGGTACTTGCCATTCCATTCTGCCCATCTACCCCATGAAGGAAATGACCCTACTTGATATAACCCTCCAGCATCCCAAGCCTCAGCAATGAGTTTACATTTCCCGAGCACCGGGTCAAATGCCAATGTTTCCAAAAGAGGTGGACTATGCATCGGTGCACCGTTTTGGTCACGTCCTAAAATAGCGGCCAAATCAAAACGGAATCCGTCAATGTGATAATCGGTTGCCCAATAGCGAAGACAATCAAGAATCATATTCCGAACAATCGGGTTGTTACAGTTTAAAGTGTTACCACAACCACTGAAATTGTAATAATAACCATCCGGAGTAAGCATATAGTAAGTTTTGTTATCTATTCCCCGATAAGAAATGCAAGGACCGTTTTCATTACCTTCCGCAGTGTGGTTAAACACTACATCTAAAATTACTTCTATCCCATTTTTATGCAGTTCTTTAACCAATGTCTTCAATTCGTCAACTTGCATCCCGTATTTCCCGGTTGCCGCATAACCTGCCTTAGGGGCAAAGAAACCGATATTGCTATATCCCCAGTAGTTTATCAACCGCTGACCGTTGACCGGAGAAATACGCGAGTTTTCAAACTCGTTAAACTCATGTATCGGCATAAGTTCTATGCAGTTGACCCCGAGTTCTTTGAGATAAGGAATCTTTTCTCGTATTCCCGCGAATGTACCCGGGTGCTTAACCCCGGAAGAAAGATGTCGGGTAAATCCACGAACATGCATTTCATAAACTACTAAATCTTCTATTGGTATTTCCAACGGATGGTCTTGTTCCCAGTCAAAATCGTCAAAATAAATACGTGCCCGATGAGGATAAACATCATTCCAATTAGGTTCTTCGCCCCAGATATCTCGTCCACCGATACATTTTGTGTAAGGGTCCATAAGAAATTTTGTCTTATCAAACCGATGTCCTTCTTTGGGGTCAAATGGTCCATCCATACGATAAGCGTATTCAATATTCTCGTAATCCAAGTCAAATACAACCATAGTAAACACATTACCAATCCGGAATTCATCCCGAAAAGGAATTATGGCAAACGGCTGAGGTGCATGTTTCTCAAATAACACTAATTCACAACGAGTGGCATGGGGGGAATATACAGAAAAATTTACTCCACTCGGAACTATGGTCGCACCAAAAGGTATCGGCTTACCGATACGAAGTTTGAAATCGCCGTATGTGTGAGTCGGATGAGAATCAATTCTTAACATTTTCTTTTTTTAACCAATCTATCCACGGTTTAGGATCTCAAAGCATTAACTGCTTCATTGACCGTAGTGTATGTCTTGAAAAAATTACTAAATCCGGTCATATCCATTACATCTTTTATTTCTTCGGATAAACCGGCAAAAACCCAACTCCCGTTTTTTAACAGAATCTGTTTACCAATCACTAAAAGCACCCGTAGCCCCGCACTGGAGATATAGTTACACTGACTCATATTCAAAACAAGACGGCAGCCGGGAACAACATATTTCATTATTTCCTCCTCAGCCTTTGGTGCGGTGTTGCCATCTATACAACCAGTAATTTCTATGACTGTAACTTCATTCTGAGTAGTAGCTTTAATTTCCATAATTCACCTCACTAATCCAGTTTTTTATTTCCAAATAGGTCTATTTGTTTAGATAATACATTACCTAATTCAACTGGCCATAACGCAAGTTATTATCCAACCGGAACCAAGCGGACTTTAATTTTCGGACGATAATTAAGATTGGGAAGTTCTACGGTAAGTTTTTCTGCATCAAAATTCTTCCATGGATTACCGTCAACCCATACATCTGAAATTTTCACACTTCCCGGTGGAAGAATATCCGGTTGCACTCTAAGTAAATCATTAGCAAACCCGTTAACTAATGGTTTAAAATAAAGTTCTACCGGTTGTTTAGTATGAAGTAGATTAATATATACAGTTGAAAGATAACAGAGTTCAACTGAGTGATACGCACTCATTGAATGACTTCCTTTCATCCGCTCTGTCCCCAATAGATACGGCAATCCGTTGGCAAGCACATTGAAATAGACCGCACCATCTTCGTAGTCAAGGAAAAATGCGTTATAAAAGGCAGCTGCTTCACGGGCATATCTTAAGTGAGTCCCCTCTTTTAGTACACCATACAAAATTTGGTATGCCAGAATAGCTTGCTCCTGCTGCCACCAAGCTTTACGGTCATGCCAGGCAAAACGGTGAAATTCTTCACTTTCTTTAAGTCTTCTTTCCATAACATCATACCAGCCGCCACGCTGAACATCCATACCAACCTTCGGCATAATTTCGGCAATTTTCTTTGCTAAGTCAACATATTTTTTATCCGGGGTAAGATTGTTAATCCGCATCAGGTTCCACGCAATTTTTAGATTATGTCCGACAACAGCACGGTCACCCTGCCAACCCCAGTTAGGGTCATGACTCCAGTCTTCATGGAAACGTTCATTAACAAAAGGACTATTATCATAATCCGGGAAATGGTTTACAATACAATCGGCAGTATATTTCAGGAATTCGCGATATTTGGGATTACCGGTTGCTAACCAGAGATTTATTAGGTATGCCGGTGCATGGTCACCGACTGAATTCCAATTCTTCCGTCCCTGGTTTCCTCCCAAACTTTCACTCCGTGGGTCAAGCGTAACCGGGTCTATGTGAGAAAAATATCCCTCTCCTTTCTTGTCTAAGAAAAAACGGTCAAAGAGGTCTATCGTCATTTTAATATCTTTCATTATTGCAGAGTCACCGTTTATCCGATAGGTCTGAGTTGGTCCGGCTAAAGCATATATCTGTTCGTACATTGGTATCGCATCATAATCATCACCGAATTCAGAAGCAAATACTTTATGTTCCCGACCTCCTTTTACATCAATTCCGTGATACCAGTAGACAACATTTTCATCTACATCATAAAAACGCATATGGTCTCTTAAATACTGTGTACCTTTTTCTGCTCCTTCAAGAAAACGGTCTTCTCCAGTGAGAAGAAATGCTGAAGCGAGTCCATAAATAAGTCGTGAAATGGTATCTGTTTCCTGTCGGTAGTCGCCTCCCCGTGCACCGGTCAGCGATATTCTTGTTCTATAATTAGCGTAATCAATGTTTCCACTTCCACCAAACTGTGCACGAAGGAAGAAGTCGCATATTTCTCCTGCTTGTTTCACCCACCAATCGGGTTCTTCAAATCTAAACTTGTCTAATTTTTTTCCCGGGAAATCTAAAATTTTTGCTTCAAATGTGTGTCCATTCTTTTCCGGATAGAATATACCGTATACGAACATATATTGCCCGGGCTTTAATAAGTCATACATCTGACCGGTACTATCCATATACGGTTCACCAAGATTACGTGCATTCCGAGCAAATGTGTTTGATGTAAGTTTCACTGCAAATTCGCGTCCGTCCGTAGTTTTGAATCCGAATACACCTTTTCCCTTATCAAACTTGGTCACATAGCCAGCAACCAAATCTGAAAATTCAAACAACATCTTGTCATTCTTATCCATTTTTTTTCTCCTCCCCTTTAATTATATTTTTTCTTTGTTTTAGCTATGAAGTATAAATTATAAATTATAAACTTGAGATTTGTCAAGAAGATTTTTAAATTTTTTTTTATCTTCTCCAAATTTGACACAAAATTCAAATAAATTTCTACCACGAAAATAAAATTCTAACAAAAAGATTTAAAAAAGGCAAGAAAAAATTGTATTTGGGTATAATGATTGCGAACACTTGAGGCGCTGGATTGTAAATGGACTAAAATTATAGTGTTAAACAATACTTTCTGGGGTTTTGGAGAAGGAAAAATCATTGAAAGAAATTACAAAGAAATATTGACACTGCTCTAAATAAATTCTCAGAAGATTTTCTAATAAAACAATTAACTGATAACTAAAAAAATAAGCCCGGAAAACTCACAATAACCGTTAGAATCTATACCTGAACGCGGTTCTTACTGCCTCCTGTTGCTTATCCTCTTGTTTTGCGTAAGCGGTATATTTGTATTTCCAATCCAGAGATAAAACCAAATCTCCGGCAAGAAACAATTTTTCAGCGGAAATCCGAAGATAAGTTCTTTTTTTATCGCTGCTTGAATCGTAAAAATTCTGTTCTAACCCAATTGAACTCTGCCAATTTTTCTTTCTCTTGTAATTTGTTTTCATTTCTACGCTTTCTTTCCGGTAATCATTACCAATTTTTAGATTATATTTCACCTCTTTATGCTCGAGTCCGAGAGCAAGACCGATTCTCTGTTTTTCGTCATCTAAAACTTCGTAATCCCAGGAATTCTGGAGATAAAAACCGCGGTGGTCCAAATCAGCACTGAGATAATCTTTTTTGAAATATTGATATTTTATTGCGGTCTTCAATTTCGGATTTATCCGGTGCTCGGTTTTAGTATAGTAACGCCAATATTCGTAGTCATAATCTTCATCTCGTGCTACTTCGATAAACTCAGTATTCGCCCTGAGCGAGTCGAAGGGCCCCTTCTTCCTTAGTATCCCTCTGTCCCCAGTCCGTTCGGGTTATAATTTTATGAATCCAGGGAAGGTCAAAGAGATAATCAAAACCTCCGAAAATTTCCTGTTTTGTCCTCTTACGGTTAATTTTTTCCTGCTTGGTATTCTCCAACTTGTATACGCTGGTAAGCAGCAATTTCTTCTCTACAAAATATCTTTTACCTTCCACCCGGCTAAAAACCTTAAACTGGTCTTTCTCTCCTGATGCCAAATAATTAAAGTTATCTATCCCCAAAGCTAAATCAACGGTATGGATGTTTTTTCTTCCCCAGGTAAGCGCAGGGACAAACTTCATCTCAGCGTATTCATTCGCCGGGGTATTCTCGTAGCGTTTCTCTTTATATTCCAGTTTGAAATCTAACTTTAGGAATTCTTCTTCCGGTTTTTTTAGAGAATAAGTCCAGTTGGTCTTAAATATCCGGGAAATATTATCCAAAGAATTACGCTCTTGATAATCTTTGTCATAAACAAATGAGCTGATATCATAATTTAACCGCTCCGATATCTCTTGTTCAAACTTAAGATGGTAATTCTGATAAGTGTATTCATCATCGGTATCTTCCTCTTCATAATCCTCAGCGGTAGATTTCCTTCCCTGCTCGCCGTAACCGCTAAAAGCAAAGTTGTCCTCCGAAGCTTTAGCGAAGGAGGATAAGTCCGCCCGGAGCAAAGAAGGTAAAAGCAGAATCAAAATTACGAGTCCGGTGAGAAACCCCGTTTCTAACCGGATTTTATCGGTTAATTTCTTCATCAATTCATTCGTAATGAATAGATAAAAAATTTTTACATCTTAGACATTACCAAATTATTAGGAATTTGTCAACAGGTTGGCAAGGTGAATTTTTATTTACTTTTGTTGGACTTCAAGGTTAAACAATGGATTACTTTTATTTAACTGAATTGTGTTCCTGCGAGATAATTACGGTAAAGGTTGAACCTTTACCGACCTCGCTTTCTACTTCAATTTTACCATCGTGTTTCTTAACAATACCGTAACTTTCTGAAAGAGCGAGTCCAGTACCTTTACCGGTTTCTTTAGTAGTAAAAAATGGGTCAAAAATTCTATCAATCATCTCCTTGGGAATACCGACACCAGTATCAGTAAATTTAATTTTTATTTTGCTATTTTCTTTTTCAGTAGAAACAGTTAAAGTGTTACCTTGAGACATTGAATCTTTGGCGTTATCCATAATATTTACAAAAACTTGTTTTAATTGTTCCCCATCGGCAAGAATATCACCTAAATTTGTAGAAAGATTTTTGATGATTTGCACTCCGGCAAGATTAAATTCGTTCGCAACCTCAACGATACTATTTTCCACTATCTCGTTTATATTTACTGTTGCAAATTTAGGTTCTTCCTGGTGAGAAAATCTTAGAAGACCTTGGATAATTTTTTTACACCTTAACGCCGCATTTATCATTTCTCGTATCTCCTGCTCGTGCTCTTTCTCCTCACCCATTTCCTGTAAAATTAATTGACTGTAACCTAAAATAGTGGTCAACGGATTATTTATCTCATGCGCTATCCCCGAAGCCATCAGGGCTAATTCAGACAATTTTTTTTCTTGTTTAATAAGTTGCTCCTCTTTCTGCCGGGCAGTTTCTAAAGCAGTTCCCAATTCAATACTCTTCTGTTTTGTTTCTTGTTTCCAACGCAATATTTCCGAACTATAAAAACTTGTAAATAACCCGGTAATAAAAATAAATGGAAAACGTAAAAGAAAACCGGGAGTGAGTAAGTCCTGGGTGCCTTGAATCTTCAAAGAAATACCTAAATAGAGCATCCCGGCAACAAAACTGGTGAGAAGATTTAATTTAATATTTTGCGTCAAACCAGACATAAAAATTACCAAGAAATATATCAGATAAAGTTCGGTCTCAAATCCCTGGGTAAGATATATCCCTAAAGAAATAAAAGATAGGTCAAGCAAAAAAATAATTATTAAGGATTGGGTAAAAAGTCTATCCGGAAGAACGAAAAAAATCAGGTTAGTCAAGAGATAAAAAATACTGATTGGAATAATGTAGCGGTAAGTAAAAAAAGTCGTTTTCTGTCCGTAAAGAAGGAAAAAAAATACTACTAAAAAAATGAGAAAACGAATTGAGGCAACTATCCCTTTGGGACCAAAAATCAATTTATTCTCAAATATATTTTTTTTCTTTTTATTGTCCATTTTCCCAAAAATTTATTTTACTAAAGAAATCCTAAGAAATCAAGATTCGGACAACAAAAAAAATTACTTTCTTAACCAGATTAACGGGTCGGTAGGTTGGCCTTGGTCACGCAGTTCAAAATATAAAGGTTCATTAGCGAGATGAGCAATTTGTTCACCTAAGATTACTTCTTTACCTTCTTTAACTAAAATCTCACCCAATGAACCATAAACGGTGTAGAATCCTCCATCATGGTCAAGAATAATCGTTTTACCGTAAGTCTGGAATTCAGCGGCATAGACCACTTTACCTTGAGCGATGGCATTTACTTTTTTTTCTCCACGCGGACGGATTTTTATTCCGTTATTCACCACATAAGTATTAAATTCTGGATGTTTCTGCCGACCGAACTTAACTACTGTTTCACCTTCTACTGGCCAAGGTAGATACCCCTTTTTTGCGGCAAAATCTTCCCGGGCTAAAATTGCCTGTCTTTTTGCTTCTTCAGTATCTTTTTTCTTTTTTTCCAGAGAAAAGATAAGTTTTTCTAAATCCGTAGATGCTTTCTTTAAATTTTCAATTTCCTTTTCTGCTTTAATTCTTTCCTCTTCAGTTTGCACCAGAAGAATTTGTTTATCTTTTTTTATATTTTTCCTCTCTTTCCCTTCAGTTTGCTTTTTCTCTTTTTCGCTCTCTATCTCCTTCTTTTTCAAAAATAAAGTTTCTTTTTCTTTTTCCAGGTCTTTTTTCTTTCTTTCGGTAACCTGATAGAAATCTTCCTTTTGTTTAAGTAAAGTTAAAAGATAATAATTTTCTTTCGGTTGAGAATAAAATTTCTGCCGGAGATAAAAAAAATTTATTTCTTTTTTTATTACCTCGGCCAGATTTATTCTTTCTTTTTCCGTATCCTGATAAACCCCTTCGGTAATACGAATATTTTTCTCGGTTTCCTTTTTTGCTTGCTCAAATTTCTTTATTTCTTTATCCAAGAGTCCAATTTCTTCTTCTATCTTTTTTATCTCCTGCCGGTAATTTTCTTCTTTGCTTTTACTCTTTTCTTTAACTTTTTTCAGTTTTTCAATTTCTTTCTGTAATTTTTGGATTTCACTTTGTTTATTTCTAATTCCCTGGTCATATTCTTTAATTTCCTGGTCATAATTATTCACCGCGGCTAAAGAAAAAGAAGATAAAGTAAAGAAAAACACCAAAAATAATAATCTATTCATTCTTTTCAAACAAAAATACACTCAAGAAAAAGGTAAAAATTAAGATACCTGCTAAGAGAAAAATTATTTCTTTAAGGTTAAAGAAAATAATTGTTTTTAAGAAACGTAATTTTATTTCGTAGAAAAGAAAAAGAATTGCACCCGTAGCCGAAAAAGAAAGAAGAATCTGTCGGAAATAGGTAAATATCATTTCCTTTTTATTTGGGCTAAGAAAAAGATAACCAACAGTAAAAATTAGCAAAATAAAAAATAAACCTAAGAAAATAAGATTGAAAATGTCCAATCTTTTGTAAAGTGCTTCCAGCCATAAGTAACGGTTAAAAATTTCTTCATTGAAAATTACTTTTTCTACTCCGGACAAAGAGGAGAGATGCTCACGCAGTTCACTGATTTCTTTTTCTTCAAAACTTTGTGGGTAAACTGTAAACGATGCTGGAAGCGGATTTTCTTTAAGTAAAGTAACTCCTTCCTTAATCACTGGATTCCCCAGTAACTGTTTTAATGCCTCATCCTTAGAAGTATAGAATACATCCTTTACATTTTTTGTCTGCCGTAAATTTTCACCTAATTGGGCAATTATCTCCGAGGATAGTCCATCCTTAAGGAAAACTACCAGTTCAATTTTTTTGGCTAAATTTTCTCCTTCGTTACGCAAATTCAAAAAGAAGAGAAAATAAAAAACCAGAAAAAAAACCAAAATAAAATAGAGAATAAAATTGGTTAGATAACGAATAAAAAGTTTCATTATACTATCTTGATTCCAGCGATTACGAAAGGCGATTACAATGATTAACCCATCCCGTCAACGAATCACTGCAGTCGTTTGTTCCCCAATTGTCGTAATCAATGTAAAGAATTTATGCGAAGTTACTTAAGCATCACTAACGCTAATTCTGCGGTCTTTTCTGCCTTTCGCCTAAGTTCGGGTATTTTTTCTACAACAATTTTACAATATTTTTCCCGCTCTTGCCAAATTTGAATAACTGAATCAACTAAATTTTTGTTTTTCAAATCGTCTCTTGAAAACACCGGGAAAGAAAAAATTTCCGCTAAGGCGCTTATTTTCGGGTCGTCACTCAAACCAACCACCGGTTTATTTTGCAAAATTCCAAGAATCAGACCGTGCAGACGCATACTGACCACCATATCCAAGGTGGAGAAAAAATCAAACAATTGATTAAAGTTCTCCCAGCGGAATAGTTCAATTCTATTCTTTGCTAACTTCTCGCATACCGGAAGGTCTTCTTTCTCTTGAAAGGAAAGAAGAAATATTTTTACCCCTAATTTATCTTGAATTAAGTACATCACTTCAACTAAAATTTTTTCTTCATTTGGTTTTAATCTACGTAAAATGAAACCGATTCTTCTTAACTCTTTCTTCTCTTCCGATGAATCCCCTTTCTCTAGATTCAGAGCAAAGACCGGGTCAGCAGTAACTTCTATTCCCGGATGAGAAACACCAATTGATTGAAGAAAAAATTTTGAATTTTCATCACGGAGAGTAATACCCGTCACCCGGTTGAGAATAAAACGCGTAGAAAAACGAAGAAACCGATTCTTTAAGGGACCAATTCCCTGGGCATAAAGAAATGTTTTTTTCCCAAAAAACTGGGCAAGAAAGAACAAGCCAAGATAATAAAATGAACTACTGAAACTGGTAATATCCTGCAGTAACCCACCGCCACCGGAAATGAATAAATCGGTATTCTTAAGTTCTTTCAAGAAAGCAAGAATATTCCCGCGGTTAATTGCTTTAACTTGATATTCTCCGGCAGTTTTTGCCGGATTAGCCGAAAGAACCGTAATTTCTAAATCAGGTTGCACTCTTCTCAAAGAATTAAGCAGTGAAAACAAAATCAGTTCATCACCGGTATTCCCAAAACCATAATACCCGGAAATCAAAATTCTTGCCATTTTCAATTATTCCCGAATTCCCCGACCACGCCCACTAAACCTAAGCCCACCTCACAAACGAAATGTCAAATACGGCACCATCACTTTTTGATTGTACTATTTTAATATGTCTCAATTAGTCAAGTTTATCAAGTCTGACACCGTACACACCATACGAAGTACTCAAACTTTTCTTTCATTTTTTCTCAATCCCCCCTTTATTTAAGAATTGCAATTTTACCTTTTGTCTGTTGATTATTACCATCCGTAACTGTATAAATGTATATTCCGGATGCAACTTTTTCATTATTTTCGTTTTTACCTTCCCAAGACCATCTAAATTGGCTGTAGATTTCTCTTTCAAAGAGAAGTTCTCCGGTTAAACTATAAATTCGTAATTGAGCATAATCTGGTAAACCGACAAAAATCAACTGATTGTCTTTGAAAGGGTAATAAGGATTAGGATAAACATAAACTCTTAATTCTCCTGCTAAAACCGTCAGTGGACCCGAACTCCAATCAGAATCACCGTTCACTTCATCCTTAGCGTAAATATAATATTCCCCTTGTGGTGTTGAAGATGTATCCCACTCATATTTTTCTAAACTACCGTCACAAGTAACAATCGGATTTTTTTCACCATCTATTCCGGGAGCATAGGAAAGTGAGATTTGATTTGTTGTTCCAGACCAAAGAATATTATATTTTTCGCCCCATTTTACCGTATCGTTTTTACCATCCGGTTCAAGTAAAGTAATTTTTGTTGGCAAATTGTAAGGGTCAGCAAGTTCGCACACTGTAGCAATACAGGTCTTAGTGTTTTTAAGAGCAAAATCTAAATCAAGTTTATCCAATGTATCTTCAGGTGTATGATAGTAAAGGTTAAAGTCCGAACCACTCCACGGCGGATATGCCTCAAAAGTCATTACTGCTGTATAGCCGTAATCCCAGAATGAGGAATGGTCACCCCACCAAGCATTATCGTTTGTCATTCGGTCAAGTGGCATTGACACATATTTTGTACTTATCTGAGTTAAATAGTCACTTAACCATTGTGATTTCGTATTAGTAATGATGTTTAAATCATATTTTATCCCCGGTTTCCACCAAGCAATCATATCCAGATTGATTGTTCCCAAGATTTGGACACCTTGGTTATACATCTCCTTGGCATAGGATTGACTACCTTTCATTCCTTGTTCTTCACCAGCAAAACAGACGAATTTTATTGTAGAGTTAAACTTCTTTTGAGAGAGATATTTCGCGGCAAGAAGCAGTGCAGATATACCACTGGCATTATCATCAGCACCTGGTGCAGAAACCATTGGGTCATAAGGATTATCAACAGTTGAATCATAATGGGCACAAAGGATATATTCTTTTTTGGGAGTTGTTTCCCCGGACAAAGTAGCAATCACATTATAAAGTGTATAATCTTGATTATTATACTTCAGGGCAAACGGAAATGTGGACACCGAAAGACCAAATTCTTGAAATTTATTAACTAAATAATCCTTTGTCTCTTGGATTTTTGGACTAAAAGAATAGCGGGTCTCAAGCCCTTGCAAATACTGAATATATTCCACATATTGGGTAGTGGTAAAATTTTGGAGAATTTCTTTAATAATTTGAGTATCTGCAGTTTCTTCAGCTGAAGATTTGAAACGAATCGCAGGAGTAAAATATTTAACTTGTTCTGACCAAGGTATTCTTTCTGGTAAAAGTTTGAGTTTAAATCCTTGTTCTGAAAGTTTAATAATTTCTTCAATTTTTCCTTTAATAATTGCTGTCTGATTAAAGAAATAAAGCACTTGACCATATTTTCTAATAACCCCCAAGTCCTCTGGTTTTTTTACCCATACAAAAAATATCTCTTCTTCTTCAGAGTAACTACCCAAAATAGTGTAAGTATCAGGAATTTTTACCATCAATTCAGCAGAAGCGGAAAATAAACAAAAATCTTTCCCCACATATCGCAAATTAAGATTCATTTTTTCTATTTCCTGTTGCTTCTCCAATGGGTAGGGAATCTTTATCAGATATTCTCCCTTTAATGGAAAAGGTAAAGACAAAACCATAAGAGAAATTAGCACTATCTGTTTCATTTAAAATATAACAATACGGTGTCAGACTTGCTTAACTTGACTAACTCGTTTTCTTTATTTTTCAATTCGTATTACCCTTGATATATAGGCCTGGTTACAATTCAGGAATCTCGCTACATCTGCTTGGGAATGTCCATTCTCTAATGTACTCTTTTGGATAAATTTTATCCTTGTTTTCGCTATTTCTTTTGTCCTTAATTTTTGCCTTAAATTTTCTGGTCTAATTCCTTCTTTTTTTGATACCTCTTCTAAAACCTGTTCTAAACTCTTCCTTTCTCCCAATTTTACTTGCTTTGGTTCCTTCTCTAACTGCGAAATAAACTCTTCTGAACCAAGAAACGGCTTTATATCTCCCGGATAATATTCTTCCTGATGTTCTTTCCCCAACTTATCTTCCAAAAACTTTCTATACTTCTGATATCCTTTCCCCCCTTCCCCAAATATACCTCTGATTAACCCAAAATCGATTAGTTTCCTTTTTGTTTCCCCGATATATTCCTGATGCCCACTCCATTTCCATTTTTGAGGACTATTCACTAATTTCGCTCGCACTGGATTTAGATGAATATAACTCACCAATTCTAAAAAGTAATTTTCCTTTTCACAGATTATCCCTTTATAGCGTCCCTGAAATAAATGCCCTCTTTTTCTATGTTCCTTATTAAAATATCTTGAATATCCGGTGAGCAAGGACTGCATTATCCTGGAAGTTGGTCTATATCTTACTTCTAATAATAAATGGAAATGATTGGGCATTAAAACATAACTATACAATTTAAAAGGATATTTTTCTTTGGTATTTTTTAAAAGGGAGAGAAATTTCTCGTAGTCTCCTTTATCCAAGAAGATTTCCTGCCCGTTATTGCCTCGAGCAATCAGATGATAAAGAAGATCGGCGGAATGGATTCTGGGGTGTCTTGGCATAATGTTGATTATACTACTTTATTTATCTCAATTAGTCAAGTTTGTCAAGTCTGACACCATATAATAATTCTTTGGAAAATTTCTTTCTAAATAGAGGGTAGATTTTTACTAAAACTAGACCGAGGATTGTTCCCAGGAAAATACCTAAGCCGGTGCGGTAGAGAGAAACCAGGAACGGGGTATGCAGATGGAGGAAGGTATTGATAATCGAAACCTGACCGACAAAACCGCAGATTAAAAAAGGACGGGCATCAAGACCTTTATCCGATTCTTGTTTCAGCAAATATAATCCAAGAATGAGCAGCGGATGTCCAAAAAGGAATTCTTTCGTCCGGGGACGGACAGCAAAGATATTTTCTAAGAAATCGCGTAACCATTCTTCTCCGGGTAGAAGAAAAGAAAAACTGTCCCCACTCCGCAAAAAGTAAAGGAGAAAAATTAAGATACCTCCGAGGAAAAACATAAAAATACCAATTTTTAACTCTTTCCGGAAAATTTTCTGCCAACTGCCCCAGTAAAGATAAGAAATAACAAAAAGTAGCGGTAGAATAAGGGCTAACTTTACTCCCCGGAATTCTTCAAGTTTAAGAAAAAATTCATTACCGCTTAACAATGTAGCAATCAAAAATCCGGCGGATAAAGAAAAGAAAGTAAGAAATAAAAAATTAAAAAGATAATTCTTCTTCCGCGTAAGAAAAATTAAACCAAATAAAGGAAAAAGACAAGCAATCCAAAAGGATAAAAATTGACGTAATAATTTCGTCCGCGGGGCAAGAAAATTTGCCTGTGGGAAAGGATTGTTTATCCCCAGTTTGAATTTCTCTTTATCTAAATTCTTTTTTAACTTAGCAAAAAAATTGTAATGTTCATCAAAATAGCCGTCTCCCGCGGGAAGAAATTCTTTGGGCAAAGGATAAAGATAAAGAAGACGCACATTCCTTTCTTTTACTGCCCGGATTAAGCGTTTAAGTATCTTCTCTTCCGCTTTTTTTTGCTTTCCATATAAAGAATATTCTTCCGGTCCAAAATAATGGAGACGGGATACTGAATGGTTTAGTTGACTGAATTTCCTTGATTCTGATTGCAGAAGGAATTCGGAGAGCGCAAGTTTTATCCCGGGAGAAAGAAAATCTTCTTCAAATTTTCTTACCGGATTTATTTTTTCTTCCGAAGGAAGCAAAGGAATAAATTGAAGATAACTGGGAAAAGTGAAAGCGGAAATATTTTCTTTGTATCCAAAAAATGAGAATCCGGCGGGAACCGACTCACCAACAGAAAGGGATTCCGTTTGCAGAAGAACTTTTAAACCGTAGTTTTTCGCTTGTCTGATTTTTTCTTCCTGATAACCGAAACGGAAGTCAACATAATTTAAACCATTTGGCTCGCCCCGCACCTTTGCCCTGGAGTGCTTAGGTTTCCCGGAAATGTTTTCGCGAATACTATAACTACTCTGAGCAAAGGTGCGGGGCAAGGAAAGAAAAAAATATTCACCCCGCTGGAAATAGGTCAACGAGCGGTTTAATTTTTTTTCTAAGATATTCTTTATCCGGGTAAAAAAAGATTTATCCCGGAAGACCCAAGTTTCACCCTCAGGTAAAGCGGTGGGAGCGATTAAACCAAGCAAGACAAGTTTTTCTCTCTCCCCGGCGGTAAAGATATAAATCTTATCTTCTATTTCGGTAAAATTATCTTCCCCTAACCCAAGTGAAGAAATACCGTAATCACGGATTTTGAGCAAGAATTCTTCCCAGGGAAGATTCTCTTCTTTACATTTTTGCTGGAAAGAAGTCCAATCTAAACAAACTTCTACAGTGCGATTACTCTTTTCTAAAGATATCCGTGAAAATAAGATTGGCAAACAAAGAATTAATGAGATAAAAAGAAGAAAAAAGAATAATTTTTTCACTTTTCACGGGCAAGTTGATAAAGTTTAAGATATTCACTTACGGCTTTGTTCCAAGAAAAGTCGCTGTTCATTGCATTCTGCACGACCTGTGCCCAAAGTTTTCCCTCTCCATACACCGACAATGCTTCTTTTACTGCGGTAATTAGTGCCTGGCTCTTGTATTCAGTGAAAACAAAACCGTTACCCTTACCGGTCTTCAATGAGAAAGGTTCTACGGTATCGGCTAAACCACCGGTCTTATGCACAATTGGTATTGTCCCGTAACGCATCGCAATCAGTTGGGTTAATCCACAAGGTTCAAATCGTGAAGGCATCAGGAAAAAGTCACAACCGGCATAAATCTGATGGGCTAAAACATTGTCAAATTTTATCTGGAGAGCAATTTTTGCCGGATATTTTTTTGCTTCGGCTTTAAGTAAATCATGATATTTTTGGTCACCAAGACCAAGGATGACGAGTTGCAAATTTTCTTTCATCAATGTGGTCATTGCTTCGGCTAAAATATCTAATCCTTTAAGTGAATCAAGACGCGAAATCATTCCTAACAAAGGTATATTCTCTTTTGTCTCCAGACCGATAACCTTACCTAATTCAGTCTTACATATTTTCTTTTTATCTAAACTTTTCTTTGTATATCTTGCAGAGATATATTTATCTTTTGCCGGGTCCCATTCTTTGTAGTCAATACCGTTAGTAATTCCATAAAGGTCAGCAGTCCGTTTTTTTAAAATACCTTCCATCCCGCGTCCGAATTCATTAGAAGATTGTATTTCTTTTGCATAAGTCGGACTAACGGTATTCACAATATCACTATAGACAATACCGGCTTTCAAAAAATTAACTTGGTCATAATACTCTAATTTCTCGGGTGTAAAATCAAGCCAACTGAACCCGGCTAAAGAAAGCGTCTCCTTTGGAAAAAAACCTTGATAAGCAATATTATGAATCGTAAAAATTGTCCGGGTGGAATGGAAAAATCCGTCAATCCGGTACAGAGTTTTCAGATAGGCAGGAATAAGACCAACCTGCCAGTCATGACAATGAATTATTTCCGGTTGGAAAGCGAGTGCTTTCACTGCTTCCAAGCAGGCACGCGAAAAAAAAATGAACCTTTCCGCATTATCCGGATAGTCACCGGCTGGAGTACGATATAGTTCATCACGAGCAAAATATTTATCATTTTCTACAAAATATACCAGTACAGTTCGTTCAAGTTTTGCCTGCCAGATATTCGCTATTTCCGTTTTTTCACCGATTGGAATAAGTAGGTTTTTAATTACCAGCTCAAGTCCAAATTTTGCCGTATCAATCTTTTTATATTTGGGTATAATCAGGCGCACATCCTGTTTTCTTTGTTTGAGAAATTTTGGTAACGCACCGACGACATCGGCTAAACCACCGGTCTTGGCAAAAGGGACACTTTCTGGACTAGTAATGAGTATTTTCATTTTTCTCTCCTCCTCAAGAAAAATTTTTTTTCTTTCTTGTTTTTTTTCCACTTCAAGAGTTTCGGGAATCTCTCTGAACGACATCAGAGTTTTTTCGGTAGACCATGCCTGCACCTGCCTGCACCTGTGAAGCCTGTACAGGTTTCGCAGGCACAGGTGTGACGCCCCGATGTTACATCGGGGTGACCTATCGGGACGACCCTCGGTTTTAGTCAAAAAATCATAGAGTGAAGAGAGAGTTCCCGAAACTTTTTTCTCCGCTTTTTAGGCTTCACGCAAAAATTTTGCTGCTTCTTCGGGAGGTGTAGGATTAATATAAAATCCGGTACCCCATTCAAAACCAGCAACTCTTACTAATTTCGGGATAATTTCAATATGCCAATGGAAATGTACTGTATGTGACTCTTTCAAAGGTGAATTGTGAATTAGCCAGTTATACGGCGGATTCTCTAAAACTACACGTAGTTTTTCCAGAGTCACTTTCATTATTCGGGTTAAATTCACCAGTTCGTGCTTGCTTGCATCTTCAAAACAAGGGTCATGTATTTTCGGTAAAACCCAGGTTTCAAAAGGAAAACGACTGGCAAAGGGTTCAAAAGCAATAAAATCATCATTTTCGGCAATAATACGCGATTGGCTTGCCATTTCTTGCTGAATAATGTCACAGAAGACACATCTTTCTTTATACTCGTAATATCCTCTTGCTCCCCGCACTTCTTCGGCAACCCGCCGAGGGACAACTGGTAAAGCAATCAGTTGCGAATGAGGATGAGCTAAAGATGCACCGGCAGCAAAACCGTAATTTTTAAAAATAAGAATATATTCAAACCGTGCATCTTTACGCAAGTCAAGAATACGGTCACGAAAAGCCCATAAAATATCTTCCGCTTTACTATCTTCTAAATCCGGGATTTCTTTTTTATGTTCCGGCGTCTCAATAATAACTTCGTGCGCACCGATACCATTCATTCGGTCATACATCCCTTCACCACTACGGTTCAAAGAACCTTCAATCTGCAATGCGGGAAATTTATTCGGAACAACTCTTACCCACCAACCTGCTCCATCCTTTGGTGAACCCGGTGACCGATAAGCAATAATTTCTGGCGGAGTAAATGATTCATTCCCCGCACAAAAAGGACAAGGTTTACCCGGGTCTTCTTTTGGTTGTTCCTTATAATTTGTCGGCCTTCTTCCTCGTTCAGTGGAAACAATTACCCAACGACCGATAATCGGGTCTCTTCTTAACTCTGGCATTTTTTACCTCCTGGTATAATGTCTATACCTGATTACGCAGATTTCTAATATAGATTACGCAGAAATGTCATTGCGAAGAAGAGCAGCGACAAAACAAATTCTATCGAAATTCCTCATTTCACTCGGAATGACTGCTTTGTCGTTATCTGTGTAATCCGAATTTCAATCTGTGAAATCAGACTTTATTCAGTTAATTCCTATCTTCCGTAAATATTCTATACTTGCTTTTACTTCCGAAGCGGTTGAAGAACGATGTACTTCAACTGCCTTAATCATTGATGAATTCAGATATTTTGCCAAATAAGCAAAATCAATTTCACCGGTTCCGGGAGCACGATGGTCAGAGAAACCAACTACATCATGTAAATGAACACCAATCATTCGCGAAGCATAAATCTTGAAATATTCCTCGTGACTACGCAGGAAACCTAACTTTACCCAGATTTCGGCATGTCCGGTATCGTGCCAATACCCTACACTATTACCAAATTTTTCCAAAAAAATTCCAATTTCCTCAAAACTGGGTATCTCGTGATAGAAAAAACGATTCTCCAAACCGATTTTGAGCTGATTACCGCTCGTTTTCTTTTTTTCTGCATAATTAACTATTTCTTCAACCGATTTTAAACTGTTTTCCAAATATACTTTTTTTCTTTCTTCCCGTTCCTTTTTTACTTGTTCAAGATAGCCCCGACTAATCTTTTTACGAATAAACTGAGAAAAAAGTTCACCTTCATTAAGTTCAATTTCTACTTCACCAGCATGAATAACTACTGCCTGTGCAGATAAATCAGCGGCATAGTCAATGGTTCTTTTGGTCAATTCAACTGCTTTTTTTCTTTCCTCCGGGTCAAGCGAAGAAAACTGATAGGCGGTCAGTAAATCTCTCCCTTGAGGAACAAAATCAAGTTTCGGACAAAAATTGTGTAAACTAACAATTTCAATTTTTTTTGTGGCAATATCCTTCTTGATTTCTTCAATAATTTCATGAGTTGTTTCTATGTTCAACTCAAATGCCGAAAACCCTAACTCTAATCCATCTCTAATTATTTCTTCACCAGGCATATCTACTGAAGAATCAATCAGAAACGCTGTGGATAAAGCAAGCTTATTCATTTTTAGCAGTTTTACTTTTTTGGTATTCTTCAATCAATTTTTGAATTACTAAATGTGGTGTTTCTTCATAATGAGACAAAGTCATCCGGAATTTGCCGCTACCTTTAGTCAAAGAACGCAAATCTGCCGCATATTTATACATTTCCGCAAAAGGAACCTGTACTTTAACATTCTGCCTCTTGCCGATTCCTTCCATACCTAAAATTCTGCCCCTTCGTGCGTTCATATCACCAACTACTGCACCAAGATACTCTTCGGGAATAGTTATTTCTACAATCATGATTGGTTCCAAAATTGTTGGCTGAGCTTGTTCTACACCTTTTCTCAAAGCCATTCCACCAGCGATTTTAAAAGCAATATCCGAAGAGTCAACCTCATGATACGACCCATCATAAAGGGTTACTTTTATGTCCACTACCGGGTAACCAGCAATAATCCCTTCCTCCATTGCTTGTTTTACACCCTTTTCTACTGCTGGAATATAATTTTTTGGTATTCTTCCTTCACGAATTGCATCAATAAATTCATATCCTTTACCACGTTCTTGTGGTTCAATCCGTAACCAGCAATCACCATATTGTCCCCTTCCTCCCGATTGTCGCTTATATTTACCTTGCACTTCAGATTTAGTTTTAATTGTTTCTTTATAAGGTATCCGTGGACGACCTAACCCAACATCAACATTATACCTTTCTTTAATTCGTTCAACCATCGCCTCCAGCTGCACTGCACCCATACCGTAGACCACGGTTTCCTTGGTCTCGGAATTATAATGCCATTTGATTGTCGGGTCTTCCTGCACAACGGTAGCTAAAGCATTAGCAACTTTTTCTTCTTCTCCTTGCGTTCTTGGATAAATTACTAAATCCATCACTGGTTCCGGGAAAATTATTGGTTTAATCACTTGTGGCTCTTTCTCTAAACAGAGAGTATCATTAGTCATACTTTCTTTAAGTTTAATAATACATCCGATATCACCTGCCGATAAAGAAGAAATATCAACACGTTTTTTACCCTGCACACAACAAATCTGGCCAACCCGTTCACGAACCCGACGGGCCGAATTATAAATATCCACACCGGAAGAGAAAATACCCGAAAAGACTTTAATATAGGAAAGTTTACCGGTATGCGGCTCAAGATAGGTCTTAAAAATTAACGCGCTTAAAGAATTATTTTCACTAACTTTTGGTTGAGGAAAATAATCAATAATAAAATCAAGCAAAACCTGTGGACCAATATTCTTTTTTGCTGAACCACAAAAAATAGGTACAATTTTACCTTCCCTAATTGCTTTTTGTAAGGTAACCTTTAGTTCCTCAGGAGCAATCCCTTTACCTTCAAGATATTTTTCAATCAATTCTTCGTTTTCACTAGTAATACTTTCAATAAGTTGATTATGTTCTTTTTGAGCAATTTCTTCTATCTCTTTCGGAATTTCCATAAGTTCAATTTTTTTATCCGTAAACTTGACTAATTTTAGATTTAAAACATCAACTATACCAGAAAAATTTACTCCTTCTCCATAAGGAAAATAAAACAATTGTGCTCCGTTTACTAATCTTTCTTTTATTGTCTTTACCAGTGCCCAAAAATTTATTTCTTCCTTATCTAAAGAGTTAATATAAATACCATAAGCCAATCCTTTATTTGTTGTCTCCTCCCAGAGCATTTCACTACTTGTATCCAGACCTACCGAACCATCAAGGACAAAAATTACTCCTTCACAAACATTCATTCCTGCATATAACTCACTAATAAAATCAGCATAACCGGGTGTATCTAAAAGATTTATCTTTTTTTCTTTATGTTCAATGAAACACAAACTAAGATATAATGAATTCCTCCGTCTAATTTCTTCATTAGTAAAATCAGACACTGTATTTCCTTCTTCAATTTTGCCCAACCGGGTAGTTATACCGGCATTATAGAATAACGCTTCCGCAAGTGTCGTTTTCCCGCTTCCGCCACTACCAAAAAGAAAAATATTCCTTAAATCATTTGTCGGATACGTCTTCATCATTCAATCTCCTCAGGATGACCCTGAACTTGCTGAAGGGTCATTGTCCTCCTCACTTTCTAAATTTGTTTTTTCTTCAGAAGTAATCAATTCTTCAGAAACTTTCGCAGCAAATTCTTCCAATGGTGGCAGTTCAACTAAACTCTTCAACCCAAAATATCTCAGAAATTTATCCGTCGTTCCGTAAAGTAAAGGACGACCAATCCCCTCTTTCCTGCCACAAATACGAATAATATTCCTCTCTAATAGTGTCTCCAAAACGGCAATCACTTCTACACCACGGATTTCTTCAATTTCGGCACGACTGATTGGTTGTTTATAGGCAATAATGGATAAAGTCTCTAAAGCTGCTTGACTCAATTTCAAAGTCGTCTTTTCCTGATATAATTTTCTTACCCAAGGGGCATACTGTGCACGCGTAGTCATTAAATATCCTTCAGCAATTTCTTTTATTTCCATAGGAGATGTTGAATATTTCTGAATAAGTTCATCAATAATTTCTTTTATCATTTCTTCTCCGGTATCGGTAATTTCACTGATGCGTTCTATTTTCAGCGGTTCAGATGAGATAAAAAGTAAACTCTCAATAATATTTTTAACTTCTTCCTTCTCCATTTGAATAATCACCTTTCTCTAAACGATAGATTCTAATTTCACCAAAATGTTGTGCCTGCCGAGCAAAAACCTGTTTCAAACGCACTAACTCTAACAAAGCTAAAAAAGTTACAATTAAAGATAGCCGTCCTTCCTCTGGATTAAAAACTTGACGAAAAGTAATATATTTTTTCCCTTTGAGACACTCTAAAATATAACGAATTTTTTCTTCTAAAGGTATTTCTTGATAGATAATTTCTTTAACTTCTTCTTTTGCTTCTTCTAAAACATGGCGGAATGATTCTAAAAGGTCAAAAAGACTTACTCCCAAAACATAATCATCTTCACTAAATTCTGGTTCTTCACGAGAAAAAATTTGTTGCTGTTCTAATTCACGGGATTCAAGGACTTTTGCTACTTCTTTAAATTTCTGATATTCCAAAAGTCTGGTAACCAATTCGGCACGCGGGTCTTTTTCTTCTTCTTCACCTTCCAAAGGTTCTCTCGGGAGAAGCATCCGTGCTTTAATCTGCATCAAAGTTGCCGCCATTACTAAAAATTCACCCACTGCTTCCAAATTAAGCATCTTGATTAATTCTACATATTCTAAATATTCAGTTGTAATTTGCGAAATTGGTATATCGTAGATATCTAAATCGTTTTTTTTAATTAAATATAACAACAAATCAAGGGGACCTTCAAAAATTTCTAACTTTACGGTGTAGTCCATACTAACTACGATTCAGACAGATAACTGCCACGATTAAGACAGATTTTTTCATCTGTTTGAATTGTCTCACAAGAGGTTTATTGCTTTACACACCTCGGACATTGTTTCTTGAGCAACAATTCTTGCTTTTTCTCCACCTTCAATAAGTATTTCCTTAATTTTCTCCGGATGAGCAGATATTTCTTTGCGTCTTTGCCGATAAGGCTCTAAAAATCTATTCAAAATTACCGCCAGTTCTTTCTTGCAGGCAACACAACCGATTTTTCTTTCCTCACATTCAATTTTTCGTTCTTTTGCCTTCTTGGGTTCTAACGCTTGATAAAAAGCATAAACTACACAGCCGGAAGTTTCTGGATGACCAGGGTCATCAATCCTTATTTTTTGTGGGTCAGTAAACATATTCCTTACTTTCTCTGTAACTACTTCTTCTCCATCAGAAAGATAAATTGCATTATCATAGGACTTGGACATTTTTCGTCCGTCAATACCCGGCAACCTCGCTACTTTAGTGAGTAACGCTTCCGGCTCAGGTAAAATCCGGCCATAGAAATTATTAAACCGGCGGGCAATTTCACGAGTTAACTCTAAGTGCGGCAACTGGTCTTCACCAACCGGGACAAATTCTGCCTTGTAAACAAGTATATCCGCTGCTTGTAAAACTGGATAACCCAAAAATCCATAAGTAGATAAATCTTTATCTTTAATTTCCTGTAATTGTTCTTTATAAGTCGGACAGCGCTCAAGCCAAGAAAGTGGAATAATCATTGAAAGTAATAAATGCAGTTCCGCATGTTCTTTAACTTCGGATTGACGAAAAAGAACACTTTTCTTCGGGTCAATCCCGGCGACTAACCAGTCAAGNNCTGCAGTTTTACCCAGTTTTCTAATGCCCCAAATAAATGTCCAATATGCAATTTCCCCGAAGGGCGCATCCCGGAAAGAATTCTTTTTTTCATACTTTAAAAATGATTCCAGTGATTATCAAAACCTGATTTCAGCGATTAAATATTTAATTTAAGAAATCACTGTAATCTTTTGTTATTTAATCACCGGAATCTCCCTCTAAAAGGCGGTCAATAATAACCGGTGTAAAAGAACTACTACTGGCCAAAGAAGTGAACTAATCAAACCACTGTAAAAAAGAAATATAATTATAATAAATCCATAGGGTTCAAGTAAATTGTAGCGATAGGATAATTCTCGGGGTAAAAAACCGGATAAAACACGCGAACCATCAAGTGGTGGTATGGGAACCAGATTAAATACTCCTAAAACCAAGTTCAAAAGTACCATATAATTGAATGAATCATACAAAAGGTCAGTAAATGATGAACGTGCCGGGATTAACCAAAGTACTGCCGCGGAAATTACGGCTAAAATAAAATTTGCACCCGGACCAGAAAAACCAACCTTAATTATATCCTTTCTGGGATTATTAAACCTTGCCGGATTTATCGGTACCGGTTTTGCCCAAGCGAAAAGAAAAGGTGAACGAGTTAAAATTAAAAGTAACGGCAGAAGAATTGAACCAAACAGGTCAAGATGAGGTAATGGATTCAGGGTAACCCTACCCATCACTCTTGCTGTATCATCACCACATTTTTCTGCCATCCAACCGTGTGAGTACTCATGAACTACTACTGCAAAAAGTAAAATAAAAATCTGTATTGGTAAAGGTGGCGGTATCATTTTACTTAAAGTTTACTAAAACCTGAAATGTTATGCAAGAGCAAAATGTTTAGTAACAAATTTTATTTCTTTTTCTTTTATCTTTTTTTTAGGTAAATTGATTGGTAAATTACCGACAATTTTTTCTTGATATATTCGTTCTAATATTTTTTTATAAATTGGTCCTGGTTTAAACCCTAACTTTTTCAAATTTTCACCATTAATTACTGCGCGTGCTTTATTTTTTCGTCTGTGAAAAGTAGCAATTATATTTTCCCATCTTGGATTACTTACTTCTAAATGGATTATTCCTTGTTCCGGAAGCAAGGTAAAATAACGATAAATATAATCAAGCGGATAATTTTTTCTTAATGCTTGAAGAACTTTAGGTAAATGTTTTTTTGTTTCTAAAATAACTTTTCTCTCTTCACGGGTCAAGACCATTCTTCTGGCAACATCTTCGCTTTGCATATAGTTTAGATTTTTAATCAATAAAAGTAAATTTACTAACCAGTCTCCACCAAAAGTTTGAAGTTTGAAGTTTGAAGTTTGAATTGTTTCCCAATGAATAGATGGACTTAAAAAATCTAACCCACCCCAACTACTAAGAAGGTTAATACAAGAGACAAAATTTTTTTCTTTTAGAATCGTAATCATTTCTTCACGGAAACGCTCTCGGCTAATTGTAGAAAACACATTCTTCTTTATTGCTTCTTTTAACCAAACTAAAGTTTTTTTTTCAATCTGGAAATTATATCTTCCAGCAAAACGTGCTGCACGCAGTATTCTTGTTGGGTCATCAAGAAAACTTTTCCTATGTAGCACATGGATAAGTCCCTTTTTTAAATCATTTTCTCCACCGGTTAGGTCAAGCAACTCCCCGAAATTATCCGGATTCAATTCCATAGCTAAAGAATTGATTGTAAAATCACGCCGATAAAGGTCATCTTCAATATTCCCCGGTGCTACTTCCGGTAACGCACCGGGGTAAGCATACTTTTCTTTACGGGAAAAAGCAAAATCTATCTGTAGTCCGGGGAAAAGAATCGTTGCAGTTCCAAAATGTTGATGTACCCTAAATTTTACTTCTTTCTGTCCTGCCTCTCCGGCAGGCGGGTGAGGCGACCAAATCTGGAATAATTCTTTTGCTAAATTTATTGCCGTATTTTTTGTTATCTCTCGTCCGGCGGAAACGACGATGTCTAAATCTTTACCGCCATATGTACCGTTCTGCTGCATACCAAGCAAAAGGTCACGCACCGGTCCTCCAACCAAATAGGCAGTAAGACTTTCTCTTTGGGCTATTTGCCCGATTCCTTTCAGGAGTTGAAAAAATTTTTTTCCCAATATTTTCTTCATCAATACACCCCGCACCTTATTATGAGGATTAGGAGAACTTTGATTATGGTTTTTGTCTCGTACTTTATTTATCTTCATTATAGATATTATATTAAAGTAGTATTTAAGGTGCGGGGCATTTTACTATTTCCCCAATTGATAAATCAAAAATTTGTGGGAAAAAACATTTCCCGCAGGTAGAAATTCTGGTATCACAAAAATCTTGAAAAATTTGTAAAAGTCCTTGTTGTTTCTGTTCACTTTCTATCGGGAATTGTTTAATTTTCTCCAAACCGAAAAGACGGTAAGCCATCAGTTTAGCAATCCGATTTGTATTTACTCTCTTCATTGAATGATAAAATGAATAGATTAACTTTTGAGTAGCTGAATCCTTTTTTTGTAATGCATAAAGATAGGATAAAGGAAAAACTGTATTTACCAGAATTGCTAAGACCCGTTCTTCACCGATTAAAGCGTATGTCTTTTTACCTTTTTTTGGAGAGAATTGACTTCGGTTAGCAAAATATCCTTCCCCGGGTTGGAAAAAAAGTTTATTTATTTCATCCATTGAATTTGCTTTTTTTATTTTTTCATATAAAGAAAGAAAAAAATTATTCTTCACTGCCTGCCAATGACGGTTAAGAAAATGGCTCATCCCGGAAAGACGACGCAAAGGAAAATTTGCTGGACGCACACCTTTGTAAACCCAATGAGAAATAGTTAACGGTGAACCTTGAACGGCTAACCGTGATTGATAATCTTTAATGATTGTCCATAACTTTCCCAGATAAGTTTTTGTTTCCTCATCCGGATTGGAATCCCACTCTTCTGTAGGTAAAAGTCCAGCGAGATAAAAATAAAGCGCTTCTAAAAGATAAATTCTTTCCTCCGAAGAAAGATTTTCTCCATAATTCCTAATTTCCTCTAAAGGTAATAACCGAGCAATGGCGAGCATCGGTTCACGGTTCGTCTTATAACCTAAACCTTCCATCATTCCTTCATAAAGAAGTTGGTCAAAAGACGAATTTGTTAAACGTTGTTTGAACTGTTCAGTTTTTAGTAAAAACCTTCCTGCCCCTGCCCAGAGGAGTAATTTCTCTACTAAGGGATAATTCCGCACAGAAATTTTTTTACCACAATTACCTTTACCGGAGTAACTCCGTAAAGGATAATCTTCAATCTCCTCTTGGCTTAAAGTATAATTTTCTCTTAATGCTCCTTGCAATTCTATCCGTTCAGCAGATTCACCGTTTACCTTTGGGGCAAATTTTTCTTCTTTACCATCATTAAGAAAGAAAATGTGAAGTATTACTTGATTATATTTTTTATCCGTGTGATGCTTATGTTTTTTCCAGTCCGATGCTTTCAAATCTATTTCAATATCACCGGAAATTATTTTTTCGCCAAAACGTATTTCTGCGCCTTTAAAATCCGGCCCTTCATCCAAATTCCATTGTCCGGGTGAAAGGATAGAAATTTTTTTCCCGTTAAGCGTCCTTAACCCACGACGCTCGAATTTCTGTTCATACCAGAGAATCCGTAAAATTTTTTCATTTAGTGGGGTAGTTTCTGCTAAATAATCTTTACCTTTTTCTCGGGTTACTGGTTCGGCACCCTCACCATCCTGAGCAAAGTCGTAGGAAAGTAAACTCTTAACTAATTTTAAATAACGGTCAGTAAAATTTTCTTCTTCCGAGGTAATTACTTCAGGTAAAACTAACGGCTCAAGATAAAACATTGGTTCAAACCTGTCCCAACCAAAATAAATTTTCTACCACTTCTGCATTTCCCATTGTCAAATTTCCCGCCCCCTCTTTGCCCAAATAATTTAATTCAAAAAACTCTTGACAAAATAGTTGTTCTATTGTATATTATAATTGAATCACGATGAGAGGTTATCCAAAGGGTTCGTCCCGCGGTAATGCCTCTCATTTTTATTTATACTCCAACTTGGTCTTCAAGTCGTTCATAAAAACCATATCCGGAGCAAACTTCCTCAGAAGTGAAGAAAACCTATAACGATTGGGAACGATAATCTTTTCTAATTTATTATGCTTTTTGAGATATTCAATTAAACAGTGAAAATCTCCATCTCCAGTTACAATAACCGCTTTATCATAATTAGGATATTCTATCATCGCGTGAAGCACTAACTCGGCATCTATATTGCCTTTTACTTTACCATCCGGTAAATATAAGGTTGGCTTAAATATTAAAATGTAACCATATTCTTGTAATGAGGTATACAAACTCTCATTCGTAGGAATATAACCTATAAATAAAAATACTTTGGTAACATTATATTTATCGGTCAAATATATCCTGAATCGTTTAAAATCAAGTATCCATCCTTGCTCACGAATTGCAAGATTCAAATTCTGGCTATCAATAAATGCGTAATTATTCCCCAATCTTTTCAACTTCTTTTCCCCATTGTCAAATTCCCCTACCAACCCATACCCCATCGGTAGCCGACCCTTAAGGGTCGGCTACGCTTTCTTAGACCAAGTCCCAATTTTCCTGCTTTTATTTCCTCTTTATACTTGATTAGAATACTATCAACTTTGTTTTCAATAAGAACACATATGTCTTCACAATTGTTTATATTCAATTTAATAAATTCCTGTTCACTGGAAATATTATGAAGCAAAATAGCAAATCTATATTCTTTTTGATAGCTATATTTGTCAGGTTTTTGGAAAATTGACAAGTACCAACTGTCCCCAGGATGAGGCTTTTTGGATTGCTGACCTTTTGTATAAGAGACATAATTATGAATAATTCTCTTCTTGTTACTATTATATTGTTCGTTGTAACTCTTCTCAATCCTACTTAAAAACTCTTGTGGATTGTTCATCTGAACAACAAAAGGAGATTTTAATTCTTTTTTTAATTTTTCCATATCACAATTTGGAAGACAAGCACAAAGGACAAAAACAGAGTTAAGTAATCCACCCGACCAATTCATAAACCCATTTGAATAAGTACTGTTAATACATTTCATTGTATTCTTATCAATATGTAATGTTTGTATTTTTGCAGGATATTTTAGCGAAGATATACGTTCTGTAGGATCTCCTCTAGGGTATTTCATTTCCTTACATTCATTTTGGTTAGTAAATCTTATGTGACCTTTAATAAAATCTAATGCATATTCTTCCTTTTCAAAAAATCTATAAAGAATATTAGGAAGATTTTTGTTTATAATGTTTTTCTTTTTTTCCATTTAAAATCAATTTTTCAAGTTTTCCAAGATTCAACATGCCTGATACTTTTTCCGAAATTTTAGAACTGGGCTCGTTTCTCGTTTTCAAAAATCAATATAGATTATCTACCCGAGCGCCAAGTTCAGAAAGAATATCTTTTGCGAGTTGGTCAGAAAGAGAGTGGTCGCTGGTCCGGGTATAAAGTTCGTTAAAAAGTTCTTCAAGTAATTTTTTCAGATATTTTTCATATTCAATTACTACTTTTTGAACTACAGCCTGATTTTTAGGAATTTTTACAATATATTGGCTTGGTTTTTGAGCAAAAACTAAATATCTTGCTTCTTCTTCACCGGAAGCATTATATTTAAAACCGGAATCAGTAATTACTTCATAGAAAATCATCATTTGGTGACCCAATTTTAAAGGTTCTGCCGGAATTTGAATTTCCTTAAAATCGGACGACTTCAAATTATCAGGTAGAAAACTCTCCGGGAATTTGCGTAGTCCGTCTGGTAAAATCTTTTCTGCAACCGATTTTTTTAATTTTTCTATATCCCTTGTTATTTTGACCTTTTGGACAACCTTTCTCATTTTGCCGAGTTCAAGTCGTTCTCTAACCAGTTCACAAAGTCCGTCATAAATTTTTGGAAGATAGACCTTTGGGTCAAGCCCAACCACTTCTAAAATTAAACTATCTAATTTCTGTCTATCTTTCATTTTAACTTCTTCAAAAATTGGTTTTATAGGACGAGAGAAAAGTGACGAAAAAGAAGATAAAATTCTGTTACCTAAGTTTGTTTTGAGTTTTGAAGCATCAGGAATGATGAGGTCAACAATATCCGGACCGTAAAAAGTCAACAATCCTTCACCCAAGTTCAACCTGCCAAGTTGTTCCACACCCAAAAATGTTATCGTTGAATTTAAGAGGGCAGAATATAAAGGCGCTATCTCTTCATCTAAAAACTCGCCTTCAAAAACTACATCACCCACAATAATACCCTCTTTATTTATAGGAAAATAAAAACGTTCACCGATAAATCTGTTAATGGCAAAATGTCCGGCTTTCCTTTTGCCAACATCATACCAATATTCCCGTCCTGCAACAGAAGGAACTTGAGGATAAGGAGTCCCGCCTTTCTTATGACCGCCTCTTTCTATAGTTCTTTGTTTTTCACCCCATTCAATATATTTTAGTGCTCCTAGTTTTTTCCCCTTTGATAATTCATTTTTGCTTTTGTGACACAAAAATAGTTTAAACTTTAGTGTCTTTGGGTCAATCAGTATCGTCTCAATTTCTTTTGGAGAAGTCACTATCGGTTTTAAGAACTCTTTTTCAATTCCCCAATGTTTTATTTTATCATCATCAAGATAGAAAAATTCATTTATCCCAGTTGTATAACCTCTTTTTACATTAGCCACTTTTATCAACGGAACTAATTTATCTTTACATTTTTCCAATATTTCAAAATAGACATCAGGAGCACGAAGATATTTTCCCCATTTTACTGTTTTTCCTGCTTGGTTTAATTCATCCAGTAATTCTCTTTGTTTTTTAATTCTAATGCGGAAATTATTTTCGTCATCTTCAAAGGTTTTTAAACCACTAAATTTACTGACTATTTTTCCACCTTTTAATTTTTCATCACTGGAATGTCCAATTATGTGAACCAATCTATCCAATCCCTGCCATCTTTTGTGATAATCAATTCTCATATCCCAAGGAATGAGTTCGGCTAATTTCTTTTTTAACTTCGCAAATTTTACAAGATGGTTTTCTCTTTCTTTTTTGTCAGAACATCTTTCTAAAATAGTTACTACGGTGTTAACCGCTACATCTTCAAACCACGGTTCACATCGGGACTCTATAATTGCGACAATTTTGAAATTATTTAAGAAAAATTTTTGGAGTTCATATCCAAAAGCAGTGTCTAAATACGAATTTGAGGTTACTATTCCCATTCGTCCACCTTCTTTTAAGAATACTGCCGAATGATAGAAAAGATAAGCATAAATATCTGCCTGACCAGAAAGTTTCGGCGAATGGGTTTTCTTGTCAAATCCTTCCGGATAACTATTCAACCAGTCCTGTTGAAGCATACTGTCAAGTTTGTTTTTGTATCCTTTATCACTTTTCTCAATCAGTTCTTGTCGGATGTAAGGAAAATTACCGACAACTGCGTCAAACTTGGGAAGTTTCTCCTCTATTCTAAGTTCCGGATTTTGTAAATCAGGTTTTGGCGGTGGAAATTTGAAAGTTTGTCCGGGTTTTACTTTGAAAAAATCTTCTGTAACTATATGAGGAAAATTTGCATATGTCTGTAGGTTTTGTCTAAAAAGGTTTATTGTTGCCAGTTCGGTTGGAAATTGGGCAATATCAAAACCCCAGAGTTGAGAAAGTAAATTATGATGGTCTCTTTCTCCTTCAGTTTGCTTTTTATTATATGCACGAATCAAAAATGTCCCCGTGCCACAGGTGGGGTCTAAAACTTTAGCCGAGTTAGTGCGGATAGAGAAAGCATTAATTAAGTCAACTAAATTTTCAGGAGTAAAGTATTGTCCTAATAAATGTCTTTCTTCGGGTGGAATAAGTTTCTCAAAAACTTCACCAATGACATCTTGAGGCAAAGAAGAAAAGTTATAACGATTCAGGTCTTGTGCAAGTTGGGTTAAAATATCAGATGCGTCTCGCGGATATTCAATTTGGTCAGTAAGGTCTTCTTCAAAAACTGATTGATAGTCAACTTGCCTCGCTTTTGCAAAATAATTTTTAAGTTCCTCGGAAACTTTATCGGGAGAAAGTCCGGTAAAATCCATTATGGGTAGAATGTCATAAAATCTACGAAGGGTTACATAAAATAAAATCTTGCCAATAACCCGATAGACCATCTGGCGGGCAACCGATTTATAAAATGGTTCATCTTCAAAACTAGCTACGCCTTGCTTTTTGGCCCAAGTGATAAGGTCATCTCGGAATTTAGCATCCTTGCCAAAACGATTTTGGAGTGATTTATAAACGGAAGGATAGATTTTTCTAACCGCCTCGGAAAGTTTATGAACAAAGAAAGTAGCATCTATTTCTATCTGATAAAGATGTCCTTCTTGATGAAGACGAGTTAAATCATAAAATATTTCCTGTGCATACTTTTTTAAAATCTCTCTTTTTGAGGAATCAACAATGTCATTAACAGAAGTAATAATTGCTAGAGGTGGATAATTTTTTAAGCGATGTTTATGTGAAATTTCTTCATTACCTTTTGGGGTTCTCCAGAGAATCGCTTCACGCATATTCCAAGTAACAAAATATTTATGATTTCTCGCTTGTGCTTTTTTAACCGCATCTTTTAATAGTTGCGTATCATCAGCATGAACCTCGGGTGTCTTTAATTCCCACCAGCAAAATCCTTCTCCTGCCGCTCGGTTAATCCATATTTGAACATCAGGAAAACGGGTTGCCTTTCTTCGTTCGTGTCGTTCACGCACAAGTATTCCTGCTTCTCCGCTTACCATCTCAAAGGGAGTTCCGCCTGCCTTTATTATTTCATTTAGCCAGACAATCGTCTGACTCTGGAATTCTCTTTCGTTTGATTTAATTTCAGAATTCATAGATTAACTACCTTATTGTATTTTTAACTAAATTTTCAATTTCCTTTTTTGCTGTTTCTTTAGTAGCCATTTTTATTTTTGCTCACTCTTTAAAGTTTCGGGAATTTTCTCTGAACGACATCAAAGTTTTTGACGTTTTTTGAATCTGGTCAAAAAATTATAGAGTGAAGAGAGAATTCCCGAAACTCATTTTTTCCCTTTTAATCCAGAATTTCTATTTTTAGGTTGGGTTTTTTTAGTTTAGCAAATTTTATTTTTGCTTCCCGGAAAAGGTTGCGGAAAGATTTATCCGCATAATTACTACAGGAGACATATCTTTTTATTCTTGCATTAGCGAGCATCCGTGCACAAAGTGTGCAAGGTGTATGCGTGCAATAAATTGTTGCTCCTCCAATATTTATCCCGTGTAAACCGGCTTGAATAATTGCATTCTGTTCCGCATGGATTGCCCGACAGATTTCCTGTCTCGTTCCCGAAGGTATTCCTAACTCATCCCTTAGACAACCTAACTCAAGACAGTCTTTCACCCCGGCTGCTGCACCGTTATAACCGGTAGTGAGCACTCTTTTATCCCGGACAATTACCGCCCCGACATGATGTCTCCGGCAGGTTGACCTTTCGGCAACTAAAAGGGCAAGTTTAAGAAAATATTCGTCCCAGGAAGGACGCTTAACCGGTAATTGGTGATTAGTGGTTGGTGGTTGGTGTTTAGTTTTTCGTTTTTTCATTGTCAGTTTTCAGTTCTTTTAAGAAAGTATCAATTTTCTGGTAAAGTTGTTTAAGTGAACTGTTATTGATGATGATTTTATCAGCTAATTGCATACATTTACCAATTTGCTGGGCGTATTTTTTATTAGAATTTTCCCTTTTTTCCGCTTGCACAAATTCAGAAAAATTTTTTATATCCCCTAAACGCTTGCGCTTAAGTAAACGCTGGTAGCGCAATTTTTCCGGTGCATCAATACCAAGAATACAGATAGTGGCTGGTGGGTAGTGGATAGTTGACCCCGCTACTGCACATCGGGGCGAGGTTGATAGTTTGCGCAATTCTTCAATTTCACCAGGATTCCTTATACTATCAATAACGAATTTGGAATTTGGAATTTGGAATTTGGAATTTGGAATTTGCTTAAGTAGTCTTTTTACCAAGATACCTTCACCGTATCTTTTTCTTAACTGATAACCAAAATTAATCAGTGTTCCTCTTGACTGGTCCAAACCAACCTTTTTTGCTTCTTCCCGGAGGATATCAGATAAAGAGTAAACCTGATAACCTTTCTTCTTTAAATATTCGGCTACTTCACCTTTACCACTGGCATTAGGACCAATCAGACCAATGAGGTGATTACCTCTAATCATTAAAGATTTTCCTCAATAATCTTTTCTAACTCAGGAAGAGTAGGTAAATTTTTTAAATCCGCAAGATATAGACCACGATTTGATTTCTTATGCCAGGAGATGTAAGCAATTTTACAATCTATGGGTGAAGTTGCTACTTCCCGACAACCGTAATATTTATCCGAAACTATTTGTTGTTCATTTTTGCTGGTTGTTTCAATTAGATAGATACCTTTATTCTCAAAAAAGTTGCGTTCTTCATCCTTTTTCCCACGCCAAGAACCAATATAGACCAATCCCTTTGAATCAAAAGTAAAAATCGGAAACTTGTTGTAATGTTCATCACTGACCACAAGTTTCTCTCTCCGTGTTCCCAAATCGTAAAGGTAAATTCCCGGATTATCCAACGAATCAATTTTGCCGTCACGATTGGTATCCCGGTGATAAGATACATACGCAATATACCGCCCATCAGGAGAAAATACCGGGAAAAGATTATCAAAAACATCAGGTACAATCTGGTATTCATTTTCTTCTTTTAAATCATAAAGGTAGATAGCCGTATTATCGTGGAATGAAATTCGTCCATCATTATTGGTATCACTACGCCAAGAAGTGTAAACTATTTTTGTTCCATCGGGTGAAAAGGAAGGAAAATTATTATCATAGAATTCGTTACCAATGGTTTTTAGTTCTCTCTTTACCCAATCAAGTAAATAGATACCGCAATGTGTTGCTTCAGCTCGCCAAGCGGCAAAAAGTATTTTTTCACCATCCGGTGAAAATGAAGGATATTTAGTTTTATAGAAATCGGGAAGAACAATTTTTTCTTGGTTAGTTTCCAAGTCAAAAATATATACTCCCGGATTATCCTGATAATCAATCTGCCCATCCTGATTAGTATCCCGCCGTGAAGAAAGGTAAACAACTTTTTTACCATCTGCTGAAAATGAGGGACGCCAGGAATAATGCTCATCAGAAACTAAACATTTCTCCTCGCCGGTTTTCAAATCGTGAAGATATATTGCTGAACGGTCAAAACTGTTTATTCTCCCATCATGATTAGTATCCCGCCGTGCTGAAGAATAAACAATTTTTCCACCATCAGGTGAAAAACAAGGTTCAGCATTGAAATATTTATCCGAACTAATCCTTCTAAAATTAGTAATCTCAAGGATTTTTTTAATTTCGGGGGCAGGGGGATTGTATTTCAGCAATTCCAACAACATTTGTTTAGTTGAGGCATAATCATCTTTTTTGAAATAATGACGGCTTAATTCAAGTCGCGCTTCTAAATTTGTTGGCTCCTGGGCAAGTAAGGAAGTATAATAAGCAATTGCTTCCTCCGTTTGTCCAGCACGGGTCAGTTTAATACCATTCTTCAATTTATTTTTTAAACGAAAAAGTTGTACCATTAGAAGTAACTGCCTCTCAGAAAGTATATCCCGGTTGAACCGAAAAAGCGTCCTTAATTAACTCAATCTTTCCCGGAGAGATAGAAACTACATCAAAACGGATTAATGGACGAGAATGAACAATATTTTTTTTCTTAAGATAATGAAGAGCAACACGGATGATTTGTTTTTGTTTGTGGTAAGTGACTGCTTCCTGGGGTAAACCGTAAGTTTTGTTTTGACGAAATTTTATCTCAATAAAGACGAGTGTGTTTTTATCCTCGGTAATAAAATCAATTTCACCGAGGCAACAACGATAATTTTTTTCTAAAACACGATAGCCCTGCTGGCGAAGAAAATCCAAAGCGACTCTTTCACCATAAGAACCAATTTCACGAGGACTGCTTTCCCTTCTCTCCCTCTTCAGTAACACTGGACTGTTCATCAACTGTTGTTTCTTCAACCATTTCACTTTCTATTCGTGCTGCACGACCAATCGCCTTACGTAAATAATATAACCGTGCACGTCTTACCCGACCACTTCTGATAACTTCTATTTTTTCTATCCGTGGCGAATGCAACGGGTAAGTACGCTCCACACCTATCCCAAAAGAAACTTTCCGCACAGTAAAAGTTTTTGATAAACCTTCTCCGCGATAACGAATAACTATACCTTCAAAGGGTTGTAATCGTACCACTGGTTCACCTGCTTTTTCTAACGGACTTTCAACAATTTTAACCCATACTTTTAAGGTATCCCCGACACGAAATGCGGGTAGATTTCGTTTGAATTCACTTTCTACTAATTCAACTATTTTTTCCATATTTTTTCCTCAATTTCTCATAAATTTTCTTTTCTTCTTTAGTTAAACTTATCCGAGTAAACAAATCCGGGCGTCTAAGACAAGTATTTTTTATTGCTTGCTCTCTGCGCCAGGACGCAATTTTCTTTTGATGACCAGAAAAAAGAATCAAGGGAACCCTTTTTCCCTGCCAGACCCGTGGACGGGTATATTGCGGATAATCTAAAAATTGGCCACTGAAAGATTCATTAACTACTGATGACTTCTTACCAACTACACCTGGAATAAGGCGGACAATACTATCAACTAAAACTAGAGCCGGTATTTCCCCACCGGTTAAAATATAGTCACCAATAGATATTTGCTCGTCAATCAATGAGCAAATCCGTTCATCTACACCTTCATAATGCCCACAAATAAAAATTAAATGTTTATCTTGGGCTAATTTTTTTGCTTTCTCTTGAGTGAAAATTTTCCCTTGCGGAGAAAGAAGAATTACTTTTTGCTTTTTGCTCTTCGCTCTTCGCCGAATCGTTTTCAAAGCACGCCAGATTGGCTCGGGTTTCAAGACCATACCCGGACCACCACCGTAAGGTCGGTCATCACAGATACGGTGTTTACCAATTCCAAAGTCACGCAGATTGTGGATAAAAATTTTGACCTTCCCCTTTTCCACTGCCCTTTTAATAATACTTTCATCCAAAGGACCAGTTAACATATTCGGGAAAAGGGTAATTATATCAATTCTTCGGCTTTGCCCTTCGGCTCCGCTCCCTTCAGCAAGTTCAGGGTCTGAGTTCAACGAAGACATGGTGGTGAGTTTACCGAACCGCTCAGGATGGTGAGTATACCGAACCATACGCAACTTTTCTAAACATCACATCTAACTTTACTATTCAATGATTTCTACCGAAACTCGTTTGTTCTGTTTTGCCGAAGCAGCGTTAACAATTGTCCGAATCGCTTTAATAATTCTTCCCTCTTTACCAATGATTTTCCCACGGTCAGTCTCCGCAACCTTTAATTCCAGAATTTTAGTTCTTTCCCCTTCAACCTCTTTTATCTCAACTTGGCTGGGATAATCAACCAGGGCTTTCGCCATCGTCAGGAGTAGTTCTTTCATCTTCTCATTTCACCTCCCACCTCATCGGTGGGTCGCCGAAGAGGCAACCCAACCTCAACTCGACCATTTGCCGGAAATTTCAGAGTATCCCGATTTAAGAATCATTACTCAAGTTTTTGGGACCGAAGCCGGCTTTTCTTTCTCATCTAATCTATCTTGCGATTTGCTCTGGAGTAAATGTTTTTTCAAAAGATTATTCACTGTTTCCGAAGGTATCACCCCACGAGATAACCAGAGTTTAACTTTCTCTTCATTAAACTTAAACTCTTTTGTCTTGGGATTATAATTGCCAAGTCTTTCAATTACTGAACCATCCCTTTTCCCCCTACTATCTACAACTACCAAACGAAAAAAAGGATGTTGGGGACGACCTAAACGTTGAAATCTTAACCTGACAGCCATTGTTTTCTCCCCCGCACCTTTCAAGCATAGTCAGTTTTTTCCCCAGCAATTGTCTCTTTAGGTATCAAATTATGCATAAAACAAGATCTGGTCTCCAGTAATTATATTAAGTCTAACTGACTAAAAAAAATCGCTGGATGCTTGAAAGGTGCGGAGTCTTCGCCTCCTTTAAAAAAATTTTTACTATTATATATTAAAACTTTTTTTTAGTCAAATTTATTTTTGTTTTTGTTTATAGATAATTCCGGACTGAATACTTTCTTTTAATTGCTGTATTGCTTCACCGATATTGCCACTGCGAAAAACACTGTTGCCAGCAACAAAAATATTTGCTCCCGCTGAGGCACACAGTCGTGCGGTTTCTGTATTAATTCCACCATCAATTTCTATTTCTATACGCCTGAGGTGGACTTTCTTTTCAATAATTTTTTTTAATTTGCTTATTTTTGGTAAAACTTCAGGCATAAATTTCTGTCCGGAAAAACCCGGCTCGACCGTCATTAAAAGAATTAAATCCAAATTTTCTAAATACGGATAGATTACTTCAAGTTTTGTTTTCGGTTTAATCGCTAAACCAATTTTAAGATATCCTTCTCTTATTTTTGTCTGACGATAGGAGAGAATTTTCTCAATTTGTTTATTATTACAGGCTTCGTAATGGAAAGTAATATATTCAGCACCAGATTCTATAAAAGGTTGAATAAATCCATCCGGATTTTCAATCATTAAATGAACATCAAAAGGTAATTTTGTCCATTTTCTTAACGCTTCCACAAGTAAAGGTCCAAAAGTGATATTGGGGACAAAGTGCCCATCCATTACATCAAGATGAAGCATATCCGCACCAGCAAGTTCAACTAATTCTACTTGTTTACTTAAACAAGAAAAATCGGCACTCAAGAGAGAAGGTGCAATTTTATATTTGAAATTGGCAATCATTCAAGTAACCTTTCTTCAACCAGAATGTCATCACTAAATATTTTTATTTTTGCATTACCTTCTACTGCTAAAGGGAGGTCAATTTTTGTCCCTGGTGAATGTCTTTTTTCGTAAATTTTCCGTTCACCATTGTTGTCTTCAAGAAAAATGCGTATATTTTTTTCTTCATCAGCTTGACTTATTTCATAATGTAACCAGTATAATTTTTTTAAGACTTCTTTAATCTGTCCACTAACCACAAATTTTATTTCACTTCCTTTATTGATGACTGTATCCGGGGAAGGTATCTGTTTGAGAATCGTGCCTTTAGATAAAGTTGAACTTATATCTTCATCTTGTTTAATTTTCAAACTGTTTTCTTCTGCCCAATGTTCTGCTTCAGAAATATCTTTATTTAAGAAATCAGGCATCAAGAGCATACCTGCTGGTGGTGAACCGAGAGAAAGGACCAAATTCACCAAACTTTCTTTACCGACCGCCGTACCCGCAAGGGGTGACTGTCGGATTATTTTACCTTTTTCTACGGTAATACTATAACTTTGAGATATTTCACCTAAAGCCAGCCCTACCCGACGGAGAGTAACTTCTGCTGAGCGTAAAGATTGATTAGAAAGATTGGGTGCGAAGATTATTTCGCCACCACGAGAAAGAATCACACGTATATTTTTGCCTTCCCTTACCGTCAAACCCGCTGAAGGTAATTGCTGAATAATTGTACCGGGAGCAAATTTTTTATCGTAACGTTCATTAATTTTCTGTAATCCTAATTTCATTGGGGCTAATATTTCAAGTGCCTCTTCAATCGGTTTACCAATAAGATTTGGCACCGCGACTACCTTCTTCTGGTGAATAATAGTTTGCATCAGTTGGGTAAAAAGAAAAATAGTTACTCCCGCAAGAATAAATAAAGCAAGGTATGCACCAAAATGGTGCATACCAAGGAGTAACTGCCATTTCGTAATTATTCTCTTCATTATTCGCTTGTTCAGGTTAATCTACAATCATCCCAGAGGGAATTAATAAATAATCTTCGGTATTTTATAACCCGACATTTCTTGAGCAAGTTTTTCTAAACGTTTAATTCTTTCCTTTATTGGTGGATGGGTTGAGAAGAGAGTGAAAATACCTCCGCCTCTTAAAGGATTAACAATAAAAAGATGTGCCATCGTTGGATTAGCATTAACTAACGGTATTTTTCGTGTGTAACTGTCAAGTTTCTCCAAAGCACGGGCTAAAGAAAGTGGATTACGGGAAATTTTCCCACCGGTCTGGTCAGCTTGATACTCACGAGTACGCGAAATTGCCATTTGAATAATTATCGCCGCTAAAGGTGCTAAAATGGTTAATAAAAGTAAACCTAAAGGATTACTACCGCCTTCACGGTCATCTCTATTTCCACCAGCAAAAATTGTGGCATATTGTGCCATCCGGGCAAGCATCATTATTGCCCCAGCAATTGTTGCCGCAATTGTAGCAATGAGAATATCACGGTTTTTAATATGGGAAAGTTCGTGTGCTAAAACACCTTTTAGTTCTTCCCGGTCAAGAAGTTCAAGGGTACCTTTAGTGACTGCGACACTGGCATGGCTTGGGTCACGACCAGTAGCAAAAGCGTTGGGTATCTCCATCGGGAGTAGATATACTTTTGGCATTGGTAACTTTGCCTCCGCAGTAAGTTCTTCTAACAAAGCATAAACTTCCGGCATTTGTTCTCGGGAAACTTGCCGTCCACCATACATCATCAGAACAATTTTATCACTGAACCAGTAAGTAATAAAATTCATCACAATCGCAAAAAGGAAAGCACTAATTAAACCTTGTCTCCCGCCGATACTTTGGCCAATAAATAAAAAAAGTAAAGTTAACCCTAACATTAAAAGAAATGTTTTAAATGTGTGTTTCATTTTATACTTCACCTCCGAGAAATGTTTTCACTGCTTGTTCAATCTTATTTAAATCAACACCCGTATTTAAACAAGGACCGTAGGGTCGTGTATTCAAAATACCTAATACTGGTAACGGATAGACGGCTTGAATACCATCAGTCAATTCGTGTTCACAAGCACAGGCAACAATTGCATTTGGTTTAAAATCGGAAACAAGACGCTGTGCCAAACGCCCACCGGTAGCAACATTTATTTTCAGATTATATTTTTCACCAAGATGAACCAAATCGGCAATTAAACATTTACCGCATTGGTGACAGTTAAGAATATTCTTCGTAATTTTATGTGGACAATCGGCAAACTGTAAACATTGGGGTAAAAGAATTAAAAGTTGTTCGGTTTTTTTCAAGATTACTTCTTTCTTCTTCACTAACCGATTGTTCAAATTGACGAAAAAAGATGTATACTTTTCTTCATATTGAGGAAAAATTTTGCTTAAGATAACAATAACCGGATAAAAAAAACGCACCAATAACCAGTGTCTCATTTTAGAAAAGCGATTACACTGATTATTAAGATCAGATTACACAGATTAAAAATCACTGTAATCGGACTTTAAAAAATCATTGTAACCTTTTATAATAAGTGTTGCCCAATTTTTAATCTCGCCCCTTGCCACCATTCCCAGGCAGAAACTAACTTTTTTCCTTCTTCTTGCACTTTTTTAATCAGTAAAAAACTACTTTTACATTTTACAATAAAACCAATATTTTTTTCAAGTCCGACAATTGTACCGGGTAATTGGGTTATTGGGTGATTGGGTGATTGAGTTAAATTAACGACTTCAACATCAAAAATCTTTAAACTTTTCACTTTTTTCCCACTACCCACTTCCGACTCCCCACTTGCTACTGTGGTAAATGCGCCGGGCCAAGGTTGTGTTCCGCGAATAAGATTATAAATTTGCTTTGCCTTCTTTGTCCAATTAATTTTGCCATTCTCCTTTCTCAAGGATGGTGCATAACTTGCTTCGCCAACCTGCGCTTTACCAACGGAATGGTTTTCTTTAATCAATTCAATGCTTTCTTTAAGTGTTTTTACCCCTAAAGGCACCAGTTTTTCTAACAAAGTATTCACCTTATCGGTATCTTCAATAGTTATTTTCTTTTGGAAAATAATTTTTCCCGTATCTATTCCTTCGTCAAGCCAGAAAGTGCTTACTCCGGTTTCTTTTTCACCATTAATTATTGCCCATTGGACCGGTGCCGCGCCACGATATTTCGGTAAAAGTGAAAAATGCACATTGAGATAACCCAATTCTGCGGTATTAATCAAAGATAAAGGTAAAATCTTGCCGTAAGCGACCACAATACCTAAGTCGTAATTGGTAATTGGTGATTGGTGATTGGTGATTAGTTCCTCCGGATTTAGAGGTTGATAAAGAGATAGATTCTTCTTTTGGGCAAAAAGTTTAACAGGGGATAATTTAAGATGTTTTTCCCCACGGTCAGCTTTTCTATCCGGTTGGGTTACTACGGCAATTACCTCTTCTTTCTCATAAAGAAATTCTAAAAACGGTACCGCTATTTCTGGTGTCCCAAAAAATATAATTTTCATAAGTACGATACAAACGAGATAAAGAACTGATTCAAACAGATGATTTTTTATCTGTCTGAATCTTGGATTTTATCTGTCTTAATCAATATTCTACGAATTTGTCTCCAAATTTTCCATCTTTTCCAGAGAGGTAAACGGTCAATAAATACTTTCCCTTCTAAATGGTCAATTTCATGCTGGAAAACGGTAGCTAATATTCCTTCTGCTTCAATATCTAAAAGTTTCCCTTTCTCATTCATTCCGGTTACTTTCACCCAACGACTACGCCGAATCTTAAGATAAATTCCCGGGAAAGACAGGCATCCTTCTTCGATTATCTGTTTTCCCCGACGGGTAATAATTTTCGGATTAAACAGAACCAGAAAACGGTTCCCCTTGCTCCCGGGAAGAATATCTCCTTCACGGTTTCTACTTTCTAAGTCTAAAATTATTGCTTTTAAAGGTACGCCAATCTGGTTTGCCGCCAGACCGATGCCTTTATTCACCATGATAGTATCTTTCATATCCCGGATTAAAGTCTCAATTTCAGCGGTTACCTTTTCTACCGGTTTGGTCTTCTGATAAAGAAGAAAATCATTAAATTTTTTTATTTCTCGGATGCTCATTTGAGACAATCACCTATTATTTTTTCCCCAACTGAATAATTTTAATTTTCTAGAGAAAAAATGTCAAACCGCTAAAACATATCCAAAGGTTCAACATCAAAAGAAACCTGCACGCTTCTGGAGTGGTAAGAATCCTTTAGCGGATTAAGAATTTGTCTAAGATTTGTCTCGTTCCGCAACTTAAGCAGTATTTGCCAACGGTATTTACCGGCAATCCGTGGATAAGCCGCCGGGGTTGGTCCAATAATCTCTATCCCTTTAAGATAATCGTTTTTAATCTCTAACAACTTCTGCTGTAATTTAATTTTTTCGGTAATTTTTTTAGCCAATGTACACACTGTTTCTTCTTTTTTACCACGGGTAAGTATCCGTACCAAATGGACAAAGGGCGGATAACCTAACTCTTTACGCAGTTTTATTTCCTGGCTATAAAGTTTATTATAGTTATGTTCACTGGCAGTGACCAAAGCGTAATGTTCCGGATAATAGGTCTGGAGAATAACTTTACCGGGTATTTCCGCCCGACCGGCACGGCCGGCAACTTGCGTTACTAACTGAAAAGTGCGTTCTGCGGCACGAAAATCAGGCAGATGCAAGGCAACATCTGCATTAATTATTCCAACCACACTTACCTTCGGGAAATCAAAACCCTTAGCAATCATCTGTGTGCCAATAAGAATATCAATTTTTTCTTCTTTGAATGTATGATAAATTTCGTGATAAATATCCTTTTTTCTGGTTGTATCTAAATCCATCCGTCGTAAGCGTGCCTGTGGGAATAAATTGCGAATTTCATTTTCTACTTTTTCTGTTCCAGTCCCGGCAAAAGATAAACGCCAATTTTTACATACCGGACAAATAAGCGGCACATTTTCTTTATACCGACAATAATGGCAGGAAAGGACTTTCTCCCATTGATGATATACTAAACTCAATTGACAACTTGGACATTTAGCAATATAACCACAGCGCCGACAAAGAAGAAAAGTTGAATATCCTCTCCGATTAAGAAAAATTATTGCTTGTTCTTTCTTTTCTAAACATTCGTTGAGCATCTCTTGTAAATCTAAAGAAATAACTGACCGATTCCCCTTTTTTATTTCTTCGCGCATATCAACAATCTTTATCTTTGGTAATTCGCGTTCTTCTATCCGCTCGGGTAATTCTAATAACTTGAATCTGCCTTTTTTACTTGCGTAAAATGATTCTAAAGAAGGAGTCGCTGAACCCAAGATCAATACGGCATTATTCAATTCGGCTCGTTTTAAGGCTACTTCACGGGCATGGTAGAACGGTTTCTTATCCTGCTTATAAGTGAACTCCTGCTCTTCATCAATAATAATCAATCCTAAATTTCTAAACGGTGTAAAAATTGCACTCCGTGCACCGAGCATTATTTTTAATTCACCATTTTTTGCCGCTAAAAAATACCTATACTTTTCACCTTTGGAGAGGCGGCTGTGCCAGAGTCCAATCTTACCGAAACGTTTTTGAAAAAGTTCAACAAACTGTGGAGTAAGGGCAATTTCCGGGACAAGAAAAATCACTTCTTTATTTTTCTTCAAACAAAAATCAATCACTTGAAAGTATACTTCGGTCTTACCACTGGCACTTACCCCGTGAAGAAGGAAAACTTTTGAGGTAATTACTTCTTTTTCTCCTAATTCAATTTTTTCTTTTATTTTATTAATCACACGTTGCTGACTTTTGGTCGGTGGTAAAGGGGAAAAAGGAACTTCCTCCCAGGGTAACAATTTATGCTCGTGAAATTTTACCATTTTTAGATTAGGAGAAAGAATCATTGCTAATGTTTCCCCTAAAGAACAAAGATAATATTCCGATATCCAACGGGCGAGAGTAAGCAATTCTGCAGTAAGCGAAATTTCTGGAGCATAAGGACTAATTATTTTTTTTAATTTTGGATATTCGCTTTTTTCACTTAAACTAACAATATACCCAATTTTTTTACTCTTCCCGAAAGGAACAACTATCCGTTGTCCGAGGGTCAATTGTGGACGCAGTTTAGTCGGGATAGAATAATCAAAAGTTCTATCTAAAGGTAATGGTAGAACAACCTGTGCAATTCTTGGCAATTTCATATTATCTACCGATATTGATTACAACGATTAACTAATAGATTACAGCGATTTATGACCGTGATTTAATTACTCCAATCATCTTGCTGAGGTATTTACTTCAGTAACTAACTTTTTCAAGTCGTTGATGAATATATTTTTCAAGGAAGGTGTACGGAATATTGCTGCCGGATGAAAGGTAGGGAATAGTTTTGTTTCCCCGTAGGGTTCACCCTGAAGGTTCCCTTCAACCCTGAGGGTCTCAGGACCGAAGGGCACCCTGAAGGGATAAAATTTACCCCGAATTTTAGTCAAAGAAACCACTTTACCTAATAAAGCATTCGTCGCTACGGCACCGAGTGTGCAAATAATTTTTGGTTTAATCATAAAAATCTGTTCTTTTAACACCGGCAGGCAGGCAGTAATTTCTTCCCGATTCGGCGGACGGTCATTACCCCGTTTCTCCGGTGTCCTCGGGTTAAATAAAGGATGACATTTTACCACATTAGTAACATAAACTTTTTCTTTCTCCAACCCGACCGATGCCAATACTTCGTCCAATAATTGTCCGGCTCTACCGACAAAAGGTAAACCTTGCCGGTCTTCATCGTAACCCGGTGCTTCACCGATGAAAATTATCCCTTTTTCTGCACTTCCCCGGGAGAAAACTACATTGATTCGTGTCTTATGCAGCCCGCATTTCTGACAATTTTTTATTCGCTTATGAAGAGCTGTCAGCGCTTTCTCAAGGTATGCACCGCTCTGGTGCATACTAAGGTCTACTTGCAAATTCGGCTTTTTTCCTCTTAAACCGCTCTTTTTCTTATCCACCAGAATCTCCTTGAAATGCCAAAAATCTTCCTCCCTCGTTTCTTCAAGATATGTTTTTAACTGTTTAACTATTTCAGTCAAATCCTTACGAATATCTGTTTGCATTTAAACAAGTTTTTCTATTTCGTCGGTGATTTTGACGGCTAATTCGCGTTTATAAATCTTCGGGTAAGAAACTATTTTTTTATCTGGATAGAGAAAGTAAGCTTGAGTTTCTTCTTTACTCATCACTTCCGGCGGATTAAGCACTAAAAGGTCAAGGTTTTTTTCTTTTAATTTCTTTCTTGCTTCCTCTAAAGAATTTTTATCTCCTAAGGCAAAGCCAATAAGAATTTTAGGGGTAATTACCCCCTTTTTTTTGCCCATTTCTAAAAGTATATCCGGATTACGCACTAAAGTTAAATTAAGGTTTTTAATTTCTTTTTTGATTTTTTTAGATAATTTTTTTCCCGGGCGATAATCACTTACTGCCGCTGCGGAAATAAAAATATCCAAAGAAGTGAAAATAAATTTTACCTTCTGATACATTTCTTCCGCTGAATTAACAAAAAATGTTTTTATTTTTTCCGGTACTGGTGTTTGTGTTGGACCACTTACTAAAATAACTTTACCACCGCGCTGGCTAATCTCCTGCGCTAAATAATAACCCATTTTCCCAGAAGAAGCATTAGAGATAAACCTTATTGGGTCAATGTCTTCTCTTGTCGGACCAGCAGTGATGAGAACTTTTTTTCCTTTGAGTTTACTTTTTTCCTTCTTTTCAATTATCGTAAATGTTTTCTCTACAATTTTATCTATTTCTATTAACCGACCGATATCTCCATCACCACAGGCAAGCATTCCTTTCACTGGTCCAAGAAAATGGAATCCCCGAATCTGTTTCAACCGGGCAATACTTTCCTGAGTTAACGGATTATTATACATTGCAGAATTCATTGCTGGAGCGATTAAGACCGGTGCATCGGTTGCCAAAATCACACTGGTTAAAAGATTATCGGCAATACCCCAGGATAATTTGTTGATTGTATTAGCGCTAGCGGGAACGACAAGGATAAGGTCAGCAATCCGGGCTAAATCAATATGCTCAATCTCTCCAGTTTTTACTTCGTCCCGTAGAATTTCTTTACGGGGCAGGTCAGTATAAACTCTTTTCTCGGTAAGTGTAGCTAAAGTTAAAAGAGTAATAAATTTCTCAGCATTAGGAGTAAGGACGCAAAATACTTCTGCACCTTTGTCTTTCAAACGACGAATCAATTCACAACATTTATATGCGGCAATACTACCGGTGATACCAAGAATAATTTTTTTGTTCTTCAAAAGAGACTATTACCTCTTACCTTCTTTTACCTTCAATTAATTTTGTAATTTCTTCCAATTTAACTTTATCACTAAGAATGTCATTCAATGCTTGGTTAACCAATTCATCCGGAGAAATTTTCTTCTCGGAGTGTTTCTCCAATTCTTTAGTCCAACGTAAAACAAGTGGAATAAGTTGATAACGATTTAACTTTGTGTCTGAAATAAGTTTTTCTAATGACGACTTTACACTTTTTTCCTTCGATCCCACGGGACTGAGTTTGTCAAATTCTTTGTCTTCAGGCATAGGGAAATTTTAAATCCTCCATTTAATACTTTTTAATTTTATTCAGAATATTTTGATCCAATCTCGAAATTTTAAATCTTTCTGCATTGATAATTATCTCTAATCTTCTAACTGCTTTTTCAATCTTATCATTGATTACTAAATAATCATATTTTCTGATATACTCCAATTCTTTTCTTGCTTGATTAAGTCTTTTTTTCATTTCTTCAGGATTATCTTTCTTGCGTGCAAGAAGACGTTTTTTAAGAATGGAAAAATTCGGCGGGAAAACAAAAACTAATACTGCCTCCGGATAAATTGAACGGATTTTCATTGCTCCCTGAACATCAATTTCTAAAAGTACATCCTCATTTTTAGCAAGGTTTTCTTGAACAAATTTTTTTCCTGTACCGTAACGAAATCCATGGACAATTGCCCATTCTAAAAACTCGTCTTTCTCAACCTTTTTTTTGAATTCTTTTTCACTGATAAAGAAATAGTCACGCCCATTTTTTTCACCCGGCCGAGGCGGACGGGTAGTATAGGAGACCGATAACCTTATCTCCGGATGCAATTTAAGTAATTTATTACAGAGGGTTGATTTACCCGCTCCGGAAGGTGCGGAAACAACAATTAACATATTTTTAAAGTATCCGAATTGTGCAAATTATAGCGAATTGAACGAATAGAAAATAATATTCGATTCATTCGTTATCATTCGCTATATTCGTTTATTAAAAAATAACCAGTAAAAAGGTAAAAAACGCTATCCCCAAAGCAATTGGTGCTACCCAAGGGGATTCTAATTTTTCTAAGTAACGGTCAATTTTAGGATTTTTTGAATGTAATTTTCTTTCCGAAAGTGGAATTTCAATTTTTCGGTTATGTAATTCATTTATCTCCTTGCTGAGAATGACCAAATTTTCTTCTATTTTCTTTAATTTTTCTTTTAAATTTCCTATTTCTTTCGTTAATTCCACCTGTTTATTCCCTTGTTCAGTAAGTGTCTCGTTGATTCCCAAAAGAATTGTTTTGTTTTCCTGAAGATACTTTTCAATCTGGCTAAGTCTTCTTTCTTCTTCTTTTCTTTCTAACGAAAGTTCATTCAGTGCTCCTTCAAGCAAAGAAAACCTTTCATTTACCGTTTGTTTTATTTGATTTTCTTCTTCAAGTATGTCTGCTAATTCATCAAGTTTCTTTTCTAAATCAATTATTTTCTCTTTATAAAATTCAAATTCTTTTCTTGTGTCTATATTTGTACTTTCTCCAGCAGAAAGGAAGGTTAAAAAAAATAAAATAACGATTGAAATTGTAAAAGGTTTCATTTCTCACGTTTCAAATTATCTAATATTTTACTAAAATCGTCAGGCAACCGTGCAACGAATTCTTTAAATTCTTTATTAACCGGATGAAAAAATCTTAACTTCCAGGAATGAAGCATTAACCGAGGATAAAATTCGGATTCTTTCTCGGAAGAATATTCTTGGTCACCACAAACCGGATGTCCAATTGCCGACAAATGAACACGGATTTGATGTGTCCGCCCGGTAAATGGTTTTACTTCCAGTAAACTTACTCCTTGTGGAAAACTTTCTCGTACTTTATACTCAGTAATTGCTTCACGACTATGTAAAGATGTTATACTTACTTTTTTACGATTTTTCAAGTCCCGTCCTAAAGATGCCTCAATTCTACCTCTTTTCTCTTTTAGCTGACCATGAACTAAAGCAAGATAAGTTTTTTCTACTTTTCTTTTTTGAAATTGTTTAGAAAGAAAATTTAACGATTTTTCATTCTTCGCGATCACCATCACTCCAGAAGTATCTTTATCCAGACGGTGAACTAAACCCGGACGAAGTGCATTACCAGGAAGACTCTTAAAATGATAGAGTAAAGCATTAACTAAAGTTCCGTCTTTATGTCCACAGGCAGGATGAACAACCATCCCGGCTGTTTTGTTAATTACAATTATATCTTTATCTTCATAAATTATCTCTAAAGGCAAAAATTGCGGTTCTATGGAAAATACTTCCGGGGGCGGGAAGGTTATCTCAATTTTGTCCGCCAGATGAAGTTTATAATTCGCTCTCTTAAGTGAACTCTGAACCAGAACTAACCCTTGATTAATCAGTTTCTGGAAATAGTTGCGCGAATACTGGGGAAATTTCTCTACTAAAAAAATATCTAACCGTTTACCTGCTTCGGCAAAGATAATCTTCTTTTCCATTCTATAAAAATAGCAAGAAAAAATATCAATAAGGAAAGGACTTGGGTAAAAGGTAAACCGAAAATTATTCCCCGTTCATCAGCACGGAAAAATTCAAGAATAAACCTTGTCCCGGAATAACCGATTAAATACTGCCAGAAAAGTTCGCCTGCATAATGTGGTTTATTTTTTCTCCACCAGAGGTATAAAAAGAGAATAAAATTTGCCCCGGCAGAATAAAGCTGTGTCGGATGTAAAGAAATATTTGTCGGGGCTAAAGATTGTTGATGATGAAAAGTTACTGCCCAGGGTAAATTTGTTTCTTTACCGTAACAGCAACCGGCAAAAAAACAGCCAATCCTTCCAAAAACATAGCCAAGCACCAAACCCGGGGCAAGAATGTCCGCAACCTGTCCGAGATTTAATTTTTTCTTTTTTAAAAAAATAATTGCAACAATTAATGCAGCGATTAGTCCACCGTGGAAAAATAAACCACCTTCCCAGAAATAAAAAATGCTTAACGGTTGAGCAAGATATTCACCTAAATTAAAAAGAATATGAAAAAGTCTTGACCCAAGGATAGCGCTAATAAGAATATAAAGACCTAAATCGTAAATTATTTTTTTATCAATACCGATTTCCCCCACTTGAGAAACAACTAACCTCAAAGTAAGAAAGAAACCAAGGGCAACGAAGAAACCGTAACTAAAAATTTTTAAAGGACCGAATTGTAAAAGAATGGGGAACATGGTTTACAGTTTACAGTTTACAGTTTTAGGTTTTCTCCTGACTAGTTGCCAAAAGATAAGAAATATACCAATAGTAATGGCGGTATCGGCAAAATTGAACACCGGCCAGATACGAAAATCTAAAAAATCAATCACTCTACCTCGGAAAATACGGTCAAAAAGATTACCTAGCGCACCACCGAAAATTAAAGCAAAAGATAAATTATATCTCCTCTCTTTAATTAACCAGAAAAGAAGAATGATAATTACTAGTAAGGAGGTAAAAATAAAAAAAGAATTTTCCCCGTAAAGTATACTGAATGCTGCACCGGTATTTTCCCGATAGGTAAGATAAAAAAAAGAAAATAACCTAATTGCACCGACCGGAGCAAGATAATGAACAACAATAAATTTACTTACCTGGTCAAATAAAAAAACTAAAAAACTAACCAAAAAGAAATTCATCTATCTTCACTTAGATTATACAGATTTCTTAAACGCCGATTACACAGAAATGTCATTGCGAGAACCGATTTATCGGCTTGTGGCAATCTGACAATTAGATTGCTTCGTCCGCCCCAGGCGGACTCGCAATGACACCCGACACTATCGCTGTAATCGCCGTCAATAATCAATGTAATCAAAGTTCACTTTGTAAGTTTTTTATACAACGGGAACAAAGTTGGGGATGAGTTTTATCTTCACCGACCGTAGTTGAGTAATTCCAGCAACGGATACACTTCTCACCTTCTGCCTTCTTTATTTCAACCGTTAGTTCCGTTAAGTCCGTTTTGTCCGTTATTTCCACCTGGGAAACGATAAAAATCATCGGTAACTGTTCTCCATATTTCTTAAGGAATTCCTCTTCTTCCTTGTTGGCAGAAATAACGACTTTCGCTTCCAAGGAACCGCCGATAATTCCGTCTTTTCTGGCTTGTTCAAGTTTTTGATAAACTTTATCTCTTAAAGTTAGAATCTTCGCCCAATTTTTTTCTAATTCTTCGGAAATCCATTCCTTTTTTACTTTCGGAAAATCCAGCAAAAACACACTTGCAGTTGATGGCTGATGGCTGATGGCTGATGGCTGGAGATATCCCCACACTTCCTCCGCAGTAAAAGAAAGTAACGGTGCAAGCATCGGTAATAAAGCAAGTAGAATTTCGTAAAGTACGGTCTGTGCTGCACGCCGCTCTACCGAATTCTCGGCAAAAGTATAGAGCCGGTCTTTAAGCACATCAAGATAAAAAGTGCTTAACTCTAAAACACAAAAATTGTGGATTGCCCGCATTACCCGATGAAATTCATAATTCTCATAAGCATCAGTAACTTCTTCAGTTAATTTTTGTAAACGATGTAAAATATATCGGTCAATTTCACAAATTGGGATTGCCCCGAGTTTTTCATACTCAACTTTTTTCTCCGGGCTAAAATTGTGCAGATTACCAAGAAGATAACGAATCGTATTCCGGATTTTCCGGTAGGTCTCGGCTAACTGCTCCAAGATTTCCGCTGAAATTCGGACATCTTCACGGTAATCGGAAATAGCTACCCAGAGACGCACAATTTCGGCACCGTATTTTTCAATCACTTCCTGCGGTGAAATGACATTACCTAATGACTTATGCATCGCCCGTCCCTGACCATCAAGCACAAAACCGTGGGTAAGCACAATTTTATAAGGTGCAGAATTTTCTAACGCTACTGCCGGAATTAACGAGGTCTGGAACCAACCCCGATGCTGGTCAGACCCTTCTAAATACATTTCCGCTGGCCAGTGTAATTGCGGATTTGTTTTCAGCACCGCCTGATGCGATACTCCGGAATCAAACCAGACATCGAGAATATCGTTTTCTTTACGAAATTTAGTTCCTCCACATTGTGGACATTTTACTCCTCTCGGCAGAAGTTCTTCAATGATGAAAGTTGTTTTTGCCTGCACCTGTGACGCCTGCACAGGTGTCGCAGGCACAGGTGTAAACCATACATCCGAACCATATTTTGTAATCAATTTTTCAATATGTTCGATTACCTGAATATCCAGCAAAGGTTTATTACATTGTTCACAATAAAGAATTGGTAAAGGAACACCCCAGAAACGTTGCCGGGATAAACACCAATCCGGACGGACGGTAATCATTCCCCGGATGCGTTCAATACCGTAATTCGGTATCCATTTAACCGTTTCAATTGTATCCAGCATTTTCTGCCTTAAATTATTGTGTTCAACATTGAGGAACCATTGTTCAGTAGCACGGAAAATTATTGGATTTTTACAACGCCAGCAATGGGGATACTGGTGAACAACTTCTCCGGAAAAAACTAATCTATCTCTCTGGTCTAATTCTTCAATGATTAAATCATTGGCTACGAAAACATCAATTCCAGAAAGTTTTTCCATTTCCGAACTAATTTCTTCAGTAAATTCTCCCTGGTCGTTAACCGGTGAAAAAATTGGTAAATTATTTTCTAAACCAATTAAGTGGTCATCTTCACCATGTCCGGGAGCAATATGCACAATACCGGTTCCTTCTTCCAGAGAAACAAAATCAGCCAGAATACCTACGGATTCGCGATTCAAGAACGGATGTTCACATTTTATACCTTTAAATTTTTCTCCCGGAAAAGTGGCAATAATTTCGCAATTTTCTAAACCGATTTGTTCCGCTACTTTTGGCAAAAGTTCCTTAGCTAAAATAAAACTTTCCGATTTTTCACTTTTCACTATTCCTTTTACAATGACATATTCGTATTTCGGATGAAAAGCAAGCGCTAAATTTGCCGGTAAAGTCCAGGGCGTAGTAGTCCAGATGAGTACGGCAGGTGATTGGGTGATTGCCTGCCCACCGAAGTCTTGACGAAGGTTGGGGTGATTAGGTGACAGAGGGAAGGGAAATTCTTTGACTGGAAATTTGACATAAACTGAAGGTGAAAGATGACTGGCATATTCAATTTCCGCTTCGGCTAAAGCGGTCTCACAGGAAATACACCAGTAGACCGGTTTCTTCCGCCGGTAGATATACCCATTTTTTACTAAATTCTTGAATGTTTGAATAATTTTGCCTTCATATTCCGGGTCCATTGTCAAATAAGGAGCATCCCAGTAACCGAGACAACCAAGACGAATAAATTCATCCCGCTGGATGTTCATATACTTTCTTGCATATTCAGCTGCATCTTTACGGAATTTCAACTGGTCAACATTCTTTTTGTCCAAACCTTGCTCTTTAAGTAATTGATACTCAATCGGTAAACCATGACAATCCCAACCCGGCACATAAGGTGTGTCGTAGCCGCGGATTGATTTATACTTGACGATGATGTCTTTAAGAATTTTGTTTAAAGCGTGCCCTAAATGAATCGGTCCGTTAGCGTAAGGCGGACCATCATGAAGAACAAACTTTTCCCCGCATGAATTTTTCTTCTGGAGAAGTTCGTAAATTTTTAAATTTTTCCATTTTTCCAGAATCTGCGGTTCGCGTTTAGATAAGTCCGCTTTCATCGGAAAACTTGTTTTTGGTAGGTTGACTTTGTATTTTTTTTCCATATTTTTAATCACAGATTACGCAGATGACCCGCAGGGTCATTCTGAACGGAGTGAAGAATCTCACCAGAGATTACACAGATATCAGTAAATTCAAAATTCAAATATCAAAATGCAAAATGACAATTCAAAAATTTTAAATTTTGAGATGTAATTTTGATTTTTGCGTTTTGATTTTTAAATTTTTAAAGTATGGTGGACAAATTACACCTTTCTCGGTAATGATTGCAGTGATGTATTTTGCCGGTGTAACATCAAATGCCGGATTACAAACCGCTACATTTTTTAAACTGACTAATTTACCTTGCACATATCTTACTTCGTCAGGATTTCTTTCTTCAATTTTTATTTTTTCACCCGAAGAAAGAGATAAATCAATACTCGAACCGGGTGCCGCAATATAAAAAGGTATCCGATGCTCTTTAGCTAAAACCGCTACACTATAAGTACCGATTTTATTTGCACTATCCCCGTTCGCCGCAATCCGGTCCGCACCGACAATTACGGCATTGATTTCACCTTCCTGCATTAAATACCCGGCCATATTGTCACAGATTAAAACACAAGGTACTCTTGCCTGAACAAGTTCCCAGACGGTTAATCTTGCTCCCTGCAGATAGGGACGGGTTTCATCAACATAGACCTTCTTTATTTTCCCTTGACGATATGCGGCAAAAATTACCCCTAAAGCGGTTCCGTAACCGGCAGTAGCTAAAGGACCGGTATTACAGTGAGTCAGAACATTAGTATTTTTCGAGAATAGTTTTGCCCCATTTAGCGCAATTTTTCTATCCATCTTTTTATTTTCTTCATAAATTTTTTCTGCCTCTTCTTTGACAATTTCTTTTAACTCTTGAACACTTGTCATGCCCGAGGCAGATCCGCCGTGGCGGAAACTCTTGAACTCTTGAACGACTTTATTTATCTTATTTACTGCCCAGGAAATATTTACCGCCGTCGGCCGAGTAGAAACCAGTGTCTTCCCGACTTTATTTAAATATTCAAAAAAATCTTCTTTACTTGGTGAACGGTAAACGGTAAACGGTAAACGGTTCACCGCCTGAGCAATAGCAAAGGCAGTAGTTACTCCCAACGCCGGTGCACCCCTAACAACCATCTTTTTTATACAATCCGCAACCTGCAAGTAGTTCCGGCAGAGACGATAAATCTTTCTCCCCGGTAAATACCTCTGGTCAAGAAGGTAAATTAAAAATTCGCCTTTCTGGTTTTTCTTCCAAATTATCGGTTCAGTCATATTTACTTTCTTTGGATTTTATCATTTAAAAATCCTTTTCTTTTATTTCTAATTTTTTGAAAACAAAATCCTTAACCTTTGAAGCAATTTCAAAACATTCTTTAGCTTCTTCAAGAGTAGGAGTATAAAATTCCTCTGGATATCTTACCTCAACTGCATAAAATGTAAGGTCGCCAATGTCTAAATTTTGAAAATCTTTATCTTCTTTTATGCATAGTTTCAAAAGGACTTCCAAATCGTGAGTCTTACCAAAATCAATTTTTTTTAAAGTTAAGTAAGCTTTTAACATTTTCTCTACAAACTGCTGACAATGGAAACAAACTGTGCTTGTCACTATTTCCTCATCAGACAATCTAAATTCATGTTCAACAGAGTTAAAATCTTCAAGTGCTTTAATTACCCATTTTTTAACCTTTTCATCAATCATAATGAAACTCCTTCTTTTAATGCTTCTCTTGTAGCAGTGCCAACGAAATCTTTATAATATTCAATCTCTTTTTCTGATTTAACGATGACATCACAAGGAATGTAAGAATCTGCAAGTTTTTCTCTAATCGCTTTCGCTATTTTTCTTTTTTCTTTTAATGTTATATCTTTTTTAACAATGACCAAGAAATCCCAATCACTATATTTGGTAGACTCTCCTCTTGCCCTTGAACCAAAAAGAATGATATCTTTAACTTTTATCCCAGTTTCAGAAAGTGCTGATAGAATCTTTTCTTTAATCAATTTTTTATCTTTGTCCATAATTTTTCTCCTGTCTTTTGCAACGAATGTCTCTTAGTAAATTTCTCAAGTTCTACATTGAACTGTTTTCTAAAGACTTCTTCTGCAAGTTTTTTATATTTAGGGAACTCTTTGTAGAACAATTTTAACAAACTTGACACACAATACTCACATCCTCCATCGCAGGTAAGCAATATTTCTATAATCTTTTTCGCTTCTTCCTTATTCATGCCTAAACCTTCCAACCCAGTGTCTTAAAGACCCCACCAAATTCAAATCTTTCCTTCGGTTAGACTCGGGATGGTGGGTGAATCTAACCACGATAAATGGGGACGGAGGTAATTACTATTGGAATGCTTAGAATTAAATAAAATAAAGAACAATATAAAAATTACCTCCGTCCCCATTTTTCCCAATTTTTCCATTAAACGCTTGTTAGACAAAGCCATTACAGTAATTGCCAGCCAATCACCCTTACAACTTGATGTTCTGGATGCACTAATCCACTACGAATTTGCTCAAATCGAGGTGACAGTTTAATACCAAAAACATGTGACGCAATGATTTCAAATGACGCAACCAACGGATCTAATGATATTTTTGCTGGAGAATGTTCATATCCAAGTACAATAACTGCCTTATTTAAGTACCCAGCCAGTTCCTGCAATTTGCAGCAATCACCCAATAAAGAGACATTTCCCCTATATGGATGTAATAAATTGACTGACCAATCTTCTGCTTCATTCCCATTATCTCCAAATGGTCGCGCAAGTTTGAATTCAATAGCCCAATCTTCCCCAATTGACAAATCGGGGATTCTATGGGTCTTTGCTCTAATTCCTTTTCTGCTTATGCCTTTTGCTATTTCCTTGACAATTTGTGGCTCACCGAATGGCTCAATCCCTGGTTGAAATCTCTTATGAACTGGTTTTGTAGAATCGAATTCTTTCAAGAAATCCGCTATTTCATTGACCACCTGACTTAACATCATTCTGCTCACCTAGGCTTCGCCTAATTTAAGGATATCCGCAATGTTTCTTCTATCTTCCCAAAATAAGAAATAATCATTCATAATTCATAATTTATTGCTATTCTACCGTCACTGACTTTGCCAAATTCCTCGGTTGGTCAACATCGCAGCCTCTTTTTACGGCAATATGATAAGCGAAAAGTTGTAAGGGAATAACATTTACGATTGGGGATAAGATTTCTAAATTCTCCGGCAAATAAATTACCCGGTCAACCTTATCTTTAATTTTTTTATCCCCTTCAGTAGCTAAAGCAATGACTATCCCTTCTCTCGCTTTTGCTTCTTCAATATTAGAAAGTATTTTTCCATAGACACTGGACTTGGTCGCAATTACCACCACCGGCATCTCCCGGTCAATTAAAGCAATCGGTCCGTGTTTCATCTCTCCGGCCGGATAACCTTCCGCGTGGATATAAGATATTTCTTTCAGTTTCAATGCCCCTTCTAAAGCAATCGGGTAATTGATATTTCGTCCTAAATAAAGAAAGTCCCGTTTTTCAAAAAATTCGCTACTTAAAGACAGTAATGTTTCCTGGTTTGCCAAAATATCTTCCGCCTGTCCGGGAATAAGTAAAAGATGTGACATAATTCTTTTTACTAATCCTAAAGGCAATTCTTTTCTTTCTAAACCAAGGGCTAAGGATAATAAGTATAAGACGGTGAGTTGTCCGGTAAACGCTTTGGTAGAAGCAACACCGATTTCTGGTCCGCAGCGGGTATAAATTACTTTCTCCGCTTCCCGTGCCGCACTTGAACCCATTACATTACAAATAGCTAATGTTTTTGCTTTCTTAGTTTTGGCAATTCTTAACCCGGCTAAAGTATCGGCGGTCTCACCGGATTGACTAATCACTAATGCCAAAGTTTGCGAATCAATTATTGGTTGCCGATAACGAAATTCAGAACCGATATCCACTTCGCAAGGTAAACCGGCTAAATTTTCTAAAAGAAATTTGCCGACTAAACCCGCATGATAGGAAGTTCCACAGGCAATAATAGAGACCTTTTTTATTTCTTTATATTCGGCTAAAGATAAATCTTCAAAACTAATTTCACCTTTATCCGGAAACATTCTTCCCCGGAAAGTATCCTGAATAACCTGTGGTTGCTCGTGGATTTCTTTAAGCATAAAATGTTTGTAACCACTTTTCTCCGCAGTTACCGGGTCCCAGGAAATGTATTGGATTGTTTTCTTTACTTCCTTCCCTTGTTTGTTAAAGACCTCCACATTTTCTTGAGTGACTAAGGCGACTTCTTCATTTTCTAAATAGATAACTTTATTCGTGTAAGGCAAAATTGCAGGTACATCCGAAGCGATAAAATTTTCTTTTCCGCCAGTCGGCGAGACAGGCTCTCCAAGACCGACAATTAACGGGCTATCCTGCCGGGCAGCAATGATTACTCCGGGCAGTTTACCGGAAATCACGCCGAGAGCATAAGAACCTTCCACTTCTTTAAGTGCTTTTTCTACTGCGGAGAGAAGTTGGTGTGGTTTCAGTTTTTCCGTTTTCGGGAAATATTGTTCAATTAAATGCACTAATACTTCAGTATCGGTTTCCGACTTAAAAGTATGTCCTTCTTTTTTCAGTTTTTCCCGGAGAGTTAGATAATTCTCAATTATTCCGTTATGGACAATAACAATTTCTCCTTTACAGTCAGTATGCGGATGTGCATTCTCTTCACAAGGACGACCGTGGGTTGCCCAACGGGTATGTCCTAAACCTTGATGACTGGATAAGGTCTCTTTTTCCAAGATTTCTTCAAGTTTAACAATCTTACCGACACAACGACGCAGTTGTAGTTCATTATTGACTACTACGGCAATACCTGCCGAATCGTAACCACGGTATTCAAGACGCTTTAACCCGTCTAAAATAACACTAACTGCATGCCGATGTCCAATATAACCGATTATTCCACACATTCTCGTTTCTCCTAAGGAAAAATTCTAAATCCTAAATCCGAAATTCCAAACAAATTCCAAGTATCCAAATTCCAATTTTCAAACTTAGTTTTGAATTTAAAAATTGGATATTGTTTAGGATTTGGATATTGGGATTTAGTGCTTGATTCTCTACTCTTCGGTGATTAGTTTTTTCATTTCTTTAACTGCTTGATAGATACCGACAAAGATTGCTCGTCCAATAATTGAAAAACCAATATTCAAATCATGCATTCCCGGAATCCGTGCTACCGGAAGAACATTCTGATAATCTAATCCATGCCCGGCATTGAGGATTATTCCTTCCCCAAGAACAATTTTACTTGCTTTTTCTAACTTCGCTAATTCGCTAATTCGCTCTTTTTTATTTTTTGCATCAGCATACCTGCCGGTATGCAACTCTACCGCGTCTGCACTGACAAATTTTGCCGCTTCAATCTGTTTTATTTCCGGGTCAATAAAGAGAGATACCGATATCCCTTTTTCTCGGAACTGTCTAGTTACTCTTTTTAGTTTATTTTTCTGTCCGAAGACATCTAATCCACCTTCAGTGGTTAATTCTTTTCTTTTCTCGGGAACGATACAGACACTATCCGGTTTTATTTTTAAAGCAAAACGAATAACTTCTTCATTAGTTGCCATCTCTAAATTAAGTTTGGTTTTAATTTTTTCTCGTAAAAGACGCACATCCCGTTCCTGAATATGTCTCCGGTCTTCCCGTAAATGTACAACTATCCCATCGGCACCAGCGCGTTCCGCTTCCAAAGCGGCAAAAACCGGGTCAGGAAACGAAGCAAGTCGTGCCTGCCTTACCGTGGCTACATGGTCAACATTTACCCCTAATTTCGGCATAGACGTCTCTATGTTAACTTACTGAACTTTTGCATTTTTGCTGAAGTGAACCTTAGCGGAGGCAGATTATCCAGTTCTTATGAGTGAGCGAGTGGGTGACCCTGCCAACTTGACTTGGACAGGGTGGGCTCCCACGAGCGGCGAATTAGAACTGCGTATCTGCCGGAGCGTAGAGAACGGAAGCAAAAATTGCAAAAGTTGATTTAACTTAGTTCTTTTTTAGCAATTAAGGCAATATTTTCGGCAATCTTTTTTATTTGATTTTTATCTTTACCTTCAACCAGGATTCTCAAGAGCGGCTCAGTTCCCGAATAACGCACAAAAATGCGTCCGTGATGACTGAGTTCTTCTTCACCTTGCCGAATTGCTTCTTTAACCGGAGATAAAGTATCTAAATCTTTTCGCATTTTTACTGGTAGATTGAGAAGTACCTGCGGATATTTTACCATTTTGAAAAGTTTAGAGAAAGGTAATCCTTCCTGCTGATAGATTTTTAAGATTTGCAAAGCAGTAATTAAACCGTCACCGGTAGTAGAATAATCTTCAAAAATAATATGCCCGGACTGTTCTCCCCCAAGAGAAGCTTTCTTTTTTATCATCCCTTCCCAAACATAACGGTCACCTACCGAGACCGTATGGATTTTTATACCTTGTGCCTGCATCAGTTCATAAAGTCCAAAATTAGACATCCGCGTAACTACAAGATGATTATTTTTCAGTTTGCCTTTATTTTTCCATTCTTCAGCTAAGAGACACATTAACTGGTCACCGTCAACCGGATTACCTAATTCGTCAGAAAAAAGGACACGGTCACCATCGCCATCAAAAGCAAAACCTAAATCAGAATGGGTATCTTTAACTGTCTGACAAAGTTGTTCAAGATGTAAAGAACCACATTGAAGATTAATATTTTCCCCATTCGGTTGAGCATTTAACATTATCACCCCAGCGCCAAACCGCGCAAAAAGATTAGATACAAATTCACAAGTTGCACCATTTGCACAATCAACAACTATTCTTTTTCCTTTCAGACTAAAATTTTTCGGTACTGTTTTCTTCAGATGACTTAAATACTCTTTTTTTGCTTTTCTATCTTTTAGTATTTTACCTTTGTTTTCAATTTGTAATTTGCCCGTCCCGATGATACATCGGGATGGATAATTTGCAATTTGTAATTTGTTTTCAATTTCCCGTTCAATTTCATCAGGAAGTTTTTGCCCTTGGGAAGAAAAAAATTTTATCCCGTTGAATTCCCAAGGATTGTGTGATGCCGAAATAACCACTCCGGCTAAAACTTTCTTTTTTTCGGAGACCCCGCTAAAGCGGTGGCGTGTAAGGTAAGCAATCCCCGGTGTAGGAATAATCCCTAAATCAATAACTTTACCACCGGCTGCATTTATTCCTTCGGCTAAAGAAGTAAAAATTTCTTCACCGGAGGCGCGGGTATCCCGCCCGATAAAAACCATCTTCCCGCTTTTCTGACGAGATTTCTCACTGAGAACGGTTGTACTTACATAACCAATTTTTTTTATAAATTCAGGAATTAAAGGAAATTGACCGGCAATACTACGAATGCCATCGGTTCCGAATAGTCGTTCCATATTTATAAGAAAACTTTACTTGCCCTGTCTAAAAACATAAAACCAAAGTAAAATTGCCAAAATTAAAGCAAGAATTTTTAAAGGTAAATTTTCTTTCCAGTTAGCCATTTAAGTTAAATTTTTTAAGTTCTTATCTTTTGGAAAAGATGGGTAAATACTCCTGCTTTCTTAGTCCGGTATAATTCAAAAAGTTGATTGGCTAATTCTTCCAGAGTAATTCCACGGGTTAATTCACCTTTACGCGCTAAAGAAAGTAAACCACTTTCTTCAGAAACGACAATTACCCAAGCATCGGTTATTTCACTCAAACCCAAAGCAGCACGATGACGCATACCTAAAACACGAGCAATTTCCGGGTCATCACTTACCGGCAAAATACAACCGCCAGCCAAAATGTGTCCGTGACGAATAATTACTGCACCATCGTGGAGAATAGATTTGGGATAAAAAATTGAATGCAGGAGTTCACGGGTAACTTCGCCATTGATTTTTGTCCCGGTATCAATAAATTCACGTAAACCGGTCTCCTGTTCCAAAACAATCAATGCACCAATCCGTTGCTCAGTAAAATCTTTCAATGCCACAATAAGTTCTTTAATAAAATTTGTCTCTCCCGAAGAACTATGCCCAAAATGCGGACTACCAAGCCGGGCTAATGCTGTGCGTAATTCCGGTTGAAAAACAACAATCAATACTACTACTCCGGCCATCCAAAATTTTTCCAAAAGCCAAGCTAAGGTATGTAGATGAATAACATCACGAGTTAAAATTGTCAAAAGAAAAAGAAGCACTATCCCTAAAGCAACCTGGAAGGCACGTGTCCCCTTAATCAGTAAAATTAACCGATAAAAAATATAGGCAACAATTAAAATATCTACCAGATGAACAAGATAACTTTCCCAAAGATGAAGAAAAAATTTCATTTTAACTACCCTTTTTTAGCGTTTTTGCGTGACCGTTGAAAACTTTTCTAACGGTCTATTTAGAATTGCTTCGGTAATTTTTATTGCTCTTTTTGTTTCTTTAACATCATGAACTCTTAAAATTTTTACACCCTGAACAATTGCCCAGACATAGGTAGTAATACTTCCTTCTAACCTTTTCTCCACACTCGTATCAAGAATCTTGCCAATAAAAGATTTCCTTGAAGTACCTAAAACTAAAGGATAACCCAAAGAATGGAATTCGCTTAACCGATTTAAAATTTCCAGATTATGTTCTACCGTTTTGCCAAAACCAATACCGGGGTCAAGAAAGATATTTTCTTTTCTTACTCCTGAATTTAGAGCAAATTCTATCCGTTCTAAAAAAAAATCGTAAATTTCTTCTACCACATCGTCATACTGCGGATTATCTTGCATATCTCTTGGTGTACCTTTTATGTGCATAATGATTACCGGAACTTGATATTGCACGATAACATTAGCCATTTGCGGGTCAAAACGTAAACCACTAATATCATTAACCATCCTTGCTCCTGAATCAAGCGCTTTCCTCGCAACTTCTGATTTATAAGTATCAATAGAAATTGGTATTTTAGTTTTTTTGACTAAATTTTCAATTACGGGTATAACTCGTCTCATCTCTTCTTCTAAAGGAACTTCTTCTGCACCGGGACGGGTTGATTCACCACCGATATCAAGAATATCTGCCCCTTCAGTAATCATCTCTTCCGCATGAGCGACTGCTTTCTTAAAATCAAAATATTTACCGCCATCAGAAAAGGAATCCGGTGTTACATTTAGTATACCCATTATTTCTGTCTTCTCAGGAGTTACGGTTAGAGTATGGTTTTTTATCACTTCTTCAATTTTTTTTCTTACTTCCGGCAAATCGTAAGGTTGCCAAACAAGTTTATCTACTAAAAGATGAAACTGTCGTAATGTGCCAAAAAGTAAAACTGAAGATGTTCCGGGTTTAAATGCACATACTTCATAACTTACCGCTGCTTCACCACCGAGAGCAAGCATTTCCTGTTTCAAAATATTTGCTGCCTGATTTTTTATATTGGTAATCTTCAAAGTTAAAAATAATGCTTTCGGTGCCATTATTTCTACACCCTGTTTATCAACACCAATCTTTTGCATTTCTTCCTTTGCTTGGGCTAAATTTTTTATTCCAATAATATGAACTTTAGGCATACTTGAAGTTATTTTAACAAAAAATATAAATAAAAACAAGCCCCGCCCCTTTCTTATTGCTCTTACTTTAAATCATTACCAAATTATCAAGATATTTCAGACAAAAGGGCGGGATTACAATTTGGCGAGTTTAATTAAACTTAATGCTTCAGCACGTGCTTTGGCATCTTTCATAAATATTCCACGGATTGCTGAAGTAACAATTAAACTACCGGGTTTTTTCACTCCTCTCATCGTTAGACAGAAGTGTTCGGCTTCAATTACTACCAAGACACCAAGTGGTTGGACAACCTTCATCAAGGTATCGGCAATCTGTTTGGTAAGACGTTCCTGGAGTTGTAAACGGTGAGATAAAATTTCTACTAAACGCGCAACTTTAGATAAACCGAGAAGACGTTCCTTTTTTGGGATATAAGCAATATGTGCTTTACCAAAAAATGGTAAAAGATGGTGTTCGCAAAGTGAATAAAGTGATATATCTCGGAGAAGAACTATTTCTTCATGTTCTTCTTTCTCATAATATACATTTAAAACTTTAGCCGGGTCAATTTTCATCCCGGCTAATGCTTCCTCGTAGAAATTAGCGACACGTTTTGGTGTTTCCTTTAGTCCCTCACGCTGCGGGTCTTCACCTACTGCTTCTAATAATGACTGTATCGCTTTTTCAATTTTTTTCTTATCCAATTTTAAGAAAAAAACCTCCTATGCTTGTCCAACTCCTACTATCTGTTGTTTACTTTTATCTACTTCGGTAAGTATTTGTTCTACTTCTTCACCTTCAAGAATTTCTTTCTCCACTAATTTATTCGCTAAAAGTTCCAATTTTCTACGGTTTTCTTTAAGTAGTCCCTTTGCTTTTTCTAAACATTCATCAATGATTTTCTTTACTTCTTCATCAATAACTTCTGCTGTTTTCTCACTATATCCTCGGTCTTTGATAATATCTCGGCCGAGGAAAATTTCTTCCTCTTTTTTCCGATAAGATAAAGGTCCAAGTTTATCACTCATTCCATACTCGGTAACCATTCGCTGGATAAACTCGGTCGCTTTAGTTAAATCATTCTGTGCCCCGGTAGTAATATCGTCAAATACTAATTCTTCCGCACAACGCCCTCCTAAAAGAACAATTATGCGAATTAATATTTCACTCCGTGTAGTTAAGTACCGGTCTTCAATCGGTAATTGCAAAGTATAACCTAATGCTGGTCCGCGAGGAATAATCGATACTTTATGCACCGGGTCGCTACCGGGAAGCAATTTAGCAAGCAGAGCGTGTCCCGATTCGTGATAAGCGATAATCTTTTTTTCTCGTTCTGAAATCATTCGCGATTTCCTTTGTGGTCCAGCGATGACCCGGTCAATTGCTTCTTCCAATTCAGACATTCCCACTCCCTCTTTATTTCGTCGCGCGGCTAAAAGTGCCGATTCATTTACTAAATTAGCTAAATCTGCACCAACAAAACCCGGTGTCCGACGAGCAATAATATTTAAATTTACCTCTTTCACTAATTTAATCTTACGAGTATGTACTTTAAGTATTTCTTCTCGTCCTTTGAGGTCAGGTATTGGTACAATAATATGCCGGTCAAATCTACCCGGACGAAGTAATGCTGGGTCAAGCACATCCGGACGGTTAGTTGCCGCAATTAAAATTACTCCTTCCCGTGGGTCAAATCCATCCATCTCTACTAAAATCTGATTTAAGGTTTGTTCTCGTTCATCATGTCCACCGCCGATACCCGCAAAACGATGTCTACCGACTGCATCCAGTTCATCAACGAATAAAAGACAGGGTGCATTTCTTCGTCCTTGCTCAAACAAATCACGCACTCGTGAAGCACCAACACCGACAAACATTTCTACAAATTCACTACCACTTGCCGAAAAGAAAGGCACACCCGCTTCACCAGCCACTGCTCTTGCTAATAATGTTTTCCCTGTACCCGGTGCACCATATAAGAGAACACCTTTAGGAATTTTCCCACCCAGTTTTTGAAATTTTGCTGGCTCTTTCAAAAATTCAATAATTTCCTGTAATTCTTCTTTCACTTCATCACAACCAGCAACATCTTGAAAAGTAACTTTAATCTTTTTTTCCGAATACAATTTCGCACGACTCCGTCCAAAAGTAAGTACTTGCTTACCCCCGCCTTGCATCTGACGAATCATCAGGAACCATAAGAAAACTAAAAGAATCACTGGTCCAAAGTTAATCAAGAATACCGACCACCATCTACCGCTGGCTTCACCACGGTATTGTTTCACCTGATATTTTTCCAATTCTTCAAGTAATTTTGGGTCATCTAAAGGAGCGGTCTTAAAATGAAACTTTTTCCCTCCTTCAATATATTCACCACGGATTAAGTCCGGACGAATAGTCACACTCACAAGTTTACCTTCCTTAAGATAACCTTTGAAAGTAGAATAATCAATTTCTGGTTCAACAAACTGCCGTCTTAAAGACTGACTAAAAAGTAGCAAAATAACAAAAATTACCAACCAACCAATTAAAGGACGTAAATTTTTATTTTTCATTTAGAGTAATTATCTCACTTTATTTTCCAAAAATAAATCCACTTATTTTTTTTCTCGGCTTGCCAACCTTTACCCAAGTTAATTCTTTTACCCGATTCTTTCCTGCTTATCAAGTTACTTAACTCAGTAAAATGGACAAAACTCTTCCTGCCATAATGCTCAAGTAGATAATTGATTGCCTCTTTTTGATTGTTTTTATTATAGCACAGAAATTTTCTTAAATCAAATTTTATTTTTGTCTTTTGTTTCTTGACCAGAGAAGGTATAATTTTTTTTAGTTCTTTATCCTCAAGAATTTTACCCTGAGTAATCGTTTCGGCTAAATTGGCAAGATGTTCTTTTATCCGCGGATTATATTTTTCCAGTAAGGGAAGAAGTTCATAGCGAATTTGATTCCGTGTGTAATTCAACTGTAAATTAGTCAAATCTTGTGAGTAAGATAAATTCTCTTTTTTTAAATACTGCAGAATTTCATTTTTTGTTACTTTCAATAATGGACGCATAATACCAATTGTATTTTCTTCCCGATATACTGGGATACCAGATAAACCAGTCAAACCAGCACCACGGATAAGGTTGAAGAGAACCGTCTCTGCTTGGTCATCAAGAGTATGTCCGGTAACAATTTTATTAAAATTATGTTCTTTAGCAAATTTGGTCAAATACTGATAACGCAAAATGCGTGCTGATTCTTCAAGACCAATCTTTTTTTCTCGGGCGAATTCTCTCACTTTAATTTTCTTCACGGTCAGAGGTAGAAACAATTTTTTTGCCAAATTTGTTACTATTTTTAGGTCTTTCTCTTCTTCTTTTTTATTCCGTAACCCGTGACGAAAATGTAATAAATGAAGTTTAAGTAAATATTTATTTCTCAAACAGGATAATAAATGGGTTAGACTAACCGAATCCGCCCCTCCCGAAATGGCAATAATTACCCGGTCATTTTTAGAGAGAAGTTCATATTTTTTAATTGTTTTTATAACTTTCTCAAAAACTATTTTTCTCATTGTTGGTTTACCCCGTTAGAAATAGAATTTCTAATGGGGTTGACTTACGGTAGGAAAATAATGGTATCACAATTACTACTGTGATACAATAATTGTAGGGTTTTGCAGTTGCCTCTACCAATCACTTAATTACTAATTCACTCAATTACTGTATTTCTTACCAGGGGTGGGATTTGAACCCACGACCTAACGCTTATGAAGCGCTCGCTCTGACCAGTCTGAGCTACCCTGGCTTAAAAAGTGTAAGGAAAATCTATTTTTTATTTTACCAAAAAGTAAATAGAAAAACAAGTTTAATTGATAAGAAGAGAGTTAAACACCAAGGGCAGAACAAATTCTTGAGAAGTCTACATATTGGTCAAAAAGTTTATTTGCTTGGGATACTTTTTTCTCAGCTCTTACTGGCAATTTACCTACTAATTGATCAACTTTCTCTACCGTAGTTAAAGTATCTGCTTTAACTAAAATTATCGGAACACTTTTACCCTTTGCTTTATTTAATACTTCTTGACTTGGTTTAAGATTACCAGTCAAAATCAGACAAGTAGTTGGTGTATCCAATGCCGCAAGTTGAATATCACTACGGTCACCACCAGTAATTACTGCTTTATCGGTAGTCATTTGGAAATATTTCATTGCACTTTCTACCGTCATTGCACCGACAAGGAAATGTTCAATCAGGTCACTGGTTTTATTTTCTCCAGTAATGATTTCACTATTGAGATTTTCTGTTACTTCCCCGACGGTTAAGGAACCTAAAATTCGGTCATAAGGAACTGTCCCCAGAACATTTATTTTCTTACCCGAAAGATAGGGGACAGTCATATTTCGTACATAGTTAAGTTTTTCTTGGGGGATAGCATTAATAATCAGTCCGATTAAACTTGTATTTAATCTTTCGGCAACCGTAGAAATTTCATCAATTATATTTGGTGTATAGCGAGTAAGTAATAAAATTTTTGCCTCAAGCATCTGTGCTACCCGTAAACCCGAAAGACCAAGTGCACTGCCGGTAATTAAGAAAGCACCTGCACCACCGACTAAAACTAAATCTTTATTCTGACTAATTTTTTGGAACGCATCTTTGATTGTTTGAGTTAGATTTTGTAAAGGTGTTTTCCCAGACATTGCATTAGTGATTAGTTCGCCAGTAAGCAAAACAGGTGAAAGTAATTTTTCATCTAAACCTAAATTAAGTGTGCGGTTAAGATAAACTGCATCTTCATCAGTAGTAAAATCTTTCACTTTGATTGGAATAGTCCCTACCGGACGAAAATAGCCTAATTTTAATCCTTTTTCTTTTAATTTTAATCCTAATGCCAAAGTTACCCATCCTTTACCAGCATAAGGTTCAGTAGAACCAATGTAAAGTGTTTTCATTTTTACCTCTCTGTTCCTGCGATTGATAAAATAGTATAATAAAATATGTTTAAATGTCAAGATTTATTAAAATCATTTGTTCTGGTTTTTTGGTAAACTTGCTTTTGTACAAAAATTTTGCTATAAACACAAAAGGGGCATAATAAAAATGAAAGAAGTTTTTACCATGTGGAAAAATACAAAAATGGTTGTCTTGACCGCAATCTGTGGAGCAGTGTATGCAGCGGTACTGATTCCTTTCAAACCAATACCTCTAATTCCCGGATTTACCGAAATTCGTCCAGCATCGGTTCTCCCGGTAGTTTTTTCTTTATTTTTTGGTCCGGCCGGTGCCTGGGGTAGCGCTTTCGGTAATCTGATTGGTGATTTTTTTGGTACACTGGGTATAGGTAGCATTTTCGGTTTTTTTGGCAATTTTCTTTACGGTTATCTTCCTTGTAAAGTCTGGTCATATCTCTCTCCGCAGACAGAACCGTTAATTAACCATCCGGCATTGTGGTTGAAATATATTTTTACTGTTCTTATTGCCAGTTTAGGTTGTGCCATCCCCATTTCCTGGGGTATAGATTGGGTTGGACTTATCCCTTTTTCGGTTTTAGCTAATATAATTTTTCTTAATAACTTTTTTGTTTCTTTAATCTTAGGACCAATTTTACTTTTTACTCTTTATCCACGATTTAAAAAATGGAATTTACTCTACTCACAAATTGGAGAAATTACAAGTGAAAAAACTTTTCTCCAAAATATTGGTTTCATTTTCATACTTATTGGCTGTTTTGGTGGTTTACTTGTTGGGAACCTCACTTCTTTAGGACACTTTACTGGTAAAATTGGAATAAATTTAATCCCCCTAATTTTTTCCCTTATTTTAGGGACGATTCTTATCTAATAATTACGAATTTAGCAATGCACCTTTTAGAAATAAAAGATTTAAGTTTTACTTACCAAAATTCATCCTCTCCGGCAGTAAAAAAAATAAATTTTTCGGTTAAAGAAAACGAATTTATTATTCTGATGGGTAAAAGTGGTGCGGGTAAATCCACCTTAGCTAAATGTCTCACCAGTATTATTCCGCAGTTCCAGAAAGGTAACTATTCCGGAAAGATAACTATTGAGAATCAAGAGATAAAAAATGTTCCTGTTTATGAAATTGCTCAAAAGATTGGTCTACTTCTTCAGGATTTTGAAGTACAACTTTTCTCAACGAATGTTATTTTAGAAATTGCTTTCGGGTTAGAAAATTTTTCTTTAGCCCGTGCAGAAATGGAGAAAAGAATCTCTGAAACATTAAAAACAGTCGGTTTAGAAAATTATCTCAATCGTGACCCTTTAACTTTATCCGGGGGAGAAAAACAACGTCTTGCTTTAGCTTCAATTCTTGCTTTAAAACCGAAAATACTAATTCTTGATGAACCGACCACTGACCTTGACCCAATCGGGAAAAAAGAAATTTTTGCTTTATTAAAAAATTTAACTAAACAAGGATTAACCATAATTGTCATTGACCACGAAACTGATGAGATACTCAATGCTGACCAAATAATTATCTTTAATGCCAGTGAAATTGTCTCTTCCGGCAATGTAGAACAACTCATCAGCCAAAGTGAATTTCTGGAAAAAAATGGTATCCGTCCGGCAGCGATTCTTACCTTATTCCAAAAATTGAATCTTCTTACTCAGAAAAATATACCGAAAACAGTAAATGATGCTTGCCATCTACTCGTAGAGAATAGTTACCAAACTTCTGAAGAGAAATATACTTTACTCACTAAAGAAGAAAAAAAGGAAAAAAATCTTCTTTTCCAGATAAAAAATTTGGAATTTACCTATCCTAATGTTCCAGCGGGACAAATTCTCAAAGGACTTAATTTTGAAATTTATGCTGGTGAATTTTTAGCCATTGTCGGAGTAAACGGTTCCGGAAAAACTACGTTTATCAAACATCTTAATCGTCTTTTTACACCAACAAAAGGTGAAATTATTTATCAAAATAAAAACCTGAAAAATTACAAGATTGCTGAATTGGCTAAAGATATTGGTTATGTTTTTCAGAACCCGGATAACCAAATTTTTGCTACCACGGTAAAAGAAGAAATTGTTTTTGGTTTAAAAAATCTAAGTTTTCCTCACGAAGAAATAGAAAAGGGAGTAAAAGAAGTATTGAAAACGGTCAATTTAGAAGGTTGCAAAGATAAAGACCCGTTCATTTTAACTAAAGGTGAAAAACAAAGGTTGTCTGTCGCTTCGGTCTTAGTTACACAACCGAAAATAATTATCCTTGATGAACCGACCACCGGGTTAGATTATCTTGAGTTAAGAAGTTTGATGAATCTTCTAAAGGAATTAAATCAAAAAGGACATACAATCATTATGGTTACCCATACAATGTGGCTCGTTGCTGAGTATGCCAAAAGAGCAATCGTCCTCAAAGAAGGAGAAATTGTTTTTAACGGTAGCGTCCGGCAATTGTTCAGTGAAAAAAATATAGAAAACTGGGGACTTGCTTTACCACCATTGATTGAACTTAGCCAAATGTTCGGCAAAACTTTACTTTCAGTAGATGAATTTCTTTTCTGCTTAAATAAATCAACGGACCCAACGGTCTAAACGGTCTCAACGGACATAACAGACTTAACGGTCTAAAAGAATATGTCAATCTATTTGTATCTGGAAAGAAACACGTTTATTCATCGTTTGCATCCGGTCACAAAAATATTTTTACTTCTTCTCTTTTTTATTTTATTACTTCTCTTTTCTTCCCCTTTACCAATAATTTTAGTTACTTTTTTTCTTCTTTTGGTCAGTGCATTTTCTCGTTCAATAAGTAATTTAAGAAAAATTTGGAAGTTGATGTTTATTCTTTTTACTTTTACAATTATTCTTTGGACAATTTTTTTGAAAAATTTAAATTATGCTTTGGCGATGGCTTTGAGATTAAATGCTTTAATTTTTACTGGTTTGATTTTCCTTTCGGTCACCCGGATTGAAGAATTCACTTATGGCTTGAATAAACTCGGTTTACCTTTCCGGGTAAGTTTTGCTTTAACCCTCGCTTTCCGTCTCGTGCCGAGTTTTATTCTCTCTGCCCAAACAACTATTCAGGCACAAAAATCGCGCGGACTGGATTTAGAAACCGGTAATTTAGTCCAACGAATAAAAAAATTTATTCCTTTACTTATTCCAATTTTAGCAACAAGTTTAAGGAATGCTGAACTTTTAGCTATTGCTTTAGAATGTAAGGGTTTTGGAATAAAAAAGAAAAGAACCTCTTATCTGGACTACAAATTCGGTAGGAACGACTTTCTTACTCTTTTAACAATTTTTCTTCTCTATTTTCTTCTCTTAAAAATCTTCTAACCACCCATTCCTAAACGTTATTTATATTTTTTCTTACTTGTTCACCTTCCAGAGTTTTGGGGTTCCTTTCTGAACGACATCCCGATAGGTCATGCCTGCACCTGTGGTGCCTGCACAGGTATCGCAGGCACAGGTGGTCTACCGAAGAGTTTTTGACGCTTCTCGATTCTGGTCAAAAAATCATAGAGTGAAGAAAGAGTTCCCAAAACTCATCTTTCTCTTATTTCTGTGGTTGGATAATTACTTTGAGAGATTTTTCGGCTTTAGCGACGAGTTGAAAACCAAGACCGGTTTCGTTTAAACCTAACCGGTGAGTAATCATCTCGGCTACACGGATTTCTCCACTCCGGATTAAGTCTAAAGCTTCCCAATGGTCAGCCGGGCTTCCGGCATAGGAAGACATCAGGGTTACTTCATTACGCCAGAAAATATCATTTACCGATAAAGGAATAGTTACATCTTTCTCAGTTGCTGCAAAGAAAAGCACTGTCCCTCCGCGTTCTACTGATTTTAGTGCTTGGACAAGTGCACTTTTCGCACCGGTGCAGACAATTACCAAATCGGCAAGCATACCATTATTAACTTCGCGCAAAACTTTCGGGATTTCATCGTCGGCTCTAATTACTACATCCGCACCAAATTTTTTTGCCATTTTTAAACGATAATCATTAATATCGGTGGAGATAATCCTTCTCGCATCCAAATGTTTTGCTAATTGAATATGCAGTATTCCCGAAATACCCGCACCTAAAACAAGCACACTTTTACCTTTACTCATTCCGGCTAATTTCTGTCCTCTCAAGACACAAGCCAGCGGTTCAATAAATGTTCCTTCTTCAAAAGATACTTCCTTAGGTAAAATAAATATCCCGCGTTTAACATTAATTTTCGGTACACGGATATATTCCGCAAAACCACCCGGCTCAAAATTCGTCTTGCGTAATGTCTCACAAACGGTCTCGTGTCCATTCAAACAATAATGGCACTCATTGCAGGGCACATGATGGGCAACCACCAAACGGTCACCTTTGGAAAATCCTCTTGTCCCTTTACCAATCTCCGCAACTACTCCGGCGACTTCATGTCCAAGCACTAAAGGGACGCGGTTAATCCGATACCATTCCAAAACATCGGTCCCGCAGATACCGCTTGCTTCCACCCGGACTAAGAGCTCACCTTCGCCGATTTTCGGCACCGGCATTTCTTCTATCCGCACATCTTTATTTGAATAATACATCGCTACCCACATCATAGTTTGATTACCTTTCTTTGCTAAATTTTTTTAAAAATTTACTGACACTCGTAACATTTACATTTTGCTTTTTCATTTCAGCAATTAGATTTATATCTCTTTTTATATCATCATCACGAGTAACTAAATATTTTGCTTTAGACAGTAAAACCGCTTCTAACAAATGGTTATCGCGTCGGTCACGGCAGAGTTTAAATTTACCGGAAGGAAAAACGATTAATCCGTGTTGAATCAGTAGATAGATAAAACGGTCAATTTCATAATTCTGAATTTTATATTTATTTTTGATACGAGGACGATGCAGGACGGAACGAATTTCGTTCAGGATTTGTGGTGAGAGAACTACTTGAAATTTCTCATCTAACCAGAGAAGGATTAGTTTTGCTGGATAACCATATGGGTTAAGAAAAGCAGAAATCCAGACATTCGTATCTAAAAGGACAATAGTCATTTATTCTTACGAACTTCGCGGGAAGCAAGCGAAATATCTCTTTCTATTTCTTTAGAAGAAAATTTATGGGTCCGTGAATGCACACTGCGTAACAAATGCTCTAATTCTTTACGCCATTCTCCAAGTGGAGTCACCAACAAAGAAACTTTCTCTTGTTCTTTAAGCGGTAAATGCTTAAGTGGTTTCAATACACCATTTTCATAAACTGCTTTTACTAAAGTAGTCATTTTTTGTTTACCTCCTGTATAAAGAAAAAATTGCCTAATTTTATTATAATCTACTCAGAAACAAAAATCAAACACAATTGCTACCCGCATAGTTTTATTAAGTCTTCTTGATTTTTAAATAGTGTTTTCTTAAGTTCCAAACAAGTTCACTAACCCAAGTTTTATCTTTTTTTGGTTCTTCTTCTACTTTTTTTGCCAATAGTCGGCGATAGGAATTTTTGGAGAGCCCGCTGAAGCGGTGATTTAATTCTCTGTTCCTTTTAGTTGTTTTTTTTATTTTCATACTTGTCCACTGATTATACAGAAATGTCATTCCGAGCGTAGCGAGGAATCTCGTTTTGAGATTGCCGCGCCTTCGGCTCGCAATGACAGCAATGCTGTCATCTGTGTAATCTCTTTTTTTAATCTGCGTAATCAAGTATCGGATTCGGTTTCCGATACAACAAAATTACCTGTACCCCAGGTGTGACATTTCGGACAACCAACCGGTTCACCAATTTTCGCTTTTTTATTTCTTCTTAAACATCACTGAAAGGTTATCAAAAATTTTTTCATAACGTTTTACCTTACTGCTTTCCCATTCTTCTTTAAAATCTTCACGCATTATATAAATACCATCAAGTTCATATTCTGAGATTATTCTATCTCTACTTTTTCCGTCAATTCTTTCTCTTTTTGTGAAATCTATATCAAAATCACTGTCGTGGTCAACAGTAGCTAAAAATATTTTGATATTCTTTGTGACGTCAGATGAAAGTAATTTGAGTTTCCAGTAACATGCCTGTGCGATTCTTTCTCTTAAACTGGTTTTACAGGATATAATGGCTACTATTGTTGAGTTCCACGGATTGGTAGGGTTAATATCAACTATTACCAAATCGGTATCAGGAAGTAATAGATATTTTCCGTATCTTACAGCAAGTTTTCTAAATATAACCTCGTTTTTCTTTTTCTTGATTTCGTTTTTTGTGAGGACTGCAAGACCTATTAGGGTTGGGTTACTCTTTTTAGCATTTCTGATGTAGGCACTAATTAAAGACCCCACAATACTTTCAAATTTATTTCCGATAAAAGAATGCCAAGATTGTTCAGCACTCTTTAAGTGTGGGTAATGTTTGATTAAGTTAGATACATATTCATCTTTAAATCTTTTAATTTCATCCCACCCATCTTTTGGGTCTATTTCTCCTTCTTCTACTTTTTTGATTATTTCTCGTACCTTTTGTTTGGGGTCGGTAATCACTTTTTTATCCTCTCATACTGTGTCCACTTGACCTCTCTTTTTAGTGGTTCCTTTGATTCTTGTTCTTGTTTTCTAACGATTAAAAGATATTTGAATCCCCGTAAAAAGAAATTAAATCGCAACGCCCTATTATGCCAAAGTGGAGTATTAGATGTCTGACCTCGCCTAACAACACAAATTATGTCGACCGGTTCAAAATATTTACATAATCTTTCGTAGACTTTAAGACCAACGGGTGTAAATTTCTTTTTTACCCATTGATCACCTATGAGCCATCCTAGTACTTTGCCGGGTCTTAAAATCCTATAGCACTCTTTCATAACTTTTTCTAACTCATCATAAAACTTTTCTGATTCAGAAGAAATTTTTCCTATATTGTCGGGATGGTCGTTATACCTAATATTATCTCCATACGGTGAATCAATAAAAATCATATCCACTGAATTGTCTGAAAGCGGAATATTTCTTGCATCGTTTTGAATGATGTCTGGTCTTGTTGGAGATATTTCGTAACAGATACATTTACGCCCCTCTTCTTTACAAACATCAAGGGTTGTCCCACTCCCAGCCATTGGATCAACGACTAAATCTCCTGGTTCGGTATACCTTTTAATCATGTTATAAATAATGAAAGCTGGAGTAACACCAGGATACCTGTTGTTTCCTTTTGGTGTTTTACCGTAACTCTGTTTAGGATGATCCCAAAGAGTAGTGGATTCCAATCGCGGTTGCTCTTCTTCATCAGCGGAAATCTCTTTTTTTACGGAATTCCAATCAAACTTTTCAGGATTTTGTATATAATTTAGTAATAAATCTAACTTCCCCTTATTTAAAATTCTTCCCCAGTTGATTCCCATTTGAGACAGATTTTTCTTAGCATTTTTTATTATTTTTATCTCTCCAACTTTTTCTACCTCAACCTGATATGGATATTTACCTTCCCAGGCTTCAGGAATTATGTTTTTTTTCCCTTCAGATTTTGCTTTGAATAAACCGCAAAGTTGGTCTTTGTCAATATTAAATAAAAACAATAAGTCACCTTTTGCTATTCGCAGAACATTTTCTGCATATAATTTATTAGAAGAAAAAATCATATGCTCAAAACATTCTCGCTCTGTTTTATTTGTGCAAGCAAATATGTAACCTTTTGCGTATACTTCTTCATTATACTTCTCTACCGGTTGAATAGAAGGAGTATACATAGCCGTTTGTTCTTTTATCATTGATGTTTTCTGTTTTGATTTGGGAATATTTCTCGTCATAATAATTATGATTTTATACTTTTTAAATGGTTGTTCACTGCCTCCCACAGTAGAGTATGATAAAGTTCTTCTGCTTTGTCTTTTTCTTTTTTAGCATCTCCTATCTCGTAAAGCAATCTCTGTTTGACCAAAACAAACTCTCTTCGTTTTATAGCTAATTTAGTAAAAGGTCCTTTGCCACCATTCCAACTTTTTCTTTCTTTATAGATTTTCTCAAGTTCATTTCTAATTTGTCTGTTGGTCATTGTTTTTATCTTATTTTTTACTTTTTGAACTTTCAAAAATTTCGTTTGCTTCTTTGACTGTTGCTTTTTCGTGGACAATCGCACGCAGGGCTTTAATCATCGCTACCGGGTGTTCATTTTGCCAGATATTTCTGCCTAAATTGATTCCGATTGCCCCTTTTTGCATCCCATTATGGACAAATTCAAAAACCTGGACTTCGCTCTCCACTTTCGGTCCACCAGCAATCACTACCGGTACCGGGCAACCGTTGACTACTTTTTCAAAATTTTCACACCAGTAGGTTTTTACTATTGTTGCCCCAAGTTCTGCACAAATCCGGGATGCCATGGCAAGATAGCGGTAACCTCTTTTTTCTAATTCTCTACCTACCGCGGTAACCGCCATCACCGGGATGCCGTATTTTTCACCTTCATCAACAAGTTTGGCTAAATTTAATAGGGTTTGATGTTCATAATCACTACCGACAAAGACGGAAATACCTACTGCGGAAGCATTCAGACGGAGAGCATCTTCAATAGAAGTGGTAATCCCTTCATTAGCCAGGTCTTTACCGGACATACTTGTGCCGCCGGAAACTCTTAAGATTATTGGTTTGGTGTTTGTCGGGTCAATTGCTGAACGCAGGACACCCCGGGTAACAAAGAGAGCATCAAAGTAAGGAATAAGCGGTTTAATCGTTTCACCCGGTTTTTCTAATTTCGTGGTTGGTCCCTGGAAATATCCGTGGTCAATCGGCATAAATAAACAATGTCCATCCTTTTGTACCAGTTGTGCTAAACGGTTTTTCATTCCCCAATCCATCTTTTTCCTCCTCAATTAATATGATTACGGCGATAACATTAACTGTCTCGCTTCAGATTATTTATTACCAAGCACCAAATCTCAAGTTTCAAATAACAAACAATACCTAATGAAATGTTCTTTCTTCAAGGTCATAATGTTTTGAATTTGGAATTTGAACATTAGATATTGTTTGGAATTTGGAGTTTGGAGCTTGAGATTTATTCATATTGGAATTTGTTTGCGATTTGTTATTTGTAATTTGGAACTTCATATCTGTAATCGTATTCTTTCATCGCTGTAATCGTGCTTCGTTATCGCTGATATCGTTTATTATAAACAGTATAATACTTTCCTTTTCCCTCTGTCAAGTAAGCAGGAATCTTGACCTTTGCTTTTAGCCATTGGCTATTAGCCATCAGCCTAAGGCCTAATTAAAGGGCTAACGGCTATCGGCTATTGGCTAACGGCTGAAGGCTAAAAGCGGTTCTCACATCCTTCTCACATAAATATTTTTCGCTAAATTTTCTTCTAAAGCAAGTTGGGTTTCTTCAACTTTGATTACATAAGCAGGATGTGTCTGGTGGAGATGAATTATTTTCCCGGGGATAATTCCCAAGGAAAGAAATTTATGTAATTGCGGATGTTCAAGAGTGGTGAAATAAGCCACTCTTCCTTTTTCGCCGGGCGAAAGTTTATCCAAAGAAACAATGATTGATTCAACTTCTTCTTTTGCTTTTTTACAGCATTCACCGGCAGGAATCGGTGACCCGTGAGGACAGAATTTTGGATGTCCGAGTAAGGTGCAGATTGCATCAGTTACTTCTTCGGAGAGAATATGTTCAAATTCGCAGGCGGATTTATCAATTTCTCCTTGTTTAACTTCTAAAACATCATTTAAAAGCCGTTCGGCAAGACGGTGTCGCCGGGTAATATTGGAAGCAATTTTTTCCCCTTCCGGAGTAAATACGATGTTCCCGTTTTCTATCCGAATCAGTTTTTCATTAAGTAGTTCATCAAAAATTTGTTCATTTACTCCTTCTTTAAGTTTACTACAAATTTTTTCTTGGTTTTTTGTTCCCTGTTCCTGAAAATGCCAGATGACACCTAAAGATTCTTCAAGATTTTTTGTCTCCATCTCTGTTCCTCCTTCATCATCGCTAATCCGCTGATTACACAGAAATTCCGCAGATTACACGGAAAGGTTACAAATTATAAACCATTCTTTTTATTTCAAGACTTCTTCTACCAAAATTTAAAATTAATCCAATCCTTCGATCACTTGTCTTAAGATATGATAACATCTGATGTTCAAATAATTCAATTATCTTTGAAACACTTTTTATTTCTACGATAACTTCTTCTTCAATCATAAAATCTACTCGCTGGTCTCCTATTTCCAAATCTTCATATTGAACTTTTATTATGGCTTGATTTCTAAAATTGAGTTTTTCTTTCTTAAATTCGTAAGATAAAGCCCTTTCATAAACTCTTTCCACAAATCCAGGACCAAGTAGTTTATGAACTTTAATTGCCAGTCCAATAATTTTTCCTGTAAGTTTATTGAGGTCTTCTCTGCGTAATCTGCGAATATTCTGTGTTCTCTGCGAATCTATCATTTTTACATTATTTAGATATTTTTAAATTATTTTAACCCAACTCAAGATAAAATTCAATAATCCTCCGGCAAAAAAGGCAATAAATAAAGTAAAGAAAAAAATTGCTGCCGCAGTTTTTAATCCGCGTTCACGAATCGTGACCAAAAACTGTGCTAAACAAGGGACAAAAAGAGTAATAATTACTAAACTGACCACAATCTGCTGCGGATTAAGTAAACCTTCTTTAGCTAAAGCATAAAGTCCGGCTGCACCATAGTCCCGTCTCAAAAATCCAACAATAAACGCTTCGGTTGTCTTCACCGGTAATCCTGCCCAATGCACTACTACCGGGGACATCAGATACTTGGTCAGGTTAAGAATTTTTAATTTATTCATCAAGAAAAGGACTAAAGTGCCAAGAATAAATAAGGGTACTGCTTCTTTTAAATACCAGACCAGACGCATTTTCACTTTCGCTAAAATATTACTCATACTCGGACGACGAATCGGTGGTATTTCTACAAAGAATGGTGTAGTTATCCCGGGTAAAATTTTTGCACTTAACCAGCCGACACTGACCAGGAAAAAAATGATTACACCGAGCCAGATTACGGTTGCTTTCCAGGATAATCCGCCGAGCATAGCTAAAATTACTCCTAACTGTGCCGAACAAGGAACGGCTAAAGCAAGTAAAATACTTACGATTAGTCGTTCTTTTTTCGTATCCAAAATCCGTGCACTTAAAACCGCCATCGTATCACAACCTAACCCTAAAACCATCGGGAGAACTGCTTTTCCATTCAGTCCCATCAGACGAAAGACACGGTCAAGCATTACACTTAACCGGGGTAGATAGCCGGAATCCTCCAAAAGTCCGAAAAAAAGAAAAAAAGCAGTAACAATCGGGAAAATAATTGCTAAAGCATAAGTTAAAGCCATAGTAAAAATACCGTATTCACCAACCAAAAATTCCTGAATAAATTTTAATGGAAAGGTTGAAACTACTATTTTCGTGAAGAAAGGATTAATCCACTGCTGGAAAATTTTCTCTTCTAAAAAATTAACTATTGTTCCGGCAGCAAATTCACCGACGAATTTATACATCAGATAAATTACTGCTAAAAGAATGAGATATCCGGGGAAAGGACGCATTGTCCATTTACCTAATTTTTCGGCTAAAGAAGAATATATTTTGCCGACTATTTCTTGCACTTGACTGATAATTTCAATTGCTTCGCGTTCACGATAATTGAAAACTAACCAATCCGGTGAATGGACGAATCCTTTTCTTTCTTCCTCTAAAAAAGTAAGCAAACGGTCAAATTTATCTTTTTTCAGTTTTTTGTTTAAATAAGGATAAAGCGTCATATCTCCGGCAAGTAACATTAGCCCGATTCCCCGGTTACCCCGTTCTCCGGAGAGAAAATCTATTTCTATACGCTTGACGAATTCTTCAATTTCCGGTGAATATCTAACTTTTTTATTCGGGATTTTTGCTTCCGGAATACGGTTTTTCAGTTCACCAATTCCGTCACCGGTAATCGCTACTGTCGGCACTACCGGGATACCTAAAAGTTTTTCTAAAAGACGAATATTAATCCGTATTCCTCTTTCTTTTGCTTCATCGTGCATATTCAGACCAAGAATTACTGGTATCTCCAATTCGGCTAATTCAAAAGTTAGATGTAACGCACGGCGTAAATTTTTTGCATCGGCAACCTGAACGACTAAATCCGGTTTCTCTTCTAAAAGCAGGTTCCGGGCAACTTCTTCATCTTCCGAATGTGGATGTAACGAATTTACCCCCGGTGAATCCATTACCGTATATTTTTCTTTCCCTAAACCGAAAGAACCAATCCCACGGGAAATATCTACGGTTGTGCCCGGATAATTAGATACGGTAACATACTTCCCGGTTAAATGATTGAAAATTACCGATTTACCCACATTCGGGTTACCAATCAGGACTAATTTTTTTTCGGCAATAATTTTTTTCTCAATCTGGTATTCGTGCATCTTCTTTCTCTATGAAGCAGATTATTTTTTTGTACTCTGACATTTTTTACAATAGCCGTAAATTTTTAGACGGTGATAAGCGACCTTGAACTGATGTCCTCTGGCTACATTTTCTTGCAGTTTTTCAATTTCCGGATTACTGAATTCAAATGACTTACCGCAACTCAGACAAATCAAATGGTCATGATGGGGATGAGCAAATTTATGTTCAAACAAAGTAATCACTTTGCGGTTCAACCCGTCACCAAAATCTACTTTTTCTGCTAATCCGCATTCACTCAAAAGTTTAAGTGTGCGATAGACAGTAGCTCTTCCTATCTTCAAGGGTAATCTTTTCTTACGTAAAATATCAAACATTTCCTCCGGGCTTAAATGTTTCTCCTCTTTCAGAAAAAAATTAAGAATCTCTTCCCGTTGCTTAGTAAACTTTAATCCTTGTTGTTTCAGATAATCAACAAAAATATCTTTTTCAGTCATCTAATTAGCTTTTATCCCTTATAAAAATAATTCAAACGGATTAGCGCAGATGCAAACAGAAAAGGATTAAATCAGTCTGAATCCGTCTTAATCTGCCTGAATCGTTATTATTGAGATTAAATCTCAATATCAATTATATCAAACTCGCGATGGTCTTGTCAAGACCCCTGCAAAAATTTTTTTTCTTGAACTTCTTGACAAAAATGTTCCATTTTGGTTATACTATACAATGTTTATGGAAATGATAGACAATATTTGTTCGGATTCAAAAGTTAACCGAACGAAGTAACGAAGTGAGGTAAAAGAAGATGATGAAAATTTCTACTAAAGGCGAGTATGGTTTACGGGCAATGGTTGATTTAACTCTCCGCTACGGTGATGGGCCGGTTCTTTTGAAAGATATTGCCCAGCGGCAAAATGTCTCCAAGAAATATCTTGACCATTTGGTCAGCGATTTACGTACCGCGGGACTGGTGAGGAGTATCCGGGGAGCGAAAGGAGGATACCTTCTATCCCGTCCTCCGAAAGAAATCAAACTACTTGAGATTATTCAAATCTTGGAAGGGTCGATTTCCCCCTGTGAATGTTTGGATAATCTTAATATTTGTCAGAATGCAAAATCGTGTGTTACAAGAGAAATCTGGAAAAAAGTGAAGAATGCTATAACTGGTGTCCTTGATTCTACGAATTTAGAAGATTTAGTCAAAGGGAAAAAATATAAAAAATTCTAAAGAAAGGTAGGGTGAAAAAATGAAAAAAGTTGTTTTTTCTAAAGTTGGAGAAAAAGAAGTTACCCGGGCGATTGCCGAAACATTCCTGAAACAGTTCAAAGAGTATGCAGAAAGTGATTGCTTGATTATCGGTGGCGGACCGTCGGGTTTAATGGCCGGTAAAGAGTTAGCCGAGAAAAAGGTTAAAGTTTTAATTGTGGAAAGGAACAATTATTTAGGCGGTGGTTTCTGGATTGGCGGATATTTAATGAATAAGTTGACTATCCGTGCACCAGCAGAAAAGGTTCTTGATGAACTGGGAATACCTTACGAAAAATATGTGGAAGGACTTTTTGTTGCCGACGGACCGCATGCCTGTTCCAAACTGATTGCCGCAACTTGTGATGCCGGAGCAAAGTTTGCCAATATGACCATTTTTGATGACCTGGTTTTACGCGGGGATAACCGGGTTGCCGGAGCAGTGGTCAACTGGACACCGGTGACCGCCTTGCCGAGGGAAATTACCTGTGTTGACCCGGTGGGCTTAGAAGCAAAAATTGTGGTTGATGCGACCGGACATGATGCCCAGGTAGTAAGAAAATTAGAAGAAAGAGGATTAATTAAAACCCGTGGCTTCGGAGCGATGTGGGTAGAAAGAAGTGAAGATGCGGTGGTTGAACATACTGGTGAGGCGTACCCGGGATTGGTCGTTTGCGGAATGGCGGTAACTACAACTTACGGTCTGCCGCGGATGGGGCCGACTTTTGGGGCAATGCTTCTTTCCGGAAGACGAGCTGCTGAGATTGTCCTCAAGCTACTTAAAAAATAGAGACGAATGAAATATCTTTATCTTTATCCCGACCTTGCGACCAAGACTTTGGATTTGCTGAAAATTGACAAATATCTAAAAGAAAAATTACCCAAAGTAAAGGTTGTCTTACGCAAAGATTTTTTTCTTTATTGGTTGGGTAAAGAAGAAAAGAAATACAAATTGGTAGCAAAGAAAGTAGCTTCTTCTCGGATTGCTGACTTAAACTCAAAATCCGGAAATATCCATCCTTTACCGATGGAAATTGAATACGAAAGGAACAATCTGCTTAATCCGGGAAAAAGAAAAATTGGTATCCTTTATGACGGATTTTCTTTCCAGAATATTGGTCGGGAAATTATATCCGAGAAAGGATTAAAACTTGGAGATTGCCAGATTGTTTTTACTAACCAGCTACTGGCTACTTATGATGAAAATGACCGACGGTATCATTTGCGGACAAGTATTTACGGTATACCGAACTTAATTTCTACCAGTGGTATTGTGGAAGCACCGGCGAAACCAAAAGAATACTATCTCTTAAAAAATTTAGGCGAGATGGCGACTGAAGAGTGGAAAGAAAAAAATAAAGAAAAATTTATTAACTATAATGACCAACGCTTAACCGAAGTTTTGAAAGGATATCTGATGCATGCAATTTTTTATTCCTTAACCGGTGACCCTTTCTGTAAAGATAAAAACTGTCGTCTCTATAACGCCCACTGGCAGGAAGAATTGATTAAAGCACAATTGAACAAGAAAAAAGATTTTTGTAAAGCGCATCAAAAAATTTTAGATTNNAAGAAAGTTGCGGTAGCAATGTCCGGCGGGGTTGATTCTTCAGTTACTGCTTGTTTGCTTAAGAATGAAGGATACGAAGTTGTCGGAATTACAATGAAGATTTTGCCCTGCCCGGATGAAGAAAAAAGCCAAAAAGCAAGAAAAAATCTCTGTTGTTCTTTGACCGATATTGAAGATGCACGTAAAGTTTGTGCCAAGATTGGTATCCCTCATTATGTGCTTGATTTCACGAAAGAATTTGAAAAAGAAGTAATTAAATATTTTTGTTCCGAATATCTCAAAGGCAATACTCCTAACCCTTGTATTGTCTGTAATACAAAAATAAAGTTCGGCTCTTTATTGAAAAAATTGAAAGCAATGGGGATAGATTATTTAGCAACCGGACATTATGCCCGCATTGAAGTTACCAATTACCAATTACCAATTACCAATTACCAGTATTTACTAAAGAAAGGAATTGACCAGACGAAGGACCAGTCCTATGTGCTTTACGGTTTAACCCAAGAAAAGATGAAATCTCTTCTTTTTCCGCTCGGTAATTACCGGAAAGAAGAAGTAAGAAAATTAGCCAGGCGCTGGCATTTACCGGTAGCGGAAAAGGAAGAAAGTCAGGAGATTTGTTTCATCCAAAACGCAGATTACCGCAGATTTTTAAAGGTACGGATTACCGCGGATAAAGACGCGGATGCACACAGATATTTTAAGCCCGGGCCAATTGTCAATTTGAAAGGGAAAATATTAGGGGAACATCAGGGACTGGTATTTTATACAATCGGGCAAAGAAGAGGATTAGGTATCGGCTACGGCAAACCTCTATATGTGATTGGCATGGATAAAGAAAACGATACTGTAATTGTTGGTGAAGAAAAAGATGTCTATGGAAAGAAGTTGCAAGCAGAAAAAGTGAATTGGTTAATTAGTGATTTGGAATTTCCTTTAAAAGTAGAAGCAAAAATAAGGTATAAACATCCGCCAGCAAAAGCAAAGGTCTATCCCCTCACTCCGACCCTCTCCCTCAGAGGGGAGAGGACTAAGGTGAGGGTGGAATTCAATGAGCCACAATGGGCGATTACTCCCGGACAGAGTGTAGTATTTTATGACAAGGATATTGTTTTAGGTGGAGGGACGATAGTTAAGAGTTATGAATTATGAGTTATGAATTGAGAATGGAAAATATTGAAATAAAATTGAGAAAACTTGAGAATATTTTGAAAAAAATGGGTAGAGTTTTAATCGCTTACTCCGGCGGGGTAGATACGACTTTTCTTTTAGCCATAGCAAAAAAAGTTCTCAAAGATAAAGTGGTAGCGGTAACTGCGGTTTCTCCCCTTTATCCAAAAAAAGAATTAGAATTTGCACAAGAACAAGCAAAAAAATTAGGGGTAAAACATTTATTTATTCATTCAAATGAACTGAAAGACAAAAAATTTGTTGCAAATCCGCCCCAGCGTTGCTATTATTGTAAAAATGGACTTTATGCCCAATTACATAAGTTAGCCGAAAAGGAAAGAATAAAATTCATCCTGGACGGAACGAATTATTCTGACCGCAAAGATTTTCGTCCGGGAAGAAAAGCCGGTGAAAAATGGCAGATTCGTCATCCCTTAGAAGAAGCAAAATTAACTAAAGACGAAATTCGTCTTTTAAGCAAGGAAATGGGACTGGTGACCTGGGATAAACCGGCACAACCCTGTCTTGCTTCAAGAATTCCCTACGGTGAGGAAATAACTCTGCAAAAAATAAAAATGGTAGAATCGGCAGAAAACTTTTTGAACCGACTTGGTTTTAGGGAAATTCGGGTAAGGACTTATAACGGAACTAAATCCCAATTACCAATGACCAATAACCAATTACCGAATTTATACTGGGCTCGGATTGAACTTGCTAAAGAAGAAATGGTAAAATTAAGTCCATCAATAATGAACAAAATAGTAAAAAAACTAAAAACTCTTGGTTACCGGTATATTACCCTTGACCTTGAAGGCTACCGAATGGGAAGTATGCATGTCTCGCCGAAGCTTTAGCGTAGGCGGAAATGATGAGTTATGAATTATGAGTGATGAATTATCAACAATGAAAACATTAAAGAAAAAATCGTCCCGTAAAGGGACGAGGTCCCCGTAAAGGAGCGTGCCCCCAACGGGGCTTTACGCCCAACGGGACTTTTCGTCCCGGTTACCGATTCAGAGGGTAAGGACTTAAAATGCAGGAGGTGATTTAAGGATGCAGAATCTTAAACAAGAAACTATTGAACTTATCAAACGGTTACCTGATAACTGTTCTCTGGAAGACATTATGTATGAATTGTATTTCAAACAAAAAGTGAAAAGAGGACTAAAAGAACTTAAAGAAGGTAAGGTTGTTTCCCACGAGGAAGTTAAAAAGAGGATGAGTAAGTGGCTAAAATCATCTGGACATTAAATGCAATTGCAGATTTGGAAGATATAGCAAAATACATCAGCAGAGACTACCTTCGGAAATGGGGTCGTGTCTTGGTATTTGACAAAACCCGATTGAAAAAAATACCTCCCTTCGCTGAAGATATAGGAAGGCAAGCCTTGTGCGGAAGTGTAGCCGAGCCTTAAGGGTCGGCTACCGATGGGGTATGGGTTCAGTTCGGAAAATTTAACAACGTTCCGGAGATGAAGTGGTTAAAGATTTTTAGCGGTAAGCTTCTTTACGGTGTTTAACCCGGTAGAGATAAATTTTTTGTTCTTTGTCATCAAGACGGTAAAGAATACGGTAATCACCGATGCGGATGCGGTAACCCTCCTCGGCGGTAAGTTTTATCGCTCCCGGAAGACGAGGATTTTCTTTCAGTTGGATAATTTTTGTTTTGATGCGTTCAAAAATATTTTTCTCTAAAGAATCCAGGTCTTTTTGAGCGGAGGGAAGAATCTTTATCTCATACACGGCGCATCCTCAAGTATTCTTCAAAACTGATTGCTTCTTTTTCTTGAGATTTATAGCGTTTGAAGTCAAGCAAGTCCTCAAGTAATTCTTCTTGAGTGAGTTGTTCTTTGAGTGCTTTTTCAACGAAGAAACCTTGTTTGATGCCGTGTTTACTGCAAAATTCTTTCACTTTTTTTGAGAGAATCGGGTCAATCTTAACGGCTAAGGTTATTTTGTTCATTGTAGAATTCACCCCCAATTTTTAATTATATACCATTTTGTTTAAATTGTCAAGAAAATATTAACTAAAGTTAGCAAAAGTTGTCTTTAGGAAATTAAACCAAAAAATGGAGGAGGAAGTAAAATGGCAGAAAAAGATGTGCTTACCACGAAAGTGGAACAGGTCTTGAAAGAAGTTCGTCCGAGTTTACAGGCAGATGGCGGGGATGTAGAATTAGTGGAAATCAGTCCAGATGGGACAGTAAAAGTGAAACTGACCGGTGCTTGTTTCGGTTGTCCGATGTCGCAGATGACGCTCAAGATGGGTATTGAGCGGATAATCAAGGAAAAGATACCCGAAGTAAAAACAGTAGAGACAGTATAGTCTGAAATTCCAAATTCCAAGCACCAAATCCCAAACATGGTTTGGAACATTTGAATTTTGGATTTGTTTAGAGTTTCGGATTTAGAATTTAGGATTCTTAAGTTGTGGGAGGATTTAGAAAATGGAACCAGAACGCTGTCCTGGGTATATTGGCAAAGAAGTAAAAATTGAACTACATAAATGTCCGCAATGCGGCTACGAGGTAGAAATTTTTACTGATGAAGTAAAACGTAAATGCCCGAAATGCGGTTTTGAAGTTCAGCGGGAAAGAACACCGTCCTGTATTGATTGGTGCAAGTATGCTAAACAATGTCTCGGTGAAAAAAAATGGAAAGAATTACTTGAGGATATAAAAAAGAAAGGATAAATAAATGCGTAAATTTACGGTAATCCTATTTGCACTTTTTCTGATATTCAGCGGTTATCTCTCAGCAGAACCGGCAAAAAGTGTAACTAAAGCAAAAGATTTTACTTTAGTTAACCTTAAAGGAGAAAAAGTTAGTTTAAAAGATTTTCAAGGGAAAAAAGTTGTCCTCTTAAATTTTTTTGCTACTTGGTGTCCTTCCTGCCGGGAAGAAATACCGATTTTGAACAAATTGTATCCGGAATACAAGGAAAAAAATGTTGAATTTATCGGGATTGACCTACGGGAAAGTAAAGGAAAAGTCAGCACTTTTGTTGAGAAATTGAAAATTAGTTATCCTGTCCTTCTTGACCTGAAAGGCGAAGCAGGTAACCTTTACAAAGCAGCATATATTCCTTTGAATGTAATCATTGACCGGAACGGAGTAATCAGGTTCATCGGTAGTTTTCTTGAAGAAAAAGATTTAAGAAAAGAATTAGATAAAATTGTCCCTTTGAAAAAAGAAAAATTGCAAAAAAGCGGAGGTAAACAATGACCAATGTCCCTTTAATCGCCAGTTTTGTGGCGGGAATTGCAACTTTTTTAAGTCCGTGTGTATTGCCGTTAATCCCGGCATACCTTTCATTCATTACCGGTTATTCCTTAGAAGAACTCAAAGAAGGTGAGAAGAATCTTAAACCTTTAGTTTTCTATACTCTCTTTTTTGTCTCTGGTTTCACTTTTATTTTTATTTTGTTTGGTGCTTCGGCAACTTATCTTGGTAATTTTCTCGCTGAGAAGAGAGAATACTTACGGATTATCGGTGGGATAATAATTATTTTTCTTGGGCTGCATTTAACGGGAACATTCCATTTCAAATTTCTTGACCACGAAAAAAGAATCCATCTGCAGAGTAAACCTTTAGGATATTTCGGTTCTTTTATTGCTGGAGTTGCTTTTGCCAGTGGGTGGACACCTTGTGTCGGACCAATCCTTTCTTCAATCCTCATCCTTGCTTCTAATCAGGAAACTGTTTTTCAAGGGATGTTACTTCTTTTTGTTTATTCTTTAGGTTTAGGTGTACCTTTTCTTCTTGTTGTTTTAGCGGTGAACCGTTTTTTACTTCTTTTTGCGAAAGTAAAGAAATTTATTCGGATAACCGAAATAGTTGCCGGAGTAATCTTAGTTATTTTAGGTATATTGCTGGTTACAAATAGATTACATCTTTTACAAGTATCTTTATGACTTATTTTGATTACGGCGATTTTTTTGAGTCCGATTTCAACGATATCCTTTCCCTAAACCATCACCGTAATCGGTTTTATAAATCGCTGTAATCTTTGTAATAAGAAAATGAGTAAACTTTATCTGAAAAAAACACAGTTAACCGAAATGTTCACACATTGCCGGGAAACTTTTCCTAACGAGGCCTGTGGTATTCTTGCGGGTAAGGACGAACAAGTAGATAAAATTTATCCGACAAAAAATGTTTCGCCGACACCGTATACCCGTTATTTAATTGACCCGCAGGAACAGTTCAAAATTTTTAAAGAAATAGAAAAAGAGAATCTGGAAATGTTAGCAATCTATCATTCGCATACTCATACTCATGCTTATCCTTCAAAAACTGACTGCGAGTTAGCCAATTACCCGGATGTTTTTTACTTAATAATTTCCCTGGTTAATCCTAAGGAACCGGTCGTGAAATCATATAGTATTGTGGATGGGAAAATAAAAGAAGAAGAGGTGGAAATCAATGACTAAGGAAACAGTTGGAGAATCAATTTTAGACAAAATTGGGAACACGCCGTTGATTAAGATTGAAAAACTTACCCAAGGACTGAAAAATGTAGAAATCTATGCGAAAGCCGAATGGCTTAATCCCGGAGGCAGTGTGAAAGACCGTCCTGCCTTAAGAATAATTGAGACCGCTGAAAAGAAAGGTAAATTGACAAAAAATAAGTCGGGTAATCAACCGAGGGGTAATCACCCCCCGATTATTCTTGATTCCTCTTCTGGAAATATGGCGATTGCTTACGGGATGATTGGGGCAATTAAAGGTTACCGGGTAGAGATGATTCTGCCGGAAAATGCTTCCGAGGAAAGAAAAAAAGTTTTACGCACTTACGGTGTCAAACTTACCTTTACTAACCCTGCGGAAGGGACTGACGGAGCAATCCGTTATGTCCATCAATTATACGAAAAGAATCCGGACAAATATTTTTTTGCTGACCAGTATAATAATAAAGCGAACCCTTTAGCTCATTATAAGACCACCGGGAAAGAAATTATTAAACAGACAAAAGGAAGAATTACTCATTTTGTTGTCGGTATCGGCACTAGCGGAACGATTATGGGTGCCGGGAAACGGTTAAAAGAATTCAATCCGAATATTAAACTGATTGCCGTAGAACCCGAACATGCACTCCACGGTATTGAGGGACTAAAATATATGGGTAGTGCGATCGTGCCAAGTATTTATAACGAAAATTTTCTTGATGCCAAGATACCAATTAAAACTGAAGATGCTTACGAGTATGCACGGAAATTAGCGTTAGTGGAAGGACTTTTAGTCGGTGAATCATCCGGGGCAGCAATTTGGGCGTCTATACATTTAGCAAAGCAATTGGAAGAAAAGGGCGAAAAAGCGGTAATTGTTACCGTTTTCCCTGACCGCGGGGATAGATATTTCTCAACCCCGCTCTGGTGTCCAATAGAGGAAGTTGTGCGTGGCTGGTAAGGAAAAGAAGGAAGAGTTTCGGGAACCTTCTCTTCACTCTATGATTTTTTGACCAGAGTCGAGAAGCGCTCGCCTCGCTTCGTTCGGCGAAGCGGGTCAAAAACTCTGATGTCGTTCAGAGAAGTCCCCAAAACTCTAAAAAGTGAGTGAGCGCTTGAAAAAGCCCACTGGAATTCTCTAAGAAAGAAGTAATCAGATTAAAAGAGGAGGTAATTTGATAGAAATGTCAACTCTTACTGAACAAGAAAAACAAAGATATGACCGACAGATACTTCTCTGGGGTATAGAAGCACAGGAAAAATTAAAAAAAGCAAAAATCGGTATCATTGGTACTGGTGGTCTTGGTTCACCAATCCTCACCTATTTAGCGGTTGCCGGTGTAGGTAAAATTATTGCTGCCGACAAAGACCGTGTAGAATTGAGTAACCTGAACCGACAAATTTTACATTGGAATAAAGATGTGGGTAAAGAAAAGGCAGTTTCTGCGGAAGAAAAACTAAAACAAATTAACCCGGAGGTAGAAATTATCAGTTATGCTACCGAAGTAACCGAACAGAACATTGAACAGATTTTCCCGGAGGTTGATGTTTTAGTTGATGGATTAGACAATTACCCAAGTCGTTTCCTGATGAACGAATATGCCTGGAAAAAAGGATTGCCTTTCTTTCACGGAGCAATCTGGGGACTGGAAGGAAGAGTGACTACTTTTATTCCCGGGAAAACGAGTTGTTTACGCTGTTTATATTCCGAAGCACCACCGAAAGCGGTCTTTCCGGTTGCCGGGGTTACCCCGGGACTAATTGCGATGCTCCAAACTACCGAAGTGCTCAAATATCTTACCGGAAGCGGGGAATTACTTCTTGACCAGTTACTGATTTATGATGGTGAACTGATGGAATTCAGAAAAATAAAATTAACCAAAAATCCCGACTGTCCGGTTTGTAACCGGTAAAATACTTTTTCGTGAAGGAAAGAAAACTTTGAGAATAACATGAACGAAGAAAAAAAATCAAAAATTCTTATTGTTGACGATGACGAGAATGTGCGAAAAGTGATTAGTCGTCTGCTTAAAAATTATGGTTATGATTTTGATTTAGCAAAAAATGGTGCGGAAGCATTGGAAAAGATAAAAGTATCCCTGCCGGATTTAATTTTTCTTGATTTGATGATGCCGAGGATGGATGGTTATGAAGTATGTAAAAGATTAAAAAAAGACCTTTTAACTGAACACTTACCAGTTATCATCCTCACTGGTTCCGGGGACACCGAGTCAAAAATCAGGTGTCTTGAAGCAGGAGCAAATGATTTTCTTACTAAACCGATTGAGCATACTGAATTGATGGTGAGGACAAAAAATCTTCTCAAAGTAAAAGAATTTGCTGATTTTCTAAAGGATTACAGTAAACTTCTGGAATCGGAAGTTAAAGAAAGAACAGCACAATTGAGGAAAAGTTATATTGATACAATTCACCGGTTGACCATTGTCGCTGAATACAAAGACCAGGAAACTGCTAACCATATCAGAAGAGTTGGTTTTTATTCTGCTCTTATTGCTAAACATCTCGGTTGGGATGAAGAAGATGTGGAAACGATTTCCTATGCCAGTCCGATGCATGATATTGGTAAAATAAGTATTCCCTCAGAGATACTTTTTAAAACTACCGAACTTACTGCGGAAGAATTCGCTCTGATAAAAAGACATACGATAATTGGTGGTAAAATTCTTCACGGTTCGGAATCAAAAATGCTCCAAATGGCCGAAAGAATTGCCTTAACCCATCACGAACAATGGGACGGAAAAGGTTATCCCAAAAAACTTAGAGGTAAATCAATTCCAACGGAAGGAAGAATAATGAAGATAGTTGACCAATATGATGCTTTAAGAAGTAAAAGACCTTACAAACCACCTTTTGAACACGAGATAGTGGTGAAGATAATTACTCAAGGGGATAAAAGAACAATGCCGGCACATTTTGACCCGACAATACTTAAAATATTCAAAGACATCCATAAACAGTTTAAAGAAATATACGAAATATACAAGGATTAGAAAAAAGGAGGAAGAAAAACAATGTCCGTAAAAGTAAGAATCCCAGCACCGTTAAGGAAACTGACCGAAAACAAAACTGAAATTGAAGCAAATGGTAAAACCGTACAAGAATTGATTGAAAATTTGGAAAAGAAATTCCCGGGGATGAAAGACCGGCTCTGTGATGAGACCGGTAAAATTCGTCGGTTCATCAATATCTATGTTAATGAACAGGATATCCGTTTCTTGGAGAATGAAAATACTAAACTCAAAGACGGAGATGAGGTATCAATCATCCCGGCAATTGCCGGTGGTCGAAAAGACTCCGCATTCCTCAAATGAAAAAAGGAAAAGTTTATCCCGCACCTTCTAAAGCCGACGGAGGGATTCGAACCCCCGACCAACGGTTTATCCCGTAAAAAATTTGCTAATTAAGAAAGCCGGCGAGAGGAATCGAACCTCCGACCAGCGGTTTACAAAACCGCTGCTCTACCCCTGAGCTACGCCGGCACATGTTTCAGCCATTAGTCATCAGCCAATAGCCGATGGCTAAAGGCTAATGGCGAACCTCTACAAAAAAATCTACACTGCACGTCCTTTCCTGTAACTCACCACTAACCTTCTCACCAAATAATAGGAAACTACTGCTACTATTGATGCAATTATTAAATTCCCAGTTAAATAAACTAAACTTATTTCTCCCAGTGACTTAAATATTTTACCATTTTTTATCTGTGCTAAAATAAGATGCACATCGGTAGGATAGAACAAACTACCTACATAAGCACTTAATCCCCAGAATATTGGTGTAGATACCGGATTCATTACGATTACTGAACCAAGTATTCCTGCTGCATAGTTCAGTTTAAATAAGGCACATAAAGCCAGAGTGATAATCCCTCCTAAGTAGAAAGTTGGAAATATACCAATAAATGCACCGATACTAAACCCAAACGCAATTCTTTCCGGTGTATCGTTGACCCGCAAGATTTTATCTTTCGCTGTCTCTACCCAGCTCTTTCTATCGTTAGTCATAACTGGTTTATTTTCTACTAAAAAATTGTTTTAATGTCAAATTTTCAGAGAAGGTTAACCCACCAAAATAAAAAAAACCGCCAATATCTTTTAGACATCAGCGGTTAAAAAAATTTTTTACCTTTTAAGGTGAACCTTTTCTTCAAAAAATCAAAAGCGTCCCCATTTCCTTCTTAGGAGCAAAGTTTGACCCGCTAAAGTGTAGCCGACCCTTAAGGGTCGGCTACTTCTCCTTAAGAATATTGGAATAAGAGACACTTCCCGAGAGGACCTGCCGAAAAAATCAGAAAAATTCCCTCCGTCCCGATTTCCCCTTTTGACAATTTTTTTAATTCCCTCCGTCTTGATTTTATACTTCTTCCCCATTGTCAAATTCCCTGACCCGAACCCATACTCACGCAGGCAGGAGGGCCTTAAGCCCCCCTACCTCTTGACCAAAAAAATGAAGCTCTCTGCCGCATTCGGCGAAGGAGAATAATTAAGTTCTCTGTCCCCGGATTCAGCGAATAAATAGAAGTGTTGTTAATGCTCACTAATTTCCAGAAAAATTCCCTCCGTCCCAATTTCCCCAAAAATTTTTTTAATTCCCTTCAGGGTGCCTTCAGCCCTGAGGCTTCAGACTGAAGTGAATCCCCCGGCACGATTTCATCCTTCTTTCCCATTGTCAAATTTTCCAACCTGAACCCATACCCCACAGGTAGCCGGCCCTTAAGGGTCGGCTACCTCTTTTCTGTCACAGTTGTCAAGTAAACTCCAAGACGCTGGTCGGTTTTAAATTGATATCCTAATTCTTTAAGTAAAAGTTCTAATTTTAGGTGACATATAGCATAAGGTGCCAGCATAAGTTCAAATCCGAATATTCTTGGTAATAAATATTTTTCAACATAATCGTTCCAAGTACCTATTTGGTCTTTCAACGATTCATAAATCAATTTGATTACTGAGTAAAGAAATGTTCCGGTGCCAACCGCTGGGTCAAGAGTAAGGATTTTTGAATCAGCAAATCCTTGGGCACAATTAAAATTTTTCCTAAGAAGCCAACCCACCGAACGAACAATATAAGAGACAACTGGTTCGGGTGTATAGTATTCACCTCGCATCTTACGAGTTTCCTTGTCATATTGAGTAAAAAATGTCTCGTAAAAATGAACAACCGGGTCCTCCCTCTTGGTTCGTATTCCAAAATCTTTTAAAATTTCAGTCATATTTGCATCCGCGAGAAGTTGTGCAAGGTCATCAACAAGCCAAGCGATTCTATCGTCTAAATTTGCACCAGCGATTTCGTTAAACAAATTACGAAGAAAAGGATTCGTCTTGGGAATAAGATAAACAGCATCTTTACGGGTGAAATTTTTGCCACTTGTCGTCATTGTCCTTGCGGCAAATAAACCGTAAGCAATTGTTTGAGCATACATATCCGCAAATTTTTCTGGAGTTAAATCTGGGATAAGTGTATCTTTGAATGCCTGAAATTGAGAATGTAAAGTTCCTTTTTCCGGCTCTGTTTCAAATGCTTTGATAATCAGGTCACGAATCATTTGTCCCAGCCGTGCCATTCGTATTGCTAATTCTTTCGCTGTGCCGACCGAAGGAACACGGCGAATAAGGAAATCGGACAATAACTGTTGGACAATTTTCAGTCCATTTAGGTCTGTTTTAATTTTCCCTGAAGTATCTGTTTTACCCAATCTTCCAGTTGCTCTAATTTTGCCATCAGTATACCATTTGAATTCAAGATAGTCAGTTAGAATAAGATTTGGTAACGAACCCAAGTACCGTTCCATTTGTTCGGACTTTTCAATTTTATCAAGGTCTTCTACAACATCTTTTGCCTCAATGTAACCAATGGTTCTGCTCGAAATAGTGAGAATGAAATCCGGTGCACCACAAGCGACCCTCTTCGGTTCGTTTATCGCTTCAAGTCCAGTCTGTAACGACTCAATCAATGTTTTAAGCGCCGGACGGTGTGTTTGCTCTGTAGCCATTCCTGTCCGCAAGGACTTTTCTATTTTGCTAATGTATGATTCAAATTGTTTGCTGTCTACCTTTATGTGAATCTTTCGTTTTTCATTCATAGCCTAGTTTATATAAAACTGGGGTCGTGTCTTCCTCCACACTATTTGGTGGACAGGTGACCCCGCACCTTTGTAAAAGTACGGGGTAGACTTTTGACCTCTTGGACTTGTGTCACATTAAACTGCCTTGACTAAAATAACTCCTTCGGGTAACTTTCTAAGCCTTCGGGTAAAGGTATTCTCCAGGCACAGAATTGGCATTCGTTTGAAGAAGCGGGTAGGGGTCCTTTGAGTATTTCAGCAGCATTCTGGAAGATTTGATAAGCGCGTTCGGTATCGGTAGTTATTTTGGTGAGTTCAACACTGAATTGGACTTTACCCATTTCCCCGACATCTTCCAGGATATACCAGATTAAGTAACCGGTAGTATTTGTCTTGAAACCGTTTTTCTTCAGTAATAACGAATAAAAACTTAACTGGTCAAGGTAGTAATCCGCGGAATCGTCTTTCAAAGCGTAACCGCGGGTCTTATAATCCGCCGGGATATAGATATCCCCTTCCAGAAAACATTCATCCAAAGCACCACCTAAAGCGAAACCACCGAGCGACTGGTCAACAAACTCTAATCCTTTACGCCAGTTTCTCCAACCGTCCAGTAAAACCTGGTCCGGCATTAACTTGCCGGGAATTTTACCTTTGAGTTCCGGAGGTAGGATACCGTCTTTGCGGTAGCGGTCAAAATATTTTTTGATTAAATTATCCATACCTCCGGGAAGGCTGGGAAAGACAGTTGTCGGTCTTTTGATGTTCTTGTTTTTGTCTAACCAGAAACAGCGGGGACATTCGGAAAATAAACTTAATGAAGAAGGCGAAAGTTTGACAATTTTTTCCATTTTCTCTAATTCAGTTTTAACTTAACTAACTTGGCTTGCTCGCCTCGTCTTCGAGTCGGCTCGCCTCGCTGCGAAGCGGGAGCGGGCTTTCACTTCGGCGAAGCGGGGCTCGGGTCAACCCCGCCCCTTTGTCCAGGATACTGGCGAGAGATTACCAAAACTTACCTTGCTTGACCATAACCTTCTTGGACAAAGGGGCGGGGTAAACCCGGTTATTTTTCTTTCAATATTTCTTCTGCTTTCTTAAGAAACATTTCAGCAGATTCGGATATTTTTTCTGCTCCTTCCTTTGACCGGGAGGGATATGATTCCCCACGGGAAAACTTTTTTATCTTTTGTTTTTTCAGACATTCTTCAAATTCAAGGTTCATTCTTTTTTCTCCCAGAGGGCAATCCCGCGACTGACTTCAGAATAAAATGTTGGTTCGTCGGATTCCATCGTTGCATATTTTAGGGATGAACGAATAACTAACTGTAATTTTCTCTTTAACCGCCATTTCTTTTTCATATTGAGCACCTCGTCTTCATTGTTCGTTACCACAAATAAATCCAGGTCACTCCGGTCAATATCTTCCCCCCGGGCACAACTGCCATATACGATAATTTTTTCACTTTTTGGTTTTAGTTTTTTTAGTACCGGGGTAATCTCTAAAATATTTTTCAGGACTTTCAGTTGTTTGATTACCGGATGAGCGTAATCAACAGTATAAAAAGCAATTTTACCTCTCTTTTTTCTCTGGGTTAGTTTTGCTTTGGTAAGGTCTCGGAGAGCAAAATTAACCCCGGCTTTGCTTATTTTCGTATTTTTCTGGATTTCTTTTTCCAGATATTCTTTCCCCGGATGCTGGATGAGAAACCACAATATTTTTTGTGCATTTGTACTTACTAATATATTTTTCATTTTTGTATTCTATTTACTTAAACAGTGGTCTAATTATTTAGACCGTTGTCTAATATTTTAGATTATTATTTCTTTCTTGTCAACAGTTATCTTAATTAAAATTTACTCCTCAACAAAATTTGTGGGTAAACCCCGTCCCGATGTTATATTGGGATGGGGTAAATTTTTTGTCTTTTGGGGAGATTCTCACTAATCCCCATCACCCTTCCCTCTCCCTCTGTGGGGAGAGGGAATAAAAGGTAAACCCCTTAACTACTTCTACCCCTCACCCCGACCCTCTCCCACTTTAGGGGGAGAAGATTTAAACAATCCTTCGGCACGCTCAGGATAAAAAAACCTGAACTTTGCCTTTCGTATCTATACTGGTTTTGAAAAGTTGAATTGTCTGTCTTTTATTTACAGGATTTTTATGATTTCTTTTTCAAGCGCGGACCGAAGGGAGTATCTTCAATTAAGTAATCTTTATTTTCAATTTCTTTACGCAAGTTGTCGGCTAAAGTAAAATCGTTATTTTTGCGTGCCTTTTCCCGTTGGTCAAGAAGATTTAAGATTGAATCATCTATTTTTTGGGCAGTCAGCGGTTCGGGTAATTTCAGTCCTAAAACATCTTCAATTAAATAACGATAGAGAGAAATTAAGCCTGGCAGAGAACCGATATCCTGCGTTTTAATCCGTTGAATAATTTCTTCACGCAGAGAAAAAATCTGAGCCAGCCCTTCGGCAGTATTAAAATCGTCATCCATTGCGAGTTCAAATCTTTTAGTGATTGAGTGATTAAGTAATTGCCTGCCCACCGAAGCTTCAGCGAAGGCGGGGGTGATTGGGTATTTAAGACCTTTTTTGGAAAAAATGAAATGGGCGAAGTCGTAAGTATCAATCAAACTTTCCCAGGCACTTCTCGCCTGTTCCAATTGTGCGTTGGAAAAATCAAGCGGACTACGGTAATGTTGGCTGATGAGATAATATCTTACCACCAGCGGGTCAAATTTTTGAAATATTTCTTCCAAAGTAAAGAAGTTACCTAACGATTTAGACATTTTCTCTTTGTTAATGGTAACAAAACCGTTGTGCAACCAGTAACGGACAAATTGTTTACCGGTATATGCTTCGGATTGAGCAATTTCGTTTTCGTGATGGGGAAAAATTAAATCCTGTCCACCACCGTGAATATCTAAGGTCTCCCCGAGATATTCCATTGACATTGTAGAACATTCAATATGCCATCCTGGGCGACCTTTACCCCAAGGAGAAACCCAAAAAGGTTCACCTTCCTTACTTGCTTTCCAGAGAGCAAAATCAAGCGGGTCATTTTTCCGTTCATCCGGTTCTATTCTTCTGAACTCTTCAGTCATACTTTTCACCGCTTTATCGGGATCTCCGACCAGATTCCGTTTAGAAAGTTTACCGTATTCAGCAAATTTTCTTACTGAATAAAAAACATTTCCGTCACTTTCATAAGCGTAACCTTTTTTGACTAATCCTTCTATCATCTTAATAATCTGTGACATCATCTGGGTAACCCGGGGATACGCTTTTGGTGGTTTAAGGTTTAACTTCTCTGAATATAACAAAAATTCCTGAACATATTTTTCGGCTAAATCTGCCGGTTTTACTCCTAACTCCTGACTTCTTTTGATAATCTTGTCATCAATATCGGTAAAATTCTGGATATAATCAACCTGATAGCCGCGATACTCTAAATAGCGACGGATAACATCAAAAACTACATAACAGCGTGCATGCCCTAAATGGCAAGTGTCATAGGGGGTTATCCCACAGACATACATCTTTATCTTTTTATCTTCTTGCGGAATGAATTCTTCTTTCTTCCCAGTTAAAGTATTGTAAACAAGAATCGGCATAGTTTGTAAAATTCCTTAGCCATTAGCCTTCAGCCCTTAGCTATTGGCTAAAGGCTATTTTTTAGCTGATGGCTTCTTTCTTTACATTAAACCAAGAAATTCGTTAAAATTCAAGTGTTTAAGAAATTCTGCTCCCGTTAGGTATATCTTTATCCAGAGTAAGGAGAACTACCGAACTTTTATCCTCGTTAGAAGCAGCAAGAAGCATACCCTGTGAAGTTACACCTCTCAAACTTCTTGGTTCCAAGTTGGTAATCACGACTATTTTTTTACCCACTAATTCTTCTTTAGAATAATAAGGTTTAATCCCGGCAACAATTTGTCTTTCTTCACCAAAATTAACCGTTAGTTTATAAAGTTTATCTGCACCGGCTACCTCTTCGCAGGATTTAATCTCAGCGATCCGTAAATCCATTTTCTTAAAATACTCAAACGAAATATTTTCCATTTTTTTATCTCCTTCCTACTTTGTTCCTTAAAATGCCAATATTTTCAATCTCTACTTCTACTTCGTCACCAATTTGTAAGTGTCCTACTCCCGGCGGTGTACCGGTAATAATTATATCCCCGGGCAAAAGGGTCATTATTTTAGAAATAAAAGAAACTAATTCAAAAACATCAAAAATCATCTTTTTCGTATTAGAAGATTGTTTAACTTTACCGTTTACCCGGGTGGTAATCTCTAAATTTAAAGGATTTATTTGAGAAACAATTTGCGGACCTAAAGGACAAAAAGTGTCAAACGATTTTGCTCTCGTCCACTGAACATCCATTCTCTGTAAATCTCTTGCGGTAACATCATTAGCACAAGTATAACCTAAAATACATTCCGGAGCATCCTTTTTAGAAATATCTTTTACTTTATTCTTAATCACGATTGCCAGTTCACCTTCGTAGTCCACTTGTTTACTCTCTGCTGGATAAATAATTGTCTCCCCATTACCAATAACGCTTGTCGGTGGTTTAAGAAAAATTAGCGGATATTCCGGAATCGGCATCTTTAATTCTTGCGCATGGTCATAATAATTTAATCCCACCGCAACTATCTTAGACGGTTTAAATATCTGCTTACTCAAACTTGAATCCTTTCTTATTGAAGAGTCGCAGGCAAGCATCTACTACCTCGGGGTGATAAAGAATACCTTTATTGTGTGAGATTTCTTCTAATGCCTTACCGATACCAAGAGATGGACGGTAGGGTCGTGGGAAGACCATCGCCTCAATGACATCAGCGACCGCCAAGATTAGTGCTTCTAAGAGAAGGTTTGTCCCCGCAAGTCCAATCGGATAACCAGAACCGTCTATTCTTTCATGATGTTGGAGGACAACCTGGGCTACCGGCGTGGAAAATTCTATCTTTTCCAATATATTGTATGCATGTTGAGGATGAATTTTAACTACACTGAATTCAATTTCAGTTAACCGGCTAGGTTTAGTGAGAACTTCGGTAGGGATATATATCTTACCAATATCGTGAATAGATGCCGCCATATAGATTCCGTTAACCTGTTTTTCTGAGAGACTCATTTCTTTGGCAATAGCCGAAGCTAAATTTGCTACTCGCTGGTGATGCCCAGCAGTATAAGGGTCTCTAATTTCTACTACCTTTGCCATTGCCGAGATAGTCCCCATCGTAGTCCTCTGTAACTTTTCATAACTTCGTTGGAGTTCTTCTTCCATCCGTTTACGCTCGGTAATGTCACGTATCGCACCCACTCTAACCACACGACCCTTATATAAAGTGGTCCTCCCGCATATTTCTATAGGAAAAGTTGTGCCATCATTTTTTATTCCAATGCCCTCGTACGGCTTTTCGGAACCGGAACGCATATGTTCTAAAATCGCCTTGCGGGTTTCCGGTATTACGAGGTCTAAGCCCGATCTACCAATAAGTTCCTCTCGCTCGTATCCGAACATCTTCGCAAGAGTTTGGTTTAGCTCCAATATCTTTCCTTGCTCATGAATAACAACCCCCTCAAAAGCGGCTTCAGATAATGCCCTAAACCGTTCTTCACTTTCCTGAAGAGTTTCTTCCGCACGCTTACGTTCGGTAATATCTTTAAGAGTGACAAGAAACTCGTCATACCCTTCCAGGACCGAATGAGAAACCAAACAATCCATCAAGGTGCCATCAGCTCTGATAATTTCGGTCTCATATTTTCCAGCAATACCTTCGTTAATTTCTTTCCATTTTCCCAACATAAATTCTTTGCGTTGTTCCGGGATGAAATCAATAAAATACTTTCCCCGAATCTGTTTTTCTTTATAGCCGGTTACCTTCTCTAGTTGAGGATTGATATATCCAAAAGTTCCGTCTTTTTTAATCGTAAAAATCAAATCCAGTGAATTATTAAGAATACTTTCCAAATATGTCCCTGTCCGTTTTACTTCCTCTTCAGAAACTTTACGCTCGGTAATATCTTCTACGGTTTCAACTACATAAATTGTTTCACCCTTCTCGTCTTTTACTGGAGTAGCGATTACATTGTATATTCTCCCATCAGCACAAATACCCATCTCCGCAGAATGAATTCTTCCGGTTTCAAACGCTTTTATTGTTGGACAGTAATCACATATTTCCTTCTTGGGCGGTAAATAGAATGATTGATAGCAAAGTGGCTTTTTTTCAACATCAACGTTGGGAAACCAATCTTTCAAGGTTTTATTCAGCCAGAGAATTTCCATCTTCGGGCTGATCATAGAAATTCCCATCACTACATTGTCTAACATTGACCTTACCATTTTCGCCATCTGTCTACGCTCGGTGATGTCTCGGATAATACCTTGGTATCCGGCAACACTTCCATCCTCACTCCGCCAGACAGTTGAAGTGAGCAAACAATCCATTTCTGTTCCGTCTTTCTTACATAACTTCACCTCATACTCTCTCACAAATTCATTTTTTTCTATCTCCTGTTGAAACTTTTGCCGGTCAACTGGGTTAACATAAAATTTACGCACATCCATTCCTATCATTTCATTTTTTGTGTAGCCGAAGAGAGCGAGCACCGATTGGTTCATATCAATGATCTTGCCCTCACGGGTAGTAATATAGATTGCATCTTTGGATTCTTCAAAAATAGTGTGATATTTCTCTTCCGCACGCTCGCACTTGGTGAGTGCACCTCGTAGTCTTTTCCATTTACTGATGGAAAAAACAGCAAAAACAATAGTAAAGATTGTAAGACCAGCGACAAGTTCAGTAACTGCTTTTGGTTTCTCTCTTAAGAAAAAATCTGCAAGTTTTTCAAATGCTTCAAAAACATATTCCAAGAAAAACAAAAATACTGTAATAGCAAGAATTAGCACGAAGTCTTTAAGTATCGTTGTTCTTTTTGGATTTGTTTTTGTTGAAGAAATTTTCATCTGTTTGTAGATTTTTTTAAAGAAACTACCGCGTAGGCAGCGATACCTTGTTTTTGTCCGAGAGCACCTAAACCTTCATTAGTAGTTACTTTGATACTTATTTTTTCTACTTTGGTTTTCAAAACCCGAGCAATATTTTTTTTCATTTGCGGAATATAATCAGCGAGTTCCGGTTCTTCAGCGATAATTACTGAATCAATGTTTACAATTCCCCATCCTTTTTTTCTCACCAGTTGGTAAACTTTATCAAGGATTATTTTGCTGGAAATATTCTTATATTTTGGGTCAGTATTCGGGAAATGTTGTCCGATATCACCGAGGTTCACTGCACCGAGTAAAGCATCAGCAATTGTATGCAGTAAAACATCGGCATCAGAATAGCCGTATAAACCCTTCGGGTAAGGTATTTCTACCCCTCCAAGAATAAGTCTTCTTCCTCTTTTTAGACGATGAATATCGTAACCAATACCTATACGCATATAGATACGATGTAGACAGATAACGAACTGATTCAGACAGATAAAATCTGTTTGAAATCGCAGGTGCTATCTTATTATCTTGTCTGAATCGCAGTTGTTATCTTGTTTGAATCGTCTTCTTAAAATGGTTTCGGCAAAAAGCAAATCTTCCCGTGTAGTAATTTTTATATTTGTCTCTTCCCCGGGCACAAGTTTCACCTTATACCCAATTCTTTCTACCAATTGTGCATCATCGGTACCAATAAATCTATCTTTTTTTGCTTGCTGATGGGCACGGATGATAATTTCTCGGTGGAAGACCTGTGGTGTCTGGACTGCCCAGATTTTTTCCCGCGGTAAAGTTGCTTGCACAATATTCCCCGGAGAAACCATTTTTACTGTCTCTTTCACCGGTAAAGCAGCAACTGCACTACCGTATTTTTTAGCTACTTGTAAAGTTCTCTCAATAAGTTCTTTGCTTACTAAAGGTCGCACTCCGTCATGGATTGCTACTAATGAAAAATTTGGACTAACTTTTTTTAAACCATTAAAGACTGACTCTTGCCGAATTTTACCACCGGGAATAATTTCCTTTACTTTCATAAACTTCTTTTTAATTGTTTTTTCTTCTCTGACTATATCCTCTTTGGGTAGAATAAGAATAATTTCTTTTATCTTTTGAACTCTTTGAAATGTTTCTAAAGTCCAGTGGAGAATCGGTTTACCTGAGAGAGGAAGAAATTGTTTCTTTGCTCCTCGGTATGAACCGTTCTGGTTCATACCCAGACGTTCCCCTTTACCCGCAGCAACAATTACTACTGAAACATTCATTTTTAGAGTAAGACGATTAAAACGGACAAGGAACTGATTCATACAGATAAAATCGTTTTTTAATTAGTATTCTTTTGGACAATTCCCGGGAAAAAATTATACAGGACGAGTAAAAATCATTCTCCCGGCTGAAGTTTGAATAATTGAAGTTACCAAGACATCAATTTTTTTGCCAATATATCTTCTTCCTTCTTCCACGACAACCATTGTCCCATCATCAAGATAACCGATACCCTGGTCTCTTTCTTTACCTTCTTTAACTACAAAAATGGACATTGGTTCACCGGGGAGAACAACCGGTTTCAGTGCATTAGATAAATCATTAACATTTAATACGGTTACTCCTTCAATACCGGCAACTTTATTCAAATTGAAATCGGTGGTAAGAATTCGTGCTTGAATGTCTTTAGCCAGGTTAATCAGTTTTAAATCAGTTTCTTTTACTTCAGGATAATCTTTATCAAAAATTTTTATATTCACTTCCGGACATTCCTGTAAACGAGAAAGTATCTCCAACCCTCTCCTCCCGCGGGCACGTTTTATTGGGTCAGAAGAATCAGCAATATCCTGTAATTCTTTAAGCACAAACCGGGGAACAATCAAAGTAGCCGATAAAAATTTTGTATCACAAATGTCGGCAATTCTACCATCAATAATTGCACTTGTATCAAGGATTTTCAACTCCTGAACTTTCTTTGTTGGTCCGCGTGCAAAAATATCCCGGTCAAGAAGGGAAAGTTCACTTTTCTTTCTTACCGCAATAACTAACCCTAAGTAAGCAAAACTAATCTTAATCAAAAGTGAATAAGTACGCATCAGTTCATAAAGTTTTGGATTTTCCATCAAGTAAATAGTATAATCTAAAACTTTAGCCGCAATTAGACCAATTACTGCTCCTAAAATACCGGCAATAAGTGTATCCAATGGAATGCGTTCAATGATTACTTCAATGAAAAGAATAAGCACTGCGACCGTAGTGCCAATAAGTATACCTTGTGCATCTGAGGAAACCTGAAAATAACCAACAATTGGTCCGGCAAGGATTACTAAAATACGCAATATCCAAGTTAACATTTCTTCCCTCCAATCATGTGTGTCCAAAATATTTTATTACTTCTTCAATCTGATGAAACCCTTTAATTTCTAATTTATATCTTTCATTGCCCGGCCGGGCAGGCAAATGTCGTAAATTATATTCAGGAATTAAAGCACATTTGAAGCCAAGTTTTTCACTTTCACGGAGACGGATATCCACCTGAGCAACTGAGCGTAGTTCACCAGTTAACCCAACTTCACCCATTACTACGGTATCCAATGGTAGGATAAAGTTCAACCATGCCGAAGCAAGAGCTAAAATAATTCCAAGGTCAATTCCGGTTTCCCTTACTTTCAGTCCACCAATAATATTTACAAAGATATCCTGGTTATCAAAACGCCAGTTAAACCTTTTCTCAAGGACAGCAATCAACATTAACAGACGATTATAGTCATATCCCTGAACCATCCGTCTTGGTAAAGTAAAACTTGCTTTCGTCACTAATGCTTGAATTTCTAAAAGTAATGGTCTTGTCCCTTCTAAAACAGGAACAATAGCTATCCCAGGATTACTCTGGACACGTTCCTGAAGAAAAATATTTGCTGGATTAGTAATAGGATTTAAGCCATCATTTCTCATTTCAAAAATACCAATTTCATTTGTTGGTCCAAAACGGTTCTTATAAGCCCGCAAGATGCGATAGGTATACTGTTTTTCCGTTTCAAAATATAACACGGTATCAACTAAATGTTCTAAGACACGTGGACCGGCAATTGCTCCTTCTTTAGTGATATGTCCGGAAAGGAAAACTGATAATTTACGCATTTTCGCTAAGTTAACTAATTCCGCAGCACATTCACGTACCTGAGTTACTGTCCCCGGTGCGGAAGGGAAATCAGAACGATACATTGTCTGAATTGAGTCAATAATTAAAAAATGTGGTTTAAGATTATTTACCGCATCAATAATATTTTCTAAGTTCGTTTCCGAAAGAAAATAAATATTTTTTATTACTTTTGAATTGGTCTTCAATCGCAAAACACGAGATTTGATTTGTTCTAAAGATTCTTCACCAGAAACATAAAGCACAATTCCGTCACTTACTAATTTCGTCCCGGCTTGTAAAAGCAAGGTAGATTTACCAATACCCGGTGCTCCACCGAGCAGAATTATTGACCCCGGGACAATACCACCACCAAGAATACGGTCAAATTCATCAATATTTGTCTGGTATCGTTTCTCCGATTCTTCTCCAATTTTATCTAAAGTAGAAATTTCGGAGGTAAACTGTAACATTCTTCGCGCCGGTTGACTAAAAGTAGGTGTTTCTTTTTCTTCAACCAAACTATTCCAGGCAGAACAGTCCGGGCATCGCCCCAGCCATTTCGCGGAAACATAACCACATTCCTGACAACGATAAACGAGTCTCGTTTTCATAACTTAAACTTTTTTCTTACCCCTTCTAAAAGTTCATTAAAAGTAGTGATACTTTTTTCTAAAGTATTAACCGTTTTCTCTAAATCAGAAGCAAATTTTTTATCGGTGAGAAACTTGCCCACCGGAGTAACCGTGGTAGAAATCTGTGTTTCAAACTGTTTCCCTAAACGGTTAAATGTATCCAGTGTCTGACCAAATTTCTGGGTTGACCCCTTAAGATTACTGACCATTTCTTTAAGTTCTTTTCTACTTTCAGTTGTCAGACCATCAACATTATCGGAAAGGGTATATACTCTATCGGTAAGATGGATTAACCCTTTAGATAATTGACCAAAGTTATCCAGAATATCTTTCATTGTTCCTTCTTCATCACCTAAAAAACTATCTACTCTACGCACGGCACGGTCAAAATCTTTCAGTGCCCGGACTATACTTTCAGGTATTTCACCACCAGCAGTCAAACTCTGCAAAGTCGCTACTAACTGGTCAAAACTTTTCATCGTCTGGTTAACTACCCGATCAAAAGATACCGGGTCAATACCAACAAGGAGAGCACCATCCTGCAAATGTTGTTTGTGCTCATCTCCCCGGGTCATTTCTAAGTATTTCATACCCACAACACCGCTAGTGACAATTGTTGCTGTAGCATCCTGATAAACTTTAATTTTCCCTTTTAACCAGACGGTAACTTTAGCTTTATTTTTCTCCAGAGTAATTTCTTTGACTGTTCCTACTTCCACTCCGGCAATTCTTACCGGTGCTTTCTCAAGAAGTCCTCCGATATCATTGAAAAGAATATGAATCCGATACCCTTTCTCAAAACGCACTTCTCCAAGCATTAAAATACCTATAGCAATTAAAACTGTTCCAATAAAGACAAAGATACCTAATTTAAGTTCACGCATTTACACTTTCTCCTTTAGAGGTGCTCACCTCTTCTATCTTACCAGTAATGAATTGTCGAACAATCGGATTTTCGCTATTCAAAATTTGTCCGGGAGTTCCGGTTTCAACTATTTTCCCCTCGTGAAGCATGGCAATACGATTTGATACTTTACAGGCAGTTTTAATATCGTGAGTCACCACTACCGAAGTTATTTTTAGTGTCGTTTGTAAATAGAGGATTAAATCACTAATTGTTTCGGTGGTTACTGGGTCAAGTCCAGTAGTAGGTTCATCATATAAGATGTATTTTGGGTCATAAGCAATCGCTCGTGCTAAAGCAACTCGTTTTTTCATCCCACCAGAGAGTTCAGCTGGGGAAAGATTTTCTATTCCCGGAAGACCAACATGGGATAAATAAAATTCTACTCTTTTTTTAATTTCTTCTTGAGGAAAATTATAATTTTTTAACCCAAAAGCAACATTTTCGCCAATATTCATAGAATCAAATAAAGCACCACCTTGGAATAAATAACCAAATCTCTTTTGCACTTCGTGCAGTTTTTCATCGGTCAGTTTAGTAATGTCTACTTCATCAACATAAATCTTACCCTTTTCAGTCCTGAGTAAACCAATTAAATGTTTTAGAAATACCGTCTTTCCACAACCACTCCCACCAATAATCGTAATCGTTTCTCCGTCATAAATTTCTAGGTTTACCCCCTGGAGAACAGCTTTTTCGCCAAAAAATTTATGCAAATCAATGATTTTAATCATTATAAACCAACTGCCATTAAAAGATTACTTAAGAAATAATCACTCACTAAAATTAAGACAATTGAAGTTACAACTGCTGAAGTTGTCGACTTACCTACACCCTGGGCACCACCACTACATTCCAACCCTTTATAACAGGAAACTAAGGCAATAATTCCAGCAAAAAATAGTGATTTAATCAAACCATGAAGAAAATCTTTTACAACTAAAAAATCAAAAATGTCATTCCAATATTGTCCCGGGGTTATCGCTAATTTTGTCACACTAATAAAATATCCTCCAAATATACCAATAAAATCAGAAAAAACTGCCAAGATTGGCATCATTACCAAGCAAGCTAACAATCTCGGAATAACTAAATATTTTACCGGATTCGTGCCCAAGGTATAAAGTGCATCAATCTGTTCAGTAACTTTCATCGTGCCAATTTCCGCGGTAAAAGCTGCTCCCACACGTCCAACCACAACCACTGCAGTAAGCACCGGACCTAATTCCTTAATCAAAGATAAAGCAACGACTGTTCCGATATAAATTGGTTCATTAAAAATATTCCTTGTAGCGTAACCACTTTGTAAGGCTAAAACCATACCCGTAAATAAAGAAGTTAAGGCGGTTACCGGGAGTGACTTCACTCCTACTTCAATCATCTGATTAATTGTATCAACCCAACTAAATCTGGTTCGCGTGAACCAATGAAAAATTTGTTTTATAAGTATTGTTACTTTACCAAGACTAATAAACACTTGACTAAAAGCATTCGCACGCATTTTTTTTATTCTCGGTAAACCCGCGGGAGACGCTTACTTAAACCACAAACGATTTCATAACTAATTGTCCCAATTTTCTCCGCCAATTCTTCAACCGTAATTCTTCCCCTCCCCTGTTCACCAATGAGTACTACTTCCTCGCCAACTTCTATCGGTATTCCTGCAGAAATAAGGTCAGTAAGGTCAACCATAATCATATCCATCGTCACCCGACCAATTACCGGCACACGGTTACCTTTGACTAAAACTTCTCCACCCCGTCTGCCAAAGTCCCCCGGGGAGGACGGGCAGGGGTTAGAAAGAAAACGACTATATCCATCCGCATAACCAATCGGCAAAGTAGCAATCCATGATTCCCTTTTCGTGACAAATGTTCCTCCGTAACTTATCTTTCTACCAGCAGGAACTTTTTTCAAAAAAACAATTTTTGTTTTTAAACTTAACACTGGTTTAACTTCAATATCTTTCCTCGCATCTTTGTAAGGTAGAAGTCCATAAAGCAATAATCCTAGACGAACAAGATTAAAATATTCCCAACTCTCCGGATGACGAAGAAACGCTGCTGAATTCGCAATATGGTAATAAGGAACGATTACTCCCTCCTTGTCAAGTTCATCTTTTATTTTCTTTAAAATATCAATCTGCAGAGAAGTATATTCAAGGTCAAGAGCCGCAGAAGCAAGATGACTATAAATACCTTCTAGAATCAAATTTGAATTGAAAATTTTTTTCACTAATCCACTTACCAGAGATGGCGAAATACCAATTCTTCCCATACCAGTATCAATTTTGAGATGAACCGGGAGTCTGCCTGAGACGGATTGATAATTTTTTGCTAAACGATTAAGTTCTTCAATAACCGGAAGACTAGCAACAGTAGGGGTTAGATTATATTCAAAAATTTGTGGGAATGTTTCGTAGGGATAGATACTACCAAGAATAAGGATTGGAATTGGGATACCAGCACGGCGCAAAATTATCCCTTCTTCAATACTGGACACACCTAGATAATCGCCTCCATATTGAAGAAACTTACGGACCAACGGTATTGCCCCATGTCCGTAGGCGTCGGCTTTAACTACGGCTAAAATTTTTACCCCGTTAGAAATGTCGGAACCTTTAATCTCCTTACCAGAAGATTTCGTCTCTTCGGTCAACTCTACGGAATTTCTAACGGGGTGAAGTTTTTTTTTAATTACTAAAAAATTATGAATAAAAGCATTGAGGTCAATCTCCACCCAAGTTGGTCGATAAAAGTTCATTTTTATGTTTCAATTAAATTTTCAAATCGGGTATATTCTTTAAGAAAAGTAAGTTCAAATTCGCCAGTGGGACCGTTACGCTGTTTAGCGACAAGAATTTTTTTTACTCTCCCTTCAAGTTCTTTATCTTCGGGTTTGTTCACTTGTTCCTGATAAATGAAAGCAACCACATCCGCATCCTGTTCTAAAGCACCGGATTCCCGTAAATCAGATAATCTTGGTCGTCCGGCACGTTCTTTTTCTTCTGGACGACGAGAAAGTTGAGAAACCGCGATTACTGGTATTTTTAAATCGCGAGATAAATTTTTCAGGGAGCGCGAAATATCCGAAATTTCTTGTTGTCTTGATTCATACCGTGAGGAAAAACCAGCCAGAAGTTGTAAATAGTCAATAATCAGCAAAATCTGTCCTTTTTCGGCAACTAAACGACGGGCTTCTGTACGAATATCGTCAACCGTAAAATTTGGTGATTCGCTTAAGTAAATTGGTGCTTCGGAAAGACGGGAAGCAGCATCAGTTAAAGCACGAAATGTTTTTTTTACCGCAGTATATCCACGACGTAAATCACTAATGTTTACACTGGCATTGGAACAAAGCAAGCGCAGTAAAATTTCTTCCACGGACATTTCTAAAGAAAAAATTGCTACCGGAATTTTTTCTTTTAAAGCAATATTTTCGGCAATATTTAAACATAACGAAGTTTTACCCATACTTGGACGTGCCGCAATAATGATTAAATTTGAAGGATGTAAACCCGCTGTAAGAGTGTCAAATTTCACATATCCGGTTGGTATACCAGTAATTAATCCTTTACCTTGATAGAGCGATTCTGCTTTATCTAAAACCGAATGCAAATAAGTCTTAATTTCAATAAGTTGTTGTGTCTTTCTCCGTTGAGCAATAGAAAATATTTGCTGTTCTGCACGGTCAAGTAAAAGTTTGGCATCCTCCGGTTCACGATAACATTCAGCAATAATATTAGTAGAAACTTTAATCAATTCACGAAGGATTACTTTTTCTCGGACGATTGCAGCATAATCTTCAACATTAGCCGTAGTAGTAACTGAGTTGATTAAACTATTTAGGTAAGCGACACCACCAATATCCGATAAAATTTTTTCTCGTTTTAATTCTTCAGTCAAAGTGACAAGGTCAACTGCTCTATTTTTCTCATAGAGCTGGCATAGAGCACGATAAATCTGTTGATGTGCTTCTTTGTAGAAACTTTTTTCACTCAATAAATTAATTACTTTCTCAACTACTTCTTCTTCAATGAGCATTGAACCCAAAACAGCCATTTCAGCTTCTATCGCTTGAGGAGGCATTTTTTCTATAATTTCAACCATTGGTTTCTCCTCGTAAAGAGGCGTGGCCTCCACGAGGCTTTACGCCTCCCGAGACGACCCATAATTTCAACTTGGCAGTCACTCGCTGATGAACTTGAACTTCAACAATATAAGCACCGAGATGACGAATTGGCTCAGGTAAAAGAATATCTTTTTTATCGATATTTATTCCCTGTTTACTTAATTCCTCAGCAATATCCGCATTATTTACTGCACCAAAGATTTTTTCTTCTTCGCCACTTTTCACAGTAATTGTACAAGATACTTTTTCTAATTTTTGTGCTAATTCTTCCGCCTGTTTAAACTTTTTTAATTCCTTTTTTTCGGCTAATTTTTTTTTCTCTTCCCAGAGACGGATATTTTCCTCGTCAGCGGTCAAGGCTAAACTTTTAGGAAAGAGATAATTTCGTGCATATCCGGGGGATACTTCTTTAATTTCACCTGCTTTACCTAAATTAAACACATCGGTCTGCAAAATAATTTTCATGGTCTTACAGTTGTAAAAGGTAAAAGTGCTAAATGCCGTGCTCGTTTAAGCGCAATTGCCAATTTTCTTTGATGATAAGCACAAGTACCAGTTGTTCGTGAAGAGACAATTTTCCCACGGTCACTAATGTACCGTCGCAAAATGTTTACTTCCCTAAAATTAGGTGTATCAATTCTTTCAACACAAAAACGACAAACTTTACCTTTAAATTTTCTCGGAGCAATTTTTCTCACCTTTTTTCTTTCCTCCTGTTTGATTATCTATTTTTGAATCTGCTCAAGGGGAGTTTCTACACCCGTAAATAAACTTATACGGATTAAAATGGCACATCTTCATCTGATTTTGTAGTTTGTTCTTCGGTTACTGAATCATTCTCAGCCGATGCAGAAGAAATCCTTGTTTCGGATTCTTCTTCTGGAAGGATATCCTCTTTACTTAAGAACTGTATCCGTTGAGCAACAACTTCTAAAACTGAACGATTTTCACCTTCTTTGGTTATCCATTTTCGAGTATTTAACCTTCCTTCTAAAGAAATCGGACTTGCTTTCTTTAACATTCGAGCACAACGTTCAGCTAATTCCTGCCAGACGACAACCGGAACAAAAGCAGTTTCATCGCGCCATTCCCCGTTTGAATCTTTATAACGGCGATTGACCGCAAGACTCAAACGGCAGACTGGTTTTCCTTGAGGAGTAAAACGCAAATCCGGGTCACGAGTCAACCTTCCCACAAGAAGAACTTTATTCTGTTCAGGTATGCGTAAATTCATCTTTTTATTTCCTCCTGCCTCATCGGCAGGCCACCCAAGAGGTGACCTTTTTTCTCAACTACTTTTTTTCAGCAATGACAGGTTCGCTTCGTGGCGAAACGGGTACAGGCTCTTCTTTTCTTACGGTTAAATAACGAATAATCTTGTCAGTTACCCGATATAAATTTTCTAATTCTTTAATTTTTTCTGTTGGAGAATAAAATTCTAAGATTACATAAAATCCTTCCCGGTGTCGCTTAATCGGATAAGCAAGTTTCTTTTTACCCCATTTGTTTACATTCTTTATTTCTCCACCTTCTTTAACAATTAAACTTTTAACTTTATTAATAAGTGCATCAATTTCTTCTTCATTTAACAACGGTGAACAGACAAAAATTGTTTCATAGAAATTCATCTTTACTCTCCTTTTTACTTAGAAGTATGCTCAAGAATTTTTTTCTTTTCTCCAATTGTTGCCTGGGCTAAGGCAAGCCGTGCTAAAGGCACCCGATAAGGCGAAGCGGAAACATAACTCATCCCGACCCGATGACAGAATTTTACTGATTCCGGGTCACCTCCATGTTCGCCACAGATACCAATTTTTAAATCTTTTTTCTTTTTTCGACCTTTCTTTATACCAATTTCTATAAGTTGACCTACTCCATTTTGGTCTAAAGTTTGGAAAGGGTCTTCTTTCAAGATTTTTTTCTCACGATAAATTCTAATGAATTTACCCGCATCATCACGAGAAAAACCATAAGTCATCTGAGTTAAATCATTCGTCCCAAAGGAAAAAAATTCAGCACTGGAAGCAATCTCATCGGCAGTAATTGCTGCCCGTGGTATTTCAATCATTGTTCCGACAAGATACTTTATTTTTATTCCGTATTTTTCCATTACTTCTTTTGCTACACGGTCAACAATTGCCCGTTGGTCTTGGAATTCTTCTAAAGTACCAACTAAAGGTATCATAATTTCTGGAATTATTATATCACCTACTTTCGCCAATTCCACTGCTGCTTCCAAGATTGCTCGTGCCTGCATTTCAGTAATTTCTGGATAGGTTATTCCCAGACGACAACCACGATGTCCAAGCATTGGATTAAACTCATGCAAGGTGAGTGATTTGTTCCAAATTTTTTCTTTTGGAATACTAATCTTTTTGCTTAATTCTTCGGATTCCTTTTCTGTCTTCGGTAAGAATTCGTGTAAGGGGGGATCTAAAGTACGAATCGTTACCGGATAACCTTTCATTTCACGGAAAAGACCAAGAAAATCATTCTTCTGTAAAGGAAAGAGTTTATCTAACGCTTTTCTTCGTTCAGTTTCATTATCGGCAATAATCATTTCTTGCATCAATGGTAGCCGGTCTTTAGCAAAAAACATATGTTCAGTACGACAGAGACCAATCCCTTCCGCACCAAACTGCCGAGCCACCCTTGCATCCCGCGGAATATCCGCATTTGCCCGGACTTTTAATTTTCTCAATTCATCTACCCAAGACATAAAAGTAGCAAATTCACCGGAGACACTCGGCTCAACTAAAGGTACCCTACCCCGGATCGCTCTTCCCGTAGAACCATCAACAGTAATCCATTCATCTTCTCTAATGACGACACTGTTCACTTTGAAAAATTTTTCTTGATAATTAATCAGAATTTCTTCGCAACCTACTACACATGGTTTACCCATACCACGGGCAACTACTGCCGCATGGGAAGTCATTCCACCCCGTGCCGTAAGAATACCTTTAGCCGCATCCATACCGTGAATATCATCAGGATTTGTCTCCAGACGGACTAAGATTACCGGCTCATTTTTACTCTTTTCTACTGCTATATTTGCGTCAAATACTACCTTCCCAACCGCTGCACCCGGTGACGCGGGTAACCCGTGAGCAATTACTTCTGGATTTGCTTTAGGGTCAATTACTGGATGAAGAAGTTGGTTAATCTGTTCCGGGTCAATCCGCAAAATTGCCTCTTCTTTAGTAATCAATTTTTCTTTAACCATATCTACCGCAATTTTTATTGCTGCCTGTGCCGTACGTTTACCAATTCGTGTTTGCAGAAGATAAAGTTTACCTTTTTCAACAGTAAACTCAAAATCCTGAACATCCCGATAATGTTTCTCCAAACGCGTAGTAATATTTTTCAATTGCTGGTAAACTTTAGACATTTCTTTACCCAGTTCTTTAATTGGTTTCGGAGTACGAATACCCGCGACTACATCCTCACCCTGTGCATTGATGAGATATTCACCGTAGAACTCCCTTTCTCCGTTAGCTGGATTACGAGTAAAGCCAACACCAGTTGCTGAATCTTCACCTAAATTACCAAAAACCATCGTTTGTATATTAACTGCGGTACCTAAATCTTCAGAAATTTTATTCAGACGCCGATAAGTAACTGCACGTGGATTATTCCACGATTTAAATACTGCATCTCGTGCTAATTCAAATTGTAAAAATGGTTCTTGAGGAAAATCTTCACCTGTTTTTCCCCGGTATAATTTTTTATATTCTCTAACCACCTCTTGCAAATCTTGTGCATTAAGTTCAGTATCAAATTGAACATTTTTTTCTTTTTTCCTTTTTTCTAAAATGTGTTCAAAATCGCTTTTCTCAATACTTTTCACTACATTACCAAACATCTGAATAAAACGTCTATAAGCATCCCAGGCAAACCGTGGGTCACCCGATGCACGAGATAATCCCTGCACAACTTTATCATTCATCCCCAGATTAAGAATTGTATCCATCATCCCGGGCATTGAATATTTTGCTCCACTCCGCACTGAAACTAAAAGCGAATTTACCGGATCACCAAATTTTTTTCGATTAACTTTTTCTAGTCTTACTAACGCTTTTTTGAACTGGCTATCTAATTCTTTCGGTAATTTACCTTGATGTTTGTAATAATACCGACAAACCTCAGTAGTAATCGTAAACCCCGGTGGGACCGGTACACCGGCATTGGTCATCTCAGCTAAACCTGCTCCCTTACCACCAAGCAAGTCCTTCATTTTCGCATTACCTTCCGCATACCCGTTAGCAAAAAAATAGATATACTTCTTTGCCATAAATATTTTTTCTCCCTCTCCTGAGGTGATTGCCTCTTAAGGTGAGTGTCTCCCGAGGCGATTGCCCCTTATTCTTCAAGAGTTTTAGTACCAATTAGTAAAAGTTTATCCGCTGCAGTTTTCTGTTTCTCTCCCAGAGGTTCAATAACAAAATCTACCCTCCGATTCTGTGCTCTTCGTTCCAGTGTATCATTAGAAACAACCGGGTGATATTCACCGTAACCAGTAGCCGAAATCCTTTCTTTAGGAAAATTCTTATCTTCAATCAAATAACGCACAACCCGTGTCGCTCGGGCAGTAGAAAGTTCCCAGTTAGAAGGAAACTGTACCGTCTTTATCGGCACATTGTCCGTATGTCCTTCAACGATAATTGTATTCGGGATTTTTAAAAAGATAGGATACATCTTATCCAAAATTGTTTTTGCCTGGTCAGAAAGGTCAGCTTTACCAGTTTCAAAGAGTATTTTCTCTTTTAAAGAAATAACCAATCCTTTTTCAGGTTCAATTTTCGTTTTTACCTCTTCTATCCCTTCCATTTTGATCATTACTTCAACTTTTTTTTCTATCCGTTCAAGTTGTTCCATCTTTTTTGCACCGAAAAATGCAAAAAGCATTACAAAAAAACATAATACCTGCGTAGTAATGTCGGACATACTGCTCATCCACGGTGGACAGGGTATCCCGATTATTTCTTTTGTTTCTTCTCTTGCAATTGCCATCTTCCTGTTAATGTCAAATGTCAAAGCTCAAATGCCAAATTTGTTATTTGGATTTTGGATTTCATTTGAAATTTGGATTTTGACATTTGAACTTTTATCTCAACGGACGGATAACAAAATCTACTCTTCGGTTTTCTGCTCTCCCTTCCGGTGTATCGTTAGAAACAACCGGATGATATTCACCATAACCAGTAGCCGAAATCCTTTCTTTAGGAAAATTCTTCTCTTCAATTAAATAACGAATAACCTGTGTTGAACGAGCAGTAGACAGTTCCCAATTAGAAGGAAATTGCATCGTCTTGATTGGTACATTATCCGTATGACCTTCAACAATGATTTGGTTGGGTATTTGTAAGAAAACTGGATGAAGTTTATCTAAAACTGCTTTTGCTTCCGGAGGAAGGTCAGCTTTACCAGTTTCAAAGAGTATCTTTTCTTTTAAAGAAATAATTAATCCTTTCTCTCGGTCAATTCGTGTAGTTATTCCTTCTTCTATTTTTGGTTTTCCTTCAACTTTTTTCTCTTCTTTCATTGCTTCTTTCACTTCTTCTAACTTCTTTTTTACATCCGTAAGTTGTTCCCCTTTTTTCATTGCCGTCTTTGAAACCAAAAACACAAAAAAAGCAAGCACTAAAAGCGCCATTCCAGTATAACTCCAATACCATGGTGGTGCGGGGTTACCAATATCTTTAGGAGTGAAATCACGTTTACCAAAAGGCATTTTTTTTCTATCTACTATGGTTCAAAGTGGCACCTGAACCACTATTATCTCGGCGGTATACCAATCTGTCTTGTTTTCGGTTCCATATAAGCTTTCAAATTTGATTCAATCAAACTTGGAGCGGTTCCGGCTTGAAGAAGCATTACTCCACGAATGATTACTTCCTTGATAAAAATTTCTTCTTCCGATTTCCGGCGTAGTTTGCCGCCGATTGGATTCCAGATTAAATATGCACCTACCAATCCATAAAAAGTAGTAAGAAGCGCTACCGCCATACCAATACCAATCATCCTCGGGTCTTCAAGTTGTCTCAACATTAAAATTAAACCGATTACTGTTCCGGTAATACCCCAAGCCGGATTATATGTACCCAAAGAAAAAAACATTTCCTGCCCGATTTTATGTCTTTCCCGAATAAAAGTAAGTTCGGTCTCCATTAAGTTACGAATAAATTCAGCATCGGCACCGTCAATGATTAACTGTACTCCACGACGCAAAAAATCATTTTTTAAATCCCGCACATCCCGTTCTAAAGCAAGAAATCCTTCCGTGCGTGCTCGTTTAGAAAAATCAGTAAAAGTATTAACAATTTCCTGTGGATCCTCATAGGTTTCTTTAATTGCTTTATTAAAAACTTTTAAAAAGTTTACCACCCGATTTAAAGGATAATTTACCATTAAAGACGCAAATGTGCCTCCATAGGTTATCAAAATGGAAGGCAGATTAATGAAAGAGACAAAACCACCTATCCCGGCAGAAATAATAATACCAAGCGCACATAAACCTAAACCAATAGCAATACCCGCAATTGTTGCAATATCCATCTTTAACCTCCTTCAAAAAGTCCAAATGCCAAATTTGAAATTTACTTATTTGTTTTGTTGAGATTTAATGCGTTCGGATTCAACTAAGACCTCTCCGCGATAATTGGTCACTTTTCTAATTATTTCTTCTACGGTATCTTTTACCAGAATTTTATTCCCATTGGTCAAAGAAATTACTGTATTCAATGTTTGTTGTTCTATAGATTCAATCAATTCGGCATTAATAACTACTCTTTGTCCATTAAGGCGAGTTAAATGAATCATTTTTTCAAGAATGATTACACAGATAAAATATTATTGGTAATCGGTATAATCACCTTTCAAAATCTGCGTAATCAATTGTAGTTATTTAAGACAAAAAAGTCAACCCCGTAAACTTAAAAATTTTTTACGGGGTTGAGCGAATAATCCCAAGTGAGAAATTCTAAACAAATCCGGAGTACAAATGATTCAGATATTGTTTTAGGATTTAAGATTTTGAATTGGGGAATTTTTTAATACCAAGAATAAAAAAATTAAACTCTTATTATTGGTGTTTTTAACCAATCAATTAGACGGGTAAAGAAAGATTTTTTCTTTTCTATTTCTTGAATTTTTACCATAAGAGTGTTCATTTCATTTTCTTTTAACTTAAGTATTTTTTCTTTTTCCTCGCGTTCTTCAGCAAGTTTTTTACCAAAATAGAGCAGAGCTAAAGAAAGGTTATCACTTAGTTCTTCTTTTATTTCATCTCTTTTCGTTGTGAATTCATTTTTTATCTCATCCAGATATTTTTTTAGTTCTTCTTCACTTTTTACTTTTTCACTGATAGTGTCTTCTAAATTTTTTATTTCATTTTCTTTCTTATTCAGTATATCTTTTAGTTCCTTGACCGACACATCTAACTGGTCAATGTAACTTTTTAAAGTAATTTGTTCTCTATTTTTTTCTTCAATAGTTTTTATTTTCTGTTCTAAATCTCCTTTATGAATAGATATTTCTTTATCTTTATTTTGGATTTTTTCTTCAAGGATAACTTTTTCTTGTCGCGTTTTCCATTCTAAAAGTTTCATTTCTTCAAGGAGACGATTTTGGAAATTACTGAAGTCAGCAAATTTTCGTTCATATTCACGCAAGGTGTTGCTTTGGGCAAGTACTAATTCGCGTATTTTTTGTTCATAGTCCCGGACAATTTGTCCTTTCTCATTTTCTAAATTGCGTAATTTGAATTCATATTCTTGCACCTGTAGCAGATAACGATTCTCCAGTTCTCTTTCTCGTTCAGACGATTTTCTTTCGTGGTCTTCTTTAGCTTTTTCTAATTCAGCGACCTTATTTTCATAATGAGCGCGTATTTCTTTTTCTTTCTCACTTAAATTGAAACCAGAATTAATCATCAGGTCACGTAATTTTCGTTCATAATCTTCTACTAAACGACTTTTCTCATTTTCCAAATTATGCAGTTTGTGTTCATAATCCTGGATTTGATTTGAATAGCGTTCGCGTAATTCAATTTCTGTAGTACGCAATTTTTGTTCATAGTTCTGATTTGTGGAATTCAAGATACTGTTTAATTTTTCTATTTCTTTATCAAGATTTTCATTTTTATTCTCTAATTGGAAACGAACCTTTTCAGTTTCTTTCTTTAATTCATCTTCTTTAAGTTTAATTCTTTCTTCCCAAAGGATGCGTTCCTGGTCAAATTCTTTCTCTTTAACTTTAAGATTAAGACCCTGTTCAATAAGTAAGTTGCGAATTTTCTCTTCATATTCTTGGATTAAATATCCTTTTTCTTTTTCCCAATTTTGTAATTTGTGCTCATAATCACGAATTTGAGTGAGATAACGATTTTCTATTTCTTTTTCTTGTGCAGATAACTTTCTTTCATAACTTTGTTCTTTGATATGCAAATCATTAATCATTTCTTGAAGACGTTTACTTTCATCTTCAAGTAATTTTATCTTACCACGATATTCAGCGTGCACTTCTCCCATCTGTAAAGTCAATTCTTTCTCTGAATGTTTAACTTCTTCTTCTTTAAGTTTCAATTTCTCCAAAAGACTATTTCGTTCAAGAGTAAATTCTTTTTCTAAGTTAACAACTTCTTTCTCTAACCGTGTCCTTCTTGTTTCCAATTCCTGCATTTTATTCTCGTATTCACTACGTAATTTTGCCTGTTGGAGAATCATTTCATTACGTAAAGAAACCACTTCTTCGTCTTTTGCTTTTAATCGCTCGGTATAGAGATTATATTCCTGCCGGCTACGGAGTTCTTTTTCGCTTAATTCTTCTTTCAGTTTTCTAAGTCCATCATCTAAGAGAACTATTTTTCGTGCGGCTTCTTCGTTAAGTTGTTTCACTTTTTCCGCAAATTTTCTTTCATATCTTTCTCTTAAATCACTAAGTTCTTTATCTTTCTGTTCCCGTAAAGCACGTAATTGCGATTCTTTAATTGCCATTTCTACTCGGGCAGACATTGTTTCTTCTTCTTTAACCCGGATTGTTTGGAGGAAAGTTTTTTCTTTTGTTTCGGCAAGTTTTGCTTGCATCTCTTCAAGTTCTTTTTCTAACTGTTGACGGATTGAAATTAGTTCTTGTTCCTTTTCCTGACGGGCAGCTTTCTCTTTTTGTTGCAATAATTCCATTTCCTGTTTTACTGCCCAGATTTCTTCTTCTTTAGCACGTAGTTTATCTTCCCAGAGACGACGTTCTAAAACAGCTCTCCCTCCCATTTCTTGGAACAAATCAGTTCCCGTCTCCAAAGGAGGAAGAATTTCCGGAGAAACTGGTAAAGAAGGTGCCGGTGGTTGCGGAACCACTGCCGGACCTAAAGAAACAGTTACTGGCGGAAGTGGCGGGGGAGATAAAAATTCCTGATTATCTTTTTTTTCTTCGTTCATTTTTTCATTCACTCCTTTCCCAAGAGGTAATTGCCTCAAGAGGGAATATTTTTTTATACTTTAGTCAAACGCAGTTTCTGTAAAGTTAACCAATCGCGTAACTGCCGATTGGCAGAATTTAATTTTAATGCTTGCTCATAAGCAGTAAATGCTTCTTTAGTCATCCCACGAGAATAATAACAATTACCGAGTAATTGATATGCCTGCCAGAAATTAGAATTATGAAAAAATGCTTTCTCTAAATTTTTAATTGCTAATTCAAGTTGTCTACTCTGATACGCTTGTATAGCGGAATTATAATATTCTATTGCTTTTTGGGGGTCAGGCGTTTCTTCGGTTTTTATTTCTTCTTCATTTTTTCTACCCCGGTCAAGTTCTAATTTTTGCAATTTACCTTCAACTTCAATACCACGTTTTTTTCTTTCTTCACCAGGACGAGTAAGAATAATTTTACCTTCCTCAGCCATTTTCCGGACAATTTTCTCAATTCGCCGTTGTTCTTCTTCAACTCGTTCCGGTGTAACCGGCCGGCCAAATTCCATTTCTTCTTTAAGCAGTGCTTTACCACCTTCTGACATGTTCGTCAGAAACTTATTCATTATTGCTGGTGCAACTGCTCCTCTCAAAGCGACTGCTAAGTCTTCAATCCGCGCTTCGCGAAGTAGAAATTGGATTGCCTGGTCGGAAAGTTTAGGCATATCTTCAAAAAGAAAAATTCGTTCCCGCGCTTTCTGGGCTAATCTCGGTGATTCCTGTTCCAAGGCGGCAAGCATTTCTTTTCTTGTTTTTGTATCCACTTGGTCAAGAATTTGGAGGAATGAATCAATTCCACCAACAAGAAAATCAATTTTCTTTCGGATATCTGTCTCCACCCGACGCACATCGTCTTCACTGGTTAATTTAACCCCAGCTAAACAAAGTGCAACACGCATTTGTATCTCTGCCGGTAAGGAAGCAAATACTTCGCCACTTAATTCCGCATCAAGATGGGTCAAAACCAAAGATACGGTTTCCGGTGTTTCTTCCTGTAATAAGTAAATAAGATTTTTTAAATTATCCTTATTGATAAAAGAAAAAGGTATGCCTTTCTTTTCTTCTATTTTCTTTTCTTTCTTTTCAATTTCTAATGCGCCTTCACCACCTAAGCTAAGCAGACCACCGCCAACGCCGCCAACACCACCACCAAGACCACCTGCACCACCAACGGTTTCCGTTTTCCCTTGAATAGTCACTTCTGTTCCTCGTCCTTCCCGCAGTGCTTCGGTTAAGTTGCGTAAAAACCGACTTAAAGGACCTAAGAGGAAAAAGATAAGAAGTAAAGTTAATCCAGCAAGAAATACTAAGTAGGGATTAGCAAAAACTTTTGACCAGATACTTGCCAGCGGAGGAACAGTAGAAGAAAAAGCAATTTTCGTAATTTTTATTTCGTCACCGCGTTTGAAATCAATACCCAGTGAATCAATGAGTAAATCGCGCACCTTAACAATTTTTTCATCGGGAATTTTTTCATCAATCGCAAGAGCAATTCTGATTTTATTAATCAAGGTAGGAATAACCACCTTTGATTCACCAGTTGCTGCTTTTTCTGTTTCTTCCGTAGATGGTTTTTCTTTGGGAGTTAAACCGCGTGGTGCCGGTACGCCGGGAAGAATATATTCCTCTTTCCCAAGTTCATAACTTTTTTCTTCTTTTGTTCTTCCGGCTGCTGCTTCTCGTCTTGTCTCCTGTCTTTCCAATTTCAATTCAATCTGGATACCAGTAATTTTACTTTTCTCCGGTCCGATAATTCGGTCAAGAATTTCTTGTATTCTTTGCCGATATTCGTTTTCTAATTCCATTTTTCTCTGGAGAAGAGTTGAATAATCGAAAGTTACCTGTGCTTGAGCGTAAGAGATGGCAGGATAGTGGAATCGTGAAATAGTGGAATAGTAAAACAGCGAAATAGTAAAAACCAAGATAAGAAGTATTTTTTTCATTTTTCTATCCTCTTTATTATAATATTTTTTCATCATTTATTTCAAACGCCCCAATGCTTCCCGGACTACTGTATTATTCGGGTCAATTTCTAAAGCCTTCATCCAAACTTTCCGTGCTAATTCTCTCTGATTCATTAAGAAAAGTGCTGAACCCATCCGTTCCATTGCAATAACATTATTTGGTTCAAGATTCAACACTTCTTGACATTCAAGCACTGCTTTATCATACTGTTTAGCATAAATATATTCAAGAGCACGATAAAGTTTCTGGTCAAGATAACTAAATGCCGCTGGGGGAGGAGTAACCGCTTCCGGTTCGGTAGGTCTTTCACCAACTTCTTTCTCCGCACGGTTAAGGATTCTCAGAATTGTTTCATTCTGTGGTTGTAAACTCAAAGCGTAACGCAAAACATTAACTGCGGTTTGCGGGTCACCTTCTACATAAGCGGCGATACCACGACGAGTAAGTTCGGCATCTCTTGTCGGTTCAACTACTTTGGGGGTAATCGGTATAATTGTTTCTAGTTTAGAAACTAACCTTTTTGCTTCCCGATTTCTTGGGTCAAGGTCAAGTAATTTATTTAACCGTTCAGTACTTAAAGCATAATCACCTTGGCGATAGGATTCCATTCCTTCTTGACTTAAACGACGAACTGCTTCTTCCCATTTTGCTACCACTGAAGCGCCAAAACGAAAAGTTCCGGAAAAACGATGCGAAGTACCAAGTTCATGTAAAGCAAAGGCATAATCAAAACCATAATTTTTATATTTCAAACCGAGACCAACGGCTGATTCATTTAATTCACTTGCTTGTCCTTCAAAACCCATCCTTACCGCTGCAAAATCAAGTAGCCAATATTCGGCACCAACATGCCAACCTATATTTGCTTTCATCATTTTATCAAAATCAAGAGCAAGAATCATCCTATCTCTCAAAGTTTTGTAACCTACACCAAAACGAAAAGTTAAAGGAAAACGGTCATCAGTGACACCAGCAGGATAAGAAAAGGTTAAAAGGTTTTGTAATTTAAAACCTAAACTTATTGGATAAGAATTTAAACTTTCTAAAAATAAAGCGACATCAAAACTGAAATGATTATCTTTAGAAGTATCTAATTGCCGGCTAATAAACTTTGTCGCAATACCTCCGGATAAATTCTGAATATAGTTTTCTAAAACTTTTTTTCCGTAAGCAATAGTTACTGCTTCCTGTTTGTCTTCAAACTTACCATAACCGGCTGACAACACTTTCTGGTACCAGTCCGATTCATTCATTTTATCCCAAGGAGCACTAATAAATCCACCGGAACGTAAAGCAGTATAATTTATCCCAAAAACACCAAACTTTGCAGTTGGATGCACATAGGAAAGAAAATTATAATCTGTATCCTCCCAGAGTTTAACATTTAAACCCATCAGTTCCTTTCTCACTATTTGACTCATTGCTGCGGGATTCCAATAAGTTGCAGAAGCATCATCAGAAATAGCCATAAACGCTCTACCCATAGCTAAACTTCTTGCACCCGCACCCCAAGATAAAAACATTCCCGGCTGACCACCGCTATATTTAGCGAAGAGTGGTGAACTGACAACCAATAGCCAATAACCGATAACCAATAACCGAAGAGAAAAACGCCAAGGGTTGCGTAATCCTCGGGAGCCGCCGGGTAGGTGAGCGGCTCCCTTGGTTTTCTGATAATTGGGTAACTGGGTAATTGGGTGATTAGGTGATAGGTAAGAAACTTTGCGGAATAAAAATAAAAAAACCGAGTATCCCAGATTAAACATTCTCTGGGGATTTACTCGGTTATTATCTATACCTTGTAACTTGTAACCTGTAACCTGTAACTTATTCATTTTTCTCTTCGGTAACCCGACCATCCCGTAGAGAGCGAATGCTCTTTTACGGGACTCGTTGGCTTTGCGTCCCCGGATTACTCCGGGTTTGCCGTTTGTCGTGAGAGAGACGATTTAGACGGATTCAGACAGATAAAAAACAATCTGTTTGAATCAGTTCTTTTCATCTGTTTACATCGTCTCCATAAGTAATTATATCCAGATTTTGCATTTTGTCAAGGACTTTTTTTCAAGTAATCGATTCAAACAGATAATGTCCACGATTCAGACAGATAAATTTATCTGTTTGAATCCGTCTAAATCTGTTTGCATCGTCTTTATTAATGGATGATGCCAATTTTGACTGTTGCACTAACTTTACCTTTACTTGGTGATTCAATAGTAATTCTGCAGATATAACCACCTTTAGATATTTTATCTCCATACTCATTCGTACCATTCCAAACGATTCCACCTGGTGTTTCCCATTCAGACTCTCCGGTTCCCCAATCAGGAGTTGCTTCCGTAGCAGTAAATTTCCATTCTTTGACTTTATAACCAAGTAAATCATATATGGTTATAGTTACCGGAACTGGTTTTTGAGTTGAAGCTTCGGAAATCATGAAATTGATATGTACTTTCCCTTCTTCACCAGTTTTGCGAATATCCGCTGGATTAGGATAAGCATAAGCATTCTTGATTACTTCCTCAGGGAGACCGGTAACTACCGGGGCACTCGGTGATGTCCATTCACTCCAAGAACCAGCAACATTCTTCGCCCGCAGACGGTAGGAATAGAAATGCCCTTCCGGACGTGCATTGTTAGGAATTGTTTTGCGTGCTTCACTTAAAGTAGGCGCTTTAAGAGAAGGACTGGCTTTGGAGACAACTTTATAGAGTGAATCCGAAACTTCAAAGAGGTTACTTCCGTCACCAATTACTACTGCAGTACGCTCAGATTTCAAAGCACCAATCGTCCTCCAGACCGGGTCATTATCCACCTGTTCCTGAAGTTCGTAAGCTTCCACACCGGACTCTTCATCTTTAGCGAAATTCCATTCCATTGGGTATTTCCCCGAAGGTTCCGGTTGTTGTGCTTTTACCGGTAACGGTTCAGGAACACCCGGCGTAGTAGGTGGAGAAACATCTACCCGGATTAGCGCATAAGACGGAACTCCTTCTTTCTCTGAACCATCAGCAGTTCTTGATTTTGCTCTTACTGAATAATAATAGGCTTTATCCGAGACAACTGTACCAGCACAAAAATCTTGTGCTGTAGTATTAAACATTCCCCGGGTTAAACCGGTAAATTCATTCCCACTCTTAGTATTATAAGAGATAATTTCCTGACCTATATGGAGATAACCGTTATCCAGAAAATCTTTAGTAGAAATAACACGGATTTTATCAGTTACAGTTGCGGAAACATCTTCCGCTAAACGAGTAACCTTTGCTGGTTCAAGAGTAAGTCCACCAACCTTTTTTTCTACTTTTTCTTGTGTAGTTCCAGCGTCTTGCCATCTACCGCCGGTCAAGTCAGTACTTTCCGGATAACGACCAACAGTATATTCTACCTTAGTCAAAGTTGCCTCAAATTGTGAAACTAATAAACCAGTCTGCCAGGAGGCAAACAGTTCAGAAGTGGAATTCGTCCAAGCTTCAAATTCTGTTTCCGGTGTTTCCGGTCGGGCATCAATCTGTTTTACGACCGGTGTCGCACGATGTTTAATTTGCAATTTTTTCGTGCGTATCGGGAAACGGTTATCCTTATGCCCAATTGAAGATTCGGGGGTACGAATGAAATTATCAATTTTAGTGATTTGGATTCCCACTTCGTTACCCTCAGTTGAAGTATCACTCTTATCTTTCTCGCCAATCTCACCAACAATAAAGTAAGTCTTTGGTCTACCAATATTTGTAGAAGTAATCACCTGTGCTGGAGATAAAGTTATTTCCAAACCACCAGCACTGAATTCAGGTGTACCGACTTTACCTTCCTTATCAAAACCAAAATGGACAACTTCACCAAGTAATGTATTTGTTGACTGCCAAATACCATCAGTGTTGTCATCATAGTAGATGCCCACTGATTTAAGGTCACCTTGTCCTTTATCAGTACCACTTTCTACTGTACCAATCTGGGTTAGGCGTAATTTATTGAGCAAGAGGTAACTACGGTCAGTGGAAAGAATAAGTTTCGCCAAAACCACATCAGTTGACTTTTGTAAAACGGCAGCGGGGGCTAAATCACGGAATTCTACTTTCAAACTGGATGCTCTAATTGACAGGAGTGAAGTTTCAAAGGGTAAATTAACATCAAACATCTGGTTGGGTAAATTTACAGTAAACCAGACCGGGGAGACAATACGTACCGCAACCGTATTCCCGGCAGTAGAGGAAGTAGGATGAATGTCATAAAGGACGAAATAGGTTTTAGCGGTGGGAGTAATTGTTTGGGTATCAATTACTATATCGGTTAAAGGACCAAATTTATCTTCCGGGAAGCTACTCTCACCGATTAAAACATCAGAAGTGTCCCAATTACCGTTAAAGTTGATATCCTGATAAACTTTAACTTTGAGTATATCGTTATTTGACCCGGAAGGTATAGCTAAGCCAGTTCCTAACCGTTCAACTCGTAATCCTTTCCAGTAGGCTTCCGAAACTTCAGTTCTTAAGGTAAAACGAACCATTGGAACATTAGTATCACCCTGGTAAGCACCGACTGAAGGAACAATACTTTCTGGTGTGAAAGTAACCGTATCACTATATTCTGATACTTTAGTTAATTTTGTCTGGTAAGAGGTATCCTCTGTTTCCATCCATTCTCTGAGGTCTTTTTCTGCAATTCCTTCAGTTCCTGCCTTCTCCAGAAGTGCCTTGGGAATAACCCAATCCGGTTCTCCCACGGTAAAATAGCTGATGTTGCCAATTTTTATCCCGATGAAACTATCCACAATTACAAACGGGTCAAAATCAAAAACAATAAAATAGTTTTGTGCTCGGGTAGTAATTTCTTCCGCATTTTTCAGTCGTAGTGTAGAAATACCTTCAGCAAAAACTTCAGTTCCTTGAGAGATGATACCGGCACTTACATCCGGAGCATCAAAGGTTTCATTATTATTCACATCTTTATAGAGTTTAATTAGAGAGATATCCTTATCCCGTGCTGAACCAGTCAGGTCAACTCGTAATGACTGCCAAAGGACAGTATTTTTATTGGTGCGTAAATTCAGCCGCATTACTTTCACTTCTTTTTGATTTTGAATAACTTCGGTCGGGAGAATATCTTCATATCTTACTTCCATCCGGTCTTCCGTAGGAACAAGGACAGGCGTTACCGTTTCAAAGGAAAAGTCAAGAACAATATGTGGGTCTTCTACAGTCAAGTAATTTTCATTTACATCTTTTTTAGCTTTTAAACCGATTGTATGTCCACTGATTGCACTGGGGTCAATATCTGAAGTCACAAAATAAAGTTTAGGTGTAGTTTCAATCAAAACAAAATCCTTACCTTGAGCGCGCAGAGGTAAATAAGCAATCCCACCATTGAAAGTTCCTGAACCAACTAAAATATCGGCAACATTTTCTCCCGCTCCGGCTTCACCAGCTTCGCCGGAGACACGATTAAAGATACCGTCACCGTTATCCTGCCAGATTTTAACTAATTTTATATCTTTATCCGCACTTTCAGTTACGGTAATCCGGTCAAGTTTAAGTTTCTGCCATCTCACCTGGTAACCATCACAGGAGACCCAGAGTTTAAGCAAGGGCCAGTTAACTGTCCCCTGGTCAATTTTACCACTGACGATACTTCCTGCAGGATGAGTAGTAACTTTGCCTTTAGTTCCATATTCACCCCGTTTAGGTTCACCACTTTGAGCACCAGTTTCTAATTGGAAATAATTGTCACCTTTTTCCCGGTAACGCATTATCTCACCATTGATTACCAAATAACCTTGTGCGGGAAAATCACCAGTTGATTCTACCTCAACTAAAGAATCGGAAGCACTCAGTTCACTTCTCAGTTTAGTCAGATTCATTTTTTCGGAACTAACCGTAACTTGGCGTGGTGTCGGAATAATTTCCCGTAGTTTTGATTCAAAAGGAACATTAGTCGTAGCGGTAGAAATAATATTCAGGCTGGAGATAAAGTAGTCCTCAAGTTTAGCAATTTTTACACCAAGTGTGTGGTAAGGTTCAGCATTCTTGTCAATGTCAAAAACAATGAAGTACTTTTTGAGATTACGGTTTGCGGTTTCAATCTTCTGAACCGTCCAGGTAGAATTCACCATCGGTAAACCGGTCTCCGCACTAATCCCAATTAAACATTCACCCGGATTACCGGTATTCCCGAAATAGCCCGCACCAAGTAAATAGTCCTTATCTTTGGTCTCGGTATAGTAAGTTGCCGGTTCAAGTAGACCGTTTCTATCCACATCCTGCCAGATACTTACTCTACTAATATCGGAATCACTGGCATCACCGGTCTTAAGAATCTTCATCCCGTACCATAATGCTTCGGAATAATCGGTCTCTAAGGAAAGCCAGGTAATCGCATAAGTGTTATTCCCTTGAGTAAGTTGTCCTTTAGTAACCGTATCTTGAGCATTAATGGTCACCCGGTCAGGATATTCATTAACATTGATAATTTCGGCTTTTACCGGGAAGCGTGGGTCAGCCCCTTCTTCACGAGGACCTTTCTCACTGACGATATCCGGTGAATAAACCAGAACATAACCAGTGTTCGGTATAGTCAGACCAAGTTTGGTCATTCCGGTAGCGGCAAGATAATCAATATCATAGACCACAAAGTATGATTTGGGAAGAACGGTAATTTCCTGTCCACCCCGTTCACCGAGAATGGGTATTTCAGCAGTACCGTTACTAAAACGATATGGTTTATCAATTGGGGAAACAATCTGGTCAGTTACTGGTTCAAAAAGACCATTACGGTTTATATCGTAATAAACCTTAATTGCCGAAACATCAGTATCGGTTCCAATCCCAATCCGGTCAAGTTTCAGTTTTTGCCAAATTGCGGTCCGTCCACCGGTCTCACTATGGGTATAAAGGTCAAGTTTAACTAAAGCAACATTTTTATCCCCTTGGGTAACTGCTCCGGGAACAACTTTGCCGGATTTTAGGTAAAGAACATCCGTTGTCGGAGTAACTACAACTTTCCCCGATTCAAAAGTCCAGTCCGGAGGAAGAATATTTTTCCCTTCACTGAAATAGAAACTATCATTACTTAAGAAAAGACCATGTTCTGAACTAATCCCGGCAGAATCGTGAAAAGCAAAAGTTAAGAAATAATACTTAGTTGTCTTTTCAATTAAGTCCGGAAGATTAAGTTGCAGTCGTGCTTGTGTGCCCACAAATTTTGCTTCCGGAGTAATTGCTGGCTGGTCAATTGCTGGTTCAAAGGTACCATTACGGTTCTTATCCGGCCAGAGTTGTAAAGAAGTGATATCATTATCTACACCACCTTTAGCCGTGGTATGAACAACTTTTTCCATTGAATCAAACAGTCCAGTAAATTCATTCACCCAGAAACCAATACGGATAATTCCCACATCTCTTGTCCCTTGGGGAACCGTAGATAATCTCTGCAGTGGCAGGGGACCACCAACATCCGGGTCATACCAAGCACCAATCTCCTTAATTTCTACATACACTTTAGTGGGAGCTCGGGAAATTTTCGGCAGAGAAGAACTCATCGGGAAATTATTTTCGGTAGTTTCTATACGCATATCCGTTGTAAGATAAGTGGAGTCAACCAATCTTAAACCCACCGGATAAGCAGTAAATGTTCCATCAGGATTTATTCCTGCGTTTTCGTTCACTCGGAGAGTTATGAAATAGGTTTGCTCAGTGGAACTAATCGTCTGCATCTTTGCTCCACTCAGCACAATCACAGCTTTCTTATCAATAGTGAAAGTAGCGGAAGATAAGAAAGTATCTACCGGTGTTCCCCCACGGGTTGGCTCAGCATCAAAGAGACCATTACCATTGGCATCTTTATAAAGAGCCACGGACTGAATATGGTTATATGGTAGGTCACCGATAAGGTCTACTTTTAAGCTGGTTAGAGTTACACTCCCTGCACCAGTAAGGGTTTCAGGAGCAACTCGGATGCGTAAACGGAGCATTGGCACCGGTTTGAAATATTCCACACTTGTTCCGTCACCTTGATAAAGTTTTTCTTTTATTCCCCAACTTCGTTTTCTTGCTACGCGTTCTAATTTTGCAGTATCGGTCTCTCCTTCTACCGCAAATTCTGGTGCCGTGTCATCCGGTTCTACTACTAACCCAGTAGTAATTAAATTCTCACTGGAACCAAGTTTGCGCACATCGGCAGTACGACCGTATATTGTCGGATTATTGTAATCAGTTGCACCGCAGACAAGTTCCTGCTGGTAATTAGTACTCACCTGATAGTAGGTAATTCCCCCTTCACCTTTCTCATTAGTAACCGGGAAAGTAAGTTCAGTTGGGGTAACCCTTGCTGGTGAACGACCACTTACCCAGAAAGACACCTTATCGGTGTAAGTAAGACCATTCTGGATTCCTACACCAAGGAGTGACTGCCCACCGTCAGCAAGGTTACCATATTCATCTTTAGCGATTACCTTAATTGTCCCATCCCGGCGCACACTTAGACCGGTAGATTCATAAGGATGCGTAATTGCAAAATAACGTGTTCTATTAGGAGTAACAATTTGCATCTGTTTTCCTGACTGCCAATCTTGAGAAGGAATTTCCGTCACTGTAATTGTCGGGGTAGAAGCAATTGCATCCAGATAATAGAAAGAACTGTTACTCGTTCCCGCAAGTATAGTTACCGTATTCGCTATCCAAACACCAGTAGTTGGACCGCGCAATTCAGTATCAAATTTACCTTCCTTAGAAGTAGAAACGAGATTTATGATTGCATCTTCTTTAACCGGGGAAGGATTACCAAAACGGTCCTGAACCTGAATCTGATAAAGTGGCTCACGATGGGTAACCTTCTTTGTTTGTGCATCAATTTCAAAAGCAATAGTTGTCCCGGCAATCAATTTCCGTGCTTCGTTTAAGAAAGTAATCTTTGCTGGTAACGCTGGACGAACAGTAACTTTTTGTGTTCCTTTAACCCAACCCCAGTTAATTTCACCGGAAAATTCTTCTGTAGCCGTAAGTGTAGGTTCACCAATTAAAGTATCCTGATAATAGAAACGTGCATTGTATGTCCCGGTGGTAATCACTACTGTTCCAGTAGAGGCACTCCATCTAACTCCATCTACAGAAAATCTCTTGGTTCCGGTAGAAGTGGAACGTAAATCTACAATTGTTCCGTTAACTCCCGTGTCTACCTGGTCCGGTCTGCCCGGGGAAGGATTAGCATATTCATCTTGAGTTTGGATATCAAAAGTACCGTAACTATCCTGAATACCGTCTATACGATCATCAGTGATAATTTCTTGAGGAGCAGAAACAAAAGCAATTTGATAAATGAAGTTTGGTGTGATATTTATTAATTGTCTTGCGGTTGTCCAGCCAAGTCCGAGTGGGAATATTGGATAGACCGAGAGGTTCGGTTTTGACCCTTTCGGCTCATAAGTATCGGAAGCTTTAGTATCCCGATAGTAGAAAGGCGCCGAGTAGTTCCCCTCAGTAATACTTAAAGTTGAAACATGCACCCACGGGTCCTTTGCTTCCAAAGAGAAGGTATAAGCATAAGGTAAAGTTGTACCTTTAGTCAAATCGGTAATAATTTTTCTACTGGCTAAGGAATCTGACTCTAAAACAAGCATAAGGTCAAAAGGCGCAGCACGTGGATTGCTCCATTTATCTTGTGTTTCTACTTCAAAAACCTGTATTTCATCAATTGGGTCTTTGAATATTCCAGCACGCAAAGTTCTCGCTGGAGTGTCAAAACCAATTTTGGTAATTGCATCCGGTTCAACGGTAATCTCTTTGAGTCCATCCTTAACTAAACCAAAAACACGGAGAGTCCACTTACCCGATGATGGTCTCACTGCTGAAGGATTACCCGGAGCAGGATAAATATCTTCGCCGGCAGGATAAGAGGCAATTTCATCATAATAACGGAAATTTTTAGTTGTTGAACCGTGCGGGATAACTAAAGAAGTTATCCTTACACTTAATGGCCAGGAGAAATATTTATTATACCCGGGTGAATTGGATTCAAATTTTACGGTCGTATTCCCTTGTTTAGTTGAATTACCGAAAGCATCCCGGCGTTCTACGGTGTAAGATAAAGATTCTATCCCAGCAGTGATTACTCCCGGACCTGAGGTAATCAATAATTCATAAGGGTCACCACCAGTAGTAGTAATTTCCCCGGAGACACCGATTACTGCACCGGTAGAAACCTTTATTCTTGCATAGTCACCGGCTTTAGGTTTAGTGGAAACCGTATAATAAATCTTTGGACTAATCCCAATTTTCCCCTGTGCATCAGTAATCGCAGAAGAAATAATTGTTCCAGTCGCCGGATGTACTTCTTTTAAAGTCCCGGTTGAACCATAGACCTGAACAATTTCTAAACTTACCGGTAGGTTCGGAACGGGCACCGGATTATCAAAAGAATCGGCAGTTTCCGCAGTAATTTCAAGATTACCGAGAGCACCGGGTGAACCGGCGGGTACTTCTATATCCTGCTTTGGTGAAACATAGAATGCACTGGGTTCACCTGGAACAACCAAAATTAAAGGACGGGTAGCGTAACCACTCCGTTCGGAAGAAATTTCGGTTTGTCCCGGGTCAAAGGACTTTATCCAGCGTGAACCAGCCTTTCTTAAAGTGGTTCGTCCAACAAACAATTTTGTTCCTTTATCCGCAGATGTCCACTTATAGTCCGGCTGAGGAGTAACAATATCAAAATCCGGAAGGGAAGGATTTTGTACTTCATTAACAAAGGTTTCCGCTTCAAACTGGACTAAGCGACCGATATAGTTATCCCAACTCGGTCCAGTAGAGACTAAGTTCCGATACCGGTCATAAATATTCACCCGAATATCAAACGGTTGCCCAGCAGTAATTGTTGCAGGATAACCAGTAAGAGTTAAATAACAAGGAACATCTGGATAAATAGTCACCACCGAAGAAATACCTGAAGAAACACTCCGGAAAGAATCAGGTGTAGTAGAAACCGTAATTATCCATTGTTTAAGATAATCAGTACTTGCGGTAAGTAATTTTACGGTGAAAAGGGCAGTGCCTTCGTATAAGATATCTACCGGTGGCTCGGTATCTTGCGGGTCAGCAGTGATAACCTGTACTCTGGGCACTACTCCTACTGAAACACGATTGAAGTAATCATCAGTCAGGTTTACCCGGACCTGCCAGGATTCACCAGCAAGATGTTTATCTGGCGTTCCTTTTTTACCATAAGGTTCTACATTCCATTTACCCGGAATCGCTGTTTCACCAGGTAAAAGAACTTGCAGTTTCGTCGCCAGACCGGGTTGGACAGCGAAAAGTGCACTTGTATCTTCAGGTTGAGCGTAGGATATATCCACACTGCTCGCTTTTAGCCAATGAGTTGTAGCTGCGGTTACTAAAGTGTAAAATAAATTACGTTTCCCGGCTTCCAGCGGTTGCACGGCTGGTTCAAGGTCGTATTCATCACTTGTTCCAAGTTTTACATTAGGCATTGTTCCTTCTTTAACTGTGTTGTAGTAAGCATCAACTAAATGCACGGTTGCTGTGGATTTCTGTCCGGCAGTGTGAGTAAGAATAGTGCCCGCTTTACCGAAACCAGGAATAAGTCGTTCCCCAGGGAGAACTAATTGTATTTTTTCCGCACTTGCAGGTTTAACGGTGAAGTTTGACGATCTGTAAAAAGCATAAGTTGGTGCAACACCATCAACATCGTCAACCTGTAAAATATGGTCAGTAGTGGCAACAATCAAATTCATCGTGAACATACCAGCACCGTCAACTAAACTTGCGCTTGTCGGTTCAACATCGTAGTTATCTTTCGGACTGGTAATTTTTACGATTGGCAGATTAAGTGGCACTTTATTCCAGTAGAGGTCAGTCAACCAAACACGCACATTGAACGAACTACCGGCCCGTTGTTCACTTGGTGTACCACTCTTCCCGGTTAGTGTCCCGGGAGCAAAGTCCTCACCCGGAAGAACGAGGAGAAGTCGGATGGCTTGTGCCGGAAGAACACGAATTTCACCACTAGTCTGAGAATAGTACTTCCCACCGATGTCTTCAACGGTAACCCTTGTTGCTGTGAAAACGGTTACTAAAGTAAGGTCAAAAGTTGCCGTTCCGTTGACTAAAGTCGCTGTAGAAGGACTGATTATTACTGAGGGAGAAAGGTCATTAGTCGTGAGTTTCACCGTCGGTGAAGCAGAAGTAACATTCCAGTAGTCATCGCAAACATTTACTGTAACTTTGAAAGAAGTCCCAGCAGGTTGGTTAGTGGGAGTACCGGTTTTACCACTTGTGCTACCCGGTAAAGAATTTTCACCGGGGACAAGGATTTGCAAGTTCTTTGCTTCCCCGGCAAGGACGGTTATTTCGGAACTGTTATGCTCACTTAAACTGGGTGTGGTCGGGTCAATATCTCTTGCCGTAATGGTTGTTTTCCCAGCAGTGATTAAAGTCGCACTGGTAATGGCTATACCGTTAACCATACTTACATTACCGGGGTCAATATCGTAAATATCTGAAGTATAAACCCCAAGAGTTTGGTTAACCGTATTAACTAAGTTATACCAATCATCAACCGAATGGATTCTCACGGTGAATTTTGCACCAGCATTCTGTATCTTTACTGTGCCGGTCCGACCGACAGGAGCAATATCTTTACCATTAACTCTTTCTTCATCCGGGACTAAGACGAGTAACCGTTTCGCTTCATTAGGATTAACTTTGAAACCGTTACTTTTATCACTACGGAAACCAGAACGACCGACCGTAATTGTCCTTGTAGAAGTATCCACTGCGGTTTTCAGGGTAATATTCTTTGTTCCAATACCGGTAGCACCAGCAATCGTAACTGCTCCTAAATCGGAAATATACGGGTCATTAGAAGTAAGATAAGTCACCAAGTCACTTCCCGGAATGACTTGATTATAGAAACGGTCAACTCTTCTTACTTTTATTTCAAAAGGATTACCAGCAGTTGCCGTAAAGGTAGAAATAATTTTCCTTCCGCGATTAGTTTCATTCCCGGAGTCGGCTTCTTCACCGGGGATAAGTACCTGCAACCAAGTATCAGTTGAAGGAGTAAGTGTAAATTCAGTGCTTGTGTCAGCATATTCGTAGCCAGTTTTTGAGACGGTAATTTTTCTTTTCCCGGCAGTTTTCAAAATTACACTTTTTACACCAATACCATCATCAAGGTCAACACTACCAAGTGCAGACACATTCTGGTCATCCGAGGCAATGTTAACTCCAGTAACATCCATTGGTATAAGATTAAAGAATTTATCTACCCGACGGATAGTCAAATTGAATGGTGTCCCAGCGGTCTGTATTTGTGGAGTATCTTTGCGTCCCCGGTTGCTCTCATTACCCGGGTCAGGTGACTCATTGGGCAGGAGGACCTGTAAATAAGTATGGGTGGAAGGAGTGAGAGTAAAGATAGTTGAAGTATCAGAATTATATCCAGTAGCACTGATGATAAATGCCCGACTACCAGTTGTTTTCAGAGTTACTTTATCTGTTGTCTCACCTGTATCACCGAGAATCACTCGGTTACCCAAATTCAATACATTCGGGTCATTAGAAGTAAGAGTAGCGGTAACATCACCAGCAATATCCGGACGAGTATTTTTATTCACCAAATTATAACAGGAATCAACCGTCTTCAAAGTAAGGATAAATTCAGTCCCTGCGGTCTGGGTCTGCACCGTTCCCTTACGACCACGGTTATTCACATCGCCGGGCTCAGGTGTCTGCTCGGGAATTAAAACTTGCAGGTATCTTTCCGCATTTGGTCGGACAAGAATTGCTAAACTGTTAAAGGACTCATAACCACTTGCCGAGGCGGTTAATTTCCAACCCGTAGTTGTTGCGGTACGCAAAGTGGGAATCAATCCACCGCTACCCACAGATAAGGTTACTGACCACGGTTTTGGTGCGTAGAGGTCATCAGTGGTTAAAGTTACGGTCGGTGAAGTATTGACAATATTCCAGTAAGCATCGGTAGCATTGATTTTTACATTAAAACCAGTACCCGCGGTTTTCATACTAATCGTGCCAGTATAACCAGTGGTGCTCCCCGGGAGAGCATTTTGTTCACCAAGAACTAAAATTTGCAATTTTGCCGGACTGGAAGGAATAACCGTGAAATTAGAACTGAGACCTTGAACAAGGTTAAACCCTTGCGCTACAAGTTGATGGCTAGCTTTTGCTGTTTTCATTACAACGGTAAAAGTAGAAATTCCCAACTGGAGTGTGGCTTCTGAAGGAGTAACTATCTCATAGTCATCAGTGATTGCTGATAAATCAGCAACTACAGTTGTAGAAACAGTATTCCAATAATCGTCGGTAGCATAAACCGTAGCCGTAAACGGTTGCCCAGCAATTTGTGTGGCCGGTGTACCGATTTTACCAAGCGCACTACCCGGATCATAAGTTTCCCCGGGCAATAATACCAGTAATCTTGTTGCTGGTGTCGGATTAACTCTCACTTGAGCACTGATATTTTCTTGATAAGGTTCACCGAGAGCAGTGGAGGATTTCACTGTCCAATTACCAGCAGTTCTGAAGACAAGGTCAAAATTGCGTGTCCCGTTGACAAGTGGATTTTCTTGTGGTAGAAATATTCCATACTTATCCGTAGAGGTAATCCGCACCCGTGGATTATGCACGGAATTGATATTCCAATAGGGGTCAACACAATTTACCGTAAGGGTTACCGTAGAACCAGCAACTTGTCCGTTTGGGGTGCCGATTTTACCGGTGCTTGTGCCTGGTTTGGCGTTTTCTCCGGGCATCAAGACCTGAAGTTTCACTGCCAGTGCAGGACTAAGGGTAAAAGTTTTAGTTGCACCTTCGAGAATATAGTTTTTATGCTCAAGATAGAGTTTTCTTGTTCCGGCTGTATAGTAAATAAAGTCCGCGGTCTTTGTACCGGTGGTAGAAAGAGTTATTTCATAGCGTTTACTGCTGAGAATATCGGTCGGGTCCTCAATTATTAAATAGACTGAAGGATTAGTGCTGACTCTATTCCAGTAAGCATCAACTGCATTAACAGTAATACTAAAGGTTGATCCAGCGATTCGTGGAGTAGGCGAACCAATCTGTCCGTAAGCCTGTTCATCATCAGATTTAACATTGTACTTACCGGGTTTTGCGGTTTCACCCGGAAGTAATAATTGCAATCTCGTCACTTGGTTTGGGGTAACCGCAATGGCAGGTGAAGTGTAAGCTGCCAAGCCACCACCGAGGTCAGTTGCAGTAATCGTCTGCGTAGAAGCGGTAATTAAAGTAATTACGAATGTTGTTGTTCCATTAGTTAAAGTTTTGGTTGACGGTTCAGTATCAAATTCATCGCTAGTAGTAATTCGTGCTATGGGACTAACATTGGGATTAGTATTCCAGTAATTATCTACCGCATTAACTTTTATGGTAAATGGTGTACCGGCTTTTTGCATAAGGGGGGTACCTTCTTTACCGCCGGTAGGTGCATCGTAAGGTGGTTTCCCGGGGATTGCGGTTTCTCCGGGGACAATTACTTGTAGTTTAGCTGCTGCTGCCGGAAGAATATTTATTGCTTGGGTAATAAATCCCGTCCACATACTGATTCCGAGATCAGTTACACTAATCGTTTGCGTACCCGCTTGCACCAGAGTTATATCAATAGAAACCGTTCCGGTAGCAAGAACACGAATATGTTCACTTGGAGTATCGTAAGGGTCAGTAGTAACCAGTTTTACGGTAGTACTTGCCAAAGTAACTGTGTTCCAGTAAATATCACAAGCATCAACTTTCACCGGAAATCCAGTCCCGGCATTCTTTTCGGCCGGATTACCGGTGAATCCACCGATTGTACCCGGTGCGGCGGTCTGTCCAGGTAGTAAAGCACGCAATTGTTTCGCGGTACCCGGATTAACCTTAATTGAAAGTGTACCAAATACTTGTGGCTTACTAATATCGGTAACCCGGAGAGTCCGCATACCGGATTTAACCAATTTCAATGTCTCACTGGTAACCGCAATATTAAATTCTTTTGTTCCTTGGTCAGCAGTAACAAATTCATAGTCAGACGGTAACCAACCTTGCTCCGGAGCATAGGAATAACCACTCCGGTAAGGATATTCCGGCCCGCCCGGTGTCTCCAGGGGTCCGTCAACCGAAAATCGGACTATACCTTTATAGTCACGGGCAAGTTGGTCATAAATATCACGTGCTTCAATCCGGATACTTGTTCCGGCACCTGCCGATAAGGTTGTTAGTCCACTGACAATAAATCTTTGTGCGGGTAAGACCACACTGAATCTTGTCCAAGCCGTGGCTGTGTAATCCTGTTCATTCCCGGCACGGTCACGACTTCTTGATTTGACCAAATACCATCTACCTGATTTCCATTTCCCGGACATATCTTCTGAATTCCAGAGTGTACCAACAAGATTACACGGACGCCAGTAGTCAACACCAGTGTAAAACGTCCAAGTTGAACCATTCCAGATATAATCGCCCATATCCGGTTCTTTAGTTTCATTTTCATCCCAAATAAGCATAGTATCCACAGATGAAATACCACTATTGTTTAATAGATGTGCTGAATCAGCAGCACTGACTTTAATATAACGGAACGGACTTTCGGCTGTATCCGATTGATAGGAATTATTTTCGGGGGAAGTAACCACTGAGGTTGGTTTAGTAATATCGTAAATAAAGGTGTTGGAAGAGATACTTGTTTCCAAATTATTGATTTTATCTAATCCTCTTGCTCTTATCCGATAATATCTACCACCAGTACCATCATACTTCCAACCCGAATCCGGAACCTGCGAATAAGTCCAGTTTAATGTTGCCCCACCAAGAGCACCTGTTGAAATATTTATCCAGGATGTCTCCAGTCCACTCATTGTTGCCCAAGCACTTCCTGTCCAGTAAATACTTGTTCCGTCAGTCAAATTCTGGATACTGATTTGTACTTTTTGCACACCAGCAGTAGCATCATAAGAAGTACCGGAAATTAAACCTAAGGAATTGTGCGCACTATCATCAACCGGGAAAGTAACCTTTGATACCGGTGGTAGATTGTCAAAGATGAAGATTAAGGTTGAGGTTGAGGTACGCACATTGGCTGAAGGTAACGATGGGTCGCTTGCTTGTAAATCAAGCAGATAAGTTTTCCCACTTGTCCAAGCCGGATATAAAGCGTGTAAAGGATTATACAGTGCTTCATGAGTGTAATTCCAAATGATTTCCCCGGCACCACTCCCCTGAGTAGTAAGCCAGGCACCGGAAGGGTCAGCGAAGGTTTTCCAACCATCAACTGTCCAGTAATAATTATCATCCCGTTTTATCCGTAACTTCACTAACTCGGTCTTGGTTTCATAATCTCTTGCTGTGCCGGAGATAGTGGCTAAATAGTTCAAGAGATTAACATTCGGCTGAGTAATCGCTGACTCCGGTGGATAAATATCATACTTAAATGTCGTTGTTGACCAGTTGATTTCCGTATTTCCGGCTAAATCATACGCTTGCGTCTCTAAACGATAAGTACGATTATTTACCCACTGGAGATTAGGGTGAGAGTAAGTCCAGGTAGCCGTACCGCTAACTTTATTCCAAACCTCAGCAGTTACCCAGTTACTACTTACTGCATTCCAGTACTCGTTAATAGAATTATCCCGGATACGAATTTTTACTTCACTTACTCCCCATGAATCATTCGCCGTGCCAGAAATTGTCGGTAAAGAATTATAACCTTTATTTTGCGACAAAACATCTTGCGGTAAAGTAATCCTTGAAGTTGGGGCAATCTGGTCACAACGCCAGGTTGCTCCCGAATGTAAAGGTTCAAGTTCAGCATTACCCGATTTATCGTATGACTTAGACTGAATTTGATACCGTTGTCCATCTTCCCAGTTGGGTAAACCAAGGGCACGCGACCAAGTAACATTTCTCGGGTCAGCACCGGAAAGCATCGTGCTCAGTTCCTGGACATTTGGTTCCCAAGTTGTACCACTCCAATACCGGTTATCGCTTAACCGTTTGATTAATACTTTCACACTTTCTACACCAGTATAGCTATCGTTAGCATAACCGGAAAGCAATGTTAAACTGTAGTAATATTTCCCATCTTCGGGATAACTTACCCGTGAAGCCGGTTTAGTAATATCAAATTTGAAGATTACACCCGCGGAAGGTATTTCTTCATTCCCAGCAACATCTTTTGCTTTAGATTTAATTTCATATTCCCGACCATCAGTCCAAGTCGGAGCAGTAAGCGTCCAGTCTTCTTTACCAGTGGCTAATTGCCAAGTTTCCACTGAACCCCAAGTTGTCCCACCTTGCCAGTAGGTTGTCGGATAGGTCAAATCACGGATTAAAACTTTTACCTCGGACAAGCCAAAGGCATCAATTGCCGTACCGGAGATAGTGGTTAGTTGGTTAGTGTTCAGTTGGTTAATCGGATAAGTAATCGTTGAGGTTGGTTTAGTAACATCATAAGTGAAGGTAGTGGAAGAATAAGCGGTCTGGTAATTACCAGCAACATCCCATCCTTTAGCAAAAATTGTGTAATTATTATGAGTGACTAACTTGGTTGAGTAACCGCTATAAGTCCAGGAAGTTATCCCCGTAGCCGTCAGCCATTGTTCACCGCCAGCAATAAAATCACTACCATCCCACCATTTAGCTGTAGCATTGTTTTTAATCGCAATTTCTACTTTGTTTACCCCGCTGGGATAAGTTCCCGGATCAGTTGAAGTACCGGAGATAGTGGTTATTACGTTAGTAATTAGTCCGTTAGTTGGATAGGTGATAAGGGTAGTCGGTACAACCTTATCCACAACAAAAGTGTTAGAATTTACATTTACGGCAAACACATTTTCAATATTTGCTGGTTGAGATATATCCGTAGCACGCGAGAGAACCAAATAGAAATTATCATTGAGCCAGTTGCTATCATTGAAACTATAATTCCAAGTAGTACTCCCTTCCGCAGTGAACCATTGTTGTGTATCGGAATTAAAGGCACTACCGCCCCACCATTTACCGGTAAGTTTATTCTGGAGAGCCACATCCACCCGGCTAATACCAGCAGTAGCATCATAGGCGGTTCCAGAAATTGTGGTTAACGAACGATAATATTTATTGTTTCCCGGAATTTGTATATAAGTATTAGGTTGGGTATTATCAAAAGTAAATTCTACATCGTATCCCGGCACTTCAGTTTCAGTGTTACCCGCGCGGTCCTTAGCCCGGGAAGTAAGTTGATAACTTTTACCAGTTGTCCAGTTAACTACGGTTGTATACGCCCAAGAAGAAGAATAAACTGTCGCTTGTACCCATTGTTCACCACTGACAAACGCTGAACTGTTCCAACATTTCCCATCACTGTCAAGAATCCGCAATTCAATCTGATTAACCCCAGCATAATTATCATTAGCCGTACCAGTAATTATACTGACTACACTGTAGACCTGTCCGCTTGGTGGGTAGGTAACCTTTGAAACCGGGACAATATTATCAAATTTAAACCAACTTGCCGGTAATTGGTCAACTATGCTATCTTTCTCTATATTACCGGCTTTATCGGTCGCTTGAGAAATAATCCGGTATTCTTTACCACTTTCCCAGGAAGGTAGTGCCGAATAAGTCCAGTTTTCCGCACCAGTAACCGTAAACCATTTAACCACTGATCCTGAGAATAGTGTTCCGCTCCACCAATTACCGGTAGCTGGATTTTCCTGAATTGCAATTTCTACTTTGTTTATTCCGGAAGCATCACTCGCGGTTCCCGAAATTGTCAGCAAACTGTTATACCACTGATTATGCAAGGGTTGACTGATACCGGAAACCGGTTGGGTAATATCGTAACGGAAAATTATGCCCGAGGTAGGTTCTTCTTGATTGTCCGCATTATCTTTTGCTCTTGAACGAACTAAATACTGGTACCCATCACGGAGAATAGGTGAATTCCAGGTCCATTTACTCCCATCCCAAGTAGTAATAAACCATTGTTCAGTAGTAGAAGCAAAAGTTGAACCATTCCAATAAGGACCACTTGGTGCTTCCCGGAAGGACACTTCTACTAAGTTAATCCCGGCTGGTGTATCTACCGCACTACCACTAATTGTCGGTAAAATCTTCAGAATAGCATTATTCCCCGGGTAGTTGACTACCGAAGTTGGTGGTGCGGTATCATAAGTAAAAGTAAAGGAAGTCTGTGGTGTCTGAATATTAGGAGTTGGTAAAGCATTATCTTTTGCCCGGGAAGTAATCGTATAAGAACTATTGTGTACCCAAACCGGCAGAGTAGTGTAGGTCCAGGTTGAAGGTGAAATACCGCTGGTAGAAGTGTTCAACCAGTATTCGCTACTCTCCCAACTGTCACCATCCCAGTACCTGTTTGTAGATAAATTTTTAAGTGTAATCTCTACCTGACTGACCTTACTTAAAACATCATCAGCGGTACCAGAAATTCTCGGTAAAGAATTCACATAAACGGATAACGGATAACCGACAACCGATAACGGTAAACCGGTATCATAAACGAAAGTAACTGTATTCACTCCCACCGTATAACTGATCTCTTCGTTTTCCGGTGTAGAATTATCCCAAGTCTTCGTGCGAATCGTATAACTTCTTCCGTTAAACAGTTTACCGGCGTAGCCGGTATACGACCATTCAGTCCATAAACCGCTCAGATTGGTCGCCGGTTGAAATTCTTCAGATGCCTTATCAAAATCAGAACCACTCCACCATTGATTAAGATAATTATCTTTGATACTTATTTTTACTTCTTTAAGTTCGCTTGCATAGGTTCCCGCAGTTATATCGGCAGCGGTACCGGAAATAGTAGGCAAGGAACGGTAATACTTAGTATTAAGCGGTAAATTTATTTGTGTTTTTGGTTTCTCATCATCAAACCTAAATGTCTTTGCTGTCCCGGAAGATTCATTACCCGCAAAGTCAATTGTCCAAGGTTTAATTTCGTATTCTCTACCTTTACCCAGTTCTATCCAGGTAGGTATATTGTCATCGCTCACTGGATATGTCCAATTAGTTGTCCCGTTAGTCAAACGCCAGATGATTACCCCGGCGGTACCCCAACCAGTAGCCATCTTTCCGGTCCAGTAGCGATTACTTAAAACATCTTTTATATATATCTTTGTCTGCTCAACGCCACTTGTTCCGTCAAAGGCGGTACCAGAGATTGTTGGCAAGCTTGAATAGTAAGTTATTGCTGGTGCGGGCAGTGTCACTACCGAAGTTGCTTTGGTTATATCATAGGAGAAAGTGAACGAGGAGATAGATACCTGACGGTTGAGTGCTCTATCCGTAGCGGAAGAATAGATTACATAAGTAATGTCGGTCTGCCAGTTAGGTAAGTTCCAGGAATGTGTCCAGTTATTTTGTAAATATGTCCCACCGGTATCAACTTTTGTCCACGAACTTGTAGTCAAAGTAAAGGTCATATCTGACCATCTGAACCAGTTCCCACTCTCTAACCTTATGGCGATATATGTTTCTTTCAGGTCGGATTTTGTAGTATAGAGGTCGTTAGTAGTACCAGAAATTGTAGTAAGATAAGTATTAAGGTATCTTTTATTTGGAGAGGTTATTCTGCTGGTGGGAACTGAAGTATCGTAAATGAAAGTATAAGTTAACTGTCCGGAACTATTCCCCGCTTTGTCAAGCGCTTCGGCAATAATTGTATACTCTGTCTGGTCACTCCATGTAGGCATATTCTGTCCAGATAATCCTCCCGGATAACCCCAGTTCCCCCCGCTATAGTTCGTCGGTAACCAGATTGCTGTTGCTACCCAACTACTACCTGCCCAGTAGTAACTGCCAGATCTCACCTGTAAACGAACATAATCAATATCTGACTTCACCAACGGTGCTGACGGATAGTCAACTGCGGTCCCAGAAATTACGCTTAACGGTGTCTCTCCTGAACCATAAAAACCATTATTTACTGGTGTCTGAATTAACACTGACGGTACTGAAATATCAAAAATAACTGTATACCCTGCCTGTGAATACGCATCATACTGGTCATTGGCTATTGGTTCGGCTTTATCATAGGCACGGGAACGAATTTTATATCTCCTCCCCGTTTCCCAAACCGGTAGATTAGTAAATACCCACGAACTCGGATAGACAACCGCATCGTTCCATTGCTCAGCGCCGCTTACCCAACCAGTACCATCTAACCAATAGGTTGACGAATAAGTTAAATCTTGGATGGAAACCTTCACTGCCCCCGCTATCGCCGGGACCCCAGCAACAAGTGCACCAGCGAACGGTGCTAAATCTACCTGTGTCCCAGAAATAACCGTCAAGGTGGCACTCCGGTAATACCTACCATCTAAGGGATAGGTTACTACCGAAGTAGGCTTGCTCACATCATAGATAAAGGTTATTGTGTTTACACTAACTTCATAAGTTATCTCTTCATTCCCCGGTGTTGATTTATCCCAGGATTTAGAGACAATTGTATACGAACGACCACTATCTAATGCTCCAGCATAACCGCTATAAGTCCAGGTAGTTGTCCCACTTACCGGTAACCAGGTCTCACTATCGGCACCAAAAGATAGACCATTCCAATATTTATTCAGATAGTTATCTTTGAAACTAATCTTGACTTCTTTTACTCCGGCAGCATAACTCTGCCCGGTAGGAATTGGGTCAATTGCGGTACCGGAAATCGTTGGGATTGAACTATAATATTTGCTATGCAAAGGTAAGATTATCCGGCTATTCGGTTTAGTATTATCAAAACAGAATGCTTTGACTGTCCCGGAAGAAACATTATTAGCGTTATCTTCTGCCCAAGGACGAACTTCATATTTTCTACCGCTTTCCCAAGACGGTAAAGTATCCGGTGATTTTGGATAGTTCCAGGATGTAGTCCCATTGGTTAACCGCCAGTAGAGTACGCCCGCTGCACCCCATCCCGAACCAGTCCAGTAGAGATTAGCGTCAGTATCACGAATATAAATCTTTATCTGTTTCACTCCAGCAGTTGTGTCAGAAGCGGTACCGGAAATAGTCGGTAAACTTAGGAGATAACTGCCAGCAGTATAAGCAGTAAGTTCAACAGTCGGGGGGACATTATCAAAAGTGAAAGTAAAGACCTGTTCTGGAACTTCAAGATTGTTCACATTATCGGTTGCCCAGAACTTGATACGGTATTGTTTCCCACTGACCCAAGTAGTAGAATAAAGGGTTGTATATTTCCATTCTTTCGTCTCACTATTGTAACCAGTTAGAAGAAATACTTCATCGGTGGAATCCCAATTACTACCATTCCAGTAACGGCTATCAGTAAGATTATAAATACTAATTTCTACTTTGTTTATCCCGCTCGGATAATTACCAAGGTCAATTGCGGTGCCGGAAATAGTCAGTAGTTCACGGACTAAAGAAGTATTTGGTAGATTTATCTTAGAAACCGGCTTAGTCATATCAAAAGTAAAGGTGTTATAGGTATAAACAGTTTGTTGATTACCGGGTTCATCTTTGGCGCGGGAATAGACCACATAACGTTTATCCGTCTGTAATGGCGGTGTAGTCCAAGTCCAATTCGGTGCTGACCAAGTAGTCGTAGAGAACCATTGTTCGGTAGATGCCGAGAAAGTTGAACCATTCCACCAGGAACCGTCTTGTTCACGGATACTTATCTGGATGGAAACAATTGAGCTGTTTCCCCGACCACTGTCGGAAGCCGTGCCGGAAATAGTTGGCAAACTACCATAGAACAACCCGGAAGACGGTATGGTTACTTTAGAGTCAGGTGGTGTATTATCAAAAGTAAAGGTGCGGGTTACCGGTGAACTGACCGCACTGTTCCCAACATTGTCCACTGCCCAAACTTTGATACTGTAATTATTCCCAGTTGTCCAGTTAGTATCGGCAATGGAACATGTCCAGGTAAAGGTTTCCCCACTGGCAGTAAGCGTAATTGTAGAGATTGCCGTATCCCATCCGGTACCAGTCCAATACTTGGACAAAGTATTATCACGAATTTGTAATTTTATCTCGGCAAGACCAGCGGTCTTGGTATTATTCGGTGCAGTATCACTTGCCGTGCCAGAAATTGTCGGTAGCGTTTTGTAAATTATCCCATCAGTTGGTGGTAGATTGATTGCAGAAACTGGTGCGCTCTTATCATACCAGAAGGTTACCGGGCCATTACCGGGTTCAAATTCTTCATTTGTTGCTTTATCCCGTGCTTTAGTCATAATGTAGTAAGAAGTATGTGTGGTTAAATTATCGCTGGTAAGTGAAGTATAACGCCAGTCATCATCAACATTACTTCGCGGTAACCACTGAGCATTTGGTTGGTTAAAAGCATTGGAACCGTTCCACCACTGGTTATCCGAATTTCTTCGGATGGCAATAAGTACTTCAGTTATTCCACTACCACCTAACTCCAGAACCGTAGAATCAGTAGAAGTACCGGTAATCTGGGTAAGGGTATTGATTACTGAATTACTTGAGGGTAGAGTTACCCAAGATTTCGGCGCAACACTATCATAACGGAAGGACTTTGTGGAATAGAGAACACTATAATTCCCGGCTTTATCTAAGGCACGGGCATTAGTTTCGTAGTCGGTACCGTTAGCCCAGGCAGTGAAGGTTGAACGCCATTGTGTCCAGTCCGGACTTTGCATTGCGGGATAACCAAACCAGGCATTCTCCGCCGTTACACCACCCCAGGATTGAGTCGGATTATTCCAGTAGCGGAGTAAACCACTTGCTTCACGAATCCGCAGTTCCACTTTATCCAAAACACCCGGAGAAGTATCACTAGCCGTACCAGAAATTGTTGGGATGCTTCTCTCCCAAAAAGAGTCCGGTTTAAGAATTAAGATTGTCGGTGGTGTTATATCATAAGTGAAAGTAAAGGAGAAAATTGGCGACTGGTAATTTTGTGCTTTATCTTTAGCCCGGGAATAAATGCGATATTTTGTTCCATTCAACCAAGCAGGTAACCAAGTATGTTGCCAGTTAGTCAGTGTTCCGGCATTAGTTGTGGTGTAAGAAGCGGTATCTAAATTAAATAATTGTGCCGACCAGTTCCAATATTTCGTTCCTGCGGTATCCGGCTCGTCTTGAATAGCAATTTCTACTTTTTCCAAGTCGGATTTATTTGCTCCACCCGGGTCAGTAGCAGTTCCGGAAATAGTCAGTAATTCACCGGCTTTGTGATATTCTCGGTTAGGTAGACGAATTACCGAAACTGGCAGTTGTTCATCGTAAGTGAAAGTATAGGTAAGTTGTCCGGAAGTATTCCCGGCTTTATCAAAGACCTCAACCGTAACTTCGTATTTATTCCCATCCTGCCAATTAGGTATATTTTCCCCACTTAAACCACCCGGATATTCCCAGGTCGGCGCAAGGAATTTTGTTGCTCGCCAACTGATACTTGCAGAAGAGAAACTTATACCGTTCCAGTAATTATCCCCAATCTGTTTAATTGCAACTCTAACATTGTTAATATCCGAAATTGCTCCACCCACAAAAGGTAACGGGTCAACTGCAGTACCAGAAATTGTCGGTAAAGTATTACTTGGACCATAGTAACCATTATTTACTGGTTTCTGAATTAAAACCATTGGTGGAGTCGTATCAAAAGTAATTGTGTAGCCGGCCTGTATTCCTCCACCAGTAGCCGACTCATACTGGTCATTACCCGGCGTCGGAGATGCTTTATCATAAGCACGCGATTTTATCCGATATTGTTTCCCAGTTTGCCATGTCGGAATATTGGTGAAAACCCAAGAGGAAAGATAAACCGTTGCATCATTCCATTGCTCGCCACTTAACCAGCCGGTTCCGTATTTCCAGAAAAGATTAGCACCCAATTCTTCAATTGAAATTTTTACTGCTGAGATACCCGAAATTTGTGCTCCACTGAATGGCAAAATATCGGCAGAAGTGCCGGAAATCGTAGTTAATTGGTTAATCGGTGATTGGTTAACCGGGTAGGTAACCGTAGAAGTCGGTGAAGTAACATCCCAGATAAATCGTGAAGAACGCGCCGAGTCAGGTATTTCTTCATTCCGTGGTTGAGCATTGTCAAACGCTTTACTCTGGATATAGTAGGAGGTGCCGGAGGTGAGTTTACCCACATTAAGTTCAGCATAAGTCCACGGTGCCTGACCGGCCGCATCATCCCAGAAAGGACTGGTTGGGGTAAAGTCGGAACTATCCCAGTATTTGTTATCGAAAAGACATTGGATACTCAATTTTACCTGATAAACACCATTAGTATCCGAAGAAGTACCGGAAATTGTCGTTAGACCACGCAGGCTCGTATTGTTTGTCGGTAAGTTCACCCAGGATTGTGGTTTTGTCGTATCATAAGTAAAGGTCTTAGTAGAATATTCCACACAGAGATTATCTGCTTTATCATACGCTCTTGCTTCAATGCGATAAGCAATTTCTGCTGGCCAAGTAAAGGTAGTATACCAGATTGACCAGGAGGTTGTAGTCTGAGCGGTGAACCAGGCGGTCTCTCGGTTTCCTTCCAGAATTTCAAATAGTCCACTGGAAGTACTGTAATACTTCTGATTAGATTCATTACGAATCCGCAGTTCTACTTTATCCAGAACACCCGGAGAAGTATCACTAGCTGTACCGGAAATTGTTGACAGAAGAGAAACAATACTATATGCTGGTTGTTTAATTTCTACTGTCGGCTTAGTGGTATCGTAAATGAATGTGTAACTGGTAATTGGTAACTGATAATTAAGTGAGCGGTCTTGAGCACGAACACGAATCTCGTAAGTAGTATTCGTTGCCCAAGCAGGTAATGCCGTAGTGGAATACCAAACCACATTTTCTAAACCTTCAACTGCAGTGTCTACATTAAACCATTTCTCACTTGATGACCAAGAATTATTTCCCTGATGATATAGGGTGCTACTCGTAATTGCCACTTCAACTTTTAGTAATTTAGATTTTTCACCTGTTCCGGAATCGGTAGCACTACCCGAAATTGTCGGTAATGATTTTACATAAACGGATAACGGTTCACGGATAACCGATAACGGTAAAGTAGTATCATAGATAAACCATCCGGTGGTCCAGGTACTTAAATTACCCGCATAGTCCAATCCACGAGAATAGAGATAATATTTTTTCCCATCCTGCCAAAGAGGATTATTCGGTGCAGGATAGGTCCAACTGGTTGAACCACTTACTACTACCCAAGTAGAATTGTCAATCCAAGAGGAACCATTCCAGTATTTTAAGTTAGTTTCATTGTAGATACGCAGTTCAACCTTTTCCAAACCCGCATTGGAAAGTGGTGAATCCGGTAAATCTTTTGCTGTCCCGGAAATCGTTGGTAGCTGATTCGTTGAAGCACCATAATAGTTCTTATCCGGAATAGTAGTTGTAGTTACCGGTGCTGACTTATCATGAAGGAAAGTAACTGTACTTAAAGTAACATCGTAATTACCGGCAAAATCAAGTGTGCGGGAGACAAGACGGTATCTTGTGCCATCAGTCCAAGCAGTATTAGGAATAATGTAAGTCCAGGTTTGTGTTCCCCGACCAACCGTAACATTTGCTGGAATCCAAGTAGAAACCGTAACCCAGTTCTGCTGGTAATGACTCCAGTATTCTGTTGTCCTTGTATTCAAGATAGAAAGGGAAACACCCTGAATTCCAGCGAAGTCAGCGTTCGCCGTACCGGTGATTTGGGTTAATTGGTTAATTAGTGATTGGTTAATTGGGTAATTGATTTTGGATACTGGTGGTGTCCAGTCAAGGACAAAATTTGTTCCCGCACCAGCATTATTCCAAGCACTTAAATTACCACTCGGTCTTCCGGCATCGTAACCACGCACCTTAATCTTATACTGCTGGTCAGAATAAATATTTGTCTTCCCTATTGAATACGTCCAGTATTTCGGTTCAGTCCCAGTAAAAGTTGTCGGGGCAAAAGTAGAAATGTCGGTTGTCCACTGGGAAATTCCGGGATTCCAATAATAAGTATTCCCATCTACAAGACGGGTGAGTTGGAGTTCAACTGTCGCTCCACCGGCAAGGTTATCGCTTAATTGTCCGGTTAAAACAAATGGGTCTGCCGGGTTAATCGCCTGGTCAACCGTAGGATAAGTAACTGAAGGTGTCGGCCCCTGTTTATCCATCCGGAAATTAATTGAGGAAGAACCAACCGCAAAAGTGGTCTGCGTATTCCCAGCTTTATCTTCAGCACGCACAACTAAAGTATATCTCCGTTCGTTATTCATCTCACTTGCGGCCGGCATTGTATAAGTCCAGGAAGAAGTATAAAGTATTGCTAAATTCCAAATTTCACTTTCTCCGGGAACCCAACCAACACCATCCTGCCAGGAAGCGAAATATGGTGAAACCGGATAATTATTATCCTTAAGAGTTACTCTTATTTCTTTCACTGGATTACCAAGCGTATCCGGAGTAGAATCATTCACTGTCCCGGAAATTGTCGGGATATTACTCATTATCCAGTCCGCCTGCGGATAAGTGAGCGTTGCGGTCGGATAGGAAAGGTCATAAGTAAATGATTTCACTGCACTTACTGCCCAATTTCCCGGTGTAGGTAGAGAATTATCATACGCCCGTGCTTTAATTTCGTAAGTTATTCCATCCACCCAGGGATTACTCGGTAGGACCAATTGCCAGATACCCCCGGATAAGGAAGTCGTAGAATTCCATACTTCGCTTGCTGTCCAGGAAGAGTTAGAAACTCGCCAGTAATGGTTATCCTGACGTTTAATATTCACTTCAATTGTTTTTATCCCGGCTGGTGTATCGCTTGCGGTGCCGGAAAGAGTCACTAAACTCTTATAGAAACTTACTGATGGCTCATTAATGACGATATTCGGTGCTTGATTATCAACCCGGAAAGTTAAAGAATTGGGCGAACTACCCGGGACGGGTGGATTATTCTCATCATCAAATTCCCAAACTTGCTGGTCACTACGGGCACGGGAAATAACCGTATAACTTGACGGATGGACAAACTGTAAATTTGCATGGCCATAACTCCAGCTAAGCGATGGATTAGTAAGCACTACCCAGGTGGAATAATTCACCCAGGTGGCTGAAGAATCTGACCAGTAGTAATTATCGGTCTCTCGTTTAATCCGCAGGTCTAACCTGATAGTTGCTGGACTTTCACTCACTATCCCAGCGATATTACTTACTGACTGGTAGGACTTATTATGTACAACATTAGTAATTGCCGATGCTGGTCTTGGCGGTTCAAGACGGAATGTGCGCACGGTTGACCAACCACTCGGATTACCTGCCTTATCATACGCTTGACTGTCCACCTGATAATTAACAAAAGAAATCCAATCTATACCCGTAGTTGACCAGTACCATTTGGTTACGTCCCAGGTTGTAACCACAGAAGTTGAACCATCAATCCAACCACTGCTCGCTGACCAGTAACGGTTGTTATCCATCCGCTGGAGACGGACTTCTACACGCTCAATTGCACCAATACCGTAATCGGAAGCAGTCCCAGAAATTGTGGGCATTACCGTATGAACTGGATAACTCGGCACTGTCCCCAGCGTTGCCGGATAAGTTACTGCCGATGCTGGTGCGGAAGTATCAAAGATGAAGTAGTTAGTCGTTCCCCAGGCAAGATTGCTGGCTTTATCATAAGCACGGTTAACAATTGTGTAAGAACTATTATTCGTCCAGTAAGAATTGAGCATTGAATATGTCCAAGTGTGAGAAGTAGGGACAATCTGACTTACGGTAGTTGAACTCCAGAAAACTTCACTTACACTGAACGAACTACCGGTCCAGTATTTCCCATCCGAATGTCGTTTGATAGAAATTTCTACCTTTTGGATGTCCGAAGGTGTCCCCGGAACACCTACTGAAGGGTCAGTAATCGTTGGGTCATTAGCCGTGCCGGTAATTTGACTAAGTGTCTTTTTCCAGGAATTATTCTCCGGTAAGCCAATTTTAGATACTGGGAATGTAGTGTCATAATAATACACATTGGTTGACCAATTAACTTCATAGTTGTATGCGGGTGATGGTTCAGTAACCGCATCTCTGGCTATTGATTGTATCTCGTACTTATATCCGGTTTTCCAGGAAACACCGCTCACATCCTGTTCCCATTGCTGGTCCGGTGGTGAACCAGTAGGAACAATAGAATAGAAATCTACCGAAGATGACCAACCAGAAGAAGTCGGTGACCAGTATTCCCCATCTTCTGTTCGTTTGATATACAATCTCACTCGTTCTACACCAACACCTACACCATCACTACAAGTACCGCTAATCGTTATCAGTCCCGTGTTCCGATAATCACTACTTGCTGGATTAACCACCCGAGACATCGGTGCGGTCCAGTCAACCCGGAAGAAATTACCACCCGATGTCCAGTTTGTCTGTTGATTAACACTACCTCCGTTATCTACAACTTTTAAGAACATTCTATACTTACCACCGGAAATCCAGGCTGCACCCGTCTCCGTAAAATACCAGAAGGTTGCTCCGGACGATAAGGTTGCCGGACGCCAAGCATTCGGATTAACTCCCGGATTATCACTGTCAAACGCAGAACCACCCCAGAAATTGCCTCCTTCTACCCGCACGGCGACATATACTTCTTTCACTCCGGCTGGACCTTGGTCCTGGCAGGTCCCGGAAATCGTCGGTAATGAGCGATAATAAGTATTGTTCAATGGTGTTTGCACAGTAAATAACGATACTTGTCGGTCAACATCTAAAGTGATAAGGTTGCGACCTGCTTCAAATGTCGTTTCTTCCTGGTTAACATTGACCACACCGTCAGCTGCTTTTGAATAAATTTTGTATTTTAATCCATCCCCCCAGGTCGGACTACCTTGGTTATCGGTAGTGGTCACCGCTACTGTCCAGCTCTGTGCACTCTGATAGGGTTCATTATAATTCAGGTTAAACCAGTATTCTCCTGATTTCCATGCATTAGTAGAGGTATCCCAGGTATATCCATCGGCATCACGTTTCAGTTGCACCGAGATCCGCTTTATTCCAGCAGTAGTATCCTCTGCCGTGCCCGAAATGGTCAAGATGTTTGCATAGTATTTATTATTTTCCGGATAAGGAGTAATTCTTGTTGAAGGTGGCGTTTTATCATCTTTAAACGACCAAGGTCCAGCAACTGTTGAAGTATTTATTGCCGCATCAAATGCTCGTGCACGGATATTATATGTTCTCCCATCAGTCCAGGTTGTTGCTGGTGTAGGAACATTCCATACCCAGGTGACATTCGGTGCTTCGGCAAATGTACCGATATCAAACCAGACATCTTCAGAACTGTATATCCAGGTTGAACCGGTATAATATGTATTTGGATAGGTTAAATCACGAATGGCAAGTTCTACTTTTTTCACCCGTGAATGTGTATCCGTAGCAGTACCGGTTATTTGTGATAGATTCTTATATGATTTACCACCAACCGGCAAGTTGATTACAATGTTCGGCGCTTGCGTATCGTAAATGAAGGTATTCGTTATCCAGGAACTCCAGTTATCCGCATTATCTTTACTCCGTGCGGAGACATAATAAAGTGTTCCATTCGTCCATGCTGAACCTTCCTGGAATTCGGTATCGGTATGATACCAATTGGTTGTTCCGGTAAGTAAAATACCGTTAGCTGAATATGACCAGGAAGAAAATTCTGTCCCATTCCAGAAATAAGTTGCCCCCGCAGACAAATAATATATTCTCAGCCAGTTCTCGGCAACACCGGAGTTATACAATGGCGCATCTGGTTTATCTATCGCGGTGCCGGAAATGGCCGTCATCGCCGAATAGACCGGTGTAGTTGCTGAGGTTAATGGTTTATTGATTACTATTTCTGGTGCTGCGCTATCCCAGGTAAATGTATTAGAATTTACACTAACCGTAAAGGTTGACTTATTCCCACCATAATCTTCTGTCCGTGCTAATATATTGTATGCCTCCCCGGCTCCCCAGTTGGGGACATTGCCACCTTCCGAATGCGGCAATTGCCAGGTTACCGGACCAAGAACTTCTGCCTGGTCAGTACTGTACGCTACACGCCACACTATCAGTTCATCCCCGGTATACCCGGGAGAAAAACCTGAATTATCCCAGTAATTACCGTCGCTTAACCTCTGGATTCTTATTCTTACTTCTTTTATCCCGCCAAAATCATCAATTGCGGTACCGGAAATTGTACTCAACGGTTTAGAAGGACTGTAACCAGTATTATGTTGAGGTCGTTGAATTAAAGGTTGCGGTACCTGATTATCCGCAGAGAATCTTACATATTCTTCAGTTGTTGGTGTTTCCGTATTCCCTGCGGTATCTTTTGCTCTTGACCAGATACGATAATATCCACCACTCGGTGGCCAATTCGCCGGCACATTTGTATAAGTCCAAGTGGCAGTGGTGTCGTAGGCAGTAACCGCAGTCGGAACCCAGGTGGAACCACTAATCCAATCCTGTGCACTGTGATACCAATATTTACCTGCCTGTGAACCGCTCTCCGCCCAGATTTGTAGTTCTACTTTACTGATTCCTGAAGGACTATCTTCGGCAGTTCCGGAAATGATAGCAATGGTTCTATAACTTGGAGCCGACGGGTACTGGATAGCTGATTGCGGTGGACTATTATCAATACTGAAATTACGGGGTAAAGGTGACTCCACATTAGCCGTATTATCCGTTGCTTTGGTGCGGATAAGATAACCATACGGTGTAGGCCAGGTAGTAGAAGAAATATCCGTAAACCGCCATTTAACTGTGCTACCGGTAACTTCATAAATTGTTGTTTGTCGCCAAATTTCAACAGATTCGGAAGCGGTAAACCCACCCGAACTACTATACCACTCCCAGTACCTGTTTTGTCCGGCTTGATACCCGCTTCCATTCCAGTTAAAGATTTTAACTGAAATTTGGACATTATTCACACCAGTGGTAGCATCGTAAGCCGTCCCAGAAATTGTAGAGAGTGGGTCAGCAGTAGAATACCCTTTACCTTGTTCCGGACGACTGACAGAAGATACCGGTGCCGTATTGTCAAAAGTGAAAGTATTGGTCGTGGGTGGGGATTGGTAATTGTTTAATTTATCATAAGCACGCACGGAAATGTTATACTGTTTACCCGATTGCCAGGCACCGGATAAGTCATTGTAGTCCCAGTCACCACCTACGGTTGGAGTAATTGCCTGCCACCAGGTACCGACATTTGTCCAAGAAGAACTCGTCCATTGCCAGCCATCTTCAACACGAGTAATCAAAAGTTCTACCTTATCAAGGTCACTACGAGATAACGGTGCTAAAGGATAATCCAGTGCCGTGCCACTAATTGCAGTTAGTTCGCGATATTTATCATTATTAACTGGAGAAACAATAAATGCTCTCGGTGCGGAAGAATCATACTTAAAGTATTTCTCCGCCACCGGGTCTTGAAGATTCCCCGGTAAAGGTAATGCCTTATCATAAGCCCAAGCACGAATATGGTATTGATGTCCCTGTTTCCAGGCATTACCTAACGGAAGAGTAGTGCCGGTAGAATACCAAGTTGCCCAATTATCAGTAGTAAGTGCAGGGAAAGTAGTAACTGTAGTATCCCAAGCTGAACCATTCCAGTATTTATTGTATTCCGTTTGTCCGGAAGTATTATCTCGGATAGTTAGTTCAACTTTTCTTACTCCGCTAACTAAAGGTCGTTCTGGCACTTCGTAAGGGTCAGAAGAGTTTCCCGAAATTGTCGGTAAAGAAGAGTAAAATTCTACTGCCGGTGCCGGTAAAGTAACCGCTGATACTGGTTTTGTCTTATCAAAAACAAAAGTTGAAGAATCAACATTGAACCAATCTCTGATGTTCCCTGCACCATCTTGTCCTTTAGTAGTAATGTAATAGGAAGCACCACTGTTTAAGTCCGAAGGTTTCAAAACCGGATAAGTCCAGGAACCTTCACCTGCACCGACATCAATGTCATATAGGCCGGACTGATTAAATGAACCTCCACCCCACCATTGCATCGTTTGATTATTGCGGATGGCTACATAGCGAGAACTTACCCCGGAATTTCCAGGGTCGCTCGCTTCACCGGAAATTACGGTAAATGTGCTGACATAGGTATTATTCGCCGGATTGGTAACGGTTATCTGTGGTGAGAGAGAATCATAACGGAATTCCCTTGTTGAATAGGTAGTAGAATAATTTCCGACTTCATCATAAACACGACTATGGAGTTTGTAATCATAGCCATCAGTCCATTTAGTAAATGTTGCATACCAAACTTCCCAGGTGGAAGTATTGGTCACCACAAACCAGGCTAAATCCGCATGGTTAATTTCATTATTCCAAGTGGTACTCCACTTATCCTCTGCTCTATCAAACCAGCGTGAATTACCAACACTCCAGATTCTTAATTCAACTCGGTTTACTCTTCCCCGTGGAGGGTCGTATGCGGTTCCCGAGATTGTAGGTACACTACGGTCATAAGCAGAACCCGGTTTAGTGATTACCACGGTTGGTTTGCTAGTATCATACTTGAAAGCATAAGTTGAATCCGTTGCCTGATAGTTCTCACCTTTATCATAAGCACGAGAACGCACAATGTATTCCGCACCATCACTTAAGACCGGTAGTGTACCGGTTGACCAGGTGATTGGTTCAGGAGGATTCGTCTGGTTCATCCTCAACCAGATTGTCCCTGCTCCCCAACTTGAACCACTCCAGTCATATGCACCACTTGAGACCCGCACCATTACCCGATCTATCCCCGCAACTCCTACATCCGCTGCTGTACCCGAAATTAGCGTTAATTCGTTCTCCCGGTAATACTCTTTAGTTGGTACTTGTATCCTGGATATCGGTGCCTGCGTGTCATACTTGAAACTCCTTGTCCCAGTAACTAAATTGCCCGCTTGATCATAAACACGTACATTTAACTGATAGGTTACCCCATCTGACCAGGCAGGTAATGTACCAGTTGACCAACTTACCGTCGGACTGCCACTCTGGTTCATCCTTATCCAGGTATCATTCGTTGTCCAGGATGAACCGGTCCAGTAATAACTGCCAGAAGATAATTTTATCTCTACTTTATCAATACTACTGTTTACACCGGAAGGATTATCTACCGCTGTACCACTGAGCATACTCAGTGGTTTGCTCTCACTGTAACTCTCACCTTCTGTGGTAGGTAAATTTATCACTACTGTCGGACTATGCGTATCATAGATTACCGTAAAGGTCGATAAGAGCGTATCATAGTTAGCTGCACGGTCTTTTGCCCTTGAAACTATACGATACTCTCTACCACTGGTCCAACTTACCGCCGGACTGGTTGACCATTCTACATTCGTCCCACTGCCACTACCTCCACTACTGGTCAACCAATTTGTATCCACACTCCAGGATGAACCAGTCCAGGTATAATTGTTGCTTAAATCTTCAATCTTTAAGTTCACTTTCTCTAACCCGGATAATTCACCATTCGCTGTACCACTAATCTGCGGGATACTGCTTAAGGTATTGTCATTGGGTAAATTAACCTTAGAGGTAGGTGGTGTAGTATCATAAATTACCACATAACTACCCGGAGTGGTCTGGAGATTACCAATCTTATCCATAGCATAGGTCGCAATTGTATGTTTAAGATCAGTTGTCCATTTGTTCCAGATTGCCGCATAATACCAAGAACTAAAGTTCGGTGGACTTACTGCGGTTACGGTCACTGTATCCCGAGCACCTGCCCAATCTGAACCATTAAAGTATTCAGTATTCGCTCCCACAAGCCGGGAAATAACTAATTTTACTTCACTCAGCCCACCATTCACTCCTGCATTATACGGACTGTTCGGGTCACTGGCAGTACCAGAAATTGTAGTTAAACTCTGCACCCATTGCTGATTGGGGATACTTACTCCACTGGTCGGTAAATCACGGTCACAAATGAAGGCATTAGAAGAAGTGCCCGCAGTGAAACTGTCCTGTTCATTACCCGCTTTATCTAACGCTTTGGCAACAATTATATATTTCTTCCCACTCTCCCAGAAGTACCCCTGCCCAGTAGGTATCGTCCAGGTCCACGTACTTGACCAGAAACCTACCGGTACTGCGGAATAGGTAGTTATCCATACTTCATTCTCACTCCAAACCGCACCACTACCAGTATAATACCAACTATCATTGAAACGCTGGATCTTAACCTTTACCGTAATTACCTGTCCGTTAGTATTCTCACTCCAAGCACCCGAGAGGGTCGGTAAAGACTGATATGCTGGTGTCCCGGTAGGTGGCATCAATACGCTTGCGGTCGGTGAAGAAGTATCATAAGTAAAAGTTACTCCACTGCTTACCGGACCAGTGCTGCCAGCAATATCTACTGCCCTGGAAATTAGGGTATAACGATAATTACTCTGGTAACTAATCGTCCCGGTTGACCAGCTGATTGTCCCTTGATCTTGCGAATTGTTCGCTTTCAGCCAGTTGGGACTGGCTCCGGTAACACTGAAAGTCGAACCATTCCACCATGGTCCATTCGGATATTCTTGTAAAGCATAATAGACACTGTTTGTCGGGATACCTTTGGCATCATTGGCGGTTCCTTGAAGTTGGGTTAATTCTTTGTAATGCTCACCATCTTTAGGTGAAGTTACTCCCGTAGTCGGTGAAGATATATCAAAAGTATAATTCGGTCCAGTCTGCTCCTTCCAGTTACCAGCAATATCTGCGCTCTTCGTCTTCACCTGGTAGTCACGCCCATCCTGTAAACTAAACACACTCCAGCTCCATTGACTGCCATTCCAGCTACTCGTCGTAAACCATTGTTCACTGCCCGCTGTGAAAGTCGAACCATTCCACCAGGGACCATTCGGATATTCCCTTAAAGCTAACTCTACCTTCCCTACACCGCTCACCGTATCACTGGCAGTACCGCTAATCAGTGTCTGCTTAACATAACTGCCAGCAGATGGATAGTTCACACTGGCTACCGGAGAAGAAGTATCAAAAGTAAAAATCTTCTCAGATAAATTACCTACATTGCCCGGTATAGGTAAAGCTAAATCAGTCGCCCAGACTTTTATCCGATATTCCTGACCATGCTGCCAGGCAGAGTTCACTACACTGGTTGAATACCAATTACTTGCCCAGTTATCCGTACTTAAAGCGGTAACCGTGGTTAGTTCAACCACACTGAAAGTATCTACTTTATTCCAGTATTTACCACTGGCTACCTCCTGTACCGCTAATTCTACTTTCTTTACTCCTGACTTTAACGGACGCTCAACTGATGCTGCGAGGTCACTACAAGTACCGGAAATCGTCGCTAATGTCTTGTAATAGGTCACTTCGGGTAAAGTTACGGTTGCGGTCGGTTTAGTGGTATCAAAAACAAAAGTTGAACCACGAATATTGAAATATAATTCTTCATTCCCGGCAGCATCCTCGGCACGGGTAGTAATATAGTAGGAAGTACCACTTACTAAATCTGCGGTAGTTAAACCGCTATACTGCCAGTCACGTGCTGGCTCACTACCGGTCGGGACAACAGAAAAGTAAAATGTCGGTGGTGCCGGCTGGTTAAATTTATCTCCCTCGGTTGCTCCTCCCCCACTCCACCAACTGTTAAGATAATTATTGCGAATACCAAAACGAACCGAGGTTACCCCACTATTCCCGTAAGCTTGGTCAGTGGTAGTACCGCTGATTGCTGCCAAACTACAGATATAGGTAGCATTTGCCGGCTGGGATACATAGGATAACGGTGCTAATGGATCATACCTGAATAATGGTGAAGTAGAATAAATCGTATCATAATTAGCCGCTATATCTACACTGCGCGCACTTACCCGATACTGACTACCGGTTGTCCAGGTGAAAGTCGCACCCCATTGTGTCCAGTCATTCGGCGGGTCAAGTCGCATCAACGGATAACTAAACCATGCCCCCGAGGGGATAGTTTCTGCTGGCTCAGGTCCATCAATATCCCAAGCACGATTATTGTTGTTCCACCATTTGGTAATATTCTTGTTCCAAATCGCAAGATCTACCTTGGAAAGCTGACCCGGGGCGCTGTCTTTCGCTGTACCGGAAATGGTCGCTAAACTCTTCTCATTAGTCTGGTTCGGGTCAGTAATTACAGTTACTGGTTTAGAAGTATCATTCTTGAATGTATAACTGGAAATCGTGGTCTGGACATTCTCGGCTTTGTCTACTGCCTGTGAACGGACTACATATTCTCCTCCATCAGTTAAAGAAGGTATCGTCCCGGTTGACCAGGTCGGACTACCCCAGTTCATCTTTATCCAAGTGGTATCCGTAGTCCAACTTGAACCTGTCCAATCAAAAATACCAGAAGATATCCGCACCATTACCCGATCTATCCCCGCAACTCCTACATCCGCTGCTGTACCCGAAATTAGCGTTAATTCGTTCTCCCGGTAATACTCTTTATTCGGTACACGGATAACGGAATTCGGTGCCTGCGTATCATAATAGAAATTGTTACTCACTACCGTGCTGGTGTTACCCGCTAAATCATAACCCCGTGCTTCAACTTTAAATTCTTTACCATTAGCCCAGATATTACCACTCGCATAATCCCAACTGCTAAGACCATTCACCATTACCCAGCTGGATTGGTTCAATAACCACTGACTGAGCCCCGGATGCCAGTATGATGCCGGTGCTGTCCCACTGGATATCCGTAACTCTACTCTGGATAACCCCGAAGGATTACCCCCTGCATCATTAGCTGCACCGTAAAGCGTGGTTAATTGTTTCGTGCTTGAACCATAACTTGCACCAGCTACCGGCGTAGTAATACTTACCACTGGCTGCAGCGTATCATAAAGAAATTCTACCGTAGATAATCCTACCTCATAGTTGGTCGCATTATCTCTTGCCTTTGAAACTATCCGATACCTTACCCCATCCTGCCAACTGATCGCTACTTGAGTTGACCAGGTGACCGTAAAATTACCTGCACTTGAAGTATCATTGTTTGTATCATAAGTCCCAAGTGTTGTCCAAATACTGCCCGTCTGGGAACTAATCAGTAATTCTACTTTCTCTAATCCTGAATAGTTACCATTGGCCGTACCGGTAATCTGGGTTAATTGGTTAATCGGTAAATCGTGAATTGGAGAGTTAATCTTAGAAGTAGGTGGTGTGGTATCGTAAATTACCACAAAACTACCCGGAGTGGTCTGCTCATTACCGGCATTATCTAATGCCCAGTAACGAATCTGATACTGCTGGTCACTTGGCCAAGTTATTCCAGTATATCGCCATCTCACTGTGCGGTCATCAATTGATAGAATCCAAGTAGGATTCAAAGTTGTCACATCAACTCCCCAATCAGTTCCTTTCCAGTAAGTGTTACCCTGAGTAAGATTCTGAACAGTTATTTTTATTCGTGCCGGTACCTGACTTATCCCTGCATAGTAAGTTTGCAAAACATCAGCCGAAGTGCCAGAGATTATACTAAGAGTATTCGTCTCGGGTTTATTAGGGTCAGGCAGAACAAGATAACTATTCGGTGCCTGGTTATCATAAGTAAAAACACTTGAAGATTGGCTAACTACAAAATTATCTTGCCAGTGTCCCGCCTTATCTCTCGCTTTGGAGACGATGAGATACCTCTTTCCACTTGTCCAAGGCGGGCTGGCAAAAGTGTATTCCCAACTGGAGACATAAATCTTAAACCGTCCTCCGGAAACATTATTTGTACTTAACCAGATGGCATCACCTTGCCAATCACTATCATTGAAATAGGGTAACCCTTCCGTATCATTTAAGTTTTGAATAAGAATTTCAACTCTCTCCACTGTTCCTTTCTCCAAAGGACCACCGTTGTCCGGGTCATCATCATCACAAGTACCACTAATCATAGTAAGAGCAGTTTTTGTGCTACCATGCACCGGTTCGGTGACCATCGCTACTGGTGTAGAACGGTCACAAAGGAAAGTACTTTCTCCATATTTATATGTGCCCCCCCAAACTTGGGCCCAACCGGCTTTATCTTTAGCCCGAGAATAGAGGTTATACCATCTCCCATCTTCCCAGACCGTGGTAGAATTGACCACCAGATACCAGTCAGGTGAACTCCAGGTAGTCGCATTGAAATCATTTGGCTCAGTGGGTGGTTCCACGGGATTCTCACTACCTACTACCCAAGTTGAGTCTACCACTCGCCACCAGTAGTAACTACCAGCAAAAATTTTGCGTATAGCAACACGGACTTCATCAATTTTACCTAAGGAAGGAGAATCGACAGCGGTACATGAGATTGTTGACAAGGTTATATAATGTTGATTGTTGATTGGTATATTTATAGTAGAACTTGGTTTCTCCGCATCGTAAAGGAAACGGTTCTTTGGCCAAGATGTCTCATTGGTTATACCGTATCCTCTTGAACAGACATAGTAAGTAGTATTATTCTCCCATGCACTAACAAGTGTTGAGGTAGAATATGTCCAGTTAGGATAATTAAAAGTGGTGGTATCCAACCAGACCCAGTCCTCAAGTTCAAGTCCGGAAACCGGCGGACCGGAGAACGATGAACCGTGCCAGTTGTAATTATCTCTTAACTGACGGATAGCTACTTTAACTGAAGTTGTATACTCATTAGCCGTGCCAGATATTGTTGGTAAAGCACCTGCTTCTCCTTTCACATAGGCATAAGGTTCTACTCCTGCCGGTTCAGGTGGTACAGTTACTCTGGTAGCAGATGGAGGACTAAAATACTTAAAATCATTACCATCGGCAGGGATACTTTGGTTGTTACCCGCTTTATCCTGAGCATAGCAACGAATATCAAACCACTGGTTGTTTCCGAAATATCCCCAGTTTACTCCACTACTGTTAAAATACCAAGTCGTACCACTTAACACCGTGATTGAACTGACCGGCACCCAAACTTCTGTTGATGACCAACTGGAACCAACCACACTCCAGTAAGCATCAACATCGCCATCTTTCACACCGCCGGTATGTCTTATTTGCAAATAGATATACTGAATTTCGCGGTTATCATAACAAGTACCAGAAATTGTAGGTAAACTACTATCCGTCCAATTTTCAATCGGCAGAGTTACGGTTGAGGTAGGAGCAGTAAAATCAGCAACAAAATTTTTTGTATCATAGAGTATTTGCCAGTTCCCGGCTTTGTCCCGAGAACGGACATTTGCTTGGTAGTCAACATTTGTTTCCCAAGGTGATGCGTCAAGATACCAGAAAGTTGCTCCGGAACTTAAAGTAGCGGTACTCCAAGCAAGGTCAGGTGTAGTATTCGTCCAACCAGTTGAGAATAGATAATAAGTTGTATTGTATCTCAAATCTTTGACTCTTACCTGCATCGGTTTATTAGCGTTGACAGTTTCGGTGAGGTCAAATTTACCCGGGTAAGTATCGGCACAAGTCCCTTGAATCTTACCGGTTTGCGAAACATAACCATTATTTTCCGGATAAGTAATCGTTGCGGTAGGTATCTCCAAATCATAGACAAAAGTTCTGGTGGTGTAATCCAATTCCCAGTTATTAGCCGCGTCTTTGGCTTTTGAAATGATATCGTATTTAACAGTCCGTGCAGTTGTAACTCCTGCTTCCCACGGGTTCCAGAAGAACCCTCCCGAGGGAGTAGGCCATTTCCATGATTCTTTATCTTCATCAAAAGTACCATCATCAGCAGTTGCCTGGGGCCAATCACTTGGATTACCAGAAACCGGTGTGAGCCAGTTTTCGCTAATTCTGTCGAAATAACGGGTTGTGCTTTCCCCAAGATAAGGGTTCGGTAACAATCTAATTCTAACTCTTATATCACTCAATTTAGTTCTATCTGGAGTAAAATCAACTCCATCAGTTGCATTTCCGGTAGCTGAATCAAAACGGACATTGAAATGGGAATCATCTGCGGGAATAGAAATCGTAGAAGAAGGTTCTTCCGGGTTAGGAGGTCCGACATATTTATCATAAGTAAAATAAATCGTAGAAACATCTGCCTCATAGTTCCCGGCGAGGTCGTATGCCTTAGAAACTATCCGATACTTATAACTATGTGTCCAAATCGGTGTGCTTTGATAGACACAATCATATGTCCAGGTACCACTTGATGCGCCAGTAAAATAAGGTGTAAAAGTAGTAGAATACCAGCGACTGTCACTCAAATCGTCTACGTCGTCAAGCCATGTGCCATCGCCTTTATAAGTTTTGTTTGCAGTGTAGTCATAAATATGTATTTTTACCCCGGAAGCGAATTGCCCCGGAACATCAACATCAGAAGCAGTCCCCGAAATTGTCGGTAGAGCATTTTTATATTCGTTGTTAGTGACATTGGTTATTTTAGATACCGGCTTTATATTATCAAAAGTAAAGGAAGTAAGGTTGACTTCCCAGGTGAATACACTTTCGACATTTCTCTGACCCGTCTCTGCCGCATCTCTTGAAGCATCTATTCCTCTTGCTCTAATTCTGTAAGTAGCATTTGCAAGTTGAATGCTTAGACCGGTAAAAGTGCGAGACCAATTACTTGGACTCACATCACCTGCACCTTGGTCCTGATGCGAGGTAACATAAAACCAGTTTGTTCCGTCTTGCATTGTTGCACTTGATTGCCAGATATATAGAGATTGGTCACTGATATTGCTTATCCTAATCTGTACACCATTTGGAGAACTTTGTAATCCAGCATTCCCGCTTGCTGGGTTAGCACCGCTATCTACTGCTGTCCCGGTAATTTGAGTAAGTTGTGAGAGATATGCACCGTGAGCAGGATAAAGAATTTTTGAATTAGGCGGAGTATTTTCGAAAGTGAAAGATTTTTGGTCGTTACCTCCATCTGGAGTTTCAAGATTGCCAGCGGTATCTCTTGCTCTAGCGGTCACCTCATATTGGTGCCCGGAAATGAAACCAAATCCACCGGCTGGTGCGGTTGACCAAGGCACTGCGTAGGGTATAGATACCCAAGTTTCTTCAGCAGCCCAGTTAGAACCCCCAGCCCAGTATGTCCCACCATAAGTCAAATCTTTTATCCGAAGTTCAACATATTGGGCAGGTTCGTCCACAATCCCTGAGATTGTGGGCATACTATTTCTCCTTACATTCACATCATCAGTAATTGGCATCTGAACTGTCGTCTCGGGTGGAGTGGCATCAACTTCAAAAGTGACTGAAGAAACATCAAGTTCCCAGGTATCCATCACATTAGCGGCATTATCTTTTGCTCTTACTCTAAGCCAGTAATCACCACTACCCAGCCCGGTACCACTATGAGCATAAACATAGGACCAAGTTCCACCAACAACATAGTAATCACAATTGACCCATTTTTCTGTATCTGACCAATCACTATCACTACCGGTTACGCCTGAGTTTTTACTCCACCAAAGTCCATCAATGTTTCTGCGAAGTGCTACTTGAACTCCATCCGGTGATGGTTTTATCCCAGAAAGTGTATCCGCCATCGTCCCTGAAAAGGTAGGTTTTTGAACCATCTTATCACCAGTGTTATCCGGAGTAGTAATTACTGCAGTAGGTTTACCCGAATCCCAACGGAAAGTATTGGTAGAAAATACAACTTCATCATTCGGGTCAGCATTACCAAGGGAGTTCTTGACTTTATCTTGTGATAGTGTCCAGATATAATAAGTTGTCCCCTGAATAAATTGTGCTGGGTCATTCTGGGCTGATTGTGAAATGTATGATTCCCAGTTATACTGGTCACCCGAAGGACTTAATAAACCAACATCCAGCCAACCCGGATCAGTCACTCCGAAGTTTGAACCACCCCACCAATAACCGTCACTTCCCCTTAGTAATCTCCATTTCACCCACTGTATTCCACCGTATTCATTATCTATCGCCGTACCGGAAATGGTAGAAAGACTGCCGGCAAAACCATAACTACCCGGTGGCCATTGGGTTATTGAGTTCGGTCGCTCAGGACTAGCAGCGTATTGGTCAAAAACAAAAGTTATCGTTGAGTTACTCGCTGAATAATTTCCCGCTGCATCCATTGCTCGGACATAAATTTTATATCTATGGTTAGGGTCCCAAGTCATGTAATAACTCCAGGATCCAGCGGTAACACCCGTAGAAACCCATTTATTGTAGTCGTTCTCATCACCTGTTGAATACCCTGTCCATCCTGTGCCGGTCCAATATCTATTGAACCCAATAAGTGGTGAGAAATCATGGACAAAAAGTGAGATACCTTTAGTCGGATGAGGCGAAATATTATCTGAAGCATTACCTTGAATAGCCAATAGTTCTTTTCGCCAAGTATTATCTTGGGGCTGGTTGACAGCAAAAGATGGTAGAGTATTGTCCGTGTAGAACTTGAATGGAAGGTCTCCCGCTTTGCCTGGTTCAGACCAAGTTACTCCACCATCTGTAGAAATCTGGTAATCCGCACCACTCACTCCTGAAACATAAGTTCCTTTATAAGTTTCTGCTTCGTAAGGACTGCCTGATGCCGTTTCCATTGCCCCAATCTCATAATAATCATTAGCGGTAGGTTGACTATCAATAAACCAGTAGATACGATACTGTCGTCCGGCAAGAAATTTCCCGGTAACACCACTATAAGTTATCCAGCCGAAACTACTGCCTACTGAACCAGCAGCAACAAAGGTAGTTGTATCAAGAAAAACGCTACTCGCAGTGAGGTCAGCAATTTTGAGTTTAAAATCACCAGGATTGCCGACTTTACGGATATAGATTTGTACTTGATCTACAGGTTCATTTGTACCCGAAACACTGAATCTTTGTCCGGCAAAAGTTGTGCTAGTGACTTTTACCTGAACTGTTTTTGGTGCGTCAGTAACATTAGAGAGACGTCCAATATAATAGGGTTGTCCTTGGTAACCTACGCCACTTTTACCAATCATGTATACCGGCTCACGGTCTAAAGCAGTGGTACCATTGTAGAAACAATTGGCGTAAGTATCGGCTACATTGTCTTTGGGGACTCGTCCAGTTTGTGGGATTAATGCTATAAGGTAAGCATTTTTAGTTGCTGATTCTGCGGTTGTAACTATCGTTATCCTATAAGTAAAACCCGCCACTAGGGTAACTTCCGGAAGTGAAGGAGAAGTATACCAAGACAGCGTATCTGATGTGGGCATATTAAATGTCCAGCTAGCGGAACTAATCCAGTTTTCCTGGTAGTCGCTGTCTGGACGAATACCAAATTTCCAGGTCACTGATTTTCCCGCTGCATCACCGTCATTGCTTATAACCAACCTAATTTCATTAACCGTCAGATTTGACTGAGCAGTAAAACGCATCTCTGTGTAGGCGCCTACACTCCCATCACCCATATTACCAAGGGTAGTCTGGGTAGTAATATAAATCTCGTTACCCCACCAGTAGTCAGCGTACGCCTTCGGCGTAGCGAACAGTAAACAGTAGAAAGTAAACAGTAAACAGACAAAAAGTACTCTCCGCCACGATTTTTTATTCGTGTATACTGGTGACATTGTTCGGGTTAATTCATACTGTAATTTTTTTTTGCCTGCCTTCAGGCATGACCAACTATCAGGTTCCATTTTTTATTTTTCTACTCCAAATTTTCTCAATACAAATCTTGCTGTTTTTCTCACATTTTCATCAGGGTCATTTTCAGCACTGTTGCGGAGTAATTTTATTTTCTCTTCCGTTCTATAGTCAGGGATATTTCCTAAGGAGACGATTGATTGACATCTTATTTTTGAATCCTCATTAGTAAGCATTTCTTTAAGTGATTCCAATGCTGCCTCACTGGGAAAGTTACCTAAGGCGTCACCGGCACGCAGGCGCACACCGAGATTCTCATCTTTGTTAAGGAAAAATTGTTTTAGAGTAGGAACAACCGATTCATCTCCAAGATATCCTAAACTGGTTATTGCGGAAAATTTTACTTTTGCCTCGGTTTCTTTGGATACTTGAGTGATTATATCAGAAATAACCGAATGGTCACCAACATAAGCAAGTGCTTCAGCAGCACTTGCCCGAACATCAGAATTTTTATCGGTTTTTAAGGATTCCATAAGTTTCGGTACTGCTTCCTTTTTTCTTGCTTTACCCAATTCTTTTACCGCGAGCATCCGCACCACCGGGTCTTTATCTTTCAGTTCTTTGATTTTGGTTTTCACATCTATTTCCTGAGCATAAACATCCGTGTAAAGTGTAAGGTGTAAGGTGAAAAGTAAAAGAATTGGCGAAAATTTCTTGACAAAATTTCTTATTTGTGATAAAATTAAATCAATGAAATTTAACCGGCGACAAAAAGATGGATTAGCAAGGATTTGTTTAAATTTAGCGCAGGCGGTTTTTGTGGCATTAATCATTGCTAACATCGCGGCACCTGAAAAATTTTCCTGGTTACCTATAATTGTCGGAACGATATTATTCATTGCATTTCTAATCATTGGAACTTTCTTAAACAGAGGTGAATAAAGATGGATAAACTTACATTCGTCTTTCTGGTGGGTATTGTTGTCGCCCTGGCTATCGGCGCTCTTGTTCTTTATTCTGATTGGAAAGAAAAACATTCTAAAAAAGTCTAAACTGCGGATTTCCATCTTTTTACTCTCCAATTTCTCTGGTCATTTATTTTTTGAAAAACCAACCTTAAATTTTCTAACCTCCATCTCAAAATCTGATACGGTAAACGATAGAACTGATTTCTTCTTCTGATTTCCATTTCTTTACTCCTTTCTGATTACAATGATTTCAAAAACCGATTACGGTGATTTTAAGTCCCTTTTGGCCTTATCGCTGGAATCGCCTTTTATAATCACTGTAATCATCTTCTCTTAGTTTTTCCAACCTAAGAAATCTACTTCCACCTCTTCCGGTGAAACTCCTTCAATATACCCGCTTCGCCGGAGACTCAGCGAGGCGAGGTATTCTTCCATTCCTTCCCAGAGATGGTCCAACGCCTCATCCGCGCTGTCTCCGTGTGTCTTCAATTCTAACTCCGGGCAAACCGCGATATATTCTTTACCATTTTTCGTCAGAAACGCAGTTAATCTTTGCATATTCTTCTCCGTTGAGACCGTTTAGTCCGTTAATTCTGTTTAGTCCGTTTTGTCCGTTGTAACTGTTAACGGACTCAACCGACCTAACCGACTAAACCGACTTAACCAATTTACCTAAGAGAAACTACAAAATCATAAACGGAGAATAATATTGGAGAGTGTGAGGAGGGTAAGAAAACAAAAAGTGTAAAGTGTAAAGTGTAAAGTGTAAAGTAAAAGCGGAGAGACAACTTCCGGTTGGTTAAAAATTGTAGTGATACGATTTATTGTTTTGAAGAGTTTTTCTAATAAATCTTTTAAAGTAGGTAGAATTGCCGGAACAAACGGTAAACGGTAAACAGTAAACGGTAAACAGAGAACTTTGGTGGTTAAATCAAGGACTTTTTCAATCTGATGTAAGGTTTCAGTAATGATTGGTAAATCACGATTTTTCAAAACATTCACTAAACCAGAGTAAAAAATTTGACACAAGTTCCTTTTTGCTTCCTCCAAATTTAGCGGAACCTGACCATTCCCATTGCGCGGGTCAAAGTCATTATCTTCAAAAACTTGATTAACTTTCAGAAAAGAAAAATCGGGAAGGGAAAATCTTTCAGCCGTTAACACTCCCTTCCCGATCGTACCCGTTAAAATGAAAACAATGATAATTCCTATCTTACTTAAATGTTTCATTTCCTTTTCGGCAACCCAACCCACTTTTAGGTGGTTAGGGCCACCTCAATTACCTAACCTACCCAGTCAGTGTCGCGGCTTTGCGTCCTCCGATTTCGCGGAGTTTGCTCTTATCGTAAAACTTCTACTAAACATTATAATCATTTTTTACATTTTGTCAAGGACTTTTTTTCAAATAAAACGATTCAGACAGATTTATGCGCGGATTCAGACAGATAATACACACAGATTTCTGCGGATAAAAATCTCCGCATAAGCGCAAAAAGAAATTAAGCAACTTACCGCTTCCCCGCTCTCCTGCTTATCACTTTCCCACTTCTCCTATGGGCGTGAGAGGATTTGAACCTCCACGGCCATACAGCCATTAGGTCCTGAACCTAACGCGTCTGCCATTCCGCCACACGCCCAATGCTTCAACGGATTGTAAATGGTGCGGGGTGAATCTACCAGTTCCGCCACGAGGGCAAAAAGGGCGGGACGTGTTTGCCAATGGAGTTTATCCCGTTCTACGGGACCACACGTCCAACGCACAAATTTTAAATGCTGTGGGACACACCCACCAATTCCAGCATCAGGGCACAGTATCTATCTACTCGCCCCTTAATGAATGTCCAAACCTGACCAAGTTTTCTTTCTTTTCTCTTCGCCAACCTTTAATTTCTATTTCGCGTTTTCTCGCTTTAGATTTACTCTCTAACTTTTCATAGTAGACCAACTTTACCGGACGACGTCTTCTCGTATAATCTGGTCCTTTACCTAAATTATGAATCAAAATGCGATTATTCAAGTCATTCGTAATTCCTACATAATAGGAATCATCCTTACATTGTACAATGTAAACGAACCATACAGAATTTAGGCCCTTCGTCATTTCATTTCTCAGGGTCACTTTTTGCAGAGCAAAAAGTGGAGCTGAGGGGAATCGAACCCCTGTCCAGAGAAATTCCAGTTAGACATCTACAGGTTTAGACGGTATTTTCTTCTCGTAAATAGTAACACCTATCGTCAGGTTTAACTATTTACCAGCCTTGATTGACATTCTCATCCGGTAAGACCAAGACTAATCTTTCCGGACCAGCCTAATTCTTGAGGTCTTTTCTTTCCCTTAGGCGAAGAAAGAAAGACCGGCTACTTAACTCCGACGAATCGTCGGAGTTAAGCAGTAGCGTACGCTGGAGTATATTCAGCGTTTTAGATAAATGGTCGATTTTTGACGTGGCCCTTCGACCAACCACGACCTGCAGTCTTAACCTTCAATATCCCTGTCGAGCCCTGTTCAGCCCCGCACCTTTCAGGCATAGTCAGTTTGTTTTTTTTCTTCAGCGACAAATTGCTAAAATTTTGCTACCCAAAACTAAAAGTTTGCTCCTTCAATTTCCAAAAACCACCAAAAACAATTTACCTAAGAAAAGTTGCTGATGCCTGAAAGGTGCGGGGTCACTGCCCCCTTATCTTCAAGAGGAACTTAACGAGTTTTTTCTTTCAAAGAGCTGCGCATCTCTCTTTCCAGGTCACGCTGACGGAGAATTTCACGTTTGTCGTATATTTTTTTTCTTTTCGCTAAACCAAGTTTAACTTTTGCCCAACTATTCTTGAAATATAGTTCTAAGGGAATAAGGGTAAAACCTTTCTGACTGACTTGACCAATTAAACGGTTAATTTCTTGCCGATGGAGAAGAAGTTTACGTTTTCGCCGCGGTTCCCCACGAAATTTGGCAATCCCTGCTTGTGCGTAAGGAGCGATGTAAATATTATAGGCAATAATTTCGTTTCTGTCAATATAGGCGAAACTATCCCGCAGGTCAATTTTACCTAAACGACAGGATTTTACTTCACTGCCGGAAAGTTCAATTCCTGCTTCCAGTGTTTCTAAGATTTCGTAGTAATGATATGCTTTACGATTAGTAGCAATAGTTTTCATTTTTTTAGCCATTCGCCTTTAGCCATTAGCCAATGGCTGATGGCTAATGGCAAAAAAATTCTTCGCTGTTTTTAACTTGGACTTGATTTTTAGGATAATTTAATTATAATATTTTCTGTCCACCTTTTCAAAAAATATATGAAAAAAGATATTTCTTTTTTTACTTTTTATCCCTTGCTTTTCACTTCATTGCTAACCGCTATCTCGGTCGGTTGCGCAGGGAAAACCCAACTGGTCAGAAAAGACGAACAACCAGGACGAGGGGTATCTGCTCCGGTAAAAAAAACTAACCCATTAGAAATAAAGTATCATCTTGCTGAAACTTTACTTGCGCAAGGTAAAGATGAAGAAGCAATCCAAATTTTGAAAGATACACTTCAATTCATCCTTCGTAGTGCCTACTCTGCCGAAGCGGCTGCGAAGGCTGGAACTACGGAGAACGGATCTGCATCAAATTTGGAAGATGAATCCCGTAAAGATATTCTGCGGGATGAATATCTTGAAAAAATCAAACTCCTACTTGTAGAAACAGAAATTAAACTTGCTGATAAATATTTTTCACTCGGCGAATATGAAAAAACAATTGGTTATCTTAAAGAAGTTAAAGAAATTGACCAAAAAAAATATCTTGTCAATGTTCTATTGGAAGAAAAAGCATACCGTTTATTAGCTGAGAAATTTGTCAAGCAAAAAAATTATCCGCAGGCAATAAAAATTTATAAAGAGATGGTTCTAATTTATCCGGAAAAAAGTAGAATCTACAAAGAGGAAATAAGAAAGTTAACCATTGAAGAAAAGATAGAAAAAGCGGAAAAACTATTGAAGCAAGGCAAATACCAAAAAGCGTCAATTTTATACGAAGAAATTTTTCAGGAAAGTCCGAAGAAAAAAATTAAATTACGTTTAAGTGAAATTTATGCTCGTTTAGGTAAAATTGCTTACAATAAGAAAGATTATTTGGAGACAAAAAAATATTGGCAGAAAAGTCTTGGATTTGTGCCGGAGAATTTACAAATTTTATTCCTTTTAGCCGGGATTTACCGTGAAGAAAACAATTGGCAAAAAGCAGAAAAATATTACTTGCGAGTTTTAGAATTAGATAAAGAAAAAAAGTATAATCAGGTTTTTCTTCTTCTCGGTAAATATTACCGGGAAAATAAACTCTATCAACAAGCACGAGAATATTATGAAAAATATCTTCTTTACGCAAAAGAGTCAAATCAACAAGCCGAAACCTATCAGGAATTATCTCAAATACTAAGTTATTTAGGTCAATACCAGCAGGCATACGAAAACCTTCAGGAAGCGAAAAAATTGGGTTTAAAAAATAATCTCTCGTATCCTTTAAAATTCCGGGTTTACTGTCTGTTCCGTTCCGGGAAAATTTATTTTTATATTCTTTTAGCATCAATTTTAATACTGTTAATTTATTTTTATCGCCGATACAAAATTTTACATCTCCGTATGCCGACAGAAAGGAAAACTTTAACTTAGAAAATGGCAAAAATTTATCCTTTTCTTGGATTAAGGTATAATCTAAAAAAAATAAAATCTCTAAATAGAGTGATTTGCCCACCATATGATATTATCCTTCCGGAAGAACAAAAATATTATTACCATTTACATCCAGCAAACATTATTCGTTTAGAATTACCTCAAGGAAAATCTCCCACAAAATACGAAAAAGCAAAAAAAATATATCAGGATTGGCTAAGAAGAAAAATTTTAGTCCAGGAAGAGAAACCAACTTTTTATCTATACCAGCAGGATTTTATTTATCCAGTCATTTCAAGTCCACTGAGTGGAAAAAAATTTTCCCGTACCGGTTTTTTTGCTGTTCTTGAACTTACCCCTTGGGGAAAAAGTATCCATCGCCACGAGAAAACTTTCCTTAAACCCAAACTTGACCGTTTACAACTTTTATCTCATTTGAAAGCGAACATTAGCCCGATTTTTGTTTTATTCTCTGATAAAGAGAAAAAGATTGCTTCTTTACTTGCACAAGAAAAAAGAAAGAAACCCATCACTCAATTTACTGATTCGGATGGGATGAAACATCAAATCTGGCAAATAACTGATAAAGAAAAAATTTCTCTTCTCCAAAGAGTTCTTGCGAGCAAAAATTTGTATATCGCTGATGGTCATCACCGTTATGAAACTGCGCTTGCCTATTTCCACGAACAGCCATTAGCCAATAGCCATCAGCCATCAGCGAAAATCTTGACTTATCTTTGTCCTCTTGAAGAGGAAGGTTTACTGATGCTTCCTACCTACCGGGTAATTAAGGGAAAGTGGTCCGACGATAGTCGGACTCCGAACAAAACATTGGAGGAAGTGGGAGGTAGGAAGTGGGAAAAATGGAAAAAAGAGAAAGAAAAATATTTTTCTTTTACTCTTTTAAAAGACAAAAAAGAAATGTTCTTGCAATTGGAAGAAAATATCGCTCTCTATTTCCGGGATAAATATTATCTCCTTAAATTAAAAAATGAAGGAAAAGAAGTCATCAAGGACTTACTTCCGCAAAGTTCACTTACTTACCGGCAATTGCCGGTAGCCATCTTACATCAATTTTTCCTGAAAGATGTAGAAAAGGAGGATTTAATTTATACCCAGAATGCTGAAGAAGCAATAAAATTAGTCAACAAAGGTAAAGGTAAAATTGTTTTCTTTTACTCTTCACCGAAAGCAAATATTTTAAAAACATTCGCTCAAACTGGTGAAATAATGCCGGAAAAATCAACCTATTTCTACCCAAAAGTGCCGACTGGATTGGTAATCTATTCCTTGGAAAACACCGGGATAAACTAAAATAGTGACTAGGTGGTTAGGTGATTAGTAAAGAAAAAAACTTGGCGGTTTAGCGGTATTTTGCGATTTGGCGAAAAATAAAATGTTAGAAAAATTTTTTCAACTTAAACAGACAAATACTAATTTCCGTCAGGAAACGATCGCTGGAGTTACTACTTTTATGACTATGGCTTATATCATTTTTGTCCAACCAGCAGTGTTATCTTTGGCTGGTATGGACTTCGGAAGTGTAATGGTTGCTACCTGTCTGGCGAGTGCATTAGCAACTTTTATGATGGGTTTACTGGCTAATTATCCGATTGCCTTAGCCCCGGGGATGGGACACAATTTTTTCTTTGTCTATACAATTTGTTTAGCGATGGGGATACCTTGGCAGACGGCTTTAGGAGCAAATTTTATCTCGGCAACAATTTGCACTTTACTCTTCATGTTTGGTTTCAAAGACGAAATTATTGCCGCTGTTCCGGACTCAATAAAAAATGCCATTGCCGTTGGAATCGGACTTCTGATTGCTTTTATCGGTTTTCAATGGAGTGGAATAGTCGTTTCTATCCCCGGAACACTGGTAGGTTTAGGTAAATTACATAACCCAGCAGTAATGCTTAGTCTTTTCGGTATAATTTTTACTTCTCTGCTTACGGTTTTAAAAGTGAAGGGAGCAATCCTCTGGGGAATTCTCACTAGCGCTCTCTTGGGTATACCTTTAGGGATAACTAAATTTTATGGATTAATCAGTTTACCTCCTTCTCTTTCACCCACATTTTTGAAGTTAAACCTTTTTGCTGCTTTAAGATTTGATTTAATTTTAGTAATTTTTATTCTTTTATTTTTGGATATATTTGATACAGTAGGCACACTTATTGGTATCGGTGAACAGGGCAATTTTATGGTGAACGGCAAATTGCCAAGAGCAAAATATGCACTTTTTACTGACGGAGTAACCACATTATTCGGTACTGCTTTAGGAACAACTACACTTACCAGTTATATCGAAAGTGCGGCTGGTGTCGCCAGCGGCGGAAGAACCGGTTTAGCCAACATGGTCACCGGGCTACTTTTTCTTCTTGCTCTATTTTTTTCTCCCTTAGTAAAAATGATTGGTGGTGGCTACCAAATTGCTCAAGGACAAATTCTTTATCCGGTAACTGCGCCGGCATTGATTATTGTTGGTAGCTTAATGTTACAAAATGTAATTAAAATAAAATGGGATGACCTGACTGAATCCATACCGGCATTTTTAACTTTGATTATTATGCCGTTTACTTTCAGTATTACTGAAGGAATTGCTTTTGGATTTATTTCCTATTGTTTTCTTAAATTGGTAACCGGTAAAATGAAAGAGGTTCACTGGATACTTTATCTTTTTGCTTTACTTTTCATTTTGCGCTATATCCTGTTTCATTAGAACCACTTGACCCCGCTCTTTTTCCTGTGTATAATTTGTTTTGTTATTGAACATAGAGATAATTCCCCCGAGAGGTCATGGTCTACCAATAATAAATGAGAGCAACTGTTTTAAAAGGACGGGGTTGACCTCATTAGAAATCTTATTTATAATAATATAATAAATTTATCCGGGAAAAGATATCAATGTGAAACTAAAGAAATTTGCAAAAACTTACAAAAAAAATTCTAACGGAGTTGACAAAGAAAATGAAATAATACTAAAATAATCCGTAGATTACCGCGGACAAAAGATAACGCAGATTACACAGAAAAAAGTCTCTGCGGATTCACATGAATTTTCTGTATTCTCTGCGTTCAAAAAAGGAGGAAAAAGGATGAAGAAATTCCTGAAGTGTTGTTTTTGGTTATTGGTTATTGGTTATTGGTTATTTACTCATCCACTTTTTGCCCAAGAAAAACCTACCCCGGCAGTTGTTCCGCAACAACCGGCAGTGGTTCCCCAACCACCAGCAGTGGTTCCGCAACCGCCAGCACCACCAACAGTGGATGAGTTAATCAAACAACTTAAATCAACTGACCCGATTCTAAGACAACAATCAGCAAGTGAACTTGGTTTTCGTAGAGAAATGAAAGCAGTGGGCGCTTTGATTGAAGTTTTAAGTGATACTCACACCGCGGTACGCCGTAATGCAGTTGACTCGTTAGGTTTACTCCGTGCTCGGGAAGCAGTTACACCTTTAACCAACCTCCTTGACGACTCTGACCCTCAAACACGCCAAAGTGTTGCCGTCGCTCTAGGGTATATTGGCGACCCAAAAGTAGCTGGGGTGTTAACAAAAAAGTTAAAAGACCCAAATGATGGTGTACGTTTCGCCGCTGGACAAACTTTAGGACTTTTAAGAAATACTGAAGCGATACCTGCATTAGTTGAATGCTTGAAAGACAAAGATATGGATATGCGTCTTATCGCTGTCCGTGCACTTGGCGATATTAGCGAAAAAAGTGTAACTAAGGATTTATTCCCTTTGTTAAAGGAAGAAAATCCACGCCTGCGTAGCGAGACTGCCTACGCTTTAGGTAAAATTAGTTCTCCGGAGGCAATTGATGCTCTTTCCCCTTTACTCAAGGATACAGACAAAAAGGTAAGATTAGCCAGTGCGCAATCCTTAGGTAAGTTAGGAAACAAAGAGGGCTATCCGGTAGCTCTTGAACTACTTAAAGATAGGGATGTTCTTCTTCGTGCCCAAGCGGCGGATGCCTTAGGTGATATTGGTGAAAAAAAAGCAATTCCCGAGTTAGAAAAATTGCGCGAAGACCCTGACCTTTTTGTAAGGAATGCGGTAGAAATATCTCTGACTCGTTTAGGTTGGCGTCCACCAACAACAACTCCCAAAACACCTGCTAAAATTCCCGAGAAGAAGTAAATGAAAAAAACTTTTCTTTTGGTTATTGGTTATTGGTTAATAGTTAATTGTCCTTTTCTTTCCGCACAGGCAGTCGAACTAATTGATTTACCTACCGCAGAAGTAGTTGATGCTAATCATTACAGTGCAAATTTTCGTCTTTACCAAGATGGTGGTATTTTAACTCGCGCAAGTTTTGGCATCGGTAAACGGGTAAATATCGGTATAAGTTTTGACTTGACAAATTTTATTGGTGATAAAAAAATTGACATTCAAAGACCAGAATTGCAATTCAAATTTCGATTCTACGACGGGAAAAAAAATATTCCCGCTCTCGCTGCTGGCTATGAGCAACAGGGCTATCGTTACGATATAAGCAAAGGAGAATATCGTCATCGTGAAAAAGGATTTTACTTAGTTGCTAGTCAGGAAATGTTTCCCCATACCGAATTTCATTTTGGACTGAATATCTACGATTTCAAAAGTGACCAATTTTTTGGTTTCTTAGGAATATCTTGGGCACCAGCCGAAGAATTTCTCTTCTTAACTGAAATAGATAATATCCGCCGATTTGATGAAACACGGATAAACTTGGGTTTACGTTACCTTAATACACCAAATTTGAGCATTGAAGTTTCTTTCCGTAATATTACCCGCAATACCGATAATGAACGGATTATCCGACTGAATTACCAAGGCAAATTCTGATACCACAGATTACACAGATTAAAACATCGGTAGACCATGACCTATCGGGAAAATAAAATCTGAATTGAAAAAATCACCTTGCCCCGCACCTTTGCTCAAGAAGGCTTCAGTTTTACAGAATGATTTTCATATTTCAGGTAAATATACCGAGCAAAGGTGCGGGGTGAATAATCGCTTTTTGTAATCATTGTAATCACTAAAGGAAAATTATGCCTGAAGAAAAAACAATTTCACCAACAGCAGTTCTTGATTTTGAAAAACCAATCGTTGAACTGGAAACAAAAATCAATGAACTGAAATCACTTGCGGCTGAACAAAAAGTTAATTTTTCTGACGAAATAAAAGTTTTAGAAGAAAAATGTGAAAAACTAAAAAAAGAAATCTACGGTAATCTTACCGCCTGGCAGAAAGTACTCCTTGCCCGTCATCCCCGCCGACCTTACACTCTTGATTATATCCATCTTTTATTTACTGATTTTCTTGAACTGCATGGTGACCGCCATTTTGCTGATGACCAAGCACTCGTTGGCGGAATGGCCTTTTTTGAAAATGAACCGATAGTAGTTATTGGACACCAAAAAGGACGGACAGTGCAAGAAAATATGGAACGCAATTTTGGTATGCCCCATCCGGAAGGTTACCGTAAAGCATTAAGATTAATGAAATTAGCCGAAAAATTTAGCCGCCCGATAATCAGTTTTATTGATACACCCGGCGCTTATCCGGGTATCGGTGCCGAAGAAAGAGGACAGGCGGAAGCAATTGCAGAAAATTTGAAAGTAATGTCCCAACTATCAGTACCAATCATCGTTATCGTGATTGGTGAAGGTGGTTCCGGTGGTGCGTTAGCAATCAGTATCGGTGACCGTATTCTAATGTTAGAAAATACAATTTATTCGGTAATTTCACCCGAAGGATGTGCGGCAATTCTTTTCCGTGATGCAAATAAAGCATCGGAAGCAGCCGAAGTCCTAAAACTTACTGCTAATGACCTTTACAAATTAGGAATCATTGACGAAATTATACCTGAACCTTTAGGTGGTGCACATCGTGACTATGTTACCACTGCTGAATCTATCCGTAAAGTTTTAAAAAAACATCTTTGTGAACTAAGAAAAATGCCAAAGAAACAACTTCTTGACCTGCGTTATGAAAAATTTCGTAAGATTGGTGCTTTTGTTGAGAAATCAAGAAAGAGTACGAATAAAAAATCAACCGTTGATGCTAAAGAATAATTGGGGGAGGAAAAAGTGGAACTAAAAGATTTAACTAATTTTTTATCTCCGGTTTTAAAAATAACCAAAGATGAAGTTACTCTCTTGGATGAAAAAAAATTGCGTCAGGAACTAATTGATAAAATTATCTGGGAGACAGTATTTAATCCAGATAACCAGGTTAAAGAATTTTGTTACTGGTTAACTCGTGCTTTGGGACAAAAATTGGGCTTAGGTCCGGCTTCAATCTACGATTTCTACCGTGCACGGGGAGAAGGAAATTTTTCCGGTTTAACTGTTCCGGCAATCAATATCCGTGGACTGACTTACGATGTTGCCCGGAGTATCTTCAAAGCGGCAAGAAAGAATAACACTGCGGCTTTAATTTTTGAAATTGCCCGTTCAGAAATGGGTTATACCGAACAAAAACCGGCGGAATATACCGCCTGCGTTTTAGCTGCCGCAATTAAAGAAAATTATTCATCCCCTTTATTTATCCAGGGTGACCATTTCCAGGTTAGTGGTACAAGATATAAAAAAGACCCGGAAAAAGAAATTAGCGGAATCCAGACAATAATCAAAGAGTCACTCGCTGCCGGATTCTATAATCTTGACCTGGACACATCAACACTCGTTGACCTTTCTCGTCCGACAATTAAGGAACAACAAGAAACTAATTACGCAATGGCGACTTCTTTAACTGAATTTATTCAAAAAAATGCACCCAAAGGAATAACTGTCTCTATCGGTGGTGAAATCGGTGAAATCGGCGGGAAGAATTCTACCGAAGAAGAACTGCGTGCTTATCTTGACGGTTACCGGCTCGCCTCGCTTGGACGAAGCGGGGAAAAAACCAGTATTCCCGGATTAACCAAAGTTGCGGTACAAACCGGCACGACCCACGGTGGTGTCCCGCTGCCCGGTGGCGGGGTAGCAAAAGTTAAACTTGACTTTGATACTTTGGAGCGCCTGGGCAAAGTAGCACAAAAAGAATACCATTTAGCCGGTGTAGTCCAGCACGGTGCTTCAACTTTACCCCCGGAACTCTTTGATAAGTTCCCGCAAATGGAAACTGCGGAAATCCATCTTGCAACCGAATTCCAAAATATGATTTATGACCATCAACTTTTCCCGGCAGAACTCAAAGAAAATATCAATAACTGGTTAAAGAAGGAATGTGCTGCGGAAAAGAAAGAAGGGGATACCGAACAGCAGTTCCTTTACAAAACCCGGAAGAAAGCATTCGGTCCGTTTAAGAAAGATATTTGGTCTTTGCCTGAGGAAGTAAGAAATGCTATCTCTAAAAATTTAGAGGATAAATTTTCTTTCCTTTTCCAAAAACTCAATGTTACTAATACTACCGATTTAGTAAAAAAATATACAAAACTTGTCCCGGTGCCAGTTGAAAAACCAGTTGAAGAAAAACCCGCTTCGCCGGAGCTTAAGCGAGGCGAGTTTGAAGGTGCTGACTAAAATCCAGACACATACTACCTAAAAAGTATTACCAAGATGAATGACTTGTGCACCGTTACAAAGGATAATGCGCAGCAAACGCCAATAAAACACAACCCGTATTTACACGAGTTGATTTGGAACCTATTAAAACCCAATCCTCCCGGACGTTTATTGGACATACCGTCCGGCCCTGGATATTTTGCTCGCCAAGCTAAACAACATGGATTTGATACAATTGCTGCAGAAATTGATGATTCATTACATGTTTTCCCTGACATCTCTTATTTAAAAGTGGATATGGCGAAAAAATTACCTACGGAACCCGGCAGTTTTGATTATATCGTATCCATCGAAGGAATAGAACATATCGAAAATCAATTTTTGTTTCTTAGAGAATGTTCAAGAGTATTAAAAAAGGGCGGTAAACTTTTTCTGACCACTCCGAATATTACATCGTTAGAGAGTCGTTTTTCTTTCTTTTTAACCGGTGTACACGATGACCCTCCGGGTCCGATAAGAGACGATTTGCCCAATATTTTTATGGAACACATTAACCTAATTCCTTTCCATCGTCTTGAAACATTTATTCGATTTGCTGGTTTTAAAATTGAGACGCTCACCACATATCGTATGCGTAAAGGTAGTCTATTTTTGTATCCTTTTGTCTATCCTTGTGCTTTTATTCGTTATCTAACAACCTACAGAAAGTATTATAAGGAAAAACCTAACGAGCAATACTATCGGGGTATCTTTAAGAAGTATTTGTCTTTAGAAGTTTTATGTGGAAGTCACAATGTTATTGTTGCCATAAAGAAATAATGGATAAAAATTAGTTAAATCCTCAAAACTAAAGGAGGAGGAGGAAGCGTGGCGAAAAAGATTGGTATTTTGACTGGTGGCGGTGATTGTCCGGGATTAAATCCAGCAATCCGTGCTTGTGTTTTAAGAGCACACGATTTTGGTTATGAAGTGGTAGGAATTTTAGAAGGGTATAAAGGACTGATTGAAGGAAAAACAATGCCTTTACCGATAGAAGAAATTGAAAGTATCGTCAATAAAGGTGGAACACTTATCGGCACTTCGCGGACTAATCCTTATAAAAAAGAAAACGGTGCCCAGAAATGTGTAGAGAATCTGAAAAAACTCGGTCTGGATGCACTGGTAGTGATGGGTGGCGAAGATACACTTGGGGCAGCGAATAAATTATATACTGAATACAAAATGCCGGTTGTCGGTGTGCCGAAGACAATGGATAACGATTTATCGGCAACTGATTATACTTTTGGTTTTGATACGGCGGTAACCATTGCCGTGGATGCGGCAGAACGGTTGATTGATACCGGTCGTTCCCATCGGAGAGTGATGGTTTTGGAAGTAATGGGACGCCATGCCGGTTGGGTTGCTCTTTTCACCGGATTAGGCAGCGGTGCGGACTGGATTTTAATCCCGGAAAAAGAACCGGAAATTGATAAAATGTGTGCCCATCTGAAAAAAGCGCAGCAACGGAAAAATTATGCTTTAGTGGTTGCTTCCGAAGGAGCAAGTGTGCCCGGAACAAAAACCGGCAAAGAGGCACTTGATGAGTTCGGACATATGATTTTAAAAAAACGGGGTATCGGTGAACATATCGCCGAAATAATTGAGAAAAATACCGGTATTGAGACTAGAGTTGCGGTAATCGGACATATCCAGCGTGGCGGTGAACCAACCCTTTTTGACCGTATTCTTGCTACCCGGGTCGGATTAAAATCGGCGGAATTAGTTGCTGAAGGTAAATTCGGGCAGATGGTCGCTTTAAAAGGTAACGAAATTGTCCCGGTTTCTTTAGCCGAAGCGACAGCAAAAATTAAAACTGTTACTCCGGAATGGATAGACTTAATGGAAGTCTTCTTCAAATAATTAGAAAACCTGCCAAGGCTCATAGCCATTAGCCATTGGCTTTTAGCCAAAATGATTTAAGCCAAAGGCTGAAGGCTAACGGCTAATGGCGAACTTAGGATCATTTCAATTTGAGCCGAATTTTACTTGTTTTTACTTTCTTTTATCTCCTCGTCATTATTCTTCTAAATTCTTACGGTTATTTTCTCCATCCACCCCTCCTTCGTGAACACTTCGGTGGGCAGGTAAAAAATAATCCGGCCAATTATATTCAAGAACCTCTCCCTTTTACTGAACCCCGCACCGTTCTGGTGCAGGGTGAACCCGAAGAAATCACACTTAAAGGCAAAATTATTTCTCTCCCGGAAAAAGATGCAGGGAAAATAAGTTTTCTTCTTGCCAGCGAAGAAATTTCATCCCCTTCTCTCCCTCCTACCAAAGTGCAGGGGAAAGTTTTAGTAAATTATGTTCCACCCGAAGAAGATATCCCTTTCCCTTACGAATACGGTGATAAAATAGAAATTAGCGGTTTCCTCAAACTACCACCCGGAGCAGTCAATCCCGGCAGTTTTGATTACCGTAAATATTTAGCCCGAAAAGAAATTTATTCTTTATTTTATATCAATCCGGAGAAAGAAATTAGAAAAATTTCTTCGACTAATAAATACTCCTTATTTTACTGGACAAATTTATCCCGGAAAAAGTTCTTAGAAACAATTACTAAAAATTTACCCCGGGAAGAAGGCTCGCCTCGCGGCGAAGCGGGCGAAATTCTTGCCGGTATCCTAATTGGAGAAAAATCGCAACTTACCCCGGAAATAAAAAAAATATTTATTGATGCCGGAGTGATGCATATTTTAGTTGTCTCCGGACTGAATGTCGGTTTTGTGATTGCAATTTTTTTCTGGCTTTTCCGCTGGGTTTTCTATCTCCCCCGCCGGACCGCAATGTTTCTTCTTTTCCCGGTAATCGTTTTTTATCTTTTCCTTACCGGTGCTGAAGCGCCGGTTGTCCGTGCTTCAATAATGGCAATTTGTGTTCTCCTTGCCTTACTCCTGAAAAGAGAAACTAGTATCTACCAGGCATTACTTCTTGCCTTACTGATTATTTTACTGATTAACCCACAAAGTTTATTTGATGTCAGTGTCCAGTTATCCTTTGCCGCAACTCTGGGTATAGTTTATCTAAGCATAAAATTTCTAAAACCTTTCTTAACCGCTCCAAAACCGATAGTTTATGCTCTGGGCACTTTTTTCACTTCGTTGGCTGCACAGTTAAGCGTTAATCCTTTAATGGCATACTATTTCCATAAAATTTCAATTATTGCCATCTTAGCCAATTTATTAGTTGTTCCTTTAGCCGGTATCATTCTTGCCAGCGGTTTTTTACTTATTTTCTCTTCGCTCTTTGGCGGAATAATTCTTTTCTTAGTCAAACAGATAAATTTATTTTTTCTTACCGGATTGATTAAAATGGTAAACTTTTTTGCCTCTTTACCGAAGGCAATGATTAATGTCCCTCAACCAAGTTGGTTATTCTTCTTTTGGTATTATTTTACTCTAATCACTGTTTTTAAAATTAGGAAATCTTCTCTCTGGCGAAATTTCTTTCTTGGCGGACAAATTCTTTGTCTGACCATTTTTCTTTCCCAGCATTATTTAACCAAGAACCAATTAGAGATTACTTTCTTGTCGGTCGGGCAGGGTGACGCTATTTTTCTGGAATTCCCAAAAGGGAAAAATCTACTCGTTGACGCGGGAGGTGGTGGGAACTATGACTCCGGTGAAAGAATTATTGCTCCCTACCTCTGGGCAAGAGGGGTATGGAAAATTGACCGGGTCATCCTCACCCATCCGGACTGGCAGCATTACTCGGGAATGAAAACAATTTTAGAAAAATTTAAAGTTAAAGAGTTTATTACTAATCCTGAATATTCAACTGAAGAAACCTATCTGGAAATGCGGGAAATGATTAAAAAGAAAAAAGTAAATTTTCGTGAAATTTGGGCAGGCGAAAAAATTAATCTTCCTGAGGAAACGAAGGATCCGGAAATAAAATTTTTTAATCCAAAAATCCTTACTGAAAACAAGGATGACAATCTGCTTGCTTTTCAGTTGAAATATCAGAGATCCCGCAATGGCGGTGATAAAAAAATCAGCATTTTTTTCCCCGGTGACCTCAGTTTTGAAGGACAAAAAAAATTGGCTCAAGAAAATATTGGAGGTAATTACCTCCAAAGTGATATTTTAGTTATCCCCGCACATGGGTTAAAACCAGTAAATGAAGAATTCTTCAAACAGGTCAATCCAAAGTATGGTATAATTTCTACTCGGGAACCCGCCGGCGGAATTTTACCCCAAGGATTAAAAATCTATTCCACCCATCAATCCGGTACGATTACCCTAATTACCGACGGCGAAAAAATTAAAATTAAAACCTATTTGAAATAAAGAATGCTCTTCAAAAAATACAAAAAGAAACTCATAGTCGGAGCGGTTTTATTAGTAACCGTAACAATTTATTCTTTTTTACGTGGACGACTCTTCCCTTTTTCTCCAGTTATTATCGGTTTCGAGCAGAAGGAACTAAATCGGGCAATAATCTATTACCATCCGGGTACGGATATTTTTCAACTGAGCATAATTGACAATCTGATCAATGAAGTTGAAGAATTTCACCAATTGAAATTCAAGAAGAAAGTAAAAATATTTATCTACAATTCAGATAAGGATTATACCAGACATACCGGCCATAAAACTCGTTTCGTCACCATATCTGGAAGTATATTTGTATCAGGCAAAGCAAAAAAAGAATCCGAAAACGGAAAGATTCATTTAGACGTTTATTTGCGCCATGAGTTGTCACATTCGTTATTGTTCCAGAACATGTCTCTTTATCGTTCGCAGTATTATCCGGGCTGGTTATTAGAGGGAACCGCTACCTACAGCGCAAATCAAATGGGAGTAGACGGATATTTCACTAAAGAAGAAACCTTAAATAAAATCAAAGACGGATATTTCCTCCACCCCGATGACTGGAGTACATCTTTACTCAAACCCCAAAGCAAAAATGTGAAGAATTTCCCGCTTCCAAACAAGTACTGGTTTATCTATTCCGAATTTGCCTGTTTGGTAGATGACCTGATTCAAAACTACGGAAAAGATAAATTTCTCCAATACCTGACTGTGCTTCTAAAAGAAAATGATGACAAAAAAGCTTTTCAAAACATTTTTGGAATAGAGTTCAATAAGTATCTATTCTATTTCAGAATTCGCGCCGGATATAGTCCCGAACTAATATCCCAAAACCTCGCATAATTTGTGGAAATGGGGACGCTTCGGTACGGAGTTTACCCGAACAAGTCAGTCCTGATTAGTGTGCTAACGCGAAATTGAGCAAATGCAAAGGAGAGACTTTTCTTTCTATTTCCTAAAAATAACGCTTGACATTTAGTATAACTAAATGTAAAATATCATTGCAATGGTTAAAAGAACTTTCTGGTTAAAGGTAATTGAAAATTTATTTAGAAAGAGAAATATCATCTGGCTCCACGGCGTAAGAAGGGTGGGTAAAACCTTTCTCTGCCGCAGCATCGCCGGGGTTAAATATTTTGACTGTGAACTACCCAGTGTGCGCCGCGAAGTTGAAGATGCCGCTTTTTTAGATAACTACAAAAACAGTTTAATTGCGTTAGATGAGATACATCGCCTAAAAAATCCATCCGAGATTTTAAAAATTGCTGCGGATTATTACCCAAAAACAAAAATCATTGCTACCGGTTCATCTACCTTTCAATCTTCAAGAAGATTCCGGGATACTCTGGCAGGAAGAAAATACGACCTTTGGTTAACTCCGATGATTCACCAGGATTTAATTGATTTTAAAATAAGTAATCTAAAATCCAGGTTCCACCGCGGGGGACTGCCTCCTTTTCTTCTTTCTAAAGAATATTCAGAGAAGGATTTTAGCGAGTGGCTGGATTCATTCTGGGCTAAAGATATACAAGAGTTATTTCATCTTGAAAAAAGATATTCCTTTTTAAAATTTATTGAATTACTTCTTGGAAATAGTGGCGGTATTTTTGAAGCGACTCATTACGCTCAACTTTGCGAAGTATCCAGACCGACGATTATGAGTTATCGGACAATTTTAGAATTGACTACCCTGATTACGGTGATTAGACCTTTTGCCCGAAATAAAACCCGAGAGATAGTAGCCGCTCCTAAAATCTACGGTTTTGATACCGGTTTTATTTCTTTTATTAAAGGTTGGGATACTCTGAGGCCGGATGATTACGGTTATTTATGGGAACACCTGGTCCTAAATGAACTAAAAGGGGGCTTTCAGACGAAAAAAATATATTATTGGCGTGATAAGTTTGGCCACGAGGTAGATTTTGTTATCTTAAAAAATCCAGATTCGCCTACGACTATTGAGTGTAAATGGAGAAGCGAACATTTTGACCCGAGAAATCTTCAGATTTTCCGAAAAGTATATCCGCGGGGTAAAAATTTTTTAATTGTTCAAGATTGTCAGAAACCCTACTCTTTAACTTTTGGTAAATTAAAAGTTGAAGTAATCGGTTTGGCTGACCTATTTAATCAGATAGGATAAGTATTTGAGGACTAAATCCTCCACAAATTTGTTCTTTTTCAATAATTCTCAATAAGGGGTTTACCCCGACGATACGTCGGGGTTGACCCGAGTGGGTAGTGGTAGTGCAGGTTTAAACCTGCACTACTTGAAGAGGATGAGAGAAGTGGAAGTTTTCTGATTCTTTCGGCAGGGACTATCGGGAGCTGTTTCTTATTCCAATATTCTTCGGTAGACCACCTGTGCCTGCGATACCTGTGCAGGTTTCACAGGTGCAGGCATGACCTATCGGCAAGAATATGAGAATGAACTTTGGCTGTTCTTCGTTACCGGTTCAAACTTTGCTCTGACATATATAAAAGGAGATAGAGAATGATTGAATTAGTTCCGGTTGAAAAAATAGAAAATAAGATTTTTCAAATCCGCGGTAAAAAGGTAATGTTAGACAGAGATTTGGCGGAACTCTATGGTGTAGAGACAAAACAGTTGAAAAGACAAGTCAGAAGGAATGTAGAAAGATTTCCTGAAGATTTTATGTTTGAGTTAACTCAAAAGGAATATCAAGATTTTCTAAGGTGTCAATTTGGCACCTTAAAAAGAGGTGAATACTCAAAATATCTTCCGTATGCCTTTACCGAACAAGGTGTAGCAATGCTTTCCAGTGTTCTGAACAGCAAACGGGCAGTCTTGGTAAATATCCAGATTATGCGTGCTTTTGTTAATTTAAGAAGAGTGGCTTTGACTTATGTTGGTTTGAAACGAAAAATTGAAGCGATGGAGAAAAAATATGATGCCCAGTTCAAAATTGTTTTTGAAGCGATAAAAAAACTATTGATACCACCGCCAACGGAGAAAAAGAGAAGAATAGGGTTTCACCCGGAATAAGTCCACGGAAAAAGATTTAGAGGGATGGTAATTTTTCTTGATTTTTTCGGTAAGTCCTCTCGGGAAGTGTCTCTCATTCCAACATTCTTAAGGAGAAGGAGAAGTAGTCGAGCCTTAAGGGTTGGCTACGCTTTATGGGGTAGTTTGCTTATCACAATAAGGCAAGATTGAAGAGGAACTAACTTTATGAAATTAAGTAGAATTGAATTTTTGGTGATGAATAATCCGGGGCGGAGATGGGTGCAAAAACATTTTGAGTTCCGGATATTCAAAGATTTTTTGAAACAGTATAATCTCGACTTAACCGGAAAAACTATTTTGGATGCCGGATGCGGTTCGGGATACAGTTCTGAACTTATCCTCAAAGAACTGAAACCGGCTAAACTGGTTGCTTTTGACCTGATGCCGGAGCAAATCAATCTAGCGAAGAAACGCAACTTGAATGCGGATTTTTTTGTCGGGGATATGACCAAAATTGAATTACCCGCCAGTACTTTTGATGCGGTCTTTGTTTTCGGTGTGCTCCATCATATTCCCGACTGGAAAAAAGCACTTGCCGAATTATCCCGGGTGCTTAAACCGGAAGGTGTGCTTCTCCTGGAAGAAGTTAAAGGTTCATTCGTAGAAGCGGTAGGTCATTGCGGATTTAAACATCCGGAAGAGGCGATGTTTAACTGGACAGAGTTAGAAAATGAATTACAAAGTGCCGGATTCAAGATTTTAGAGAAAAGGAAAATCGTAATTGAAATATTCAAAAGTTTTTTATGTCTGAAATGAAAAGGCAAACGGTTAGGAAATTGGTGACGGTCCAATAAAAATATTCTTTTGGTATTCAAAGGAGGTGAAAAAAGTGAGAAAACCATTGTTGTTAAATGGAGTAATGGTAAGTTGTGTTTTGTTTTTGTTTGCCTGTGCGCGAGACCTTAGTCAGTATCAGCACTTGAAGGAACCAAAGATAAGCGTAATGGAAAACGAAAAAATGTTAGTTGTGGAGAGTAAAGGTGACCCGAACCTGGTCGGAGGGAAAGCATTCTCTGCCCTCTTCAAGACCGCATTTAAACTTAAAAGTAAAGTGAAAGGAATGAAAATAAGTGCACCGCGGGCAAGATGGCCAAACCTGCCGGCTACACCGAAAAACGAATGGACGGGTATTTACGGATTACCGATACCGGCAACCGTGGAAACCTTACCCCCGGTGAAAGATAAATCTCTCCCCGAAGTAAAAATTCAAACCTGGGATTACGGGTATGTAGCGGAAATCCTACATATCGGTGCTTGGAGTGAAGAAACTCCGATGATTGAGAAATTACATAAATTTATTAAAGACGAAGGTTATGAAATAATCGGTCCACACGAGGAAGAATATCTTAAAGGTCCGGGTATGTTTTTTAAAGGTAACCCGTCTAAATACCAGACAATAATTCGCTACCGGGTTAAAAAAACACAAATTAAGAAGACACAAAAAGTTAAGAAATGACATTCCTCAATTTTCTTTTTACTGCGGTGATTATTTCTTTATCCGGGGTAATGGCACCGGGACCGATTACTGCAGTCACGATTGGTAAAGGAAGTAAATCTTCTTCTGCCGGAGCGCTCATTGCCGTCGGGCATGGGATAGTTGAATTCCCCTTGATGCTCGCCATTTTTTATGGTCTTGGTTATCTCTTAAATTTGTCTTATATCAAATCAGCGATTGGTTTAGTCGGTGGATTATTTCTTCTGGTGATGGGATTCGGGATGTTCCGCAGTATTGCACCGGTAGAAGTTGACCTAGATAAAGAGAACCGTTCACCGTTAATTGACGGGATAGCGTTAAGTTTAGGTAATCCTTATTTCCTGATTTGGTGGGCAACGATTGGGGCAACTTTAATTTTGAGTGCGGTTAACTTCGGAATGTTTGGATTTATAACTTTTGCTTTAGTCCACTGGTTATGTGACTTTTTCTGGTATTATTTCCTCTCGGTTTTGTCCTTCAAGGGTGGGCAGTTTTTCGGTAAAAAATTTCAGAAAATTATTTTTATCGGTTGCGGGATTATTCTGCTCTTCTTTGGTGGAAAATTTATTCTTAGTATCTTCACATAAGTTCAGATACATTGATTACAGAGATTATCCATGGGATTACCCCGATGGCATGATTAAATCTCTTTGAGATTTAATCAATCGGCCCTTCGGGCAGTCCGCCTTGGCGGACTGGGTTAGTAACGAACGATTACAGCGATTTTTAAGGAGAAGAAAGAATGGTGAAGTATATCGTGGTAAGTGTTATTGGTGGAATACTTTTTGGGGTGCTGGATGGTTTGATTAATGCTAATCCTTTTGCCCAACGACTCTATGCGGTCTATAAACCAATCGCAAAAACATCAATTAATCTCCCCGCTGGAATTTTGATTGACCTTGGTTATGGGTTCGTTTTAGCTGGAATATTCTTGCTCCTCTACAAGAGTTTGCCCGGTGAATCGGGTTTAGTAAAGGGGATAAGTTTTGCTCTTCTGGTCTGGTTTTTCCGGGTGGTGATGTCGGTTGCCTCCCAGTGGATAATGTTTAATATCTCGGCTAATGCGTTAATTTACACACTTCTTGCCGGACTTGGAGAAATGTTTGTACTGGGAATTCTCTACGGACTGACCTTAAGACCTTAAGCATAATTCCCCCCTCACCTTAATCGCTCCGTCGCTGAAGCTTTGGAGCGTAAGCGACCTCTCCCCGCTGGGGAGAGGGCAGAGGGTGAGGGGGTATTCTAAATGGAGGATTTGATGAAACAGGGAGAAAAAAAATTCGTGGAAGTTTGTATTTATGAAGTTAAACCGGATAAGGTTGAAGAATTTGAACAGTTAGTTGAGCAGGTAGCGAAACACCATCGGAATTTCCCGGGTGTTCTTGATGTGCGCTACCTAAAACGCACCCATAGAGCAGTTGATTTTTCAGCAGCGAAAAGCGGGAAACCGGCAATTAAACTTACCCGAATGCCAAAATCAGCAACCTATGTTTTGTATTGGGAACTGAATAATCCGATTACTCACGGCAAGGCGACAAAATCCGGGCTGGAACATTTTTTTAAAGCATTTGTCCGCTGTTTGCTTTCCCCACCAAAAATGATTTTAGGAGAAAGGATTCAATGAAAATAAAATATCCGGAAATTGGTATTTGTGGACTTTCTTGCCGGCTTTGTCCGATGTATCATAGCGAAACTGCAAGCCGATGTGCCGGATGTAAAAGCGCGTCCAGAATGGCAGTTGGCTGTCCCTTTATCACCTGCGCAGTGAAGAAAAAAGGTATTGAATTTTGCTGGGATTGTGCAGAAAATAAAACCTGTGTTAAATGGAAGAAACACAGGGAATTGGGTAAACAGCACGATTCGTTCAAATGTTATCAAAAACTTGATGACGATATTTCTTTTATTGAAAAGAATGGTATTGCTGAGTTTGAAAAATTACAAAAAGTCCGAGAGAAATTACTTAAAGAAATGTTAAAAGAATTCAACGAAGGACGGTCAAAAAGTTATTATTGTATCGCGGCAACGGTTTTAGAAATTGAGGAATTGAAAAAAGCGCTAAATGAAGCGAAAAGAAATTCTTTAGGTTTAGATATCAAAGACAAATCTAAAATTTTTCATTCAATATTAGATAAAATCGCTGAACATAAGAAATACTGTTTAAAGTTGAGAAAATAGAAACTATGAATTTAGAAAAAATAGCAATTGTTGATACGCATACTCATTTATTCCCGACGAGAGGGGTCGGAAAACGGGTTTTGGAGAAAATAAAAAAGACCTACGGTGTACCTTATTACTGCACCGGAAGTCCGGAAGAATTAACCGAAACGATGAAGAAAGCAGGAGTAACTTATGCGGTAGTAATGAACCAAGCGGCAGCAAATAAAGAAGCGATGAATTGGTTAGTCAGCGGCAATTTTTTTGTCTGTGCTTATGCACGGAAACATCCGGAATTACTCCCGGCAATTGGATTAGATAAAGGGATGAAAAGGAATCCGCTTGAGGAAATAAATCATAAATTGAAATGGGGTGTGCAAGCGGTAAAACTTCACCCGGTAGCACAGGAATTTTATGTGAACGATAGAACGATGTTCCCGATTTATCAGAAATGTGAGAAAGTAAATCTGCCGATTATTTTTCATTGTGGGAAGATGATGATTGAAGGATTACCCGGTTATGCTCATCCGGAATTATTTTCCGATGTCCTGAAGTCATTCCCGAAATTAAGAGTTGTTTTAGCCCATCTGGGTGGCGGATTCTGGAAAGAAGTAATAAAACTTGCCGATACTTTTCCGGAAACTGTATATTTTGACACGGCAATTGCTCTCTCCGGAGCATCAATACCGAGTTTTTTAAGTTTAACTGATACTCAGGCAGTAGAAATGATTAGAAAAATCGGTGTGCAGAGAGTAATGTTTGGTTCCGATTTCCCCTGGATTAACCCGAAGAACGATATTGAACGAATAAAAAAATTGCATTTAACTGATAATGAAAAGAGAATGATTTTAAGTGAAAATGCAAAAAAGTTTTTTGGGATACAATGAAGCTCCCCGCCCCAAGGGGCGGGGTATCTGAGCGAAATTCTTCCGAAGCACACCCCCAGTTTTGTCAGTAGACCATGCCTGCACCTGTGACGCCTGCACAGGTGTCGCAGGCACAGGTGACCTATCGGCAAGCAAAACTAAGCGGGGGTGTTCTCCTTGCCATTCATCTCCGCTGCAAGCAGCGAGGTATTCTGGCGAAGGAGAATAAAATGGTAAAGAAAAATTGGAAAGCGGTATTAAAATCTGACCCGACTGAATGGTTATTGGAAAAGGATAACCCCTCGGTGCGCTATTTTACCCTGACCGATATTTTAGAAAAATCCGAGAATGACTCGGAAGTTAGAAGAACCAAAGAAGAAATTATGGAAAGTGAGGTGGTAACTAAGATATTAGCCAGGCAGAATAAAAATGGTTACTGGGGAAAACCGGAAGATTTTTATATCCGTTCTAAATATAAAGGAACGGTATGGAATTTAATCATTTTAGCCGAATTCGCTGCAGATGAAAAGGATAAACGAATCATTAATACTTGCGAGTTTATCCTTAAAAATTCGCAGGACCACAAAAGTGGCGGTTTCGCCTACCTCGGAAGCAAAACCAGCGGCGGTTATCACAGCGGAGTAATCCCTTGCCTGACCGGTAATCTGGTCTGGAGTTTAATCCGGTTCGGTTATTTAAATGACCCACGGGTTGAGCGCGGAATTAACTGGATTACCACTTATCAACGATTTGATGATAGAATAAAGGAAGTACCTAATGGTTGGCCTTATGATAAAAAGGAAAGTTGTTGGGGAAGACATACCTGTCATATGGGTGTAGTAAAAACATTGAAAGCGTTAGCCGAAATCCCGTTGAAGAAAAGGTCCAAAGAAGTAAAAGATACAATTACTCAAGGAGCGGAATATCTGCTTAAACATCATATTTACAAAAGAAGTCACAATTTAAGCCGTGTATCTAAACCGGGTTGGCTACAATTTGGTTTTCCTTTGATGTACAACACTGATGTTTTAGAAATTTTAGGGATACTGACCAGACTTGGTTACCAAGACGAACGGATGCAGGAAGCGATAGATTTAGTTATTTCTAAGCAAGATGAACAAGGTAGATGGAAATTAGAGAATACTTTCAACGGACGGTTCCTAGTAAATATTGAACGAGAAGGTAAACCAAGTAAATGGATTACCTTAAATGCCCTCCGGGTACTCAAAAGAATATATAACTAAAAAATGAACTATCACGATATTTTGAAGAAAATAAAATCTTTAGCTAATCCCCGGGCAGTGGAAGGTATGGCAAAATTCGGGATTAATCCACAGAATACTTACGGAGTTTCTATGCCGGCTTTGCGAAAAATGGCTCAAGAAATCGGCAAGAACCATTCACTTGCCAAGGAACTCTGGTCCTCAGGTATTCACGAGGCACGAATACTCGCCAGTATGCTTGCCCAACCGGAAATGGTGAGCGAAAAAGAGATAGAAAACTGGGTAAAGGACTTTGATTCCTGGGATGTTTGTGACCAGTGTTGCCTGAACCTTTTTGTTAAAACCAAATTTGCTTACCAAAAAGCGATTGAATGGAGTAAAAGAAAGGAAGAATTTGTTAAAAGAGCAGGTTTTGTCTTAATCTCGGTAGTAGCGGTTCATGATAAAAAAGCAAATGATGAAGAATTCTTAAAATTTCTACCGCTAATAAAAAGAGAGTCCATTGACGAGCGAAATTTTGTGCGCAAAGCGGTGAACTGGGCTTTACGACAAATCGGTAAACGGAATATCAACCTGAACAAATTGGCAATTAAAACGGCTAAAGAGATTCAAGAGATAGATGCAAAAAATGCAAAATGGCTTGCTTCCGATGCGCTCCACGAATTAACCAGTAAAAAGATACAGCAAAGATTATATAGTCATGCTTCGCTACCGTTCAGCATGACAAAAAGTAGAAATGGTCAACGAAATTAGGGTAAAGTCAATCCTGAATAAACATAAAAAACGGGATGATTGGTTTTTAGATGATTATTCTTTAAGTCCTTATCAATCCTGTCCTTTCAATTGTCTCTATTGTTATATCCGAGGAAGCAAATACGGAACAAATATGGCAAAAACTTTTTTCCTTAAAGTCAATGCTCCGGAACTGTTGGAGAAAGAACTATCAAGAAGAGCAAAGAAAAATCAATACGGAATTATTTATCTTGCCGGGGTAGAACCTTATCTTAAACAAGAATTGGAATTAAAGATGATAAGAAAAATGTTAGAGATAATCTTGAAATACAAATTCCCGGTGCATCTGCAAACCAAATCTGTTTTTATTGAGAGAGATTTTGACCTGCTGAAAAAAATTGATGAGGAAGCAATTTTACCTTCGGATTTGAAAGAAAAACTAAAAAGGGGAGCAATCATCTCTTTTTCTTTCTCCAGTTTAGATGAGAATTTAAGAAAAATATTAGAACCCGGAGCATATCCAGTGAAAGAAAGGTTAGAAACAATGAAAAAATGTAGAGAAAATGGATTTTTAACTGGTGCAGCTTTTATTCCGGTTTTACCCTTTCTATCCGATTCGGAAGAAAAACTTGAAGAGATGATAAAAACGGCAAAGGATTACGAAGCAGATTTTGTTTTAGTCGGTGGTTTAACCTTATTCGGTAACGGTCCGACCGATTGCAAGACACTTTATTACCAATTTTTAGAAAAATATTATCCTCAACTTGTCCCAAAATATAAAAGTTTATTCAGAATCTTCTTTGCACCGTCAAAAGAGTATCAGAAAGAATTAGAAGAAAAATCAAAAAAATTATCTGAAAAATATAAAGTTAAATATGGTATTCTCTAACCTCGCAGAAGAAAGGTTCTGGTTCTCCTCAGATATAGATTGAAACTACTTACTGAATAATTCCTTGAACAAATTAGCCAAAAATATGGTATAATTTTTACCAGACCATTGGATAGTGTAGTCTCTCTAACGCTTTTTTACAATGTCATTGCGAGGCGTAGCCGTGGCAATCCGACGAAGTCGTTGCGAGGACGAAGTCCGTGGCAATCTCATTTGAGATTCCTTCCTCCGATATTCATCGGGGTCGGAATGACAGCGATAGGGGACATTACACTGGTCGTATTTTAGCGGAATAATGAATATGGACAAAAAAAGGTTTTTCCTAATTATTTTATTCGGCTTTTTGCTTACGATAATTACTTCTTCTCCACAAAGAATATACGCTCAAGAAAAGACAAATACCATCAGTAATCTAAAAATTCCGGATTCTAACCATATCCAAATTCTTATCACTATTGACGGTGCAGCAAATCTCGGACGGATTATTGAAATTGGCACTGATGAAATCCAGTTCCAAACCGAAATCGGTAAACTAACCATTCCTCTCTCAAAAATAAAAGAAATTAAAGAAGTCCCAGCCGATTCAATCAGAAAAGGGGAATATTGGTATGCTAATCCAAATACTACCCGGCTTTTTTTCTCTCCTACCGGACGAATGTTAAGAAAAGGTGAAGGTTATTTTGCCGATTACTACCTTTTTTTCCCGGCAATTACTTACGGGATTACCGATAATATCACTATCGGTGGGGGGATGTCACTTTTCCCGGGAGCAGATATTGATGAACAAATCTTCTACTTAACTCCAAAAGTGGGATTAAAAGCGGGCAAAAATCTTAATCTGGCAATCGGTGCTCTCTTGATTAAAGTACCAAAAATGGACAATGAAGGTTCAACAACTGACAACTCCGAAACAGTAGATAACCCTGAAGGAATAGGTATCCTTTACGGAGTTGGAACTTACGGAACCGCTGATGCCAGTTTTACTTTGGGTTTGGGATACGGTTTTGTGGATAATGATTTTGCGGATAAACCGATGCTTGTAATTGGCGGAGAGAAAAGACTAACTACACGGATAGCGTTAGTTACCGAAAACTGGATTTTCCCGGAAATAGACAATCCGCTGGTTTCTTGCGGAATACGTTTCTTCGGCGAAAAATTAAGTGTTGACCTTGCGTTGATTAATACTTTAAGTAAAGAGGCCGTCTTTCCGGGTTTCCCTTATGTAGATTTTGTCTTTAATTTTTAAATGACAAAATATATATGGATACAGAAAATAATAATACTAAGTTATACTTTCGGATACCATCCCAAAAATCGGCGATATGCCTGAGTTCGTATTTAGACATAAAAGGATTATTGCAAATATAGGTGACGAAAATGGAAAAAAATCTTATATTAAAGTCACAGGCAAATGAAATATTTGAAGAAATTCAAAGGAGAGGCCTTGATCCCTCTCAATTCCAATGGGAAGAGCGCGACAGCGAGTTGCACGGTGGGGGACTACTGGTGTCGGCGCTCATTCATCGGCCCACGCAGTACTATTTCATCTTTGATCGGAGGTATGAGGAGCGTTATACAGTGCGTTCACCGGGTAGAGACACCGGGATAGATAAACGAGAAGTGAGTTCTTGGGTAGGTCAGCGTCAACATGTCCTTGAATGGCTTAATTGTTTAAAACGAGAGATAGAAGCACCTGATTTATGGGGGGCTATTTCTCAAGAAACTAAACTAGCTGAAACCGCCTCAACATCCGGTGCTTCTAACACACCTTTCTCTCCGAAAGAGCAAGAAAAAATCTCCGCTCAATTGCTTGAGATTGAGAGATACTTGAATACAACACAGAACCTTACAGTGGAACATACAGATTTCGTAAAAAAACGGCTTAATTACTTAGAGGAAGCAGCAAAACGCCAAGGCCGTCAAGACTGGTTACATACAACCATCGGAGTTTTGTTTACAATCGTAGTGGGAGTTGGATTATCGCCAGAAGCTGCACGAGAATTATTTCGCTTTGTAACAAATACACTTCGCTGGCTTCTCGGTAGAATCCTTTCCTTACCATAAGAGGAATAAAAAAAATGTCCAGTCGCTTGAAAGAAATTTTTGAAGATGAGAAACTGGTAGAGAAAATCAAAAGGCGTTTGTCTTATTTGTTTCAACTTGCCGAATTAGAAAGTTCAAGGGCAGGCAAAGTTGGGATGCAAGTCGGCTCAGTTCGTGAAAGTGTAATTGTTGCTTTACTTATCTATAAATTTGGTGAGGCAAATGTAGAGACCGAAATCCCAATTACTGAACCAGAAGTGGACGCAAAATTATTTGGAGAACCGGTATCCGTTAAGACAATTACTGGTAAAAGCTTCGGTGGTGTCAAACTGATATGGACGGTTGATGCTCAAAAGGCAAAAGAATTTCGTGAAAACTATTATCCTCATTGTGACATCTTGCTTGTCCAAATTAACTGGAATAGCACCGGTGGTTTTTATTACATCCCTTTAGAAGTTCAAAAGAAACTTTTCGATAAGATTGGCAGAAAAAAATATATTAGCCTTCCCAAACCGGGGACTAATCCAAGAGGTGTTGAGATCACTAAGGAAGCATTGTCAAGTTTAGTTAAAGACAGTGAAACCAAGAGTATCACAATAAATTGGCAAAAAACGAAAATAGATTTCAACCCTTACAAAAGATGGATTGACCTCTGGCAAGAAGAATAAAATGAGATTTACTCAAATAAAAAGAGGAACAAAAACAAGTGCTTTCGGTTCTCCGGGAAGAATCAACCACGACTCCACACCTTTTTATACAAGTAGGTTATACGAAGGATTACCAAAAGAGGAAATAGGAAAATATACCGAAAACCCTATCCCGTCTGAATTTCTGGATAAAATCTTCTGGAAATCAAGTAAAAAAATGGAAGAATTACCTGATAATAGTGTGCACTTGATGGTTACTTCGCCTCCTTATAACGTAGGGAAAGAATATGATGAGAATCTTACCTTAAATGAATACAGATTATTTCTAAAGAGAGTATGGAACGAGGTTAAGAGAGTTCTTGTCCTAGGTGGAAGGATATGTATCAATATCGCTAATTTAGGAAGAAAACCGTATATTCCGCTTGATGCTTTTATCATTGAAGATATGCTTGATTTGGGATTTTTAATGCGCGGTGAAATTATCTGGAATAAAGCTTCAAGTGGTAGTCCTTCAACCGCTTGGGGAAGTTGGCTTTCGGCTAAAAACCCAACTTTGAGAGATATTCACGAGTATATTTTGGTCTTCTCTAAAGGTATGTTTAGTAGAGATAATCTCAGAAGAAAAAGCACAATTTCTAAGGAAGAGTTTCTTGAATTTACCAAAAGTGTATGGACTTTTTCTGCAGAACCGGCAACTAAAGTTGGACATCCTGCACCTTTTCCAGTGGAATTACCTTACAGGTTAATTCAACTTTACACTTTTGAAGGAGAGGTCATATTAGACCCCTTTATTGGAAGTGGACAGACGGCAATTGCCGCAGTAAAAACGAATCGCCATTATGTAGGATATGATACAAACGAAAAATATGTAAAATTGGCAGAAAAACGGATTAAGGAATTTTCTTCAGATTTTAATGCTCCTAAATTGTTTGAATTGAAAGAAAAAAGGATGTTTGTTGGTGTTGCTGACAGAAAAGCAAATAAGAAAAAAAGACATAAGGAAATAATCTATAAGTTACATTAAGAAACACATCGGTTTTAGTAGCGAATTTTGGAAGTTGGAGGAAGAAAATGGTGATGAAATATTTGTTATCCGCAATGAAAGAGGTAATTCTGGCAGTTGTGCCGGTTTCTTTATTTTTGCTTTTATTCCAGACCGTTATTCTTAAATCGCCAGTGAGAGATTTCCATAAAGTAGTGCTTGGTCTAACTCTGACAATTTTTGGAATGCGTTTATTCTTGAGTAGTCTGAATACGGGATTAATTCCGCTCGGTGAAAATGTGGGGGCAACCCTTCCCCAGAAAGCGACCTTGTGGTTGATTATTATCTTTTCTTTAATTATTGGTTATATTGCCGCACTGGCTGAACCGTCATTAATTGTCTTTGCAAAAAAAATTGAAGATTTAACTTCGGGAGCAATGAGCAGAAATTTAATTATGCATTCGGTTGCCGCAGGATTAAGTATGGGTTTTGTACTTGGGATTCTGCGGATTGTCTATCGGGGTTCATTTGCTCTCTTTCTTATCCCTTTTGTAATTTTACTTGCTTTATTATCTTATCTTTCACCGGAGAAATATGCGCTGATTGCCTGGGATGCAGCGGGTGTTGCTTCCGGAGCAGTAACCGTACCTTTATTCCTTGCGGTAGGAATTGGCACTGCTTCGGTGATTGGCGGAACATCTTCAGCAATGGCAGGATTTGGTCTAATTACTCTCTCGGCATTCGGTCCGGTCCTGGTAATGTTGGTGATAGGTATAGTTGCGGGAAGAGGATAAAAAAATGGTTGAAGAAAAGTTTGATTGTATCACAGTAATTGTGCAACGTGGTGAAGCAAATAAAGTAGTGAAAGCAGCAATATCGGCAGGCGCACAAGGAGCGACTGTCTTCTTCGGGAGAGGTTCCGGGGTAAGAGAACGGATAAAATTATTAGGAATTACGATTAATCCGGAAAAAGAAATTATTCTGATTGTTACCCAAAAAAATATCACCGATAAAATTTTTACTGCGGTAGTAGAAGCGGGTAAATTGAAAGAACCCGGACAAGGCTTCGCTTATATTCAAGAAGTAACCCGCTGTATTGGATTCATTGAGTAGTGAGGAGGAGAAAATCTATGATTCAACAAGTTCATCATCCTGAGTTTGACCGAAGGATGTTTTCAGTTAAGAGAATTGGTTTAGTGGCAAATTTTGAGAAGAAAGAAGTAAGAGCGCTTATTCCGAAACTACAGAATTTCTGTCAGAAAAAAGGATGGAAATTGGACAAAGTCACCGGAGCAAAAAATCTAAACGGTTATGATTTTCTGCTTACTTTAGGTGGTGACGGGACAATTCTGAAGACGGCGCGTTTTGCCACCGCTTCAGGGGGGTCTCCGACTACCCCTAAAAAAATACCGATTTTAGGAATAAATGTAGGAAGTTTGGGCTTTTTGGCCGCTGCTGAAGTTAAAGACATTTATTCGGTGTTAGAAAACATCTCCCAAGGTAGATACCTTGTTGAAGAACGCACAATGTTTGCTGGTCAAATTTACCGACGAAAAAGGAAAATTAACCATTTTCTTGCGCTCAACGATTGCGTTCTGCGTAATCCACATTCGGTACGGGTGATTAATTTAGAAGTAAAGGTAGATAACCATTTAGTCAGTGAATACCAGGGTGATGGTTTAATCCTTTCCACGCCTACCGGTTCTACTGCATATAATCTTGCTGCTGGTGGACCTTTGGTCTCACCAGAATTACCGGTTTTCATTTTAACCCCCCTCTGTCCACATAGTTTGACTTTGAGACCACTGATAATCTCTCAAGAAGCAGAAATAAAAATACGGATTCTCTCCAATGGGCAAGAAATTCTCTTGAGTATTGACGGACAGGAAGAACATCATCTTAAAATTGGTGATGAAATTCTTATTCGGAAAGCAGAGAATAATGTTCGTTTCCTTTTCCCTAAAAATAAGGAAAAGTATTTCTCTCTTTTACGAAAAAAATTTAACTGGGGATAAAACAAGGGAGCGGATAGGAACAATCTGGACTTGATTGTATTGATTTCCAAGAAAAAATTACACCGATGGAGCCTATAACAAGGACATCGGTGTAATTCCACCGTTTACCCTCAACCTGCCCCATCGGGCAGGTGAATAGTTTGGAATTAGAATCGAATCAGAAAAGAAAACTTATTGGTACGATTGTACCCAATCATTTCACTTGCCGGGATATTAGCATAATCTAATTGGTAGTTGCCGATTTTAATTCCCAGTCCGTAAGTCAAACCCAAGATATTACCGGTTTTTTCCAGATAGCCGGCACGAAGGAAAATTATTCCCTCCAGAGAATATTCAATACCAATATTTTTTCGCCATTTTGCATCAAGTGTTTTGTTCAAATCAAGAAAAAAAATGAGTCCATCTGCACTATTTGGTTGCCATTCGTAGGCAAGACCGACTCTTATTGTTCGGGGTAAATCATCTCTCTTTTTTTCTCTTTCCATTTGTATTTTTTCACCAAAATTAAGTAAAGAAAAACCGAAATTTAAGTTTCTCATTGCCGAATACAGCAGACCAATCTCGCCCGCATAAGCATCACCTTTAGTCTCACCAAAAATAGGGTCATTTTCCTGCCGACGAACTGTCTTCAAATTAAAACCAAGCGAAAGACGGTTAAATACTTTTCTTGCATAAGAAAAAGTTAATGCATAGTCAAACCATTTTATTTCACCGAAAGTTTTTCCGATTTCATCAGTCAACGGTATTGCTTCGGGAACGAAGAAAATACCACTTAACCCAAAACTGCCTATTTTTGTCGGATAAACGACTCCAAAAAATTCGGTTTTTGCATTCATTACCATTTCACTGTGCATAAAACCAATTTCAATTTTTTTCAGTTCGGCTAAAGCGGCAGGATTCCAAGAAGTAGCAAAAATATCACCGGGTAAGGCAACTACTGCTTCACCGAGCGCACTTGCCCGTACGCCGATACTTTGTTTAAGAAAATCGGCACCACTATGACCAACAAATTCCTCTGCCCAAAGAGTGTTGAGAGAGAAAATACCTAAAAGAAACGCATTTAGAATCTTTTTTACCCTTCTATTCACCAAGACCGATTTTACCGAAGTCTTTTTATGTTTTTTCCGGACAGACCCCTCAGTAATTATTTCCATTAACTCAAGCATTTCATCAATTTCAAAAGGTTTATAAAGGCAAGTATAAGCATTATAGGTCATTGCTTCCCAGGTTAAATTTTTTAGGTCATCCCATTCTTCAGTAACGATTACTACTGGGATTGTTCGGTTAATTTTTCTTATTTCTAAATATGTTTCTAACCCATTCTCTGGTGGAGTTTCCATATCAATAAAGATAATCTGCGGTGAGATTTTCTTGGTTAATTCTAACGCTTCTTCATTATTTGCAGCAATGCTCGTTTGATATCCTTTTTCTTCAAGAATCTTTTTTAATTCTTCAGTGAATGTCCGATTACCATCAACATACAAGATTTTCTTTTTCATCTTNNAGGGAGAGGATTAGCGTGAGGGGACTATTTCCTATCTAAGGACGACCATTTTCTTGGTAGCAACAAAATTACCAGCTTTAAGTTGGTAATAGTAAATCCCACGGGATAGACTTTCACCGGCATCAAAAACAACTTTATGCTTTCCGACAGTTTGGTATTCATCAACAACCGTCGCTACTAACTGTCCAGCAACATTGTAGAGTTTGAGAGTTACCTGACAATCTTTTTCAATTGCGTATTCAATCGTTGTAGCTGGATTAAATGGGTTAGGATAATTCTGGGAGAGAGTATTTTTAGTTTGAATAATATTTGGAGTAGGTGCGGATTGCTCTTTTACGGTTAGAGAAGCAGTAAGTTTGTTGATTTCATTTTCAATATTCTTTCTTAACTGTTGCACTATTGGATAAAACCGTTCCTGTTCCTCGCGCGTAGTAATCCAATCATTTTTCGGGTTACCACCGAAGAAACCGTCTGCTTTTGCCCAGAGGTCATTAAGTAACTTATCTAAAGCATCACGATAAAGAACAATTTTTGTTCCTGTCTCTTGGGTTTCATCAATTTCATCTAATTTATTCAAAAGAGCAGTGAACTTATTCTCTAAGGCATTTATTCTTTCTTCCGCCGAATTCTTAAAACTATTCAATGAGGTCTCCGCATAAGAGCAAGCAAGATTTTCTACCAATTTGCGGGTATTCAATTCTTCATATTCATAAGCACCAAGGTCTGGTGCAGAACCAGAATAGGGTAAACCAATATCTACACCTTTATCCAGACATGGAGAAACCGGTTGGAGACGATAATCTCCGGAAGTTGTATCTATATACTTTGGGTCAGTGTAGAGTAAGTTTGAATTTATAAACTCGTGTTGATTATTGTTGCGTAATTTCCATTCAGTAAGATAGTTCCAGAAACAATTATTATTACCAACAACTGTGCCATTACCCCATTTACTCATCACTGAGAAAAGAACTGGAACATTAGAAATATTACTATTCGTGAGATAAACGGTATCTTGATATAAACGGATAGCACCGTTATTGATGTATGCAACATTATTAATTGTTACATTATTCAGTTCTACCGGAGGAGACATACAACAATCAATCGCACTGTAGTTAATCCGTTCAAAAACCGTATTAAATACTTTAACTTGAACACCTGGATAGACAGAAATTCCAGTTGCCACAAAGTTTTTGAAAATACAATTGCGGACTTCCAGATATGCTGGTTGCCAGAAAATGTAAGGATTACTTGCGTAAATACCTGACCAACCATTCCGCAAAGTAAAACCTTCAAGGTAACCCCGTGGTTCAGAATGATAAGGTAGACGAATCGCTACACCGTTACCATTCTGGCAATAATAAGTGTCATTCAGGCAGTCAATGATGGTTAATTCTGGTCCAGAACCGATTAAGCGGACATTATGTTTTAATCGTATCCCTCCACCATAATAAATTCCCGGTGCAACTTTCACTGTATCTGCACTTTCAAAACTATCTCCTTCTTGAGCGGCATTAATCCCTTCCTGAATCGTATTGAAAGGATACGCTTGTGTCCCATCTTCAGTACCACTGGTATTAACTGCATCTACATAAATAGTAACTGCTTTTGCCGAGGCATAAAATGAAACAAGAACTGCTAAAACTAAAAGAACTAAACTGAAAACTCGTTTACTTTTGTCTTTCATCGCTTGTTCCCTCCCTGGGTGATTGCCCGAAAAATTTTTTTTCATCTCACCCTTAGGTGAGGCAATCTTTTTGCCAAATTGTTGAGAACAAACCAGAACCCCGCACCTTTTTGCAAAGATGCGGGGTTTTACCGACGGGAAGAGGTAATTATCTTAATGATTAAAGAAATATAGAAGGGAGGTTAGAAACTGCAAAAAATGGTAAGCCAATTACAAATCTTGCAGACGTAAAGTCTCGTGGCGTAAAGCCACGGGGTGGACACGTCTCTTTACGAGAGGTAAAGTTATGTTTGGATACCGTAATGCTTAATTTTGTAGTAAAGTGAACGTGGTGAAATACCGAGAATTCTGGCTACTTTTCCCCGATTTCCTTGGTTTTCTTGAAGCACTTTTTTAATATATCTTTTTTCTACTTCTAAAAGTGTGGGAGTTTTTTCACTTATCTCTTTGGTTAAGTTGAACTTTTGTACCGGTAAAGGTAAGTCTTCTACTTCAATTATTTCTTTTTCACTTAAAATTATTGCTTGTTCAATAATATTGCGTAATTCGCGAATATTCCCTGGCCAATCATATTTTTTTAATAATTCCAGTGCTTCCGGCAAAATACTCTTTTCCCTTTTTCCAGAAACAGCACACTTGCCCAAAAAGTATTCCACTAATTGCGGAATTTCTTCTTTTCTCGCTCTTAAAGGCGGAATTTCTACTCTCATTACTACTAACCGATAAAAGAGGTCATCTCTAAACCGATGAGCATTAACTTCTTCGGATAAATTTTTATTGGTTGCCGAAATTATTCTTACATCTACTTCAATTTCTTTACTCCCACCTAAACGACGAAATTTTTTCGTTTCTACTACTCTTAAAATTTTCGCCTGTAAATTTGCACTAAGGTCACCAATCTCATCTAAGAAAACGGTTCCTTTATCTCCAATTTCTAAGAGTCCATATTTTAAATCGGTTGCATCAGTAAATGCCCCTTTCTCGTAACCAAATAGTTCGCTTTCAATAAGTGTATCCGGTAAAGCTGCACAATGAACAGTAACAAAAGATTCCTCACTGCGTTTACTTCTTTTATGAATATGTTTGGCAACAACTTCTTTACCTACACCAGTTTCACCTTCAATTAGTATATTTGAATCCGTAGGCGCTACTTTTTGAATAAGGTCAAGGACTACTTTCATATTTGGACTTTCTACAATCAGGTTCGGTATTTCTATACTTGAAGAGAGACGCTCTTGCATCATTTGACAGCGTGAACTGAGAGTTAAATATTCAGTAACTCTTTCTACGGTAGTGATTAAGTCATCAATTTCAAAAGGTTTATGCAGATAATCGTAAGCACCCATCTTTAAACTATCTAAAGCTGTACGCATTGTCCCATGTCCGGAAATGACAATTATTTCAGTTTGTGGATATTCTTTTTTAATCACCTTGAGAAGTTCTACTCCCGAAATTTTAGGAAGGTTCAAATCCAAGAGGACAATTTGGAAAGTTTCTCTCTTCAGTAGGTGTAATACTTCTTTACCATCAGAAGCAGTATTTACCGGATAGCCCTGACGAGAGAGAGCCTTACTCAAAAAACTACGGACACCCTCGTCATCATCAACAATGAGGACATTTGGTTTAATTGCCACTTTACCACTCCAAATCTGTCTTGATTATACATTTATCTACTTTAAAAATCAAACCCCGCACCTTTTGAGTATAATCAATTTTAGTATTTTCAATGATAGCCTATTTATCATTCCCGGTGTAATTAAGGATGCATTCTTAGATACTTGAAAGGTGCGGGGTAAACTTGACCGGAGAAGAAAATTTGTATAAAATATTTATTGATGTTACAGTTACTCTCAATAAAAAATTATGCTTTAATTGAGGAATTATCTCTTGAGTTTGATAAACAATTGAATATTCTTACTGGTGAAACTGGTGCCGGAAAAACAATTATTCTCGGTGCTTTGGGTCTACTTTTAGGTGAACGTGCTTCCGGTAGTGTAATTCGTCAGGGAACAAAACGGTGTGAGATAAACGGTGTATTTTCAGTCAAGGATAAGCAAACAGTTAGCAATTTTTTAAAAGAACAGGGATTAGAAACTAATGATGAATCCCGTAAAGATTCATATCTACGGGATGAAATTATTATCCGACGGGAAATTGGTTCAGAAAGTAGTCGTTGTTTTATTAATTCTACACCAATATCTCTTGCCACTTTACAGGTTCTTGGTGACCTGTTAGTGGATATTCACGGACAACACGAACATCAGGCACTCCTCCGTGCAAATATCCAGCGCAACCTTCTGGATAATTATGGTAATTTAGAAAATTTGCGTAAAAAAATATCTGACCTTTACAAAAAATATACTGCTTTGAAAGAAGAACAAGAAAAACTTCGTTTGAGTGAAGAGGAAAGAAATCAGAAAATCGACCTCTATTCCTTCCAAGTACAGGAAATTGAAAATGCACATCTCTCTCCGGAAGAAGAAAGCGAATTAGAAAATGAATACCTGCGTCTGGCAAATGCCGAAAAGTTGTCTACTTTCACCAACCAGATTCTTGACCTTTTAACTGAAGAAGAAGGTGCAGCGTTAAACCGTTTACAGAAAGTTGAGAAAATACTTACTAATTTAGTCCGTCTTGATTCTTCCCTGGAAACAAGTTTAAAGAATCTTAGTGAACAGATTTATGCACTTGACGATTTTGCCCGTCAAATCCAAGAATACCAAAATAAAATTGAATATAACCCGAAAAAACTTGAAGAACTGGTTGAACGCCGGGAAATGATTTTGAAACTGAAGAAAAAGTATGGTGCAACAATCAAAGATATTCTTGAACATCAGAAAAAAATAAAAAATGAATTATCCAAACTTAGCCATAGCGAAGAGAAGAAAGATGAAATTGAGAAAGAAATAACTGAAGTTTATGCGAAATTTGAGACACTGGCTAAGGAATTATCTGAAAAAAGAAAAAAAGTTGCTGAAAAATTATCTAAAGAAACCGAAAAAGAACTTAACCAACTCGGTATGCCGAAAGCAAAATTCTTGGTCTCCTTAAAAGAAAAAACTGAAATTGATGCTTCCGGTAAAGATGAAATTGAATTCCTTATTTCGCCCAATCCCGGGGAAGGAGTAAAACCACTTTCCAAAATTGCTTCCGGTGGTGAAATGTCCAGAATAATGCTTGCCTTGAAAACTATTCTCGCTCAGTCGGATGAGACACCAGTACTTATCTTTGACGAAATTGATGCTGGTATCGGTGGTCCGATGGGAACAGTTGTCGGCAGGAAATTAGCCCAGTTATCCCAATCACACCAAGTCCTTTGTGTTACTCATCTACCACAGATTTCTGTTTACGCTAACGAACATTTCAATGTGGCCAAAGAGACACGACAAAGAAGAACTTTTACTCAAGTAAAAAGATTAAATAAAGAAGAAAAAATAGACGAGATTGCCCGTATGCTCGGTGGCGAAAAATCTACCGCCTTAAAACACGCCCAGGAACTAATCAAGTTAGCAAATAAATAAAAAGATAAGAATGCACAGAGCAAAAAGTTCAGTTCCTCGCTCCAGTAATATTTTTTCTCCGATGTAACATCGGAGTCGGCAGAAACTGCGACTGCTTCGGTAAATAAATTAAAGGTGAGGCTAATTTGTTTTTAACCCTACGAAGTCTTGTCTTTGCCTAAAAATATTTAAATTACGCTCGGAACTTAGACTTTTTACTCTACGAAAACAAGCAAGGAACTGAAAAAGTCGGTTTCGAGCGAATTCAGAAATTTTTAGGAGAAAATGAAACTTTTTTACGACCCCGCCATTGATTTGGTGGCGGAGAGGAAAATCGGGCAGATTCACCTTTGACCGATTTAGTAAAAAAGGTAAATTTTCTCCGACTCCGATATTGGCTACCAGAGGAAAAATTTCAGGAAGCGAGAAACCGACTTTTTCAAATTGAAGATTCCGTGTCTATTCGTGATAAATTAGAAATTCTTTCGGCAGCAGCAGAACAAGATGTTTGTTCACCCCGCACCAGAGCGGTGCGGGGTGAACCCAGTTATTCAAAGAAAAGATGTCTGCCCGGAATTTATCCCGCACTTTTACCTGACGGTAAAATTATCAACCTTTTCAAAGTATTATTAACTAACCGCTGCGAACTGAACTGCCTCTATTGTGCTAACCGAAAAAATCGTAATCTTATCCGTGATGAATTCACCCCGCAAAGTTTAAGTCAGACCTTTATCCAGTACTTACAAAAAGATTTTGTGCAGGGACTTTTTCTCAGTTCAGCAATCAAGGATAATTCCCAAAGAACAATGGACAAAATGCTTGAAACCTGTATAATTCTGCGGAAAAAATATCGCTATCCCGGATATATTCATCTCAAAGTCCTTCCCGGTTCAACCCCTGAACAGATGGAAAAAGCAGTAGAATTAGCTAACCGTGTTTCTTTAAATCTGGAAGCACCGAATTCGGAGAGATTAAAAAGATTATCTCCCCAAAAAATATCTTTTTCCCTATTAGAAAATTTAAAGACTTTAACTAAGGTCGCAGAAAAATATAACCAACGACTAATGACTAATGGCCAACGACTAAACAAGACGGTATCTACCCAACTGGTTGTCGGACCAGGCGGGGAAACCGATAAAGAAATTGTTTATCTTACTGAAGAATTACACCAGAAATATAATTTAAGAAGAGTATACTTCTCTGCTTTCGTCCCCATCTCCGACACACCATTAGAAAATTTTTCTCCCACACCGCTCTTACGGGAACATCGTCTTTATCAGGTGGACTGGCTAATCCATTTTTATGGGTTTAAAGCCAAAGAAATCCCTTTAGATGAAATGAATAATTTACTACTGGATAAAGACCCAAAACTGCTCTGGGCAGAATCTGACTCTAATAAACATCTTTTCCCAATAGAGATAAACCGTGCTGACTATTATCAACTCCTGCGTATCCCGGGTATCGGACCGGTTTCGGCAAAAAGAATCCTTGAATACCGGCAAAAAAATAAGATACATAATTTACAAGAATTGAAATCACTTGGTGCAGTAATAAAAAGAACTGCAAAATTTATCCTTTTAGACGGGAAAAGGACGGAGGTATTAGAGAAAAAGATTCCTTCTTCGGAACTTCTTCTCCCGTTGAACTTATAAAGTCTTTTGACAATACCTAAATTTTTTAGTAAATTTATAATGAGGAATAATTTAATGGTCTATTCAGCACCACGTGGGACAAAAGATATTTTTGGTGAAGAAGCAAAAATTAGACATTTTTTAGACACCAAAGCAAGAGAAATTTTTGCACGCTGGAATTATCAGGAAATCTCTACACCTATTTTTGAAGAGGTGAATCTTTTCACCCGTTCAGTAGGTGAAACTACTGATATTGTAGAAAAAGAAATGTATGTTTTTAAAGATAAAAGGGAGAGGTTGCTCGCCCTCCGTCCGGAAGGGACAGCACCGGTTGTCCGTGCCGCAATTGAAAATGCACTTATCAGTCCGGGAAAAATTAGTAAATTTTTTTATTCTGGTCCTTTTTACCGTTATGAACGTCCCCAAGCCGGTAGGCAGCGAGAATTTTACCAAATCGGTGTAGAGTTTTTTGGTTCGGTATCTCCCTATGCCGATTTTGAAGTGCTTAGTTTAGCGGTAGAATATTTTCATAATCTAGGATTAAAAGAATACAATTTATTTTTGAACAATCTCGGTTGCCCGAATTGCCGACCAGAATATCGTAAAGCTTTAAAGGATTATTTGGTCCAGCTCCCCCACTCCCCAACTGCCACATCCCAACTTTGTGCTGACTGTCAGCGACGGATAGAAAAAAATCCTCTAAGAGTTTTGGACTGTAAGATTGATTCCAAAAATATCCACGGACGAATACCTTTAATTAAGGACTATGTCTGTGAATCCTGCAATAAACATTTTCAAGAATTATTAGCTCTACTTACGGAAAATAAAATTAGCTACCAGATTGACCCCTATTTAGTGCGTGGAATTGACTATTATACCCGGACAATTTTTGAATTTAAGAATAGTGTACCAGGTTCCAATGCGGGTTTGGAACGGTTTTCTTCCGGTTCTCAAGATACTTTTGCGGCGGGTGGGAGATATGATAATTTAGTTAAAGAACTGGGTGGAGAAGATATTCCGGCGGTAGGTTGGGCAATTGGTGTAGAGAGACTAATAAAGCAATTGAGCAAAGAGTTCATTAGCCAAGAGCTAAGAGCTAAGAGCCAAGAACAACTAATTTATTTAGCCACAATCGGTGAGAAAGCAAGGAAAGAAGGGTTAAAAATTGTCCAGACCCTTCGTGGTGCAGGGTTTACTGTAGAAACTGGTCTTTACGAAGAGAAAAGTTTGAAAGCACAGATGCGTGAAGCCGATGGTTTAAAAGCAAAATATGTTTTAATTCTTGGTGAAGATGAACTTAACCGCAAGGTGACCACTTTGAGGGATATGCAGACCAAAGAACAAAAAGAAATAAAATTAGACAACCTCCCTTCCGAACTTAAAAAAATTTAACTTTTAACTTTACACTTTGAACTTCTATTGAAATGTTTACCTACCCCAAGAAATACAACGTCGTTGTTATCGGTGCAGGACATGCTGGTTGCGAAGCAGCATTAGCGTCAGCGAGAATGCCCGCCTCTTCGGCAGGTAAAACTTGCCAAGTTTTACTTTTAACGATGAACATTGATACAGTTGCCCATATGTCCTGTAATCCGGCAATTGGGGGGCTGGCCAAAGGACAGATTGTGCGTGAAATTGATGCTTTAGGTGGGGAGATGGCAAAAAATACCGATAAAACCGCAATCCAGTTCCGGATGCTTAACCGTTCTAAAGGTCCAGCCGTGCAATCACCAAGAGCCCAATGTGACCGTAAACTTTACCAGTTAACAATGAAACAGACAATTGAAAAACAGGAAAATTTGGACTTGCGTCAGGGTGAAGCGATAAAGATTCTCACTAAAAGTAATCGTGTCTCTGGTATCTTAACCAAAACTGGAACCGTTTATGAAACTGACGCAGTAATTGTCACCACCGGTACTTTTCTTAAAGGTTTAGTTCATCTTGGTTTAAAAAATTATCCAGCGGGTCGTAGTGGTGAATTCCCGGCAGAATACTTATCCGATTCTTTGCGTGAACTTGGTTTTGAAGTAGGTCGGCTAAAAACCGGCACACCACCGCGCATAAACGGCAGAACTCTTGATTATTCCAAACTTGCTCGTCAAGATGGTGACTCTCCCCCGGTTTTCTTTTCACTTTACACCTTACACCTTACACGTCCTCAGATACCGTGCTGGCTTACTTACACCAATGAAAAAACGCATCGGGTTATCCGTGAAAATCTTGACCGTTCGCCTTTATATACCGGAATTATCAAAAGTATCGGTCCGCGGTATTGTCCTTCAATTGAAGACAAAGTTGTCCGTTTCCCAGATAAGGAAAGACATCAGGTATTTTTAGAACCCGAGGGAATAAATACTGAAGAAATGTATTGTAACGGTATTTCTACTTCTTTACCCGAAGATGTACAAGAAGGAATTGTCCATAGTTTAACCGGTTGCGAAAAGGCAGAAATTATGCGTTACGGTTATGCTATTGAGTATGATTTCGCTCCACCAACCCAACTTAAACCGACACTGGAAACAAAACAAGTTGAGAACTTGTATTTTGCGGGACAGATAAACGGAACTACTGGTTATGAAGAAGCTGCCGGACAAGGACTGATTGCCGGAATAAATGCGGTCTTAAAATTAAGAGGAAAAGAGCCGTTTATTCTTGGTCGTGATGAAGCATACATTGGAGTTTTAATTGATGATTTAGTTACTAAAGGTATAATGGACCCCTACCGGATGTTTACTTCAAGAGCAGAGTACCGTCTGATTTTACGTAATGATAATGCCGATTTACGACTTTTACCTTACGGTTATAAATTCGGTTTAATCCCAAAAGAAATTTATGAAAAATTTTTATGCTACGAAGAAAAAATAGATAAAGAAATTGCCTATTTAGAGAAAACTTTTGTTCCTGTAGAAGGTGTTTCCCTTGCCCATTTGATTCGCCGTGGCCTGACTTATAACCAAGCAGTAAACACCTTACACGTTACACCTTACACTTTACACGAAGATATATCTCCTTGGAGTGAAGAGAAAATAAGAGAAGAAGTGGAAATTGAAATTAAGTATGAAGGTTATATCAAAAGACAGAATCAAGAAGTTGAGAAATTCAAGAAATTAGAAAGAAAACTTATCCCGGAAGATTTTGACTACGATGCGGTACCGGGACTTCTAACCGAATCAAGATTGAAACTGAAAAAAATACATCCCCGTTCAATCGGGCAAGCATCAAGAATCTCCGGGGTTACTCCGGCAGATATTTCTATCCTTTTAGTTTATTTAGAACGGTTCACTTATGAATCCAAAAGAGAATTATCAAAAACTTAAGGATTTAGTTTCCGGCGAAGGTATTTCTTTATTTGGTGTAGCCGATATTCGGGAAATACGCAAAGATTTTCTTCTTCCAAAAGAAGTAGCCGAAAAATTTGATTTTGCAATTTCCCTTGGCTATCGGCTTTCCCAAAGTATTTTGGAGACACTTGTTGACCGACCGAATCAAATCTACTTTTTCCATTACCAGCGGGTAAATGTTTTTTTAGATACCGTGGCTTTAAAAGTTACCCAGTTTATCCAAAACGATGGTTCGGTGCCCTTCGGGCTGAGCCTCAGGGCGAAGCCTCACCATCCTGAAGAACTGAAGGAGGGTTATCAAGCTTTACCCATCCCGGCATCACAGGTTGTTGACTGGCAAAATCTAAAAGGACATCTTTCCCATAAACAGATTGCTCATTTAGCTGGACTGGGCTGGCAGGGAAAAAATAATCTTTTAGTTAATCCTAACTACGGGAGTCAGGTAAGATATGTCACTATCCTCACCAACTACCCATTAACCACCAATCACCCACTTAACGGTTCCTGCAGAGAATGTAAATCTTGTATTGCTGTTTGTCCTGCCGGAGCAATCCAAGAAAACAGTTTTTCTCTGGAAAAGTGTCATCAGAAACTTAAAGAATTTATTAAAACTGAAAAAATATCGCAACAGATTTGCGGAATCTGTCTCAAAGTCTGCCCGGGGAAGAATCGGTTGAAATAAGTATGGGTAAAATAAAGAAACCGGAACCGGTAAAATTGATTGTGGGTATGTTCAGTAACAAAGTGGCTCTTTCCGGAGAAGTGAAAAAAATCCTTGCAGAAAAATATGGCCCAGTAGATTTTGAAAGCGAGATATTACCGTTCAATAAAACCAATTACTATGAAGAAGAAATGGGTAAAGATTTACAAAGAATCTTTTATAGTTTCCAAGATTTAATCAATCCAGAAAAGTTAGCCGAAATAAAAATTTTTACTAACTCGGTGGAAGATAAATTCCTGGTTAAGGGAAAGAGGCAGGTTAATATCGACCCCGGATATATAACTTTATCAAAACTTGTCCTTGCTACCACTAAGGACTATAGTCATCGGATTTATCTAAATGAAGGAATTTATGCGGAGGCAACTCTAAGATTTGCTAGAAGAACCTTCGTTCCTTACGAATATACTTACCCTGATTACCGCACACCGGAATACATAAGTATTTTCAACCAAATCCGTCAGATTTATCTTAAGCAAAAGTAAAACTTGAATTATTGGTTGTCTTCTTCTTCTGGAGGTAGGAAAGTTCTTACTGCTTCGTTTATTTCTTCGTAGCCAAAAGGTTTGGTAATATACCCATTCGCACCAGCTTTAATACCCCATTTTCTGTCCCAATCAGTATTCCTTACGGTCACGAAAACGATGGGAATATTTTTAGTTTTCTCCTCATTTTTTAGTTTCCGGCAGAGCACGAAACCGTTCATCTGAGACATATTGATATCAAGAAAAATCAAGTCAGGAATTTCTCTTCTCAATTTTGCCAGTGCATCAAGACCGTCTTCAGCGTAGATTATCTCCAAGGCAAACTGTTTTAAACAATAACCAATATAACTACGTGCTACTGGATTATCATCTACAATTAAAACTTTTTTCATCTCTATAAAAAGGGAAGGTTCTTTCCCTTAGGCGGAGGGACTTCTCTACTCAGAACCTTCCCTTACTTATCACTACTTCCGATAGACAATAATTTTTTTCTTGACAAACGGAACATTTTTCTATATAATACTAACTAATTAGGGAAGGGTCAATCCCTACTTTAGTAGGGGGGTGGAACGATGACAAAATCTCTAATTAAAGATAAAATTAACCATTACGGTTTTTCTCATCAAGAAATGCAGGTAGTAAAATGTGTCATCAAAGGTCTTTCAAATAAGGAAATCGCTTCAGTATTGGACATAAGTGAAAATACAGTTAAGGAATACCTCAGTAATATATTTCGTAAGGCAGGTGTAAGTAATCGCACCACATTAGCAGTGAAAATCCTCCTTGGAAACCGTCAAAATAAGAAATTAAATTCCTCTTCTTAATCTTGTCCTTATTTTAGGTATTACTTTCCTTACTCTCATTTAAATAAACTTGAAGTTGTCTGTTAGGCAATAATTATTTGTTTGTCTTTTAGAATATTTACAGAAAGTATATTTTAATTTAAAATACAGACCTTAATTTAACAAAAAGGCGGAGGGGGGTAGGGAATGAAGAATTTTTACAAATTGCTTGGTTTAAGGGTACGGGCGGAAAGAAAGAAACTTGGTTTAACTCAGGAAGAACTTGCCGAAAAAGTTGGGATTACTGGCAATTTCATTGGACACATTGAACGGGGAGATAAAAAAGCAAGTTTAGATACACTAATAAACCTTGCTGATGCTTTAGAAATACCGATAGGAAATTTATTCAGTGAAGTAAAATATGAACCAAAAAAAGAAGACCTGCTTCTAAAAAAACTGGTCTCTACAGTAAGAGATAAGGAACCAACCGATAAAAAACTTATTTTAAAGTTAGCAAAACTGGTTCTGAAGAAGAAATAATCGCAGATTACGCAAAAAGTTCTCCGCGGAATCCGCGTCCCGATGAACATCGGGATGCGTCTTTGGCGGAATTTAGTGAGAAAAAGTAATCGTTTTTAAAGAATCATTATAATCTATTTTTACTCCGTCTTCTTCCTTAATCTCACCAGCAATAATTTCCCCCGCTAACGGATTTTCTACCAGTTTCTGAATTGTTCTCTTCAACGGACGAGCACCGTAAACCGGGTCATAACCTTTCTCAGCAAGATATTTTTTTACCTTTTCACTTAAAACCAATTCAATTTTTTTCTCGGCTAATCTTCTCTGTAAGTTTTTAATCTGGATTTCTACAATTTGTTTAAGGTTTTCCTCAGTTAAATGGTTGAAAACGATTACTTCATCAATACGGTTTAAAAATTCCGGTCTAAATGTCCGGCGCAATTCTTCCTGGACTAATTCTTTTCCGTGTTTTGCGTTTTCAGTTATTGCGTTTTCAGTAAAATATTGGCTGCCCACATTAGAAGTCATGATGATTATCGTATTTTTAAAATTAACTGTTCTCCCTTGTCCGTCAGTCAACCGTCCATCATCAAGGATTTGTAAAAGTAAATTGAAGACATCTGGATGTGCTTTTTCTATCTCGTCAAAAAGAATTACTGAATAAGGTCTTCTTCTGACTACTTCGGTAAGTTGTCCGCCTTCCTCGTAACCAACATATCCCGGTGGTGCACCAATCAACCGCGCTACCGAATGTTTTTCCATATACTCACTCATATCAATTCTGACCATCGCCCGTTCATCAGCAAAAAGAAATTCGGCTAATGCTCGGGCTAATTCAGTCTTCCCAACACCGGTTGGACCCATAAAAATGAATGAACCAATCGGTCGGTTGACATCCTGTAACCCGGCACGCGAACGACGAATTGCATTCGCCACCGCATTAACTGCACCATCCTGCCCGACAACTCGCTCCTTAATTTTCTCTTCCATTTTCACTAATTTCTGGATTTCACTTTCTAACATTTTACTTACCGGTATACCGGTCCACTTGGAAACAACTTCAGCGATATTTTCTTCGTCAACTTCTTCTTTAAGAAGGCGCGTGCCTCCTCCCAATTGTGCACTTGCTTGCAATTTATCAAGTTTCTTGTTTTCTTCTTCCAATTTTTTTTGTAACGAGGTCAAAACACCATATTTCAGTTCGGCGGCACGATTTAAGTCGCCTTCCCTTTCCGCTTTTTGTTCAGCAATTCTGCTCTTTTCAATTTCATCTTTCAGTTCCCTGATTCGTTTAATTATTTCTTTCTCTTTCTCCCACTGCAATTTCAGTTTTGTAGATTTTCCTTTAAGTTCGGAGAGTTCTTTTTCTAAAGTTTTCAGTTTTTCGTTTTCCGGAATACCAGTTTCTTTCTTCAAAGCGGTTTTCTCAATTTCCAACTGTCTAATTCTTCTTTCAATTTCATCAATTTCTAAAGGCATACTGTCAATTTCAATATGCAGTCGTGACGCTGATTCATCAACTAAATCAATTGCTTTATCCGGCAGAAAACGGTCAGAAATATACCGATTAGATAAAACTGCCGCCGCAACCAGTGCCGAATCCTTGATTTTCACTCCGTGATGCACTTCGTATCTCTCTTTCAGTCCACGCAGAATAGCAACCGTATCTTCTACACCGGGTTCACTAACTAAAACTGGCTGGAAACGACGTTCTAACGCCGCATCCTTTTCAATATGTTTACGATACTCATTCAGCGTAGTCGCACCGATACAATGTAGTTCACCACGGGCAAGTGCTGGCTTAAGCAGATTACTGGCATCAATTGCTCCTTCCGCGGCACCGGCACCGACAACGGTATGCAGTTCATCAATAAAAAGAATAATTTCTCCTTCCCGCTGATTTATTTCTCTTAACACCGCTTTCAAACGGTCTTCAAACTCACCACGATATTTCGTTCCCGCAACTAATGCTCCCATATCTAAAGCAAGCACACCTCTATTTTTCAAGGTACTCGGAACATCACCCTCAACAATTCTTCGGGCTAAACCTTCAGCAATTGCTGTCTTTCCTACCCCAGGTTCACCAATCAAAACCGGATTATTTTTTGTCCTTCGGGAAAGAACCTGAATTACCCGACGGATTTCCTCATTTCGTCCGATAACCGGGTCAAGTTTACCCCTCCGTGCTAAATCAGTTAAATCACGGGTATATTTTTGTAATGCCTGATATTTATCTTCCGGATTCTGGTCAGTAACTCGTTGCCCACCACGCAGAGAAACAAGAACTTGTAAAATTTTTTCCCGCGTTATTCCATATCTTTTAAGTAAAGTAGCACTTTCTCCTTCTTTTTCTTCCAAAATAGCAAGAAGTAAATGTTCACTGGAAACAAATTCATCTTTCAAGTTTTCCGCTTCTTTAAAGGTCTGATTCAAAACCTTATCCAGCCGTGGGCTAAGATAAAGTTGTATATTTTGTCCGTGAACTTTATGTCGAGAGTCAAGAATTGTGTTTAACTCTTTTTTAAGTTTCTCCGGACTCACTTCCAATTTTTCAAAAAGGGGCAGAATTATCCCCTCTTCTTGTTTTAAAAGGGCAAGAAAAAGATGTTCTACATCAACCTGCTGATGACTAAATTCACGGGCTAAGTTTTGTGCCTCAGCAATTGCTTCCTGTGCTTTAAAAGTTAGTTTATCTAAACGCATATTTATCTTTCTCCAATTTCTACTTATTTAGATGTGGGACGGCAAGAAAGGATTCACCCCACTCCTTTTCCAAGAAGTAAAAAGTCTAAGTTCCGAGTGTTGTAGGGACGAGCAGACTTTTCACGAACGATATTAAATTCTTTGACGCTTTTTATTCTGGTCAAAGAATTTTCAAGTGAGGAAAATGTCTGCTCGGCTAAATTTCCGTTATTCTTATTTTTTTATTTCTTTACGGAGGGTGCGCCAGAGTTTTATATGCACTTTACCCGGTACTTCTACGATTTCAATACTCTGGCAAAGGGTGACGGTTCGTTGGTAAGTATGGAAAAAGGAAATGCAATGCTCACATTCTCCAAGATGTTCTTCAATTTCTGTAAAAAGGTCTGACTCTAATTCTTCATCAAGATAATCAGAAAATAATTCAAAAATGTCTTTACATTTTATTACCATCTTTTTACTACCTTGTTACCCCCTCACCCCTCCCTCTCCCTCGGAGGGGAGAGGCTTCGTCCTGAGGGCTCAGCCCGAAAGGATTAAGGTGAGGGTGAACCTAATGGAAATATTTAGAAACTTCATTCCGTAAAAATAATCTTGCCCGATGTAACCGTGATTTCACCGCCGGAATTGATATTTTAAGTATTTCGCTTACTTCTTTATTGGACAACCGCTGGATATCCCGTAAAATTAATACTGCCCGATACTCCTCCGGTAAAGAAGCAAGTGCATTATTTAAAATATTTTTTACTTCTTTATTTTCAATTTCTGCCTCCGGATTATTTGACCAGTCCGGTATTTCTTTAGCCATCTCCCCTTCAGCAGTAAATTGCGGAACATCGATTGATTCAAAGACCTTACCTTTCTCTTTCCGTTTCTTCATCAAGACAATATTCAAAGCAATCCGATAAAGCCAGGTAGAAAAATTTGCTTCCCCTTTAAACTTATTCAGTGAATGATACGCTTTCAGAAAAGTTTCCTGGAGCACATCACCTGCTTCATCGGGATTACCGGTAAGACGGAGAGCAAGGTTATATATTTTTTGTTCGTATTTTTTCATTAACTCTTCAAAAGCCGAATTATCACCATTTTTTGCTCTCTTAATTAAAACTTCATCAGTAACTGGTACAACGCTCTCTTGCTTCTCACTCATTTTGATGTTCAGAATGAAAAAAAGATTCTCTCTTTATGTAGAGTATGCCGAGTTTATTTTTACATATTCCAGAGATAAATCGCAAGTATAAATTTCTCCCTTCGTTTTCCCCTGATTAAGGTCAACGAAAACATTGAATTCCTTCTGCTGAAGAATCTTTCTTGCCTTCTTTTCAATTCCGACTATCGGTATTCCTTTATGTGTCACACTTAAATTGTCAAAATAAAGGTCAATTTTCTCCGGGATAATTTTTACTCCCGAATGCCCGATTGCTCCGATTATTCTTCCCCAGTTCGGGTCAGCACCAAAGAAAGCGGTCTTCACTAACGGTGAAAGAGCGATTGCTTTCGCTACCTTTTTAGCTTCCTGGCTATTTCTTGCATTTTTAACCACAATTTTTACCAACTTGGTTGCTCCTTCACCATCTTTGGTGACCATTTTTGCTAAATCTAAAGTAACTTTATTTAAAACATTCTGGAATTTACGAAAATTATTATCTTCTTTTTTAATTGGCTGATTACCGGCTAAACCATTGGCTAAAAGAAAAACTGTATCATTGGTGCTCGTTTCACCGTCAACAGTGATACAATTGAAGGATTGGTTAACTGCAGTTTTTAATGCTTTCTCAAGTAGTCGTCTATCAATTGCGATATCAGTAAGAATAAAACAAAGTAAAGTGGCTAAGTCCGGATGAATCATTCCTGCACCTTTAGCACAAGACCAAATAGAGACAGGGATTAGGGGATAGGGATTAGGGTTTAGGGAAGGAAGAAATATCTTTTTAGAAACAATTTTGGGGAAAGTGTCGGTGGTCATGATTGCTTCAACAGCAGTTTCAGAGTAATTGAGTGATGGAGCGATGGAGCAATGGAGAAAATTGGTAACTAAATTTTTTATTCCTTGACGGATTTTTGGCATCGGTAAGTAGCGACCGATTACACCGGTAGAAGCAACCAGAACCGAACCCGGCTTAAGCCCAAGCAATCGGGCGGTTAGGTTACACATCTCCTTTGCATCATTTAACCCTCTTGTACCGGTGCAGGCATTCGCACAACCGGAATTAGTAATTATTGCCCTCACTCCATCGCTCTTCGCTAATTGCTCTTTACTAACAACGACTGGTGCTGATTTCACCTGGTTAGCAGTAAATACACCTACTGCTTTCGCGGGCACTTGCGAATAAAATAAAGCTAAATCTTTTTTGTCTTTCCTTTTAATCCCACAAGCAATTCCTTCTGCCCAAAATCCCTTCGGTAAGTTTTTACTATTCACCAACCACTTATCACTAACCACTGATTTATATGAGGCCTGTTTTTTCATCGTAGCCACAAATTAAATTCATATTCTGCACTGCCTGTCCGGCAGCACCTTTGACCAAATTATCAATTGCCGAAATGACCACCAGCCGACCTGCCACCTCATCCAGTTTGAAATTAATTTCGCAGTAATTCGTTCTTACTACATTTTTCAGTTCGGTAAATTTACCTTCCGTAAGAACCCGGACGAAAGGTTCATCCAGATAAAATTCCGAGTAAAGAGAACGAATTTTTTTCTCGCTAATCTTTTTCTTTAAAGTCAAATAAATTGTAGAAAGTATCCCTCGTTCAACTGGAAGTAGATGCGGCACAAAAGTTACTTTCACTCCTCGCTCGGAGTTTACCCCGCCAGTCCGATGACTCCGAAGAGGCCGAGTATCGGACTCCTTCGGAGAAGCGGGGCTCTTCGCTCTTCGCTGAAGTTTACTCAATTCCTGTTCAATCTCCGGCTGGTGCCGATGAACTGTAATATTATAGGCTTTAAAATTATTTTTATTCTCGGGATAATAGATTTGGACAAATTCTCTGCCCCCACCGGAAATACCGCTTTTTGAATCAATAATAATTGATTCTGGTTCAACCAGATTTTCTTTCAATGCCGGGGCACAGGCTAAAATTGCACCGGTCGGATAACAACCCGGATTAGCAATCAAACAACTCTTGTTTTGCTCTTGGCTCTTAGCTTTTAGCTCTTTGCGGTAGAGTTCCGGGAGACCGTAAACCGCCTTTTTCAATAAATCCAAATGAGTATGTTTTTTCTGATACCATTTTTCATAAACTTTGGGATTATTCAGACGGTAATCAGCAGACAAATCAATAACCTTTTTCCCGGAATTATAGAGTGCAGATACAATCTCCAAAGATACCCCATGCGGTAAAGCAAGAAAAACCAAATCACAGACATTTTTTGCTTTCTCTAAGTTTAATTCTTCAATTTCTATCTCTTCTCTGATGTCGGCGAAAAAATCACTTATCTTTTGTGGATACTTATCCAATTTCGCCGAAAGATAAGTAATTTTTACTCCCGGATGTTTTGATAGAATTTTGAGCAATTCTTCCCCTGCGTACCCGGTAACCCCAATTATTCCTACATTTACTTTAGCCATTTTTTTAACATCTCCCCGTCAGATTTATAAGTGAGGATTCCCTCCGCTTCATTTGTTTCCCTCCAAAATACATCTAAAATTTCTTTATCATGTTCACCGGTTCCTTCCAGCGGTTTCATTAAAAACCAATAGACCGCTTTTTTTATCAATTGTCCCTCACGCTTATAAAAATATTCAACTTTATCAATTCTTTTAATAATTTCACACTGATAGCCGGTCTCCTCCTGAACTTCCCTTAACGCCGCATCTTCCGGTTTTTCTCCTTGAGCAATTTTTCCTTTCGGAAATGTATGCACAATATCTCCTTTCAAATTTTTAGTTTTGATGATTAACACTTTACCATTATCAATGACTAATCCGCCAGCCGAAAATTCATAAACCATCTTTTATCCTTTAAATTCGGGAACTGATTTCGGATAAAGAACAACAATAATTTCGCCTTTGAGTTCTCTATTAGTAATTTGGTTAAGCAAATCTTCTGGACTGCCACGTAGAACTTCTTCAAATTTTTTGGTCAGTTCGCGTGCCAATGACACTTTCGCTTCGGGTAGAATCTCCTTAATTATTTCTAATGTTTTCTTTATCCGGTAAGGTGATTCGTAGAAGACGATGGTCTTCTTCAGTTCGCTTAATTTGAGTAATTCTTTACTAATTTTACCTTTTTTTCGTGGTAAAAAACCGATAAAAATAAAATCGTCAGAAGGAAGTCCGGAAACAACTAAAGCGGTAATTACTGCTGAGGCACCGGGCACCGGAACAATGCCAATCCCTTGTTTTATTGCTTCCTGAATTAAAAAAAAACCGGGGTCAGAGATACCCGGTGTGCCCGCATCGGAGACGAGCGCGAGATTTCTTCCTTCTTTTAATTTTCCAATCAGATAAGGAATACGGAAAAGTTGATTTTGCTGGAAATAACTGACTAAAGGTTTAGAAATTTGGTAATGGGTAAGAAGTTTACGGGTTACCCGTGTATCTTCACAGGCGATTAAATCCACTTCTTTAAGGATTCTTAAAGCACGGAGAGTAATATCTTCTAAATTACCAATCGGTGTGGAAACAATGTAGAGTGTTCCTTTCCCTTCAGCAAGTTCAGGGTTAAAAGGCATTTTCTTTCTCTAAAATTCTTAAAAAGGCAGCAACAACCTGCGGGTCAAACTGTGTTCCCGAAGATTTTTTTATTTCTTCCATTGCCTTCTCTTTCGGCATCGCTTTCCGATAAGGACGGTCAGAAGTCATCGCATCCCAAGCATCAATCAGCGCAACAATCCTTGCCCCAATCGGTATATCTTCACCTTTCAATCCTTCAAGGTATCCCTGACCGTTGAACCATTCGTGGTGATATAAAATCATCGGTACAACCGGGGCAAGCAGACTGATGGGAGCAAGCAGTTTTTTACCAATTGAAGGATGTTTTCTTACTGATTCTTTTTCTTCCGAAGTTAATGCTCCGGGTTTACCGAGGATGGATTCTTCAATACCAATTTTACCAACATCATGAAGAAGTGCGGCATATTCAATATTTCTTCCCATAATTTCCGGTAAATTCATCTCCTGAGCAATCGCCCGGGCATACCTTCGTGAACGGTCAGCATGTTCCCAAGTATAAGCATCCTTAGCATCAATTGCCCGGGAGAGTGTCTGCACGGTCTCAAAATAAAAAATTTGTAAATTCTGGTAAAGTTCTACATTTTCTAAAGTGATTGCTGCCTGATTAGCCAGAATATTCAAGAGACTAAGTTTTTGTCCCGGGAAAGGTTCATTTTCTAAAGAAATATTCATTACACCAGTTATTCCTCTTTTTGCTTTCAATGGTAGAGTGCCAAAACGATGTGGATAATATTTTTTTTCTTCCGGGTTTAAGAACCGTGTTTCCTTTTCTTTATCTTCGACAAAAATTGCTTTCCCTTCCTGAAGGATTTTTCCGGCAAAACCTTCTCTTAAAAGATGTCCTTCCCGATGATTAGCAAATTCTTGAGGTAAATTCATACCAATTCTGGCGACCAATTTCATCTCGTTAGTTTCTTCATCAAAAATAAGTAAAGTGCCTTTGTCGCTGTTCACTAAACGTGCCGCAAGATTCAAAATTTTTTGGTATATTTCCTGTTGATTTTCTAAAGGAGTAGTATTTATTCCCAACTCCTGTATTTCGATTAAGAAAGAAATAAGTTTCTCTAAAGAGAGAACCTGTTCCTGGCGTTGTTCCATCTGAGAAAGATATTTCTCTCCAGTGATTCGTTGTCTTTTTTCACAGAAACGTAAATAAAAAATGTAACCTAAAAGAATAACGACAACTACCAGAAGTAAAATGTTCATTCTAAGATATCTACCTCTTAAGATAAGATAAGTATCCTAAATAATTTCTCTTCATTTCTTGGAGAGAATCACCAGCAAACTTTTCTTTCATTGCCTTAGCAATTTCTAAAGCAACCATCGCTTCTGCAACTATTCCGGCTACGGGAACTACACAAATATCACCACGAATTATTTCCGCAAAAGTCGCCTTTTTCGTTTTTATATCTACCGAATGTAACGGTTTCTTCAGTGAAGAAATCGGTTTCATTACCGCCCGCAAAATTATCCTTTCACCGTTAGTAATCCCACCTTCTAAGCCACCAGCATTGTTTGTTCCCCGATAAAAACCTTTTTTCACATCATAAAAAATTTCATCATGCACCTCGGAACCTAACTTTTTGCTTAAAGTGAAACCAGCACCAATCTCTACACCTTTCACTCCCGGAATGGACATTAACCCTTGTGCTAAACATCCATCAAGTCTTAAGTCCCATTGGGTATAACTACCCAATCCTACTGGTAAACCATCAACAATGACGACAAAAATTCCGCCTAGCGTATCACCTTTTTTTTCTGCCTCTTTTATTTTCTCAAGCATCAGTTTCTCTTTTGTTTTATTAATCGTGCGTACCGGTGAAGATTCACTTAAAGATAAAATTTTCTGCAAAGGAAATTTTTGGAAAGAAGAAAATTCTTCACTTATCCTTATGCCACCAATCTCTTCGGTAAAACTAACAATTTTTATTGCAAATTCTTGAAGTAATTTCTTTGCTACCGCACCTAAGGCAACCCGGGCGGCAGTTTCTCGTGCTGAGGCACGTTCTAAAATATCGCTAATATCTTCTCGCCCATACTTCAATATTCCCGCTAAATCCGCATGTCCAGGACGGGGACGAGTCCGTAACGGTTGGTTATCAATTGACCAATCCTTATTTTTAATCATTAAACATATCGGCGAACCAATCGTCTCACCTTTGCGGTCGGTCAGCACCGACTTGCGGATACCAGCAAGAATTTCTACTTTATCTTTTTCAATTCTTTTCATCCTCTCACCACGACCGGCATAACCTTGGTATGCACCAGTGAGGTGAGCACCTTGCCGACGGGCTAATTCTTTGTTTATCTCTTCTTTGGATAATCTCAACCCTGCCGGGATACCTTCTAAAATGGCAATTAAACATTTACCATGTGACTCACCAGCCGTGTAGTAACGTAACATTTTTTACCTCTTTCCACACGAATACACACGAATTAACTGCACGAATTTTCACGAATAACGAATTTTGATTTTATTCGTGTTCATTTGTGATTTTTTTTTGCGATTGCTCTACGCATTACTCCTATCGGTGCTTCTCTACCGGTCCAGATACGGAATGCTTCCGCACCTTGATGAATTAACATCTCTAAACCACCAAGTGTTTTTGCACCAATTCTTTTTGCTTCTTGCAAAAGTTCAGTCTCACGGTTATAAACTATATCGTAGACAAAAATGGAACCCCTATCACCTACGCAGTGATATCTGGTAATCCCAATTGGTAAAAGGTCACCGGGATGCATCCCTAAAGGTGTAGCATTGATTAAAAAGTCAACTTCATGGCCGATGGCTGATCGCTGATCGCTGATGGCTACCCTACACCTAACACCGTATACTTTACACATTTTTTCTACCAAAAGTTTTGTTTCTTTGGCTTTTTCTTTGTTTGAGTCAATTATCGTCAAACTGCCCACTTTACTTTTGGCTAAAGCACAGGCAATGGCTTTCCCTGCACCACCGCAACCGAGAAGAAGAACATTCTTATTTTTTAAGTTAATCTTCCCGGCTAAACTTTTCAAAAAACCAATCCCATCAGTATTATAACCAATAAGTTTACCGTTTTCATTACTAATCGTATTCACTGCTCCGACTTCTTTCGCTGAAGAATCAAGTTTATCTAAATATTTTACCACTTTTTCTTTATGTGGAACAGTAACATTTACCCCTTTAAAACCCAAAACTTTTATTGCTTTAACTGCAATTTCTAAATCTGCTGGCTTAACTTCAAAAGGTAAATAGATGAAATCTAACCCCAGTATTTCAAACGCTGCATTATGCATTACTGGACTTAAACTGTGTTTTATCGGGTATCCAAAAATTCCCGTAATTCTCATCTTTTCTAGTAAAAAGTCAAAGTTCCGAGCGTCCCCTCTTACTACCCTTAAGATAAAAGTTTCGGGGTCCCTCTCTAAACGACATCAAAGTTTTTGACGTCTCTTGACTTTTGTCAAAAAATTATAGAGTGAAGAGAGGGTTCCCGAAACTCTTTTCCCATCATTCTCCACCAAAAGTTACTTCCGAAAAAACTATTGTCGGTGCACCGATACTACCATAAAATTTAAGGTCATTACCAAGCGCAATTATTGAGTTCATCAGTTGCCAGATATTTCCCGCCATCGTCATCCCTTGAAGAGGAAAACTTAATTCACCATCTTTGATATATCTACCCGAAATACCAACCGAAAAATCACCACTTACCGGGTCAGCAGTATGTAAACCCATTACTTCTATTATATAGATACCATTACCAATTTCTTTAATGATTTTTTCTTTATTTTTTTCTCCCGGTAATAAATAGAAATTAGTTGTATCCGGTTCGGGTATACTTTCAAATGAATTTCTTCCCGCATTACCAGTAGATTTTACTCCCTCTTTAGTTGCGGTATAAGTATCATAAAGAAAATTTTCCAGTATCCCGTTTTCCGTAAGTATTTTTTTCTTTGTCGGTACACCTTCACCATCATAAGGTGCACTACCAATACCTTTCGGTAAAAGTCCATCATCTACAAGGTTAAGTAAACTTGACCCAATTTTTTCGCCAATTCTGTCTTTAAGATAGGATTTACCTTTTTGCACACTGTCGGCACAAAAACTTTCGGCAAGTAAATCAAGAAATTCACAGCTTACCCAGGGGTCAAATACTGCAGTATATCTACCGGACTTAATTCTTTTTCTTCCTAATAAACCTAACGCTTTCTCTACTGCTTGCTGGCTAACTTTTTCAAAGTCCAAATCTTCATAAAACCGACAATCTTGCATCTCCATCCCGATTTGGATTTCATTATTTTCTTCCGTAAGAACCGTCAGCGCAAAAGAACAATAACTTCCTTCGTACTCACCGCTAATCCCTTTAGTGTTGAGGATAACATTCGCACCGTAATTCTCACTATACCCTGCTCTTAAAACTTTTTTAATCCGTTCATCCCGATTCAAAGCTAATTTTTCCTGTTCTTGCACTTTCTGTATTTTTTTTTCCAAGGACATTTCTTGGAGATGTCCATCTTTCAAATTTAGGAAAGGAACTTTAGGATAATTCTTCATTCCTTCGGGTAAGGAATAATACTTATCTTCGGTAGAATTCAAAGCATTATCTTTTGCTTTTTTAATTAAATTATCATTAAAGACAATGCTATTCAACGAAGCAAAACCAATCTTCTTCTCAGTAAGAATCCGTAAACCAAGACCGCTTTCTTCAGCGAGACGAAAATCTTCTAAGTTACCTTCGGAAAAACTAAATTGTAAACCTTGCCCGGAAGCAAGAAAAATTTCACCTTCCAATTTTTCTTTTTTCAACTGCTTAATATATTCTTCACCAATTGGAATCAGTTCCATACTTTATTTCCTCTGTTCAATTTTTGGTAAAGTCGTAAATTGTTTTTTTTCATTTCTTAAAAGTGCAGTTATACCCATATAGAAAGCAATCACAGAAAGTAAAAGAAAAAATATACCCCATTTTCTTCTTTCTAAAAGAAAACGGTCATTAAATAAATAGTTCCGAAAGAATACATTAATTCGCAAAATAAAATTCGGTTGATAAAGATACCCTAATCCAAGAAGAAAGAAAATTATCCCGCAAAGTATTTTTAAAGTGGTCATATTCCCAATTTCAAATTGCAGATTACAAATTAATTAAAAGGGCAATTTCTTTACAATCCGGGAAAAGATGGCAACGAATACATTCTGACCAGATTTTATGTGGTAACTTTTCTCTGGATAATTCTTTGAAACCAAATTGCTTAAAATATTGCGGTTTAAAAGTAAGAACAAAAACTTTTTTTACTCTTAAACTTTTTGCCTGCTGAAGACATTTTTTTACTAATTTTGCACCGAGGCCGTGTTTTTTATATTCAAGTTTTACGGCTAAGGATTTTATTTCGGCTAAATCTTCCCAAACTACATGTAAAGCAGCACAGGCAATTATTTTACCATTTTTTTCATCAACAAAAAAATCTTGTATATTCTCGTATAGTTCATTCAAAGAACGTGGAAGCATCTCTTTCTGTTCAGCATAATAATTAATTAATTTTTGTATTTCTCCAACATCAGTTACTTTTGCTTTTCGAATCATTTGACTAATTCTCCGTTTGGTCGGTTGCGACCGTTTAGTTAGTTATCGGGATTAACCGAATTAACTACTAACGGATATTCATACCCATATTGCAATGCTTCACTGTTTAAAGAAATCAATTCTTTTTCCCCATTTAAAACTGTTTTTATTGACTTAAGCATATTTTCCATTGGAATAATCCTTTTTTTCCCCAAGTATTTTCCAAGAATAACTAGATTAGTTGTCTTTAAATTTCCAACCTTTTTTTCGGCAATTTCACTCGCTGGTATTCTCACGATTTCTATATCCTGACGATTTATCTCTGTGTTCACTAATGAAGAGTTAATTACCAGTAGTCCTCCTTTTTTCAAACGAGGAAGAAAACAGTTCAGAGAAAAATTGTTTAAAATAATAATACTTGACGGATTGAATACTACTGGTGAACCAATTTCTTTATCGGAAATAACTACCGTACAATTTGCACTACCACCACGTATTTCTGCTCCGTAGGAAGGAAAAAAACTTACCTCTTTACCTATATTCATCGCGGCCTGGGCTAAAAGTTCACCCGCGAAAAGTATCCCCTGACCACCCGAACCAGCAATAATTATTTCTTCTCTCATTCTTTTCAAAATATCACGAATTTGCTCGAATTAACTGCACGAATGTCCACGAATTAAACACACGAATTAACACGAATTTTTTATTCGCAAACATTCGTGAATTTTTTTATTCGTGTCTATTCGTATCCTTAAATACACCTAAAGGAAAAGTTTTTACCATCACTTTTTCTATCCATTTGCAGGATTCCACTGGTCCCATCCGCCAGATTACCGGACATTGAGAAAGAACCTCCACCAAAGAAAAACCTGAATTACCAATTTGGTTTTGAAATGCTTTCTTGATTGCTTTTTTAGTTTTTAAAACATTTTCTGGACTATTTACTCCTGTGCGCTCAAGAAAAACTACCCCTTCAAGTGAGGAGAGTAATTCACATATTTTCAAAGGATAACCATCACGTTCAGCATTTCTTCCGAAAGGTGTAGTTAAAGTTTTCTGTCCAATTAGTGTTGTCGGCGCCATCTGTCCACCGGTCATCCCGTAGGCGGCATTGTTCACAAAGATCACGGTAATCTTTTCTCCACGGTTTGCGGCATGGATAATTTCTGCAGTACCAATTGCCGCTAAATCACCATCACCTTGATAAGTAAAAACAATCCTATTCGGAAGGACACGTTTTATTCCGGTTGCTACTGCTGGAGGACGACCGTGTGCCGCTTCAGTAACATCAAAATTCCAGTAATCGTAAGCAAAAACTGCACATCCTACCGGCGCAATACCAATTGTTTTCTCACGAATATTTAATTCATCTGCCACTTCAGCAATTATCCGATGGATAATTCCATGCCCACAACCCGGACAATATAAATGTTGTGTTTCTTTTAAACTTTCCGGTCGGGAGAATATTTTTTTCATTTTGAGATTTGTTTAATTTTTTCAAGAATTTCTTCCTGGGTGACCAAGCCGCCCCCAGGGCGACCGTAAAACTCTACTGGTACTTTACCACTAACAGCCAATTTTACATCTTCAAGCATCTGTCCGAGATTCATTTCTACTACTAAGAAGGTGGTTAAGTGATTAAGTGATTGAGTAATTGAGTGAAGTCGTTCAGCAGTGTCAGAAATAATTTTTTCCGGGAACGGCCACAAAGTTATCGGACGAATTAAACCAACTTTATATCCCTTCCCCCGAGCAATATTCATCGCACCTTTACCTACTCTTGCGGCAATACCAAAAGCAACCAAAACTATCTCCGCATCCATAAGATTATATGTCTCGTACCGTACCTCATTTTTTTTGATTTTACTATATTTTTCATTCAATTTCCAATTATGTTCTTCCAAAGCACCTTCCGCCATCAAAAGCGAACGAATCTTCCGTGGTTCTCTTCCCTTGCACCCATCAAGAGCCCAGTCTTTACTGATGGCTATTGGCTGATGGCTAATGGTTGATGGAGTTACCGGTTCAAGCATCTGACCCAATACACCGTCAGCCAAAACGATTACCGGATTACGATATTTATCAGCTAAGTCAAAAGCTAAAATGGTTAAATCATACATTTCTTGTACTGAATACGGCGTTAAAACGATGTTCTTATAATCACCATGTCCACCACCTCTTGTTGCTTGAAAATAATCACCTTGTGAACCGGAAATATTACCCAAACCCGGTCCACCTCTCTGCACATTAACAATCACTGCTGGTAATTCGCAACCAGCCAAATAGGAAATTCCTTCCTGTTTCAAACTTATTCCCGGAGATGAAGACGAAGTCATCGCCCGCGCACCTGCAACTGCTGAACCGAAAACCATATTGATTGCTGCTAATTCTGACTCGGCTTGCAGGAATACTCTGCCTAGTTCCACCATTCTTTTTGCCAGATAGGCCGGAATTTCATTCTGAGGAGTGATCGGATAACCATAATATGCTTGGCAACCAGCAGTAATAGCTCCTTCACAAATTGCTACATTACCTTTCATCAATATCCGTTGAGCTGGTTTCGTCCGTTTTGTCCGTTTTGCCCGTTGAGTACGTTTCATTTGTACACCTCAATTGCTGTATCCGGGCAGATAAGATAACAAAATCCGCAACTATTACATCCTTTTTTTTCTGCGTAATCCATGTCTACAAAAACTACCGGGTGATAACCACGAGAATTAAACTTTTCTGAAATTTCTAAACATCCTCGTCTACAGTGATGGACACAAAGTCCACAACCTTTACATTTTTCTTCAAGAATAAGAATTTTTGGCGAGAGTTTCACTGTATTCACTTAAACAATTCCTCCCTCTTTGCTTAGAAAAATATAATGACTGGTCAGCAGCACGGAGAATCTCCTCCGCAGTGGGACCATCCCTTGGATAGTGGGCAAGACCAATACTAACAGTAATTTTTAACTTTCCCCAATCAAGAATAAAATCTTCAGCAGCAATTTTTTCTCTTAAATTCTCCATTTTTCTCTTTACGCCTTCCGGTTCAGCACGCGGGAAAAGGATAACAAATTCTTCACCTCCATAACGCGCAATGATATCCGTTTCATATAAATTTTCTTTTAAAATTTTCCCTAAGCGCTGAAGAATTTGGTCTCCAACTTGATGCCCGTAAGTATCATTACATTTTTTGAAATAGTCAATATCTATCAAACTAACTGAGAAAACACCACTGTAACGACGAATACGCACAATTTCCTCCGCAAGACGAGTCTCAAAATAATACCTCCGATATAAACCAGTTAATCCATCAAAACGCGACATTTCTTCTACCGCAGTGTAAAGTTTTACTTTTTCTAAACCTAAAATTAACTCACTGGCTAAATTCTCCGCTTCACTAATTAGTTCATTTGAAGTAATCATTCCTTCCTCAGGTTGCCAAACTTTCATCGTGGAAGGTTCCTCAACTTTTGCCCAGAGTAAACCGAGTGTTTCATCTTCCCGGTAAAAAGGTAAAAAGAGCATTTTTTCTTTGTCAACTTGAACAATTTTTGCTTTTTTTTCTTTAGCATAAGAAAGAAGTGCCTCGTTAGTAAAATATCTCTTTATAGAATCTTCATCAAAAAAGAATTCCTCACGGAGAACAAGAGAAAAACTTAAAGAAACATCACCTTGTCTTCTCTCCGGGATAAAAAAGAGAAAAACGGATAAATTTAGATATTCCTTGATTGCTTTTTTAAGAAGCTTAAGCATCTCATCCCAGGTTAATATTTTTGCCATCCGTTTAATTAATTCATAAAGATAAGTAACCCTTTTTATCTCTTTTTCTTTCGAGAAAATTTTTTCTTTAATTTTTTGTAGTTGTATTTTTTTATCTTCGTATTCTTTATTCAGTTGGAAGAAAGTATCTTCGTAATTTTTTTTTCGTAATTTATATTTTTGACTAAACTGCCGGGAAATAATGGTTAAAGGAATAAAAAAAAGAATTAAAGGAATGAAATATTTCAACAGCTCGGAGATGCTCATCCCTCTTTCCCTCCGACACGGTTACGTCCCGCTGATTTTGCTTGATAAAGTCTCTGGTCAGCAATACGAATAAGCTGACTAGTAGTAGTTGCTTCTTCAGGAAATGCGGAGACACCAATACTTACTGTAACTTTAAGCGTCTGCCCAAGAGTACTTACTCCCTGCCCGGGGATGTTTATCCCCTGCCCAGAAATGAAGAAAAGATTCTCCGCAATTGCTTGACGCATTCTTTCCGCAACTAAGTAACTTGTCTGGTAACCACTTTGTAAAAGTAAAACTGCAAACTCTTCACCACCATAACGGGCTAAAAGATCACTTGTGCGTACTTTTTGTTTAATGAACTCAGCCACCATTTTCAGTATTTCATCACCAACTTGATGTCCGTAAGTATCATTACATTTCTTAAAATGGTCAACATCAATCAAAAGAAGTCCTAAATCAAGATGATACCGTCCAGCACGCAAGATTTCTTCGTTAAGACGCTCCTGGAAGAAACGATGGGTATAAAGTCCAGTAAGTGTGTCGGTAACGGAGAGTCCCTGCACTTTGGAAAAAAGATGTGCATTTTCTAAGGAAAGAGAACCAACCATTGTCAGCATATCTAAAAGACGTAAATCATCATTATCATAAAGATGAGATTCTCTACCTTCAATCCGGGCAAGACCAACAATTTTATTTTCTACCACTAAAGGTGCAGCAAGAAGAGAACCTATTTTTGAAGAAGAAGTTGTTTCTGGGAAACGCAAATCTTCTTTAAGGTCAGTAATCAAAAGAGGCACATACCGTTCTCCAATCCATTTACTAAAAGGGTCACGGGAAATTTCAAAAGGTTCAAGAGAAACTACACCAACTGTCTCGGGGAAACAGGTTACCAACAGGTCTTTAAGTTTCTTCTGTATCTCATTTGCCCTAAGCAGTGAACCCAACTCCCGCATCGCCAAAGATAGCAACTGGAAACGGTTAATTTTTGACTCCAGATTATTAAGTTGAAGAAGATAATTTTCTGTCTCTTTAGTTACTTCTTCTGAATTTTTTCGTAATTCTTTAAGTATTTTTTCTTGTTCTATTTTTTCCTTTTCTTCACGAGAACGGGATTTTTTTATCCATTGCCAAATAAACCAAAAAACTAATAATTCACCAGTAAGAAAAAGTTTCCTTTTCCATAACTGCTCAAAGGAAAAACCAACCCATTGAAAAAGTAAACCACTTAACCCAAGCAAAAATGATAAAAAAATAAGAAATTTTACACTACCAAAATCAAGAAGAATTAAGCTCCAACCAGAAAAGGCAAGATAAAAAAGAAAAGAGAAGTGGCTGGCTAATGGAAATTTAAAAAAATAAAATGACACAATAAAAAAAAGGATAAGAAAAAGAATAAAAATTATTGCCTGCCAACTTTTGAGGTGATTACCTCTTCTTGGGGAGTCCATTTAGATAATTAACTTTGAGGGATAATTTTTTTAAATTTACGTTTCCCGACCTGGAGAATATAGGGACGGTTAAGAAATATTTCTTCTTTCTCATTTTGTACTTTCTGGTTATCTAATTTTATTCCTCCTTGACGAATTAAACGACGAATTGCATTTTTTGATTCTTCCAATTTACATTGATAAACTAAATCAACAATACTAATTTTACCTTGTGGTAAAATACACTCTTCAATTTTTTCTGGTAATTTATCTTGAGCAAAAATACGGTTAAATTCATTTTCTACTACTTGAGCAGTTGTTTCATTGTAATACTGGGCAGTAATCTCATAAGCTAATTTTGCTTTTGCTTCACGCGGGTGTAACTTTTTTATTTCTTCCAATTTATGTTCAGTTAAAAGTTGATACCAGCGATACATCAATTCATCAGAAATTGACATAATCTTACCGTATATTTCTTTTGCTGGTTCATTTATCCCAATATAGTTACCGTAAGATTTGGACATTTTTCTTACTCCATCAGTACCTTCAAGTAGGGGTAAAGTAAGTACTACCTGTGGCTCCTGAGCAAAATCGCCTTGCATTTCTCTACCTAAAAGAAGATTGAAAAGTTGGTCAGTTCCACCAATTTCTACATCGGCTTTCACCATTACTGAATCGTATGCTTGAAATAATGGGTACATCATTTCCAAAATTGTGATTGGTTTACCGGCTTCTTGCCGTTTGGTAAAGTCATCTCTTTGTAAAAGTTGCTGAACGGTAAAAAGTCCAAATAAATTACGCAAAGTTTTAGTAACTTCAACAAGGTCTTTTGCTTGAAAAATCTTGGATAACCACCTTGAATTATAGCAAAGTTCAATTTTCTCTATATTCAAAATTTTGCTAATCTGTTTTTGCAATGTTTTGGCATTAGTGTTGATTTCTTTTTCCGTAAGCATTGGTCTGGTCTCATTTTGTCCAGAAGGGTCACCAATCCGTGCAGTAAAATCACCAATAATAAAAATTATTTTATGCCCAAGGTCCTGAAATTGGCGTAACTTGCGGAGAATAACCGTATGCCCTAAATGGAGGTCAGGAGCGGTAGGGTCAATACCTAATTTTATCCTTAAAGGTTTATCTTGGTTTAATTTAGCGAACAGTTCTTCTTTGGTAACAAAATCAACCGTATTAGTTTTAATGATTTCTACTTGTTTATTTAGTTCCATTCGCGGTGAACCTCATGGTGAACCATAAGAATTTATATTTTACTTTCAATAAGATAAATTGTCAAGCGTTAAAGGAACTTCCCCGATGCCAAGCATCGGGGCTTGCCTTCTATCCTATCTCCTCAGATTGCTCCTTTATGTATTTCTCTATCATCACCTTTGTTAACCCAACTCCTATGCTCCTTACAAAATATCCTCCTGCCCATATCTCTCCACCCCAATAATACCTATTCAACCATTCATATCTATCAAATAATTTCTTCGTGCTTACACTTTTCAATATCTGCACTATTTGGAACGGAGCAATCTTCGGAGGTGCACTTATTAAAAAATGTACATGGTCGCTTAATATTTGTATCTCGGTTATCTCCATCTCATATTGCAAAGCAATTTCTCTAAATATCTCTTTTATTGCCTCCTTCGTCCCTTCATTATCAAATATCCTCTTCCTGTATTTTGTACTCCACGCTATATGATACCACAATTCCCATCGTGCATGACTCGTCTTCTTTATCACCATGTCTATAATTTTATCATATTCTATCTCTTATTCCCATACGAGAAATTGCTTTGCCTGCTCTGATTCCCTAATGCCAAGCATTAGGGCTTGTCGCAGGTTTGTCAAG
>DHVG01000020.1 GCA_002412545.1 Elusimicrobia bacterium UBA5214 | reverse complement strand
TTCCTTTAACGCTTGACAATTTTTTTAAGGATAAAGAAAATAAAATTGATGTAGTAAAAGTAGATGTAGAAGGAGCAGAAGAAATAATTCTTGACGGAATGCGTGGAATAATAGAAAAAAACAACTTAAAACTCTTTATTGAATTCTTCCCCAAAAGAGTAGAGCAACCCATCTAATGTGCGAAACGACTTTTGGCAAAACTTAAAGATTTTGGTTTTCAAGTTTACTGGATAAATGAGAAAGCAAAACAGTTAAAGTTTATCACCACAATAGATGAAATTCCCAAAGTAGAATTCACAAATTTGTTTTGCGTAAAAAAATGAAAGAAAAAACTTTAGGTTTAGTTTATCTATGTTACGGAGTATACAGGGAGAAAGAGAAAAAAACTAAAACAAATCAAGTTCCTTACCAGAGATTTATCGGTCTTGCTCGCCGATATCCGGTTTATCTCTATTCCCAAACTCCCGTGCCTCTTGATGAAATTCGGATGCTGGTAAAAAGAATTGGAATATGTCCACTTAGAAACTTATATTTAGATAGAATTATATTTCCATTTTGGTGTGTTTGGCGTGTATTGCAATTGAGAAGACAGGTAAGTATTGGGTGTGTTTATACTGCTCAAGGTCAACTTCCTCATCTTGCAGGGTGGATGCTTCAGAAATTTGGTTTTCCTTGGGTCGTGGATATCTGGGATGATTTGACCAAAGATATAAATGAGATGCGTTTTGGCAAATGCCATTTTTCTTTTGTCAAATACATCTATTTTACAACGGTCAATGCAATTTGTTGCTTAATTTTGCAACAAGCGGACGCTTTAGTTTGTGCTCTTGAACCTTCAATTCTTAAACGCTACAAAATAAATCCCAAACGAGTTTTGGCAATTACCAATGGAGTTGACGAAACCGGACTGTATACGGTGAGGATTACAAAAAGAGGTGAGATTCAAACTATCGCTTATATAGGTGATTGCGCAATACTCCGTGGAGTGAGAACTTTGTTAGGTGCTGTTACCCTTGTGTCAAAAAGCGTGCCTTCAGTTAAACTTGTACTTGCTGGACCCAATCATGATTGGTTGGTAAAGGAGGTCAACCGGCTTGGATTGAATGAGATAGTAGAAATTAAGGGACTGGTTACACATTCTGAAGCACTTGCAGTAATTGCGAGTTCTTCAGTTGCGGTTTGTCCATTGAGACCGATTGGTGATTACCCGTATACATATCCTTTAAAAATATTTGAATATATGTCCTTAGGTAAAGCGATAGTTGCTTCCGATTTGCCTGGAATTAGTCGGGTAATCAAATCAGAAGAAACAGGTCTTTTGGTTCCACCGGAAAGTATTGAAGATTGGGCAAAGGCAATTTTGCGGTTACTTAATGACGAGAAACTGAGACGAAGGTTGGAAGAAACTGCACGAAGGGAATCAACAAAGTTTTACTGGCAAGAAGTCCAGAAGCCAATATGGCAGTTATTGGAGAAAAAATGGTTAAACAAAGAAGAAATGTATTCTGGCTAAAATATCTCAGAATAACAGCGATTGCTAAAAAATACCCAAAAACATAGCGTTTCTATCGGGATAGAGAAACCAGAGGAGAAGACTTTGGTACAAACTATCTTTAACAACTATTATTGTCCTTTGTGCTAATGGTTGTCTTACTCAGAAAAACTCTGAGCAACTGGTATGTTCGCGTTGTTCTATGGTTTTTGAAATCAAGAGGGGGGTGCCAATTCTCAGTGTTGGTGACAAAAGTTGGGCGTGGGAGGAATGTGCCGAGGTATCTATGCTTAAACTCGGAGGAATTTAATTATAGGAGGAATGAACAAAAATGAAAGGTAAAAAAATAGTCTATGCAACTATGGTTGGTGATTTGTTCCATCGGGGACATTTAGAATTCATAAAGAAAGCAAAAAATTTGGGTGATTTCTTGATTATTGGATTGCATCCTGATGATGTTGCTAAAAAATATAAAAGAGAGCCAATTGTACCTTTTGAAGATAGAAAAAAGATAATAGAATCTATAAAAGAAGTTGATATGGTTGTTGAGGACTGCATGGACTTTAGAAAACCAACAATGTTTGATAATTTGAAAAAATATAATGTAAACATAGCCGTTCATGGAGATGACTGGCTTCCACCATTATATCAAAAAGCAAAAGAGAAAAAATTATGTAAAGTTGTGCAGGTTGAATCTTATCCTTATATCTCAACTACAAAATTATTGAAGGAAATAAGAAAAGCAAAAAATCTTAAGTATTTATTGGATAAAAAGAAAAAACTTGTAGTAATTTCAGCAGGTGACGCTCTCACTGCAAAATTAATAGAAGAAGCTGAATTTGATGGGATATGGGTTTCTGGATTTGAGGCATCAGCAAGATTGGGTTTAGCAGATAATAGTACTATTACTATGAATGAAATGTTAAATACAACCAAAACAATTGTTGATTCTACAACTCTTCCAGTTATAGTAGATGTTGACACGGGGTATGGGGGGATTCATAATTTCATAAGAACGGTAAAAGAATTTGAAAAAATAGGATGTGCTGGTCTATGTGTTGAAGATAATGTTTTCCCCAAAGAAAATTCGTTATGGGGAGGGAAATTATCTTTATTGTCTATGGAGCAACATGGAGCGAAAATTAGAGCTGGGAAAGATGCACAAAAGACAAAAGAGTTCGTAATAATAGCACGAACTGAAGCATTAATAAGAGGTTATGGGATTAAAGAAGCAATTAGAAGAGCAAAATACTATGTTAAATCTGGAGCAGATATGATTTTAATACATAGTAGAGAACTTTCAGGTAAAGAAGCATTGGAAATACCCAAACATTGGAATTTGAATACTCCTTTAGTCATAGTTCCAACTAAGTTTCCACATATTATGAATAAACAATTATTTGATGCAGGATTCTCAATGATAATCTTAGCAAATCAAACAGAAAGAGTTAAAATTAAGGCAGTGAGAGAATGTTTAAAAATTATTAAATTACATGATTGTGTTGAGCCGATAGAAAAAGGGCTCTCAGCCACATTGGACGATTTAAGAAATTTAACGCCGATTAGAGAAGCAGAAGAAATCGATAGGAAATATGGATTAGTATGAAAAAGAAATATGACTACATTGCAGGTGGTAATTCTTCACATGAACAAGTGTTATCTTAGCAATAATTTTAGAAAACAAAAATGGAGTTTAAAAAATGAAAGATGTTATTGGAAAGCTTAAGTCGGTACTCAAAAGAGTGCTACCAGAGCCGCTGCTAAAACAGTTAAAGTTCATTTATAAATACTTGGATTTAATGGGGTTTATAGTTTTCCTACCACACGTACCCAAGATGCTTTATTTCCAACGAGTTCGATTCGCGTATAGGTTAAAGAGAATATCTATAAACATCGAGTGTCCGCATACCGAGGCCCAAATAATCTCTTTTATTAACTCTTTTCTTTCTATCCCCTCAACCATAGAAGGATGCATAGTAGAAGCAGGTTCATATAAGGGGGGAAGCGCAGCTAAATTTAGCATTGGAGCAAAATTGGCGAATAGACAGCTGGTAGTATTTGATTCATTTCAAGGGCTTCCCGAGAATGAAGAACCTCATGACAAAAGCGTACTTGGTCACTCGATAAAAGATTGGTTTAAAGGAGGTATCTATTGCGGAACTTTTGATGAAGTATTAAGAAATATCGAAAAATATGGCGAAATAGAAGTTTGTAAATTTATCAAAGGTTGGTTTGAAGATACAATGCCCATTTTTTCTTACAAAATATGTGGGGCATATCTCGATGTTGATTTAGCTTCCTCAACGAAAACTTGTCTTAAATACTTATATCCCTTGATTGTACCCGGTGGTGTTCTCTATTCTCAGGACGGAGATTTTCCATTAGTGATTGAGGTATTTAGTAGTGATGAATTTTGGGAGAAGGAAGTAGGTTGCCCAAGGCCCTTTATTGAAGGATTAGGAAAAGATAAACTAATAAAAATTGTAAAACCAATTTCACAATTAAAAAAAGTTTGACGGGCAGATAAACAGATGGCAATTACTCAAACAGTTAAAACTAAGCGTATCCAAGCCCCAGATTTTATGAAAAAATATAATTTTATTGTAGGAGTCCCATGTTCAAAACTAAAAGATTTGACAGATGAGATAAAGAATTATATTCCTTGCACGAGGGAAGATGAGGCTATGGCATTAGCAGTAGGAGCACATTTGGTAGGAAAGAAACCTCTTGTATTTTTGCAAAATAGTGGATTGGGAAATATTGTTGATATAATAACTTCCCTATTGAAACCATATGGTATAAAGGTAGATTTATTAATTAGCGTTAGGAATAAACCCGAACAGCACGCTTTTATGGGAAAAATAACAAAAAAATTATTAAAATTGTTAGAATATAAAAATTATAAATTGGTGATACAAAAATGAAAAGAATTAATGCGATAAAAAAAATAACGAAGAATGTAAAGAATGAAATAGTTATATCTACTACAGGCATGATATCAAGAGAACTTTATGCTGTGAAAGATAGACCAAGAAATTTTTATATGATGGGTAGCATGGGATGTGCTTTAGGAATTGGTTTAGGAATTGCGATTAACTCAAAACATAAGGTTATAGTTATTTCTGGTGATGCTTCAGTTCTTATGTCACTCGGGACATTAGCCTTGCATAAAAAGTTAAATCCTAAAAATCTAAAACACTATATTTTAGATAATGGTTGTCACAGTTCAACCGGTGGTCAACCTACATGTTCTAATGTTATTGATTTCTCAAAAATTGCACCCAACACAAGAGTCATAGAAGTTAGTAAAGAAAAAGGTGATGCACCGAGAATTCCATTATCACCAAAACAAATACTAAAAAGGTTTAAACATGCAATCAGCTCTAATCGTTCATAGTAAGCATACAAAGAATTACGCAAAGAAAATTGCAAAAAAGTATAAAAATGTAATATTCTTAGAAGTTACAAAACCACCAACTGAAGAAATACTTAAAATTAGAAATGACAGAGATATTGTTATTGGGATTGGTGGAGGAAGTGTAATAGATACAGCAAAAATTATTTCCAAAGACAAAAGATGTATAGCAATTCCAACAACAGCGGCAGGAGCGGCTATGACGCCTTATGCTACTATTTGGGGAAAAGAGAAAAAGTCCGTTACTACAAAAAAGCCGATATTGAAAATGGATTATGAACTGCTAAAAAATCTCCCTTTGAATGTCATGCAATCAACTGTATTTGATGCTTTATCGCACGCGATAGAATCTTTTTGGTCAAAAAATGCAACTCTTCAGAGTAGGAAATACTCAAGAAAAGCTATTAAGTTAATCAATAGATATTTAAGCAAGATTAATGAGCATCTAACTAAAAACGATATTAATGAACTGATAACTGCTGGGAATTTAGCCGGACATTCAATAGCCATAACCAAAACAAATGTTATCCATGCTGTATCATATCCAATTACAATCAAATATGGTGTTGACCATGGAACTGCTTGTGGAATAGTTCTTCCCTATTTTGTTAAATATATAGATGATAAAGAATTACCAAAATTGTTCCGTCTTAACTCAACTGAAGAATTAGTCGCATTATTGAAAAAATCCTTTATTCCACTACCAGAGATAGAAAATTTCAATGTTAAACTAATTGCCAGAATGGCTATAAAATATGACAAAATTAATCAAGGACCCAAAAGAATAAACAAAAAAAATTTAGAGGAAATTTTAAAGAATATTAGAAAAAATTAGAAGGAAAATTATGTTTGTTACAATTCTGAAACTTTGGATAAACTTTAAAGCTATAACAGAAGAATTTCTACCACCAAAATATAGAAAGATTATTATAGAAATTTATTATTTTATTCGTTCTATTCCATACGGCATAAACTGGTGTATTATGAATCTGATTGGTAAAACCGATGATATTATATTTTATGTGCTTTATCCTCTTCATTATGTTCTATTTCAGGATATCCATAAAATTCTTTCTAATATTAAAATAGTTTCTTCAAGTTATCCAGACGCTAATAATTATTTTAAAAAAAGGGAAATAAAATATTATAAAAATTCATATCCTAAAATTGTTGTTATGGCTGATTTTTGTCAAAATAGTTTTCCTTTAAAAAGGATTAAGAAAGTTTATATCCCACATGGAATAGTAGGTAAGAATACCATGTATGCTTATGATAGACATAAAGCATTTGATTTACTTCTGGTGCCAGGAGATTATGCTGTTAAAATATTTCAAGAAATTGGTATTAATTGTTGTCAAAAAGTTGGATATGCAATTCTTGATAGATTATTTAATAACACTTTAAATCGAGAACAAATATTAAAAAATATCGGAGCTGACACTAATAAAAAAACAGTTCTTTATGCTCCTACTTTTGGTGAGATAAGTTCACTTGATATGATTAGAGATAAAATTGCTAAGGTATCTGATAATGTAAATATATTAGTTAAACTTCATCCAGGAGCAAATGACGATTCAGTTTATGATGGAACAAAAAGATATAATAAAATGTACCGTAATTTAAAGGGGGTAATTCTAATAGAAGATTTTGCTGATATCATACCATATATCTATGCAAGTGATGTTTTGATTTCCGATTATAGTAGTGTAATTTTCGAATTTGCTTCTATGGATAAACCGGTGATTTTGATAAATACATCTAATAAAGCAATAAAAGTTTGTGGCTACGACCCTACAGGACCAGAAGTAACGATGCGGGATATTGGAGAAAATGTTAACACTTTTGAGGAGTTAAAACAAGCCGTTAAAAATGCGATGACCCATCCTGAGAAATACTCTGATAAGAGAAAAATATATTCCGAACAATTGTTTTATAAACTTGACGGTAAATCAGCAGAACGAACAGCCCTGGCTATTAAAGATTTTTCTCGTAAGATATTAAAAAGTGACATTTAATAGATAGCCGGCTCAGAAACTGCTGGGGCAAATCAGATATATCTTCCCGATAAAAGCTGAGAATATCTTCTTAGGATAGGATTTAAAAGAGTATAAAAATTTTAAGAAATCGATACGATGTGTAGAGAGTTTGAAATTGGCAAGAATGACTTACTTAGCAATTAGGGGTCATTTTTTTCAGGTTGCCAAAAAGTTCAAGGAATAATTCTCTTAATTTGAACTTATAATTGTTGAAGCAAGATTATCTATTTGCAAACTGCTTTGGAGGACAAGTATTAACTAATGAAGTCAGATTTTAATTAAAGAATGACGGATAAGCCAGAAAAGAAAATAAAATGAAAATTAAAATTTTCCATGTAATTGAGAATGCTTCTTTTGGTGGGGGAGAGAGAGCGTTCGCTCAAATTATCAACGGCTTAGATAAAAAAAAGTTTGAGATTTATATCGCTTGTTTGCCGGAAGGAATATTTGCAGAGAAAATTAGAAATAATGCTGAAATAATTCCTTTGGATTTACGCAACCGTTTCAATTTTAGCAATATTTCTTATTTAGCAAAAATAATCAAAGAGCAAAAGATAGATGTTATCCATAGTCAAGGTGCAAGAGCAGATTTTTTTGCAAGATTAGCAGGAAAATTAGCAAAGACGCCAGCAATAATTTCAACTATAGCAGCACCTGTTGAAGAATACGATGTAAATTTTTTTAAAAAGATGGTCTACATCACTTTGGACCAATTTAGTGAAAGATTTGTTAATAGATTTGTCGTAGTTTGTGCCTCTTTAAGAGAAAAATTAATAAAGAAACATAAGATTTCTGCTGACAAGATATCGGTAATTCATAATGGAATAGAAATAGAAGAGTATAGGAATGATACAGGTGATAAAGGTGATAGGGTGAGAAGGGAATTCAATGCTGGGGAAGACGAACCTTTAGTGGGGACAATTGGAAGATTGGTCTGGGAGAAAGGGCTAACTTATTTTGTTGAAGCGATAAAGATACTTGATACCAGATGCCAGATGCCGGATACCAGATTCCTAATCGTAGGGGAAGGGGAATTAAGGGAAAGTTTAGAGTTAAAGGTTAAAAGTTTAAAATTAGAAGACAAGGTCATCCTCACTGGGTTCAGAAGAGATGTAAAAGAGATTTTGGCTGCATTAGATATTTTAGTTTTGTCCTCATTGCGGGAAGGTTTTCCAATGATAACATTAGAAGCGATGGCAATGAGTAAACCAGTGGTGGCAACGGATATTGAAGGAATTAGAGAGCAGGTGATTAATGGAGAAACCGGTGTACTTGTTCCACCGAAAAATCCGGAGATTTTAGCTGAAGCAATCCTTCGGTTAACTCAGGATCATAATTTAAGAAGAAAAATGGGTCTTGCTGGAAGAAAATCAGCGGAAGATAAATTTAATATAAAAGAAATTATCAAACAACACGAACAACTTTATCTTATGCTTGCGAGTAAACTGGTGAGTGGTTAATTGGTGAGTGGGATGGACGAAACGAAATACAGTTTTGAATCTTTAGAAGTTTATAAACTGGCAGTTGAATATAGAAAAAAATTATACGAGTTAGCCAAAAAACTACCAACAGGAGAAAAATACAATTTATGTAGCCAATTAAAACGAGTAGCGGTATCCATAACTAATAATATTGCCGAAGGACATGGGAGGTATCATTACCAAGAAAATATACAGTTTCTTCGTCAGTCTCGTGGTTTTGTTGAAGAATCAATAGATGATATCAATGTCTGTGTTGATGAGAAGTATGCTGAATATAATTATTTGAATAAACTAAAAGAAGAGGGATATTTTCTAATTAAGAAGATAAATGGTTACATCAAGTACCTCAATAAATGTAAAATAACAAGAAAAACAGGTGATTAATTACTAATTAACTATTTAACCAATCACCAATTAACAAACTAATGTGTGGAATATGTGGTTTTGTCGGATTAAATGATGAACAGTTGTTAAAGCGGATGACCGCTTCCTTAATTCATCGGGGACCAGATGAAGAAGGTTTCTATTTTACCCACTCACCACTCACCGCTCACCATTCACCAATCAGTGTAGGTCTGGGAATAAGAAGGTTGAAAGTTATTGACCTGGAGACTGGTTCTCAACCGATATTTAATGAAGATAAAAGTGTAGTGGTTGTCTACAATGGGGAGATTTACAACTACCAAGCACTGAGCAAAGAGCTACGAGCAAAAGGGCATCAATTCTATACTAAAAGTGATACTGAAGTCATTGTTCATCTTTATGAAGATTACGGTAGCGAATGTGTAAAATATTTACGAGGAATGTTTGCTTTTGCTCTCTGGGACAGAAAGAAGCAATTACTTCTTTTGGCCAGAGACCAAATTGGGATTAAGCCACTCTATTATGCAGAATTTAAAAGCAATTTATTTTTTGCTTCGGAGTTAAAAGCAATTCTTCAATATGAAGAAATTCCTCGCCAGATAAATTTTCGTGCTTTAGACCTTTATTTAACTCACCTGTATGTTCCAGCACCATTAACAATTTTTGAGAAGATTTACAAACTTCTTCCTGGGCATTACTTGGTTTGGTCCGCCTCTTCGGCGGAGAAAATCAAAATTGAAAAATATTGGGATTTAGAAATTCAGATACCAGATACCAGATATCAAATACCCGATGAGAGATTTTATGTTGAAAAATTGCGAGAATTGCTGAAAGAGACGGTGGAAAGTCATTTGGTAAGCGATGTGCCTTTAGGGGCGTTTCTTTCGGGAGGTTTAGATTCCTCGACTGTTGTTGCATTGATGAGTGAAGTTTCAAATCAACCAGTGAAGACTTTTACCATTGGTTATGGGAATAAGGACAGTTCTTTCAATGAATTAGAAAAAGCAAAAATTGTTGCCCGAAAATTTGGTTGCGAACATCATGAATATATACTTGAACCAAAGGTAACCGAGTTTTTACCTAAGTTGGTTGAACATTTTGATGAACCTTTTGCCGATTCCTCAATGATACCAACTTACTTGGTTTCCAAAGTAAGCCGAGAAAAAGTTACTGTTGCGTTAACCGGTATCGGAGGTGATGAACTTTTTGGTGGTTATCCGAGATATGTAGGGGCAAAAGTTTCCCTTCTTTATGAACGTTCACCTTTGTTTTTCCGGAAACTTGCCGCATCACTGGGGAAAAATCTTCCAGAAACTGGTAAAAGCAGAGACTGGTCTGGAAGAATAAAGAGATTTCTTATTGCTGGTAATTTATCTTTTCCTAAACGTTATAAAAGTTGGGTATCCTTTCTTACTCCGGAACTTAAAAACAGACTTTATACTGAAGAGTTCAAATCGTCCCTTACCCCTCATCCTTATCCTTCTCCCTCAAGGGGAGAAGGTAGGTTGAGGGTGGGAGAAGATAAAGGTGAGGGGTTCGCTAATTATTTTGCTGTATTAGATGAAAAATCTTTAGAAAAGATTTTTCATGTTGATTTAAAAACTTACTTGGTTGATGACCTTTTATGTATGGCCGATAGAATGAGTATGGCAAATTCCTTAGAGTTGCGGGTGCCATTGTGCGATATTCGGCTGGTAGAATTTTCTGCCCAAGTTCCTTTTTCTTTGAAAGTGAGAGGTTTTACGATGAAATATCTACTGAAAAAGATGATGGCAGAGATTTTACCAAAGGAAATTATTCAACAGAAAAAAATGGGTTTTATGGTTCCTTTGAGACGTTGGACCGCTGAAGAAATGAATCCATTGATTGAGGAATATTTGTCTGAAAGGGTGATTAAAAAAAGAGGATATTTTCAACCTGAGGGTATCAACTGGTTATTTGAACAGCACCGTCTAAAAAAGAAAAATTTTGCTGACCAGATTTACGCATTATTAGTTTTGGAGACTTGGCAGAGATTATTCTTGTAAAATGAAGATTCGCTTATTAGATTTATTGATTTGTCCCGATTGCGGAAGCAATTTTAGTTGTGAAATATCTTTGAAGTTTAAGGTTGATACTTTAAAGGTAAACAATCTGCCGTCTTGCAAATTTTGGTGTGCCTTCAAAAATACTAGTGTGTTAAAAGAACAGCGAGAGGAATGTTACAACTGTTTACAAATTGAGATACTAGAAGGAATTTTAAAATGTATTTGTGGTAGGACATATCCAATTGTTGACGGAATTCCTCGAATTTTGCCTCCCTCACTTGATTCAGTCAAGAAAAGAACAGCAAAAAAGTTTGGTTATGAGTGGACAAAGTTTTATGACTATAGTGTAGACAATTTTGTAATTTTTATGAGATTTCTTGAACCCAATTTTTTTCGTGGAAAAATCGGTTTGGACGCGGGTTGTGGAGCGGGACGACATTTACTAAGAGTTTCAGATTTAGGAGCAGAAGTCGTTGGTTTTGATTTAAGTAACGCAGTAGATGTCGCTTATCAAAAGGTATTTCAATTACCAAATATTCATGTGGTTCAATGCGATATTTATAATCTCCCCTTTCGGAAAGATATTTTTGATTTTGTCTATAGCTTAGGTGTGATTCATCATCTCCCGAATCCTGAGCAAGGTTTTAGAGGGTTGATACCATTTCTGAAGCCAGAAAACGGTGCAATTTTCTTCTTAGTATACCAAAAAAGCATGAGAAAAATAATCTTGGACCCTTTCAGGAAAATCACGGTTCGTTTCCCTGAAAAACTTGTTTATTGGATTTCCTTCTTATTAACAATTTTTGATTATGGGTTGTTGTGTCAAAATTATCGTTTGTTCAGAAAAATTCCTTTTATCAATAGGATTATTGAATCAGTCACCCCCTTGCGTATAAAAGAATATTCACAGTATAGCTTTAAGGTGAGTCTTACAGATTGGTTTGATAGATTATCTGCGCCGATAAGCAATTTTTATAATTTGGAAGAAATAGAAGAATGGCTAAAACGGAGTCCTTTGATTAATAATAAGGCTTCAAAAGTGGACGTGTCTTGGATCTATGGCTATGGGATTCGAAAAAGAGTCTAATGTTAACCTAAAAGCTGTGATACTTTCCACCGATTACCCCCCTCTTACTGGAGGAATTGCCGCTTACTCTAATGGTATAGCCAAAGGTCTATCTATTTATTGTAAAGTAACAGTATTAGCACCAAAAATAGGCAACTTCCGAGAGTTTGATCAACGTCAACTATATAAAACTATTCGGGTAGTTAACTTCCCAGTTATTCGAGAAATCCTTTTTTTGTTAGCGTCAAGTTGGTTGGCAATAACCAAAAAAATTGATTTTATTTATAATACTGCGTGGTTCCCTTGTGGCGTAATTTCATTAGTGGTCTATTTCTTGTTTGGTACGTCCTACTATGTTGCTGCCCATGCATCAGAGATTTTAGATGATGAAATTACTTTGAAACGCAGAATCAAAAAGAAATTGAGAAGATTAAAAAATCTTGTTTTAAAAAATGCGAAATTCGTTTTTCCAGTAAGTAATTTTACTAAACAAAGATTGATTGAAATGGATGTTCCTTCAGAAAAAATTATCATCATTCCTGACGGTGTTGACCCTGAACAGTTTCATCCCCAAGTTGATACGTTTCTTGTCAAACGGAAATATGGATTAGAGGGGAAAAAAATTATCCTGACAGTTGCTCGCTTGGACAAACACAAGGGACATGAATTTGTCTTGCGTGCGATGTGTCGTGGAGTCATCGAAAAATTTCCGAATACAGTGTATCTAATTGTTGGTGACGGGCCTGAAAGAAATAACCTTGAGGATTTGGTGAAAGATTTGGATTTAAGGAAGAATGTTATTTTTACCGGTCTTATTAAAGATTATGAATTATCATCTTTTTATAACTCTTGTGATGTTTTTGTTATGCCAAGTTACGAGATACCCAGACGAACTGATCTCATAGAAGGTTTTGGTGTATCTTATCTTGAAGCAAATGCCTGCGGAAAGCCTGTCATTGGGGGTAAAAGTGGTGGGGTATCCGATGCTATAATAGATGGACAGACAGGTTTGTTAGTTGAACCTACGCTTATTGAAGAACTTTCCGAAACTATGTGTAAATTATTATCCAATAAGGACTATGCTTCTTCGCTTGGTCAACAAGGCAGAAAGAGGATCGAAACTTTGCTCAACTGGAAAACAATTGGTAAACAGATAATTAACATAATTGGAGCCAATTAAATATTTAGTAGTTGTAAAAAATAGGTGCGTAGTATTTCATAAGATAAATTTACTGATGAAATAGAAAAAATTTTTTATAAAATCCCCAAGAGTTAAATAAAAAAATTCTCCAGTCTACTATTTATTGATTCACTTCAAAAGTAATCTCACCTTTTGACAAAACTTACCATTTAATTGTAAAATACCGCTAAAAATATGAGTCATAAAATTGTTCATACTATCACGCGCTTAGATAAAGGTGGGTCAAGTGAGAATATTCTTCTCACGGTGACTCATCTTGCCCGACAAGGTTATGATTGTAGTTTGATTTACGGAAAAACAACAGACCCACCAGTTGAACTGATAAAAGAGGCAGAAACCGCGGGAGTAAAGTTTATTCCCATTGAGAGTTTGGTTCGTTCAATTAGTCCTGTTTGTGATTTTCTTGCGTTCTTGCGTTTATTGGTTTTGTTGCGTTTATTGCGTCCGGACCTTGTACATACTCATTCTTCCAAAGCGGGCATTTTAGGTCGTTGGGCAGCCTGGTTCTTAAATCTTCTTTCACTAATCACTAACCACCCATACCTCATCGGCAGGTCACCGGAGAGGCGACAATCACCAATCATCAAAATAATTCATACCCCACACGGGCATGTGTTCTACGGGTATTATGGTAAAACGATTTCAGCGATTTTTGTGCTGATAGAAAAGATTACCGTGATAATCACCGATAAAATTATTGCCTTGACGAAAGGTGAAAAAAACGAGTCGCTTGCCTACGGCGTGGGTAGAGCAGAACAGTGGGAAGTGATTCATAGTGGTGTGGATTTATCCGTTAGTCCGTTAGTCCGTTTGTCCGTTGGTTCGTTGAATTCCACCAATCAACTAATTCACCAATTAACTAATAAACTCATTGTCGGGTCAGTGGGACGTTTGGATCCGGTGAAGGGATACAAGTATTTTGTTGAAGCAATTCCTCTAATTACCCAATCACCAATCACCAATCACCAATCACTTAAATTTCTTATTGTGGGAGATGGGACGGAAAGAGAGAATTTGCAATCTGTAATCTGCAATCTGAAATTAGAAGACAAAGTTATTTTCACCGGTTGGCGAGACGATGTAGAAGAACTTATCAATTTGACGGATATCTATGTTCAACCTTCAGTCAACGAAGGGATGGGGAAGACACTAATTTATGCACAAGCACTTGGTAAACCGATTGTCGCAACAAAGGTTCAAGGAATACCTTCGGTAGTTAAAGGCGGGGTGACCGGCATTTTAGTTCCGGCAAAAAATCCTCAAGCTTTAGCGGAAGCAATCGTAAAGTTAGCCAAGAGCAAAGAGATAAGAGAGAGGATGGGTGAGGAAGGAAAAAAATGGGTAAGCGAAACTGTTGACGGCTATGTCCGATTTAGTTCTGAAAGAATGCTTCATTTGATAGAAAAATTATATGCAGAGTTGTTAGGAGGGAAAGTAAAATGTTAATCCCGCATTCATGTCCAAGTTTAGATAAAAAAGAAATAAAAAAAGTTACCGAAGTGATTACTTCCGGGGAAATTGCCCAAGGGAAATTAGTAAAGAAATTTGAAGAAAAGATTGCTGAATTTATTGGTGCTAAAGGGGGTGTGGCAACCAGTTCAGGGACGACCGCTCTTCATTTGGCACTTCTATCAATGGGAGTTAAAAAAAATGACGAGGTGCTCCTTCCATCGTATGTTTGCACTGCACCCTTAAATGCAATTAATTATGTTGGAGCAAAACCTGTCCTTTGTGATATCAATGATTATAATTACAACCTCTCCTTTGAGGAAACAAAAAGGAAAGTTACTAAAAGAACAAAAGCAATCATTGTACCACATCTTTTTGGTTTTCCAGCGGAGATTGATAAATTCTTGAATTTGGGAATACCAATTATTGAGGATTGTGCACAGGCACTTGGCGCGAAGTATAAAAGTAAGATGGTTGGCGGTTTCGGTAATATTTCTATTTTTTCTTTTTATGCAACGAAAATGCTTACCTGCGGTGAAGGGGGGATGCTTCTTTCTAATTCTGAGAAAATACTAAGGATAGCACGGGATTTACGAGATTATGACGAGAAAGAAGATTATTCAATACGCTATAATTATAAAATGACTGACTTGCAGGCAGCTTTGGGATTGGGTCAGTTAGACAAACTGTCTTTTTTTATTCGTAGACGGAAAGAAATCGTAAGAAAATACAATTTTGCTTTCCAAAAATGCAATTTTAAATTACCTTTGGTATCAAAAGAGATAGAACCGGTTTTTTATCGTTATGTAGTAAAGACTAAAAATAATCTAAAAAAGTATTTAGTCTCACTCAAAAAAAGACGAATAGTTTGCAGGCGTCCGATATACAAACCTCTGCATCAATATTTTCAATTGAGGGGATTACCTAATACGGAAAAAGCTTGGGCTACTGCACTTTCTATTCCAATTTATCCGGCACTTAGAGAATCCGAAATAAAAAAAATAATTTCGGTTATTCTTGAGGTATTTGAGAAGTGAAAATTTACTGTTTACTGTTTACTGTTTATTGTTTACTGTCAAACTGCCGATGGCTAATAGCAAACAGCGAATTTATTCAAGTTCCGATGGTGATTCATGTGCATTCCAATTTTAGTGATGGCGAACATTCAGTTGAGGATATTGCCCAAATTGCCGAGAGAAAAGGGATTAAATCGGTAATTTTTAGTGACCACGCACTGATGCGTTGGGAATACGGTTTATGGCCTTTGCAAGATATTTTGAAAAAAAGAGTGGACAAAAATTCGGTTCTTAAGTATGGTGCAAAAAGATATTTTCAAAAAATAGAAGAAGTTCAAAAAAAATATCCAGAAATCTTATTTCTGCCCGGTGTTGAATCAGCACCATTTTATTACTGGTCAGGTAAACATTTTAAGTATCATCTTACTCTTCACAATTGGCATAAACATCTGCTCATAACCGGATTAAATCATCCGAATGACTACGAAAATTTGCCTCTGGTTTCCAACCCAAATGCTGGTGTGTGGAGTTTTAAAAGTATCGTTCTTCTCTGGCCACTTTCGTTATTGGTTATTGGTTATTGGGTATTGGTTAAAAAAAAGGAGAGAAAACTGACCTTTGGCAGTCAAATTTTGATTGCTCATTCGCGAGCATACAAAGTTTTGGGAATAGTTATAATTCTGGTGGGTTTACTGTTTCTCGTCAACAACTATCCTTACAAATATTTTCCTTATGACCAATATCACGGAGATAAAGGGGTTGGACCATATCAGAACTTAATCCAATATGTTAACGCTAAAGGTGGAGTTATTTTCTGGGCACATCCTGAAGCACCTAATTGGGAGAAACCACAAGAGATTAACGGAATAACACTTCAGACGCCTATCTACCCCGGAGACTTGCTAAAAACTAACAACTATACCGGGTTTGCAATACTTTATGAAGGTTATAAAGAAGTAGGGACACCGGGAGGAATTTGGGATCAAATTCTCAACCAATATTGTAAAGGAATAAGAGAAAAACCAATTTGGGCATTAGGTGAGTTGGACTACAAAGCCGAAGGTTATCTGGGAACATATTTGGATAGTATTCAAAATGTGTTACTTATGGAAAAGCAGGGAAGTGGGAAAGTTGGTGAGCGGGTGAGCGAAGAAGAGGCAATCGAATGTCTAAAAAAAGGAAGATTTTATGTGTTACAAAAAGCCAAAGATTATGTTGTTAAACTTGAAGAATTTAAAATTGAAACGGAAGAAGGAAAAGCAATAATGGGTGAAGAGATAAGGTATTCAAAACCACCCAAAATTAAGTTTGAGATTAAGGGTGAGTATGAATTGCCGAAAGTATTAACTCCAATAAAAATTAAGTTAATTCGCGGTGGCGAAATAATTAAAATTTTTGAACAACATTTACCTTTGGAAATTGAATATATTGACAATATTGAATCCTCAGATAAAACTTACTACCGTTTGGATATTACCGGGCCGCAAGGTGGAAAAGTCTTCTCCAACCCAATTTTTGTAATAAAATAAAATTCTTAGTTATCTTGATAAATTAGACAATATTTTATAAAATTAATCATGGCAGATGATTCATCTGCCATAAATTTAATTTACCCGATGATTATTTCTATCCATCAACCTCAGTATTTGCCTTGGCTGGGATATTTTGATAAAATATTAGAAAGTGATATTTTTGTTTTTTTGGATAATGTGCAATATAAGAAAAACGAATTCCAAAACCGGAATAAAATCAAAACGGCTAAAGGATGGCAATGGCTCACTGTACCCGTTTTGTATCATTTTTCGCAGAAAATTTTTGAAGTGGGAATAAATCAAGAAATAAACTGGCAGAAAGACCATTTAAAGACTTTGATCGTTAATTATAACCGCGCACCGTTTTTTGGCAAGTATAGTGCCTATTTTGAAAAATTGTATTCTAAAACTTGGGGAAGGTTAATTGATATTAATATTGAAGTTGTTAAACATCTTGCAGGTTTGTTGGGTGCTAAAACAAAGTTTTTTATTGCTTCGCAAATACCGAATTTACGCGAAGAACCAACTGAACGATTAATTGATATCTGTAAGTATTTTTCGGTGAATACTTATCTTGCCGGTAAAGGTGGTGCCGAGTATATGGATATAGAAAAATTCAAAAAAGAGAATATTAATTTAATTTTTCAGAATTTTCAACATCCAGTTTATCCTCAATTATATGGTGATTTTCAACCTTGTATGTCAGTAATTGATTTATTATTTAACTGCGGTCCGGGAAGCCGGGACATAATTAAAAATTACAAATTACAGATTGCAGATTGTAAGAACAATGTATGAAGAATATTGGGGTTTGAAAGAGAAACCGTTTGAGAATACTCCTGACCCAAAGTTTCTTTATTATTCTCCACAACATGAAGAAGCATTAGCGAGAATGTTTTATGTGGTGCGAGAAAGTAAGGGCGCAGGAATGTTAACTGGAGTTTATGGTTGTGGGAAGACAGTCCTCGGTCGTGCTTTGTTGACCGAATTAGAGAAAGAAGTATATAAAGTTGCTTTTATCAGTAACCCGCGATTAGATGATATTGAACTTTTACGGATGATTAGTTATCATCTTGGTTCTACTGAATTGCCAACCCGTAAAGCAGATATCTTGATTACTTTAGAAAAAATATTAGTGAATAATATTAAAGATGGTAAAAAGACGGTCATTTTTATTGATGAAGCACATGCGATTGAAGATAAAAATGTATATGAAGAAATAAGGTTACTTTTAAATTTTCAACTGGAAGATAAATTTCTCCTAACGATATTGCTTCTTGGACAGCCAGAACTAAAAGAAAAAGTAGAAGCAAATAAACAACTTCTCCAGCGTATTGCAATGCGCTATCATCTGGAAGCTTTGAATCGTGAAGAGATGAGTAGTTACATAACGCACCGTTTAAAAATTGCTAGTGGTGAAAATATTGAATTTGATTCTGGTGCTTTGCGTTTAATTTATGAACGTTCCGGAGGTATCCCTCGCCGAATAAATCAGATTTGCGATATGAGTTTAGTTACCGGATATAGTAAGAAAGCGAACACAGTTACCGAAAGTATTGTCCGGGAAGCAATTGAAACTATTGAACACTAATAAGATGATTACACAGATTTTGTGAAGATGATTCCGGTGATTGGGAAAAATCATTGTAATCGAAGTCAGAAATCACTGTAATCGTTCTAAAGGAGAGAAAGGATGAATATTTTAGCAATTGGTCCGCATCCTGATGATATTGAATTTGGCTGCGGAGGGACTCTTCTTGGTTATGCGGGGAAAAGGAATAAGATTTACCTTCTAGTAATGACTAAAGGAGAACACGGGGGTAATGCTAAATTGAGGGAAAGCGAGCAGAAAAAATCGACTGCTCTGATTAAGGCAGAGTTGTTCTGGGGCGGATATAAAGACACACAGATTCCACTCGGCAAGGATTCAATCAACACAATTGAGAAAATAATCAAAATTGTCAAGCCAGATATTATCTTCACCCCCTATTTCAACGACACTCATCAAGACCATCGCAATGTTTCGCAGGCGACAATTACTGCGACAAGATACATTCATAATGTTTTATTTTATGAAGTACCAACAACAGTTGATTTTAGTCCAACTAGCATTTTTGTAGATATTGGTAAAGTTTTAGAAGAAAAAATGAACTTACTTAAAGCACATAGATCACAGGTTTTTGCGACTAAAGTTGCTGGTTTGAGTATTCTTGATAGTGCCCATTCAACCGCAATATTTCGTGGTTACCAAAATAGAGTGAAATATGCTGAAGGTTTTGTCCCCTTAAGACTTTCGTTAAACATATAGCCACAGATTACGCAGAAGAAAACGCGGATTACGCAGAAAAATGAAAAATCTTAAGAGAATTTACTATGTAGTAATTCTTGGTCTAATACTTTATTTAGGTTCGCCTCGTGGAGGGACATGGTTTTATATACATAACATTCGTTGGCTTTATGTATTTTTTTTATCCCTTTTTCTGGCAAATTTTATTACGCCAATCGTGCAAAAAATTGCTGCGCGGTTCAAAATTCTTGACTATCCGGATGAACGGAAAATTCATCGTCAGCCAATACCTTTACTTGGTGGTTTAGCAATATATTTGGCGTTTATCATTACCGTGGTGCGGAACTTAAATTTTTCTCGTGAACTTTGGGGTGTAGTTCTTGGCGGAACAATTGTTTTTCTTTTTGGTCTAATTGACGACCTGAGGGGTTTGTCCGCAAAAATAAGATTTCTTGGACAGATTTTTGCAACTTTATTGATTATCGCTTTTGGAATAAGGGTGACCGTTATCCCCCATTGGACTGGAGAATATATCCTTGAAGTATTAGTCACAATTCTTGGAGTGGTCGGAATAACTAATGCGATGAATTTTTTTGACGGTATGGACGGTTTGGCCACTGGTTTGAGTGTGGTATGCGTAGTCAGTATGCTAATTGTGGGAATCCAAACCGGGGAAAAATGGTTTATTTTTCTTTGTGCCGCATTTATAGGAGCAAGTTTTGGTTTTTTGCCTTACAATTTTAAACCGGCATCAATATTTCTTGGAGATGCAGGAGCGACTTTTCTTGGTTTTACTGTAGCCAGTTTGGCGATTATGGGTTCCTGGGGACAGGTGGGATATAGCCCGATGATTGCTACGGCAACACCAGTATTGATTCTAAGTGTATTGATTTTTGATATGGTTTATACGACTATATCTCGGATTAAAAATGGCACGGTATGCAATTTTCGGCAGTGGCTTGAATATACCGGCAAGGACCATCTGCATCATCGTTTGGTTCATCTCGGTTTAACCGAAAAGGAAGCAGTAATTTTTATCTACGCGCTCACCCTGGCTTTGGGTCTGGGAGCGGTTGTCTTACGCAATGGTAAAACCCTTGATTCGTTTTTACTTTTGATTCAAGCAACGATTATTTTTCTTATTGTTACGGTCTTGATGATTGTAGGCAGAAAAGAGGTCTCTGAAAAAGAAAAACAAAGTTAAAGAAGGAGAATTCCCAAAATGGAGACAATTGGAATCTGTAAGAAAGGGAAAATCTTAATTGTTGATGATGACCCGTCAGTTTTAAGGTTTCTTGAGCGTTTTCTAACTAAAAAGTCATACGAAGTATCTATTGCAGGAAATGGAACAGAAGCAATTGAAATAATTAAAAAGGAATTACCACAGGTGGTTCTACTTGATATTAAAATGCCGATGATGAGTGGAATTGAAGTTTTGAAGGAAATTAGGAAAATTAGCCCCACGATTGGTGTGATTATGATTACTGCAGTTCAAGAGGAAGAAACAGCACGAGAAGCAATGGAACTTGGTGCTGACGATTATATCTGTAAACCCTTTGATCTTGAATATTTGGAAAATAGTGTTCTGGCAAAAATTGTCTTGATGACGGGATAAACCCCGTAAAGATTGTCATCTACGGGGTAAAGGTGACTGTAGCTCAATCGGTCAGAGCACTTGGCTGTGGCCCAAGTGGTTGCGGGTTCGAGTCCCGTCAGTCACCCAGATTTTTCGGGAAGGTTGTCCCGACGAATTGTCGGGATTACCCACCCAAAGTAAATTTTCCAGAAGAAAATTTACAGTGATTAGTCGTTAGTAATTAGTAGATTTTTACTAATAACTAAAAACTATTTTCAAATAACTTCTGTTGATGTGTCCATAATTCAGTTGGACAGCCCCGCACCTTTTGGAGTGCGCTCATAGCTCAGCTGGACCCCGCACCTCTTAGAGGTGCGGGGCAGGTGTCGCGGCTGGCGGAGTTTACCCCGCACTTTGAAATTATGCGTCCATAGCTCAGTTGGATAGCCCCGCATAATCTTAAAGCGTCTGTAGCTCAATTGGATAGAGCGACGGGCTTCGAACCCGCAGGTTGGGAGTTCGAGTCTCCCCAGACGCGAGGGTGATTTGTGGGGGGCAAAGGAAGAGGTCGTCCCGATGTTACATCGGGACTGGACGCGAATTATGATGTGGGTAACCAAGAGGTTACAGATTCAACTCGAAGTGGTTGGGATTTTATGTAGATTTGTTTTTTCACTAATCACTAATTACTAATCACCAATCATTGTAGTTAATGGGTCGCTAGCTCAACTGGCAGAGCACCCGACGTAACATCGGAGTGGTTAGTCGTTAAGCCCTCGTAGCTCAATTGGATAGAGCATCCGCCTCTTAAGCGGGAGGTTGTCCGTTCGATTCGGACCGGGGGCAAGAGGGCGAGTGGTCCCGTAAAACGGGATAAACTCCATTGGCAGACGCTCCCCACACCTTTGTCCCCGTGGTGGAATAGGTAGACACGCCCCGCACCAAATAATTCGCCGAGGTGGCGAAATTTGGTAAACGCGTAGGACTTAGGATCCTATGCCGTTAAGGCTTGTGGGTTCGAGTCCCACCCTCGGTATAAATCTATTGGTGCGGAGTCACGAATAAGGGTGCAGTCCCGCCCCGCACCATAATTTTACTTGTTATCTCTTGGGAAAATAATTCTCTCGTGTGATATGTGGTTCATAGGATTGGGTTTAGTTTTAAATTTTTAAATGGTGCAGGGTGAAGGTTCGACTCCCGCCCTGTCCACCAGTTAATAATATGGAAAAAAAGGTAGAGGTTTTGAATTCTGATTCTTGTCAGACAACTTTTGGTGTAGAACTACCTGAAAAGGAAGTAAAACGGGTGACTGAAGAAACTTATCACAGTTTACAGTTACGGGTAAGTATTCCTGGATTCCGTCGGGGTAGAGCACCTCTGGAAATAGTACAGAAGCAATTTGTTTCCCAAGCACGCGAAGAAGTTATTGAACAACTTATTTCGTATTCAGTAAGTGAAATTATTAAGGAAAAAAACCTTAAACCGATAGTGTCACCACGGGTAAGTAATTTGAAATTTCAGTTTGGGAAACCTTTCAATTTTAATTTAGTTATTGAATCTCGTCCCCAGTTTGAACCAAAGGAGTATAAAAAAATTATTTTAGAAAAAAAAATAAAAAAAATTACGGAAAAAGATATTGAGAAAGTTGTCATTTCTCTTCAGGAAAGGAATGCTTATCTTGTAGAATCCAATGAAGAAATAGTGAAAAAAGAACATCATCTTCTTGTTGATTACGAAATTTTTTTGGATGAGAATTCAGTTCCCTTAGAATCATTAAAAAATCAGTTGTTTGACCTTTCCCAACCGGACTTAATTCCAGGATTAAAAGAACAACTTGTCAATGCAAAAAAGGGCGAACTTAAAGAAATCAAAATAACTTTTCCTGGTGATTATCCAAAAAAAGAACTTGCCGGTAAAGAAGCAATTTTGAAGATAAAAATAAATGCACTTAAAGAAAAGAAATTATCTCCGGTAAATGACGATTTTGCTCGTGACTTAAATTTTTCTTCTTTGGAAGAAATGAAATTAAAAATTAAAGAAAACCTTGAAAAATTTGAGGAAGAACGAGCACAAAAAGAAATAAAAAATCAAATTAGTGAATACTTACTGAAAAACAATTCCTTACCTTTACCACCGAGTTTAGTGGAGAAGGAATTAGAATCAATTTTAGGAGAAATGTATAAATTCTATCAAACACAAAATTTGACTGATTTATGGGAAAAGAATCTTCCCCAGTTGAAAGAAAAATATCGTCCGGAAGCAGAAAAACGGGTGCATCTTAGTTTACTCCTTTTAGGAATTGCCGAAAAAGAAAAAATTGAACCTCAAGAAGAGAAAATATTTGATTTTTTAATAAAAAATGCTAAAATAAAAGAAATGGAGGTAAAAAATGCGCAATGTAATTATTTATGAACCTACACCCGGGGGGATAGAAAAAGCATATGATATTTTTTCTCGCCTTTTAAAAGAACGAATTATTTTTGTTGGTGAATACGAAGGAATAATTACTACTGATGCAGCAAATTTACTTATCGCGCAACTTCTTTATTTGGACGCTCAAGATCCCGGAAAAGATATTAATATCTATATTAACTCACCTGGTGGGTCGGTACCCGCTGCTTTAGCCATATACGACACAATGCAATTTATCAAGTCACCAATTACAACAATTTGTATTGGTAAAGCAATGTCTGCAGGTGCATTGCTTCTCGCTTGCGGGAATAAAAAGAAAAGGTTCGCCTTACCCAATGCCCGAATAATGATTCATCAACCGCTGGTTGCTGGCGAAGGGTTAACTGGTTCGGCAACCGATATTGATATTGAAGCACGAGAACTTATCCTTGCAAAAAATCGGCTGATTGAAATTTTAGCAAAACATACTGGGCAATCGATTGAAAAGGTTCGTATGGATACGGAACGGAATTTTTATATGTCAGCAGAAGAAGCAAAAACTTATGGACTGGTTGACGAAATAATCATCACCCGAAAGAAGGAATAAAAAAATGGCTATTCCGGAAAGACAACCTTTGTTATCAATTCCTCCTAAACTGCCTTTGTTAGCCGTACGGGATACGGTAATTTTTCCTTATATGGTATTACCTTTAGCGGTAGGGAGGGAGAAATCTATTCGTGCAACCGAAGCGGCAATGAGCGCTGAACATCTAATTTTCTTGGTTGCCCAAAAGAAAATGGAAATTGAAGACCCACAAAGAGATGATCTTTATGAAGTTGGTACTGTAGGTGAAGTTTTACAGTTACTAAAAATGCCTGATGGAACATTGAAAATTTTAGTTGAAGGTGTTACCCGTGCCAAAATTGTTAATTCCCAATTTCTTGAAGAAAAAAAGTATGTGGAAGTGGAAATTACTATTGCTGAAGAAAAGGTAATTCCTTCTATAGAATTGGAAGCCTTAATGCGTCAGGTGGCATCACTTTTTGACCAGTATATCCGCTTAAATCGGAGAATGCCATTTGAGAGTGGTCTTTCTTTGACTAATATTGTTGAACCGGGAAGATTAGCCGATATTATTGCCGCTCATCTTTTGATTAAAACACCAGAAAAACAGAAAATTCTTGAGACTTCTAATCCTCAGGAAAGATTGGAAAAATTAATAAGTATCCTTAATTCAGAAATTGAGATTCTTACTTTAGAAAAGAAAATACAAAATCGTGTTCGTAGCCAGATTGAAAAGACACAGAAAGAATACTATCTTACTGAACAAATGAAAGCAATCCAGAAAGAATTGCGGCAGAAAGATGATTTTGCTAAAGAAATAGACGAACTACGAGAAAAGGTAAAAAAGACAAAAATGTCTAAAGAGGGAGAAGAAGAAGCGATGCGCGAACTATCCCGTTTAGAAAAAATGGCACCCTTCTCCCCAGAAGCAACGGTAATCCGTACTTATATTGACTGGTTGATTGCTTTACCTTGGGCAATAAAAACTAAAGATAATCTTGACCTAAAACGTGCTCAAGAAATCTTGGAAGAAGACCATTATGGTTTGGAGAAGGCAAAAGAGCGAATTTTAGAATATTTAGCGGTTTGTAAACGGACAAAAAAATTGAAGGGTCCAATTTTCTGTTTTGTTGGTCCACCCGGGGTAGGTAAAACTTCTTTAGCTAGGTCAATTGCTCGTGCTTTAGGGCGTAAATTTGTGCGGATGTCCCTCGGGGGTGTGCGTGATGAAGCAGAAATTCGCGGACATCGGAGAACTTATATCGGTGCTCTTCCGGGAAGGATTATCCAGTCAATACGTAAAGCAAAGTCAAAAAACCCAGTATTTTTGCTGGATGAAGTGGATAAGATGGGTACTGATTGGCGTGGTGACCCAGCAGCGGCACTTTTAGAAGTTTTAGACCCCGAACAAAATAACACTTTTATGGACCATTATCTTGATGTAGAATTTGATTTATCCGATGTGATGTTCATTACTACTGCAAATACTTTATATGCTATTCCTCCTTCCTTGCAAGACCGTCTGGAAACAATTCGTTTCCCGGGTTATACGACTGAAGAAAAGATTGAAATTGCCCGTCGGTATCTTATACCAAAACAAACCAAAGAAAATGGGCTTGACCAAGAGTCTTTGAAAATTACACTACCAGCATTGAAAAGAATTATCCATGAGTATACTCAAGAAGCTGGGGTAAGAAATTTAGAACGAGAAATTGCGAATGCTTGTCGGAAAGTAGCCAAAGAACTGGTCTTAAACCCGGAAAAGAAAGAAATAGAAATTAACCAAGATAATGTTGAAAAATATCTTGGTATACCAAAATTTCATCGGGAAAAAGTCACCCCCAATGAAATTGGTGTTGCTACTGGGTTAGCTTGGACTGAAGTTGGTGGTAGTCTTTTGGCAATTGAAGTAACCGTGATGAAGGGTAAGGGTAAACTTACGCTTACAGGTAAACTTGGTGAAGTGATGCAAGAATCAGCCCAAGCTGCACTTTCCTATATTCGTTCAATTGCAAAGAAATTGAGCCTGAAAGAGGATTTTTTCAAAGATTTAGAGATTCATATTCATCTTCCGGAAGGAGCGATTCCGAAGGACGGTCCTTCGGCAGGAATCGCGATGGCTACGGCTTTAGCTTCAGTGCTTACTAAAAGAGCAGTAAAAAAAGATGTGGCAATGACTGGTGAAATAACTTTAAGGGGGCGAATTCTTCCCATTGGTGGATTTAAAGAAAAAATTTTGGCTGCTTTCCGTGAAGGAATAAAAACGGTTATTTTCCCGGAAGGGAATAAAAAAGATTTAGAAGAAATACCTAAAGAAATACAAAAGAAATTGAAACTTATACCAGCGAAATCAATGGATGAAATTCTGGGAATTGCTTTAGAGCCATTACCCGAAAAGAAAGCGCGGAAAATGGTTAAGCCGGTAGAGATCTATCCGGTGCAACCTAGTCCGATAGCAAAAGCATGATTTAATCACGGAGAACGCAAAAATATTCGCTGATTGCGCAGAGATTTTTCCCCCGATGTCCATCGGGGTCAAAATGACATTTTCGGTGTAATCTGCGGAATTTCTGCGAACTCTGTGGTTAAAGGAAAGGAGTGAAAAGAATTGAAAAAGTATTATTTACTTACCCCGGGACCAACACCAATACCACCGGAAGTTGCTTTGGAGTCAGCTTTACCAATACTACATCATCGGACGAGCGAATTTGGTGCAATTTTTACTCAGGTTATTGAAGGACTGAAATACGTCTTTCAGACCCAAGGAACAGTTCTTTTAGTTACTTCTTCGGGAACCGGAGGAATGGAAGCGAGCGTAGTAAATCTTCTTTCTCCCGGGGATAAAGTTTTAGTTGCTTCTTCCGGTGTTTTTGGTGACCGCTGGATAAAAATTTTAGAAACTTACAGGATTAAACCGGAGACTATTTGTAATGAATGGGGGAAAGCAATTGACCTTGGAAGTATAGAAAAGAAACTAAAAACAAATTCCGAGATAAAAGCAGTGTTCACTACCCATACGGAAACTTCTACCGGTGTAGTTAATGATTTGAAAACTTTAGGTGAAATTGTTGCAAAAACGGATGCAGTATTAGTTATTGACTCAATTAGTGGACTTTGTGCACAAGAACTACATACGGATAAATGGCATTTAGATGTAGTAGTTGGTGCTTCGCAGAAAGGGTTAATGAATGCTCCTGGGTTATCCTTTGTTGCTTTAAGTGATAAAGCATGGAATTTAGTGGAGAAGGCGCAATTGCCGAGGTTCTATTGGGACTTTCGGCGGATGAAAAAATCACTCGCCGATAAGGAAACACCGTTTACTCCGGCGGTGACTTTAATTATTGCTTTGAACCAAGCAATTGAAATGATTAAAAAAGAGACTTTGGAAAAAATCTGGGCGAGACATGAAAAACTGGCTCGGGCTACACGTGCAGGTATGCAAGCTTTGAATTTAGAACTTTTTGCACAAAATCCGTCTAATGTAGTTACAGCAGTAAAATCACCGCAAGGATTGGATAGCGGTAAATTAGTAAAAAAATTACGAGAAGAATATGGTATTTCCATTGCTGGCGGACAACAGGATTTAAAAGGGAAAATATTTCGTCTTGCGCATTTGGGTTATATGAACGAATTTGACATTCTTGTAGGTATTTCCGCAGTTGAACGTGGACTTAAAGAATTAGGTTGTCAAGGTTTTGAATTTGCTACTGGTGTTTCGGCAGCAGAAAAAATATTATTTTAGTTCTTATTCAGAAAAACCATAAGAACTATGATTGCGGTGATAAAAACAGTAGTCACAAAATCACTGTAATCCATTCCTTACAGGAGAAGAAAATGATTAGAGTTTTAGTTAGTGATCCCATTTCAGCAGAAGGATTGATGGAATTAAAGAAATATCCACAATTTAAGGTAGATTTCAAACTTAAACTTAAACCTGAAGAGTTGATTTCTCTGATTCCGGAATATGAAGTTTTACTTGTCCGCAGTGAAACAAAAGTGACTAAAGAAATAATCAATGGAGCGAAGAAACTTAAACTTATTGGTCGTGCCGGGACCGGGGTGGATAATATTGATGTTAATGCCGCTACAAAAGCGGGGATATTGGTGATGAATGTTCCCGGTGGTAATACAATTGCGGCTACTGAACACACTTTTGCTTTACTTCTTGCTATAGCACGTAATTTAGCCCGAGGTGATGTTTCAACAAAACAAGGTAAATGGGAAAGGTCTAAATTTGTTGGCAGTGAACTCTATGGGAAGACTTTATCTTTACTCGGTTTGGGTAAAATAGGTAAAGAAGTGGCAGTTCGTGCACTTGCCTTTGGGATGCACGTCTTAGCTTATGACCCTTATGTCTCGGAGGACTACGCAAAAAATATTGGTGTGAAATTAGTCAGTTTTGAGGAAGCATTGAAGAATGCTGATTATCTTTCTTTGCATTTGCCATCAAACGAACAAACTAAAGGACTGATTAATCAAAAGACGATTGACCTAATGAAAGATGGGGTGCGAATAATTAATTGTGCACGGGGTGGAATTATTAATGAAGATGATTTGGTTAGCGCATTAACAAGTGGTAAAGTTGCAGGTGCAGCGTTAGATGTTTTTGCCCAGGAACCGATTTCTCCGGATAACCCGTTACTTAAATTAGAAAATGTTATTCTTACACCGCATTTGGGTGCTTCCACTGAAGAAGCACAGGAACGGGTTGCTGAAGAGATTGCTAATGTAGTAGTTGATTATTTTGAAAAAAATATTGTCCGTAATGCGGTAAATCTACCGAGTATTGACCCAGAACTTTGGAAAATACTTGAACCTTATACGGTGTTAACCAGAAAAATGGGCTCTTTTCTCGGGCAGATTATTGATGGTGGAATTAAGGAAATCAGTTTACATTATTATGGAGAGATTGCTCAATATAATCTTACTCCTTTGACCTACGCTTTTTTACAAGGATTTCTTTCACCGATTTTAGATATAGAAGTAAATTTAGTTAATGCCTCTTTTCTTACTCGTGAACGAGGGATAAAAACAACTGAATTAAAAACACAAGAAAAAGAAGTATTTGCTAATTTAATCTCAGTTTCAGTGGATGGAGCCGAAGAAAAAATAAGTTTTGCCGGGACTCTTCTTTCGGACAATCTACCTCGTCTGGTAAGAATTGGTCAACTTTCCATTGATGTTCTTCCTGAGGGATGGCTTCTGGTATTAAATAATGTTGACCGTCCGGGGATAATTGGTTATGTCGGGACAGTTTTGGGTAAAAACGGTATTAATATTGCTTCAATGGAAGTGGGAAGAAAGATGTTAGGTGGTGAAGCGGTAACTTTTATCAACGTTGATACGGAAGTACCAGCAAAAGTGCTTGAAGAAATACGTAAATATCCGGGTATAACCAGAGTTAAATTAGTAAAATTATAATAGAAACAAAATGCATATAGACAATGGACTGATTCAGACGGATTTTTATCGGTTTAAATCGGTATTACATCTGCCTGAATTGTATTTAACATGGATATTATTCGTACTGAAAACTTAACTAAAATATACCGGAAGAGACACTTGGGTAAACTTAAAGAAACTCTCGGTGTGCGTAATTTGAATTTGGAGATTAGAGAAGGTGAAATTTTTTCTCTTTTAGGATTAAATGGTAGCGGAAAAACAACAACAATTAAGTTACTTCTCGGTCTTCTTTTTCCTACTCAGGGGAGAGTTTACATCCGTGAGAAACTAATGCCCAATAAGGAAATTGTGCGTCTTGTCGGTTATTTACCGGAATTGCCATATTTTTATAAATATCTTACAATAGATGAGTTGTTGAACCTTTATGGTTGTCTTTCCGAGATTACTTCACAAGAAATAAGTCAAAGAATTAGACAAGTTCTTAAAATTGTTGCTCTAGAAAAAGAGAGAAACAAGCGTATTGCAGAACTGTCACGTGGTATGCTTCAGCGTGTCGGTATAGCACAGGCACTGTTACATAGCCCGGAGATAGTTATTTTTGATGAACCGGTATCCGGACTTGACCCAGTGGGAATAAGAGAAATGCGCGAACTTTTATTGAAGTTAAAAAAAGAAGGAAAAACGATTTTCTTTTCTTCTCATATCATCTCGGAAGTAGAAAAAATATCTGATCGTGCAGGTATACTTGACCAAGGAGAATTGGTGTGTATTGTAGAACAAAAAGATTGGTTTGCACGGGAAGGTGGATTGGAAGAAATTTTTCTTGAAACGATAAAATCAGCTCCGACGGTTTTTGCGTTGGAGCCAGCACAGGCATGAAAAAGATTTTTGCGATTAGTTACTATACAGTTAAAGAAAATATACGAAATAAAATTTTTTATGTTTTAATTTTTTTTGTTCTTTTAATTTTTTTAGCCACTTTACTTTTTTCAGTTCTTGGTGGTGAACAAGAATTACGCCTTCTTTTAGATTTTGGTTTAGCAGCAATAGAACTTTTTGCTTTGCTTTTAACAATTTTTGCGAGTGTAACTCTTGTCCTGGAAGAAATTGAAAACAAAACAATTTATCTACTTTTAACCCGTCCCTTATCACGGGTAGAATATTTAGTAGGAAGATATTTCGGTATACTTTTTGCAGTTTACTTGAGTATAGCTACAATGTCAATCGGACACATTAGTTTACTTTTGTTAAAAAAATGGTCTTTTGAACTAAGTTATTTTTTTGTCATTTTTAGTTTAGGTTTTAAAGTCATGTTAATTTCTGGCATTGCTGTATTCTTCTCGCTTTTTTCTACTTCGGCTATTTCTAGTATAAGTTTTACTTTTTTCTTCTGGCTTTTGGGACACTTTACCGAAGAACTAAAATTTCTTGGTTCAAAGTTAAACATTTTTTGGCAATACCCAGCAAAATTTTTTTTCTATCTTATACCTAATTTTCAATATTTCAATTTTCGTGACCGTATTCAACTTGGGTTTCCTCTTTTGTTGAAGGAAGCAAATATGAATTTTATTTCTTTGGCTATTCTTTATGCTTTAGTTTACAGTACTGTTTGTTTATTTTTAACTAATTTGTTTCTTTCACGGAAAGAATTTTGATAAAACGCAGATTTACCCCGCACCTATTGGTTATTCGTGTTTTTTGTTCTTTGATTGGGTGAGTGACCTGAAACTTCCGAGGTGGAAGTAACTATAGATAGTTAGATTATAACCCCTTCATCAATTGAGGTACACAAAGAGGACCAATTATAACTAATAGGTGCGGGGTTAACACAGACCCGCCTACGCTAATCCGCCGATTCGGCGGATGGTGGGCAGGTAAAATAAAAATGATTACGTGGATTAAAATCCCGATTACAGTGATTTTTCTTATGGGGTCAATTTTTATTTTGCAGTTTTTCTTAAGAAAAAATTTTTCTTATAATTACCCATTTTTTACGGAAATAGTAAATCTTTCGGCAAGTAAAGAAACTGGCTATGGACTGCTTGATTTGAGTGGAATAATTTTTGGTATGCGGCGGATGGTAGCGAATATTACTTGGATACAATTATTACAGTATTATGGAACTCCGGAAGTAGAACACGAACATAAAGAAAACGGTTGTCCTTTATGTAAGGATTACGGTGGAGGAAAATATTACGACCTTTTAAGTTTAACTCAGCGAATAGTTCGCCTTGACCCTTATTTCTATTATGCCTATTTATACAGTGCTGGTGCACTGGCTTGGAACTTAAATCGTCCTGAGGAAGCAATTCTCATTCTCAAAGAAGGTATACATAATAACCCTAAATACTGGCGGTTTCGGTTATATTTAGCTGCAATAATCTATAAACAATTGAATAAATTCGACAAAATGGTTGTTTTACTTGAAGAAGCAGTTAAGTATTCTGACTGCCCATCTATGGTAAAAGTTATTTTAGCCAACATCTATGAAAAACAGAATCGTTATCTTGATTCTTTGAAAATATGGTTAGAAGTATTAACCAGCAAGGATGAGTCTTATCGTCTTCTTGCGGAAAAGAAAATTCTTGAGCTAAAACGCAGATTACCACAGATAAAAACCGGATGACCACGGATATTAAAGTCTGTGGCAATCTGGTATAATCGATGAAATCCGTGATGTGATATATGGGCCCGTAGCTCAGTACGGTAGAGCAGCGGACTTTTAATCCGTTGGTCGGGAGTTCAAGTCTCCCCGGGCTCACTTAACCCATAACTAATGACCAATAACTTATAACTAACCAATAGTGAATAGTTATTAGTCATCGGTTATTGGTTAGTTTCGCCCCCATCGACTAGCGGTTTAGGTCACCACCCTTTCAAGGTGGTAGCAGGGGTTCGAATCCCCTTGGGGGCATTTGAGACAGTGATTAGTGATTAGCAAAGGTTGTCTAAAGGACAAAAATTAATGACTACCGAAGAAAAAGAGATCGTTGATTTGGAAAAATTGGAATTAGAAATCAAAAACCTAAAAAAAGAACAAGACAAAAGAGAACATAAATGGTTTCAACAATGGGAAGAAAGAGAAAGTATTTATCGTGAGAATTTAGCGACTAAAGACAAAGAAATCGAGTTAGAAAAGATAAAATTAGTACAAGAAAAATTACAATTTAACACTTATCTGCAACAGAGGGAAGAAGAATTAAAAAGAAAAGAAAAAGAATTAACTGAAAAAATTAAAGATTGGGAAGAACAAATAAAAAAAGAAAAAAAATCTCAAGAAGAAAAAATATCTGAAGAAGAAAAAAAATGGATAAGAAGATTGGAAGAAAAGGATGAAGAGATTAAAAATATAAAAAAGGTAATCAGCGAGCGAGAAAATGAACTGCAAGAACAATTTCATGAAAAAGAACAAAAATTGGAAATGTTTGTTGAACAATTAGAAGAAAAAACACAAACTTTGGAAGAAGAAATGACCAAACGAGAAAATCAATTGATTGCTGAATGGGTGAAAAAGGAAAAAATGTTTGAAGAAGTAAAACTTGAATTAGCAAAAGAGTTAAAGGGTTTAAAAGATTTACTTGGTGAAGAACGAAAAAAATGGGAAGAGAAACTTAAAGAAAAAGATGAAGAAATTCATAGACTAAAACAAAATTTAGGACTTCTTTAGGAGGCAAAATTATGGAAACTAAAGAAACACAATTAGTAGTTTTTCAACTTTCTACTGAAGAATATGGTGTGCCAATAATTCAAGTGGAAGAGATTATTCGTATTCCCGGAATTACTCGGATACCGAATATGCCAAATTTCATTGAAGGAGTAATTAATCTACGGGGAAGAATTATTCCAATCGTAGATTTGCGCCGGCGTTTCAAATTAGAAGAGAAAGGAAGAAATGAAGAAAGCCGAATAATTATTGGCAAAATTGCCGTAACAATTGAAAAACAAGAAGAACAAAGTGTTGGTTTAATTGTTGATAGTGTAACTGAAGTTTTACGGGTGAACAAAGAAATGGTTGAACCCATCCCCCCGACCATATCTTATATTGATATGCAATATTTAAACGGTGTAGTAAAGTTAGAAAATCGTTTAATAATTTTACTTGATTTGTCTAAAGTATTAACTGAGTTAGAAAAAGAAACCTTAAAAACGCAGATTTCCACAAGATAAAATGCGCAGATGACCGCAGACGCCGTTGCGACCCCGACGATATGTCGGGGGAAGCAATCTCTTTAGATTGCCACGTCCCGAAGTTTCGGGGCTCACAATGACATATTAGCGGTAATCAGCGTTTAAAAAAGAAGGAGGGAAAAAATGGACTTACGAGAGATTATTTTTCAAGGGATTGGTTTAAAAGTTGGTCTAACGGTTCTTCTTCTTACATTTATTGTCACTGTGCCAACAGTTTATTTAGGTGTACAGCGGGTAAGAAATGAAGCTACAAATGAGACTTTTGCTTTAGCAGAAAATATAGGAACAATTGTTGGGACAGCATTGCATGATGCGATGTTAAGGAATGACCCAACTTCAATAGAAAATATCTTAAAAAAGACAGTAACTATCCCACTGGTAGAACGAATAAGTATTCTTAACCCGGAAGGAAAAACTTATCTTTGTAGTGCTTCGGAATTCGTGGGTAGAGCCCAGTATAACGAAGAAGTTATGGAAGTAAATCGTCGGAAGGGAGTTTTTCAACATTTGGTTGAAGAAACTCCGGGGGAGGTTTCCATTTTACGGGTTTCGCCTATTGGCAATGAACCCGGTTGTCAAATCTGTCATGGCAGTGAACCAATAATTGGTCATTTAACAATTAGTATTTCTGGGAAAGAAATCGCTGCGGCAATTAAATCTGGTAATGCGAGATTAATCACCCGTAGTTTTAACCAAGCAATTGTTATCATTGTTGGACTATCTTTAGGTGTTATTCTTTTCCTTCAACGGAAGATACTGCGTGCTCTTTCTTTAGCCCAGGATTTCGCCCGAAAGGGTGACCTCACGGTTAAATTTGATACTAAAGGTGGGGATGAATTGGCCCATTTGAACCGTTCGATTCAACGGATGGTTGACTATACTAAAGATATGGGAACAATTGCTCAAGAAATTGCTCAAGGCAACTTAACGGTTGAAGTCAAGCCGCGTTCGGAGAAGGACATTTTTGCTCATAGTTTTCAAGAAATGGTCTACAATTTACGTAGTTTAGTTGAGGAGATTCGTTCCGGTGCTTCCAAAGTTGCGGAAGCATCAAAGAGTTTTACTTCGGTAACTGACCAGTCAACCGAGACGATGACTCAGTTAGCGGGTAGTGTTTCTCAGATATCCAAGGCAGCGACACAAGTTTCGCAGGCAGCACAGACCGCATCATTAGCTGCACAGCAGACTTTAACTTCGGCTAATACTGGTAAGAATACGTTGGAGAAGGCAGTAAGTAAGATGTCGGTGATTCGTTCCACGGCAGACAGTACGGCACAGGTGATTGAAGAGTTAGGAGAACGTTCGGGGCAGGTTGGAGATATTGTGAAGGTGATTACGCGGATTGCTGACCAGACGAATTTATTATCTTTGAATGCGGCGATTGAGGCGGCGAGAGCTGGTGAAGCGGGAAGGGGGTTTGCAGTAGTTGCGGATGAAGTGAGGAAGTTGGCTGAAGATTCAGCAAATTCAGCGGCGAAGATTTCCCAGTTGGTTGGCGAGATTCAGGAGAAGACCGTGAAGGCGGTAGAGATGACCA
>DHVG01000009.1 GCA_002412545.1 Elusimicrobia bacterium UBA5214 | reverse complement strand
ATGGCGAAGGCAAAATTTGAGCGGACGAAGCCGCATGTAAACATTGGGACGATTGGCCACATTGACCATGGGAAGACAGTATTAACTTCAGCGATAACGAAGTGTTTATCCAAGATCGGCAAGGCGAAGGAGATGAGTTATGCCGAGATAGCCAAAGGTGGGGTAGTGCGTGATGAGAGTAAGATCTTGACGGTAGCGATAGCCCATGTTGAGTATGAGACGGAGGGACGGCATTATTGTCATGTTGACTGTCCGGGACATGCGGACTATATCAAGAATATGATAACTGGAGCGGCACAGATGGATGGAGCGATCTTAGTGGTGAGTGCGGCCGATGGACCGATGCCGCAGACGCGGGAGCATGTTTTATTAGCGAGGCAAGTGAATGTGCCGTATATCGTGGTATATTTAAACAAGGTAGATTTAGTTGAGGACAAGGATTTAGTAGATTTAGTGGAGTTAGAGGTAAGGGATTTATTGACCAAGTATGAATTTCCTGGGGATAAGATTCCGGTGGTTAGGGGTAGTGCGTTGAAGGCATTAAATTGTGGATGTGGGAAGAAGGAATGTCAATATTGTGGGACGATTTACCAATTACTTGATGCGGTAGATAAGAACATACCGTTACCGAAGCGTGAAGTAGAGAAACCGTTTTTGATGAGTGTAGAGGATGTATTTAGTATAACGGGTAGAGGGACAGTAGCGACTGGCAGGGTAGACCGGGGTAAGGTGAAGTCCGGAGATGCGGTAGAGATAGTTGGTATTCAGGAGACGCGTAAATCAGTAGTGACTTCGGTAGAGATGTTTCGCAAGGTATTAGATGATGGTGAGGCGGGGGATAACATTGGGGTATTATTAAGGGGTATAGAGAAGGAGCAGATAGAGCGTGGACAGGTGATCTCTCAGCCGGGGACGATTACGCCGCATACGAAGTTTAAGTCGCAGATCTATGTCTTGACCAAAGATGAGGGTGGTCGGCATACACCTTTTTTTAATGGGTATAGACCGCAATTTTATTTTCGTACTTGTGATGTAACCGGCAATGTGACTTTAAAAGAAGGTATGGAGATGGTGATGCCGGGAGATAATACCGAGTTAAGTGTGGAGTTGATTACGCCGATCGCGATGGAGAAGGGATTAAGATTTGCGGTGCGTGAAGGTGGACATACGGTCGGTGCGGGAGTAGTAACTGAAATTATAGAATAAGACGATTCAAACGAGATAACGACTCGGATTCAAACGGATAATAATCTGTCTGAATCTGTATAAATCTGTCTGGATCGTTTTTAAGAAAAAATGGTTATCACTACACAAAAAATACGTATACGTTTAATTGCTTACGACCATAAAATTCTTGATGAATCGGTTGTCCGTATTGTTGATACAGCAAAACGTACTGGGGCAAGTATTTCTGGACCGGTACTTTTACCGACGGAAATAAAAAAGTATACAGTTCTGCGCTCACCACATGTAGATAAAAAATCGCGTGAGCAGTTTGAAATGCGTATTCATAAAAGATTAATTGATATAATTGACCCTACACCGAAAACAGTAGAAGAATTAATGAAACTTGATTTACCCGCTGGTGTTGATGTGGAAATAAAAACATGAAAACAATTTTAGGAACAAAAATTGGAATGACCCAGATTTTTAATCAGAATGATGAAGCAGTACCGGTTACCATAATTTCGGCTGGACCGTGTTATGTAGTGAAGACGAAAAATATTACTACCGATGGATATAATGCAGTACAAATTGGTTATGAAGAAAAAAAGAAAAATATAAACCGACCACTCAAAGGTTATTTCGCAAAATATGAAGTTAAACCATTCAAATATATAAAAGAATTTAGAAACCAAGAAAACCAAACTTTTACTTCGGGACAGAAAATTGAGGTGGATGTTTTTTCGGTTGGTGAACAAGTAGAAATTAGTGGCTGGGTTAAGGGACGTGGGTTTAGTGGTGTGGTGAAACGACACAATTTTGCGGGTGGACCTAAATCACATGGGCAATCAGACCGATTACGGGCGCCAGGAGCAATTGGTTCTCAACAGCCACAACGGGTAAAAAAAGGCACCCGAATGGCGGGACATCTGGGAACCGATCAGATAACCATAAAAAATTTGGAGATTGTTAAAGTTGACCCGGAGAAAAATTTGCTTTTAGTGAAAGGTGCTGTTCCCGGACCAAAAAAAGGATTATTGATTATTAAGAAAAAATAACAAAAATTTGCTATGGAAGTAAATCTATACGATTCAAAAGGTGAAGAAAAAGGTAAAATCACTTTACCGACATTTTTTTCGCAAAAGATAAATATTTTATTATTACATGAAGTAGTGTCTGCCTATTTGGCTAACCAGCGGAAGGGTTGTGCTTCCACGAAAACACGAGGTGAAGTTTCCGGTGGTGGGCGTAAACCTTGGCGACAGAAAGGGACGGGGAGAGCAAGGGCAGGTTCAATTCGTTCACCTCTTTGGCGTCACGGTGGTGTAGTTTTTGGTCCGAGACCACGGGATTATCATATTAATTTACCGAAAAAGAAATTAAGAAAAGCACTTCTTCAGGCTTTGGCGGCAAAAGCAGATGAAGTTAAAGTTATTGAAAATTTAGAGTTTAAAGAAGCAAAGACAAAAGATATGGTTAAAATATTAAAAAAAGTGGGTCTTACTAATGGAAAAATATTATTAATAGTAGAAAAAATTGATAAAAATCTTTGGTGTATTTCAAAGAATGTACCTTATTTGCGTTTGGTAGAAAGAAGAAATTTGAATACTTACGATGTTTTGGACTGCAAAAATTTATTTTTTACTGTTGAAGCATTGAAAAAATATGACCCTTTGGCAATCTCAGGGTTGACCCCGAAAGTTTCCTTCGACCCTGAGGGTCTCAGGACCGAAGGGCACTCTGAAGGGTCATAGTGAGAATATCGAACTATGAATTCTTATCAAATTGTTAAACATCCAATTATTACTGAAAAATCTACTTACCAAAAAGAGAAGGGAAATAAATATCTTTTTGCAGTTGATAAAAGTGCTAACAAACAGGAAATTAAAAAAGCAATTGAAGAACTCTTTAAAGTAAAAGTGGAAAAAGTGAATACAGCAATTTTTCCTGGTAAGAAAAGACGTTTTGGTGTTCACGAAGGTTACAAACCGGACTGGAAGAAATCTGTGGTCACTTTGAAAAAAGGGCAGAGTATTGAATTGGAAGAAAAGAGATAATTTTAAGGGAAGATATGCCGATAAAATCATATAAGCCTTATACACAATCAAGACGATTCATTACGACGGAAGATTTTTTTGATTTAACTAAAGATGAACCAGAAAAATCTTTGACTATTGCTTTGAGGAAAAAAGCTGGTCGGAACAATAGCGGACAGATAATGGTCCGTCATCGTGGTGGTGGGCATAAACGTCGTTACCGAATTATTGATTTTAAAAGGGATAAATTTGGTCTTCCTGCGAAAGTTATCGCGATTGAATATGACCCAAATCGTTCAGCACGGATTGCTTTACTTGAATATACTGATGGTGAAAAACGTTACATTCTTCAACCGGTAGGTTTGAAAGTTGGTGATACAGTTATTTCCGGACCAGAGGCAGAAATCAAAACAGGTAATACCTTACCTCTTTCTGAAATTCCGGAAGGAACATTTATTCATAATCTTGAGCTTCTACCTGGTAGAGGAGGACAAATTGTTCGTTCAGCAGGTTCGAGTGCACAGTTAATGGCGAAAGAGGGTGAATACGCACAAATAAAAATGCCCTCGGGTGAAATTCGTCTTTTTTCAATAAATTGTTTGGCTACTATTGGGCAAGTATCCAATCCAGACCATGCGAATATTAATCTTGGTAAAGCTGGGCGTAAACGGTATCTCGGTTTTCGTCCAACGGTAAGAGGTACAGCAATGAACGCAGTAGACCATCCCCATGGTGGTGGGCGCGGTAAATCGAAAGGACATAATCAACCTCGTTCTCCTTGGAACCAACCGGCAAAAGGATATAAAACACGGAAGAAAAAAATATGGGATTGGATGATTATGCAAAGAAAAACAAAAGTATACGCCGGGGTATAAATTGAGAAATAAAATTCTCCTCATTGATGATGATGCCAATCTTGCTGTTTCGGTAGAAACAATTTTGAGTTCCGAATACGAAGTTATTATTGCCTATGAAGGTGGGTCGGGTCTTGAGAAAGCAAAAGAAGAATTGCCAAATTTAATTATTTTAGATGTTGATTTACCTGATATTGATGGTTTTCATGTATGTCGTAAGTTACGTGAAGATAGGGAAACACGTTTTATCCCGGTGATCATGTTTACTGGTTCACGGACTCATCCTACTGACCGAATTACTGGTTTGAAAATTGGTGCTGATGATTATCTGCTTAAACCTTTTGAACCGGAAGAATTAAAGGTACGGATTTCCCGTTTGATTCGCCGAACCAGAGAATATCTTTCTCTAAATCCTTTAACTCAATTACCAGGGAGTTATAGTATTGAAGAGGAGGCAACCAGACGAATCAATAAAGGTGAGAAATTTGCTGTCAGTTATATTGATATAGATAATTTTAAATCCTACAACGATTATTATGGTTATTCGCGGGGAGACCAAATTATTCAATTGTTGAGTAAGATTATCCTTAGCATATTGGAAAGTATTGGGGATAAATCCGATTTCCTTGGTCATATCGGGGGTGATGACTTCATCTTGGTTACTTCTACGGACAAGGTTGAACAAATCTGTGTAAAAATTGCTGAAACATTTGACAAGGAGATTCCTCGTTACTACGACCAACGTGACCGGGAAAGAGGGTATATTACTACTTACGACCGGCAATGGAAATCTCATAATTTCCCCTTGATGACAGTTTCGCTGGCAATAGTGACGAACGAAAATCGTGAAATTAAACACTACGGTAGGTTAGTAGACCTCTTAAGCGAGATGAAAAAGTATGCAAAGAGTAGAGGGGAACAGAAAGGAAGCACACTTGTTCGTGACCGCCGACAAGATTTTGTTGATTTTAATAAATAAATTTTTTATTTTATGGAGGTAGAAAAAGGATGGGACGCTCAACGAAAAAAGGACCTTATGTAGATGAAAAACTACTTGAGAAACTACATAAAATGCAACAATTGGGTGAAAAAAAGATGATTAAAACTTGGGCACGTGCCTCAATGATTACCCCTGATTTTGTCGGTTATACATTTGCGGTGCATAACGGGAAAAAGTTTATTCCCGTTTATATTACTGAACAAATGGTTGGGCATCGGTTGGGAGAATTTGCGCCAACACGAATCTTTCGTGGTCATGGTGAAGCACATACTAAAGAAGCCACGGAACTTACTTAATTAAGTTAGGGTGTTAGGTAAGTTAGGAAGTAAAGAAGTAAAACTTTCTAACTTGAATAACTTGACTAACTTTTTAACTTAAAAATTATGGAAGCAATTGCTTATGCAAGATACCAGAGAATCTCTTCGCGTAAAGTAGCACAAGTTTTGGATTTAGTGCGTGGTAAATCAGTGGAGCAAGCTTATCGGATTTTGAAATTTACCCCCAAAGCAGCAAGGCCGATTGTAGAAAAGACACTTCATTCAGCAGTGAGTAATGCCGGTAAAAATGTTCCTTTGGGGAATCTTTACCTGAAGAGAGTATATGTTACGCCCGGGCCAGTATTAAAACGGTTCCACGCTGGTCCGATGGGGCGCCCGATGCCTTATAAACGGAAAACTTGTCATCTAACTATAGTAGTCGCAGATAAATTGTAAGATTAGAAAATTGGGGAATTGGAATTTTCTAAAGGAGAACATATGGGACAGAAGATACCACCGCGTGCAGTAAGATTAGGTTTTATTGAAGAATGGAATTCAAAATGGATTGCTTCATTTCGTGAATTCCCTGCACTTATTGAAGAAGATTGGCATATCCGTCATTATCTTAAGGAAAAATTAAAATTTGCTGCTGTTTCTCATATTGTTATTGAACGTACGGGGAATAAATTCTTGCGGGTAAATGTATACACTGCTCGTCCGGGTGTAGTTATTGGTAAAAGAGGCGCTGATATTGAGAATTTGAAACATGATTTAGAAGGGATAACCGGACGGAGAACGATGATCAATGTTTTTGAGATTAAACAGCCTGAACTTGATGCACAACTTGTCGCTGAAGGTATCGCTTTACAACTGGAGAAAAGAATTAATTACAGAAGAGCGATGAAACGTGCAATTGAACGGTCAATAGCATCTGGGGCACTGGGAATAAAAGTGGCGGTTGGTGGAAGACTCGGCGGGGCAGAGATTGCTCGTTCAGAATGGTTAAGAGAAGGAAGAATACCTTTACATACTTTTCGCGCCTTGATTGATTATGGTTTTACTGAAGCAATTTGTACTTATGGAAAAATTGGAGTGAAAGTTTGGATTTTTAAGAAAGAACTTTTCAAAAAATCAGAGAAAGATTTACTTGAAGAAGCAAAATTAGTTGAACAAAGCAGAATGGAAGAATTACCTGAGAGAAGAGAGGATGTCTCAACGTCTCAGGAAGAAGGCAAAAAAGAGAATGTTATTACCAAAGAGAGTTAAATATCGTAAACAGCAACGGGGACGAATTAAAGGTTTATCTAAAGGAGCAACAAGATTAAATTTTGGCGAATATGGTTTGCAAGCTTTAGAGCCAGCGTGGATAACTAATCGTCAGATCGAAGCAGTAAGAGTGACTTTAACCCGTTTCTTGAAGCATGGTGGTAAAATTTGGCTACGAATTTTCCCGGATAAACCATACACCAAAAAACCAGCAGAGACACGTATGGGCAAAGGCAAAGGTAATGTTGAAAGTTGGGTATCGGTAGTGAAACCAGGCAGAATTATGTTTGAACTTGCCGGGATACCTTTGGAAGAGGCAAAAGAAGCGATGCGTTTAGCGGGACATAAATTACCGGTGTTGACCCGTTTTGTCAGTCGGGAACTCCATTGACGCTAAAACGCTAAATACTCGCCCGATAGGTCATGGTCTACCGACAAAACGCCAAAAAATCTTTTAGCGATTTGGCGATAAAAAGATGAAAACAAAAGAGCTAAGAGAACTTTCGCCAATTGAATTGGATGCCAGGCTGCGCGAAACAAGAGAAAAATTATTCCAAGCAAAATTTCGTCACCGGAGCAGCCCCTTAAAAAACCCTTTAGAAATACGTAATTTACGGCGAGATATTGCGCGGATTTTGACAATTATGAATCAGCATAAACGAAGTGAGGTAGAAGATAAAAAATGAAGAAGATACGTGAAGGAATAGTCGTAAGTGATAAAATGAACAAAACTCGTGTTGTTTTGGTTACTCGTCAGCTCCGGCATTCTTTGTATGAGAAGGTTATCCGAAAAAAGAAAAAGTATTATGTGCATGATGAAGGCAATCTCGCTCATTTAGGGGATAAAGTAAAAATTATTGAATCGCGACCTTTGTCTCGTCTTAAACGGTGGTATTTAACTGAAATTGTTGAAAAAGCGAAATGACCCTTCAGCAAGTTCAGGGTCATCTTGAGGTACCGAAAGATGATTCAAGAAAGAACAATCATAAATGTCTGTGATAATTCCGGTGTACGGAAAATAAGGTGTTTCCGTGTCCTTGGAGGGACAAAGAGACACTACGCCTCTTTAGGTGATGTAATTATTGCTTCCGTAAGAGAAGCTTTACCTACCGCAACAATCAAAAAAGGTGAAGTTATTCGTGCGGTAATTGTGCGTGTAGTTAAAGAGAAACGTCGTCATGATGGTAGTTATGTAAAATTTGATGATAACGCTGGTGTAATTGTAGATGACCAAGGCGAACCTAAGGGAACACGTATTTTTGGTCCAGTGGCGAGAGAATTAAGAGAAAGGAACTTCCTAAAGATTGTTTCTCTTGCCCCAGAAGTTGTTTAATAAAATGTTACCAATAAAAAAGAAAGATAAAGTTTTGGTTATTACTGGTGATGATAAAGGAAAAAAGGGTGAAGTGTTAAAAGTTGTTCCCCAAGAACAAAAAATAATTGTCAGTAAAGTGAACATAGTGAAAAAGCATACTCGTCCTACTCAGACAGCACCCGGTGGAATTAGAGAAATTGAAGCACCAATACATCTTTCTAATGTGATGCTTCTCTGCCCGAAATGTGACCAGCCGACACGTCCTAAATTTGATTTTCTTGCCGACGGCAAAAAAGTAAGGTTTTGTCGTAAATGTGGAGAGATGATAATGTAGAAACGATTCAAACAAGATAACTGCTAAGATTCAAACGGAGAAATCCTTTATCTGTTTAAATCAGTTTGTTATCTGTCTGAATCGTAGTGAACAAAGATGGCGAGATTAAAAGAAGTATATAAAAAAGAAATTATTCCTGAGATGATAAAAAAATTCGGCTATAAAAATGGTTTCCAAGTGCCGCTTATTGAAAGAATTGTGGTAAATATAGGTCTTTCCGAAGCAAAAGATAATCCTAAAGCCTTAGATAACGCAACACAGGAATTAACCGCTATTACTGGACAGAAACCACAAATTTGTCGGGCAAAAAAGTCAATTGCTAATTTTAAATTAAGGCAGGGTATGCCAATCGGTTTGAGGGTAACTTTGCGTGGAGGACGGATGTACGAGTTTCTTGACCGCTTAGTAAATTGTGCTATTCCAAGAATACGTGATTTTCGTGGACTGAATCCAAATAGTTTTGATGGACAAGGGAATTATAATCTTGGTTTAACTGAGCAACAGATATTCCCGGAAATAGATATTTCTAAATCAGATAAAGTGAGAGGGATGAGTATAACTTTTGTTACTACGGCTAAAACTAATGAAGAGGCAAAAGAACTTTTAAGTTATTTCGGCATGCCTTTCCAGAAAAAATAATTATGGCAAGAATAAGTTCAGTAGCAAAGCTGAAGAAGGCACAAAAATTTTCTACTCGTTATCGTAATCGTTGTCGTCTCTGTGGTCGACCGCGCGGCTATATAAGCGATTTCGGTCTCTGCCGAATTTGTTTTCGTACTTTAGCCCATCGTGGTGAACTACCTGGTGTAACTAAGTCAAGTTGGTAATAATAAAAAGAGGTAATTACCTCAAGCGAGGAAGATTATGTCTACAGATTCAATTGCTGAGATGTTTACTGTCATTCGTAATGCAAACCGAGTTTTTAAAGAAAAGGTAGATGTCCCGGCATCAAAAATGAAGTTGAATATTGCACGTCTCCTTAAAGAAAAAGGATTCATCTCTAACTATAAGTTTATTGAAGACCGGAAACAAGGTATTCTCCGTATCTACCTCAGGTACACCCCTGAACGAAAACATATACTTTTAGGTTTGAAAAGAGTTTCTAAACCAGGGCGACGAATATATCGTTCTTGGCAGGAATTACCGAGAGTATATAAAGGTTTAGGTTATGCTATTGTTTCTACTGCACAGGGATTAATAACTGACGAAGAAGCACGAAGTAAAAAATTAGGTGGCGAAGTTGTTGGTTTGATGTGGTAAAAGAAGAAAGAGGTGATTGATTCCCAATGAGTAGAATTGGCAAAAAATTAATAGTTTTACCTGACAAAGTCAAAGTAACCTTTGATAATAGCTTAGTTAAAGTGAATGGACCACTTGGAGAACTGAGTCAAAGTATCCCCTCGGGAATTAAGGTAGAAAATATTGACGGAAAAATTTCCGTAATGCGTAGTGGAGAAAGTCCCAAGTTACGGGCTCTTCATGGGTTAATTCGGGTATTGATTGCAAATATGGTTCAAGGTGTAACCGCAAAATTTAGTAAATCGTTAGATATTCAGGGTCTCGGTTTTAGAGCAAGTGTAGAAAAGAATAAGTTGATTCTTCAAGTAGGTTATACCCATCCGGTAGAATTTCCTTTTCCTTCGGGAATAGATATTAGTGCAGAAAAACAAACAATTACCGTGAAAGGTATAGATAAACAATTAGTTGGAGAAACAGCGGCACGGATTCGCGCAATTAGACCTCCCGACCCATATAAAGGTAAAGGAATTAGATATTCAGGTGAATATGTAAAACGTAAAGTAGGTAAAACAGCAGTAGCCACTATGGGAACAAAAAAATGAATGCTCATTTTTTTCATATTTTTCTTGGGGTAATAAAAGATGAGACCTAAAGAAATAAGGTATTTCATTCGTAAAAAACGGATTCGTAAGAAAATACATGGTACTTTTAAACGACCACGATTATCTGTATATCGCAGTCTAAAATATATATATGCACAGATTATTGATGACAATTTGGGCAAAACTTTAGTCGGTGTATCAAGTTTATCTAAAGAACTTAAGAGAGAATTGAATTCCGGTGGTAAAATTGGCGTGGCTGGGTTAGTTGGTGAACTGGTGGCTAAAAAAGCGTTGGAAAAAGGAATAAAAGAAGTTGTGTTTGACCGTGGAGGAAGACCTTATCACGGACGAATCAAGAGTTTGGCTGAAGGAGCAAGAAAAGGGGGATTGGAATTTTGATTGATTCCGAAGGACTTGCCTTACAAGAAACAGTAGTAGCAGTAAATCGTGTAAGTAAAGTGGTAAAAGGAGGGAAAAGATTTTCTTTTAATGCTTTAGTTGTAGTTGGTGATAAGAGTGGACATGTGGGTTGTGCGCTTGGTAAAGCAAAAGAAGTGCAGTCAGCTATTCAGAAAGGGGTAAATCGAGCAAAGAAGAATTTAATCTCTATTCCACTTAAAGGAACAACAATTCCTCATGAAATTATAGGTAGATTTGGTGCTGGTAAAGTTCTTTTGAAACCAGCTGCACCGGGTACGGGGGTTATTGCTGGGGGGTCAGTCCGTGCTGTTTTGGAAGCGGCTGGAATAAAAGATATTTTAACTAAGTCTTTGCGGTCTAATAATCCTTTTAATGTAGTTTACGCAACAATAGAAGGATTAGAAAAATTACGCACTAAAGAAGAGGTAAAAAAATTACGTGGATTTGAAACTGCATCAACTTAAACCAGCGAAAGGGGCAAAAAAAAGAAAAAAAATTCTTGGCCACGGGTATGGTAGTGGACATGGTGGTTCTTCAACGCGTGGTGTAAAAGGACAAGGTTCACGTTCTGGTGGCGGTCCACGTCTCGGTTTTGAAGGGGGGCAAATGCCACTTATCCGACGGATACCCAAACGTGGTTTTACTAACCCTTTTAGAAAAAATTATACAATTGTTAATCTTAATACTTTAGAGAAACATTTTTCTTCTGGTGAGATAGTAACACCAGAAATCTTGAAAGAAAAAAAAATTGTTAAGAAAAATTTGCCAATAAAAATACTTGCTCAGGGTGACCTGACGAAAGGGTTAAAAATTGTAGCCCATGCTTTCTCCAAAGGAGCGGAGAAAAAAATTCTTGCTTCAAGTGGAACGTTAGAAAGGATTAATCAATCCAAAAGTTGATAAACCAAAATGTTACAATCTTTTGCGGACATTTTTAAGATTCCTGAACTAAAACGACGTGTCCTTTTTACACTTGGGATATTGGCAATTTTCCGTATTGGTGTAGCTATACCTATTCCGGGTATTGATGCAGAAGCATTGCGTGCTTTTTTTGAAACACAAAAACATACACTTTTTGGTTTCTTGGATATGTTCTCCGGGGGTGCATTAAGCAGGTTTTCCATTTTTTCCCTAGGGATAATGCCTTACATCAATGCATCAATTATAATTTCTTTACTGCAGACGGTAGTTCCTTATTTAGAAAAATTGTCTAAAGAAGGCGAATTAGGAAGAAAAAAAATTACACAGTTTACTCGTTATGGGACAGTTCTTTTAGCGACGGTCCAGGCTTTTGGACTTAGTTTTATGATTATGCAAATGCGTGCTCCCGATGGTTCAGCGGTGGTGCGTATTCCTTCTTTAGGATTTCAACTGCTTACTGTTTTGACTTTGGTTACTGGAACAATTTTTGTAATGTGGCTTGGTGAACAGATTACCGAACAAGGTGTTGGTAACGGTATCTCTTTAATTATTTTTGTTGGGATAGTTGACCGTTTCCCATCAAGCACAAAGGATTTATTTCGTTTATTAAAAATTGGAGAGATTTCTTTATTTTCGGTTATTTTTCTTCTTGCATTAGTGTTGGTTGTTACTGGTTTAGTTGTTTGGTTAGAAACTGCACAGCGACGGATTCCAGTGCAATATGCGAAACGTGTCGTTGGACGAAGAGTTTATGGTGGACAAAATACCTATCTTCCGATTCGTGTTGACCAACAGGGTGTAATTGCGGTAATTTTTGCTGTTTCTTTACTTTCGGCACCCTTGACTGTAGCCCAATTTTTCCCTAATGCACCAATAGCAAAAAAAATTGTGGAATGGTGGTCACGGGGACATATTCTTTACGAAATTATTTATGCCGGACTAATTATTTTCTTCTGTTATTTTTATAGTTCAATAGTTTTCAATCCTAAAGATATTGCGGAAAATATGCGTAAATGGGGTGGTTTTATTCCCGGAGTACGTCCGGGTGAAATGACCGCAAAATATATAGAACAGATTTTAAATCGTTTAATTTTAGGTGGAGCGATTTTTGTAGCGGCAGTTGCCGTTCTTCCCGATTTTTTGCGTGCTTGGTTTAAGGCACCTTTCTTTTTTGGAGGTACTTCTTTATTAATTATTGTTGGTGTGGCTTTAGATACCGTTGGACAAATTGAGTCACATTTGATAATGCGTCATTATGAAGGTTTTTTAAAAAAAGGAAAAATTAAAGGTCGTTGGTTTAATGTCTAAGAGAATCGTTTAGAACGTTTTTCATTAACTGACTAAACGGACCTAACGGACTAAACGGAAATAACGAAGTTATGAATCTTGTTCTTCTTGGTCTGCCAGGTGTTGGTAAAGGCACCCAGGCAAAACTTCTTGCTACCGAATATGATCTTGTGCATATCTCTACCGGTGATCTCTTGCGAGAAGCGGTGAATAAGGGTACTCCTTTAGGAAAACAAGCTAAAGAGATTATGGTCCGGGGAGAACTTGTACCAGATGTTCTTGTTTTTAGTTTATTGAAAGAACGACTGAAGTTGTCTAATCCAAATGGATTTGTTTTAGATGGTTTCCCACGGAATGTTTACCAAGCCAGAATACTTGAAGAATATTTGGAAGAAATAAATAAAAAGATTAATTGCGTAATTTATTTTGAAGTTTCAGAAGAAGAGATAGTTCGTCGTCTTTCAGCACGACGTATCTGTGCGCGTTGTCAGGCAAATTATAATTTAATTACTAAACCACCAAAAAAAGAAGGTATTTGTGATATTTGTGGAGAAAAAATCATTTACCGTTCTGACGACCATCCAGAGACAATCAAGGAAAGGTTAAAAGTTTATCAAAAAGAAACAGTACCGGTTATTGAATATTATCAACAGCAAGGAATACTTAAAAAAATTAATGGCAAAGGTCAAATCAATCAGATATATAATTTACTAAAGAATACCCTCCAATCTTGTAAAGATGGTGCTTCAGTCGATTCAGCATCATCCTGATGAATAGAAGGATGGGAATTGAACTTAAAAGTGAATGGGAAATTGCTCGTATTCGTCAGGCAGCAAAGATTGCTAGTGAAATCGCAGACCGGTTGAAAGAAGAAATTAAGCCCGGGATGTCTACAAAGAAATTAGACCAATTAGCGGTCAATTTAATTAAAGAGTATGACGCTAAACCTGCTTTTTTGGGTTATCAGAATTATCCAGCAACAATTTGTATTTCTCTAAATGAAGAAGTCGTACATGGTATACCAAATGAAAAAAAATTGATTAAAGAAGGTGACTTGGTTTCTTTAGATTTAGGTGTATGTTATCAAGGATTTTATGGTGATGTTGCTTTCACAGTTGGGGTTGGTGAAATTAAAGAGAAAGCAAAAAAACTGATTACTGTAGCTGAGGATGCACTTAAACGGGCAATAAAAGAAACAAAAGTTGGTAAACGAATTGGTGACATCTCATCGGCAATCCAATCTTATGTGGAAGATAATGGTTTTTCAGTAGTGCGTAATTATTCTGGTCATGGGATTGGAAGAGAACTACACGAAGAACCTCAAATACCTTGTTTTGGTCAACTGCATACCGGTGCACGTCTTTTAGCCGGAATGGTCTTAGCTCTTGAAACCATGGTGAATGAAGGTACCTGGAAGGTTAAAATTCTTCCTGACCGTTGGACAGCAGTAACTGCCGATGGTTTACTTTCAGCACATTTTGAACAGATGGTGCTCGTTAATAAGAATGGACCGGAGGTTTTAACTTAAAGTAATTGCCTCTTTAGATAATTATTTCTTATGGTTAAAGAAGAAAAAATTATTGTCAATGGCAAAGTGTTAGAAGCATTACCAAATACAATGTTCCGGGTTGAAATTGAAAGTGGGCATAGAGTCCTTGCTCATCTTAGTGGACGAATGCGGATGCATTATATAAAAATTCTACCCGGGGATACAGTGAAAGTTGAACTTTCGCCTTATGACTTAACCCGCGGAAGAATTATTTATCGAGGGAAGGGTTAACCCCGCCCCTCCTCAATACCGTTGGGATTATTGTATTATGAAATATATAGGTCTTGAAGAATACACACATAAAGATATAAAGAGAAAAAATTTTTAAGAAATATGGGAATAGTTTAACAAAACTTCCCAATAGGTCAGGGTCTACCGATAACAAGAATTGATATTGAGAGAAAAGGAGGGGCGGGGTGAAAGTACGTGCTTCAGTTAGACCTATTTGTAAGAAATGTAAGGTTATTAAGAGGAAGAATATAGTCCGGATTGTGTGTTCTGACCCACGACATAAACAACGTCAGGGATAAAAATAATGATAAATGATAAATTATGAACTATGTCCTGAAACAAGTTCAAGGTCAGTATTCATAATTTATAATTTCTCCGGAGGAGATAGAAAATGGCAAGAATTGCTGGTATAGAATTACCTAAAGATAAGCGTTTAGAAATTGCTCTTACTTATATTTATGGTATTGGTAGGGTTTTGGCAAATGAGATTCTTGCGAGAACACAGATCGACCCCAACATAAAAGTTAAAAATCTTAGTGAAACGGAAATTAGCAAATTAAGTAGTTACATTGCCGAAAGTTATAAAGTTGAAGGTGACCTCCGGCGAGAAGTACAGGGGGACATCAAACGATTAATTGAAATAGGTAGTTATCGTGGGATGCGTCATAGACGTAACTTACCCTGTCGTGGACAACGAACGCGAACAAATGCACGCACAAAACGAGGTAAACGCAAGACGATTGGTGCGGTGAAAGCGGCGAAAAAAGTTATTGCAGAAACTGCGAAAAAGGAGTAAAAACTAATGTCCGAAAGAAAAAAACATAGTAAGCAAAGATTTTTCAGTGGTTCAGGGAAGACATATATTCGTTCTTCATTTAATAACACAATTATCACGGTAACTGATGAACAAGGAAATACACTCTGCTGGGCAAGTGCGGGTAGCGCCGGTTTCAAAGGGACAAAGAAAGGTACACCTTTTGCGGCACAGATTGCTGCTGAACAAGTAGCAAGAAAAGCCCAAAATTTGGGGATTAAGCAAGTGTCAGTATTGGTTAAAGGACCCGGTGCGGGAAGAGAAACGGCAATCCGTGCTTTACAGACAAATGGGTTAAATATTATCTCTATAAGGGATATTACTCCAGTGCCACATAATGGTTGTCGTCCACCAAAACCAAGAAGAGTATAGTTTAGTTAATTAATGAATTAGGTAATTGGTTAATTGATGTAACTTAAGGAATGTGAGGAAGAGAAAATGGCACGTTATTTAGGTTCAAGATGTAAACTTTGTCGTCGAGTAGGTGGAAAACTTTTTCTTAAAGGGACAAAATGTTATAGTAATTGTCCCTTGGCCAAGAAGACACGACAGAAACTACCTGGTCAACATGGAGGAGCAAGACAAAGTAAACTTTCAATCTATGGGTTAAGGTTTTTGGAAAAACAGAAGGCACGTTATCTATCTGGAATCAATGAACGACAATTTCGTCGTCTTTTTAGGCAAGCAGAAAAAATGAAAGGTATGACTGGAGAAAATTTTCTCCGTTTCTTAGAATTACGGTTAGATAATGTCGTTTATCGTTTGGGATTTGGTGCTTCTAAAGCACAAGCACGGCAACTTGTTCTTCACGGGCATATTGCGGTCAATGGACTTAAGGTTACTATACCTTCGTTTATTCTTCGTGCTGGTGATTATATTGAACTACGGACAAAAGTGCAAGATAATATTTTTGTTAAACAGGCTTTAGAAGAGGCAGGGAAAAGACCATTACCTTCGTGGCTCCAGTATGAACCAGAAAGTTTTAAGGGTAAAGTAATTTCCTTACCCGAACGTTCAGAAACTTCGTATCCGGTTAACGAACAACTTATTGTTGAACTTTATTCTAGATAAAAGGAGGTCGATCCCACCCTTTTGGTAGATACGAGTTATTTCTGATGTTGTCTACTCTGGTGCCGGAATAGATAAGTAAGGAAACCCGGATGAAATTCTTGAGAATATTTTTAGATGATAACCCAGAAAGGATAGAGACATCATCTGCCAAAAGGGCGTGGTGAAGAAAAATGAAATATATGGAATTGATATTACCGAAAAAAATAGAATTTGAAAAAGGAACACTTAACGATAGTTATGGTAAATTTATCGCTGAACCTTTTGAGCGCGGCTATGGACATACATTAGGTAATTCTTTACGGCGATTGTTGCTTTCCAGTATTGAAGGGGCGGCGGTTACGGCAGTCCGCATTAAAGGTGTATTGCATGAATTTTCTACTTTAAAAGGAGTAAAAGAAGATGTGTTAGAAATACTATTTAACCTGAAGAATTTACGTTTTAAAATATACTCACCTGGACCAGAGATACTTTTGTTGAAAGTAAGTAAAAAAGATGGTCCTATTTATGGTAAAGATATTCAATTAAATAATAATGTAGAAATTGTTAATCCTGAGCAATTGATTGTTACTATTGATTCTGATGGTGAAATAGAAATGGAAATTGAAGTTTCCCGGGGACGTGGATATTTACCAGCAGAGAAACAAAAAAGGGAGAACTTACCCTTAGGGACAATTTTGCTTGATGCATCCTTCTCTCCAGTGAAAAAGGTACATTATGAAGTAGAAAATGCACGCGTGGGGCATATTACTGATTACGACCGTTTAATCTTAGAAATTTGGACTGACGGAACAATCAAACCGCAGGATGTTTTGGCTTACGCTGCAAAAATCCTTAAAGATAGTGCAACAATTTTCATTTCTTACGAAGAGGCGGAAGAAGAAAAACGTGCTCTTGAAGAAGTAAAACCGTTAGACGAAAAACTACGTGAAATTTTGAATCGTCCAGTAGAAATTATTGAACTTTCCATTCGTGCATCTAATTGTTTAAAAAGTGCTGAGATTAAAACGATTGGCGAACTGGTGAGAAGGAAAGAAGAGGAACTACTTGCCTATCGCAACTTTGGTAGGAAATCACTTGAAGAAGTAAAAAGTAAACTCAAAGAATTGGGTCTTTCTTTGGGTATGGAAGTATAAAATCGTTGAAAAAGTCATCAACGGTTACGCAAAAACGCCAAAAAATTATAAATCGCCAAGAAATCTTTGGCGGTTTGGTGGAATAAAAAATGGCAAAATATAGACCTTACCGTAAACTGGGAAGAACACAGACACATCGGGAAGCAACTTTGAGGAATCTTGCTCTGGCTCTTTTTCAGCATGAAAAGATTAAGACTAGTGAAGCAAAAGCAAAAGAGTTAAGAAGATATAGCGAAAAAATTATTAGTTGGGCGAAAAAGAATGACCTTACAGCAAGACGCGCGATAGCGAGGAAAATTAAGAATCCAACAATTAGTAAAAAAATTTTTGAAGTTTTAGTCCCACGGTATCAAAATCATCCTGGCGGGTATACGCAAATTTTTAAGATTGGTTCTCGTGATTCTGATGGTGCTTCACTTTGTCTAATTAAATTGGTAAGTTAAACACCGTTAGAAATCCTAAAAAACTAACAAGAGGAATAGAAAATTTCCGCTAAGGACGTAAAAAGTTTCAAGGTTTCTAAACGGGGTAAAAAGGAGAAAAAGAGATGTTCAACTTCCTTTTTGGTTTATTTTCTAATGATATGGGAATTGATTTGGGTACCGCAAATACTTTAGTGTATCTTGATGGTCAGGGGATAGTGCTTCGTGAACCCTCGGTAGTAGCTTTAGATACAACTACCAGTGAAGTTCTTGCGGTTGGTGCGGAAGCAAAAAAGATGCTTGGTAAAACACCAGCAAATATTATTGCGGTGCGTCCCTTAAGAGACGGGGTGATTGCTAATTTTGAAGTAACCGAACGGATGATTCGTTATTTTATTACTAAAGTGCATAACCGACGAGCTTTATTACATCCGCGTATTGTGATTACCGTACCTACAGGAATAACTGAAGTTGAACGGCGGGCAGTGATTGATTCAGCAAAACAGGCGGGAGCGAGAGAAGTTTTTCTCATTGAAGAGCCAATGGCGGCGGCTATTGGTGCAGAAATACCAATTCAAGAGCCGGCTGGGAATATGGTTCTTGATATCGGTGGAGGTTGTAGCGAAGTAGCGGTGATTTCTTTAGGTGGGATGGTTGTTTCCAAAGCAATTGGTATTGCCGGTAACGAAATGGACGGAGCAATAATGTCATATTTCCGAAAGAAATATAATCTTTTCATTGGTGAAACTACTGCTGAAGAGGTGAAAATATCTATTGGTTCGGCTTTTCCGCAGCCCGAAGAAAAAAGTATGGAAGTAAAAGGCAGAGACCAAAATACTGGTTTACCAAGGACAGTGGAAGTATCCTCGGAGGAGATACGACTTGCTTTAAGTGAGCCTTTGAAAGAGATAATTGATATTGTTAAACAAACTTTAGAAGATACTCCTCCTGAACTTGCTGCTGATTTAGTTGATCGGGGAATAGTTTTAGCTGGGGGAGGGGCACTCTTATCTGGTTTCCCCGAACTTCTTGGTCAGGAAACTGATTTACCGGTAAATCTGGCTAACGACCCCTTGACCTGTGTAGTGATGGGTGCAGGTAAATATTTAGAAACTCTTGATACAATTAAAAAAAGTCGTCAGAGTATAATTATCTAACCGAAGGGTTTTACCCCCCTTCTTGCTTTCGCCTGCCCCCGCGTCTCCCGACGCAAGTCGGGGTGGCGGGCAAGAAAGCAGGGGGGAAGATTGCGGGGTAGCCCGCGTTAATGCAATTTTAAGAAGGTATGAATAATGCGGGCTAAAAAATTTTTTTATGTCTCATTTAGCAAGGGCTCGTCTTATTTGTCTTTTCCTTCTTAGTATTTCTTTTCTTTTTTTAAATCTTTCTCTCCACAACCGGATACAAGGACTTAAAAACTTTTTTCTTTATCTTGCTTCACCAAGTTCCTCTTTAGCGACAAGAATGTTCCTTCAAGGGGAAAATCTCTCCAAGAACTTTCTTCTCCAATTACACCTTAATGAAGAGAACCGCCAACTTAAAGAAAAACTAAAAGAATATGTCCATCTGGATACCTTAAGTAAAGAAATAATAGAAGAAAATGAACAACTAAGGAAAATACTCCAATTTCGTGAAAGAACAAAATATGATTTTATCAGCGCGCAAGTTCTCGTCCGGGATACACAAGATTGGTATAATTCAGTAATTATTGACAAAGGTGCATTAGCCGGAATAAAAAAAGATTTACCGGTTATTACTTTAGAAGGTGATAAAGAAGGTCTATTAGGAAGAATAATTGAGGTTTCCCCAAATGCAAGTAAAATATTGCTTTTAACTGATTCGCTTTCAGCAGTAGTCGGTTATGTTCCCCGAAGCAAAGTTGACGGTATAGTTGAAGGACAGGGTAGTAAAGAAATGCGTTTCAAATACATTTTGCCAGAAATGGATTTAAAAAGTGGAGATTTAATCGTTACCAGTGGGACGGGTGGTATTTTCCCTGCAGGTATACCAATTGGCGAAATAGTTAAATTTGAAGAAAAAAAATATGCACCTTATAAAGAAGCAATACTTACCCCGCAAGTTGATTTTTCTCATCTTCGCGAAGTTTTGGTCATTACTGAATAATTTAACGGACTTAACTGACTAAACGGACACAACGTACTAAACAAACCTGACAGATTAAATGGATGTTAAAACGATTTTTTTTTATTTTGTTACTCTTTTCTTGAGTTTACTTCTGCAAATCGGTTTCCGCAATCTTCTCTCTAAATTTACTCCCAATTTTTTACTACTTACGGTTGTTAGCATTTCTCTTTTTCGCGGTGTTTTTGTAGGAGAATTTTTTGGATTTGCTCTTGGGCTTCTCTCTGATACTTTATCCCTTAATCCTTTTGGCAGTCAGGCATTTCTTTACACTTTAGTTGGTTATCTGGTTGGTCGCCAAAATGGTAAAATTGACGCCGATAATTCAGTAGCACAGGTGGTCTTAGTCTTTTTGGTTACTTTATTTTATTTATTTGGTCTTTTTCTTTTGATTACATTTTTTTCTTCTGCAGAAAAGAAGTTAATTCTTTTTCCAGAACTTATTTTGAATATTGGTTTTGCGGTGCCATTTTTCTGGTTAATGAAAGAATGGTTTAACTTATGGTCACCTCGTCGGTGACCTGCCTGCCTCGCCGTCAGGCGGGCCGAGGAGGTATGGAAATAAATTCATCCTTTGTAGTACTACGGAGAACGGGGTTAAAATTTTTTGAACTTCGTTTGCGGTATTATTTCTTTTTTATTTTTTTTATTTTTCTAATTCTTGTAATTCATCTTTTCTATTTGCAAGTAATACGCGGTAAATATTTCTATCAGGTTTCTGAAGGTAACCGTCGAGAAATTTATCTCCAAAGTAGACCCCGAGGTATAATTTATGACCGTGACGGTAAAATTTTAGCTGATAATCGTCCGGTGAGTGTATTGTTTTTATCTTTACAAAATTTGAATGAAGAGACACTCAAACAGACTTTGGAACAGTTAGAAAAAAAGTTCAACTTTAGCCAGAAAGAACTCTTTGAGAGAATTAATCTTGAGAAAGAAAAATTAGTCCTTCGGCTCAAAGAGGAAATTTCCCGTGAAGAGATGTTAAAACTTGAAGAAAATCGCATAAATTTGCCGGGAATAAACTTACAAATTGAATTGAAACGGCGATACCCGTTAAATAATTTCGCTGCCCATCTGTTAGGATATTTAAATGAAATTAACCGAGAAGAATTAGACCGTCTTTTTCTTGAGGGTTACCGCCCAGGTGATTTTATTGGAAAAAGTGGAATAGAACTCACCTATGATAATTATTTACGGGGTGAACCCGGGGGAATGGAAATTGAAGTTGATGCTCGGGGTAGGCAGAAACGAATAATTAGTAATTTTTTTCCCAGTTTAGGCAAAAGTCTCATTCTTACCTTGGATAGCAAATTACAAGCAGTTGCCGAAGAAGAACTGATAAATAAAGGTAGAAGAGGTGTAATTATTGTTCTTGAGCCGCAGAGCGGAGAAATTCTTGCTTTAGTTTCCTCCCCGGGTTACAACCCTAACTTATTTATTGAAAAGCAACCCGAAGAGGTAAAAAAATTACTCAACGATTCATCCTTGCCGTTATTCAACCGTGCAATTCAAGGACGGTATGCACCGGGCTCAGTTTTTAAGATTATCACGGCAATTGCTGCTCTTGAAGAAAATAAAATTAATCTTAATGAAGAATTCTATTGTTCCGGTTCTTTTACTTTAGGGAATAATACTTTTCATTGTTGGGAAGAAAAAGGACATGGACATATTTCTTTCCTTCCAGCATTGATTCATTCCTGCGATATATACTTTTATCTTTTAGGATTACGCTGTGGTGCTGGTCTTATTGAGGATTATGCAAAAAAATTTGGTTTAGATACCGTTTCTCAGATTGATTTACTTGGTGAAAAAAAAGGATTTATACCTGGAAAAGTATGGAAAAAAAAGTATCTCAAACAGCCATGGTATGAAGGGGATACGGTTAATCTTTCTATCGGACAGGGATATGTTCTGGTTACTCCATTAGCTCTTGCCAATTTAGCCGCAATATTAGCTAATCGCGGTAAACTTCTTCAACCGCATATTGTAAAAAAAATTGTTGAAGAAGGAGAAGTTGTTCAACCTCAGATAATTTGGGAAGCATCACAAAAAGAAATTCTGCATTTAGAAATAAGTGAGAAAACCTGGCAGATAATCAATGAAGGATTGGGAAAGGCGGTAGATGAGGGGACGGGACGCGCCGCTTCCATTTCGGGTTTGGAGATTGCGGGCAAGACCGGTACCGCCGAAAATCCGCATGGTGAAGACCATGCTTGGTTCGTTGGTTATGCACCCATAGAAAATCCCCGAATTGCTTTTGCTATTTTTGTGGAACACGGTGGACGTGGTGGCGTATCCGCTGCACCAATAGCAAGAAGACTGATTCTCACATATCTCAAAAATAAAAATGCCCAGATAACTTCTGTTTCTCCACTCAGTGAAAATGAAAGTAACTGAAGAAAGAATTTTTTTTAAATTAGCCAAACGTTTTGATTGGACTCTTTTTTTGGCGAGTATCTTATTAACCTTAATCGGTATAATTTTTATCTATTCGGCAACTCTATCTACTGGTAAGGTAGGTTATTATTTTTGGAAACAGTCTTTTGCTTTTGGGTTAGGTCTAATTTTTATGTTCATTTTAGTTTTTTCTCCGTATACTTTTTTCCGTGAACATATTTATTTACTTTTTCTTTTTTCGGTTTTTTTACTTTTAGGTTTATTTTTTTTAGGAACCGTGGTCCGCGGAACACGAGGTTGGTATAATTTAGGTTTTTTCTATTTCCAGCCGACAGAATTAGTAAAAATTTTTTATATTCTTATTCTTGCTGGTTATTTAGAGAAAGAAGAAAAAAATTTAGATGAAATCCGTCATCTTTTCTTACCTTTTCTTTTTACTTTTGTTTATATTGTTCTGATTCTTGCCCAGCCTGATTTTTCTTCAAGTTTAGTTTTTTTACCTATTCTTTTAGTAATGTTCTACTTAGCGGGTGTTAAATTTTCGTTACTTTTTGGTTTATTTTTTTATCTTTTTCTTACTATTGTTTTGGTTCTTTTTAATTGCTACCTTTCATTATTGAAAGAAAAAAATATGTTTTTTGTTTTTTTTGAACAGGTAATGAATCGTAGTTTAACTGGTGTCTACTTTCTTCTTGGTATTTTTATATTGTTATTAATAATCTATTGGTTTATAAAGCAACTTAAATTTCCTTTAAGAAGAAAACATTTTTTTATTTTCTACGGTTTGTTGGTTGGTTCTTTCTTTTCTTCAAAAATATTATCTTTAGTAATTAAATCTTATCAACGAAAACGTTTACTGGCTTTTCTTGACCCTAAACTTGACCCTTTAGGTGCTGGTTATAATGTTCTTCAGTCAAAAGTTGCTATTGGTTCAGGAAAAATTCTTGGTAAAGGTTTATTTTCTGGTACCCAAGCACGGCTTGGTTTTTTACCGGAGAGACATACTGATTTCATTTTTTCGCTCATCAGTGAAGAATGGGGATTCCTTGGCAGTTTATTTGTTCTGATTCTATTTTTTATTCTTATCTATCGTGTTTTAAATGTTGCTCATGAAGCAAGAGACCATTTTGGCAGTTTTGTTGCCGGAGGTATTGCCACACTTTTCGTATTTAATTGTGCAGTGAATATTGGTATGGCAGTGGGAATAATGCCCGCTACCGGATTACCGTTACCCTTCCTTAGTTATGGTGGTTCTCATTTAGTAAGTGCATATTGCGCAGTTGGACTTTTACTTTCTATCCATCTGCGTCGATTTGTTCACTAAAGACATGGATGCAGACAGATTTTTGCGAATGCAAACAGATATACCACATTGAGAAAAAATAACTTTTTTATCCGTATGAATCTGCTGAAATCTGTTTGAATCTATATCAAATGAATTTAGAAAAGATTTTACCTTTAGTTGTCCATCCTTTAAGATATATCAACCATGAATGGAATGTTAAGATTCCTCCGGAAAACTTAGAAAAACTTACCCGGGTATGTTTTTCTTTCCCTGACCTTTACGAAGTGGGAGCATCTAATTTAGGGTTAAGTATCCTTTACCATATTGTGAATCTCCGTGCTGATGCTTATGCGGAAAGAGTATATGCTCCGGAGAAAGATTTCAGCGAATACCTACTGAAATATAAATTTCCCCTTTTTTCTTTAGAGACACGCACACCACTTAATAAATTTCATCTCTTAGGTTTTTCTTTACAATATGAACTATGTTACACCAATGTATTAAATATTCTTGATTTAGCCGGGATTCCTTTAAAATCAACCGAAAGAGAAGAAGTTTTCCCTTTAGTTATTGCCGGAGGACCGTGTGTTACTGCTAATCCTGAACCAGTGGCAGATTTTTTTGACCTTTTTGTAATTGGTGAAGGCGAAGAAATAATTAACGAAATAATTGATACGGTTATCAGTTATCGGTCATCGGTTATCGGTAAAAACAAAAAAGAATTACTTCGGAAATTAGCAGAAATAGAGGGTATCTATGTGCCGAGTTTTTACGAAATTAAATATAATTCTAATCAGACCATTACGGTTATTCAACCTAAAGAAAAAACTTCGGACAAAATTATCAGTCGCAAAGTAAATCTTGAGAATGCTGAATATCCTACGAGACCAATAGTGCCCTACTTAGAAACAGTGCACGAGCGGCTCAATATTGAGATAATGCGTGGTTGTCCCTGGGGTTGCCGTTTTTGTCAGGCCGGGTCTATTTATCGTCCTTATCGGGAAAGAAGTAAAGAAAAAATTTTATCTCTTATTGAACAATCTCTCCCCGCTACCGGCTACGAAGAAATTGCCCTTACCGGTCTTTCGGTAAGTGACTACCGCGAGATAGAAGATTTAATCAAAGTTTTGGTTCAGCGTTACGGTGACCGGCATCTAAAGTTAAGTTTACCTTCGTTAAGATGTGACCGTTTTTCAGTTGACTTGATGAAACTTCTTGAGGGATTCCCGCAGACAACACTTACTTTTGCTCCCGAAGCCGGGAGCGAAAATCTAAGGTCAATTTTAAAGAAAAAAATTTCTGATGAAGATATTTTTACTACTCTCGGTACGGCTTATACCAATGGCTGGCGGAAGATAAAGTTATATTTTATGTACGGTTTACCGCAAGAAAAAGATGAAGACCTTAAAGCGATTGTTAGTTTAGCAAAAAAAATTAAAAAACTTTATCCGGGAATCTCGCTCACTTTTACTATTTCGCCCTTTGTTCCTAAGGCACAAACACCTTTCCAGTGGTGCAAACAGGAGGGGATGGAAAATTTAAAAGAAAAAAAGAAATACCTTTCACATTCTTTACCCGGTGAAGTGCGTGCTCATAGCGTAAAGATGTCTATTTTAGAAAGTATCTTTGCTCGCGGTGACCGTCGTCTTTCGGAAGTAATTCTCTTGGCTTGGAAGAAAGGATGTCTTTTTGACCAGTGGAAAGAGAGGTTAAATTTTGCTTCCTGGCAGGAAACATTTGCTGAATTAAATCTTGATCCTGATTTTTATTTTCGTGAACGCAGAATAGATGAAATATTACCCTGGGAATTGCTCAATTCGTCTGCTCCGAAAGAATATCTGGAGAAAGAATACCATGCGTCCAGAGAAACGGTAAACCAGTCACCAGCCATCAGCCATCAGCCATCAGTCATTAGTCAACAGTTATCAATTTCTCCAATTAAATCTAAACCGAAAAATGCTCCCCGTGCCGTCCAGAGAGTACGTTTATGTTTTTCTCGTGAAAATGATTTGTGTTTTCTTTCCCAGTTGGAAGAAATCAGTTTTTTCCGTCGTCTTTTCCGGCGGGCTAATCTTCCTTTAGTTTATACGCAAGGTTTCCAACCGATGATGAAAGTTTCTTTTGGTCCAGCAATTTCGGTAGGTTATTCAAGTAAATCCGAATATGTCGATTTGGAACTTTTTAGCCGGATGGATATTGATACTATTCAGAAGAGACTTATTTCTCAATTACCCGAAGGGATAAAGTTATTTTCGGTAAAAAACATACCGCCGTTTACTCCGTCCCTGAATTCGGTAATAAATCTTGCCGAATACGATATTTCTTTACCCTGCACCTTTTTAGGTCATTGCGACCCCCACTGCTTCGCTTTGCGAAGCAAAGCGGTGGGGGGAAGCAATCTCGGTTCGGGAAAGGTGCGGGGTCTACCGGAAAATTTGGAAGAAAAAAAAGCAGAAAAAATGATTGCTCACTTTCTACAAGACAAAAAAATTGAAATCTATGACGAAAGAAAAAAAAGGATAATTGATGTTTATCCGTTAATTCGTGAACTTAAAATTATTGACCGAAAAATAAAATTATTTCTCCGTTTCTATCCGCAAAGAACAGTTAAACCGGAACTAATCATCGCTAAATTATTTAATCTTTCTTTAGAAGAGAGGAAACAATTAGAAATCTGTCGGGTTGCTCTTTATGAGGAAAAACCCGACGGAAAATTAGTATTACCGTGAAAGAAAATAAGTTAAGACAATACGAAAAAGAGCGTTTACTGATTGAGGAACTTAGTTCAGAAATTTCTTCAATTCTGGAACTGAACAAACTTTTACCAAAGATTATGGATGCTTTTGTTGAAGCGGCACAAGTGTCTAAAGGGTCAATAATGTTATTGAACGAAGAAGGAGTTTTGGAGATTAAAGCATCGGTTGGTCTTTCCGAAAGAGCGATTAGAGAATCACATCCTAAACTCGGTGAAGGTATTGCCGGCAAGGTCGCGCTCACCGGTAAACCAATCTTAATCAACGATACAACTAAAGATTCCCTCTATAAAGATTTTGTTCTTGACCCGGAGAAAGAACGTCCCGCAGAGACGCTTCTCTGTTTACCGTTAATCTTTAAGAACAGAGTTTTAGGTGTAGCAAATCTGGAGAATAAAATTGACCATCAACCTTTCTTGCGGAATGATAAAGTTTTGCTTTCTATTCTGGCTAACCAGTCAGCAGTAGCGATTGCTAATACGCAACTTTATAATTCATCAATAACTGACGGTTTAACCGGACTTTATAACCAGAAATATTTTCGTCTTTCTTTGACTCAAGAAATTGAACGGACAAGAAGATATAAATGCTCTTTCTCTTTACTTCTTTTAGATATTGACTATTTCAAGAAAATTAACGATACTTACGGGCACCAAACCGGTGATTATGTCTTAAGTGAATTAGCCAAACTGCTGAAAAGTTCAGTAAGGGCAAGTGACCTTTGTGCACGCTACGGTGGTGAAGAATTTGTGGTAATCTTTCTTGAGAGTGACCCGGCGGATACTTTCTGGATTGGCGAACGGCTAAGAAAAAAAATTGAAAGAGCTCCTTTTACTGAGAAAAGATTGGTAGTCACTGTTTCAATTGGGATGGTGAGTTATCAAGGAGAAAAAAATATAGATAATGAAGATTTGATTAAATCTGCTGACACTGCTCTTTATCAGAGTAAAAATAACGGACGCAATCGGGTAACTCTTTACCCCTTGTTGGACACGAATTTACAATACAATGTAGCGGCTCAATTTATTGAGCGAACTTAAGACCGAAGTTTGTTTTTCCGACATATCATCGGAGGTAAATTTCGGTTTTTTTATTTTTGTTATCTTTCAGATTAGAGGCAGGTTACTTATTTAATAGTTGAATGAATTTTTTAGGAGTAATGATTGGTATATTGCGAAATTTTTTTAATGAAAGTAGGTCTTTATCACCGGTAACAATAAAGTCTACTTTGACGACAGTAGTGCATTCCAGCACGATATTATCTTTAGGGTCACGTGAAAGTAATATTTTTTCTGCTGGGATAACTTTTCGTCCTTTCTGCCGGATGTGCCAAATGGTTTCTTCAACTTCGTCTTTACTCAACTCAAGTTTTACTCTGGTGAGAACAGTGCTAATTTCCGTTAGCAAATCATTTGAAACTACTAACTCAAAATTATCAAGTTTCAGTAATTCATATATTTGTTTACAGACCTTACTACCGATTAGGGCACTTACAAACACATTTGTGTCAACGATTACGCTTTTCATAAAGTTCCTGACGAACTTCTTCACAGATGCGCTGGATTTCTTTCGCAGTAATCTTGTTCTTTTTAGCATTTTTTCGCATTTTAGTAACCAATGTATCCATTCGGATAGCCCAGAGCTTGCGTTCAACTTCTCTCTGTTCAGCAGGACTCATCTGTTTAATAATAGATTCAACCTGAATAGGTCCAATTTCAATTGCAACTTTTGCCATTTTTTATCACCTCCAAAATAAATTTTACAATAAAAATGAAAAATAATCAAAACGATGAAATGTAATAAAAATTACAAAAAATTTTTTTGACCCCGCACCTATCTTTTGACTATAATAATAGCGAGTTCAAAGCATTAAATTTCAAATGATAAATTCCCTGCTATTGAAATTGTTTTGAATCTTCACGAGAAAGGTGCGGGGTTGACAAAAAATTAAAAAGTTTGTTATAATCCAAACTAATAGTAATCTTTTAGAAGACTTACTAACTTTATGGAGAGGTGGAATTTGTAAAAAATGAAAAAGTTGGTTTTCTTATTGTTTCCATTTTTCTGAATAGTCGTCATTCTGAATGAAGAATCTTAAAAAAATAATTACCGGAGTTTACCCCGTTTTTTACGGGGTCCCCATTTTCATTTCCATTTTTTTGTTAGTTGCAGTTCCTTTAGAAAATAGTCCAAAATTGCTATAATATTTAATTTACGGAGGTGTTAAATGTCAACTAATGTAATTATTGAAGCAAAGAAAGTAAAAGAGTGGGTCGGTGAATTTACCGAAGAGAAATTGATAGAGATACTTGGTGACCCAGATGTGAATAAAGATTTAAAAGAAGAAGTGAAAAAAAGACTTAAAAAGTCATTTGCTGAAGAGGATAAAGGAATAAAAGGAATTCAAGCAAGTAAAGTCGCTGAAAAACTTGGGCTAAAATGGTGAAAAATGTTTCAAGTTGAATTTAGACCAGAAGCAATATCTGATTTGGAAAGACTTGACAAACCGATTGCCCAAAGAATACTGAAGAAATTAAAATGGTTCTCGGAAAATTTTGAGATGATTACTCCGCTTGTGCTTCGTGGACAATGGCAAGGGAGATATAAACTTGTTGTAGGAGATTATAGAGTAATCTATACCGTAAATTACATGGAAAAATTGATTGCAGTCCATCTGGTAGGACACAGAAAAGAAATTTACCGATGATAAAATGAAAAAGTTAGTTTTCTTGAAAATTACCTCCTTGCCCCGTATATTTATTGTGCGGGGCGTCCCCATTTTCTCCCGGGGTCGGAGGCAAATTTCGGTTTTCTATTTAAAATGAGAAATACCACATTACGAAATCTCGTTTTGCTAATTACTTTTACATTCTTGTTTTTCTTTCCGGAGATTGCCACTTCTGGTGGTGGTCCGTACGAATCTAACGTGTGTCTCGTTAGTACTTCACAATGGTCAACGGGAAATGTAGACTACAATACTCTGACGGAAAGTCACCAGAAACGAGATAATGACATTATAGTTGGTAAACCGTCGGACTTTGCTGACAAACGCAGGGGATGGGCAAGATTTGACATAAGTTCTATTCCACCAGAAGCTAACATAGAGGAAGTATTTCTTCAGGTATATGTGGAAGATACCCCAACAGGCTCAACGAACACGGTATGTATTATTCCTATGTCAGTTGACCCTATGACAGCAACAGCGGAAGAAATATGGAATAATATTGAGTACTACTTTCCAATAGTGGAAGAGGAATATATACCTTACTGTGGCATTTACATATACTATAGGTCAAAACAATATATTTACGATTGTTTTGCTGTACACGAAAAACCTTTTTACATATCTCTAAAGCCAAAAGACCAAATCAAAAGCGACATAAAGAATAAACTTAATGACAGCTGGTTTGCCGTAGCATTTGCTCTTGATAGTGTATCCGAGAATGAATATGCAACTTATATCAGCGGTTATTTAGCTTCTGAATCCAATAGACCCCAGCTTTTAGTTTATTATACATTGCCACTCTCAGTAACGATTGCCAACCCGGTGGACGGTTCAGATGTCTCCGGAACGGTAAATGTTACTTGCAACGCAAGTGGCTACAGAGCAATTGACAGGGTAGAATTTTATATTGACAATGTGTTCATAGAAAGTGATGCATCCTATCCCTATTCTTATACTTGGGATACTACACAATACAGTCAAGGGAATCACACAGTTAAGGCAATAGTTTATGATACATTTGGTCAATGGGAAGAACACCAAATTAATGTTAATGTAATCCCGAGTGGAATGGAAGCTTATCCGGTGGAGAAGATTTGGACAAGGCAACTCGGTACGGCAAGTGATGATTATGGCCATGGGGTTGCTGTAGATGGTTCAGGAAATATTTATCTAACTGGCTTGACTTTTGGTGGACTTGAGGGGAATACCAATCAAGGTGGTGCAGATATCTTTTTAGTTAAGTATGACTCTTTGGGAAATAAACTCTGGACAAAACAACTGGGCACAAGTTCGGATGATGAGGCTTGTGGAGTAGCCACTGATTCTTCGGGAAATATTTATACAACTGGTGCGACTAATGGTAGTCTTGATGGTAATACCAGTGCCGGTGGTAATGACATCTTTTTAGTCAAATATGATTCCTCAGGGAACAAACTTTGGACTAAACAATGAGGTACTGCAAATGAGGAGTGGGGTAAAGGAATTGCACTTGATAGTTCGGGAAATATTTATACAACTGGTGCAACTAATGGTAGTCTTGATGGAAATACTAATTTTGGTGGTCAGGATATAATTTTAGTTAAGTACGATTCGTCAGGTAATAAACTCTGGACAAGGCAATACGGAACAACAAATGACGATTTTGGTTGGAGTGTTACGATAGATAGGTCGGGATATATTTACTTTACTGGATATACCTGTGGCGGGCTTGATGGCAATGCCAATCAAGGTAGTCATGATATCTTTTTAGTTAAGTATGACTCTTCAGGAAACAAAATCTGGACAAAACAAGCCGGAACTTTAAGTGATGATTATGGCTGGGGAGTTGCTGTAGATAGTTCAGGAAATATTTATCTCACTGGTTATACAGATGGTGGGTTTGATGGAAATACTAATGCTGGAGGTGCTGACATTTTTTTAATTAAATATGGTCCGGCGGTCGGAACAATTTCTGGCAAAGTTACCAAAGCTGACGAAGTGACAGCGATTGCTGGAGCAACCGTTGAAGCGTATAAAGTCGGGATTGCCACGCCCGTCGGGCTCGCAATGACTGATAGTAGTGGAAATTATTCAATAACTGTAGCAACGGGGACTTATGATGTGCGAGTGACAGCGAGCGGTTATGCAGTTAAGCAGGTAAGCAGTGTAGTAGTGACTGCTGGAGAGACGACGACGGTAGATTTTGCTCTCTTAACAGAGGGTATTTCAGTTACTGCGGTTTGGTCGTCTTCTATTACGGTGCCGAGTTACTACACTAACAGTATTCTTAATGTTTATGGAATACCAATTATTGTAACCAATGATGGTAGTGTAAATGAGACCTTTCTTTTGAGTTGTAGTTCAGCAACCGACACAGAAGCACCTTATCAGAATTGGTCACTTGCTACTTCTATTCCAACAACTAACAGCGAATTTCGGGTAATGACTTTATTCAATGATACTGTCCCTTCTGCGGAAGCATTTGACCCGACACTGGATGTATTGAATTACAATCCGCAGATTGCTGGTTCTGGGTCAGGTAGATTTTATTATACCGGTGAAGGTGGAGGTAGTGTTCCAGCAGGTCAATTCCGTAATCTTTGGCTTTGTGTTACTCCACCACGATATACACCTGACCCGAGTGAACATCGGTTTACGATTAGTATTACGGCGGAACAGGCAGAGTAATTAAAGACGATTACCGCAGATAAATAAACGTAGATAGCCACAGAAAAAGTTATTATTCGCGGATTACGCAGAAAAAAAATATCAATATATTCCTTCATCCTTTCTTCTTCTCACTGACCCTCACCCTGCCCTCTCCCATCCCCACACCATAAAAAGATGCGGGACTTCGCTACGCTTCGCAAGGGGAGAGGATGAAAGGATGAGGGGATTTTTGTTTGCCCCGCCCTTTTGATTGATAGGTGCTTACCTATCGCCTGATTGGATATTTCATTAGCACTATGGAGTATAAATTTAATTTATCCTTATCAATCAAAAGGGCGGGGTTGACTTTTTTTATTTTTTTGCTAAAATGTTAAATATGCGAATTCCGATAATTGCCGGAAATTGGAAAATGTATAAGACAATTAGCGAAGCAGTGAATCTGGCGAAAGAATTACGCGAAAATCTTAGCGGAATTTCTGACCGGGAAATTGTTATCTGTCCTCCCTTTACTGCTTTGTCCGCAGTCAAAGATATACTTGCGGGTTCGAATATCCAACTTGGGGCACAGGATATGTACTGGGAAAAGAACGGTGCCTATACCGGTGAAATTTCACCGCTGATGCTGATTGACCTCGGTTGTCACTATTGTATCATCGGACATTCGGAAAGAAGACAATTTTTTGCGGAGACCGATGAAACCTTGAACCGTAAAACTAAAACCGCGTTGAATTGTGGAATAGTCCCAATAGTTTGTATTGGAGAGACACTTTCCGAGAGAGAAAAGAATCTTACTTTTCAAATTATAGAAAAACAAATTAAAAATGGTTTAGTTGGTCTAAGTAATGAACAAGCGCAAAAATTAGTTATTGCTTACGAACCGGTCTGGGCAATTGGCACCGGTAAAACCGCTACACCCGAACAAGCCGAAGAAGTGCATAAGTTTATCCGGAATCTTCTCGGACAACTTTACAATCAAGAGATTGCTGATAATGTCCGTATTCTTTACGGTGGTTCAGTCCGTCCGGATAATATTAAAGTTCTGATGTCCTGCCCGAATATTGACGGCGGATTAGTCGGCGGTGCTTCTTTAGAGGCAAAAAGTTTTATCCCAATCGTCAAGTACGACCAATAACGGATTCAAACAGATGATTGCGGATGCAAACAGATATCCCGCACCTTTCGTTGTCATTGCGAGTGATAGCGTGGCAATCTCGCTTTTAGAGAGGAATCTCTTAGAGATTGCTTCCTCCGACGATATGTCGGAGTCGCAATGACATCTGTCTGAATTCGCTTAAATCTGTCTGCATCGTTTTTAGGTAGAATGAAGATTGCTTTAGGTAGTGACCATCGCGGGTATAAGATTAAAGAAGAAATAAAAAATTTTCTGCTTAATTCCGGTTATGAAGTTAAAGATTTCGGCTGTTTTTCGGAAGAATCCTGTGATTACCCGGATTATGCGCGCCCAGTAGCGGAGGGAGTAGCTCAAGGAAATTTTGACTGCAGTATCCTTTTTTGTGCTACCGGAATTGGGATGTCAATTGCCGCGAACAAGATTCCCGGTATCCGGGCAGCACTTTGTCTGAATAAAAAAATGGCAAGATTCTCCCGGGAACATAATAATGCGAATGTTCTTTGTTTGAGTGCGGATGTTTTATCTTTGAAACGGATAAGAGGAATTGTGGAAGTATGGTTAAAGACCGAGTTTACTGGTGGACGGCACGAACGAAGAATAAATAAAATTTTAGAAATAGAAAATAAATATTTAAAGAGGTGATTACCTTAATGAAAAATTTTTTCTGGTTATTAGTTATCGGTTATCAGTTATTGGTTACTTCACTTTTTGCTCAAGAAAAACCTTTCAAGGTGAACTTTCAAGGTGAACCTTCCTTCCAGAAAGGATTACTTTTAGCGAACACTGGACAATACCAGTTAGCTATTGATGAATTGCTTAAAGTTGTTGAATTGGAACCCAAACACACTACGGCTTATTTTCTTCTTGGTGTATGTCTTACCGAGGTTGGTAAATATGATGAAGCAATTTTATTTTTGGAAAAGGTAAGAGATAACTTTTCACAATCGGAAGTTCTTCATTATACTTTGGCTTTACTTTATGAGAAGAAAGAGAAATGGAACGAGGCATATGTTTCGTGGCAAAAGGTGAATATCTTAACCAGAAGTAAAGAAATAAAAGAAATGTCTCGTAAACATTTAAAACAAATTGAAGAATACCTAAAATAATGGGGAAATTTCTACTCTCTACTCTCTACTTTCTACTCTCTACTGTCTTAATTGCCTGTGCTCCGACCCGTTTAGCAATTAAAACTGGATACGATTTCTCACAAATTAAGATAATTGGTGTAAGTGAATTCGGCGGGGAAGGTGAATCAGGAAAAATTGTCCAAGAAGAATTCATCCGTCAATTTTTGAAGAAAGGATTGATTGTAAAAGAGGTGGGTAAAGAAACTAAACCCGAGAGAGAAATTGACATTTTGGTGACCGGTGCAGTGACACGCTATTTACCGGAACGCAAATTTTTAGTATATTTAGGAGAAGGAACTACTGACCAAAAAATAATTATTTATCCTTCTTTGACTGAGATAAGCGGGACTTACGGATATGCCTGGGGAAGAATTGCTGGTTTAGAAGGAAGTCAAATTTTGGTTACTAATGCAACGATTGGTATTGCCGCAAAAATGGTTGACCCTAAATCCGGTGAAGTAATTTGGGCAGATTCTTATACTTACGAAGGGCTGGATATTCAAACCGCTACTGGAAATGTAGTCCGCTATTTTTTACACTCATTGCGCAAATATTGGAAAGAATTATACTAAGACGCAAAAACGCTAAACATACGCGAAACCGCAAAAAAATCCGCCAAAACGCCAAGAAATAAAATTTGGTGGTTTATCGGTAGACCATGACCTATCGGGCGGAAATTTGGCGCTTTAGCGGAAAAAAATGCCAAGAAAAGAATCCAACGGAAAGAAAGAAGAATCCTTCTGGGAACTGAAACTTAATCCCAACTATACATTTGAAGAATTTATTGTTGGTTTGAATAATCGTTTCATCCATGCGGCTGCATTAGCGGTTGCCGAAAATATTGGGAAAGCCTATAATCCTTTTTTCATTTATGGTGGTGTTGGTTTAGGGAAAACACATTTAATGCAAGCGATTGGCCATCATGCAAAAGATAAAAATCCGGAGAGCAAAACTTTTTATGTTACAAGTGAAAAGTTTACTTCAGAAGTAATTGAAGCAATTAGACGCGGTGAAATTCAATCTTTCCGTGACCGTTACCGTAATTTAGATTTACTTTTAGTTGATGATGTGCAATTTCTTGCGGAGTCGGAATCTACTCAGGAGGAATTTTTTCATACTTTTAATATTCTTTACGAAAATGCTAAACAAATTGTTTTGACTTCTGACCGTCCACCAAAACAGTTAACCTTGCTTGAGGACCGTTTACGTTCACGGTTTGAATGGGGTCTAATTGCCGATATTAAACCACCAAACTTAGAGACACGAATTGCAATTCTAAAGAAAAAAAGTGAACATGAAAATATTGAACTCAGTGAAGAGATGTTGAAGTTTATCGCTACCAGACTTATTTCTAATATTCGTGAGTTAGAAGGTTTCTTAAAGAGATTATCTGCCTTTGCCAAAATTAATAAACTTGAAATAACTATGGATTTGGTTAAAGAACTAATGGCTGAACTTGAACCTGAAGTAGAAACCGCACCGGCAGTCGTTCCGCAGCGACCGGCAGTCGTTCCACAACGACCGGCAGTGTCTACGCAGGCACCGTCAACAGTTCAGCAACCACCAGTAATACCTTCACAAGCACCGGGAGTAATTCCGCAACCAATAACAGGAGTTTACAATGTTCCCTCAGCGGAAATTGACCTCAGTTTACTTCCAGTAGAGGTTGCTTTCTTCTATCCTGAAGATAAAGGTATAGATTTACAAACAATGAAAAATAAATTTATGGAAATTATTAAAAAACATAAACTTAAATTTTGTTTAGAACCAATGTTTGAAAAAGAATATAATCTAAAAGGTAAAATTAACTATGCTTTCTTTACTGAATTATGTAAAACGAATAAAGTAAATGTTGCCATTATCCTTGGTCCACCGCCCGGGAGTGGAGTTTTGGATAGTGAATTTTCTTTACATCTGTCTACCTTAGCCGAGACCGAAAAAATTTCTTTACTTTTTATTCCTTATAAAGAATTAAATCGTGAACATCGCTATTTAAATCTTGCTTTGGATATTACCCTGATTAAGCATTTGGAGATGAATAAATGAACAACTGCAAAAGGACAGATTATTCCGGTCTAGAAAAAATTGCTAAACAGATTCGGCGGGATATTATTGCAATGATTACCGAGGCAAAAAGTGGTCATCCGGGTGGTTCATTATCAATGACGGATATTCTCGCGGTTTTATATTTTAAACAAATGCGGCATAATCCAAAAAATCCACAATGGGAAGAGCGTGACCGTTTTATTCTTTCTAAAGGGCATGCTTGCTCTGCCTTATATGCTTGTTTAGCCAGAGCGGGATATTTCCCTCCGGAAGAATTATTAACTTTTCGTAAACTACATACCCGTCTCCAGGGGCACCCGGCGTTAGATAAAGGTTTACCGGGAATAGAAAATACCAGTGGTGCATTAGGACAGGGTTTATCTTTTGCTTGCGGTATCGCTTTAAGTGGTCGTTTAGATAAAAAAAATTATCGTGTGTATTGTATGTTAGGTGACGGTGAACTTGACGAAGGACAAGTCTGGGAAGCTGTGCTTACTGCCAGCCATTATAAATTAGACAATCTCTGTGCAATTGTTGATTATAATGGTTTTCAACTTGATGGTAAACTTGATGAGATAAAAAATATGGCACCCTTAACTGCTAAATGGCAGTCATTTGGCTGGCAAACGATTGAAATTGATGGACACAATTATAACGAAATAGATAATGCTTTTGAGCAAGCAAAAAAGATTAGAGGTTTTCCAACGGCAATTATTGCCCATACAATTAAAGGTAAAGGTGTATCTTTTATAGAAGGAGATAATCAATGGCACGGCAAAGCACCGACCAAGGAACAGGCGGAGAAAGCGACCCAGGAGCTACTTTAAAAGCAGCGAGTACTGCCCCGCAGGTAGTCGGCACTACCCCGCAGGTAACCCCTACCAAAAAAGCAACCCGTGATGGTTATGGTGAAGCAATACTTATTCTTGGGGAGAAGAACCCGCAAGTAGTGGTCTTAGATGCGGATACTGCTTCTTCAACAAGAACCGGTGCATTCGCAAAAAAATTTCCCGAACGTTTTTTTAATGTCGGTGTCTCCGAACAGGACATCATTGGTGTTGCTGCAGGTTTAGCCGCCAGTGGCAAGATACCTTTTGCTACCGCTTACAGTATATTTATTACCGGTAAAGGGTGGGACCAAATTCGTCATTCAGTATGTTATTCAAATCTGAATGTAAAAATTGTCGGCAGTCATGCGGGTATAGTTACCGGACCCGACGGAGCTACCCATCAGGCATTAGAAGATATTGCCCTGATGCGTTGTTTACCGCGGATGAAGATTATCGTCCCCTGTGATGCACTGGAAGCAAGAAGGGCCACCTTAGCCGCAGCCGAAATTTATGGTCCGCTATATTTGAGATTAACCCGTGAACCGTTACCAGTGATTACTGACGAGTCCAGTCGGTTTGAAATCGGTAAAGCAAACATTCTCCGTCAAGGTGATGATTTAGCAATCATTGCCAGTGGGAGTATGGTCTGGGAAGCACTAAAAGCGGCAGAAATTTTATCTCAAGAAGGTGTCCAAACACGAGTGGTTAACCTGCATACAATCAAACCGCTTGATGAAGAAACAATCGTTTCGGCAGCTAAAGAATGTGGAGCAATTGTTACCGCCGAAGAACATCAAATTCACGGTGGAATGGGCAGTGCAGTAGCGGAAGTAGTGGTAAAGAATTATCCGGTCCCGATGGGAATCGTTGGTGTAAAAGATAAATTTGGCGGTTCCGGTGAAGCGGAAGAATTACTGTGTGCATATGGATTAAAAGCAACCGATATTGTGTTATCAGCCAAAGATGTTTTGACCAGAAAGAGATAAGAAATGGTAGCAATTTGGGTAAAAAATATTTTGCCTGCCGACCCGCTTCGCCGGAGCTTTAGCGAGGCGAGAGAGGTGGGCATTTTTTTTGCCAAGAAGATTTTGAATTTAGCATAATTTTTTGTAAAATAAATTTATTCTTTATCTCAACTTATTACAAGGACAACCCTGTATCGGTCGCATTTATGCGACAAAAAGGTGCGATAAATCGCACCGCTACAAAGAAAAAAACTGAATTGTCAGACAGTCCCTTGAGAGAGAGGGTGGGTTGAGGAGAGAAAGGAGAATTTTTATGCAGGGAGAAGCGAAGATTGGGATTATTGGTGGTAGCGGTCTTTACGAAATTGAAGGTTTAAAAAATGTTAAGGAAGTAAAAATTGATACCCCTTTTGGTCAACCTTCGGATAAGATTATCCTCGGTAATTTGGAAGGGATAAATTGTGCTTTTTTGCCGAGACATGGTCGCGGACATTGGGTTATCCCGGCAGAGATTAACTCGCGGGCGAATATTTACGCTTTGAAAAAACTCGGGGTAGAACAAATTATCGCTATTTCCGCCTGCGGTTCATTGAGAGAAGAAATCCGTCCCCGTGATTTTGTTCTTCCTGACCAGCTTTTTGACCGGACAAAGATGCGGGTTTCCAGTTTTTTCCAATCCGGTTTAGTCGGGCATGTAGGTTTTGCTCATCCTTTTTGTAGTGAACTTACAATGTCTCTTTATCATTCAGCGAAATCTTTAAACTTACCGGTTCATCTCGGCGGTACTTATGTCTGTATTGAAGGACCGCAGTTCTCCACTAAAGCGGAATCAGCAGTGAACCGTCTCCTCGGATTTTCGATTATCGGGATGACCGCTTTACCAGAAGCAAAACTTGCAAGAGAGGCAGAAATCTGTTATGCAACCATTGGTTTAGTTACTGATTATGATGTCTGGAAAGAAGAAGAACATGTGACGATTAAAACCGTACTCAACAATATGAAAGCGAATGTAGAAAATGTTAAAAAATTAATCAAAACTGTTTTACCAAATTTAGACCGGAAACGTAACTGTGAATGTGCTACGGCAATGAAATACGCAGTGATTACGGCAAAAAATAAAATGGATAAGAAGGTCTATAACAAACTTAAACTTTTGATTGGTAAGTATGTATGAGTAAAGATATTTTGGTGGTTGGTTCGGTAGCACTGGATACAGTGAAAACACCTTTCGGTGAGGTTGAGGAGGCACTCGGCGGGTCGGCGGTATATTTTTCCTTGGCGGCAAGTTTCTTTACCAAAATTAAATTAGTTGCCGTAGTCGGTGAAGATTTCCCGGATAGACACGCTAAACTTTTAGAATCACGCGGGATTGATTTGAGAGGTCTGGAGAAAATCCCGGGCAAAACATTTCGCTGGAAAGGTGAATACAGTTACAATTTGAACGAGGCAAAAACTTTAGAGACACAACTTAATGTTTTTGAAAATTTTCAGCCGCACCTGCCGGAAGATTATAAGAATACCGGATTCATTTTCTTAGCTAATATTGACCCGCAACTGCAAAAGCGAGTGCTTGAACAGGTAAAAAAACCGTCTTTAGTGGTTTGTGATACGATGAACTACTGGATTGAAAATAAACCGGAACAATTGAGGAAAACACTTAAAAAAGTAGATATCTTGGTAATAAATGAAGCGGAAACAAGACAATTTTCCAGTGAAGTAAACTTAGTAAAAGCGGCACGGAAAATTTTGTCCTTAGGTCCGAGAGCAATTTTGGTAAAACGTGGCGAATACGGTGCTTTATGTTTTACCAAGAATTCAATATTTTCTGCTCCCGGTTATCCTTTAGAATTTGTCTACGACCCTACCGGTGCCGGAGATAGTTTTGCCGGCGGTTTTCTTGGTTATTTAGCAAAAATGGGGAATCTTAGCGAGCGGAATATCCGTCGGGCAATAATTTTTGGTAGTGTCATGGCTTCTTTTGATGTTGAAGATTTCAGTATTCAACGGTTCAAAACTTTGACTCTTACCGAGATAGAACAGCGTTTCGGTGCTTTCAAAGATTTAACCCATTTTGAATCCCTCTAATAGAAAAATGATTTCAGTGATTTAAAAAAGTCTGATTACGGTCTAAGACAATGCTTATCCGTCAACTCTTAGAGAAAGAAGAAAAAGAACATCTCTCACCCGATGCTCAACTTTCTACCAACACGCGGGGACGGGTAAAACCGGAAGAAGAGTGTCCGGTACGTACCGCCTACCAAAAAGATAAAGACCGTATTTTACATTCCCTTTCTTTCCGTCTTTTGAAATACAAAACTAATGTTTTTCTATCCACAACCGGTGAAAAATTCCGTACCCGGCTGACCCATACCCTGGAAGTAAGCCAGATTGCCCGGACGATTGCCCGTGCTTTACGCTTAAATGAGGACTTGACTGAAGCGATTGCTTTCGGACATGATTTAGGGCATACCCCTTTCGGACATATCGGCGAGAAAATCTTAGACCGTCTTGCTAAAAGAGGCGACCGTCTCAAGGGTAATTGCCTTAAAGGGTTCCATCATGCCGAACAGTCATTAAGGGTGGTTGACCTTTTAGAAAAGAACGGGCAAGGTTTAAATCTGACTTACGAAGTGCGTGACGGCATACTTAAACATGCAAGACGAAGAAAAATGAATTATGAAACCTCTAAGGAATTCTACGGTGAACCTAATCAGCCAATCACTTTAGAAGGTGAAATTGTCCAATTTGCCGACTGGATTGCTTATATCAACCACGATATTGACGATGCAATCAATATGGGACTGCTTAAAGGGGAGCAGTTACCCCGTGAACCGATTAAAATTTTAGGCAATTCGCACGGTAAACGGATTGATACCATGGTAAAAAGTATCATTGAGCAAGGCAGTCAGCTGGAAAAGAATAAAAAAATACAAATGTCTCCGGAAGTAATGAAAGCGACCACTACTTTGCGTGATTTTCTTTTTCAGGAAGTTTATACTTTACCGTCTATTGCCGGTGAAGAAAAAAGAGCAAACGAAATTTTATCTAAATTATACGATTACTATCTGAACAATTTTGATTTAGTTTTGAAAGAAATGCCCTGGATAAGAAAGAGAGCAAACCTGGAAAATAGGCAGGTAAGGTTCGTAATTGATTTTCTCGCTTCGCTAACCGATGCAAAAGCACAAGAACTTTATATTCAAGTTAAATAGTTAGGAAGTTAGACAGTTCTTAAATCGTTGTTTGTCGCTGTAATCGTTTGTTTAAATCACTGTAATCATACGGAGTAAGTAATGAAGACCGCAGTAGTTCTCAGTGGTGGGGGAGCAAAAGGTGCATTTCAAGTCGGCGCACTTGATTATTTAATTAACGAAAAGAAGATAGATTTTGAAATTATCTGCGGTGTTTCCGCAGGTGCACTCAATGCCTCAATGGTTGCCCAGGGTGATTTCAATACGCTAAAAAAAATATGGCAGGAGATAAAATCGCACCGGGATATATTCCATCAGCGACTATTTGGTATCTTAGGCGGACTTTTCGGTGCCGATAGTGTCTACTGCAACCGTCCCTTATGGAAAAAGATTGACTGTTATGTTGACCCGGAAAAAATCAGAAATTCGGGTAAAGAATTGAGAATCGGGACAGTTTCTCTGCAGACCGGTGAATATATTTCGGTTAACCAGAATTATCCCGATTTAAAAAGATGGATTTTAGCCAGCACCGCTATCCCGGTAACTTTTGAACCGATAAATTTAGACCGGGAACAAATCATTGACGGCGGGGTGCGCGAGATTACCCCGCTATCTACGGCAATTAATCTCGGGGCGGAAAGAATTTTTGTTATTCTTGCTGCATCAACGAATGTGCGGCAAGAAAATAAAGAATATCGCCGGCTGATTGATATCGGGGTAAGAAGTTTAGATATTATCCTTGCCGAAGTATGTGCGAATGATTTACGCATTGCGGAAATGATTAATGCCAATATCCGTTCCTGGAACGAATTGAAAAAGAGAGCGGAGAATTTAGGAAATAAGACAGAAGAATTGTATAAAAACATAAACTTTATTCACGAAAAACATCGTGAAATTGAATTTATTGAGATTGCCCCCGAAGAAGAAGTTATCGGTACTCTTCAATTCCGGCCGGAAAAAATCGGAGCAGCAATTTCTGCCGGTTATGCCGAAGCAAAAAAAGTCTACCCTTAAAGACAGTTGTTGTTTTAATAGGGTTGACCCGAGTAAGTCAATTTACCCCGCACCTTTGTCCGTGGTATGCACCGTTCTGCTGCATACCGGGGAGGTGTCGGTAGCCTGCGGTCATCCAAATTTTATGGTTCAACAAAGTTCACCATTCTGAGTAGACCGAAGAAGGGAGCATCAATATTTTGAGCAAAGGTGCGGGGGTTAGTCAAGTCAGTTACTGAATTAGAAACAATGGAAAATATTGCCTAAAACCCAAAAGAGTAAAAAATTAATTCA